>JADJFA010000014.1 GCA_016708875.1 Lewinellaceae bacterium
CCTTTTAGCATCCAAACGGCTCTCAACATGGCCACGAATGGGGCCAGAGGCAACACACTACATGAAATCCTGGAACTTATGGATCGCCCAGACTACCCAATCTCGACCTGAACCGCTTGCACAATGACCTGATTACACTGCTTTGCGAACAAAGTGGTCACTCGACGCTCACCGTTGCCAATCGTTTTTTCTACGACAAGGACCGGGTTAACATCAAGACCCCTTTTTTAGAGGCTATCAGCAGCTATGGCTGCGGTGCGGAAAATGTCGATTTTGATGCTGAACAAGCTGCGGTAAATCGCATCAATGCATGGGTAAAAACGAGCACCCATGGAAAAATAGACAATATTTTGAATAATATCAGCCCGTTGGATGTGTCCTTTCTGATCAACGCTTTGCACTTTAAAGCAGATTGGGCTATTGGTTTTTCCCCTGGATTAACCCGTTCATATCCATTCACAATAGGAGATGGCTCAATAAAACAAGTTGAATTTGTAAATGCCGACCGGGTTTTCAACTTCAGTCAAACGGCGAAATATAATCTCGTTGACATCCCTTTTAAAGATTCCACTTTCAGCCTTAGTTTTATTCAAGCTTCCCAAACGAATACGGAAGCGGATTGGCACTCAGCCATTCGCCCGGAGGATTATATTAACCTATTTGAAAACACCCAAAACGAACGTGCAATAGTCTATTTTCCAAAACTCAAACTTTCGTATGAAAACGATTTGATTAAAAGCCTGGAATTATTAGGCGTGAACGATGCTTTTTCGCCCAATGCAGCTGATTTTACAAACCTCGGTACAGCGTCGAAAAATATTTTTATCAGACAATTCAAACACAAAGTCGTACTAGAAGTAGATGAAAAAGGGGCTGAAGGTGCTGCAGTGACCTCCATTGGATTTGGTATTGATTCGTTGCCGCCAAGTTTTTGGTTCGATCACCCATTTGTGTTGGTTTTGCGACATATTCCCACCAATACGATGATTTTTACAGGATATATAGCAGATCCGAGCATCTGATCTCTAAAAAAGCAGGGCCTGAGCATAAGCACAACTTACGCCCAGGCCCCACAAACCTGTGCAGAAAAACTACACCATCATCCCACCCGAAACCTCGATGCGCTGCGCATTGATCCAGCGAGCATCGTCGGTGCATAGGAAAGCAACTACGCCGCCAATATCCTCGGGAAGACCCACCCGACCCATTGCGGTTTCCGATGCGATCATGCTATTTAACCCTGCATTGTCTCGCACAGCACCGCCGCCAAAGTCAGTTTCGATGGCTCCTGGCGCTACCACGTTGACCCGGATGCGTCGGGTACCGAGTTCTTTTGCCTGATATTTTGTCAAGGTTTCGACCGCCCCTTTCATGGAAGCATAAGCCGCATAGCCCGGGAAGGAGAAACGGGCAAGCCCAGTGGATATGTTCACTATGCCGCCGCCGTCATTGAGGAAGGGCAAGGTTTTTTGTGTGAGGAAAAATGCCCCTTTGAAATGGATGTTCAACAGCGTATCAAACTGTGCTTCGGAAGTGTCGGCATAAGCTACATGAGTCCCAATACCCGCATTATTGATCAGGAAATCAATCTTTTCGGTATTGAAATGCGATTTTAGGACATCCTGTGCTTGGACGATAAAAGCATCAAAACTGCCCACCTCGCCGACATTCAGCTGCAATGCCGCTGCTTTTTGCCCGATTGCTTCGATTTGGCGCACGACTTCGAGGGCTTCTTCTCGCTTGTTGTTATAGGTGATGATAACTTGGAGGCCTTTTTGGGCAAGGCTCAAAGCCATATCTTTACCGAGGCCGCGGCTGCCGCCGGTGACCAATGCTATTTTGTTAGACGCTGTCATTTTTAGAGAAAACTTAAAGGTTTGATTGATGCTGCAAAGGTGAGCACTTCCAGCAGCCCGCCGGATATAGAAATCAAACCGATAGTTGCGAAATTCAAACAGGTTTCAAATCTCTGAAGGATTTGGGAGAGACTTCCACCTGCTTTTTGAAGAAGTTTATAAAATGGGAGAGTTCTTCAAAGCCCAGGCACCAGGCAATTTCACCGATGTTCCAGTTGGTGTGCTTGAGTAAAGCCCGTGCTTCTTGACTTACCCTTTCAGCAATGACTTGAGAGGTCGTTTTGCCCGTGATTTCTTTTAAAGCCCGGTTGAGGTGATTGACGTGTACAGACAACTGTGCAGCGAACGCGACAGGCGACCGAAAGGCGATTTGTTGCCTGGGCGATTCTATAGGAAATTGCCGTTCTAAAAGTTCCATGAACAGCGACGAAATCCGGGTCGCCGCATTGGATGCTCCGTATAAAGATATCTCAGCCGGCTGCATTTTCTGGGCACTGTGCACAATTTCGAGCACTAGCGTACGAAGTACATCATACTTGTAGGTATAATCAGAATCGATTTCTTCAAACATTTTCAGAAAAATGTTCCTGACCGGCCCCACTTGCTCTTCTGTCAATTGAAATATCGGATTGCCCCCGGGTTGGAAAACCGGATACTCTTTGATACTGGCGAATTGGCTAAAAAATGCCTCCGTGAAAATGCAAAAATAGCCCGATTGGGCCTGATCCAAAGGCTCCCACTTGTAAGGGATTTTCGGGTTGGCAAATAGCAAAGTGAAGCCGTCGTTCTCCACTACCTTGTCTGCATAATGCGCCCGATTTCGACCAATGATAAAACTGACTTTGAAATAATCTTTACGACTGTAGGGCATGGGCTTGGCTTGGGACCCGGTAAAGTCGTCGAGCCTAAACACATTGAAGTGCCCGATCTCCTTTTTCAGGTTGTCGGGCATCCAGTTGAGTTTGGAGCGGTAAAAATCTTCGATGCTTTCAGTTTGCATGGGACAAAGTTACAAATCAAATAATACTAATGCTCCTCCACCAACTCATGGAAAACCTCGGCACCGCCTCCTTCGCCATCTCCGGCGCATTGGCGGCACTCAACAAACGCCTGGACGTTTTCGGGGTGCTGGTACTGACATTTGCCACAGCAGTTGGTGGTGGCACGATACGCGACATCATGATCGGCAACACGCCCGTGGCCTGGATGAAAGACCAGCAAGCCATCACGGTTGTGTTCGGGTCATACCTCCTCACATTATTTTTTCGTAAATACCTGCAGTTTTTTCCGCGAACACTGGCCATTTTTGATGCCATTGGATTGGGATTTGCGACGGTGGTCGGGCTGCAACGCGGACTTGAAGCAGGGTTAAACCCCTCGGTTTGTGTCGCACTCGGCATGATAACAGGTTGTTTTGGCGGGGTGCTGCGGGATGTCCTGCTCAATGAAATCCCGCTCTTATTTCGCAAAGACATTTACGCTTTGGCTTCGCTCCTCGGTGGCACGTTGTATTTTGTGTTCGCCGCATGGGATATGTTTGCGCCTTTGGCCGCTACGATTTCGGTAGTGGTTGTGGTGGGTGTGCGGCTGGCGGCCATGCAGTGGAAATGGGATTTGCCAAGCCCAAGATAGATTTACGATTTTGGAATTACGATTTACGATTTTTTGATCCGAAGAAGGTGTGAACCAAGCCTTTTCGGATCAAAAATCGTAAATCCAAAATCCAAAATCGCAAATCTATATTTGAACCTCCCTCCTCTTGCGTTATCCCGACGCCGTACCTTGCGGCCTCTGATACGAATCCATGGCAACTTTTTCCATCAACCTCAAAGACGGCTCCGTCGAAACACCCAAGCCCCTCATCGTAGGCATTGATTTGGGCACTACCAACAGCCTTGTGGCATTTATTAAAGACGGTCAGCCCTATTGCGTAAAAGGAGCGGATGGACGAAGCACGCTCGTGCCAAGCGTGGTGCATTTTGCTGAAAACGGCGAGATCATCGTGGGCGATGCTGCCAAAGAAAAACTCATCACCGATCCCGCCCATACCATCTTTTCAGTCAAACGGCTCATGGGCAAGTCCTTCAAAGACGTGCAGGAAAAACGCGACTATTTTGGCTACCAAATCATTGACGACGACACCGATTCGCTGGTAAAAATCCGGGTCAAAGACCGTTTTTACAGTCCGGTAGAACTCAGTGCCCTGATTCTCAAAGAATTAAAAACGCGTGTAGAAGCCGAGCTCGGTCAATCCATCGAAAAAGCCGTCATCACCGTCCCTGCTTATTTTAATGACAACCAGCGCCAGGCTACCCGCGACGCAGGCAAACTCGCCGGATTTGACGTGCTCCGCATCGTGAACGAACCGACGGCCGCAGCTTGGCCGCCCACCCAAGCGTAGAAGGGCGGTTGCGTGGTTTACGATTTAGGCGGCGGCACCTTCGACATTTCCATCCTTCAAATCCAAGATGGCATTTACGAGGTATTGTCCACCAATGGCGACACCTTTCTGGGCGGCGACGATTTTGACCGCGCCATCGTGGAATTTTTCTGGAACAAATGGGGCGCAAACAGGAAGATTTGACTTCTGACCCAAATTTTGGGCAAGCCATTCGCCTGCTCGCAGAACAGGCTAAAAAGAACTTTTTCGCGGTCAGAGGTTTTTGAATCGCAACTTCCCGAAAGTTTTAAACTTTCGGGAAGTTCGCTCCACATCTCAAGAATAGAATTTGAAGCCCTCATCGAGCCGTTCATAAACCGCACTTTAGACGCCTGCCGCAACGTACTGCGCGATGCTAAACTTTCCAAAGAACAAATCGGACAAGTCGTGCTAGTGGGCGGAAGCACCCGGGTGCCTTTGGTAAAAAAACGGAGTGGCCGAATTTTTCGGAAGACCCGTTTTTGACGACCTGAATCCCGACGAAATCGTCGCCCTCGGCGCTGCCATTCAGGCGGATGTGCTGGCTGGGAACCAGCAAGACATCCTATTACTCGACATTACACCGCTCTCGCTTGGTATTGAAACGGTAGGCGGTCTGATGGACGCCATCATTCCCCGCAATTCTAAAATCCCAACCAAAGCCGCAAGGCAGTACACCACCAGCGTTGACGGACAGAAAAACCTGAAAATCAGCGTGTTCCAGGGCGAACGCGACCTGGTGGAACACAATCGCAAACTGGGGGAATTTATCCTGAAGGACATCCCGCCGATGCCCGCTGGATTGCCCAAAATTGACATCCAATTCATCCTCAATGCCGATGGAATCCTCACCGTCCGCGCCCGCGAACTGCGCAGCAACCTTGAAACTCAAGTCGAGATACGCCCCACCTACGGCATCAGTGAGGAAGAAATGGCGCTCATGTTGATTGACAGCATTCAAAATGCTGAGTCAGACATCGCCGCGCGTGGCTTGCTCGAAGCCCGCAATGAAGCGAACAACATCCTGCTCTCCGGCGAAAAATTCCTGATTCAAAACGCCGCCATCCTCTCGACAGAAGAACAAAGCGAAACCCGTGCCCTGCTCAACACGCTGCGAGAAACCGTCGCTGGCACAGATAAAGACAGCATTCTCAGTGCAATGGAATCCCTCAACGAGTACACTGCACCGCTCGCACATCGAGCACTTGATGTAAATATCCGGGAGGCGATGCGGGGTAAGAAGATTGGCTAAATTTGGTCAATTGGAGGAATTTGGTCAATGTGTTCAATACTCAATGCGAATTGATTTCCTGAATTTCACTTCTTAGCAGAAAAATAATCTCTCAGAGGTGTGGCACTCAAAGCCCTTGTTCTACCTTTGGCGGCGTTTTTAACCGTTTTACCCGCCGAAGAAAGCGGAGGGCGAAGGCGGGTTTACCCACAACCATCCTAATCCCTCTCTCATAAGTCGACCTCTTTCGACACCTGCCTGGCAGTTTCCCGCTACATGGAAAACAGTCAGGTTCAACCTTCATCACTCAATCACTCCAAACTGGATGATTCAAAAATTCCTCTCTTTATCTCTTTTCATGTTGTTGTCGCAAGCGGCTATTGCCCAAAACGCCACCTTAGTAGGTACGGTGCGTGATGCAGACAACAATGTTGCCCTGACCGACGCCTCGGTGGTCTTGTCGGGCACAGGCAAAATCGCCGCTTCGAGCGGAACCGGCGCGTACTCCATTGAAAACGTGCCTGCTGGAACGTATACCCTGGTTGTTTCCTACAACGGGTACCTGCCACAAGATATCCGCGTGGTGGTACCTGCTGCTGGTGAAATCCGCACCGATGTATTGCTTAGCAAGGACCAAAACTCCCGAAGCACACCCACGGTGACCGAAATCCCGACCATCACCCTGGAAGAGGCTGAGGCCGAAACGGAAGGCTCTGGCGAAGTGGCCAACCTGCTGAATGCCAGCCGCGATGTGTATCAGCAAGTCTCCGGCTTTGGCTGGAACACTTTTCGATTCCGCGAACGCGGCTACGATTCGGAGCACTTTCCGCTCTTTCTGAACAACGTGAACATCAACGACCCGGAAACCGGATTCGCTTTTTATGGCGAAATTGGGGGCCTGAATGATGTATTGCGCAACCGCGAAACCAGCATTGGACTTGCTCCTGCCGAGTTCACTTTTGCTGAAATCGGCGGTGCAACGCGGCTCGACACCCGCGCTTCTGTTCAGCGAAAACAAATCCGGGCCTCCTATGCCAAAGCGAACCGCACCTACACCGACCGCGTGATGCTCACGATGAACACCGGTTTGATGCCCGGAGGCTGGGCAGTCAGTCTTTCTGGCAGTCGCCGCTGGGGCCAGGAAGGTTATTTCGATGGCACGTTTTTCGACGGCTATTCCTATTTCCTTTCTGTTGACAAAAAAATGGGCCTCAAACACGCCCTAAACCTCACTTTCCTTGGTGCACCGAGCAAACGAGGCAAAGCCGCCGATTCATTTGAAGAAATGTTCGAGCTGGCCGGCACGCACCGCTACAACCCCAATTGGGGTTATCAAAATGGTGACAAACGCAACGCTGCAGTCGGCTATGCACACCAGCCCATTGGTATTCTCCGCTATGACTGGACGCCACAGGCTGGCACATCCGTTACCGTAGCGGTATCCGGGCAAGCAGGCAAACGTGGCGACACCCGCCTTGAATGGAATGACGCGACCAACCCAGCACCGGACTACAATCGCCGTCTTCCTTCCGCCATTCTCGACCCAGTTTTGTCTGCGGAATGGGCCGATGCCCTGCGCAACGATGAAAATCTGCGCCAATTAGACTGGCACCGTTTCTACGATGAGAACAACCGAAACATCGAGACGATCAAGAATGCGGAAGGCATTGTGGGCAACAACGTAACGGGCAAAAGATCACAGTACATCATTGAGGATCAACGCGCTGACAGCAAAGAACTGGGCTTCAATGCGGTGCTAAACCAGCAATTGAACGTTCGCTCCAAAATTCAGGCAGGCGCAAGTTACCGTTGGTACACCGGGCAGAATTTCAAGGTAGTGGACGATCTTCTGGGCGGTGACTTTTGGTACGATATCAACCGTTTCGCGGCTCAAGACTATCCAGGCCAACCCGACAAAGAGCAAAACGACCTTCTAAACCCCAACAATGTGGTGCGCCAAGGAGATGTTTTTGGCTACAACTACGACGAGAACATACGCAGTGGCAATACCTGGTTCCAATTAACAACCGACCTGCGGCGCTTTCAAGTGTTCTTTGGAGGCGAGGTAGGTTTGAACCAATTTTGGCGTACAGGGCGGATGCAAAATGGCCGTTTCGTGGATAATTCGCTGGGAAATTCGCAGAAACAGTCCTTTTATACTTACGGCGCAAAAGGCGGTGTAACGTATAAAGTCAATGGTCGCAACTATTTGTACGCCAATGGTTTTATCGGCACAAAGCCACCGCAATTCCGCGATATATTTCTTTCGCCGCGCAACCGGAATACCGTGGTGCCAGGCGTAGATCCCTATTCCGTGCAAAGTGTGGAAGGCGGGTTCATGCACCGTGCGCCCACACTTCGCGCCAGGGTGACGGGTTATTTGACCGATTTCAAAAATGAGGTTGAGAGCAACCTGTTTTTTGCGCAATTGATTGGAGAGTTTGGCACCCTTGTGCGCACGGGCGTTGACCGAAGACATACTGGGCTGGAAGCTGCGTTTGAGTGGAAACCTTTACCTTCCTGGGTGCTTTATGGTGCGGCAAACTCCGGTTATTATCGCTACACTTCGCGACCTTTGCTGTACCAAAGTACCGACAATACAGGAGTGGTTGGGCTGGATAGTGTTACTGTTTATCAGCAAAATTTCCTGGTACCGCGTACGCCGCAAACGGCTGCTTCATTGGGTATAAAACACGAAGGCAAACGATTCTGGTTTGCCTCGCTTAGTTTCAACTGGACTGACAATTTCTGGTTCAATTTCGACCCTACCCGCCGCCGCGCAGAAGCGGTGCTGGGCTTGGATCCGGGTTCGCCTATCTGGAATACAATTATTAATCAACGCAAGGCTCCGGCAGCTTACACACTTGACTTTTTCGGTGGAAAATCCTGGAAAATCAACAAGGTTTTCCTCAACCTGAACGTGGGCGTGAACAACCTTTTGGACAACAAAAACATCATCGTTTCTGGACGAGAAGCTTACCTGAATGCGTTTGGGCGAGAGTTTGACAACGAGAACCTTTACTCCCACGAAGTACAATACGCACCCGGGCTGAATTACTTTATTTCGCTGGGGGTTAGGATGTGATTCCATTCAAACCCATCAAACCATTCAAACCCATCAAACCATACACCTCTGATTTTCAACACAAAAAAACATTCAACCATGTTTTTCCAAAAAAATAAAAATCTCGCAAGCGGCCTCGTAGCTGCACTTCTTTTGGCCATCACTTTTGTGGCTTGTGTCAAAACCGAATTTGACCAACCACCCGTCGGCGGCGATGGGCAAGACATCGCTACCAACACCTCTATCAAGGCCTTAAAGGCCCTCCATGCGCTGGATGGCGGCTTTGATCTTATTACTGACGACTTGGTTATCGGCGGCACGGTTATCATGGACGACCGTTCAGGCAATTACTACAAAACCATTGTCATTCAAGACTCTACAGGTGGTATTGAAGTAAAATTCAGCAACGGCTACCTCTACAATCGCTACCCGGTAGGCCGAAAAATCTACATCCGTTGCAAAGGTTTGATGCTGACTGACTACAACGACCTCCCTCAACTGGTCGGAGGCATAGTAGTGGAAAACGGCCAATCCACTGACGTTGGGATCACCGAAAATCAGGAGCGCACACAAATTGTCCGCGGCTTCCTGGGCCTGGCTCCAACGCCCAAAGTCGTGAACATCTCGCAAATCACTGCAAATCACGTCAGTACGCTCATCACCCTGGAGGATGTGGAATTCGTGAAACTTGACACTGCACAGACTTGGGCCGATGTCCCTTCTTTAACCAGCCTCAACCGAACCATTCAAAACTGTAGTGGCGCTCAACTCCTCGTTCGCACAAGCGGTTTTGCTGATTTTGCTATCCAAAAAACTCCACGAGGTAAAGGCACGATCACTGGTGTACTGGGTGTGTACAACGACGACTACCAATTGTACATCCGCGACCTGAATGATGTGGCCATGGACAGTCTGCGCTGTGGTGCAATTAACCCAAATGCGCCTGCGCTTACCAGTCTGAACGAAGCATTTGATGGTGTGACAGCCAATCAGGACATCGCTTTGCCAGGTTGGCAAAACATTGCAGTACAAGGAACCCGCTACTGGCGCGGCGCGACCTTTTCGGGCGACAAATTCTGTCAGGCCACCGCTTTCTCATCGAACCTTGCGAACATGGAAACCTGGATGATTACCCCTGCACTTGACCTTAAGGTACAACGCACGCTATCCTTTGAGACATCTTCCGGTTATTGGCGGCATGACGGGCTTACTGTTTGGGTATCTACGAACTTCGACGGGCAAAATGTAGCCGCTGCTACCTGGACACAATTGAATTTCGCATTGCCTCCTCAGGATCCGGGCGGCTATTCCAATTTTGTGCCTTCTGGCAATATTGCTTTGCCGATCTCGAACAACAAAAGTTATGTCGCGTTTAAATATGTAGGCAATACAACTGCAAATACCACGACCTGGCGCTTCGATGACGTGAAGATGCAATAAATTAATAGAGATTACGGCGGGTAAAATTGCGGCGAACGGGGCTCAAGCTTCGTTCGCCGCAACGTTTTTTGCGCTCACGCGTTACTTTTGCTTTTTACCCGCTAAAGCCATTCCGTCCGTCGAGTCTTGGCAAACAGAGGTGAAGGCGGACTATTATAACTATGCGATTACTTTTTACTTTCCTCGCGGCATTTGTCTGCTTTCCAACTTTTGCACAAAAGCCTGATTCCCTGCAAGTTGTAGGAGTGGATTCGGTTTCGCCGCCATCCTTCTTTCCCATAGATCGCGACTCGCTTTTTAAAAAAGAGCCAATGAGTCCCGACACCATTGTTTTGAAAGAAAAAGAAAGGGGTCGTGTACCGGGTATTCCACAAAGGCTACCCCAATCCACGTACGGCTGCTTTACTTTCATTCGTATTGCCTGGAGCCGGACAAGCGTACAACAAAAAATGGTGGAAGGTCCCGCTCGTTTGGGGCGCCTTGGGCGGGATCGGATACTTCACTTTTGACACTCAAAATACCTACCACGAACTCCGCGACGCATACAAGACCATTGTTAACGGAGGCACCCCAGAAGCGCCCTATGATGGTTTTGATGCTCCCAGATTGCGGTCTTATCGCGACACTTTCCGCGGCTATACGGAAAAATGGTATTTGGCGCTAGGCGTCACTTACCTGCTGGCCGTAACAGATGCCTTTGTAGATGCGCACCTCGCTCGTTTTGATGTGAGCGACGATCTGAGCCTTCAATTGAAACCATCCATGGAATCAACCGGTGGGTCTCCCTACTTTGGCTTTGGGGTTTCTTTGAGTATCAAAACGCCAACTGCAAAATCGCCCCATCTATTCACCACCCCAATGTGCTCGCACCCATGAACCCCATGATAGACAGCGAATCCGACAGCTGGCAAATTACCAGGCAACACCTGCTGGAAAGCCTGCGATTCCCGTTTTTAGCCGTAACGTTACTTTGGCTGATTCACTTTTGGCAGGTTGCCAATGAATTCGATCCTGGAGCATACGGCATCATGTCGCGCAGGGCATGGGGTTTGCGTGGCATTGTAACCGCCCCTTTGATACACGGGAGTTGGAAACACTTGATTTCCAATACGTTACCACTGTTCGTGCTTACGTTCATCACCCTTTATTTTTATCGAAAAGTGGCGATGCGGGCTTTTTGGCTCATCTATTTTCTGACCGGGGCGGCAGTGTGGCTTTTTGCCCGCCCGGTGTCGCATATTGGGGCCAGCGGGGTCATTTATGGTTTGGTATCATTCATGTTCTGGAACGGTATTTTCCGTAGAAGCCTACGTTCCATCATGCTGGCGGCAATCGTGATGCTGCTTTACAGTGGAATGTTTCTGGGGGTTTTACCCGATCAGGAAGGTATTTCTTGGGAAAGTCACCTGATTGGCAGTTTGGCCGGGATTTTTGCGGCCTTCCTCTTCAAAGGCGAACTGGAAGATGAAGAATCAAAAGATGTCGGACATCATTTCGAAGACGAGGAGAAAACCCATTTTTTGCCGGCAGATATTTTTGAAAATACAAAGACGCAGCGTTTGGCCATGGAAGCCCAAAGAGCTGCGGAAGCAGAAGAAGAAATCCGCCGAAGAGCGCAAAACAACGATCCTTTTGGTGGCCCGCCCTTTTGGAATCAAAGTCAGACCTGGTGATGTAGGTCGAAATTTATTTCGACCCCTAATACAAAGTCGAAATAAATTTCGACCTACCCGAAGTCTATCTCCGTGTTATCCCCGATATTGAGATTTAGGTCCATGCCGCGAATGCTTGCATCTGCTCCAATCACAGAATGTGTGAGCACTACATCTCCGAGCGTGGCGAAATTGCCAATAATGCTGTCCTTCACGATGCTTCGCTTGATATGAGCGTTGTCGCCAATGGTAACGTGCGGGCCAATGATGCTGTGCGTGATATCACAGTTGATTCCTACGGCTACTGGATGAATAAATATAGTGCCTTCAAAAGAAGGTAAATCCCGATGGCTAGTGGCAATACCACGTTGGTCTAGCAACATCGCGTTGGTTTCTAACAACACGTCTTTGCGCCCGCAATCGAACCAATTTTGCACTGGAATCGTGTGAAAGTGCGTTCCCTGCTCCACCATTCTTTGCAACGCGTCGGTCAGCTGAAATTCCCCCACCGTTCTAATATTTTGCTGGATTAGGTATTCAGTAGCGCGAATTAGTGCTTGCACTTCCTTGATTTTGTAAAGCCCAACAATGGCCATATTGGATTTAGGAATCTTGGGTTTTTCCACCAAACGGGTCACGCGGCCATCTTCGCCGAATTCGGCCACACCAAAATCCCGCGGATCGGCCACTTTTTTTACTCCTAGGCAGGAATTTGGGCAGTCGAGCATACGCTGAAGGTTCAGGTCAAAAATCGAATCTCCGAATGCGATGAAAATTTCGTCTTCGTCCTCTATGGCCTCGCGTGCCGTCCAAACCGCATGCGCAGAACCTTCGCGGTGTTCCTGGTAGACAAATTCAGTGTGGAGATTTGGATAAGTTTCTTCAATAAAATGCCGCACTTTATCACCCAAATGGCCAATGACAAACACAAAATCTTTGGCGCCTGTTTCGACAAGCCTGTCTATGAGAAAACAGATGATTGGTTTGCCAGCCACTGGCATCAGGGGCTTGGGTTGGGTGTATGTATGCGGCCTAAGACGTGTGCCGACGCCGGCAACGGGGATGAGAACTTTCATGGGTGGATGAGTTGTTTATTTGGGGATTTGGGGATACCGCCTTCGCCCTTTAGGCTTCGGCGGTTAAAGAGGCCAAAGGTAGATGTTTCAGAGAAAGCCA
Organism: Lewinellaceae bacterium; assembly: GCA_016708875.1. Classification (GTDB taxonomy): domain Bacteria; phylum Bacteroidota; class Bacteroidia; order Chitinophagales; family Saprospiraceae; genus M3007. The sequence continues at coordinate 12,839 of JADJFA010000014.1, forward strand.
TTGTAAAGTAAAAAGCAAGCGGCGGCACGGATTGGATACCGTGCCGCCGCTTTGAATTAAGATCGCAGAGAAGGCGAAATGAAGTTCGCGTAACTACTATTCAAACACGATCATCCTTGCCATCACACCTTCTTCAAAATATACTTTGGCAGTATAAATGCCACGTGGAAGATTACCGCGATCCAATATAGCAGAGCTATGGTTGATGCCGTACATAGAACGCACCATGCGTCCACTTGCGTCGAAAAGTTCCAAACCTTGCATCAAAAACTCGCTTGGCACGGTGAGGGTCACTTCGTTGCTAGCCGGGTTTGGAGCGATGTTAAGGTCAATCTGGCTCTTAATCAGATCCTCTGTGCCTACGAGGCAGCAAAGATTGAGCGCACGACAGGCCAAGGGGGTAGCGTACCCAACAATGGTATCAATGTAGGTACGGGAGGTCACCGAGTTTGTATTACAGTTGGCAGTAGCTGGAGGCACAGCAGCCCATTCCCATGGACCAGACTGGTTGTTTGGCGTGCCTATGAAGGGATAGAAACCTGCACGACCGCCGTTAATTGCATCGGCTGCTTGTACATACGCATTGTTGTTGCAATCATCCGACTTTTTAAACACATCGTTGGTGTGGAAATCACTTTCAATAAGTGCCTGTACACCACATGAGCCAGTCACGTTCACAACCGGAGGAAAATCTGGAGGAAGTGGCACAACTACGAGGCCATCCTCACAAGGAGCAAAAGGATCGCTCAAAACGTGGAACGAAACGATGGGGGGCGCCTGAGCGTCGAGCCACCATTTGTCACCAAGCGCACCACCCATATTCACGGCCATAGCAAAGTCAGAGGAATACCCTACGTGGTTGGGTGCACAAAGTGTATCGCCAATGGGAATACCTGTGATTGAATTGTAGGTAGCATCCACCAGACAAAAATCCTGTGGCGCCGGAGGGTTGCCATAAATATCCCCATTGTATGGCTGAATAATCATGGGTGTGGTTCCATTGAGCATGAATTTGCCCGGTTCCGAGGTATTGATGATATCCGTGTAATTATTAAGGGTAGCCGCAGCAAGGGTGATATAGCCGCCTGTGCCCTGGCCCCAGAGTATGATCTTGTCCGGGTCAATTTTGTAGTTGTTGGTTGTAGCTGCGTCTTTGCGGAAAAAGCGAACACAGGTACGGGCATCCTGAACACCACGATAGGCGGCGTTGATGAGTGTGAATCGGCGCACCAACTCAGTGGAAGCCAACGGGTTCCAGCCCAAGCGGTAGTCAGCCACAGCCACAACATATCCCATTTTGGCGAGGCGTGTTGCGAATTCTACACAGGATGAGTCATCAATGGTGCCATAGCAACCACTGTTTTGCGGGAATGGCAAAAAGTTGCCTGTGTGGAAATAGATGATCAGAGGCCGCTCGGTTTCTGTGTCGCCAACAGGTTGGTAAACACGCATGGCAAGCGGCTGGCGGGCGGTGTGCCCCAAAGGTGTGCTGAGTGTGAGCACGGTGAAGTTTGACCCGTAAAAGTCAATGTTCGTGGTCACATCTGAGAAAACTGGTTCTTTGTAACGCTCTTGAGCGTTCGCAGTGGCTGCCATCAATAAAAACAGCAGGGCGAAGAGAGTGGCAAATTTTTTCATGTCCAAAACGATGAGTTAGGTTAATGATAGTTGAGTTTGTCAATAGCGTTGTTCTCTTTTAATTGGGGCAATCCTTTCAAAATGTTTATTTCTTCTTCCAGTCGTACACCATACTCACATAAGCCATTCGACCAATGAGTGGGCCGCCATAAGTTTGATACCGTCGTTTGTCAAGTACGTTGGCGGCGCCCAGTTTGAAGGTCGTATTCCAGCGTACTACGTTCAAATTTACTTGAACATCCACCATGTCATAGGTTGGTATGTAGCCTGTGAATTGGGGAGAACCTTCAAATGTAAAGCCTTCTATCCATTTGTAGTTAACGTTGAAGCCCCAGAGCAGTTTTTTGTTTCTTTGGATAAGGGGCATATCACGTCCACTGATGCCAACATTGTACTTGTGCTCCGGGGTATTGAATGCCGGGATAATTGGATCGTCCACGGCAGTATTCAGCCGATTCCAGGAATAATTGCCCTGAATCATAAAATAATCGGCAAAGTATAAGTTTGTGCCCAGGGCAAAACCTTGCGTGGTGACGGTATTCGTGGAGTTTGCTGCCACGCGATAGGCTTTAATTGAACGATAGTCCAGTCCAAAGAAGGGGTCAATATCAGCATCAATACCAATGTTATATCCGATGAAATTGTCGTATATGCTGTAATAGTAGCCCGCGTCCACATAGAGTTTTTTAAACAAGGTGGTTCGGTAACCCAACTCGAAGGTTTTGACTTTTTCAGGTTGGATGGGTGCTACATCAAAACGCTTTAACAACGCGAGTGTAGGGAAGGGAACTGCCAAATAATCACGGAAAGAATTGAGCGTAATCAGGTTACTAAAACCTGTTATATTGCCCAATAGAGTGGCTCGGCCAACATTCAGGAAAAGGTACTGATCGGTCAGGGTTGGGTTGCGGATGGCAGAAGAAAAGGAGGCGCGGAGGTAATTGTTCTCTGCCGGGTTCCATACTGCCGATACAGCCGGGGTGGCAAGCCATTTAAAGTTTTGGTTCTTGTCAACACGCACGGTAGCGTTCAATTTCCAATCGCCAAAAGTGCGTTCCACCCCTGTGTACATCCCGAATTCATGGTTCGTGATTCTTCGATAAGCAGAATCAAGCGGAATCCCATTGGCATCGCGGGTATAAGTGAGGGTGTCGGAGAAAATAGTGCCTTGCGAAACAGGCCGATACAGCCGGACATTCCCACCCACCAGCCAGAAATTCAGCCATTTAGGTGTGAAGCGATACTCCCCATGAACATGATAAAGGGCCGATTTGTCAAAGAATCGGGTACCTCCCTCGCTCGATTTTCTAGAACTTATGTCTTGAACCAACGAATCAAAGCGGGCTGTGCCAGGCTGGAAAAAGTCATAGGCTAGTGGTTGACCGGGCAGGTTGTGCGCCTGATTAGCATAGGCTTCAGCCAATGTGTGCTGTCCAGCCAAGGAATCCCCGTAAGCCACCATCCAGTTTTGAATGGCCGCAAGTTCAGCGTCTGTAGCCATATTGGTGGCTGGCACCGGAAAATCCCAATCCTCTACCATTTTGCCAAAATACACATTTCCAAGATTGGGAGATGTCCACCACTTTTCATAATCAGATGCCCAGCGGTTATTGTCCTTGGTCAACTCTTGAATTTTCAGTGCTGTGAAATAAGGGTCGAAAGACCTCCCGGCATCCTCATTTGTGGAATAGGCACGAAGGAAATACTTGTCCTTTTTACGGAACTCAATTCGGTTTTGGAAGAATAGAATATCGCGCAAACTGAATCTGTTGTCGCCTTGATATACGGTCGTTCCCGCCCCAAAACTGGATGAAATGATCTGTTCGGGTGATTCAAAACCTTGAGCTGGATTGGTTCTGAAATGCAGCGCGGCATTTGCTTTTGTGTTGCGGGTGTCATAATCTACCAGATCGGTTTCCCGGTAACCTGTTCTGTGATAAATGTTCAGACCTGCTCGACCGCTGTTCCAGGCAGGGTTGGCAGATCCATCGAAACGCGCGACGTACTCGTCGCCGTAAATATTCACCGCATCGTAACGGCCTGGATTTTGTTCCGTTGTATAAAACGCTCCGCCAGATTCCGTCCCCGTCACAGGTTCATAATTATTGGCTTCCCAGTCGTTGGCCCGGAGGTGGAAAAAATTGAGTTTGTAAGCAAAAAACTCTTCCCCTTTTTTATTCTTAAAAGCGTCTGCCCAACGGATGGCGCCCTCCCAAAGATTTCGCTCGCCTGACTTCAAGGACACCGACAACCCCTTGTGTACAAATGGGTTTTTGGTCTCCATTGAAATCACACCGTTGAAAGCATTGGGGCCGTAGAATGCTGAGCTCGCGCCTTGAATCAAGTCTACCTTAGTTACGTCCAAATCACTGGAGCCGAGAAAGTTGCCTAAAGAAAAATTGAGACCGGGCGCCTGGTTATCCACTCCATCAATGATCTGGAGCGAGCGCACAGGGCTGGTAGAGTTGAAGCCACGTGTGTTGATGATCGTGAAACCAAGGGAGGCAGTAGTAAGGTCTACACCTTTGAGGTTGCCTAAGCCGTTGTAGAAGTTTACAGACGCGGTTTGCTTGATGGCAATGGCATCCATGTTTTCCACGGTCAGCGGCGCAGCCTTTTGTTTGTCGTCAACTCGTTGACCTATCACAATGGCTTCCTCCATAATGATGCTGGAGGAGGAGAGGCGCACATCTACCTTTTGAGCAGCATCAGTCACCTCCAATTCTTGCGGCTCGTAACCGGTGTAGGAAAATCTGATCTTCACAGGGAATGCTTCGGCCTTAAGGATGAACTCTCCTTCGTAGTTGGTAAGCGCTCCGCCTCCGCCGTTCACCAGCACTACACTGGCTCCGATGAGGTCGTCGCCACTTACGGCATCGCGCACCTTTCCTTTGATGGAAATTTGGGCATGGAGCCAGGCGCCTCCCAGCAAAAAACACAAGAGACTGGCAGTCAAAGTTTTGTAAGTTTGCTTCATACGGATTACAGCTTATTTTCGGACAAAAAAGGTTCAATAACAAGGTTCTTCGCAACCCTGTTCGTTGGGCAAAAGAAGAAAGAAAATTTGATTTCAAAATGCAAAACTGAACGATATGGAAAACCTGGCATAAAAGATTTCAGATTACACCCACCCGACTTGACTGATAATAATCACATGTTCAAGTGATCACCCTCATTTTTTTGTAATTATTGTACCTGTACTTTCATCATGAAAATTGGGAAGGCAAATCTTGATGATATGCTTAACTTTAGGGTTCCTCATTCTTAAATTGCCCTAAATTTTTGCAAACCATTTACCTTTTGTCATTTAAGTTACAAAAAAATAAAGTCTGGGAGTTGACAATAGACGGAAGTGTAACCTTACATTTGCACACCTCCCGCACTAATAACCCAACCAAATTGAATTTGCCCTATGCCAAAATCCTCTACACAAAAAACAACAGCGCCATTGGGACTCCCTTTTCGGAAGAATCCCCCTCTATCCTGGACTATACGTCCTGCCCGGCTACTTTTTTTTTCCTCGAACTGCATTTTTTAAGTATCCCCTCGTGTAATTGCAGTGACATTTAACTGCAATGTGGACTACGTTTGTTTCACCCTCCCTCTCTCGCTGACTGTAACGAGCCTAATCGGCTCATTTTCAGATATTTTCAAAATTTTTCTTCACCCAATTTTTAAATTCTCAACTAATGAAAGGCAATTTCAAACTCTTTTCTTCGCTACTTTTTGTAGCTCTTTTCGCCTTCACGGCACAAGCCCAGAACGTTTTCGAAAGCACCAAAAACTGGGGCGCTTTTAACCATTCCGCATGGAAAATTGAGCCTCAATCCATGCAGAACTATGTCATCATGGGCAACAAATTTTTCCAAGGGAACAACAACACCTTGTACATGTCCGAATTTAGCGAGTTCGCACAATTCAACTCATGGAATCGTGTACACGCTACTACAGAAACCATGCAGACTTTTTGGAAAAGCTTCTGCAAAAGCACTTATCCTGTAGGCTATTTCGCTGTCGCGCAAATTAATAACAACCGGGTTTATGCAATTCTGACCAATGCTACCGGCCACAAAATGTGGGATCGTATTTCCACCCTGCCTTTTGCTGTTCAATATGGCGGCGTATGCACAGCCACCAATGGCGGCTACGTTGCTTGTGGCCAGAACAACAATGGCGACTTGGCTGTAACCAAGTTTGATGCTTATGGCGTCGCCCAATGGACGTATGATTATCCCGTTAGTGGATTCGGATGGACCATTAAGCAAGCCAATGGCGGTGGCTATGTCATTGCTGGCACCCGCAATGTAATTCGCATTGATGTAGCTGGGAACTTTGTTTGGTCACGTACCATAAACCTCCCAACTTCACCTGATGGAAGCGCATACTCTTATACTGAATTTGAAGAGATTCTGCCTCTTTCCGGCGAGAATGGCTTTATCGTAACTGGTTCGGCTTTTTCCAACCAACATTCTGGCATTTATACTGCTAGAATTTCTTGGAGTGGCACGCAGAATTGGTCAAAAATTAATGATGTTGTTGATACCAACCAACCCGGCACGCCCGTATGTTGGGTAAACAACGCCGTGCTTTCCAATAATAGTGGCAAAGTCATCACTTCATGGCGTAGAGGCCCTGTAAGTGCTGGGGGTGGTTTGTTTGCGCAACTGGTCAACATTGCCGACGGTGCACAAGGGGTCGTCAAAAGCCTGAATAATACGATTCCCGTTGCAGAAGCATTTGCTACCCGTGCACACGGCAGACTCGTTATCGGTGGCACAAGAGGTACATATTCTAATGCGTACGCCTATGCCAACACCACTTTCCTTAACGAGAACACCTTTAGCGATCCATCCTCAGGAAGCATTCAGTTGGACGAAACCAACATCGAGAATGTACCCACAGGATCTGGCTTCCTGACCAGTGTGCGCAATGCATTTCCAACTTATGAGAACGGTAAGCCTGTCTTCGAAGACCCGATCATGACCTATGCCAGCCGCACTTCCCACCAAGACCTTACTATCTTTCCAAACCCGAGCACTGGCTTGGTATATGTGGGTGGCGTAATGGAAGTTGGTGCAAGCCTTCGCGTTTTCGATCTTTCAGGCCGCTTGGTGATGGAAAAAAACATCCAGGAAGGCGATTCAATGATTGATTTCGATCTTGCGGGCCAAGCGAAAGGTATTTACACCATTCAAATGGTGGGAACTAAATACAACGTGACGCGCAAGTTTGTCATTCAATAAGTATTAAAGTAGACGCCAAGCATTGGCTGACAATGATTGAATCGGCTGGCCGGGGTTTCCTGGTCAGCCGATTTTTTAGAAGTGACACTTTTTGAAAAAGTGTCACTTCTTACCTGAGTTCCAACGCTCAAAAAATGCGGGAATACACGCGCTGCTTAATGGGGTATGCGCGTTGAAAAGCACACAAATGCCAATGCCATCACGACGGTTTAGGGCGATTTCGCTTTTGTAGCCATTGACATAACCGCCGTGGTAAAGAATTGTGTCTCCATCATGATCCAGCACACGCCAACCAAGCGCATAGGAAGCTGCATCGCGCCGCAACCAATGCGGAAAGATTCGGCGTTCTTTGTCAGTTTTCACCACCGGACGGAAAACACGTTCGAGCGTACTATCTGCAATGATGTTGGGTTTATGCCCAAGAAGTAACTTGAGCCATTCACCCATATCAGCGATACTGGCGTTTACGCCTCCAGCAGCTATGGCATTGTAGTAAAGCGGCGAAATAGCATTCGCCCGCCAATTACCAATGCCCGTGGCAAAATGGGGCAAGGTTTTATTCTGCTCACTCTGAATGCTTTCGAAATTGCAGGAAGCGTGATTCATTCCCGCAGGGACAAAGATTTTTTCGGCTAAAAGTTCTGAATAGGTCTTGCCCGTTTTCTGCAAAATCACATCCTCAATGACGCAAAGTGCCACATTTTGGTACGCATAAAACTCCCCTTCCTTTCCGCTCAAAGGGGCTTTGGGGAAGTAATCATTTACAATACGAGGGATGCTGAAATCCTTTTCAATTAGGTTGGTAAAGGCATGATACGGAAGCCCGGTTGTGTGTGAGAGCAAGTGCCATAGCCGTACCCTTGCAGCATGCTTACGGTCGCGCAAGCTGAAGTCCGGGCAATATTTTTGAACAGGGTCATCCCAATCAAGGAGTTTGTCCTGAACCATTATCCCGGTCAATACCCCTGCAAAACCCTTTGATAATGAGCCTATTCGAAAAACCGTATGCGCATCAATGGAATCCTGCCCACCCACTATGCGTGGACCATAACCCTGTATGAATACGATTTGGCTGTCTTTAACAATGACGATTGCTGCACCTGGGGTATTGGTTAGCCGCATCTCGCCCTCGAAATAGTTGGTGTACTCCTTTACAAATTCGGAAATATAGGTTGGGAAATTAGGGGTGATTGCAAGAGCGGAGGGAGCGGCTACTTGGCCAGGCGCATTCGCACAAGCCGAAAGGACAAGGGAGAACAGGAATAATAAAAGGGGAGACTTCATAGGGGCGCGAAGATAGGACGAACCTATTTCTTTAGCCAATATCCCGTTTAAACAGGAAAACCGCAAAACAGGAGAACAGGAAAATTCAAAACCGAACACTGTGATCCGAAAAGGGCTAAAATTGCCCCTTTTTCGAAATCAAACGCTTCGCAGTTTTAGATTTTCCTGTTCCCCTGCGTGCCCGCCAATAGGCGTGGTTTTGCGGTTTTCCTGTTTATTTTTAATTTCTCAACGGCGGCCTCTGCCTCCCGGAAGCCTGTTTTGTTGCCGTTCCATTTTGCGCTCACGCGCCTCCTGGAGTTTTTTCACAAGCGACTCACGGAATTCCCGCTCAGCCATTGGGAGCTTCGCAATTTTTCGAAGCGGAAGCACTTTGCGAAGTTTTTCATAAGAATCACGCTCTAGGTCAATTTCGCGCTGCTTCATCTCAAAGTGCCGCTTAATTTGGTCTTCTACTTCTGCATCGCTCATTTGGTCGAGCTGCTTCGCAGGACGCAATTCTTGCTGCACCTGTTCTCGCTTGTCGGTAAATTCATTGTACACAGGCCAGAAGCCTTGTGCCTCTTCAGGGGTAAGGTTGAGGACGCGTGTGAATACCTCTGCGCGAAAAGCGGCCAAGCGTGCATCGCGCTTTTCGGGGTCAACCTGCGCCTGAGTCAAAGTGCCAAAAGCACTGACAATCAGAACGGTGAATAAAAAATGTCTCATGGTGATGTTCATAGCTGAATGTTCTTGATTATTTGTTTACAGTATTTGTTCAAGCTCTTCGTCCGTCATCTCATCAAGGATTTTGTCCAAATCATCGGGATGGATTTCATCAGAAGGGGAACTGTTTTTCTTTTGATTGCTACCAGCGGGCTTTTCGGTTCCCTCGGCAGTTTCTTCTTGTGTCAATGAAGCCAGTTGCTCAGGCTCAAACTCGTGCAAATTTTCCAGAACGTAGGTTTCAATGTCATCTACGGTCAGTTCGGTTGATACGAGCTGTTCGTCCTGAATTGGGGAGGCATCTTGGCGAATGAACCAAACAGCAGCCAAAATCAATGCCAATGCTGCCGCGTAGGCCATCGCGGCTTGAGGCCTGATGAATAGGGAAAATAAGCCGGGGCGTTTGCTAATCTTCATTACTGGACGGCCTGCATCTCCCGAGGATTCGATACGTGCTAAAATCGTATGCTCCAGGTTCTCAAAGTATCCTTCCGGGACCTTAAAGCCGTCCCCTTTTCCCTTTAATTCCTTAAGGAAGGGAGAGATGTCTTTCAACGCTTCATCCAAATTTTGCTTTTTCATAGTCTCTGCTTTAATTGGTTTTATGGTTCGTAATTCAAAAAAGCGGCCTCAATTTTCTTGGTTGCGTGGTGAAAGGAGGCTTTCAAAGCGCCTACGGATGTATTGAGTAACTGCGACATTTCTTCGTAGGGCATTTCGTCGTAGTAGCGGAGATTGAACACTTGTTTTTGTTTGTCAGGCAATTCGGCAATGGCGACGATTAGTTTTGCCTGCACTGCATCCCCGTCAAACCACTCATCTGCCTTCAATCGGTTGGAAAGCAAGTTATCGGTGTCATCCAGGGAGGAAGAAGCATGACGTGCTTGACTTTGCAAATGCGTGAGTGCTTCGTTGGTTGCAATCCGATAGAGCCAGGTGTAAAGTTTTGACTTTCCCTCAAACTGCAAAATGCCCCTGTAAACCTTAATGAACGTATTTTGTAACACATCATCGGCATCGTCGTGTATCTGAACCATCCGGCGGATATGCCAGTAGAGCCGCTCGCGGTACTGCGCCATCAGCAACCGAAACCCACGCTCGAAAGTCTGCTCGGAGCGCAAAAGTTCCATGATTTGTTCGTCCGTTGCGGGCTTCTTAGTTGCGGTCAATTGCAATTCGTGCGAGTTTGGAGATAAGACTATAAGGAAAGGGAGAGGTTTAAAAGGAAGGAAAAATTGTTCCGCGATATAATAGGGAAGCCACTAATTGCAGAACTTTTCACGAATTAAGTTTAAATTATGCCTAATTCGTGAAAATTCGTGCAATTAGTGGCTAAAGAATCAGAATTGACAATTCAAATCAGCGCCAAGGCCGCCAGCACATTCTCCTCAATCCTCGCAGTCATGTTTTTTGAATCGTCCTTTACGAATAGCCGCCCAGTCACCTTTTCGAACAGTTCGATATAACGGTCTGAAATTTCTTTGACAAAAGCATCAGGCATGGTGGGCATTTGCTGGCCATCTTTCCCTTGGAATCCATTGGCAATGAGCCATTCGCGCACGAATTCTTTGCTCAATTGCCGCTGCCTTTCGCCACGCTCCTGCCTTTGGGCATAGCCATCGGCATAAAAATAACGCGAGCTATCGGGCGTGTGGATTTCGTCCATAAGCACGATTTGACCATCTTTTTTGCCAAATTCGTACTTCGTGTCCACAAGGATTAACCCTTGTGCGGCGGCCATTTCGGTTCCTCGTTGAAATAGTGCCCGAGTATAAGACTCCATTTGGGCGTAATCCTCCGCACTTACCAATCCACTAGAGAGGATTCCTTCTCTTGAAATATCCTCATCATGCCCTTCCTCAGCCTTTGTTGTAGGTGTAATGATTGGTTCGGGAAATGGGTCGCTTTCGCGCAGTCCCTTAGGCAAAGTCACGCCGCATAAAGTGCGCAACCCGGATGCATACGTCCGTGCAGCATGGCCGGCTAAATATCCCCGAATAACCATTTCTACACGCACCGGCTCGCAACGCCATCCAATGGCGACGTTTGGGTCAGGCGAGGAAATCAGCCAGTTGGGACAAATATCGCGGGTGGATTGCAGGGAATAGGCCGCAATCTGGTTTAGTACCGCGCCTTTGTGCGGGATGGCCCGCGGTAAAATGTGGTCAAATGCGGATATGCGGTCACTGGCGATCATGACCAGCCGGTCGCCGAGGGAATATACATCGCGGACTTTGCCGCGGTAAAAGCCCGTTTGGCCGGGGAATTGAAAATTTGTTTCTCGAATAGCGTTCATAGCGCAAAGGTCGGAAAGACTTTGGACTGTTGAAATAGTGATGAAGCGATAGAGTGATAAAGCGATAGAGGCCGATCTCCCTTAAGGAAATCGGCCTCTATCACTTCATCGCCCATCACTTTATCACTTCATGATTACTGTAGCACCACTTCCCGCTCCGACATCATTTTACGGATGTTGATGAGCGCATAGCGCATACGGCCAAGAGCAGTATTGATGCTGACGCGGGTCAGGCCGGCGATTTCTTTGAAACTCATGTCGGCGTAGTGCCGCAGAATAACCACCTCGCGTTGCTCGGGCGGAAGCCCGTCTACCAAATGGCGGATGCGATTGTGCGTTTCAGAACGCATGATGATGGTTTCCGGGCCTTCATCGCTGACGCGCAGCACATCGAAGATGTCGAAGTCTGGGTTCGGGTTGATGTGGGCGCGGCGTTTGTTGCGCCGGTGATAGTCCACGCACATATTGTACGATATGCGCATGGCCCACTGCACGAATTTGCCTTCGTGGTTGTACTTGCCCTTGCGGAGCGTGTCAATGATTTTGATGAAAACTTCCTGAAAGATGTCTTCCGCGAGTGCGCGGTCTTTCACAAAGAGATAGATAGAGGTGTAGATTTTAGCCTTGTAACGAGCGAGAAGTGTCTCGAAGGCTTGTTCATCACCATCTGTGTAGCGTGCGATCAGATCATGATCGTGGAGCATTGGCATAACTTGCATGAGCAAACGGATTTTGCTGTTAACCAGTTAAATTGATTCAGAAATTTAATTGGTGTACAAGTTCTAACCGATACGCAGAGAAAGTAAGTTGGTGATGAAATGATTGAGCGAGAGGCTCATTGACGATGCCAAATGTATGGGCTTATTGTTGGGGAGGGGAAGTTTTTTTTCAATTTTAACAAAAAATTTCTCGCTGTACAGGCAACCTGCGAATTTTCATCAGAAAAATTTGGTAAAAGGGCTACTTTTGCCCCCGAATCCAGAACAAAGTTGGGCGCAACTTTCTTGACCGATTCCCGTAAAAAACCTTCGCTGCCACGCCGCCCCTCGCAACTGCGCCATTATTTCCAACTTTTTCAAAGCGGTGCAGCAGCATTTTTCTCATGGAAATTGCCATAGTAGTAGTCCTTATTGTCCTGCACGGATTCCTCGTGCTGGGTGAAATCGCGCTTCTGACCTCCAAACGCTCGCGGCTGGAAGCCGAAAAAATGAAGGGCAGCCGAAACGCTGCCATCGCTGTTGATCTCCTCGATCATATTGACCGTTATCTCTCTGCCATGCAGATCGGCATCACGCTGATTAGTATTGTAGAAGGTGCCTATGCCGGCGTTGCGATTGGTCATCTGCTGGAGCCGTTTGTGTCCCAATTCGCTGTTGCGGCGCCCTATGCTGAGCAGATTTCGCTGTCAATCGTGGTCACGCTCATCACGTATTTCTCCCTGATTGTGGGCGAGTTGGCGCCCAAGTACATTGCCATACAATACGCTGAACCATTGGCCATTGCATGTGCTCCCGTGATGAATTTCATCACAAAATTCACCGGGCCGATTTCGGCATTCCTGAGTTGGAGCACCAAAATGTTCATGCGAATGCTCTTCATCAAACCCAAGGACCAGCAGAGCATTTCGGAAGATGAGATCAAACTGATGGTAAAAATGGCGAACCAACAAGGGGTGTTGGAACCAAAAGAAAGTGAGTTCATTACCAATATTCTGCGTTTTTCTGATCGCAACGCATATACCATTATGACTCACCGAAACAATGTTGAATGGATTGACATTCAGGAGGATATGGAAGAAAACGATCGTGTTATCCGTGAAAGCGGTTACACAAAATTCCTGCTTTGCGATGGCGACATTGAGAATATCATCGGGGTAGTGAAACTTAGGGATTATATTGGCAACCAGGACAAAAAGGACTTCGACTTGCGTAAAATAACCACTCAGCCGCTTTACATCCCTGAAACGATGAACGCGCTGAAAATCCTGGAACGGTTCCGAAATGAGCGGAACTACTTCGCGGTGGTGGTGGACGAATACGGCTCCACCCAGGGTATTATCACATTGCACGATCTTACAGAGAACATCTTCGGCACCCTGCCCGACCTTGACGATGCCGAGGAACCTGACATCGTCACCCGCGAAGACGGAAGTCTTTTAGTGGATGGTATGATCCCGATTGACGAACTTCGCGAAACGTTAAGCCTCAAAGAATTTGATTTTGAAGACGCAGATTATTCCACTTTGGCTGGTTTTATCCTTTATAAACTTAGTGAAATCCCCAAAATCGGAGATGTGCTAAAAACGGAGGGTTACTGCTTTGAGATTGTGGATATGGATAAGAGTAAGATTGACAGGGTCTTGATTAGCAAGTTGCCTGAAGAAGAATAGTTTCCGGTTATTTCAAGTACATGTGGCAGCGAATTCTCCAGAACAAGCGTCCTTTGGCTAATCTAAACAACAAATCTCTGTCCGTTATGAAACACATACTCAGTCTAATGCTGATCTTCAGCACGCTTTCAATTACTGCGCAAACTGCATCCAAAGATCCCGAATATATTAGATCCGTAGAAATCGGTCTTGGCGAGCTTCAAAAAGGCCAGTGTAAACCCTGTTTGGAAGCCTATGAACGGGCTTTTGCTATATCCAAACACAGCGTATTGAGTCATCTTCGGGCTGCACGGTGTGCCCAAATGTGCAATGATGCGCCCAAAGCCCAGGCTTTTGCCGACAAATCTGTAGAAATCAGTTGGGATATGGCTGCCAAATTGTTACAAAGCGATACCGAATACCCTGAACTTGGTGTACTGCGAGATTCCGATTTGGGCAAAAAAACGTTGGAAAAAACAGTGGCAGTCGCCAAAGCCTCCGGTTTCAATTTTGAACTTGCCAAAGAACTTGATTTGCTAAGTGAAGCAGACCAGAAATATCGTCGCCTGAACGATGAGTACCGCTCCAAATATGCTCAAAATTCTCCTGAATATCAAAAGTTTATGCATGAATGGGTCAGCAACGATTCCCTTTGTCTCGCAAAGGCCGAAGCCATTATCCAGCAGTACGGATACCTTCAAGTCGTGCGTGACGATGCTTCAGGCGGCTGGAAATTCCACGAAATAGAAGACGAGACTAACGTAAACAAGCGCCGTGCCGAAGTTGGCCTTGGGCCGCTCGAGGAATATGCCGAGCGGATGGGAGTGAGCTGGAAACCGAAATAGCGACTCTGGATTATGGACAGTGGACAATGGACTTTGTACCCGAAAGCAACTTAAAACTTTCAATTTGGAACTTTCAACTAGTAAACTTGAACCTTTCAAAAACCGCCTGACCAAAAACTTCCGGCATTTAGGGAAATGGGCGCGACGCCAAGGGATTTCTTGTTTTCGGGTGTACGATAACGACATACCCGGAACACCCTTGGCGGTAGATGTTTACGAAGGCATTGCACACATCGCTGAATACGAGCGCGACCACGGGATGGACCCTGATCAACACTCGGCCTGGTTGGCTGAATGTGTCCAAGTCGCTTCGGAAGTGCTTGGTATTCACCCGGATAGCATTTTTTTGAAATACCGGCAGCGGCAAAAAGGTCTCCGGCAATACGAGCGATTTTCCCGTGCTGGCGCGGAATACATTGTACACGAAAATGGTTTGAATTTTCTCATCCGGCCAGCGGATTATCTCGACGTTGGCTTGTTTCTCGACCATCGCAACACACGTCAAATGGTACGCAATGAAGCCGTCGGGAAGCGCGTGCTGAATCTATTTGCCTACACTGGCTCCTTCACAGTATACGCTGCAGCAGGCGGTGCAGCTTCCACCCTTACGGTGGACATGAGCAACACTTATCTCCAATGGGCAGATCGCAATTTAGCTCTAAATGGCTTCTCCACAGGTCCGCATCGTTTGTTGCAAGCCGATGTGACTTCCTGGTTGCGCGAGCCTGTGCGCGAACAATTTGACCTCATAGTACTTGACCCACCCACGTTCTCCAACAGTAAACGGATGAACGGTACACTCGATACCCAACGCGACCATGTATGGATGCTTAACTCAGCATTGCAACTATGCGCACCGGGCGGTACGATCTGGTTCTCAACCAATTATCGCCGTTTCAAGCTGGAAGAAGCCGCCATTCGCGCCGCTGAAATCCGCGACATTTCAAAACAGACGGTGCCAGAGGATTTTCGGAATGAGCGGATACACCAGTGTTTTAAGATAATGAAGTGATAGCATGAAGTGATGAAGTGATAGAGTGATGAAGTGATTTGAAACGCGCAGATCACTTTATCGCTCTATCACTTCATCACTTCATGGCTCACAACCCTTTCACATCCACATTCACTTTTCCCGTAGAAAAAAGATTGACCCGGATACCTGTGGGTGTTACGCGGGTGTCCTGAACCGCCACGCTGTCGAGGGCGCCGTAGAGGGTAATGCCGGGTTGGATCTGATAGTTGCTGAGGCTTTGCTGCACGGAATTTTTCACTTCGGCAATGTTCTGGCCCAGGGGAAAAACCATGCTTGCGATCATCTTTTTTTTGATCGTTCCCTGAAAAATCCAGGAGGCAGAGCGAAGCAGAAAATTGCGCGTATCAACATGAAAGTCAAGGTCTTTTACTTCGATCTGATTTTTCAGCGGGTTGAATTCCGGCCTTCCAATGAAGTAAATTTGGCCATTGAACGAGCCGCTCAGCTTGGTATTCACCACTACCCTGTCATTGTTGCCCCAAAGCGCGAGGTCTTCCACTTTCACCTTCTTTTTTCCAGATTCAAAAATTTGCCCGACCATGATGTTTTTGGCCAAACGCTCGGCTTCAGCGAAGGGCACATCTGTAGCAAAACGCATTTGAAAATCGTCGGGCGCTTCGCTGAGCAGGGTCAAGTTGGGGAGGAAGGAGTTCTCTCGGAAAGTCGGTTTTTCCCCAAAAGACACATCATTAAGGCACTCGACGGCTATTTTGGTTTGCAGGGCATTGTTGTAGGTTGTGAGTGGGGTGAGACCAATGCTGAGCGGGGTTGTTTTTGACCACATTCGGTATTCCTCATCGAGCAAAACGGGCTGTTGGATGGCCTCCCAAGCCTCCTGCACATAAGGTCGGAGGTTGATTTGCTGATTTACATATTGGTCGAGGGTTTTGCTGAGGGTTCTTTTGCTGCGGTTGAGCGCGAGGTTGGCAATGGTTTCCACACTGATATTGCCTATACCGGTTTTCAGGATTGGGCGACTGAGCCATTCGTGCCATTCCACCTCGGTTTGGGTGCTCAGGCTCCAATCGGGGTTTATGTTGAAGGTCGTTTTGAAATTGAGGGCGAGTTCGCCCTCCGCCTCAGCTGCCGTGCCAAACACGAGCTCCTTTTTTATCCAAAGTTTGAGTGGCACACGATACTTAACGGTGTTTCCAGCAAAAAACAAGCTGATTTCCTGCGTATTCCAGGCGTTCATCATAAGTCCATCGTGGCCGTTGTCGTCATAGGAATAGTCCTCAAAAAGTGCTTTACCAGCCAGTCTGGTATTGAGTGAACGCAGAATTTCGTCCACCGAAATGCTGACAGGGATGCTTAGGGTGGATGGCACGGGCGCGAGCTCGGCAGTGGCGTTGTACTGCTCAGCGGGCTGTGGCGCGTTGGTGTATTTTGCGGGGCTGCAAAAGGCGAGGAGGGAAAGGAGGGGGAGGAGTTTATAGAATTGCATGGTGGGGGGATGAATCGGGATTGGCTTGATTTTGAAGGATTTTATGGGATTTCGTAACCCGCCTATCTAAGGAAAAAGATGCCTTTTACATGGTTTAAGATTTTTGGTGGCTACTTCGCACATTTCCAAAAAATCTCCTCCACCTGCACCGAGTAAGCCCTTACTACAGCAGGGATACTGGAATCGTTTGGGTCGAACTGCCATGTACGTTCCAAACCATTACATTCTGTTCGCACAAAAACACTATATAAGTCGTAGCAACTGCCACAGCCATAATCCGAAAGACTTGAAGTGCAAAGAAGATCGGGCATATTGGTTTGTAGAGTTTTAGCAAATTGCAAAAGTGAGTCATGTAGGGTTTGGCCATTCTCATCGAACAGCATACCATCGTGGATCGAGAATTTGTCTGTTATCGGAATGCATTCACCGCATTCAACCCAAAAGGCAAAATCACTTGTTTGTTGTGGTGTTTTGTCGTCTGGGATTTCGGGACAGTGTGTACAAGCGGCAAATGAGAATACAAGTGCGAGGGAGAAAAGAATAATCTTTTTCATTGAAATTCATTTTTTAAGCGAAGACCGGTTGACACTGTGGAGATGTTTGGCAAGCAATTTAGCAACATCCTTTTTCATACCTCAATGCCTTCACGGCGCACATTCTGGTAAAACAAATAATCAGAAGTATTAAACCGCCCCAAAGTGGTGGGGTGCGCAGAAATAGTAGTGTTGAATTGCAGTTCAGTTTTTTACCGCTTGGGTTAGGTTGTTTTTGTTGAACATGGTGGGAAAATTTGTTTCAAAGGTAAGGTAAAGTGCTTTTCCCTGCTGCGCTACGAATAACGGCTTTTATGCAAAAAACTGGCTGCACTGAAAATGACAAAGGTTTAAAAGAATGGAAGGCTAATTGTCGTGCGCTATGCGGAAACCGTAATCGTTGATCCTATAATTAGGATGGTAGTAGTTGCGCCTCGACACCCGACAATTGAAAAAGTTGGTGTCCCAGGCACCACCACGCAAAACTCGGGGAGTGCCTTTATTTTCTTCCCAAGCCAAACTGTCGGCAGGCGCGCCTATGTAGTTGTCGTGCCAAGCATCTGCGCACCATTCCCAGACATTGCCGCTCATGTCGTGCAGACCGAGTTCGTTTGGCTTTTTTTCTCCGACAGGTTGCGTTTTGCTCCCTGAATTTACATCGTACCACCCCACTTCATTCAGATCATTGCTGCCAGCAAAATTAAATCCTTTGGATATTGTGCCACCCATTGCAGCAAACTCCCATTCGGCTTCGGTAGGTAATCGATATTGTTGCCCGGTTTTCTCAGAAAGCCATTTGCAGTATTCCTGGGCATCCTCCCAAGTGACATTGATGACAGGTTTTCTGCCACGTCCCAAGCCTTCATCTGTTGGTTTTTCTTTCCCAATCTGGGTACAGTATGCATCGTATTCGTCAAAAGTGATCGGGTATCGGCCCATCCAAAAAGAAGGAACGGTAACAGAATGGATGGGGCTTTCTGAATCATGTCTATTACTGCCCATCTGGAAGCTGCCGCCTTCTACAAAAACCATTGCAGGGCCGAGCGGAATATCACGGATAACTTGGCCGTTTTGGGGGCTGGCGTCTTTCCTGGCTTCCATAGCTTCGGAAGCGGCTCTGGCGGCCAGAAAAGACTCCATCTCAAGTCGTTCTTGGCTGCTTCAGCTGCACGCATCTGCTCAAATGTAGAAATATGCCTCTTGGCTTCCTTTGCATGAAGCCCTTGAGGGAACGCCTCCAAGTAGTCAAGCAAATTGCCTTCCAGCGACTCCGGGTTACTGTGGGCATTAAGATAGTCCCAGAGGCCCTGGTCATTGTTGAGCTCCTCTATTTTTTGTTCTGCCTCAGCATCATGGATGCCATGCTTCCATTTATCCAGATAGCCTTGATAGGCTGCAACGGTGTTGTTTTTGCAGGCAATTTTCCAGGAAACCTCGTCGGCGGGGTTTGCTTTGGGTGGAGTCGTTAAGGGAGCCTCTTTTTTTGGAGGAGTTGGTTCGGGACTGTCTGGTTTGCCCTCCTTCGCCCCCGTCTGCCGAGACTTGGCGGTCAGGAAGGCTTCCGCCTTCGCTAAAGTTCCGGCGGATAAATCGGCGGGTAAAGGCGCCTGGGCCGCGAACGCATGAAGAAGATTCTCGGGGTCCTGCACCCGTTGCAAGCGGCGGTAAAAAGCCGGTACCAGGTCGTTGCGAAAATCAGGGCCTTCGGCAATAAAGAACCCGCGTGTTTGCTCGTTCGACAGGTGACAATCTTGAAAAAAAGTATCCCGTTCCAGCTTCACCCATTTAGAAGCCATTCCGTTTGGAGAACAAAACAGCAGGAAGTTGCGGCTGTTTTGCAGAGCTTTTTCAATCAAATCGCCAAAATTTTGCCCGCCGCGATGGCGCAAATCGTCGGCGCTAAAAAATACCCGCATTCCATGGCCGCGCAAAACATGACAGAAACTTCGGGCCGCTTCCAGGTCCTTGCTTGAAAAACTAAAAAGAGGTCGTATTCCCAAGAAGTATCGGCTGCAATGGTCTGTATGTTCTGACGAAGCTGGGCTTCCGTGGCCAGGGCTGCACTTTTGGGCGAGGCGATTTCGTCGGGCAATTCGTCAATATAGGCCAACAATGCAGCGTGTAGTCGTGCCCTGTCGGTGGAGGCTTCTTTGAAAGAAAGCAGGTTGAGCCGAAGGTTTTGGTCAAGTTCCTGCCATTGACCGCTGAGCAAAGTCATGGCGTTGTACACCTTGCTATATTTCGGCACAGCCGCAAGCAGTTCGAGCAGTTGGCTCAGGGCTTCATCTGCGCAGGCAGTAGCAACGAGTTGGCGGAGTTCTTGTTTTGGCAAGGCGGGCATAGGCTTTTGCTATCGAAGGCACCGTTTTTTGCTGCACCAGTGCTTTGGCTTTTGAAAATGAGAACGCGCAAATGTAGCCAAACCAACTAAAATACCGCAGAGACGCAGAGACACAGAGAAATCTCCGCGCCGCTGCGTCTCTGCGGTAAAAACAATCCGATTCTCTCTACATTTGTCGCCAAAGTTTTCAAACACAAACTGTTCGCCATGGCAATAGCAAAACCTTTCAACCTCCGGGCCTGGATTGACGAAAACCGCGATCTACTGAAACCTCCCGTGGGCAACAAGCAGATTTATCTCCAAAACGAGGACTTCATCGTCATGGTGGTCGGCGGGCCCAATGGCCGCAAAGACTACCACTGGGAAGAAGGCGAAGAACTTTTTTACCAGTTAGAAGGTGACATCCAGGTCAAAATCATCAACGAAGAAGGCAAACGCGAAACGATTGACATCCGCGAAGGCGAGATGTTCCTGCTCCCGCCGCGTATTCCGCACTCTCCGCAGCGACCCGCTGGCACTGTCGGCCTCGTGCTTGAGCGACACCGCAACACTGGCGAGGTGGACAAGCTCCTTTGGTTTTGTGAAAAATGCGACCAACCGCTTCACGAAGCTGGTTTTCCGCTCAAAGACATTGGCTCACAAATCCGCGAGGCGATTGGGGAATTCAAGGGCGATTTAGAGGCACGTACCTGCAAACACTGTGGCGCGGTGATGGAGATGTGAGCGCTACATTTTCACGCAACGACGCAACGTTTTTGGCGCCGGGATGAATCGGCGAGTGTGGGTCTTCGGCTAGATTGGTTTTGCGGTTTTACATTTTGAATTTTAAGTTTTGCGGTTCTTACAAGAAAAATAAATGAGATCTCCTTTCAACCCCGTGGGGGTACTCGGTGCGGGTAGTTTTGGCACAGCGATCGCCAATTTATTGGCTTACAATTCGGATGTGCTGTTGTTTAGTCGAAAGGCTGAAACAGTGGCCATGATAAACGAGCAGCGGGAACACCTGGGTGTAAAAATATCCGCCCGCGTAACAGCAACCAACGATTTGGAGGAAATGGCACGACGCTGCACGCTCATTTTGCCGGTTGTTCCAAGTAACAGTTTCAGGTCCATGATCCGTGCGCTGGCGCCTTATTTGAGGCCACATCACATTATAATTCACGGAACCAAAGGTTTTGACCTGAGTGGCCTGGAAGAGGGCGATTTGGAAAAACCGGGCATCTTAGTCACCCGAGCCAACGTGCGCACAATGAGCGAGGTAGTACGGGAAGAAAGCAGCGTAGTTCGCGTGGGCTGTCTGAGTGGCCCAAACCTTGCCGCAGAAATCGTAGCTGGTCAACCAGCTGCGACCTTGGTAGGCAGCCGGTTTCGCGAGGTGATTCAGGCCGGACAATTGGCATTGAACAGTCCGAAATTTCACGTTTTTGGTTCGTATGATATTCTTGGGGCGGAATTGGCGGGCGCCTTGAAAAACATTGTAGCCTTAGGCTCAGGTATCATCGGCGGGCTGGGGCTGGGACGCAATATTCAGGGACTGTTGATAGCTAGAGGATTGGCAGAGATGGTGTATTTTGGAAAATCACTTGGTGCTGGCAGTCAGGCTTTTATCGGAGTTGCTGGCATTGGAGACCTGGTAGCGACTGCAACAAGTACTAATAGCCGCAACTACACTTTTGGCACACGGCTGTCCAAAGGCGAAACCACTGCCCAAATTCGCGAAACGATGCCGGAATTGGCCGAAGGAGTGCGCACACTTCGCATCGCGCATCAGTTGGCCCGACATTATAAATTACATGTGCCTATCACTACCATGCTCCATGCCGTGGTGTTCGAGCACTACCCCATTGAAAAGGCCTTGGAATACTTGATGAGTTACCCGTATGGCGTGGACGTTGATTTTTTGTAGATTTGCTTTGTGCAAATTCTACTTTGCCAATAAACTGATTATGCGCACCTATATCTTTTTTATCCTTGCCCTACTATTTGTAGGATCACTTCCCGCACAAAACTATTACCAAAGTGCTCCGCCTGAGCAACAGGTGCAGCAGATTGCAGACTGCTATAGCCGAAATCTCGACTATGGCAATGCGGCCTTCCAACGGGGAGAAGCAAAAGAAGCCTTACTTTTTTTCAAAGAGGCGAAAAACTGCCCGGACGCACAGGGAAATGCCCGGCGGCAGACCGAACTCGATTCGCGGATTACACGTTGTGAAGAACGATTGGGCATAAAAAAAACCGCTGCGACCGAAGACAAAAACAATCAACTACTTTCTCCTAATAAACGGAAACGAGCATTTTCCAGCGAACTGCCCACCGCACGCAGGAACTATTCGGCTAAAACAGATTTCCTGAAAGACACCCGCGACAGCTGTTTCCAACGCATGGTGGAAGAAGCCGATCGCGCCTACAATCTGAGATATTGGGAAGATGCCGCTGCCATTTATCGAGCTGCTAAAAACTGCGGCGATGCCGACCAAAATGACCGTCACAGGATGTCGGAAAAGATAACAATTTGTCGAAAAGCGGCTGAAAACGAACTATTTACAAAACAACAAGAGGCAGAACGCCAGGCCCGCCATGCCATTGCAGCCAATCTCGCTGACGACGCGCAGGAAATTCTTCGAAGCCGCGACCGCTCCATTGCATTCCGATTGGCCGATTTCGCTAACCAGTACATCGCCCCTGACGACAACCCTGATTGTGTGCAGACCATGTTCGATGCCTGGTACTACCAGCCTTCTGAAGACTCCAAATACCGTGAAGACGAGCTATATCGCCCTGTTTTTTGCTATGAATTGGCCGATAATCTGGGTGAAAAAACACAAGTTAAATTCAACCAACAAAAGGACGGCAGCCAATGGCTTTGGGCTTTTGTGCCGAAAACCGGCGACATGTTCGCATGGGTAATGCCCAGCATGAAAATGGTGCAATCCTATGGCACCGGAGAGGGCAATGGCTATACTGGATTTGACTTTGCGCCCAACGGGGAGTTGCTTTTTTGGGGCAAAAAGTTTTTTGATTTGCGGCAGGGCACCCGCTCTTATCGAGTAGATGTACCCAGCGTTGCACGATGGTGTTTTAGCACACGAAGTGATGAGTTTTTTTATGAAAACATTGAAGAGCAAAAAATTTACGTACTGAATGTGCGCGAAGCGTTTGCACAGCAATACGCTCGCAAGGGATCAAAAAATGCCAACATCATCCAAGTTCCTGCTGTGCCACGCGAAATGGTGGCAGGGGTTCCGACCGGTTTGTTGGCAATGCAATATTTAGAAGGGAAATTCTGGCTCGGCTTTCGCGACCGGATAGAAATTTTGGGGAAATCTGCGCCGGGTCAAAAATGGCAAAAAGAAAAAACAATGCTGTTTAATGGAGTCGTTATTCCAGAATTTGTAGAACAAAAGGATTTGAACCTTGTGTTTTACCCAAAAGAAGGTTTTGCAATTTTATCTTGTACACAAGGCGCCTGGTCTATACCGCTTCATTTAAAACCAGAGAACCAGGAAACTGAATCAAAAGCGAAATCTTGGGAAAAAATGTATCCCTTGGCGGTTTCCCCTTCGACACACCATTTGGCATGTCAAGACTTCAGCAATTATAAGTACACCACTTTTTTGCTTTTGGATGCTTCTACAGGGGATACTTTAATTCGACAGCGCGTAGCTCCGGATACTGAATTCGAAGTAATGAAAGGCAGTTTTTCGCCCGATGCCCGCTGGGTAGCTGCCTCTTCCTACAATGGCAACCTAAATGTGTGGGCCTTACAAGACGCACCTACCGTTTGGGAAACTTACTTACCCTTCAAACCTGAAAGCAAACCAGTATTCAGCCCGGACGGGAGCCTGCTTTTTGCAACTTTTAAAGATACGCTGGCGATTTTCAATACTGGTAATGCTCGGAAGCCAGCACAATTTTGGAAAAACAGCGGCCAAACAATGCTGGGCGCTTCGGACCATTGGGTCATGCTGCAAGTTTCGCCTGATTCGGCAGAAGCAAGGCATTTGACAGATGGCCGCTCGATTCGGTTCTTACTCAAAAATGAGGGCAACTCTTTCCTCTATGCATTTGATGCAAAAGGGGAAAAATACATGGCATACCTCAGTGACATGAATGAGGTGGAAGTGCGTTCCTTAAAAACAGGAACGATGGTAGCGAGCAAGGTATTTGAGGGGGGTAGCATAAGTGATTTGCACTTTGTTCCAGGTACGGATCAATTGCTTGTGGTACAGCACAATGCTATGGGCGTGTCATTGGTAGGTGAGTCCAGCGTAAAAATCTGGTCACCGCTCCGGCAAAGTGAAAAACCTCGGGCCTTGCGCCTGCATGATTACGCGGTAAGAGCAGTGGCGATTGAAGGCTCTGGGAATCTGGCGGCATTTTCAAACGGAGGCGACATCCGTGTATTTGACCTAAAAAACATAGAAAACGAAATCCTCAAAATTCGTGAGTTCCCGGAGGAGTATGTCCAGGCTATTGCGTTTCGGGCCAACAGCAATTTGCTCGCCGCTGCCTATTCGACTGGCAAGGTCGTTTTTTGGAATTTCCAAACCGGGCAGGCTTCGCTTCAGCTTCAAGCCGTACCTAGTTCGGGACTTGTAGAAAACGTTACAGAAATATCCGCCATGGGATTTTCACATGACGGAACGGTATTGCAAATTGCTGTCAGCGACGGACGCTGGTTGGCCTACGCGCTCGACCCAAGCTTTATCAGATCCGTTGCTCAGAACGGGCACCGTCAATTGCAGGCCTTCGGCGTGGAGCATATCGTGCGCTACAATCTGGAGGCTGCGCTTTATTACCCGGGTAATTTCGAACGCTTGGCTGAGTCGGGTGACCCTCCTTTAATACGCTCATTTTTCCGGCATTTCAGGGCCCAAGCCATTGAGAGCAACAATATCGTTCAAGTACGCGACTACTGCGACCGGGCTTTTTACCTCTTTGAGCGGCTTGACGAAAACACAAAGGAAATTTGGAGAGCTGATATGCGCTTCATGTACGAGGATTATGCCCGGAAACTCCTGTTACGTGGCAACCTAAGCGAAGCGTCTATCATTATTAAAATGATAAAACGCGAATTCAACTACGAGCCTGATCTCCTAAATGCACACATGGCATTGCTCAAACGTGAATATGCTACATCGTCTGCGCTTTATTCAAAATATCTTCTGACTGAAAATGGCGCCCCAATGACTTTCCTGTATCGGTGGTACTTTGACATTGTTGAGAAAGATATGACGCAGCTCTGGGACTATGAACTGATTGACTCCTCGCAAATAAACTGTTTTTGTGGTGCAGTTACCCTTTCTGGGGCATTTTCTAATTTTTGTCCATTAGGTAAAAATTATTCTTCTGAATTTCTTTCTACCACAAACAGGACCCAATGGGAAATTTTCCAAAAACGCAATGAAGCAAGTAGTACCCTGCGCCATGCTATCAAGACAAAAAACCTGGAAGACGCCCAACAAATGGCCAAAAATCTCGCGCGCCAAAACCCGGCTGAAGGGATTTCCTGGTTAGAGACCGTCACCATGGAACTAGCTACTGCTCAACGCAAATGGGGAGATTTTGAACAAAGCAGCCCGGAAGCCTTGCTCCATTTTGAAAAAGCGGTACAAATCCTTACAGAAATCGGCGCATTCAAAAAAATTTCCGACACCAGCCGTCTTTCCTTACTTACTTCAACACACCTTGCATGGGGGGAACATCTACTGGACGTTGGCAAAACTTCTGAAGCGCTTGCCCAATTTTATCTGGGACTTAAAACGGCGCAGCCGCTTTCCGAGGAATTGTATGAATCTGACACCTCGCTTTTGCGAATCTATTTTTACAACCTGGTTGGGCCGCTTTACAAGAATATTGGTATGGCATTACTTCTGGAAGGTAAAACTGGAGAAGCCCGGCAAGCTTTGGAACAAGCCAATATTTATTATGTAACCTACGGCCTAAACTCCATTTTCCCGGCTACTGTAGCAGTTTTGGAGAACGACGATACGCAGGCATTTTTAGATTATGGGGGCATAACAGATCCATTTCAAACGGGTGAGGCACTTTATTGGATTAGTCGCCTTGCCGAACAATTTCCAGAAAAAAGCACGCAAATTGAAGCTTATGCACCACGGCTCAGAGCGACATTACGCAGTGTAAACCAACGTTTGCTACACCCGGCAACGGACTATTGGTATGCAAAACTGAAGGCAGACCACTTTATAGCACAATCCAAATGGGATTCGGTCATCCATTGGAATACTGTCGCGATGCAATACGCAAAACGCTGTGCCGAGTTACCCAACGCTGATGACGCGTGGACAAGATATTGGCTTGACGAACACATCAACGTACCTTATTTCCTCCTGCTAGAAGGATTGAATAACCCAACAGCTTTGGAAGAATGTATGCGATATGTCCAACTTGCAGATGATTTTCTTGCAAAAATGGACTCCACAAACTTCTATTATGACAATCGTGAACTCCTGAAAACCAACTTGGCGCACGCACTTATTTTGCGAAACCAGACTGGCGACCGTGAGCGCGCCATCGAATTGTACAAACATTTCCTTCAATCGTATGCCGACTCAAGAGGTTACGACAATTGGGATATCCTGCAAAGAGATTTCCGCGAATTCCGTCGGGCTGGCGCAAGCTGGCCTGCGCTACCGGAACTCGAAGAACCGTCGGACGAGGAACGTTGACCCTCCTATTCTCCACGCAAATGATTGATAAGCGCCAGGCGAACATCGTTGCGCAAATCTGATTTGTCCTTTGGGTCTGGCTTTATAATTTTGGGAATATCAGGGTTGTCGCTTTTGCCGTTGGCGTCGAGTGAGGCTTTAAGAAAACCCATATTTGACTCATTACCCGAAAGCAGGAAATCGGGAAGCGCAACACGGTATAATTTGTTGTCATCCAAGGCATTGGCCCCTATAAACCACTTCCCGCTAGACTCGTCTCGGCGAGCCAGATTGACTTGGAGATAGCCGCCGTTGCCCTTGTTTGTGAGCCCCGTTTCTAGGGTTTTTCGCAACAAACTGCCTTTCATTTCCACCTCTGTAATACCACCACCAAAAGGCAGCATCCGCACAATATCGAGTTCTGTAAGCGTGCCACTCAGTACATCGTCCACACGGATTGAACCGCTGTTGAGCAACGCACATTCTGTTTTTGTCCGCGAAACAGCATGCATGGCCTCTGTAACCATTATGCCCACAGGGGCCTGGGAGTGCCGTATGACCGTTTCGCGGCAATCGAGCGGTTTGTCCAACTTAGTCACTACGGCATTGGCGTTGAACCCGGAGGAACTGAGGGATTCATTTTTAATTTTTTCCCACTTGGCGATCACAGCGGCCGTGGCTGGCTCGTCGGAAATGCTGGAATTCACTTTTTTAGCTCGGATTTTACGGTGCAGGTTTTTTTGCGCTTGTCATAACGGAGGGTATGCACGTACACCGTTTTTGCATTGGCATCAGCCTTTGTTACCACGCTTGGGCCTACGGGTACCCGCATATTGTCGTGTTCGTGGCCACCCATTACGAGTGGAATTTCGGGAAGCATGGCGGCGAGTTTTTTGTCGTCTTCGATGGCGAGGTGGGTAAGGGCGAGCACCACGTCGCATTTGGGCTTAAGTTCAGCGAAGTTCTTTTTGGCCGCTTCTGCCCAGTCAGAATATTCGACCCAGGGTTTTCTGCCGCTGTTGATGAGTACGCCAAAAATGCCCACGTTGAGAGTAGTACCATCAGCGTCTTTTATCGAAATGACCTTGTTATCCGGGCAGATTTCTGTGCCGTCACCAGGCTTGTTTTTAAAAAACTGTTGTGTCCAGGTCGTACCTTTCAATCGGGCATTTGCACTCAGCCAAGTGAATTTCGACTCATCCAGTCGCGATTGCAAATCAGCGAGGTCATCGTAGTCAAATTCGTGATTGCCGAATACTACCCAGTCAAGCCCGAGGGTGTTGAGTACTTCTATCATGTGTTTGCCTCGAATGCGCTTGCCTTCGTGTTTCAAGGTTCCAATCACGGAAGGGCTGATAAAATCACCGGCGAGCACCGTGAAAGTATTGGGATTTTTGGCGAGCAGTTCTTTGCGAATGGTGGCCACACGGGCCAGGCCACCTATATTGTCGGATGGCGACGGTGATATTTCGTACACGTCGTTCATCTGAAGGATTTGGAATTCGAGGATGCCGTCTTCGCCGCTTGTGGTGGCCTTCTTTGCCGGTGAACAAGAGAAAAGGAACAGCGCTGCGAGGAGTAGCGCGAGGGTTTTAATTGATTTCATTTTTGAAAAATTTGTTTAACAGCCACGAATTGCACGAAGTACTTCCATGCGGGTGTAAAAGTCCAAACTCCCAGTTACTTTTGCTATTATTTTTCACTTGCTGGGTTACGCCCACACACAAAACTCCCTTTCCGATGTTTCGACTTTTCTTTTCCCTCCTATTGATCTGTCTGTTTTCCAACAGTATAAATGCCCAAACCAACGCTGCTCCTACGGGCCGCCTCACAACGCAAGACCTAAGCCCTGAAGACGCCAGGTTGCGCAAAGAAACCAATGAGGTCGAGACCTTTGCCCGAAAACTCGCCTCGCTCAAAACGGCTTTCGCAGAAAAAGATGCCAGTAGAATGGTTGCCTACGAAGCCTACATTCTCCGGGCAATGCGCATTGAAACGAATCAATTGGCAGCCTCAACCACCGAGCCGAACAATAGCAACCTGGAAAAAATGAACGCTACACTTGTTGCATTTGAGGGACATGCCTTTGATCCCGCCCAGCCAGAAGCGGCAGCTCGTGATTTTGCGAAACTGGACGAGTTTCTGAAAATGATGAAAGAAGTTGAAAGTAGCAAGTGACAAGTTGAAAGTGACAAGTAGAAAGTGGCAAGTTGAAAGTGGCAAGTTGAAAGTGGCAAGTTGAAAGTAATGAGTTGAAAGTGGCAAGTTGAAAGTGGCAAGTTGAAAGTAATGAGTAGTGTGTAAACTTGTAAACCTCTTGTTACCTCTTGTTACTTGTTACTTGTTACTTGTGGTAACAGTATTTCCGCCACCAATTTATTCCCTTTTTCATTGAGATGCACCCCGTCGGTGGTGAGGATTCCGCTTTCGCGGTTCTCGGGGTTATTTTTCGCTGAATATTCGAGAAAAGCCTTGCGGAGATCACAGAGTGGGATGTTTTTCTCCCTGGCCAGATTTCGAATTATTTCGGAAAAACGATCCAGTTCACCATCCATTTGATTTTCTCCCGGATGGCGTTCGCCGATACAGGCGGGTGTGCAGGCAATGACACGAATGCCTTTCTTCTGGAATTTTTGAATAAGTGCTGTGTAGAACTTGTGGAACTTGTCGGCATCCGTCCCTGTGCCATACAACTGCTTGTGCCACACGTCGTTAACGCCTACATAAAGCACTACCACATCAGGCTTTCGTTCCAACACATCCTCTTCCAAGCGGAGGTACAAATCATAAATTTTGTTGCCACCAATACCCGAGCCAATGAGCTCGTAGCGTTTTGCTTCCCCCAATGCTGCGATGGAATCATTCAGTTGTGCAATATATCCCCCTGGCAAGACCCCAAATTCAGTAATACTATCGCCAAAAAACACTACTCGCGTGCGTTTTTGGCAACTTGAAAAGAAAAGATAAAGCAAGCCATAATGGGAAGCGCGATGAGGAGATTTTTGAACGGCATCATAGCATTTTGCACTGTTTATGCAGTGCGCTCAATTTTGGAGAGCGTGTTCAGAAAAGTGTGGCACACCTAAAATACAATGTTGATAATCAATGAGGTTAGTCAGGTGTGCCACACTTTCTTGAACACGCTCAATTTTGGATGTTTCGTGCCTGAAAAATAAAAAAAAACCGCAGACCTATAAGCCGGATTCTGTATTCTAAGATCCCTTTCAGGATAACAAAGAACCTCTGCCATTTATCTGGTCCCGAGTGTAGTCGGGATCTGCGCTGCCTACCCCCCTTGCTCTTGACCGAAGTCGGGACTACGCGAGCCGCGTATTTATCCGCCATAGCACGAAGTGCGAAGGCGGGTAAACAAGGTGTACATGGCATTTCAACCCGCAAGGTTTATCCATCCCGGCAGTTGCCTGCCGGAATCGTGCGCTCTTACCGCACGTTTTCACCTTTACCCGCCGTAGCTTCAGCGAAGGCGGGTTACCCCAACCTAGCTATCTGGCAACAACGGGAAGTTATTCTCTGCGACACTTTCTATGCCCTTTCCGATAAATCGAAAAAAACTCCGCCAGTTAGGCGGTGCGGTGCTCTGTGTTGTCCGGACTTTCCTCCCCGAAAGGCGGCAGAGCGGTCTGCGGTTTAAGTGCAAAGAAACGGGTTCTGAATGGCTTTTCAGCATTCAGAACCCTGGTTTTCAATTTATTGGATAAAGTAGCCTGACGTGGTTCCGTTCATTCCTGTTTAACGAATTCACTGGAGAAGGACTTTCCCGAATCTGTCCTGGCCTTTATTACATAAAAACCCTTCGGCAGGGTAGAAATATCAATTTTGCTTCCATTTGGGATGGCTTGTTGGACAAATTGTTGGCCCAAAAGATTTGAAATCGTTGCGCTTAGAACCAACTCATTGTTTGGCGCCCTCAGATTCACTATGTGCGTTGCTGGGTTGGGAAAGATACTCAAAGGTTGAGTTGAAGGTATTTCGTCCAAGCCTACAGACGGAGCATTTATTTTTACAACCCAATAATCATCTTCACCGTGGTTGCCCGAAACATCTCCGTCATTCGAGCTTGTTTTACCTACTAAAACATATTCACTCTGTCCAATCTCAAGAATGAAATATCCTCCATCCCCTTTAGTACCACCTAAGTTCATTTGCCATTCTATTTCACCAGAACTAGCCAATTTAAGCACCCAGGCATCGGCATCCCCACGGGGATTTATGATATCCCCATCATTTGAATAAGTGTACGCAGCAACAATATAGCCCCCCTCACTCGTTTGTTGAACACAAAACGCCTCTTCATCTTTGGTACCACCAAAGGTTTTTGACCATTCTATTTCTCCTGTGGCGCTCAATTTCAAAATCCATACATCATCCCCTCCTTGATTTTTTGGTATATCCCCGTTGAAAGAGGAGCTGGAGCCAGCCACAACATAACCACCGTCGTTTGTCTGCTGGATATAATAAGCTGCCTCAAAGTCTGTACCACCATAGGTCTGTTGCCATTCAATCGTTCCTGTTTCACTTAATTTAACCACCCATACATCAGCTTTACCATGATTAGCTAATACATCACCATCGTTTGATCTAGTAGATCCCACCATCACATAACCACCTTCAATGGTTTGTTCTATTGAATAACCATATTCAGATTGAGTGCCTCCAAAGGCTTTTTGCCATTCAATCATTCCCGTTTCACTCAATTTTATCACCCAAAAATCATTAGAACCGTGGTTGCCCGACACGTCCCCGTTAACAGAGCCAGTGCTTGCCATCACAATATAGCCCCCATCGGTGGTTTGTTTAATGTGCCCTCCACCCTCATAGTATGTTCCTCCAAGAGCTCTTTCCCATTCAAGTTCTCCGAGTTGACTCAATTTTACGACCCAAACGTCACTATACCCATGTAATCCAGTAACATCTCCATCCGGTGAATTTGTATATCCAGATACAATAAAACCACCTTCATTTGTTTCTGCAACGGATACGGCAACCTCTGATTCGCTTCCACCAAATGATTTTTCCCATTCAATTGCCCCGGTTTCGTTCAGTTTTACAATCCAAAAATCATAATTTCCTTGACTTTCTGACACATCCCCATCATTAGAGGTACTTGTACCGGAAAGGATATAACCGCCATCACTTGTTTGCTGGATGGTATTGACGTGTTCATAATAACTTCCGCCATAAGTTTTTTGCCATTCGATACTGGGTTGTGCCATCAGCGGGATGAGCATTAAAAGGCCTATGGCTGTAGAAATAAATTTTTCCATGACGTTGTGTTTTAGTTTAAAAAAATGGCAGATTGTACCTTTGCAAGTGGAGCGCAAAGCCCATTAGAGGCCTGAATTGATCTGCTGTCGAAGCAAAGGTGACCGCATCAGCGAAAGGCAAACCACTACGGATTTTCCCGATTTTCACAAGCTCCATTTTCCGACAATAAAATTTCAAGCATTGGTACACAGGAAACTCCTAGAAATATTGAGCCGCCTAGGCCGCGACGAACACAAGCGTTTGCGAAAATTTCTGCATTCTCCCTATTTTGATCAAGATCGGAATCCCGAAGAGTTGGCCAATCTTTACGATTATATTATGGAAAAGGGAGCGGATGAGCAAAATCCAGCGCTTTCTAAGGAGGAGGTTTTTAAGCATTTTTTCCCGGGGAAAGTTTTCAGAGCGAAAGAAAAAACGGCCCTTGACACAATTGCCTCCGCCTTATTTGCTCAGGTCAAGCGGTACCTGACTCAATCCTTGCTCGAAAAGGAAAGCGGGGAAACAAAAGAAAACATTGCGCTCCTTCAGTTTTACAATATCCATGGATTGGAGGATCGCTTTGAAAACACGCTAAAGGCAGCTCGCAAGACGCTGGATGCCAATCCTTACAGAGATCATCAACACTATTTTATCGAATCAAAACTGGAATTGGAGGCAATGCAATTTCAATTGTTGTACAACAGGCTTGAGGATGATGCTAACATGATGGCTTACAGCAGGAGCCAGGATACTTATTTCGTCCTTTCAAAACTGGATTTTGCCTGTTCCTATTTCAACCTTCAGGGTCAAGTTCAGAGCCAGTTCTTTCTGGACGCTCCGATATTGAAGGCTGCACAACAATTGAGTGAAACCGCAGCGTTCCTGGAAATACCTTTGATTCAAATTTACACATTGATATTGGATTTGCTGCTGGCGAAAAAAGAGCTCCAGGCTGGGCATCTGATTCAATTAGAAAACCTTTGTGAAAAATATAAAGACCAAATAGATACGGATGTTTTAAAAGAACTCAAATCTTACTCGCGAATATTATCTACGAGAGCCTATTTGAAATCTGGGAAGGATGCGGACCGTCAACAATTGTTTGAGTTATACCAAAAGCATTATGAAGAGAAATCCTTTTTCTCGAATGGAATGATCTTAGCCCCGGCGTTAAAAAACCTGATCACATTTGGCTTGAAATTGCAACAATTTGATTGGGCGCAGAAGATTTTGGAGGACAATCCCCCTGAAAAGAAAAGAATATGATACCGCATTAGAAAAACTGACCTATCGCCATTTTGAAAATCCTCATTTGGGGATATTTTCCGATGTTATTTTAGTACAGATTTATTACGAAACAAAGAATGAACTCGTCGAATACCGTCTCAAAGCGCTCGAACAAAAGGTTCGACGTACCAAGCTTTCTCCTGCCGTAAAAAGTCGCTATTACAACTTTGTCAAAAGCCTGGAGAAAATTATCAAATATTCTTGGGAAAGAGACCTGCGAAAAACCACCAAAATCCGACAAGAAATCATCAGCACACCGAGTATTATAGAACGGGAATGGCTTTTGGAGAAACTTGCCTGGTAAGAGATGCAGTAGCTATTTTCAACATTGGCTTAAACTTTGTTTAGGTACTTTTGCCCGAGTTACTTGCGGGTGATCAAACATCCGATCAATGTGTTCCACGTCCAACATCTAATATCCCAAAATCCGAATTCCAACTAATCTTATGCTCAAACGTGTGCTCCTGTATGTGGTAGTGATGCTGATTCTTCTCGCGCTGGCAGTCAGCGCGGGCCAGTGGGACAAAAGCACGGCGTTGCTCCAACAGTACGCCATTGAAATATCGGACTGGCTTACTGAACAAGAAAGTAGTGGCAGTAGCAGTTCCACCCCCGATAGCCAAAGCGAAGGAGGGGGCAGTTTTACCCGCCATAGCCATAGCGAAGGAGGGAGCACCGAGCTCGTCCATCGGGGCGACTCGCTGCTGTCATGGTCGAACACAAATGTGATTCCAGCCCGTACCGACCTGAAAAACTTGTCAGAAAAAAATGGTCGTTCGCTCCTTCGCCTACCGCAAGGCTGGTTTTTGGCAAATGCAGAAAAATCAGGCAGTGATTCCCGAACAACACTCATCCCCATACGCTACGAACTGAATTTCAATGAATTAAGCGAGAAAAAAGCCTTCCCGGCTAATCCCAAAATATCCCCGAACGTTCAAATTTCTGAATCAAAAACAGATTATCCAATTAAAGTCGGCGGGAAAGAAATAGCCTGGCTTCAAGCCGCTGGCCCCGTGCAATCCGCTTGGCTTCAATGGCTGAAATTGGGTGCCTGGGTGCTGTTTTTTGGAATATTTTTTAGCCTCCTTGCTCAAATAGCCTCCGCACTTAGCGCAAGGTTTGGTTGGCTGGTAGGGGCAGCACTGGTGGCGGTGGCTTCTACAGTGCTGTTATGGATGAACCTTTTAACAGGCTTTACCAGTGAGCAATTTGGGGCACTTCCGCTCTTCACGCAAAGTTTTGACAACGCCTCGATCATCGGCACATCAGTGGGCGATTGGCTGATTCATACCGCGTTGTTGGTATTTGTCATGGGGTTTTTCCACAAAAGCCAAGCAACAATAGGCGGTCAATCTTCAAAAACCATTGGCGACGGGTTGAAACTTTCACTGGCGCTTTTTTCTTACCTGCTTGCCATGTTTTCTATCCTGATTGGAGCAGAAGCCATGCGGCAGTTGGTGTTCCATAGCCAAACGGGTTTTGACCTGGATCATGTGCTCAATCTAGGCATATTGGGATTCCTTGCGTTGGCAGGTGTGGTAGTACTTATGGTTGGACTGTTTTTGTTTAGTCACCGCCTGGCAATGGGGGTACGGCGCTTCCAACTTTCTAGAAATCAACGCTTTATCGCGATTTGTGGGGCAACAGTAGCATTTGCAGCGCTTAGTTTTCTGGTTACACCGCCTGCATTGGATGTAATCTGGGTCGTACTATTTGGATTGCTCTACATACTCGCCCTTGATACATTCGTACACTGGGAGGGGGCCGGGTTTGGCTGGGCGATCTGTTGGCTCGTGTTGTTTTCGCTGTTCGCCTCCACGCAATTGTACCGATTTAACCAATTGCGGGATAAGGGGCTAAGACTTGAATATGCCCAAACATTGGCCGCCGACCGCGATACATCCCTTTCTGAAGCATTGCTCCCAAAAATCGTTGCCGAAATGCAAAAAGACTCGGCAACCATTGGGCGCATGCTCAAACCTTGGCCCTTTAAGTCAGGCGCGGTCGAGATGCGTGATTACCTGAATAAAATGGTTTTTGAAGAAAACTATTTATTCCAGCATTATCGCCTCGGGGTATTTGCATTTGACAAAGAAAACCAGCCCATTTTATTGGAACAAACGCTTGGTTACGAACAAGTTGTGCTTGGAAACTGGGCCACTGCTAAACCGCTTACCAATGCACCCAATATTCGATATTGCAGCGATTTAGATGGCACCTTCCGCTATATCGTATCCCTTGGTGTCAACCGTATGGGCGATGCTTCGCAACCGGCAACCTTATACCTGTTTTTCGACCGCGCACATCCCGCGCCCTCTCGTACTTTTTCCAAATTGTTTTTCAATAGCCCGCTTAAAAATCTTGCGCAGCTACCTCGTTACGATTTCTCCATTTCAAAAAACGGGCGGCTCACTGTAGACCAGGGTTTGGCTAACATGAGCACGCTTGGCTCCAAGCTGGCCAACGGCGCATCTGCCGAATTTAAAACCTCAAACCGTGCCGATGCAGTGGCAAAAAGTGCTGATGGCCAAACAGTTGCAGCTGTTGGACACAAGTTGGGCGGTTGGCTGAAACAGGTCTATCTCTTTTCTATAATCTTTACCTTGGCAGCATTATGCCTGCTTGCTCTGGCCTTAGCCAATGCCTGGTTGAAATTTTTACCTGCAGAATACGGCTTCCGGCTCTCGGCAAGTGGCTCGCTGGCACGTCGTATCCATTTCTGGAACCTGAGCTTGCTGGCCGTTTCCTTTTTGGTTGTAGGCTACCTGACCTACCAGCATTTCACACGCTCGGCACGTGACGCCGAACGGAGCGATTTCACCTATCGGGCCTCAGCTTTGCTGACGAATTTGAAAAGTCAGGCACTCAATGTTGCTATTTCAGATGATAGCCTTCGCCAAGGATTGCCACAATCGCTTTCCACCATGACAGCAAGTCTTGGAATGGACGCCCAATTCTTTGACCCTTCAGGGAAATTTAGTGTTCAGTACCCAAGAAGAGTTGGTGCGATTGGGCATTTTGCCTTATAAAATGAACCCAGCCGCGCTTTCTTTTTTGAAAACCAGCCCCCAATCAGAACGCGTGGAAACGGAGCAATCTGCAGGTCTTGCCTATTTTATCCAATTCCGATCCTTACAAAATGACCAAGGCAAAGTTTTAGGATACCTAGCAGTACCCTATCACGAAGCCAGAGGAAATGCCGAAGCTGAGATTTCGGATTTTATCGGGATGCTGGCAAGTTTATACGTGTTTTTGCTCCTTATTGCCTTTGGAATCACGTTTTTATTGGCCCGTTCCATCACCCGTCCGGTGAGTCTGCTGTCTGTCAAAGTGCAAGAGTTGCGACTCGAAGACAAAAACGAGCCCCTTGCTTATGAAGGCGATTCAGAGGACGAAATCAGTCAACTCATTGGACAGTACAACCGAATGGTGAGCAAACTCGAATCATCTAAAGTACAACTGGTGAAACTGGAGCGGGAGGGCGCCTGGCGCGAAATGGCCCGACAGGTAGCGCACGATATCAAGAACCCGCTGACGACGATGAAACTCTCGATGCAGCAGTTGGAGCGGCTTTCAGGCAGCCCAGAACAGGCCGCTGCTTACCTGCGCAAAGCCATTACAAGGCTCATTGAACAGATTGACTCTCTGGCTCAGATCGCATCAGAGTTTTCGATGTTTGCCAACCTTGACATCAAATCCAAAAATGATGTAGTGATAAACGAGGTCGTGGAAAGTGTTCACGACCTGTTCAGCGAACAAAAGCAGGTCAATTTATCACTCAGCCTGCCAGAGGAACGCTTCCATATCCTTGGTGACAAAAACCACTTGATCCGTGTCTTCAACAATCTGGTAATCAACGCCATACAAGCAATTCCTTCAGACCGACAAGGGCATATCAAAGTCTCTCTGAGCCGGCAAGGAAATCTCTCGGTCATTCAAATCAGCGACAATGGTGGTGGCATCCCTCCTGAAATACGGGATCGGGTGTTTGAACCGAACTTCACCACCAAAACCTCCGGAAGTGGACTCGGACTTGCCATTTGCAAAAAAATAATCGAAGCGCACGATGGCGACATCCGCTTTGTAACCCGCGACAACGAAGGCACTGATTTTTTCGTGGAAATTCCGGTGGTGGCCGTAGGCTGAAATTAGGATATTGAGATATTGAGATATTAGATCGATTCGATCAATATCTCTAATATCTCAATATCTTAATCATCCAAGATTACCCCATGGAGTGCAATCCAATCACATTACCCTCAGTATCAGTAAAAAAGGCATAATTACCCATGTCTGGTGCAATTTCAGTTTTAGGCAACACGATAGAGCCGCCTGCAGCTGGAACGCGATTCAACACAGTATTAAGGTCTTCCCCTCCATTGAGGTACACTTTCGGGCCTTTTTCCCCGGAAGGTGTGTTCCCTTCGCCGAAACAAATGGCCCCTCCTACCCCATTGTCTCGGTCAGAGATAAACATGCCCATTTTAACTGGACCCATGTCCATTTCGGGCATCTCAAAATCGAAAATGGTTTGGTAGAAGTTTTTTGCACGAGCGAAATCTGATACCGGGATTTCGAACCAGGAGATGGCGTCTTTGACTAATTCCATAGCTTAACTGTTTTTGTTAGTGAAAAAGATGTTCGGCAAAGGTCATTTATTGTTTTAAATTCACCAAACAAAAAGTTTTATTTTTGTCGAAAAATTCTTTTCTACTTTTGCGCAGAAGAAGTTTGAAGCGTTTGAGTTGATTCAACCCGCTCAGCCACATCAAACCTTTCAAACAACTCAAACCCCTCAAACCATAAATCCACATAAATGAATCGAGAAATCCACCAGTGGCACAGCCCACGACTAAACAAGAACATGGAAATTGCCATGTACGGCCACTTTGGCTTTTCGCTGTTATTGTTGCCCACTGCCGCCGCTGATTACCTGGAATATGAGCGGTTTTTGCTGATTGACGTGCTGAAGCCTTACATTGAGGCAGGCAAGGTCAAAGTGTTCAGCATCAACAGCATCAACTCGGAGGCTTGGCTCAACAATCGCATGCACCCGCGCCACAAAGCCATCCGCCACCAGCAGTTTAACGGGTATGTGGAGAATGAAGTGGTGCCATTCATTAAAATGCACACGAGTGCCGATACGCCTATAATCACGAGCGGTGCTTCCCTCGGTGCATTGCACTCGGCCAATATGTTTTTCCGGCGGCCCGACCTTTTTGCTGGCACCATCGCCATGTCGGGCGTGTACGACCTGACTTCCTACACCAAGGGCTACTACGATGAGGACGTGTATTTCAATTCGCCTTGCCACTATCTGCCCAACCTGAGCGACGAGCACACGCTCAATTTGCTCCGCAAAAGCAACCACATCCACATCTTGACGGGTTCTGGAAATTACGAAGACCCAGATGCATCCCGTGACTTGGCCGGAATACTGGGTGCAAAGGGCATCCCATGCGACCTGGATATTTGGGGCGGCGATATGACCCACGATTGGCCAACCTGGCGGGCGATGCTTCCATATGTGATTGACCAGAAATTCTGATGCAACAACCCATAACAAAAATCACCCTGACCGGCGACCTGGGCAGTGGCAAAAGCACCGTGTCCAGAATTCTGTGCGAACACACGGGCTTCGAATACGTCAGCACCGGACAGGTGCAACGCCAATTGGCGAGAGAACTCGGCCTGGATACGCTCGAAATGAATCGCCTGGCGGATACGGACCCGAGTATTGACAAGCGCATCGATGGAATTTTCGTCGCACTCGGGCAAGATCCAAAAGGATATGTGGTTGACAGCAGAATGGCCTGGTTTTTTCTGCCCGATTCGTTCAAGGTTTTTCTTAAAACGGATGTGCATGTGGCAGTACAAAGGATTTTGGACGACCCTGAACGCGATAGCGAGCATTACTTCTCACCCGAAGAAGCAGCACAGAAAATTCTTGCGCGAAAAGAAAGTGAGAATGCCAGGTTTCTAGCCAAATATGGCGCCGACTGTTCCGATTTGAACAATTTTGATCTGGTGATAGATACTGCCCACCGCTCCCAGGCAGTAGTAGCCGATTTGATTTTTAAAGGCTGGCAAGCCCGGAATAATGGGGAAGCGTTTGCGCGTGTTTGGTGAGGGTTTTTGCCGTGGTTATCACAACGCGACGAACTTTACACAAAAATTATGGATTCGTGAAAATTCGTGCAATTCTTATTGGGAAAAACTATCCCCTTGCAATTTTCCCAAACTTCATAACCTCCCCTGCCTGCACCCGCCAGACATACATCCCCGCTTGCGGCATAGCAGAGGCCGGAATTTCCAATATGTGACTTCCCTTTTCCAACATTAAATCGTTTACCCAAAGCAGTCTCCCACTCAGATCGCGGACTTCGAGGTGAAGGTTTTCGGCCTCCGAAAGTTGAATCGGAAGCATGGTTCCTGCCGTAGTTGGATTGGGTTGCGGGTCAAAAATCTGTGTCGCTTGGGAACTACCCTTTTCTGAAAAAACAATTTGCAAAGCTCGGATGTCACCTTTCGAATCATAGGCTTCCGGGCGAAGTGCCGGGGTTTCTTGAATTTGGAAAACCTTGGAAAGTTGAATGTCAGCACGAGCTTTTATACGAAAATGAAGCAATGCCTCGCTTGTCAAAATGCTTGAAGGCAAAGCTGCTGACCAACTTAAAGTAAGCCGCCCAGGTCGAGGTATCGCCCAATTGCTTTGATCAAAATCCGGGAGCGTGGAAGATTCTATGGTTTGAATTTCAACCAATTCAGGTTAAAATCAAGGCTAAATTGCAATCCCAGCCAATCGTTTTTTCAGTGGCGTGAATGGGGATGTCGAAGGTTTGTCCCGCTTTCAATCCAAAATCGGGAAGAGATAGGAAACTGGAGACCCGGCTTTCAACAGGAGGTGGAGCGCTGGCATTGGGGATCGCGGTTCCGTTTACGTCGCCGATTTTTATACCAATGAAATCAAAATGGCTGGGATTGCCCAACCAGTCTTGATGCTCTACGTTTTCTGGAAATAGAGTTTGGAATGGATTCAGCGTATTTGGGAAAACGAATGATTCGTCTACAAATCGCCATGAGGAGTTGTTTGAAAAAGTATCATTAACACCCAGAATGAGCTTACGAATCTCCACGATGTCGAATGAGCTGATGTTCCCGCTTTTATTAGCATCAGCTGCAATCATTTTGTAAGGCGAATTTAAAGGCTCTGTATTGAGAATATGTTTAGAAATGAGCACCAAATCGTAAGTAGTAACACCATTGAGCGGGTTATCGTTTTGGAAGGAGGTGAATTATATCGGAATTGATATAAACAAAGTTAAAAACCCCAACACCATTCCCATTTGAGTAATCAAAATACAAAAAGGAGGCCAACAATTTGAAGTTCCTCCACCTGATATCGCATTTCTTCTATTCCATCTTCTAACGGCGGTCTTGGCTCAGGAGCAATTATTCTTTACACCACAGTAGGCTCACAAGGCAAGCACCAATCCCATCCTTTATGATAACATTAGTAATACAAGAATCAGTATAACCCGCCAAATCCTTGACCCAAAGTTCAACGCGCCCAAGTTTGAAAACATAATCACAATTAAAAAATACTAATGATATGGTCTTGGCCATCTAAAGGGAAATCCCGTACCCATATAAGAAGGGGGGCGAACTGAAAAATTAATTTATCTGAAGGCGTGACGTTGTCGGTAGCATTTTGGACAAATCACTTGCCAATGAAAGAAGTCGTCCCAGTAGGATGGATATTAATCGTCAAAGGCGCAACACAACTCACCACCGGAGGCGCACAATCCTTCACCTCTATCCCATATTCGCAAAACTGCTCTACCCCACCCTGCTCAATGCGCCACACAATGCGGTGCCTTCCAAGGGGGAATTTTGGCGTTGAATACAGCAGGTTTTCAATACCCGTGGTCCATTTCAAATTGGCAGTAACCATATCGGCATCACGGGTGAGTTCCAAGCCAAAACGGTATTTCATCGAATCTGGCAAACCTGTTCGGTGGTCGAATTCAATGGTGTCGCCGAGCGCATAATTAGGACTTAAAACGTTGTTGTACAGCACTTTGCCTGAAGGAGGCGCGGCATTGCTCTGAATCACTGTTTCAACCGTATCGTTGCCATCAAGGTCGAGAAACAGCGTGTATTCCACCGATACATCCTGACCGCCACAAGTGTCGCGCGCTACGATTCCAAGGTCTACATCTCCTTCAGGAAGGTCGGAGAGCATCAGACCGGGATTCCAGGTATGGGGGGCGGCATTCCAGTAAAGGGTATCGTTGGTGGAATTGTCGCAATAAAGCGTGTCCGTGGGGCAGGCGGAAAAATAGGGGCATTGAGCCGAGGCTTGGCTTGCAAGGAGGATTGCGGAAAAGAGGAGAAGTTTTTTCATGGCGGAAGTGGGAGATTAGGACATTGCGGTTGCATGCAACAATTACAATGCCGGGGATGCTCACAGGCCATTATGCGACAGATATAAGAAAGATTCGGGGTGCGACTTGAAGTCGCACCCCGAATACACTACCTACTATTTCGCCTAAATCTTTATTTCTTTTTAGGCTTTGGTGCTGCTTTTCCAGCAGCTTTCCCTTTTGGCGCCGCCTTTTTAGCATCAAACGCACCTGGCATTTCCTTTTCAATAATCGCCTTTACATCAGCCAATGAAAGACTTGCTGCCTGGTCAGCGGTCATTTTCGCACCATCCACGGGGGGGAGTTTCAGATTCTCTTTTTTGAATCGAATAAATGGTCCCCAGCGACCATTTTCAAGCGCAATGCCCTCTTCCGGCCAATGCTGGATATACCGATTGGCCTCTTTTTCCACCTTTTGCTGAATGAGCTCAATGGCTTGGGCCTCGGTGAGCGCGTCGAAATTGACTTTGGGCGGAACGTTTACAAACAAATCAGCCCACTTGATGAAAGGTCCAAAACGGCCTTTGCCTTTGGTAATGGGCAATTGCTGGTAATGTCCCAAAGGTCGGTCAGCCTCAAGCCGTGCTTTTACCAATTCTACCGCACGGTCGTAGGTGGTATCAAATGGATCCTCGCCTTTTGGAAGGCTGATAAAGGTGCTGCCGAATTTGACGTATGGGCCGTAACGGCCAGTGTTTACTTCCAGCGTTTCGCCGTTAAACTCGCCCAGCGCGCGTGGCAGCTGGAAGGACTCCAGTGCCTCTGCGAGACTGACAGTTTCCATACTCTGACCCGGGCGAAGGTTGGCGTAACGGGGCGTTTCTTTTTCCGCGAGTTCGTCGCCCGTGCCAATTTGAATGACGGGTTTGCCGAGTTTGCTCATGCGCACCAAAAGCGTTCGCCCTGAAGCGGGATCGAGGCCAAGGATGCGTTCGCCACTAGCACGGTCGGCGTCTTTGAGCGTTTTTTCAACGTTTTCGTGGAAAGGTTTGTAAAAACGATCAATCATGCTAGGCCATTGAAGTTTGCCTTCTGCAATGTGGTCAAATTCGGCCTCAACGCTGGCAGTAAATCCATAGTCCATCACCTTTTTGAAATGACCTTCGAGGAAGTCGGACACGATCATTCCCATGTCGGTTGGGTAAAGCACGTTTTTAGTCGTTCCCGTGATTTCTTTGCCTTTGGTCTTAGATAAAGTGTTGTTTTTCAACGTAATAATTTGAAAAACACGCTCCTCCCCTTCCCGGCTTTCTTTCACCACATAGCCTTTGCTGGTCTCCATTATCTTCGAAATAGTGGGGGCGTAGGTGCTTGGGCGGCCAATGCCAAGTTCTTCCAATTTTTTTACCAGACCAGCCTCTGTGAACCTGGCTGGCGGGCGGGTATATTTTTCAGTCGCCGTCATATCGTCCAGATCCAGTTTTTGACCTTTAGAGAGTGGCGGGAGCATATCCTTCGTATCCTCGTCTTCCTCGTCCGTGCTTTCTATATACACTTTAAGGAATCCATCAAACTTCAATACCTCTCCTTCGGCCACCAGTTTGGCACTTGGTTGAGTACTGATTTCAATGTCAACAATCGTCTTTTCCAATTCAGCATCAGCCATTTGCGAGGCCATGGTGCGCTTCCAGATCAGTTCGTAAAGGCGTTGTTCATCGCGGTTGCCGCTCACGTTTTGCCGCTCGAAATAGGTGGGGCGGATAGCTTCGTGGGCTTCCTGGGCAGATTCGTTTTTGGTTTTGTACTGCCGACGAAAGTGGTAGTTTTTGCCGTATTGCTTCAGGATTTCGGCTTCTGTGGCCTGCAGCGCGGTCTCCGAAAGACTGGTTGAGTCCGTACGCATGTAGCTGATAAAACCTTCTTCGTACAGTTTTTGTGCAACAGACATGGTACGGTTGACTGAAAAACCGATTTTCCGGCTGGCCTCTTGCTGCAAGGTAGAAGTCGTAAATGGCGGGGCAGGCTTACGGCGCGTGGGTTTAACTTCAATATTGCTGACCGAATAATTGGCGCCCACACATTTTTGCAAAAACCCCTCTGCACCGGCTGGGTCTTCAAAACGGACAGGACTTTCGGCTTTGAACGTCACAGTTTTACCCTGAGCGTTTTTAGCAAAAAATTGGGCTACTATTTTGAAATACGGCGTGATCTTGAAGGCCTGAATTTCACGTTCACGCTCTACGACCAATTTCACGGTAACGGATTGTACCCTCCTGCTGAAAGTTGGCCTTTTACCTTTTTCCATAAAAGTCCGCTCAATTCCCAGCCAACAAGGCGGTCGAGCACCCGG
Organism: Lewinellaceae bacterium; assembly: GCA_016708875.1. Taxonomy (GTDB): domain Bacteria; phylum Bacteroidota; class Bacteroidia; order Chitinophagales; family Saprospiraceae; genus M3007. The sequence goes on from JADJFA010000014.1 coordinate 56,505, forward strand.
CGGGCCTGTTGGGCGTTCACCGTGTTCATGTCCACCGTACGCGGCGACAAAACTGCCTTTTGGATGGCGTTTTTGGTAATTTCGTGAAATACGATACGCTTGGTAACGCGGGGGTCGAGACCAAGCACTTCGCACAAGTGCCAGGAAATGGCTTCACCCTCGCGGTCTTCGTCCGTCGCGAGCCAGACTTCGCTTACACGGGCGGCAGATTCCTTTAACTCTTTGACAGTCTTGTACTTATCAGAAGGGATAATGTATTTAGGCAGGTAGCCGTTGTTCACATCCACACCAAGGTCGTTGCCCTTTTCAAGATCGCGAATGTGGCCATAAGAAGACTTCACGGTGAAGTCTTCGCCCAGGAATTTTTCGATCGTTTTCGCTTTCGCGGGAGATTCTACAATGAGGAGCTTTTTTGACATATAGGACTTTTGGCCGTTGACTTTTGAGCCGCAAAAGTAATGGTTATTTGAGGTTTGCGCCCTCGGGGTGTTTTTTGTGCAACCCAAGCAGTCTAGTTCTGTCCTTTTGCCCAAACATTTTATCAACAAAAATTTAAGCTATGAAAATCAATCTCCATGTTTTACCCGCCATTCTGTTGCTCGCAGCAGGTCTACTTTTCCCCTTCTGTCTCGGAGGCCAAAATGCTACCGTAACCCGCTCGCTTGCCTCCTTTGATAAGATCGGCATATCGGGTAGTTTCGATGTCGTTTTTTTGAAACAAGGCGATTCCGAAAGTGTAACGCTAGACGTAAGTGGGATTGACCCCGAAGACATTGAAACAGAAGTAAAAGATGGCAAACTCAAAATAAAGACCAAAAAAGACGACTATTCTAATTACAAAGCCAAGATTACGGTCACTTATCGCAATCTCAAAAGTGTTGCAAACAGCGGTTCGAGCAACATTGAAGCCCTTTCACCCATTAAGGCTGATGAATTCAAATTAGCGTCCAGCGGTTCCGGTGATTTCAAAGGCGAACTGGATGTAAAAGAGTTAGACATCGCCATTTCCGGCAGCAGCGATATGACCTTGAGCGGCAAGGCCGACACGCAGGATATCGCCATCAGCGGCTCGGGCGATGTGAATGCTTCGGCCCTTAAAGGCTCCACAGCCGAAGTTGCTATTTCCGGTTCAGGCGATGTCCGTTTGGGCGTGTCTGGCAAGATTAAAACGGCTGTTTCTGGCTCCGGATCGGTGACAGAACTAATTAAACCGCAAAACCGCAAAACCGCAAAACAGGAGAACCGCAAAATTTAAAATCAAGAAGCGCTTGAACTCGAGGTAATTCTCGCCCCATTTCGAATCTGAGTGCTTGATTTTAAATCTCCAATGGCGGTTTGCGGACTATTAATCCCATTTGGGACGCCTATGTTTTTCTACCTTTGGGCCGATGCAAACCCGACTTCCCCCCACCACCTTTCTAAAAGAAGGCACTCAGCGCGTAATGCTTGACGTGCGTTCTCCAGGCGAGTACAGTCAGGGACATATACCCGGGGCACAGAGTTTCCCGCTTTTTAGCGATGAAGAGCGGGCAGCAGTGGGCACGATGTACAAACAAGTTGGGAAAGAGGAAGCAATGGAATTGGGTCTTCGCATCGTCGGTCCAAAGATGGAGCAGTTTGTGAAGCAAGCCAAGATCATTGCACCGCATCGGCGTTTGGCCGTACACTGCTGGCGCGGCGGGCAAAGAAGCGGGAGCATGGCCTGGCTTTTCCAGCAAGCGGGCTTTGATGTGGTCACGCTTGAAGGCGGCTACAAAGCCTACCGACATCTTGTACTGGATGGGTTTAAGGAAACAAATCTGAAACTCCTTGTTTTGGGTGGCCGCACAGGCACCGGAAAGACCAAAATCCTGCACGCCCTTCGAGATTTGGGTGAACAGATTGTTGATTTAGAAGCACTTGCCCATCACAAAGGCTCGGCATTTGGGTTTATCGGTGAAGCTCCGCAGCCCACCGTAGAGCAGTTTGAAAATGACTTATTTGAAAAAATCTTACACCTTGATCCATCCCACCGCGTTTGGGTTGAAAATGAAAGCCGTAGCATTGGGCGGATTTTCATTCCCGATGGTTTTTGGGTAAAAATGAAAGTTGCCCCACTCCTGAATGTTGAAATCCCCGACAAAGCGAGAATCGAAAACCTGTTGGCCGATTACGTCCTCACCGATCGCACTGAACTCGAAACAGCGTTCCAAAAAATTGCCTCCAAGCTGGGCGGACAACACCTAAAAACTGCACTTGAAGCATTGGAACAGGGTGATTTCGCCGCTGCCGCCCGCATTGCACTCGTTTACTATGACAAAACGTACCAACATGGTTTGGAGTCGAGCGCTTCGCCAGAGATTCGGCGGCTGGAATTTGAGCATGGGGATGCCGTGAAAATTGCCAAGGTCTTGGCTGATCTGGTCTGACGACTCAAAGTCAAAATCACTGACATTACTGCTAACTTTGCCCATCCAACGTCCAGTAGTCAAAAGTCCAACATCCAATCCATGCATTACCATACGCTCGGCCAAATCCCTCAAAAACGCCACACGCAATTTCGCAAACCCGATGGATCGCTGTACCACGAGGAGTTGTTTAGCACAGAGGGTTTCAGCAATAACTACTCGTTGCTTTACCATGCCAATCCGCCCACACAGATCGTACAGGTAGGCGATCCATACAGCGTAGCAGCCAAGACTGTACACGACAAACAATTGAAACACAGATGTTTAAAAGGATTTCACGTCGAAGCAGAAGATGATTACCTCCGTTCGCGGAAGGCCGTGCTGGTGAATGCAGATTGCAAGATCATTCTCGCCGCACCACGCAAAAGCATGACGGACTATTTCTATAAAAACGCGGATGCCGATGAGGTGATTTTCATCCATGAAGGCACCGGGAAATTGCTGACCATGTACGGCGTGCTGCCCTTTGAGTATGGTGATTATGTGGTCATCCCGCGCGGCACCACTTACCAACTTCATTTCGACACGCCCGACAACCGCCTTTTCATTGTGGAGAGCACTGGCCCCATCACTGCACCTAAACGTTATCGCAATGAATTTGGCCAATTGCTGGAGCATTCCCCTTTTTGCGAGCGCGACATTCGCAAACCCGTTGACCTTCAAACCATTGACCAACGCGGCGACTTCCTTTTCTACATCAAAAAACAGGACAATATTTACCCCTATCACTACCTGAATCACCCTTTCGACGTAGTGGGATGGGATGGGTATGTATTTCCTTACGCCTTTAGCATCCACAATTTTGAACCGATAACAGGCCGGGTACACCAGCCGCCACCTGTGCATCAGACATTTGATGGACACAACTTCGTCATTTGCTCCTTTGTGCCGAGGTTATTCGACTACCATCCTTTGGCAATACCTGCGCCTTACAACCACTCCAACATCGACTCTGATGAAGTGCTCTATTATGTGGACGGCGATTTTATGAGCCGAAAGCACGTAGAACGAGGCATGATTACACTTCACCCAGGCGGCATCCCCCACGGCCCGCACCCGGGCACTGTGGAAAAAAGCATCGGCAAAAAGGAAACCCTGGAACTGGCGGTGATGGTGGATACGTTCCGTCCACTCTTGATGACGGAGCACGCAGTGGGGATAGAGGATGGGGATTATTACCGGTCTTGGTTGCCGTAGGGCGAAATTTATTTCGACAGTGAAATGGGCGAAATTCATTTCGACGGTATTGTGCCGAAATAAATTTCGGCCTACAAAAAAGCGCGGAGCATCTTTCGATGCCCCGCGCTTTTTATACGAGGTATAGTGGAGGACACTTACCAACGGTCGCCACCGCCGCCGCCACGGTTGCCACCGCCGCCGCCGCCGTAACCACCGCCGCCGCGATTACCGCCGCCGCCGTAACCACCGCCGCCGCCGCGATTGCCACCACCGCCGCCGTAACCACCGCCGCCGCCGCGATTGCCGCCGCCGCCGCCGTAACCACCACGGCCACCGCCGCCACCGCCACGAGAATCACGCGATTCGCGTGGTTCTGCTTTTTTGACCACAATAGTGCGGCCATCCAGGTCTGTTTCGTTGAGTGCGTCAATGGCTTTTTCAGCCTCTTCATCGTTGTCCATTTCAACAAAACCGAAGCCTTTAGAGCGGCCGGTCATCTTGTCGTGGGCGATAGAGCACGAAGACACTTCACCGAATTGCTCGAAAGCAGCACGGAGATCGTCTTCGATAGTGTCGTAGTTTAATTTTGCTACGAAGATGTTCATTGCGAAAAAATGAAAAAAATGAAAAAAAATCGAGCATCGACTTGGTGCAGCAAAATCATCTTCGAACAAAAAAATGCCGGGTAAGAATGGCTTGCCTTTGGGTTGCGATACTCAGTGAACGGAGCAAAGGTATGTAAGAATCGGTTGGTTGTTAGAAAATTTAAAAAAAGTATATGGCGAGCTTGCTCAAAAGCATTTGATTGGATGGCTTTTCGCCGTATTTGTAAAACCTCAATCGGTCACCAAGGCCACACATTTCAACTCAATGGCGATTGGAGTAGGCAAACGGTCAATGCCCACAGTAGTGCGACAGGGCTGGCTTTCTTTAAAATATTCCGCATAAAGGCGGTTAAATGTGTGGAAATCCCGCTCCATGTTTACCAAAAACACGGTTACGTCTACCAGATCTTCCCATTTCGCACCGCTGGCTTCCAATACGATTCGAACGTTTTGGAATACCGAATGCACCTGCGCCTCAAAGTCAAATTCGGTGTAATTTCCTGAATTCGAACGGCTTAGTCCTGGTACATTATCCGTCTCTGGTTCGCGCGGACCAATCCCGGAAAGAAAAAGCAAATTGCCAGCACGGCGCGCATGTGGGTATAGGCCGACTGGTTTGGGAGCGTTTGGAACGTCTATTTTCATGCCGCGAAGGTAAAAACGAAGCTCGGAACGAACGGATGTGCTAGCAATAATTCTGTCTGATAAAAAGAGGGTCGGACAAGTCCAGCAATTCAATTCTAATTAGATTCTAAGGCCTGTGCACTTGGGTTGGCTCTACGTTTGCAGGCAAATTTTTGAACAAAACCCACTATTTATGCGACACCTCTATCTATTCATGTTCCTGCTTTTTTGCGGAACGGCTGCTGCTCAAACGCCTACAGACGGGCTGATGATGCCGCAAGGCCAACTTTGTATCCTCGGCCAATATTCCAACAGCAAATGGGAAAACTATTGGCAAGGCGAAACCAAACGCTCCAACCTCAACCTTGGCAACTTGACTACCCAAAACGCGATGCTTATGGGCAACTATGGCATCACCAAAAACCTAAACGCGATGATTGGCTTGCCCTACGTTTGGACTAGTTCTGACGTAAGCTACATCACCGGACAAAAAGGCTTGCAAGACCTCTCGGTTTTTGTAAAATACCAGGCATTAGAGATCGAAGCCGCAGGCGGCGCCTTTAAGGTGCAGGCTACTGGTGGACTATCTACTCCCGTAACAAATTACACGCCCGACTTGCTTCCTTTTAGCATTGGTTTGCACAGTCAAACCGCTTCTCTTCGTGCAGTATTGAATTACACAGCCGACTTTGGTCTGTATGTAACCGCACAAGCTGGTCATACCTGGAGGAGCAACACCACTATTGATCACAACTCCTACATTTTTGACAACAAGTTGATTTACAGTGACGAAATGCCGGTGCCAAATGTGTTCGATTATTCAGCTCGCCTTGGTTTTATAAAACCTCGCTATCAGGCCGAAGTTTGGTACGATGCATTCACAGGTCTTTCCGGGGATGATATCCGCTACAACGAAACCCCTCAAGCCAGCAACAAAATGGCTGCCGCACAGGCGGGCGTGTTCGGCAAATATTTCATCACCAAACGATTCGCGCTTTTGGCATCCGTCAGCCAGGTTCTAAGCGGGCGCAATGTCGGCGAGGCCCTCACATGGACCGCCGGAGCAACTTATTTTCTTGACATCAATAAAAAAGGAGAAGAAGAAGTTGGAAAGCAAGATTGAGAACTTGGGATATTGAGATATTGGGATATTTCGATGAATCCTGCAATATCCTAATATCTCAATATCTTAATCTCCCTTCCTCACCATAATAAATTCATTTTCAATGAAAAAGATAAACATCGTATATCCTGTGGCCGCACTGCTCGGCCTCTTGTTCGCCTTTAGTCAGTGCGACAAAACGCCTCCAGAAGCTGCTCTTCTTGCACCGTACGCCGAGACCAGCCTGGAGGTAAATGCTGGTAATTGGAAAACATATTTAACCATTGACAGCAATAAGACGGCCGTTCCAACTCCCGATGCTGCTGGTTCTGCAGCCTATTTGACCGAATTGAATAATTTAAGGTCAAAAATGGCTGCAGCCACAGCAGAAGAGAAAGAACTTGCCAGCTGGTGGGGCAGCAACGGTGTGTTGCGTTGGCATGAAATTGCCCGCGAACTGGCGGCACTCTACAATGTGCCACCAAACTATATCACTGATCCCACCACTGGCACGCTCGTTTATCCAGCTCCCGCATTTGATCCAGCCAATCCTGATGCCTACCCACGTGCGCCATTTGCCAATCCGCCCATCGCCTCGCGTATGTTCGCGTTGCTTGCTGTAGCGCAATACGATGCACTGGTGGCATGCTGGCACCGAAAGTTCCAGCACAATCGCCTGGCGCCCTACAAAAATGCTACGGACATACAGCCGCTTATCCCAACCAATGACTTGCCCTCCTATCCTTCCGAAGATGCTGTGGTGGCAGCTGCTTCCCGGGAAATCCTCAAGGCCATTTTCCCAAGAGAGGTGGCAAATGTGACTGCAAAAGCGGAAGAGCACAAAAATAGCCGCCTATGGGCCGGCGCCAATGTGCAAAGCGACCTTTCGGTGGGCGATTCTTTGGGTCGAGTGATTGCTCAAAACATCCTCAAGGAATGGGCTGCAAAAGACAGAATGGGCATGGCCAACAACCAGGCAGGCTTCCAGGCACAACGCGATGCAGCCGCAGCACTTGGGTACACCAACCAATGGCACAGCCTCGACATACCTGTTCGAGCACCTATGCTTCCTGCCTTTGGAAACGTAAAATGTTGGAATTTTGACGATGCAACCAAAGCGGCCATCCGCCCTGTGGCGCCGCCACAACCTGGCTCAGCAGAATTTGAGGCTGCCTTGGAAGAACTCCGCGGTTTCTCGAAAAACCGCACCCGCGAGCAGCAGCGCATCACCACATTCTGGTCTGACGGTGCAGGCACCTACACTCCTCCAGGCCACTGGAACCGCCGGGCCGCCAATTTGATTTACGACAACCAATTCAATGAAATTCGCACGGCAAGGGCCATGGCTCTTGTGACCACTGCAATGGTGGATGCTGGTATTGTTTGTTGGGAGGCAAAATACTATTACTTGCTGCCACGCCCAACTGAGGCAGACCCAAGCATCACCACTGGTACTGGAATTCCAAATTTCCCGGCCTACGCATCGGGTCACTCCACTTTCTCCAGTGCTGCGGCAGAGGTGTTGTCTTATTTGTTTCCAAGCAATCAAAGCGAATTGCGGGCTTGGGCACAAGAAGCCGCCGATTCTCGGGTTTATGGCTGCATACACTACCGTTTTGACAGCGAAAACGGGCTTGTACACGGGAAAAAAGTAGGTGAATTCGCCGTCGCACGTGGTCGCAACGACGGTTCGGAGTAAATTGAAATAGAAACGTTTGTGAAAATATAAAACGTCCGGGACGCAAGTCGCGGGCGTTTTTTTTTTCGCTAAATGATCCATTCAAAAATGAATAAGCAGATATTCGCCGCATGAATCGCAAAACGAACTTTATAATGGGCGCATTGGCCGTCGGATTCGGCCTATATGTAGTCATCCGGGCATGGCTGATCCCAGTCACTGTAGACGAAAGCAGCACCGCGATCACCCATGTACCAAGGGCGGTATTTGACACCCTGTTTTTTAAAAGCGATGCCAATCCGAATAATCACATTCTCAACACGCTGCTCATCAAGGCATTTACTGGGATGTGGGGTTGGCATCCGATGGTTTTCAGGCTACCCGTCTTACTCGGCGCACTTGCGTATGCTTGGGCCGGAGGCTTGATTTGCCGCCAGATTTCAAAGTCGCCATGGGTGCAAGTCTTCGCTTTTGCCTTACTGCTTGGTCAGCCATACTTCCTGGAATTTTTCTCTGTGGCGAGAGGTTACGGGCTTGGAATAGGACTAATGATGTGTTCCATTTGGCAATCCTGGCAGTTTATTAACCAAGGCTGTTCTGCACGGCGCTTTGCTTATGCGGCTGTCTTTGCAGGCTTTGCGGTCTATGCCAATTTTACGCTATTGCTGTATTTTATCCCTTTTATTGGTCTGAGCTTATATTCTGCAAGGCAATCGAGTAGTTCCTACGCTATTTTCTGGCAAAAGACCTGGCCGGGACTGTCTATAATAGGCATTTTTACCGCTTTTTTATATACGCCACTTTCGAGGCTGGGCAAACATTCTGAACTTCAAAATTGGAATCCGCTCCATACCCTTTTTAGTTCGGCTGAAAAGTCCATGCGCACGGCGATCCGAAAAAGTCCCTATCTTGAAAATGATGTCGCCCACATTTTAACTTGGCTGAGTGTAATTTTTGTGGTAGGCATCATTCTGGCAGCATTGTTCCGATGGATAGAAAAAAATCGAAACTTCGCTGCGGATCCCCGCATATTTTTGATGGCGCTCCTTGCTGGCGCTTTATTGACCAACGTTGTACAAGTAGAATTCACGCATACGCCTTATTTGGAACCTCGGCTGGCCTTGTTTTATTGGCCGCTTTTTGCGCTTTCCATGGGGGTGTGTGCTTCCTGGTTACAGGAACGCTCCAATACCTGGGCCTGGGCTTTCATGACCCCAATTTTGGCACTTTCCATCATCAACACAGGACGATACGCCAATTTGCGAGAGAGTTTTGAATGGTGGCATGATCAGGATACTTATCTGGTGTTTGATTACATCAAAAAGGCAAAAGAGGCTGAGGGCAGGCAAACGCCTTATACCTTGGACGCTACCTGGTTGCTTCTCAATTCTTTGATGTACCATGTGGAAAAAGACCCCCGGGGTTTCAACCAGCTCGTCCAGCTTGCTCCCTGGCATTCAGACAGGCCGCCGGCATATGACTACGAGTACTTCTATGCCATGTCCCCAGAAAGCGCACAACCGATTATGGATAAATATGAGATTGTGCTGCGTTCGCCACGCAGTTGCATGGTACTGCTGAAACGCAAGAATTGATTACAATTCCCCGATTTCGAGTAGTACTCGCTGCATTTCGCCGAATTGATTGTCCAAAAGATTTTTCAATTCGTACCGTTCAAACTTGTATTCAAAATTGAAATAGCTATTCTCGTAATGATTTTCCGTGGTTGGGAAAAACCCGAACACCTTTGCGTGCCAACGCACCCGACCTCGTCCGTGTAGTTCATCCATTGGCAATTTGAGGAATTCTGCCTGGGGGAAATAGCGGTAAAGCCCTTTCATTTTACGGATAATTTCCACCGCTACCTTCCTTTCCGGCAAGCGGTTTTCATGACGAAACTCGCTGATTTCGTGGAAATAACGTGCTTCAGTATCACGAAAACGTTGCATGGCCACACGCTCACGGAGTTGGTAAAGCCGGAATCTTTTGGGCATCGCTTCATTTAATTCACGTAACACCAGAAGCGGGTCGAAACCAGGTGTGTTTTTATAAGCAACCGCTTCCCCTTCATAGGTCACATCCACCCAGCGGAATTTGATTTCTTCCGTCAGTTCGCGCCAGACGAAATCCAAAAAGGAATAATTTTGGTGTAGCTTAAAGGCACAAAGTGCCGCGAGCAAAAGCCCTGCACACGCATTACGCTGGTTTTCGTCGCCCGTTTTTAGCGCTTCATATTCAGGCAAAATTTGTTTTTGAAAAATATGCTCTGAAATTGATTTTCTCAAGTCCTCCTCGGTGTAACGTGTTGATTCCGATAACAATTCGCGCAATTCCGCTTGCGCATCGTAACCCAATGCAAGACTGTCTGGCAGGGTAGCCAATTGGCCAGTAGCGTCAAATTGCAGCCATACCAGCAGCTGCTCGCCCGAGATTTCCCGAATGCAAAGGTCCAAATAATCTTGCCCTGACCTTTCGGGATACGCACGGTAGATTATGCGCCAACGCCTGAGACAATCAATGAGCCTGCGCCGCGCATCCAAACTTTCCATCCGCCGGAAATCTGTGTGTGCCAGATTGTTCTTCACTGCCTCCCATTCCGCCTGCGTGTCGGCTACAAATTGGAGGTACACACTCTGTTTAATATTGGGTTGTACCTGAAGCCAACCCGCTTGCCCAGCATGGTCCTGCACAATTTTTTCAACAATGGCCCGTACGTCGAATTGGTAGTTCGCACAATCCGGATGTGCCACTACTTCGCCCTGTTCATTGAGCGTAAACCAGCGCAAATCAGCGCCACTTATATGCGTCGGCGAAACCAACAGACCCGGCAGCAGATATTCCAAAGCAAGTCGGTAGAATGAGGTACCCCTGCCTCGTTCGTCACGATCGGTAAATATCTCCGCACCCAATAAGCAGGCATAACTGAATCGAACCACCGATTCCCGGATGTCGGTGAACGGGCGACGACGTTTTTCATCCTCAGCGATTTGCGTGGAAAGGGCTTGACGTTTGGCTAACAGGCTGAAATACAGGTCTTCACGCAACAAGCCTGGGTCTTTCACGATTTTGTTCTCGTCGGAAGACGCAATGTCTCGGAGCATTCCAAGCAATTCATGAATCTCGCCCAGCAAATCAAAATGGCCATTTGGCACAAATTGGAACCTACCGTTTACTACGTCTACTCGTTCCAGCCAGGCGCATTTCCCTCCCCCACAACATTCAATAACGGCAGCCTCCAAAAGTTCTTCTGATGGATGTACCAACCTACACACCTTCAGCGTGTTACCCAAAATGATGCGCAGGGGCCGACGGTTGTCGGGCACCGATTCGGCGTGTTTCCCAGTATGTCGCAACGGGTCGTTGGGAAGTGCATGGTATAATCGCAAAGCCGCATCCGAAATACCCTCCGAGGCGATAGCCAAATTGTGCAGCGAAGTGCTTGAATGACATTTCTCTTCGTGTTCGTAATCGCGGAGACGGCTGGCGTATAGTAATACGTACTGGAGCGGTCGATCGTTGCCGTTCACCGCCTCTTGCATAGCGCGAAGGGCCGTTTCTTTTTGCAAAAACGTAATGAGCAGGTACTCATACAATTGTGCCGACTGAGGGTCTACCTTGGTGCGGACGTGGTCGCAATAGGCGTAGGCTTGGGAATAGTTTTTTACCGCCATCGCGTCTTTCGCCAACAACAGACTCCGTCGAAAATCGGTTTTTTGCTCAAAGGAAAGGAGGCCGATTTGTTCCAAAGATTCCTGCTCCCGTGGACCAACGGGTAAATTCAAAGATTCCGGAATGGCAATGTCATCTACCGGGACAAAAAACGGTGGAACAGTGCTGTCTTCCCGGCTATCGGCTACAAAACGGTAGTAGTCTCGAATAAAAATCTGTCGCCATTCTGGCACCAAATCCTCCTCTTGCAAGCGCTCAATGAGATTGAACAAATCGTCCTGAATGGGGGCTGCCTTTTCCTTTAGTTCGGCGAGGCTGATTTGTGAAAGGCGGGTTTTTTCACGCAAATGCTTGAAAGAATCCTGCACATCCAACACGCCACGTTTCACCTGCACATCACGAATGAGGCGTTTCAACAAGGCCAATAAGGGGGCGTGGTTGATACGATCCGTCTGTGCCAGCAATCGCTCGCGCAGGTCGCCAATGCTGATGGGAAGTTCAATATGGCCGATGCCGATATCATTGCTGCGGGGTGCAGCGGCCAGCACGGCAGCAGCAGTGGCAGCAGCACGGAGCAGTTGGCGGTCGCGGGCAATGCCTTCGTTTTCAATGGTTTCGCCCGATGGAAGAGCGGTTGGGAAAGGCTGAAGCTCCGTCGGTATAGCTGCACTGCGCGCCTGTATGGTCAGGATTTGGAGGCTTGGGCGACTACTTTGAGTTATAACCGCTTGCGCTGCTTCCCAGCGAACATCCGGCATGTCTTCGTAGTGCATGGAAAGGACTGCCACAAAAAGATCAGCCTTCTCCAAAAATTTGGTTGCCTCCGCTCGAAAGGCTTCGGTAGGCACAGGAGATTTATTCCAAAAAACAGTAGGTCGTGGCTGCAATGCCAGCGCGAGTTGGCGCTGCATATCTGCTGCTGTGCGGGCATCGGCAGCGTCGAAGGAGAGGTAGATGTGGGCGGGGGATGTCATTGTTTGGTGCAAAAATTCAAAAACCCCGTTTTATTAATTTATAAACGCTTTGAAAACTTTCATTTGCCATCCGGATGAAGTATATGCCATGCTGTAGATTTTCTGTATGAATAACTGTAGCATGCTGGAAATATCCGTTTTGATGAATGCGTCCAGAAACGTCAAACAGTTGATAATGCGTGGTGTTTTCTTTTTGAATCGAAAGAAAGATATTGTTTGTGAATGGGTTTGGAAATACTTGGCATTCAAAAACCGGATCAATTGTGCTGGAAGAAATGTTGCAAAAAAGAGGCGCTGGGAATGGTTCTCCGAGCCCTTGCATGGTTCGTCCTTCATAAGCTGCCGTGCAATTGTCTGAAGCCCGAAAGTGCCAGGTACGACCGCTTGTACAACCCGAAGGACAGTCGCCCCAAAGTAGTTGAAAATCAAAATGCATTAGGTCGTTCGCCCGGTTATAGTAAATCCTGTCGCCGTCGCCTGGAATCGGAGTAGGTTCAGCGAAATTGATTTCAACAAATAATTCAAGAGAATCAGCCAGAGCCTGAGTATTCAATGGCCGTTGTGTAGCCGCACGGACAATGGTACCGAAAAAATCTGATTGATATATAAGCCCGTATTGAAGTAAAAATGCGTTTAAATCAGGGTTATTTGTGATGATTTGTTTCGTAACGATATCAAAGGTCCATACTGAATCAAACTTGATATAGATGTCTTCTGTGAGTGCAGAATTCATCGGACTGAGATTATGAATGCAGTACACGTCAAATACCGTATCCCGTTCAGGTATATTATTGGCTTGGAATATAGTTGCTAAACCACTCCAAATCGTATCCTGCCAAATCTGTGGGATTTCTACTTTGACCTTATCCGGGTGATTAAACAACCTGATTCTTTTTAAGGCGAGGTCTTTTACATCCCTGTCATATTTTACCAACAAAACACTATCGGGCGGACATTGCGAAAAAAGAGGGGTTATTGACCCGATAATGAGTAAAAAAAGGATCCAACTTTTCATATCGGATGAAATAAGCATTATAGACCCTCAAATGTATCAAACTATATCAGGTTTGCCTAATTCTACCTCCACCGCATCTGCAATACCCCCAGCATCGCCTCCCGTATAATATTCAGCGACATTTTGGATTGGCCTTTTTCCCTGTCTTTAAAGGTAATGGGCACATCTTTTACTTTAAAACCTAGCTTGTAGGCGGTATATTTCATCTCAATCTGGAAGGCATACCCGATGAATTTTATTTTGCTCAAATCCATGGTTTCCAGCACTTTGCGACGGTAACAGATAAAGCCGGCAGTAGGGTCTGCAACAGGCATCCATAGAATTAAGCTGGCGTAGAGCGAGGCGCCGCGCGACAGGATGATTCGGTCGAGCGGCCAATTGACCACATGACCACCACGGCAATATCGCGAACCGATCGCTACATCTGCCCCTTCGTCGCGACATTTGGCGAGCAGGCGCGGCAGGTCTTCTGGATTGTGCGAAAAGTCCGCATCCATTTCAAAAAAGTATTCGTAATCCCGCTCAAGTCCCCAACGGAACCCCGCGATATAAGCCGTGCCAAGGCCGAGTTTGCCACTGCGTTCGAGCAGGTGTAGCCGTCCGGCAAACTCATGAGCCTGCAAATCCCGCACAATCTGCCCTGTGCCATCGGGCGAACCATCGTCTACAATAAGTACATGAAACGCTTCGGATTGCGCCAGCGCAGCCCGAACGATGGCTTCCACGTTTTCTTTTTCGTTGTAAGTCGGTATGATGACTATGCTCGACATTGAGGTTGGTGATTGGTGGGTTGGTGATTGTGGATTGGTGGATTGGTGATTGGTTTATTGGTGATTGGTGGACTAGTCGAAGATAACTTCACCAATCACCAATATACCAGTCACCAACCTACATCGCTGCTGCTACCGCAAACGCTGCCATGGAAATGATGAGACCATACATGAAAATATTGTAGCAGGCACTTAGGTATTTATATTTTTTGGCGAGTACAATGCCGAGAAAGTAAAGGTCACGACTCATGGAAGTATAAAGAAATTCAGGATCAGTAAGCATTTCATTCACGCCCCACTGGAAATCTTCCAGTTTCATATTGTAAAAATTCCCGAAGAACAGCAGGTTCGCCTTGCGCTGTTTGATGGCTTCGCGGGTCACGGTGCCTTCGGTGATTTTTGGGCGGGTAGCGAGCGTAGCAAACACCATGGAGCCAAGACAAGTGGCTGTTAGTAAAATGGTCGGGACAATCACCTTCCAAGACGCGCCATCCTGAAGTTTGGGAAGCAGGTTGGAAACAAGCAGGGTAATGACAATGGCGTTAACCGAGAGCATTAGGTTGGCCTTACTGTCGGCCATGGCACTGAGGTTGGTATGAGTGCGATAGGTAGTGCGGTACATTGTTTCCACACCGCGTCCGAAGCGAGCCGATTTAATTTCGTTTTCGCTTTCTTTAAGCACCTTCTTGAGGTCGCCCGTTTTTTCTTTTTCTTCGAGGAGGCTTATTTCATCTACTGTGGGAGCAAGACTTGGGTTGAGTCTGCGCTTTTGTTTGAGGAGCGTTTGGATATGCTTGGCTTTGCGCTTATTGAAAAGTTCTTGCGCTACCACTGTGTGGTATTCGTGGGTGAGCATGAAATTGATCTCAAAATCCACCCAATCCTGGTCGCTCATCACATTACCGCGTGTGAGCACAAATTCTTGGCGCAAACGGCTCGTCCGGTCCCAATAGATTTCCATCCCAAGGTGGCTCAAGTCGGCATCACCGATGATCTGGCCAAGCAGTGACTCGGGTTTTTGCGGCACTTTGGTTGCACGGATGCACGCCTGAACCTCGTCAATTTGCTCGGCAGGAATTTTCCCCTCTAAAAAACGTACAACATTGGCGCAACTGCGCTCTTCATGGCCTACAGGACCTTCGGCATAACCTGTGTCGTGAAACCAGGTAGCAAGCAGCACCGTAAGCATGTCTTGGGGATCCAGCCGGAAACCTTCTCCGATGGTTTTTGTGGCGGCCACGGTCTGGATGGTGTGTCCCAAATCGTGGAAAACGTATTCAGACGAGATATTTTGCGCAAAAAAGTCAACTATATGCGCTTCGACCTAATTCAGCAATTGCTCAGCAGGAATCATGTATCGTGATTGTGAGCGGCAAAGGTAGAATAATGTGATTATCAGAGGAATGGGATAATTCAATCATTGGTAGAAATGACTGTCAAAGACTTTTCTGAATCAATCCAATATGTTGGCAACCTGTGGAAAAAACTTGGATAACTTCTCGACCATTGTTCCACGCGCTGTTTCACGCCCAACTACCTTTGCCCGCGTTGTGCCACAAGGTGCGGCTTCAAACGCTCGAAACATCATGCTAAAAGACATGGGCAAAGTCATCACGATTGCCAACCAAAAAGGTGGCGTGGGCAAAACCACTACCGCCATCAATCTCGCCGCTTCCCTCGCTATTTTAGAGAAAAAAGTGCTGCTCATTGATGCCGATCCCCAGGCAAACGCCTCTTCTGGTGTGGGTCAAGTCGACACCAATGATTCGGTCAGTCTTTATGATTGCCTGGTACATGGTATTGATCCGCGCGAAGCCATTGTACAGACCGAAACGCCCAACCTCTACCTGCTGCCTTCCAACATTGACCTCGTAGGCGCTGAAATAGAGTTGGTGAACAAGCCCAACCGGGAGTATGTACTGCGCGGGGTGGTCGGAGAACTCCGCAACGATTACGACTACATATTTATTGACTGCCTTCCCTCGCTTGGCCTCATCACTGTGAATGCCCTGGTAGCCGCCGACACGGTACTCATTCCCGTACAATGCGAAATGTTCTCTTTTGAGGGTTTGGCAAAATTGAAAAACACCATTGACCTCATCCGCCAGGGATACAACCCCAATTTGCAGGTGGAAGGGCTGCTCATTTCTATGTACGATGGCCGTCTTCGCCTGGCTAATGCCATTGTTGAGGAAGTACGCAACAGCGCTACCGACTATGTTTTCGAGACCATCATACACCGAAACAGCCGCGTGGCCGAAGCCCCCATGTCACATACGCCCGTGGCGCTTTACGACGTGACAAGCAAGGGCGCTGTCAACTTTTTCAACCTCGCAGAGGAATTTTTGAGGAGGAATTAGGGGGCTAGGGGAGTTTTTTTTTCTTGGAGGGGCGTCTTGTACGCGTTTGGCTTCGCCAAACTGGTATCAGCCGCCCCTCCAAAGAAAAATTTACAGGAACAACCGACCACTAATAAAAACGGTTGTAGGCGACTAGGACAGATTTGTCTGCTCCCCTTTTCGTTATCGACTATATCGTTGATCAACTAAACCACAGTCTTCTTTTTGATGGTGAGGGATGTGTTTCGAGGTTTTCGGAGAAAACCCAGAAACACATCCCTCACCATCAAAAAGAAGACTTACGCAAAAAATGGCAAAAGCAAAATTCAATACAGGCGGCATCAAAGCCCTGCTCGGCAATCCCAAACAATTGGAGAAAGCGGTACAAGAAAATCCGGAGCAGGTGGTGCGAGAATTGGCTACCACTGTAGCCCAACTTCCCATTGGGCATATCAAAACCAATGCCGGACAGCCTCGAAAAAACTTTAGCAAGGAATCCCTGGAAGAACTCGCTTCCAGCATCCGCGCCCACGGCATTATCCAGCCGATTACTGTGCGCCGCATCCACGACAAGGAATACCAGATTATTTCTGGAGAGCGGCGTTTCCGTGCCAGTCAACTGGCTGGATTGAAAGAAATGCCTGCCTACGTGCGACTCGCCAACGATCAGGAGTTGCTTGAAATGGCGCTCATCGAGAACATACAGCGCGAGGATCTGAACGCATGGGAAATAGCCGTGTCGTATGGCCGGTTGGCGGAGGAGTTCAAACTCACCCACGAAAACCTATCCGACCGGGTGGGCAAACAACGCAGCACCATCACCAATTACCTCCGTTTGTTGCGTTTTGAGAGCGACCCTGATATTAAACAGGGCATCGTAGAAAGCAAGATTTCAATGGGTCACGCCCGTGCCCTCGCCGGAGTGGATGACTATGCCATTCGCAACTCGGTGTACCAAAAAATTGTGGCAGAAGATTTGTCCGTACGCGCTGTGGAGGCGCTCATTGCCAGTTATCAGGAAAGCCGCAAAGGGGACCAGCCAAAGCCGAAAAAAGCCCTGAACGAAAATATGCGCAACATCCAGGATCAGTTCCGCGCATTCTTCGGGGCAAAAGTGGACCTAAAACGCGATGAAAAAGGCAAAGGCCAACTCGTGGTCAAATTCGACAACGACGCTGATTTGAATCGGCTGATAGAGTTGATAGAGAAGTAGAAAGTTACAAGTTAAAAGTTTCAAGTGGACAAGTTACTGGTGCACTTCTCCGCCCACTTGAAACTTGTCCACTTGAAACTTGTCCACTTGTAACTTTTTACTGAAACTCCACCACAAACTCCCCCACCCTATCTCCCAGCCATTGTGCCGGTGTAGGCAGCATTTCTGTCACTAGCAAATTACCAGACCCTGTCCGTAGGTTCTTCTCCAATAAAAGTATAGAAATGGGGCTTTCCATATCGTAAAACTGAGGCTTTTCTCCCCGTCCAGTGAATTGCCCAAAAAACAAGCGTGGAATGCCAAAAGCCGTCATCGCTGCTATGCCCATTCCAATTCGTTCGGCTTGTGATTGCTTATCTGGAAATAATTTCCCCCAAACTTCCGGCGGCAATTCCCATGCCGCCCGCGCCAACACCAGCGATTGAAATTCCAGCCGGGAGCGGTGGCGAATGCCGTTTTTCAACTCACTGCCAAACCCTTTTGGCAACAACGATAAAGACGACACTGCTGGCACACCCAGATGCCAAATCACTTGCATCACAGGTGGTCGAGTTTCTGGGGCCTCGAGGCCTAGATCATTGAATACAATTATTTGATTGCTTTGTTTTTCAACGAGTTGCGGAAAACCATACTCGTCTTTTCGCAGCGCCAAATCGCCAAGCAGAATCGCTCGCGCAGCTGTGGAACCCATCGCACGGCCATCAGGTACTGCCACTGAAATATCCGAAATGGCAGGCTGAAAATTAGCGTTCGACCAACCTTGCCATGGGAAAGAAGCCGTTATTACCTGACCCGAGTTGCACCAACCTTTAACTGCTTCTAATACCTCCAAAGGAAAAAGCGGAAGCCAGCGGGCAAACAATTTCCCGCCACCGGGATACATCGCGTTCACAACGGCCTTGTATTCACCATTTTCCTTAAAAATCTGAAGCAGCGCACCGATTTTGCCACGATGGCGTGGGCTACTTGAACTTTCCGAAAGTTTAGAACTTTCCGCCGTGCGAGGGTCTTTTGACCCCGCACTTTGCCGAGCCTCCGATTCCAAAAACGCCCGACTGAATGTCAAAAATTCAATATTTTTTCCATATGGAATAGCCGTCTCGGCAAAATCATAAAGACGCGACCGGAAAGATGGAAGCCTGTAAGACTCTTTTTGCTGCCAACATTCTGCCAATTGAACTACCAAATGCTCAATCACTCCCTGGGGTAAATCCACCGCTACGTTTTGCGAAATATCTTCAAAAAAAATCTGTTCGGGAGGAATGGGGGGCATCTCGCCACCATTTCTTTCTAAAAATTTCTTTGACTCCTGCACAGCCTCGCGTTGCAAGTGCTGCGCCTCCAAAATTGTTTGGAAAGGCATCGTCCGTGCAGAAGTCCTCAGCCACTGAAGGAGGTATGCAGCCTCGGTCAACACAGACGAGGAAGGCAGGTAGCCAAGGTAGTTGTAAAGTGATGTGCACCAACTTGGTGCAAGCCCCCTTTCAGGCAATTGCCATTCTAGCAAACCAATGTCTATCAATTGATTAACAAGGCTTTGCAATTGTGGTTTGGTTGCTTCTACCTCGTTTTCCAGGTGCTTGATTATTTCAGGAAACCGCATTTTCCGCTGCTTTTCCAAAAGTAGATTCACAACAAAATCGGCCACCGAATCAGGCTCCATTTGCTGAAAGGCTTCTCGCTCCCCATCAAAATAAAGCCAGCCCTCCTTTGAGTCGGCGGAGGTAATGCAAGGGTTCAATACAACTGTAAGCGATTGATAAAAGACAGGCTCACGCAGCAAAACCTCATAAATAGCTGGCAAAAGCGCAACATTGGGCGTGATGAGCGATTTTGAATCGAGCCACCCCTCTATCTCCGGCATATTGTCGGGGTAACTTTGAGTCACCCCGACAATTCCTCGCAAATCCCAAACCTGCACTGTGGTGAACCGCCCCAAAGGCGAAGTTTTGAACACCGCTCTTGTCAGGTACTGCAAAAGCGAAAAAGCCGTACGACGATCTTTTTTGTCAAAATCTGTTACCGGTTTTTCTGCAAATGCCGGGAGGATAGCAAGCAAATCGTGGCTGGCAAAAAGCAAAGCACGGCGCAGCGTTTCTTCGTGCGATTTGGTGATGGTTTGGAGACTATGAAAGTTGGCAGCAAGGTTTCGTTCAAAAAGGATTTCTGCAGCCTGTTTTTCTTCTTGAGTTTTGTGCCATAAACGAAGGCTATCAAGGAGTTGAGTCAAAGCTCCGTCGGCCTGAATACTTGTCTCAAAATTTGCAGACGGCTTTTTGCGCCGTTGAAAAAAGTCTTTTCTGGCATTGTAAACGGCAGTTCGTAAAGACGATTCGGGCAATGCGTAAAGTGTGGTGTCGAAAGCATGAAGCAATTCCTCCATCGCATGCGCTTCAGCCTTGTTCAGCGCAACCCAATCGGGTATACCGCAAGCAAGCGGCGTCCATGCACTCAAAGGCAACCCTCCGCTTCGAATGAGTGTCATGGGGAAGATCGATACAGGGTCATTTGTCATAGTTGCGTTCGCAAATTGTGTCAATTGGCCAATTATGCCCGGTTCTTTTCCAATGAGAAATTTTTTCGTCCTTCCTTTTTTATTGCTTTCCGTTCAAATGCTCGCACAAAGCAAAGAAAACGAACGCTTTACGCTCGGTTTTTTTGTCGGGATGGAAACCCAGTCATTGGGCATACAGCCTCTTGACACACGGGAACCAGAGAAAGCGGCTGTGCGATCAGGAAGGCTTGGGGCGGGGACCTCTGTGGGTATTCTTGCCCGGAAACAGCTATTCAGGGGATTGTATTTCCAACCGGAATTGGCGGTCTCATACCTTAAAAACCACATCCATTTCCAAAATGAAGGGCGGCGTGAGTTTCATTATTTGGATGCGGAACTACCGCTCCATTTTATTGCGACCAACTGGAGACGGAACGACTTTCCGCTGCGCCCTTGCATCATTTTTGGTGGGCGAATGGGTTGGAATTTTGCGAAAGGCTCTACCAATCTCCTGAATATCGCGAGAGAAAGGTTCGCGCTTGATCTTGGCCTTGGTGCAGAAATCAAAATGGGACGGTTTCGATTGCAGCCAGCGTTTGTTTACTCTCATGGGCTGAACAATCTCCATCTCATTGGAAATGCTCAATATGATGAGGTAGTAGGAAGGATGGTACGCGACAAGTTATCGCTCCGACTTTCGGTTTGGCGGGTTGGAAAATAAAAAGGGGCAACCGTATGGCTGCCCCTTTTTTGTTTGTGATTTTAGAAACTTAATTCATCTGCTCAAATGCCCAAAAAAGTAGGGCAAGATGGAATGCTAAAGCGCAGATGGTGACAAATGTTTTGCTCTTTTTCATAGTGGGAGGGTCGCAATCGGTTTTTTGCGACTTCCACTAAATGCCAAAATCTATGCCATTCGTATACTTTGAAATGTTATTCGTTTGTAAAACCATTGACAATCAAGGTATTAGAAAGCAAAAATATTTACTCTTCTTCAATAGGGATCAAAACCAACTTCCCTGGGGTGAGGGCTTCTTTAGGTGAAAGTCCGTTTACCTGAGAGAGTTCAGAAGCATCTACTCTAGATTTTGCAGCAATAGAATTGAGCGTCTCGCCTTGCTTGACATGGTGTTCCTTAAAGAGTGGCACTTTGGCTGTTTCGCCTTTTTTCGGTTTGGCTCCTGTGGATTTATTGCCACTCGTACGTGTAGTCTCGTCCTCATAAAGGGAAGTTTCCTCATAGAGATTGGCCTTTTTAACCTGCTCTGGTTCGGGATATCCGTCATCATAACCGTACGCTGCCGGAGTTTCCGTGTCGTCGAGAATGCTGGCACGGGGTTTTTTAGGAGCCGCGTAAGGCTGTTTTTCGGTTATTTTGGTCTGTTTCTTAACGGTAGGGGTCTTTGGAGTGGCTGAGGGCCTTTTAATCGTTTCGCCCTCTACAGTGCAGCTGCATTCCGGGATAATAATTTCCTGGCCAATGGAAAGCGGCTCGTCGCCTTCAATCGGCATGGCATTAGCAAGGCGGATGCACTCTTCTGGGCAACCATACATTTTGGCAATTTTGTAAAGATACTCACCTCGGCGAACGGTGTGGATTCTCGGGCCTTCCCCTTTGACCGTTTTTCCGGACTCAAAATACTCATAGTCATTCAAATATGTTGGTCCTTCTGCGTATTCCACAGGGCGGTTTGGATCAAGGCTTTTGCGAACCGGGCTTTTGGGGGTCTGAACTTTCTGGATGCCTTTTTGGCCTTGGGTAACTCCTTGAATTTTTACCGTTTTCCCAGTTTCGGGCTGCGTGTCATACACTTGTGGTTTCACACCTTTATTGGCTGCCGGACGGCTAATCGCATTCGCTGGCGGTTGTTTGAGCCATATTTTTTGACAAATTTCAATGCGGTCCGGATTTTGGATTTTGTTCCATTTAATGATTTGCTGCTCCGTTACTTTATACGTACGGGCAATGGCACGGAGATTTTCGCCTTTTTGCACAATGTGCGTGCCGGCTTCCCATTCCTCCATACAGCTGTTGCCATCTGCATCGGTGAAATAAGTCTTGGGGGTTTGCTCACCCTCCTGTTCCTTTTGCATGATCGAGCTGATCTCTTTGTCGGCTTCAAAACCCCCGTCGCCATAAGCTGCTGGCTTTTGGTATTTCGACATGGCGATCTTTCCAGCGCCTTCAGGGCAGGCTTCCGTGATATAATCATCCAATGCTTTCCCGTTTACTTTCACGAGTTGGAGTTCATTTTCCATGGCTTGCGAAGCACTATTTCCCGTACGGTCATTGACGATTCCAATATCGGGTATGAACTGCAAATCGGAGCGGATTTGGCCAGATTTTACGGGTTCGCAATGAAAGGAATATTCCATGAGGCAATTGTTGAGCTTTGCCCCAGAGAAATAAGCCGCCGTAGGAGAGCCTGCAGCGGCTAGGTTCTGTTCGTTCACCAATCGGAGGGTGTCGAACTGGAATGAGCTCTGCTGGGCACGAACCCAGTATTTAGCGCCTTTTCGAGCTACGAGTGTGGCTGATTCAACCGGCATGAGCCAATAGCCGCCACTTTGACGCTGGAAAACAATGAGCATTTGCAAGGCTCCGCGATTGATGTTTGCGACAAAAGCGTCGTCAAGATCGAGTTCGCGGCAAGACACCGCACCATCAGGCAATTCGGGCGAGTAGTGCCCAGCGCCCTCGGTCATAAAAATGAAATGTTCCTGAACATTGGGCTTCATCGAATAAGCCCAAACCGCGTTTTCACCCTTTAGATTTGGGTAGGAATAGCGGTATTCTAACTGATTCATACAGGCGCGGTTGAAAAGGACGTATGTGACGTCCTGCGCTGGGAGGATTTGGAGCGCGAAAAAAGCGACAAGCGCAAGGAGAATTTGTTTCATGGCAAAGATTTTTGCTGGTGAGTAGGGCTGCTTTGTTATTAAATTTTCCTGCAAGGTTATGGCAGAATTTTGAGAAAACATCCTGAAAATCAGGAAGATGGCAAAAAAGGCCTCAAAAACCGTGTACAAACGTTCTAATCCGCCCATTTCTTGCCTTAGATAACACAAGACATCGGAGGTTTTAAAAACCTCTAATGTCTTCCTACCTTCGCGCTATGTCAAGACCACTCATACTCGTTACAAACGATGATGGCATTGTAGCCCCTGGGATCCGCGCGCTGGTAGATGTCGCTGTCACATTAGGCGATGTCGTCGTAGTTGCACCCGATTCGCCGCAAAGTGGCAAAGGCCATGCCATTACCATCCACGAGCCGCTGCGCCTCAAAAAAGTCAATCCTTTTCCTGGAATCGAAGCATGGGAAAGCTCCGGGACTCCTGTGGATTGTGTAAAACTTGCCAGGCATGTAGTACTCAAAGATCGGCCGATTGATCTCTGTGTTTCAGGTATTAATCATGGCAGCAACGCCAGCATCAATATCATTTATTCCGGCACGCTTTCGGCTGCAATGGAAGCCTCGTTGGAAAGCATCCGCAGCGTCGGTTTTTCCCTACTTGACTACAGTTTTGATGCTGATTTTGAGCCTGCTAAGCCTTGGGTTCGTCAGGTCATGGAATTCATGCTCGCGCGCCCTTTCCAGCCCGGGCAATTGCTCAATGTCAACATTCCAAAACTCCCTTCCGGCCAAATAAAGGGACTTCGGCTCTGTCGGCAAGCCGATGCCCGTTGGAAAGAAAAAATGGTAGAAGGCCGCGACCCTTCCGGGCAGCCTTATTATTGGCTCAGTGGCGAATTTTCAAACGGCGACCCTGGCTCTGATACCGATGTATGGGCATTGGAAAATGGATATATCTCTGTAGTGCCCTCGATGCACGACTTGACCAATTACCCCGCTATTGAAACCCTAAAAGGATTGGAAAATCCCAAAAAACACTAACGCCGATTGCGAGGCGTTCATATTTTATCGTTTTTACCTGCCGAAGCAACTCGCCGCCACCACTGCCTTCGTTATGACTTCGGCAGTTAAAAAAGTTAAAACAAGTAAATGTGAAGGCGGGCATATTTCACCAACACTATCATAAAAATGTTCCAACGCAACGAAATCTGGGTAGGCCTTTTGTATGGCCTCCTTCTACCTGCAACAGGTTTTTTATTGCTATACAATATCTTCTCACTCCTCGAAATAAAAGGTGCTGCAAGCGGAGCAGGCTTCTCCGAAAACTTTCGGGAACGCACCCTTGCCATCGTGGCTATTGCACTCAATTTATTCATACTCAGCCGTTTTCGTCGCCTTCGTTGGGAGCGCGCTATGCGTGGGGTAGTTATTGCCACCTCCCTGCTTGCCCTTGCTTGGCTGATACTCTATGGGGTGAAATTGTTTTAGTAGCAATGGGCAGAAGGCAGTGGCAGTTGGCAGTAGCAGCGGGCAGGAATCGAGCCGCTGCTACTGCCGACTGCCTACTGTTACGACTGCCTACTTCATTCCGGTTTCCAGCTTGCCCCAAATTCTTCTACTAGTTTGTTATCGTAATAATCTGCTTTCTCAAACAGATTTTGGAGCATGGCTTGTCCGGTTTCTTCGTTGAGGTAGCGGTCAAAGATCAACAAAGAAAGCACAATATCTTGATCGTGAACGCTTAGCGTAAGTGCCTCGTTGGAATAGTTTTCACGCAAGAGGTACTCGTAAAGTGGTTTGATGTCCTTTTTGGGGAGCTCGCAAAGCAGGGCATCTGCTGAAAGCAGCCCTGTTTTGTCGTGGTAGGTGATGATGATGGTAGCGCTGCCCTGCTTTATTTCCCAAGCATTCGGACCTGAGCGGCTCAGCATCACATTATGACCGATATTACTGATAAGGTTTTCAATGGTTTTCGCGGTGCCGGAAGGCACATATTCCTCTACACTGGATGGGAGTTCGGCTTTATTGCCGCAGTGAGCGCAATGCTTGTTTTCAACGGTAGCTTCTGTGAGGATATTGAGGCAAGCCGTACAACGACTGGCATTCTCGGAACTAACTTCAGCGTATTGACTTAGGGTTTCCTCTAAAAAACGTACTGGTAATGAGAATCCCGTGTTGTCCCCGTTTTGGATTACAAAGGTGTTGATCCCCACTACTTCACCATCCGTATCTACGAGTGGGCCACCTGAATTGCCTGGATTGAGTGCCGCATCTATGTGCAAGTAAGGGATGCCGTTCATCAGTTCGGCAGTGTTTGATACAATGCCACTTTTGAGCGAGAATTTCAGCCCAAACGGGTGGCCAATCGCCATCACAGCATCCCGTTCGCGCAAGGTTTTTGCAGAGCCAAGACGGATTTCAGGAAGATCTTCTCCGTTCAATGGTGCATCGAGAAAAGCAAGATCGTATTTTGAGTCAATATACCGAACACGCGCAAGTTGCTTTTTGAACCTCGCACCTTCAATAACCACCGAACGATTTCCTTCCACAACGTGGTGGTTGGTGACAATTAGCCCTTTGTTACGCAAAAAAAAGCCCGTTCCGGTGCTATAAGGCGTGGCAATCTGAACTATGGTATTGCGGTAGTCTTCTACAAAATCAGGCATATAGGTGGATTAGAGTGGCGAAAGTACAACGAGCTTCGGGTTTAAGCGGGGATTGATTTTGGGTAAAAAAAAGAGGCAAAACCTTGTGGGGTTTTGCCTCTCATATATTTCGAGCAAATATGGCTTATTACGCCTGCTCTTCGTCTTTCTTTTCGTCAGCAGCTGGTGCTTCAACTTCAGCTACAGCCTCTTCCACTTCTGTCACTGCTTCGGCGGATGAATCTGCAACCGCTTCTACTGTCTCTGTCACTTCTTCAGCAGCAGCCTCAACAGTTTCTTCTACTTCCGCTGCAACTTCAGCAACCGCTTCTGCCGGGGCTGCAACTACTTCTTCAACCACCTCCTCTGCAGCCTCAATCTCCTGTTCTTCCACCATAGCTTCATCTTCAATTGGGGCTACTGCAGCAGGCGCTTCTGCAATGGCTGCGGCGGCTACTTTTTTGCCACCACGGCGTGTTTTCTTGGCCTGACGGACTTTACCTTCGTTCGGGTTGTATGTTTCGTTGAAATCTACCAATTCAATCATCGCAGTTTCGGCACCATCGCCTCGGCGGAAACCGAGTTTGATGATGCGGAGGTAACCACCTGGACGTTCGCCTACTTTTTCTGCTACGGTGCCAAAGAGTTCTTTCAGAGCCTCTTTGTTTTGCAAGTAACTGAAAACGATACGGCGAGAGTGGGTTGAGTTATCCTTTGCTTTGGTAATCAGCGGTTCAGCATATTTGCGAAGGGCTTTAGCCTTTGCAAGCGTGGTCGTGATGCGCTTGTGCTCAATCAGTGCAATGGCAAGGTTGGCGAGCAGGGCGCGGCGGTGTGATGCAGTGCGCCCGAGGTTGTTGATTTTATCTCCGTGTCTCATTGTAAGTATACCTTTTATTAGGTGGCGGCATTGGGGCAATCCATTTTTATAGGACGCTCAACAATTACCGCACTTTGTTAAAAAAATGGTTTGTCTACTTTTCAGGTAGGCAATAACCGAATATTATTCTTCGTCCAACTTGTACTTCGCCAAATCCATGCCGAAGGTCAGATTTTTGTCTTGCAGCAGTTCCTCGATTTCTACCAGCGACTTTTTACCAAAGTTGCGGAATTTGAGGAGTTCATGGGTGTCATAGCGCACCAATTCAGCCAATGTATTGATTTTGGCAGCCTTGAGGCAGTTGTATGCACGAACGCTGAGGTCAAGATCTTCAAGAGATGTTTTCAGCAGTTTGCGCATGTGGAGGATATGCTCGTCCACTACACTTTCTTCCCGGTTGGTAGGCGTATCGAATGTGATGTTCTCATCAGTGATGAGCATCAAGTGTTGAATCAGTATACGGCTTGCTTCGCGAATAGCATCTTCAGGATGAATGGTGCCGTCCGTTGTGATATCAATCGTGAGCTTTTCGTAGTCGGTGCGTTGGCCTACACGAGTGCTTTCTACCCGGTAAGCTACATTTTTGATGGGGGTGTATATCGCGTCAATTGGAATAACCCCAATCGCAGCATCTTTGGGTGCACCATCCTCTGCAGGCTGGTAGCCACGGCCTTTGTTGATCGTAAGTTCCAATTCAAGCGTCACCGATGGCTCCATGCGGCAAAGCAGGAGATCAGGATTCATGATTTTGAACACGTTGGTAAAGTCCTCAATATCGCTGGCGCGAAACTCTTCCTTACCACTGATGGTGAGGTAGATTTTCTCCTGTGGGTTTTTGTCGTCTTGCACCACAGGTTTGATGCGCACTTGTTTGAGGTTAAGCACAATGTCCACCACGTCTTCAACCACCCCCTTTATCGTCGCAAACTCGTGGTCAACACCGCCGATGCGCACAGCATTGATGGCATAGCCTTCGAGAGAGGAGAGAAGAACGCGGCGAAGTGAGTTGCCAACCGTTTGGCCGAAACCCGGCTCTAAAGGTTTGAACTCGAAAGTGCCTTCAAATTCGGTTGCTTTTTGCAACAGGATTTTGTCAGGCTTCTGGAAATTGAGAATACTCATATTTGGAATGCTCCGAGAGAGTGTTGGTGGGAAAAACTGGTTTGTTTTCGAGGACGGGTAAAATTGGGATATTGAATATTTGGATTTTGATTAACGCGAAAATGGTTGGTCCTCTTTTTGAGGGCCAACCGTTCCGCATTTGCTATCCTTTATTTCGAGTACAACTCGACGATCAACTGTTCGTTGATATTTTCTGGAATTTGGTCGCGCTGTGGGTAAGCCAGGAAAATACCCTGCATCTTGTCAAGGTTCCATTCGAGCCAACCGAACTGACGAACGTTGTTGGTTTTGGCGCCTACATGGGTGGTTACGATTTCCAAACCTTTGGATTTACCTCGAACTGCAATAATATCGCCTGGTTTGCAAGAGTATGATGGGATGTTCACCACTTTACCATTCACTGTGACGTGACGGTGACCCACCAATTGACGTGCTCCACGACGAGTAGGGGAAATGCCCAGACGGTAAACGGTATTGTCCAAACGAGCTTCCAGAAGTTGGAGCAAAATCTCGCCCGTGACACCGTGACGGCGCGTAGCGCTCACGAAAGTCTTGCGGAACTGGCGCTCCAGCACACCATAGGTGTACTTAGCTTTTTGCTTCTCTTTCAGCTGTCCGGCATAGTTGGAAGGCTGCTTTTTTTTGCGGGTCAGACCATGTTGGCCTGGTCCGTATTTGCGGCGTTCAAACGCTTTGTCAAAGCCGAAAATTGGTTCGCCGAACGAGCGGGCTTTCTTCGTGGTTGGTCCAGTATAACGAGCCATCTTATTGAAATGTGGTCAATTATTTAAAATGTGGTCTCCGCCTACGCTTTTACTCGCCTTAGCCTATTGCGGCGGCGAGATGCTTTGGCGGATAAAAATGTGGTCAATAAGGTCATTGTGATACATTGGTCACATTGATCCCATTAAGCACATTATTATACGCGGCGACGCTTTGGCGGGCGGCAACCGTTGTGCGGCATGGGGGTCACGTCGTTGATAACGAGGACTTTGATGCCAGATTGGTCAATAGCACGGATGGCTGACTCACGTCCAGAACCCGGACCTTTCACAAACACCTCGGCAGAACGGATACCCGCTTCGTGAGCCGTTTTGGCAGCGTCACTTGCAGCAACTTGTGCAGCGTATGGGGTGTTTTTCTTTGAGCCACGGAAGCCTGCTTTGCCAGCCGATGCCCAAGACACCACTTCGCCTTGCTTATTGGTGATAGAAATGATAATGTTGTTGAAGCTTGCACGAATAAACACCATTCCCTCGGGGGTGATCTTTACTTTCCGCTTGACAACTTTTTTTGCTGCTCCTTTTGCCATTGTATAAAAATGTGGTCAATTTTTACTTAGTAACTTTCTTTTTGCCGGCTACCGTCTTACGTTTGCCTTTACGGGTACGAGCGTTGGTACGGGTGCGTTGGCCACGAAGGGGGAGCCCTTTACGATGACGCAGGCCACGGTAACAACCAATGTCCATGAGACGCTTGATGTTGGTTTGAACTTCAGAGCGCAGTGAACCCTCCGTCTTGTAGTCGTCGGCGAGGATACGGGAAATGGCCTTGATGTTCTCGTCGGTCCATTGGTCCGTTTTTGTGTCTTCACTAATACCAGCCTTTTCCAGGATGGCTTTAGCTGAAGACGGCCCAATGCCGTAGATATAGGTGAGGCTTATAACTCCTCTTTTGTGGCGGGGCAAATCCACACCTGCAATACGTGCCATATTTCTTTGTTGATTTGTTGAACCAGGGATTTGTTCCTGTCTGCCGATAGGTAGAGATTTGTGAGCCAGGTACTCAAAAGATCAAATCAACCCTTCAGCAGCCAATTAGCCTTGACGTTGTTTGAATTTAGGGTTCTTTTTGTTGATCACATAAAGTTTGCCTTTACGGCGAACGATCTTACAATCAACAGAACGCTTTTTAATGGACGGTCTGACTTTCATGTCGTGTCGTGTTGTCGGTTTGCAAAAGTATTTAAGTCCTTGTTTCTCAACAAGTTACTTGTAGCGATAGATGATGCGTCCTCTTGTCAGGTCATAAGGCGACATCTCCACGGAGACTTTGTCGCCCGGCAAAATCCGGATATAGTGCATCCGCATTTTACCTGAAATGGTAGCCAAGATTACGTGGCCGTTTTCCAGTTGAACTTTGAAGTTCGCATTGGAAAGCGCTTCAGAAACCACGCCATCTTGTTTGATAATATCTTCTTTTGCCATAAAAATCGGCCTCTTTGGATTTCGGGGTGCAAATGTCTAACTTTTAGGCTGTATTTCCTGCAAGTTAGGGTTATTTTTTATTGCTTCCATCAGAAAGCTGTGGTCAGATAGGATATCTGCTTTGTTTTTTTCACCACCACAGAGTGCTCATAGTGCGCACTGGGTGTCCTGTCTCTTGTGTGAATGGTCCAACCGTCCTCTGCTTGAAGTACCTCTTTTTTTCCTAAATTGACCATTGGCTCTATCGCCAGCACCAATCCTTCTAAAATCAAAGGTCCTTTTCCGCGTTTCCCATAGTTGGGTACTTCCGGGTCTTCGTGCAAGGAACGTCCTACGCCATGACCAACTAAATCACGTACTATTCCATAGGGATGTTTTCGCTCACAAAATTCCTGAATGGCCGAAGATATGTCCCCAACCCTCTTTCCGTGGACAGCTTGTTCGATGCCAATTAAAAGTGAAGCGTAAGTTACTCGGAGTAATTCCATGGTCGGCTCTTGCACATCTTGAAAAGCAAATGTGAAAGCTGCATCTCCATAAAAACCTTCAAGTTCTACCCCACAATCCACCGAAACGATATCGTCCTCTTTGAATTCGCGTTTGCTTGGTATTCCGTGCACTACAATATCATTGTACGAAACACAAAGCGAGCCAGGAAAAGGATTTTCACTTGAGCCATAGCCTTTGAAAGCTGGACGACCGCCATGATCACGAATAAATTCTTCCGCAGCTTTATCAATCTCCTCTCCAGTCACACCAGGTTTCAACATACTCGCAACAAGCGCTAAAGTTTTGGAAACCACTAAATTGGCATTGCGCATCAACTCTATTTCCGCGCTGGTTTTATAAAAAACCAGTTTACCTTCTTTTCCGCTTGCAAATAAGCCCATGGTCTATTGAGGTTGCCCAACTTGTATACCCGAAGAAGAGCGGCCTTGGATACGACCAGATTTTATCAGGCCATCATATTTTTTTGTCAACAGGTAACTTTCTATTACCTGCAAGGTATCCAATGCAACACCCACCATAATGAGCAAAGTAGTGCCTCCAAAGAACAGCGCAAATTGCTGGTTGACGCCTAGCGATGCTGCAATAGAAGGTAGAATACCTAGCAAACCCAAGAATACAGCGCCTGGAAGTGTAATGCGGGTCATGATGTTGTCAATGTATTCAGAAGTAGACTCGCCTGGCTTTACTCCTGGTATGAAAGCGTTGTTGCGTTTCAGGTATTCAGCGTAGTTGGTTGGGTTGATCATCAGAGCAGTATACACATAAGTAAACACCACTATGAGGGTGAAGAACAACGCATTGTACCCAAAAGAATAAATATCGCTGAACATAGGAACCCCTCCGCCTGTCGCACCCGATCCAGACATGTATTGCATGGCGGTAGCAGGCAAGAACATCAGCGCCTGGGCAAAGATGATGGGCATAACACCTGCAGAGTTGATTTTCAAAGGCAGGTAATCCCGGGCACTGGCTTGTGGCATAGTCCCACCAGTGCGACCTACCATCCGCTTAGCAAACTGTATTGGTATTCGCCTGACTCCTTGGATAACCAAGATGGTGGCAAGCACAATGAGGAAGAAAAATGCAAGTTCAACAAAGAAAAGCAGTAATCTGTTCTCCCCAAAAAGCTTCACGAATTCGAAGGAGAATGCATACGGCAATCGTGCAATAATGCCCGACATGATGATGATCGAAACACCGTTGCCTATACCTTTATCAGTGATCCGTTCACCCAACCACATACAGAAGATCGTACCTGCTGTGAGGATAATGATGTTGGAGAACCAAAACAGTCCTTCAGGCACATCAGGTGAAACGCCACCAGGAATGCTGCGAATGAGTTGCAGGTAGCCACCACCCTGAACGAGTGTAATAGCCACTGTGAGCATTCGGGTGATTTGATTCAACTTTTTGCGTCCGCTTTCTCCTTCTTTGGTTTGAAGGCGCTGGAAATACGGCACTGCAAATCCCAACAACTGCACAATAATAGATGCCGTGATGTAGGGCATTACGCCTAAGGCAAAAATGGCCGCGTTGTCGAAAGCACCTCCTGTGAAGATATTGATAAGTCCTAAAAGGTCGTTCCCGCCTCTATTTTGTGAGGCTTTGTCGAGCGCAGCAGGGACTACACCTGGCAACACAATGAATGTGCCGACCCGGTAAACCAGTACCAATGCAAGCGTAAAGAGGATGCGCTCGCGGAGCTCTTTAATGCTCCAGATATTTTTAACGACGGTAAAAAATTTCATTACCGAAAAAGGATTTAAACGAGTTCGATGCTTCCACCGAGGGCTTCGATGGCGGCTTTGGCAGATGCCGAGGCGGCGTGTACTTTAAGGTTTACTTTGGAGGCCAATTTACCTTTTCCCAACACTTTGATTTTGTCGGAAGCGCGGGATACCCCGGCAGCCACCAAAGCGGCAATATCAAATGTTGTAGATCCGGTTTTTTGAACCAAGGCTTCGAGTGCGCCCAAATTGAGCGGCGCATACTCCAAACGATTCACGTTCTTGAAGCCACGTTTCGGCAAACGGCGCTGCATAGGCGTTTGACCGCCCTCAAAGTGGCGCTTTTCTTTAGAGCCGCTACGTGCTCTGTCGCCTTTGTGACCACGTGTCGAGGTGCCACCACGACCGGAGCCTTGGCCGCGACCGATACGCTTCCCCTTTTTGGTAGAACCTTCCGCCGGTTGGAGATTAGAGAGATCCATTGCTTATCTTTATTTCAATGCCGGACGATGAACGCACAGCAAGATTTTTAAATTGATTTCAATTCGATGCGCATCAAACGCCTAGACGTTTTCAACTTTCACCAAGTGTTGTACGACGCGAATCATGCCCTCTAATTGGGGAGTCGCTTCGTGCTGAACCGTTTGGTTCATTTTGCGAAAGCCGAGCGCAGTGAGCGTAAGTTTTTGGCGCTTTGGCTTGTCTATGGGACTTCTTTGCAGCGTGATGTTTACTTTGCTCATTGCTTATCCTTTAAAAAGTTTTTCCAATGAAATACCGCGCTGGCGAGCCACTTCAGAAGGGCTGCGAAGGCTGGCGAGGGCAGCAATAGTGGCTTTTACCACGTTGTGAGGGTTGGCAGAGCCTTGCGACTTGGCAAGACAGTCGTGTACCCCTACTGATTCGAGCACTGCTCGCATAGCACCTCCTGCGATAACACCCGTACCGTGTGCGGCCGGTTTGATGAGCACTCGGCCAGCATCAAACTTTCCGTATGCTTCGTGCGGGATAGTTCCGTTAAGGATAGGCACTTTAACCAGATTTTTCTCCGCGTCTTTTACTGCTTTGGAAATGGCTTCCGACACCTCGCGAGCTTTCCCAAGCCCTTGGCCAATGGTGCCTTTGCCATCGCCTACCACAACTACGGCAGCGAAGGTGAACGTACGACCACCTTTCGTGACCTTGGCCACGCGGTTGAGCGTCACGAGTTTTTCTTTGAGGCCAGACTCCTCAGTAGTGCGTGAAACTTCTTTTTCTCTTTCTTGCTTTGCCATTTTGCTAAGCTTGTTTATTTTTAGAACTGAAGTCCTCCTTCACGTGCGCCTTCGGCCAAAGCCTTTACACGCCCATGATAAAGGTAGCCGCCACGGTCGAACACCACTGATTGGATGCCTGCTGCTTTAGCACGCTCCGCTATAAGTTTTCCTACTTCAGTAGCCTGAGCGCTATTGTTGCCTTTCATGCCTAAGGAAGTAGCTGATGCCAGTGTATGACCTGCCAAATCGTTGATTACCTGGCAGTAAATAGCATTGTTGGAGCGATACACGCTAAGGCGTGGACGTTCTGGAGTGCCATTAACTTTCTTGCGGACGCGCATATGTATGCGCTTTCGGCTTTGCTCTTTTGTACGTTTCATCGTTGAATATCAATTTAGGCGATCCCGATTGCTGACCGGGAAAGCATTGAATTTATTTCTTGCCACCAGCAGTCTTGCCTGCTTTGCGACGGATTTGTTCGCCTTTGAACATGATACCCTTTCCTTTGTAAGGTTCTGGTTTGCGGAATCCGCGCATTTTTGCACAGACTTGACCCAGTAACTCTTTGTCAATTCCCTCCAGGCGAATAAGCGGTGGTTGACCTTTTTCCATAGCCGTCGTAACTTTTATTTCCGAAGGCACGTAGAACATTACCGGGTGAGAGAAGCCAATGGTGAAGGTGACCAAGTTGCCTTGGTTTTCCACACGAAAGCCTACACCGATGATTTCCATTTCGCGCTTATAACCTTCACTCACGCCCACTACCATATTATTGATAAGTGCACGGTAAAGGCCGTGCATGGCACGGTGACGCTTTTGGTCGGTTGGTCGGTTCACGGTAAGTGTGCCATCTTCGACACTTACCTGGATATCTGGATCAACCTTTTGGCTAAGCGATCCTTTTGGGCCTTTCACAGTAACCGTATTATCGGATGCAACCATGATTTCCACTTTTTCGGGAAGGCTTATCGGCAATTTTCCTATGCGTGACATATCGCAGAGTATTCTTTATTAATTAACTTATGTAGCAAAGCAACTCGCCACCTACGTTGAGGTCACGGGCTTTTTTGTCGGTCATCACCCCCTTGGAAGTGGACACAATCATGATGCCCAAGCCATTGATAATCCGAGGAATATCGCCAGCACCTGAAAACTTGCGAAGGCCTGGACGGCTGACACGCACGAGTTCACGGATGATCGGTTTTTTGGTCAACGTATCGTATTTCAGGGCTATTTTAATAAGACCCTGCTTGTTCTCCGGTGTTTTGTCTTCGAAGGTATATTTTAGGATATACCCTTGGTCGTACAAGATCTCCGTCATGGATTTCTTGATGCGCGAAGCCGGAATCTCTACGATGCGGTGCCCCGCCATTTGCGCATTGCGGATGCGGGTGAGATAGTCTGCTATCGGGTCGGTGACGTGCATTTTATCAAAAAATAGATGATAGTTGTTGGTTGGTATTAACCTTTGACTTTTGAGTATTGACTTTTGACTTTGGTGTCAAATGTCGATCACAAATGTCTAGGGTCAATGGTATTTTACCACGATGCTTTTGTAATGCCCGGAATCTTACCGAACAAAGCCATCTCGCGGAATTTGACACGGCATATACCGAACTTGCGCATATAGCCTTTTGGACGCCCCGTCAGCAAGCAGCGGTTGTGCAAGCGGATGGGATTGGAATTGCGGGGCAATTTGTCAAGTGCGTCGTAGTCACCAGCCTCTTTGAGCTTCTTGCGAAGATCGGCATATTTGGCTACCATGCGCTTGCGTTTATTTTCCCGGGCAATGACGGATTTCTTTGCCATGTTGCTTTATGTCTTTGTAGTGATAATCTGAGCTTATTTTTTTACGAAAGGCATTCCCAGTTCTTTAAGCAGGGCGTATGCTTCGGCATCTGTTTTAGCAGTTGTCACAATCGTGATGTCCATTCCCATGATCTTGCTCACTTTTTCAATGTCAATTTCAGGGAAAATGATCTGCTCTGTGATCCCCATTGTGTAGTTGCCACGTCCGTCGAACGATTTGTCGTTCACGCCACGGAAGTCACGCACACGAGGCAGGGAAATGTTCAAAAAGCGATCCAAAAACTCGTACATCCGGTCGCCGCGCAACGTGACGCGAACACCGATCGGCATCCCTTCACGAAGTTTGAAGTTCGAGATGGATTGTTTAGCCTTGGTATGAACGGCTTTCTGACCAACAATGATCGAGAGTTCAGCAGCGGCGTTGTCCACCAACTTTTTATCGCCCGTAGCATCGCCGATGCCTTGGTTGATGCAGACCTTCTCAATGCGAGGTACTTGCATTACAGAGGAGTAGTTGAACTGCTGCATAAGTGCAGGAGCCACTTCCTTCTGATATTTTGTCTTAAGACGAGGTACGTAGTTCATTACTTGATGACGTTACCAGATTTTTTTGAATAGCGCACACGTACGCCGTTTTCTTCTCGGCGACCGATACGCGTTGCATCGCCGCTTTTAGGGTCAAGGTGCGAAAGATTGGAAATGTGGATACTGGCCTCCATTTCCTGAATCCCACCCGGTTCGTTTTGGGTGGCTTTCACGTGTTTCTTCACGATCCGCACACCTTGCACGATTGCCCGATTTTTATCAGGGAAAACTTGTAGCACTTCACCTTTCTTTCCCTTGTCATCGCCAGCATTGACGATCACATTGTCACCCTTGCGGATGTGGAGTTTTGGTGTAAAGCGTTTTACTGTATTTTTCTTCGTAGCCATTTTGTCAATGTGATAATTTGATAATGTGGCAATTTGATAATCAATCAATTATCACATTATTCAATTAACGAATTATCAAATTCTTAAAGCACTTCTGGTGCAAGCGACACGATACGCATATAGTCCTTTTCGCGTAATTCGCGAGCAACAGGGCCAAAAATGCGGGTGCCACGCGGTTCGTCGGAAGCATTTAGCAGTACTACTGCATTGTCGTCGAAGCGGATGTAGGATCCGTCTTTCCGGCGGATTTCCTTACGGGTGCGTACGATGACTGCTTTCGAAACAGTGCCTTTTTTGATACCACCGCTAGAGGTGGCGTCTTTCACGGTCACCACAATCTTATCGCCGACACCGGCATAGCGTTGACGAGTGTGGCCCAGCACACGAATGCAAAGCACTTCTTTCGCGCCGGAGTTATCGGCCACATTCAAACGAGACTCTTGCTGAATCATGACGTATTTGAGTTATGAGTTTCAAGTATCAAGTTTCAGGTTACTACATACTTGGGGGTAACTTGAAACTTGAAACTGAAAACTTGAAATTATTTCGCTCTTTCAACAACTTCTACCAGGCGCCAGCGCTTCATTTTGCTAAGCGGACGGGTTTCCATGATGCGTACCAGATCGCCCGTGTTGCAAGTATTCTCCTCGTCGTGCGCGAAGAATTTCTTGGATCGCTTTACGAATTTACCGTAAAGTGGGTGCATAAGCCGGCGTTCGACTTTCACGGAAATCGTCTTGTCCATTTTAGTGGACACCACGACACCAGTTTTTGTTTTGCGAAGTTTTCTTACTACTGCTTCCATCTATTGAGATGTAGTTAGTTGAACTTTGTTGTAATGCTAAAATCTTTCCGTCACGCTTTTGACGCGACTTTGAAACTTTAGCGGTTTTTGCGACGACGAGCGCGAATTTTGCTCCGCATTGCTAGTTCATCTGGAGACATCGCTGCTATTTCGCGGCGGCGGCCTTCCGTTAGAATGCGGGCAACATCACGGCGCAACTCCCGGATTTCCATGGGGTTGGCAATGCCTTTGGCCGCATGGTCGAACTTCATTTGTTGATATTCATGCTCTGCACTGGCAAGCTGACTGCGCAGTTCATCTTCAGTCATATCAACGAGGTTCAATTTTTCCTTTGCCATTGTTACTTTCTGTTTATTCGGTGATTCAGCTATTGGGTTATTTGGAGATTCTGGTGATAACCAACTCAACAAATACACAATTAACCAAAACAGATTTTATCCTTCGTAATCGTGACGAGTCACGCTTTTGCAAGCCATTGGCAGTTTTGCTGCCCCTAGGCGAAGCGATGCATGTGCTATTTCAGGAGTCACACCTTCTATTTCGAAGATGATCCGACCTGGCTGCACTTCTGCAACATAGTGGTCAACCGCACCTTTACCTTTACCCATACGCACTTCAGCGGGCTTGGAAGTAAGCGGTTTGTCAGGGAAAACACGGATCCAAACCTTGCCTTCACGTTTCATGTGACGGGTAAGGGCGATACGTGCTGCCTCAATCTGACGGCTCGTTAGACGGCCAAATTCCAAGGATTTCAATGCGAAAGAGCCGAAGGAAATGGAACTGCCTTTGAAAGCCAGGCCGCGGTTGCGGCCTTTCTGCATTTTGCGATATTTCTGACGCTTGGGCTGTAACATCGTATGGATGATTTAGAAAGCCTGTCAATCAATGTGTTAGTTTCTTGGCAGAAAGTTTTTCCGCCTTAATATTATGGGAGACTTAACGTCGTCCGCCGCCTCCACCACCGCCTCTGCGATCACCACCACCGCCACCACCGCCTCTGCGATCACCTCCTCCACCGCCGCCGCCTCTGCGATCTCCACCACCGCCGCCACCTCTGCGGTCACCTCCGCCGCCTCTGCGGTCATCTCCACCTCTGCCGCCGCGATCATCACGACGATCATCTCTGCGATCTCCACCAGTGCCTTCTGCTGCTGCGAATGGTGTGAGTTCGCGTTTTTGAAGGACTTCACCTTTGAAGAGCCACACTTTGATGCCGATTTTACCGTACACCGTTTGTGCCTCTACAAGCGCGTAATCAATGTCTGCGCGGAAGGTGTGGAGGGGCGTGCGCCCTTCTTTGTACTCTTCCGTACGGGCAATCTCCGCGCCGCCTACCCGCCCGCTAATGCGGACTTTGATGCCTTCCCCGCCGGCACGCATGGTGCCTTGAATGGCTCCTTTAATGGCACGGCGGTGATTGATACGGCTTCGATTTGTTTCGCGATTTGTTCGCCTACAATATTTGCGTCCAACTCCGGTTTACGAATTTCAAAAATATTGATTTGAATATCTTTACCCGTGAGGATCTTTAATTCTTCTTTGATCAGGTCAACCTCCTTGCCACCTTTGCCTATGATGATACCTGGGCGGCTGGTGTGGATGGTGACGGTAACACGACGCATGGTGCGCTCGATGGCAATGCGGCTGATGCCGTTTTGCACTGGCTTGTTACGGTCGCGTGGATCTGCCGTGGCCGTTTTTGGACGGCGTGCACGGAGGTAGGTACGGATTTTCTCGTCCTCTACCACTTTGAGACCGTAATCTTTGTCGGCGTACCAGTTGGAGTCCCAACCACGTATGATGCCTAGACGGTTACCAATCGGATTTGCTTTTTGACCCATTATGCTTGACTGAATGAGAGATGGTACAAATGTGTGTTTTTCAGAGCGTTTAAGCTTCTTCTTCCAACGCGACGCGGTTTTCGACGACGAGTGTGACGTGGTTGCGACGTTTGCGGACGCGATATGCGCGGCCTTGCGGCGCAGGGAGGAAGCGATAGATAATGGTGCCTGGATCAACGAACGCCGTTTTGATAACGAGATCGAATTCGTCGGCTCCACCTACCTGATCGGATTTCTGTTCCCAATTGCTCACGGCAGAAAGCACCAATTTTTCAAGCCAAATAGCGGCTTCTTTATTGGTATAGCGCAGAATGCCAAGGGCATCCACCACTTTTTTACCGCGGATATTGTCCACTACCAAGCGCATTTTGCGCGGTGACATCGGGACGTTTCTCAGTTTAGCTACTGCTTCCATTTTATTTATAGACGTTGGACTTTATGACTTTGGACTTTGGACTGACTCATCGCTGAGTCTAATGTCTTACCGTCCAGTATCTATTGTCTAATTTACTTTCTGTTGCCCGCGTGACCACGGAAGTTACGCGTAGGAGAAAATTCTCCGAGTTTATGGCCTACCATGTTCTCGGTCACAAAAACCGGCACGAAGGTTTTGCCATTGTGCACTGCGATGGTTTCGCCAACCATGGTTGGGATGATCATCGAAGAGCGGCTCCAAGTCTTGATGACTTGTTTGCGGTTGCTCGACTTTGCTTTTTCGACCTTTTCCAACAACGAATGATGGATATAAGGGCCTTTTTTGAGTGAACGCGGCATACTTTATGTTGATGCGTTGATTTGTGTATTTGGTGATTTGTGTTTCTGGTGGTTTGTGGATACGAATAACCAAATCACCAAATCCTCAAATCCTCATTTATTTAGTTTTGCGGCTGATGATAAGCGCGTTGGAAGCCTTTGTCTTGCTCCGAGTCTTAGCACCTTTTGATTTAAAGCCTTTCCGTGTACGTGGGTGACCACCGGATGCGCGACCCTCGCCACCACCCATCGGGTGATCCACAGGGTTCATTACTACCGGACGAACCCGTGGGCGACGACCTTTCCAACGGTTACGGCCTGCCTTACCCATTATTTCAAGGTTGTGGTCAGCATTACCGACGGTACCGATGGTTGCTCGGCAAGTAAGCAGGATACGACGAACCTCGCCTGAAGGCATACGGACTACCGCAAAACGGTCTTCACGTCCCATCATTACTGCACCCACACCTGCGCTGCGCACCAACTTGCCGCCTTGACCAGGCTGCATTTCGATGTTGTGCATCATAGCGCCCAATGGCACTTCGGAGAGGTAGAGGCAATTGCCCGTTTCCGGGGCAGCGCCACGACCTGACTCAATTGTCTGACCAACTTCCAGGCCTTTGGGAGCCAGGATGTAAGCCTTCTCACCATCAGCATAAATCACAAGCGCGATGTTAGCGGTACGGTAAGGATCGTATTGAATGGAATCAACCGTAGCCTCTCCTTGGTTATCGCGTTTGAAATCAATCATACGATAGCGACGCTTGTGGCCACCACCGCGATAGCGCATGGTACGGTGACCATCCGAATTACGGCCACCTGTGCTGCTTGCCGGAGCAATAAGCGACTTTTCAGGTTTTGCGCCCTTAGTCAGTTCGTCTCTTTTTACCGCTACGCGAAAGCGTTGTCCTGGCGTTAGCGGGTTAAATTTCTTGACTGCCATTTTTTATGTCAGCGTTGATATTAGAGTAGTTGAGAAAGATTTGCTTGTGCAAGGCTTTCCCTATGCTCGTTCATGTTTAGTTGTCGTCGCCTCCGAAGAAGTCAATTTTTTCGCCTGGCGAAAGCGTCACAAAAGCCTTTTTGTAGGAAGGTTTTGTGCCGCGAACGATGGCTGTTTTGCTGCTGCGAGATTTTGGTTTTCCCGGGATGATCGCGGTGTTGACCCGCGTTACATTCACGTTGAACATTTTCTCTACTGCAGCACAAATCTCCAATTTGTTCGCGCCTCTGTTCACTACGAAAGAGTACGTATCCCGCGTGTCAGCGAGTTTGGTGCTTTTCCGTGATGACGGGTTTGATTAGAATTTGTTTGCCCATTGTAATTTATGGTTGAAAACGGAACATTTTCAGTTCCATTCCTTTCAATTTTTGATCAAGCGCTTTTCTTTGCCTTCTTGGCTGGTTTGCTTTCGGCTACTGCCTCATTCCCCGAAATATTCTCGTCGTAAATGGCGCTAAACTTTTCAACTGCACTTTCGGCAATGATTAGTACACCAGCATTGAGAATCTGATAGGTACTCAAATCACTGGCCGGGGCGATAGCAGCCCGGTCAATATTACGGCACGATTTGTACAGGATTTGGTCGTAAGCAGGAAGCACTGTGAGTGGCTTTTTGCCTTCTACCTTGAGGCTGCGCAGGATGTTTGCAAATTCCTGCGTCTTTGGAGTTTCGAAAGAAAAGTCTTCGATGACGAAGATATTGCCTTCAGCAGCTTTTGCAGAGAGTACACTGCGACGAGCCAGACGACGAACTTTAGCGTTCACATCGATGTCATAGTTACGAGGGCGTGGGCCGAATACACGGCCACCACCACGGTAAAGCGGGTTGTTGATGTCGCCCTTACGTGAACCGCCCGTGCCTTTTTGCTTGTGCAGTTTGCGTGTGGAGCCGCTCATCTCGCTGCGCTCTTTAGATTTATGCGTGCCCTGACGCTGTGCAGCGAGGTACCGCTTCACGTCGAGCCAAACGCTGTGTTGGTGTGGCTCAATGCCAAACACCTCTGCGGGCAACTCAACCTTGCGGCCAGTATCTTCGCCTTGTATGTTATAGACTGCAACTTTCATTTCCTCAGGAAATTAAAAGATAAAAGTTATTTTTCAATGACTACGTACGCTCCCTTGTGACCAGGCACTGCACCCTTTACCAGGATGAGGTTTTGGTCGGGGAAAATCTTGATGACTTGAAGGCGACGCACTTTCACGCGATCAACCCCCATGTGTCCGCCCATGCGCATCCCTTTCATTACTTTAGCAGCAAAGGAAGAGTTGCCCAAAGAACCCGGAGCACGAAGCCGGTTGTGCTGACCGTGTGTTTGTTGCATCACACCGCCGAAGCCGTGGCGCTTTACCACACCCTGAAAGCCTTTACCCTTAGAGGTACCTACCACGCTCACTTTGTCTCCTTCCTGAAACACGTCGGTTACCGAAACCTCATCTCCGAGGCTTTTGTCAACGTTCATGTCCCTGAATTCGAGCACCTTGTGCAATGGTTCTTCCAAGCCAGCGGCTTTTGAAGTGACCCATCAGGGGCTTAGGGGTGTTCTTGATTTTACGTTCGCCGTAAGCCAATTGGAGGGCCTTGTAGCCATCTTTGTCTTCCGTGAGCACCTGGGTTACAGTGCAAGGACCTGCTTCGATGATCGTGAC
The DNA here is from genome assembly GCA_016708875.1 of Lewinellaceae bacterium. Lineage (GTDB taxonomy): Bacteria > Bacteroidota > Bacteroidia > Chitinophagales > Saprospiraceae > M3007. The sequence goes on from JADJFA010000014.1 coordinate 98,606, forward strand.
TGCAACGTTTTTACCGTTGTTGTCGTAGATGCTGGTCATTCCCAATTTTTTGCCAATCAGACCGTTCACGTTCTGTAAGAATTTTATGGTTGAACGACGTTGCGTTTCGTTGACGTGGTTCCCGATTGTGCAGATACACAAAAAGCGACTTTCCGTTTAACGGAACCGCTTGCGGAAATGGCAGTTATTCGGAATAACCCGGAACACTTTGACCACTACCGGAAACCACAAACATTTGAATCAAAAAGCCGCCTTTGAATAATCTAGGGCGACCAAGCGCATTAGGTGAGCTTGACTTGAATGTCAACACCGCTCGGGAGTTCCAACTTGGAGAGAGCGTCCACCGTCTTCTGTGTCGGTGTGTAGATTTCAATCAAGCGCTTGTGGGTGCGCAACTGGAACTGCTCCCGAGCTTTCTTGTTCACGTGCGGCGAGCGCAAAACGGTGAAAATTTCTTTCTCAGTGGGCAGCGGAATCGGGCCAGTTACTACAGCACCACTCGCACGCACGGTTTTGACGATTTTCTCAGTGGACTTGTCCACTAAGTTGTAGTCGTAAGACCGGAGTTTGATGCGAATTTTCTGATTCATTACCTCGTAAATACTTTAAATTTCAATTTTAGCCTTTTGGAAGATGGCAAACAGAACTTAATTTTGAATGCCCTTTTTCCTAAGCGGCTGCAAAGGTAGAAACACCTGGGACTAATTTCCAAATAGGTTTGAAAATTTATTGAAAAAAACAAAATGCCTTTGGACAGCAAGCCCCAAAGCAGCGCCTTCCTTGACTTGGCTGCCTGCCTGCGGTAGGCGGGGCATTCCTCTCCTTCACACACTTGCCGCTCTTTACCATAGCGCCACCCAATTCCACACCCCAAAAATAAATGCCTGCTGGCAACGACGCGGTTTCGACTTCTACACTCCCGGAAAACCTCTGCCGACGCACCACATTTCCAATATGGTTAATAAGCAGCAAGGTGCCCGGCTCTGAAAGCGTCTCAGTCCTTATATATAGGACTTCGTGAAAAGGGTTGGGGGAAATCTCTATGCCATCCGCCGTGTCCGGGACAATGGTCGTGGAGATGGTGGAATAGATGGTGTCGCAAGGATAAGGTGCAAAATGGAAGGAGGTGTCCGGAGTTTCAAAGCAACGGAGGTTCCAAACCGGCAACTCCCACATAGCGAATTTTGGTGCAAAAAGCGATTCATTGCCCACCTTTTCAAATATCCGCTCTCCCCAGTCATAGAAAAAGCCATGACTAATGTGCCAGACCTTCATGCTTCCTCCTTTGATGGCTATGCTGCTGATGGAGTCCACTTTGATGGTATCTGCATAAAGGGCATTCCCTTCATTATCGTAGGACAATACCCCGCCAACTACCCATATATCTCCTACTTCTGCCGTAAAATCGTAGAGCATTTCAAATTGGTTTGTCCATGTGCTGTAAAAAAATACCGTGTCGTTCTGGGTATAGACATACGTTGGGTTGGGAAGTGGCCCTATAGAAGGCCAGGAAACGACCAATTTGCTACACCACTTGCCCTCATAGTTTTCCTTGGAAACTGATTCCATGATGTGAGGGACCTCTCTTTGCGCAAAATCTAACTCAGTATAATACCACTTCGCACCCACCGGGGCGAAGTCGAAGCCTTGGGCAGCAAGGTTGGTTATGGCCGAGAAAGTCAATAGGTGTACGAGTAGATACTTTTTCATGGTGCAATGGATTTTATGATGAGCATTGGCCTGCGAAAAGTACATCTTTTACATGCTCACCATGACCATGTTATTACAAGTTTGCCCAATACGGGCAAAATCCAATCCCACGCTCGCTTGCACAGCTTATCTAACACCCCAAACCCGTCAACTCAATGTTTTTATTTGGCAGTTTTAACAATGGATTCAAGCAAGCAGTCAACCCCTTCTAAAATTGTCTGCATTCATCCATTTGGGGAAATAATTGTTGGCAAAACACCAAACTCTACCCGCCGAACCCTTTCATTTTTACGCCACTACCTGACAGAAACGGTTTATTAACAAAACTTACAGAGGTTTGACCCTTCAATGCTTGCAAATCATTCTGTCACGCCCTACCTTTGCCCAACTTTTTGATCCGAAATTATATTTCACAACCAAACTACGCGATATGTCTGAGAAATTGGATAAAATTGATTTGAAGATCCTGAAAATTCTGCAAGAGAACAGCAAGATCACTAATCTCGACCTCTCTAAAAAAATTGGCCTCTCACCTGCTCCCACCTTGGAGCGCGTGAAAAAATTGGAACAGAGCGATATCATTCAGAGCTACCACGCCCACGTGAATCCGACGCAGATGGGCCTGAATGTCAAGACTTTTGTACTGGTGTCCTTGGCCTGGAAGAAGGAAAACGCCCTCAACAGCTTCCTCGAAAAGATCGGGAAAATTGACGAGGTTACGGAATGCTATATCATCACAGGCGAAGCAGATTTCCTGATGAAGATTATCTGCAAGGACATTCCTACTTACGAGCAATTGCTCTTCAAGACCATCAGCCAGATCGAAGAAATTGAGCGGCTGAAGACCCTGATGACGCTCTCGACCGTGAAAGACGCAAAATTGCTGCCTTTCAATTACGACGAAAAGTAAGTTTGGCGCTGCCAAATTGCATAAAGCCCTCCCAGATCATACGATTTGGGAGGGCTTTTGCTTTATAAAAGAATTCAAAAAAAGTTTTTAATCAAATTGCACTTGTATTGTTTTTTGTTTCAGACTTTTGTCAAAATTAAACAGTACAAAACGTAAAATTGATTTCACATGAAAATTCCACTATGGCTCATCGGCCTGCTATTCGCGGGCTACACAGCTTGGTGCGTCAACTTCTGGCATTGCAATGTATGCCACTGTTGCGAAGGCACTACCGCTGCGACGACCGCCTCGGAAACTACTGGCGTTCCGCTCTTCAACTGGAACGCCGACAAGTCCGTAGCTGACGCAAAATTCCCCGACTGGAAAAAAAACCTGATTGAAACCAAAGGTCACCAAGGTGACACCCTCTTAATCACTGGTTTTTATCGCGCCAATGAAGCCGATGGTGAAAAACTAGCCTTGGCCCGCGCCGCTTCCATCCGCGACATGCTCGCGCCCCAGTTCCCATCCGACCGTGTGAAATTAGCCGCCAAACTGGTGGACGACGGCCTTACCGAAGCCAACGGCCCCAAAGAAAGCGCAAGTACCTCCTGGCTTAAAATGGTCTTGAAAAAAGAAGACAGTGCGATTATTGAGTCCGATCAAGACGTGATTCTGCTCTTCCCTTACAATTCGACGGAAAAAGAAAGCGACCCGAAAGTGGACGCTTACCTTAAGGAACTTTGCGAGAAGCATAAAGCCAGCACTGCTACCTTCTCGGTTGTGGGCCACACCGACGAGGTGGGTTCTGACGAGAGCAACATGGCCTTTGGGGCTGCCCGTGCTAAATCAGTGGCCAAAATCCTGACTTCCAACGGCATCGCCGCTTCCCGCATTACCACCAACTCCAAAGGCGAAACCGAGCCTGTGGCGCCCAACGACACTGAAGATGGCCGCCACCAGAATCGCCGGGTAGTTATCACCGTCAACCGTTAAACATTCAAAACAAAACTAGCCATGCTTTCACATATTCTTTTGAACTGCAGCATCTGGGACAATTTGCCTACTGCACTTGCACTTTGTCTCCTCCCATTCCTCCTAGGCTGGCTCGCCGCCCGCACCTATTTCAAAGTAGGCTGGCTGCGCGATCAAATTGCTGAACTTACCGGGCGTGTCAGCACACTCACCGAAGAACTGACCGACACCCGTATGAAACTTGCTGCCGCTGAAGCCGACAGCGAAGCAAAAGCCGAACAAATCCGCAAATTGAAGAGCGACCTTATTATGTGCGAAGGAGAGCGCATGGCATTGCGCGAGCAAGCCGCCAACACTGGAGGCGGAGCAAGCAAAAAATCGGCAGTGGCAGCAGCAGCAATAGCCACGACTATAATGTTTGCCGACAAAAAATGGAAGACGGACGACCTGAAAATCGTAGAAGGCATTGGGCCGAAAATTGAAGAACTTTTCCACAAAGCGGGCATTAAAACCTGGAAAGCCCTCTTCTGAAACTTCCGTTGACCGCATGCGGGAAATCCTGGACGCTGCCGGACCAAGTTACAATATCCATGACCCCAGCACCTGGGCGCAGCAAGCCGGCCTTGCAGACCAAGGCAAATGGGACGAACTCAAAAAATGGCAGGATGAACTGAATGCAGGGAAATCCTAGCCTGCTGTTTCATTAGTGATCGAATATTGCAAGTGGCCGACCAGGATTTGGTCGGTCACTTTTTTTGTGCCTTCCCTAACCTGGGCTAGAACATAAAAGGCAGAATTTCCGACCTTTAACCCCACAAACCACCCGCCATGCCCAAACTCGACGAACAACTCAAAGCCGCTATCACACGGATGTCGGTGGCTGAAAAAGATAAAATACTGTTGCGCCTGGTCGCAAAAGACGAAAAACTGGTGCGCAAACTTATTTTTGAACTCATAGAAGGCGGAGAAACCCGCGATGAGCGCGCTGCTGCACTACGGGACGAAATCGCAAATGACCTCGCCAAGGAAAAGAAAGACTATCTCACTCCAGGCTACCTGTTGCTTTACCTGCGTCATTGGAACGCCCGTATCAACGAACATGTGTTGGCCACCAAAGACAAATCGGGCGAGGTGTCGCTCGTGCTTTTCATGCTCGCCGAAGCGTTCAGGCTGCATCATAAAATGCTCAAAAAATTTCCTGAAAAGCGGAGTGATACCTTCGCTCCGTATGTGGTGAAACGTACCGCAGCCATCTTAACCAAGGCTAAAAAACTTCACGAAGACTATTTTATTGAGTTCCGTGGCGATGCCCAGGAATTGCTGGAGCATATTTGGTCGTTCAGACCCACGGCGGTGCTGGCGGAGGAGCAGGGGCTGGTGCGGTATTGGGACCTGTGAAAATGTCCAATGTCCAACAAGGAATTTCCAATTTCCAAATAGCCCTGATCTAAAAATCCCATCTGAAATCTGCCTTCAGTTACCACTTTCTCAAGAGCAGCGCCAACTTGGACATTGGAAATTCCTTGTTGGACATTGGACATTTCAAAACGGGCATCCTTCACAAGGCGCCGTTTTCGGCTTCCCCTGTGGTTTTGAATTGCTGATGCCGCTGGTACCAATGATGCGAAACTCGGTGCGGCGGTTAAGTTGGTGCTGCGTTTCTTCGCATTGCACGCCATTTCCACATTTGTTTACCAGTTTTGTTTCGCCATAGCCGTGCGGGGTGAGGCGTTCACGGGCGATGCCTTGTTTCACCAGCCAATCTACCACGGCGTTTGCGCGGCGCTGGGAGAGGTTGAGGTTGTATTCATCGGAGCCGCGGGCATCGGTATGTGAGGCGATTTCTACCTGAAAATCAGGGTTTTGTCGCAATGTTTTCAATAGTTTTTTCAACTCAGACAAGGAGGCGGTACTTGGCTCATCCGCATTAAAATCATAGTATAGATTGACCAAAAATCCTGCCGAGCCCTGCTCCCAGGTGCTTTCACCGGGCTGGCTAGGAACCCCGTTGTCGTATAGAACGCCGTCGCGTACAGAAAGGCCGTCGCTCAGATCAAAAGTAGCGGGTGTGCCATCTGGGTTTTCGTAAAGGCCGGATAGATCGTTGTAACGAGGACCAGTCTGAGCAGGAGCATTTTCAGGTATTTCCACAATAAACCCTTCCGCATCGCGGTATGGCTCAAGATTCAGGTTTACTTTCAAAACGGGGTTTTGGCTTAGGTTTTTTGTGCAAATACCCTCGGCTACTCCTGCGATAAAACCATCCTGCATCGCCCGTAATGTGTAGCAGCAATTCTTGTCGAGTTTGAATTTGAACCTGCCATCTGGACCTGTAACTATTGGTTCTGGGGAGATTTTGCCACAGTCGTTGCTCAGGACTAGTTTTGCGCCGTTGGCCGGGAAGCCGTCGCGCATATCGAACACCATACCTTGGACACTGAAGTTCCCAACCTTGTTCAAACCGATTTCGATACGGGTGATTTGGCCCAGCGCTGCGCCCTCATTTCCTGTGCAACCAGTTTTGATGGCTGCTTCGTACCCTTTTTTGGCAGTGGAAAAATCAGCACATTCGGCATGTCGCATGTCGAAGGCCACTATGCCCTCAGAACTGGTGGTAAGTGTCAGACTCGTGAGCGAATTGAGCACCGCCGCACCGCTGACAGGCTTAAGCGTTTGGCTGTCAAAAACGTAGATTTCGACAGGCGCGGCATTTTTAGAGAAGGCGTAAATATCGTCACGCCCGGCCCCGCCATCACGGTCGGAAGTGAAAAAGCCCCAGGATAGGTCGCCACCAAAACATACACCGAAATCGTCTCTTGTAGAGTTGAGGGGCGCGCCAAGATTGACAGGCAAATTCCAATCCTTATCGCCTTTCGGAGTGCTGTAAAAAAGGTCAAGCCCTCCTAGGCCAATGTGTCCGTTGGAGGCAAAATAAAGTCGTTTGTTGGGGTCAATGAAGGGGAAAATCTCGTTGCCTTCCGTGTTGACTGTAGGGCCCAAGTTGATGGCAGTGCCCCAAACTCCGTTATTTAACTCGCTGAAATACAAGTCCATACCTCCAAACCCACCTGGCCTGTTGCTGGCAAAATAGAGTCGTTTTCCATCCGGGCTGATACTTGGGTGGGAGGTGTTGTATTCAGCTGAATTGAAGGGCAGCCGAGTTACGTTCGACCAAGCGCCTTCGGCATTGCGTCGTGCTGAGAAAATGTTGAGTTTTACCAAACCTTCCTCGCTGCGCTCCGTATTTCCATCGTCAAAATTGTTGCGGGTAAAATAAATCGTTTGCCCATCAGGGGCAAGACACACGGCGGCCTCATTGAAACGGGTATTGACACTGCTTGAAAATTTTTCCAACCGAGCAGAAGCAATCGCGCCAGGTACGTCTGTTCTGAGAGCGGTGGCGTAGAGGTCAGAGAAGGGATTTCCAGTCCACATGGAGGTGCGTTTGATTGCAGTGCCGAGGTCGCGATCACTGGCGAACACGAGTTGGCCATGCACGATGCTAGGGCCGAAGTCGTCAAAGGAAGAATTGCAGGGCAAGTGATTGATCTGGTAAATGCCTTTGTTTTTGGTCAACAATTCTTCCTCCATATCGCATGCTTTGGCGAGAAATTGGCCCCGAGCATCGTCAGGGGCTTCTTTTTCGTATTGTTTGAGCCAGAGCCGTGCTACGTCGCACTTTCCATTGGCCTGGAGCATCATGCCGTAATATAGTTTGTTGACAGGTTTTGTATTGGGAAGTCGCACGATTTGGCCGTACCAGTACTCTGCGTTTTCGGTGTCGTTTATCTTGCGGTAGCACTCGGCAAGACCAATTTTGGCTTCGGGCAGGTCTTCGCGCTGGAGCACCTGCTGATATTCTACGATGGCGGTCATGTAGTCTAGGTCCTGCATGGCCTCGTTGGCACGCTTTAGGCGGGCGGATTGCGCCAGAAGCAACGTGGGGAGAAAGAAGAGCGAGAGGAGTACCGTAATTTTCATGGCCAATTTTTTAAACCGCAAAATGTAAAACAGGAAAATATAAAATAAAAAACCGTGATTTTTTAATTGCGAAATGGGCCAAAACTTTGATTTGTTCGAGCGCTTTACTTTTTGGTTTTGCGGTTTTAAATTTTCCGGTTTTAAATTTTGCGGTTTATTTCACTTTAAAAATACCTCGGCGATGCCACCTGTTTCACCTTGACATCAAATTCGTAGCCCAGCATGATCTCAAAAGAATTGCTGCTGGCGGTACGCAGTTTGCTGAGGGTGATATCGTAGGATGCGCCAAATCTCATACCGTTTCTCAACGAACACGCGACCCAAAGATTGGCGGAATCGTGCGAAGAATTACCCGATAAAGCCGTTCGGTAAGAAGTACCTACCCAGAATAACTGACGAAACAAAACTGCGGCACCTAAGTTTGCCGACATGGGTGCTCCAATGTTTTGGCTTGCGCCTTCCTTTTTTATATCGCTGAGGAAACCTGCGCTTTGCACCAACAAACTAGGGCGAAACACAAGTTGATCCCCTTGAAGCGGAAATGCCGCGCCCGTTGAAAAGTAGAGGTTGCGGAAGTTTTTTGCAAAAATCCCTTCCGTGTCATCTTTTGCTTTGCGAAGGTCGTGCTCCAATATGCGGGGACAGCCGAGACCCAAATAGAATTTTTCGCCATAGAGGTAAGCCCCCGCTCCAAAATTGGGCAACCAACGGGAAAGATTTTGGGAAAAAGAAGGGTCGTCGAAATGCTCCACGGTGATTTCGCTGAATTTGCCGCGCCAATTGGCCACACTGGCCTGAAGGCCAATCGAGAGTTTGAGTTTTTTGCTGGCTCCAACCTGCATACGGTAAGCATATGACGCGCCTAAATCCGTAGACCCTCCTGGACCGATTTTATCGTTTGAGAGCGAAAAACCAACCCCAACACGTTCGTTGCGAAGCGGTGTATGGGCGGTAAGGGTTTGGGTCACAGGCGCACCGTCAAAGCCAAGCCATTGTTGTCGGTGGGAAAGGTTGAGCGTGAGGTGTTCGTTGCTGCCCGCGTAAGCAGGGTTGAAAACCAGACTGTTGAAATGGTAATTGGTAAACATTGGATCCTGCTGCGCCGAGGCGACCAGCGACCAGAATATGCCCCAAATGAAAAGGAGGAGGCGAAGTTTTGTCATGTTTAATCAGTTTTTGAAACGCGGGAAGGGATGGGGAAGGGAACACGGATTAGACACAGATTTTATCAGATTTCACTATAAATCTGATAAAATCTGTGTCTAATCCGTGTCATCCGTGTTCCCTTCCAATCCCCTGCCAAATTCTTGCCAAAAGATACCGTTCCTTGAATTTAACGCTACAAAGGTCGGTAGAATTTGAATTGCTTTTATATATCTAATCTCCTTGCACAGAAACCGAAACGAAGGCAACAAGTTTGAATCTTTGTTACATTTTCCAGTCATTCATGCTACTTTTGCGGCCATTTTGAAAATGGGTGACTGGTTTATTGGTGATTGGTTTATTAGTCAATCTGAACCCCCAAGTACCAATCACTAATCTACCATTCACCAATAAACCAATCACTAATCCACCAATCACCAGTCACCCATCCATGTCCAACTACCTCTCCGAACTCCGCCGCCGCCGCACATTCGCCATTGTAGCCCACCCAGATGCGGGCAAAACGACCTTGACCGAAAAACTCCTCCTCTTCGGTGGCGCGATACAGACGGCGGGCGCCGTGAAAAGCAACAAGATCAAAAAAAGCACCGTGTCCGATTTCATGGAAATCGAGCGGCAGCGCGGCATCTCCGTGAGCACCTCGGTGATGGGTTTCGAATACCGCAATCTGCAAATCAACATTCTAGACACCCCCGGCCACGAAGATTTTCAGGAAGATACCTACCGGACCTTGACGGCGGTTGACTCCGCCATTGTGGTGATTGATGTGGCAAATGGCGTTGAAAAACAAACGGAAAAACTCACCAAAGTCTGCCGGATGCGGGCCACGCCCATCATCTTTTTTGTGAACAAACTCGACCGCGAGGGCAGAGATGGCTTTGATCTACTGGACGAGATCGAGCAGAAGTTGGACCTGCGCGTTTGCCCGCTTTCGTGGCCCATTGGCATGGGACAGCGGTTCAAAGGCGTGTACAATATGTACGAGAAAAAACTTGTGTTGTTTAACCCACACGGCAAGCAGGAGGACGAAGAAATCATTGTGTTTGAAGACCTTGCATCGCCCGATTTGGAAACACGCATTGGCGAAACCGCGGCAAAAGAACTGCGCCACGACGTAGAAGTACTGGAAACAGTCTACCCGGCATTCAACAAGGAAGACTATCTGGCGGGAAAGATTTGCCCGATATTTTTCGGCTCGGCTGTGAATAACTTTGGGGTGAAAGAACTTTTGGATTGTTTTGTGGAAATCGCACCCACTCCCCTACCCCGCCACGCCGAAGAGCGCGAGGTAATGCCTGAAGAGCAAAAAATGAGCGGGTTCGTGTTCAAAATATTTGCGAACATGGACCCCAAGCACCGCGACCGCATCGCCTTTCTGCGCATTTGTTCTGGAAAATTTGAGCGGAACAAAAACTACCGCCATATCCGGCTGGAGCGGGAGTTCAAATTTCCCAACCCAACCATGTTCATGGCTTCTAAAAAAACACTTTTGGAGGAAGCCTACCCGGGCGACGTGGTGGGACTATACGATTCTGGCAATTTCAAAATCGGCGACACGCTTACGGAGGGCGAGTTGTTGCATTTCAAAGGCATTCCGTCCTTCTCTCCTGAGCAATTCCGGTACGTGGAAAACGCCGATCCAATGAAGCAAAAGCAGTTCGTCAAAGGATTGGACCAATTAATGGACGAAGGCGTGGCACAGATGTTCACAAGGCAGAGCGATGGCCGACGCATCATTGGCACAGTGGGGCAGCTGCAATTCGAGGTGATTCAGCACCGCCTTGAAAGTGAGTACAATGCAAAATGCCGGTATGAGGGCGTGAGTTTGCACAAGGCCTGCTGGGTAAGTGCAACCGACCCAAAAGCGATGGCCGAATTCCTCGACCGCCGCAAGCGCGACATTGCCAAAGACAGCGAGGGACAACTGGTTTTCCTGGCCGAAACACCCTGGATTCTGCAAACCGCACAAGAAAATTTCCCGAAGATCAAGTTTTCGTTTACGAGTGAGGGATAACAAGAAAGGTAGTTTCTACCCCAATTGACAAAAACCCGACACTTTTTCCCAGCTTTTACGTGAAGCGCAAGGAAGCGAAATACCAATGCAGTGTATCTTGCCCCCACAAAAACTGCCCACCTTGTATAGTTGGCAGTAGCAGTCTTTTATAGTTGGCAGTAGCAGTAGCAGTTAACAGCCATTGCGATCTCGCCTACTTTTTGACTGCAACTGCCAAGTGCTACTTTCCTTTTTTAATCCCTTGCAGCGCCCTTTAACTCTAAATGGCGACAATCGGTTTTCTTCTTTTTATTCACCAAACCATCCTTATCCCATGCGTGTAGCATCCTTACTACCGATGCTTCTGTTGTGGCTGAGTTCGCTCAACGCACAGAACAACTGTACCATCTTTGACCTAACGGCCACTATGGTGCAGGTTAATCCGATCACCTGCCAGTATTTCGTGTCCCTTGATTTTCAACACGATGGCACGACAAATCAGTACACCGTGACTGGCAACGGGACGAATTACGGCACTTACCCGTACAGCCAAATTCCGCTCATTCTTGGCCCCTTCAATTCGGACCTAATGAATCCGACCTTGCTCGAATTCATTGTAACTGACGCGGTATTTCCAGACTGTAAAGATGACGTGCAACTTGTGGTTCCTCCTTGTGACCACACTACGATTTGCAACATTTCGAATTTAGTGGTGGATCCCGGCCAATGCGACCCCAGTGGTCTGACGTACAGTCTCTGGCTCGATTTTGATGCCCAACTGGCCGGCGGTGATTTCTTTGATGTTTGGGCCAATGGCACACTACTAGGCACATTCCCGCTCATCGCTTTACCCTTGCAAATCCCTGCTTTCCCAGCCAGCGGCAATCCCGTTGATGTGATCAAAGTATGCATCACCAACCAGCCAGACTGTTGCGAAACCCTGGAATTTGATGCGCCCAATTGTGTGAATCCACCCTGTGGTATCTTCAACTTGACGGTAGAGACGAATGGCTGCACAAGCGACAGCACCTACAAAGTCATTGTTGATTTTGATATGGTCGGCCCGGCTCCCTCGGATTCTTTCAGATTGTGGTCCAATGGCCAGCTCCTCGGTTCCTTTGGAATCAACCAATTGCCTTTATTGCACGAAATTCAGTGGAATGGTGGCCTGAACGACGAAATAAAGATATGCCTTACCAATAATGGCCTGGTTTGTTGTGAAACCAAGGAATACCCTGTTCCTGATTGTTTGTCCCTTAACCCCTGCGGCATCAAAAACCTGATCGTAAAAACAGATTCCTGCAGCTCCGACAGTACTTTTCGTGCGATCCTCGATTTCGAGGTGAACGACCCAACCGCCGTTGACTCCTTCGACCTTTGGGCCAACGGCGCATTTTGGGGACGATTTGGGATGAATCAATTGCCTTTACAAATCCCTAATTTCCCTTGGAACGGATTGATTTTTAGCCAAGTAAAAGTTTGTACGGGCAATTCTCCTGCCTGCTGCAAAGAATATCAGTTCCTTGCACCCGACTGCCTGCCTTTTGGGCCTTGCGAAATCACCGATATTTTCCTACATACAGGTGACTGCACTTCGGACAGCACCTACAAAATCACCCTGAATTTCAACGGCACCAATCCCGGCGACGGCACATTTACTGTGTCCATCCACAACCAGTTGATTGACACGTTCGATCTAACGGATCTGCCGCTTATACTCAAGTGCCGTGGAATGGTCAAACGGGCGATTTCATTACGGTGTGCATCCTTGATAGCCTTGCACCAGCACCAAACAGTTGTTGCAAAATCAAGCAATTCCAGGTACCGGGTTGTTTGTTCCCTTGCAGCATATTTGACGTGACCCTTGACGTGGGCGACTGCAATCCGACCTCAAACACCTATAAACTTCAGCTCGATTTTGAGGTGAATAATCCAGGGAACGACTTCTTTGAGGTTTGGGGCAATGGGGTTTACCTCGGTTTATTCCCACTTGCAGGGTTACCCTTGGACATTCCTAATTTCCCATCCAATGGAAACGCGGCAGACGTTATCAAAATCTGCATCAATGACAATCAAGATTGCTGCAAAACCATCGAATTCCAAGGACCTAACTGCGATTCGCCTTGCGAAATCTTTGATGTTTCATTGGACCCGGGCGATTGCAACACGAATGAAAACACCTACAAACTTCACCTCAATTTTCAGGTGCAAAACCCTGGCAATGATTTCTTTGAAGTATGGGGCAATGGGATTTACCTCGGTTTGTTCCCACTGGCCGGGCTTCCGATGGTGATCCCCAACTTCCCTTCCAATGGCAACACGGCCGACATCATTAAAATCTGCATCAACGACCAACCTGATTGCTGCAAAATAATTGAATTCCAAGGGCCTGACTGCGACTCGCCTTGCGAAATCTTTGATGTTTCGCTGGATCCGGGCGACTGCAATCCTAGTGACAACACCTATAAACTGCATCTCAATTTTCAGGTGCAAAACCCGGGCAACGCCCTGTTTGAAGTTTGGGGCAATGGAGTTTACCTCGGCCTTTTCCCACTGGCCGGGCTTCCAATGGTGATCCCCAACTTCCCTTCAAATGGCAATGCTGCAGACATCATTAAAATCTGCATCAACGATCATCCTGATTGTTGTAAAACCATTGAATTCCAAGGGCCTACCTGTGATGCTCCCTGCGAAATTTTTGACTTAACCGTAGAAACGGGGAACTGCAACCTTGCCGACAGTACTTACGAAGTGACCGTAAATTTCCAAGTACAAAACCCAACCGGCAACACTTTCAGCCTCTGGGCCAACGGCCAATTGTTTGGCACTTACGACCTCTCTCAATTGCCGCTTCACATCCCCAATTTCCCTTGGGATGGCGCAGGGCCGAACGATTTGATCAAAGTTTGCATCACTGCCAATTCTGGAGCACTTTCTTGTTGCCGCACCATCGAGTTCCCAACGCCCGATTGCTTCAATGCTGGCGATTGCGAGGTAAATGACCTTCATGTAAATGTGGGCAGCTGCACCAGTAACACGACCTATGAGATCGTTGTCAATTTCCAGGTGCAAAACCCACCAAGCAACACCTTCTCGCTTTGGGCAAATGGTCAGTTCTTTGGTTTGTACAACCTGAGCCAATTGCCTTTGGGCATTCCCAACTTCCCTTGGGATGGGCGCGCTTTTGATCACATAAAAGTCTGTTTCACCAATGCCCCAGGCGGCTCAGGCTCCTGTTGCGCCGAAATCGAGTTCCCAGTACCGGATTGCCTGAATGGCGGCGACTGCGACATTTATGATCTGACCGTCACGCCCGGCGACTGCGACCCGGCTGCGCTTACTTATCCGCTTACTTTTGATTTTCAAGTGGATAACCCGGGCAATGACTTCTTTGAAGTATGGGTGAACAACGTTTATTATGGTAGCCACTTGCTCAGCTCGTTGCCGTTCACAATTCCAGCTGTGCCTACGAATGGCAATGCCAGCGACATCATAAAAGTATGTATCAACGACCACCCGGACTGCTGTGCAATCCTTGAGTTCCCAGGACCATCCTGCGGAGGCGGCGGCAATTGTGAGATATTTGACGTGGTACTTGATCCAGGCGACTGCGACCCAGCCACTGGTACCTACAAACTGCACCTCAATTTCCAGGTACAAAACCCTGGCAATGATTTCTTTGAAGTGTGGGGCAATGGGGTTTACCTCGGCATATTCCCGCTTGCCGGGCTGCCGATGATCATCCCTAACTTCCCTTCTAACGGCCCAGCAATAGACGTGATCAAAATCTGCATCAACGACCACCCTGATTGCTGCAAAATCATTGATTTCCAAGGTCCCGATTGCGGAGGTGGCGGCAACTGCGAGATTTTTAATCTCCAACTTGATCCCGGCAGTTGCACTGGCGACAGCACGTACCAACTGCATATTAATTTCCAAGTGGTCAATCCACCGAGCAATATGTTCCAGGTTTGGGCAAACGGCCAATTGCTAGGTGACTTCAATCTCAACCAGTTGCCTTTGCTGATCCAGGACTTCCCTTGGAATGGCGGCAATTTTGACGGAATTAAAATCTGCATGGTGCCAAATACCCCTGGCACAGATCTTTGCTGTATTCAAAAGGAATTCGCAGTGCCAGACTGTCTCGGAAACGGCGATTGCCATATCTACGACCTTCATGTGCTGCGTACACCTTGCCTTTGCGGGCAATTCTTTGCCGTACTCACTTTTGAGCATGACAATGGCGGTGCGGGCGGATTTGACATTATTGGCAATGGTAACAACTACGGCAATTTCCCATACAACACGCCACAACCCATCATCCTGGCTCCGTTCAATGGCGATGGCGTAACGGATTATGAATTTGTGGTGGTAGACCACGAACATCCCGACCAATGCGGCGACGACTTTAACCTTGGTAAAGTGGAGTGCATGAGCCCAGTGATTGACCCGGGTAGCGCTGCCCTGCTCACCCTCTCGCCCAACCCAACGGCCAATTGGCTGAACGTGACGGCATTGCTTGAGAACGGCGCAGCCCTTGGCCAATCCAACGTGGAAGTGTACGCTGCTGATGGTCGCCTCGTGCAAACGAACACTGTGGCCAATGGCGCTAACTTCCAACTCGACGTATCGAACCTGCCGAGCGGTATTTATCGCCTTGTGCTGAAGTCTGATTCGGGAAGATTGGAAGGGACGTTTGCGAAGGAG
This sequence comes from Lewinellaceae bacterium, assembly GCA_016708875.1. Classification (GTDB taxonomy): domain Bacteria; phylum Bacteroidota; class Bacteroidia; order Chitinophagales; family Saprospiraceae; genus M3007. Next base: position 114,025 of record JADJFA010000014.1, read on the forward strand.
TAACGTGAAACGTAATTTGACAACTTTAAAGTTGTCAAATTTTTAAGCCTCTTGAAAACGAAACGCCCTCCGCAGGAAACTGCGGGGGGCGTTTTTGTATACCGGAACGCTGTTCCGGGGATATTATCGTAAGCTATAGCTGAGTTGTCTTCTTGACGAGATCCGTCCGCATCAAGTGCGCTTATCCTGATGCAAATACTCCTCAATTTGAAATCCCGAGCCTTGTCATCTTGTCGAGACCCGTGTCGAGCATCGTCAGGTTGTATCCCATTAATGACTAATCAAAGTTGTATCCTAGTTCTTTGACATTTTTGCGATTTGAAAAATCATTTTTTCGGAGAAAATCTCTTTTTGAGATGTTTTGATGAGTTTTCCCTGTTTGTCTCGGATGATCCATTGGTTTTCGATTGGGTCGAATGTGACAGTGACGGTGTGTCCGGCGAGTTTGTTGGAGACGTAAATGATGTTGCGCGCAAAGGAAATTGAGCCGCATCCGGGGACGTTTCTGGTCCAGACCTGTTGTGCCAAGTAGTGCTTCACCCGTCCGTAATCAAAGGCTTCCGGGGCGTACTTCCTGGGGTTGGCGTCCAGTTGCGGGTAAAGTTCTTGCCGGGTCTTGCCTTGTTTTTTTCGCAAGCGAAAAACGTTTCGCTGGATTCGACCGGTTTCATCAAGGCTGTCCTGAAGTTCTTGTGCCGAGTGACATTCGAGCGGGCTGGACCAACGGAAGCAAGTGCCCTGCAGGTTTTCCACCGTTCCGTTTTGTTGCGGGCACCGGGGCTTGTTGCAGACCACTTCGATGCCCAGTCCGATCCACCACAGCACCGTGAGCGTCGGCACGTCACGGTCGTGGGGCAGCACCAAGGGCAAGCCGTTGTCGATTTTTATGCGCTTGGGAAGTCCCTCTTTTTCAAAACAATGGTTGACCGCTTGGCACATCGCCCATTCCGGCACTTGGGCCATCCTCATGTGGGGGGAAAACGCCACTGTACAAGACGGTGCTACTGGCCTCATCGGCGATATTGCCCCAACTGACCTGTTGCCCGTTGCCCAAAGGCACCTGCTCCTTGCCATCGATTTGCCAAGTGTGGTGTACTTCCTTGGTCCAGGTGTTGGCTACCCGTCTCGGCTCTTTGGCCATTCCCGGTCGCCCGCCCGCCCGTCTCCAGCGAAGTTGAATGGTGCTCACCGAGGGCACTCGGTGCCCCGGGCGCAGTTCGTGCAACACACTGTGCAGGTAGGGCGCGCCGGCAAGCCCGCTTCTGCGCCGTTCAATCTCGGCCTCCACCTCGTCCGAAAAACACCTCTTCGGTGTTTTGCCACAGCGACTGTAATCTGCTTTCAGCGCAGAGTCGCCTCGTTCGCGATATTGGCGGACCAACTTCTTTACACCGGCTCGACTAAGGCCAAGGGCTTCAGCGATGCTTTGGTGGCTCATGCCCGATTCATGATCGCGCACGATTTTGACCCGCAAATCGAATGGAATGGGTTTGCCCATGGGAATTTTTTTATTCGCAAAAATATCAAAGAACTAGGGTACAACTTTAGTTAATCATTGGTGGGATACAACCTGACGATGCTCGACAGACCCGTCCGCATCAAGTGCGCTTTGGCTGAGTATTTGCACTTTTGAGTACTCGAGGGGGCAAATACTCGGCCAAAGCGCACTTGATGCGGACGGGTCTCGACAAGATGACAAGGCTCGGGATTTCAAACGGGGAAGGAGAATTACCTGATATGACTTTGACAATCAATTTATTTTGGAGGAATGCTGAAGGTGGAAACATCAAATACAGTTGGAAGCCCATTTACGGCAATGTTTTTTTGGCTTGGCTGAAAAGAAGTTCAAAAGCGATTACAAGGTGACACCTCCTCCTTCCTTGGAGATGTCACCTCGTAATCATTACTCCTTCAACCTTCCATTCCGCACCTTATTCACAAACTTCGGGCCTTCAGCAGGATCCACCGGCACAACCTCGAGGGTTTTGCCATTCTCCATTTTCATCTTGATGTCTTTCCCTTTGAGAGAGGCGAGCAAATCATTGAAACGCGGGCTGCTGGAGGTGATACTGAATGCCCCACCCTCGTCAGTGTTTTGATACACAAACAAATACCATAGATCAGCAGAGGGCTTGATGTAAATGCCCAGGGCGTCGTCGCCGGTATTGGGCATTTTGTACTGTACCATGATGTTCAGCGATTTGTTAATGGGCTGTCCAGCTACGCTGATGAGTGGAATACGGTCTTCGAGGGTGAAAAAGGAGGTGTATTCCTTGTTCCAGGTAATGGATTGACGGCCCAGCACGAAGGCAAATTTATCGTCCTTTTTAGGCAGTAATATGGCGTTGAGCCGCGCATTGGACAGGGTTTCTTCCCAATCTTTTTCGTCGCTGACGAATTCGTGCAAAGCGGGCTGATAAAATGCCATGTTGGTATTGTACACGGAGGGTTGAGCGTCAAAAGACGCGGCTTTTATCTCATTGATCATCAATTCAACCAGTTTGGCAGGAATGGGCATGTCAAAAGCCGAAATGAATTCGCCTGAGACGTCGAAATAAGTAGAGTCGGTTACGGAATTGTAGTCTGACTTGAGTCTGCCCGCCGCTTTGATTTTCATCAAATCGAGGCCAGAACCGATGCTGAGTGGCCCTTCAGCCTGCACGGTGCCCACACGATTATCGAAAACCAGTTTTGCGCCGATCTCTGTTTTGCCCAGTACTTTGAGCGAATCGCCAAAAATGAAACGGTCGTTGGCCGGTTCATACTTATACACGTGCTTGCAGTCAATTATTGCACGATCCACCCTTTGCAAGGCGGGAAGCATGATGCGCGGGTACATTTCTCCTGTTTCGCGGGAAAGATAGAAGCCCGTTACCATCGGCATGTCTTCCGGGTCTTTGGCGAGTTTGACGCGCATAAGCGGGTCTTTCCGGTCAATTTCTGTTTGCAGGGTGAACCAGTTGGTTTTCGGCAATTTGTCGGCTACCAACTGGGCATAGCCCCTGAATGTCATGTTTTGGTCGCTCGAATTGAGCACCATATCGCCTTTGAAAAGGGTTTTCACATCCACCCGGAAACTGTCTTTTTCAGGGATTTCAGCCGTCGCAAATGTTTGAACCCGGCGATTGGAGGCTTCGATGGTCTGATATTTTCCTTGTATGTCATTGAAGAAAACTTCCTGATTATAGCCCGGGATGTTGTACTCGTAAAAACCCGTGGCTTTGTAGAGTTTCTTACCACCAATATCCACCGTCGCCTTATTGATGGTGTGGTACTTACTTATCGTGTCGGCAACGATTTGAGCGTTATATATGGTACGCATCCTACCACCCGGCTGGATATAAATATCACTAGTGTCCGGGATGTTGATAAACGCATCGGCGGACTTGATTTGCTTCACACCGCCGATTCGGAGGAGGTTGGTTTTCATGTCATAAAGAGCCGTTTTTCCCTCAAACGCGAGTGTATCTTGTCCGGGGTCAATAGATACGAAGCGACCAGGTTTGTTGGGATCCGCCTTGAAATTGATGGTTTTGGCCTTCATATCCCAAGTGAATTCGTTCATCGAAGTGAGGTACTTGTCAAGCGGCAGGGTCGTACTGGCGGTCAGCAAATTAGCCTTGAATTGGCCTTTTTGGGTGTCAAAGTCAAGGTCGCCCTTTACATTTCGAGAGTCAAGCGCAATGCCGTTTTGGTCGAGCGATTTTATTTCAAGGTTACCTGTGTCCACACTGGCTTGAAAAGGTCCGTAGGAAATGATTTTAGAAGTCAATTTGCCCTCCGTCCATTCGAATTCGCCCCTGCCTTTCAAACCGGAAGGGGTTAGGATAAGCGTTCCTTTGTGGGTGTAGCCAGGAGCCTTAAATAGTTCAAAAGCCTTTGCTTTGCTTTCGACATACATCGAATCCTTAAACGGGAGCCAGTTCACCGAAACATCCTCGCCTTTAGCCTGCGGCACTTTTACTTTATTGGCACGGTCTTCTTCCATGAAGAATTTCTTGGCCGTCCCGGTGGTCTGCTTAGGTCGAAAAATCAAGTCCTCCGATTCTATATCGGCAGTTAAATACTCCAGTTTCCCTTTCCCAACAAGTCCTTTGTTGCTCAGGTCGAGCGTGCCAGTGTAATTCCCTTTTTTGGTATAGGTTGGATAGCCAATGGCAGGCGTTTTGTGTATAAAACCAAAGGATTTATCCTCCTCGCGCACGACAATGGTTTCTTTGAAGGGCTGGAAAATCGTGGCGGGGAAAAGCTCACCCTTGAATTTCAACTGTTCCTTGGTGTACGAATCTAACCCATTGAAACTGAATGGGTCGAGTCGGAAATAAAATGAATCGCGGGTGTACACACCGCGCTGTGTCGTGGGCTGATCGTAGAAAACAAAGGAGTGCTTTTTGGACTGCAAAGACGGGAAGATGCTCATTTCCTCTTTACCCGATTTGTTGTTGGGCGCATCCACCAAAAGTGCCCCGCTGAGGTGCTCGATGTTGGAGCTCATGGCATTGGCAATTGGCTGCCCATTTTTGTCCTCCTGGCCTGTGGGGATGTAAAAATCGAGGTGTTGCACAGAGTCAAAATCCACTTCGAATTTGTCGTACACGAAACTCATATCACGGCCTTGAAAAAGCGCGAGGCCCGCGAAAAGCCGCCCACCAAAACGCATGTCGCGGTTTTTCAGGAGCGTGAGCTCATTCTCGTTGGGTATGAGCGCTACTTTTTGGCGCTTGCTGAGTTCGAGTTTTTTGACGGAGTAAATTTCGGTTTCTTTGGTTTTTAGATTGAGTTTGGCATTCGAACCTGTGCTCTCAGAAATGATGTTGATAGCGTCAAAGTCCTTTTTCCCTTGGCTGGCCAGCGCGTAGTGAATGCACTTGTCACGCAGTTCGATTTCGTGCCGACTGAAATAATAGTTGATAAAACCCTCCTCTACCATTTGAGCCAGCAAGCTTTGAATGCTGGAATAGTCAAATTTGGGGTTTATCTCCATCGCAAACTCGGTATCCTTCACGATACGTCCGTTATCGTCCTTGTCCTTGTCGGTTTTGAGCCAAAGTGCGTAGAGCGTACTCACCGAATTGTGGCTTGCAAGGCCCTGCATTTGCAGGTATATGGACGGGTCGTAGTAGTTGCTACTCTCAAATTCTACTTTTTTCGACACGCCCTTTATTCCCGTATGGCCGCCTATTTCAAGAGAGTCGGAGTTTAAGTGCCAGGCAATTTTGTCCGTATCCAGGTTCATGTTGTAGAACGAGGAATAAAACGGGTTGCGGGAGGAGCCTTTTTCGCCCCGGATCAGGGTGATGACCTGCTTGGGAATGTCAATACGGAAATCTGCTGCAGGGTGAAAAAGGCTGTCGGAATCCATAAAGAGTTTTGCGTCCACATTCTCCGACACCACACTCACCCCACGTCGGATGACGAACAGCTCCGCCTTGCCATGGAAGACTTTTTCGCGTTTCTTGTTGTACACCGTCATTTGGGCAGGTTCGCTGCTCGTGCCATAACCGTAAAATGAATTACCCGCCAGGCGGAAACCGCCGAGATACTCAATATTGTCGCCAATGCGGTTGATTTTCAAGACCTTTTCGAAGGATTGAAAACGTGGGAACTGAATATTTCGGAGCGAATCGGCCTTGGAAGAAGTCAATTTTGGCTTCACCACTACGTTGTTTTCAAAACTCCCTTTGATGCCTTCTTTAAAATAGAGCGGGTAAAAAAGTGTGGCAGTATCACAAGTAAATAGTGGTTTTTGTGTCTCTACCTTGTACTTGGTGAGCAGTGCGTAGATACTTGAATCCATACCTGCCTCCGCCCATGAAACCTTGCCGCCTTCACCTTGCCAAATTTGCTCGAAAGGCTTGTATCGGCCTGAAGTATTGTGGATGGTCACGGAGTCGGTCTTGCGCGTTCCAATAAGGTCTACACCCGTGCAAATGAGGCTTGGCTCTCGGTCGCTATACGCAAATTCGAACTTGCCGCCTTCGATCCTCCAGGTTGCAGAACCTCCTTCGCCGCTCTTAAGCGCACGTTCTGTCATAAAATCCAAAGAAAACTCCAGCAGCAGCCCTACTGCCTTGGTGCGGCCTTTTTCCAAACCAGCCAGCGATTCTTCGGTAAAAGCGTGCCATCTGCGGAAAAGGGTGGTGTCGCGGTCATTTTTGGCGGCGACTATGGCGTTCACGTAATTTTTGAAATAGGGGAAGGCCGGCAGGTTCTGGTTGCCCATAAGGTTTGCAACCGACACGATACGTTTCATTTCCCATTCGGGGAATGCGCCTGCTTTGTGCGCTTTTTTGAAAACGGCGAAAGATTCCTCCATGTCAGGTCGTTTGGAGAGCGTCATGTACTCGCCCAATTTGACCACGAATTCGTTGGTGTTTTCGGGGAATTTTTGGGCGGAAATGGTTTCCGAGGAAAGGAGGAAAAGTAAAACAAAAAAGAGGGTTCCAAAAGTGCGGGGAAAGACGGTGGAATAAACTGACTGCATGATGTACTGAACGATGAACGGTGAACGATGAACTGGCTAAACGTTAGAAATTCAAAATATGGTGTGAAGGTAAGACGAGGATGAGATTTTGGACGTTGGGAGCGGGGCATTAAAGGATAGTTTCTTAAAATTGGCCCCTCTTTAGAATGCATTTTACAACAAACCCACTGCAAAATTCATCATGAAAAAAATTACAACTGCGTTTCTCTTATTATTCTGGCTATTCCGCGCCCAAGCTCAAGACGAATTCGCCTCCGTGGACAATCATGCCCGCAGCATTCGAAAAAGCGAGCACCCAACGCCCGAGTCCCTCGCCAATGCCCTTTGCAAAGACTTAAAAAATGACCGCGACAAAGCCCGCGCCATCTTCACATGGATAGCGGTGAATATAAACCTACGATTTCAAAGCACTTGACAAAGACAGCCCGCGAGCAGATTCCAATAAGGAGTACGAAGACAAGGTGGTAAAGCAGGTTTATAGAAAAGGGCGGGGCGTATGTATGGGTTATTCGCTGCTCTACAAAAAAATGGCAGATGCAGTAGGACTGGAATGCGTTTTCATACCGGGAAATTCAAAAGGCTCCGTCTTCGGCGGTTGGGAGAGCCATGCCTGGAATGCCGTGAAAATCAATGACAAATGGGAGCTTCTGGATGTAACCTGGGGGGCGGGTTATTCGGATGAAAACGAAAAATTCCATCAAGTTTTTCAACCGGGCTTTTTCTTCACCCTGCCACGCATTTTTGCTCTAAACCACTTTCCTGAGGACGAAAAATGGCAACTTTTAGACCAGCCCATTGGCAAAAATGAATTTAAGAAGCAATCCGCCTTTTCTTATGCCGACCCGGTGATGGGCATTGCCGACACAGAACCCTTTGGCATCCCGCTCACCAAAGGCATGGATGGCAAAGTGGAGCTCCGCCTCAAAATGCAGCAACCACCTACCGTTATCAAATTAATAATGGGCAACCGTGATCTGAAATTCGAGCGCATAGATAATGACGGATGGCTTACACTTCGTTTTGTTCCCACCAATGGCCGTGAACTCCAGATATGGGGCGGCGAAAGAAACCGCAACCGGGTAACGACCACTTTAATAGGCGTTTTCCGGTGGAATGAGACATCAAACAAAAAGATACCGCAAAGGCACTGAGGCGCAAAGCATTGATTTTCAATCACTCTGCGGCACCTCGTCGCTGCGGTTAGGTATTACTGATTTTGACTAAGGATGAAGCGTTAACAGTCGTTACTTTTGACCAAATTTTCCAAACCAAACACTATGAAAAAACAATTCCCTTTCCTCCCCATTCTTTTCTCGATCCTTTCTCTCCAAGTTCAGGCCCAAATCTCTGGAATCATAAATCGCTACACAGCGGTCACGGCCATTGACTCCTGCACAGGCAGGCTGGCCGTGGGCGATACCACTGGATTTCGCGTTGGAAATGCTGTGCTTTTGATCCAAATGCAGGGCGCGGAAATCATCACCAACAACAGTGCATCTTATGGAACCGTCGCCGCAATGAATGCTGCCGGGTATTACGAACGGGCGATCATTGACTCGGTTGCGGCAAATAGTGTCTTTGTAAAAAACCGATTCGTTCATGCATACAATCCCTCCGGCAAAGTTCAGCTGGTCAATATCCCCCAATACAACAATGTCATTGTATCCGACACACTCCGACCCAAACCCTGGGATGGCAGCACAGGAGGCGTATTGGCCCTCGAAGTTTCCAATACGCTGACCCTCAATGCGCCGATTATTGCCAGCAGCACTGGTTTCCGGGGCGGAGCAGACTATATCGCTACCGGCAATATGTGCAACATACTCAACCCGGTTACAGGATATGTTTTTGGCCTTGGCAATTGGCGGGGCGCTTACAAAGGGGAAGGCATTGCCATTTTGCCCCCGGGACTTGAACTGGGTCGTGGCCCACAAGCCAATGGCGGCGGTGGAGGCAACGACCACAATGCAGGCGGCGGCGGCGGTGGCAACATTACCAATGGCGGCGATGGCGGCAACAATGCTGATCCAAGCCCTACGGGTTGCAACGGATATTTCCCCGGCTTCGGAGGCTACGCGCCCAGCCCCATTGCCAACCGGTTTTTTATGGGCGGCGGTGGCGGAGCGGGTCACGCCAATAATTTGCTCAGAAGCAAGGGCGGCGCTGGCGGCGGAATCGTGCTGGTCAAAACAGGAGCAATCAATGGTCCCGCTCCGGCAATTTATGCCCAGGGAGGGGATGCAGCCAATAGTTTTGACGATGGAGCAGGTGGCGGCGGCGCGGGCGGCACCATCCGGCTCGAGATCATCACACCCAGCCCCAATCTTGTACTCAACGCCAACGGTGGACGAGGCGGCAGCGCAGACAACAATAACGTTGACCGTTGCATGGGCCCCGGTGGCGGCGGTGCAGGCGGGCGTATCCGGACCAATGCAGTTCCTGGCATTTTCAGCGTCACGGGAGGCATTCCTGGCATCACCTACAACTCGACCGTGGGCTGCAACAACTCCAACAACAGCGCCGAAGCTGGCGCCCTGGGCGACATCCAGGCGCTTTCCACGCTTCCTCAAGGCACGATCGGAAACTTTGCCCCTGAGGTGCTGAGTTCCCCGTTATCCATTTCCGTCTGCCCTGGTGAAAGCGCAGTTTTCACCATTTCAACCAACGACGGAGATTGGGATTTCCAATGGCAACTGAACGCCGGAGCGACCTGGCAGGACATCATAGCAGGCAGCAATTATGTTGGTTTTCAATCCGATAGCCTGATTGTACAAAACGCCAGCGTGGCGTACGATGGACTGCTGTATCGGTGCAGGGTCATTCGAGCAGGGTGTTCTGAAACCATTTCGGGCACGGCTGAATTGAATATTTCACCACTACCAACGGCAGGCTTTACAGTGGCACTGAACGGAGCGACCGCCACGTTCAGCAACCTTTCCACAAATGCCAGCTCATTTTTATGGACTTTTGGTGATGGCGCAACTTCGACCCTAGCACACCCGGTGCATACCTATATCACCGAAGGAAATTTCACGGTAACCCTGAGTGCATGGAACCAATGCGACACGGTGGTGTGGCAACAGATGGTCAGCATATTCCTGCCGCCGACGGCGGGATTTTCGGTGCCCGCCACCATTTTCGGCTGTGGCACCGCACAGGTGAATTTCCAGAATCAATCTTCGGCCAACGTTGGTTCCTTTGCCTGGTCTTTCCCCGGTGGCACCCCGGGCAGTTCAACTTTGCAAAATCCGAGCGTTTCCTACTCCGTTTCAGGGGTTTACACTGCGCAGCTCATTGTATCGAATACAGTAGGCAAAGACACATTAGAAAAAACCTTCGAGGTTGAAATCTTTGATTTGCCCGAAGCCGATTTTAGTTGGCAAACCCTTGCAGCTGGGCTGGTGCAGTTCACCAATTTGAGCCAAAACGGCGAGACGTACACCTGGGATTTTGGGGATGGCAGCCCACAGCAAATTGGCTTCAACATTGAACACGACTATGCCGCAAGCGGAACTTACGTTGTGACACTCATTGTGAGCAGTCCCTGCGGAGTATCTCTAATACAACAAGATGTGGTGGTGCAAGTGGTCGGCACAAGTGAAGTGCAACGACTTAGAGCCCTTAACCTTTTCCCCAATCCTGCCAGCAGTTGGTTAATGCTCGATTGGAGCGAAACATCATCACAACCCATTGAAATACAAATGTTTGACGCTTCTGGGAAATTGGTCTTTTTAACAAAAAATCCTATCGGCCAAACTCTGAAAGTATCGTTAAATGAACTTTCGGCGGGTCTTTTCCAAATACTGGTTGCGTTTGAAGGTGGTACAGTTTCGCGGGCGGTGGTAAAAGCAAAGTAGCATTCTCCTCAATTTCCGGGCCTCCCCCAAAGGGTGATTATTAACTTCACCCTTTCCGGGTTATTTACCCGACTGCTTCACTGACTTTTGTAGTGTAATAATCATTTCACTAAATCCTCCCACCATGAAGCAGCAACCATTTTTTCTTTCATCCTTGTTGGTCGTTCATTCGTTCAACTTAATTGCCCAGCCCAATAAATATGAGGGCCTCTTTGGAAGGTCGAGAGACCAGACACATGAAATCAGAAGAGAAAGCAACTACCGTGATTCACCCAATGGCGATGTCAATATCTACGCCGTAGTAGTCGGTGTGGGTGAATATACTGCCATGCCGCCGCTCCGGTATACTAGTGACGATGCCCGTCTTTTCTATACCCACCTGCAAAGCGAACAAGGCGGTGCGTTGCCAGAGAACCAAATCGTGCTCCTTTTGGAACAAGATGCCACGCACCGCAACGTCAGCCAGGCACTGCGCCTGATGTCGCAAAGGGCCGACGCGAATGATGTGATCATATTTTACTTTAGCGGTCACGGATTGAGCCAGTCCTTCCTGCCCATAGACTTTGATGGTTTCCGGAACCAACTCGGCCATAATGACGTGTTCCGAATCCTCCAGAAAAGTCGGGCACAGCACAAGCTCTGCATCGCCGATGCATGCCATAGCGGCGGTCTGGATTACACCGCCGATTTGGCGAGCAAGGGATATGTTTCTTCTGCTACAAGTACCATATATCAGGAATATTCCCAAGCCCATAGTGGCATCGCTTTGCTGATGTCTTCAAGCGCTGGAGAAGCCTCCCTCGAAGATCGTTCGCTCCGCCAAGGCGTATTCACCCACTTCCTGTTGCGCGGAATGAGCGGTACAGCCGACTACAACTTTGACGGCATAGTGAACATCAAAGAATTGTTCCACTACGTTTCCCACAAAGTGAAAGAGTACACGTACGGCGCGCAATCACCTTGGCTTACAGGCGATTATGACGATGATATGCCCGTGTCAATCGGGGAATAAAACGCCGCTTCCTCCTTTAAAAAATCCAGGCCCGGCATTTCCAGTTTCAATGCGGCGATGGCTTCCCGCTGCATCTGCACAAATGCACGGTGTTGGGCAGTATTGGGATGAAAGGGGCGGTGTTGGGCAGCGGCCCGGATTTTCTCAATGCGTTCGTTGAGTTTGCGGGTCTTTTCAGAGAAAAAAGTGTCGGAGAAAAATTGCCAAACATAGTCCACAGCCACCTCCGAGGGGTGAAGCATGTCGGCGGCATAAAAGCGGTAATCGCGCAGGTCGTCTAGTAAAAGTTCGTAGGCAGGGAAGTAATGCGCGTACTCAAGTTGGGTGCAAATCTCTTCGCAGGCCAATATAAGGGCTGCTTTGCTGCGTTGGTTTTCAATCAAGCCGTTGCGGATGTGCCGAACAGGACTAACCGTCAGGATAACATTGAAGTGTGGCACGCCTTTGAGGTGTGCCACACTTTTTATTGCCGAAACCGTTCGTTCCACAATTTCAGCAACTGATAGCCTACGTTGTTCAAAAAGTGAAGCGGGCATTTTGTGGTTGTTGGCCACCACTTTACCCGTTTCTCGCAACGTAAAAACATCCGAAGTGCCAAAGGTCAGCAGCAGGAAGTCGGTCTTTTTCAGCTGTTCTGCTGCAACGCGGTAAGCAGTGTTGATGCCTTCCAAAGCTTCGTTTTTGTCGGGTTTGGAAAAACGCCCGTGGTGCTCCCAACTGTGCCAAAGGCCGGCGTTTTCGAAGAGTTCATTTTCTGTAAATAATTGATTTCCAGCAACAATCCTGTCCAAACACTGCGCCATCGAAATCGGGTTGTATACGATTCCGAAAGGGTTGGTGTGGATGTTGAACTTACGTTCCAGAAGTTTTTGGCCGATGTGCTCGGTGAAGCAGGAGCCGAGGAGGAAGAGGTGGTGGGGATGGGTGATTTGGAAGGGGGAACTGGCGGGGACTAGGGTGGTTCGGAAGATGGGCATGGCTTTAAGTATAGCGATTCAGAAAGCAAATTACCGACTTTTTTATGCCCAAGTGCCCCAAACGTTAAATCTTTATTCACAGGATTGTTTTGTTAGAAAGTTAATTTACTTTGGTATCGGTTTTGCCTAGATCTTTCTTCAATCATGCATGAGGGCAATGCCAGTCCCGAGTCCTCGGGACTTTTAATCCTTTTTACCAGCCATAATTTTAAAGAAGGCGGGTTGTTCAACTTTAATCGCGCTTTAATCCAGACACTTACTTGTAGCAGTTTTGTGAAAAGTTTTGTCAGTCGGCAACGGCTGGCAGTAATTCTTTTTATCATTTACTAACCAAGGTTTTCAACATGAAAAACACAACTCTTCAAAGATTCAATCTACGCCAAAACTTTATCACCTCCCTTAAAACTCTTTTCTTCGCCTTTTTGCTCTTGCTAACTTACTCGCTTGGTGGTCGCAGCATTTTTTTAAAAGAAGAGAGCAAGTCCCGTTTGGAGATGTATGCAGAATCACATCACAATCCTAACCTGCATAATGTTGGCGGATTACATGATCCTTGCGATGGAATAATGCTTACGCTGACAGATCCCAGCGCAACCGACATCAACAATCTTCCATCCTCAGTTTCTGCTTTTAAAGTGGTGGGTGACATTTATATAAATCCTGGTGAGACACTCACTTTGACGAATAAAACGGTGAAGATGTTGTCACCTTCAGGAACCATATACCTCTTTGGAGATCCAAATAACACTTCCAATAATGGCAAGATTTACCTTGAGAACACAATTATAGAAGGTTGTGATCAAATGTGGGGCGGGATAGATCCTACCGACCACTGCGTCATTTCAATTACAGAAAATTCGCAGGTGAACGATATGCGCTATGGTATAATTCTACGTGAATATGGCATATATACATTTACAGGCAGTTCGTTCTTAAGGAACTATCTTGCTGTGGATGCTACCAACAAAGCTATGTTGCTGGATTATATTTTTACTTTGACATGCTATGAAAATACTATTGACGGTTCTGGCTTAAAACCATGGAATGGACAAAACATTGGCGCTCAAGCCATTCGAGGTTTTCAATTCAAAGAGGCGAAAAACACACCTGGCAGACCTATCAAAGTTGGGCAAATGGGGCAAATCCAAAACACGTTCCAAAACTGCCAGACAGGAGTATATGCTGAAAAATCCGATTTCGACATTGAAAATACTCGCTTCTTAGGCGGAATGGGGCGAGCCATAGATATCATTTCCAGCGTAAGACACACCATTCATCATTGTACGTTTGATTACTGTGTGCTAGGCATTGCCTTAAACAACAGTTATTATCAAGTGCTTGACAACCATTTCAATCATGTAGGCTATTGCGTGGCTGCCAGACATAGCCGCAAGCACGGTGCCGATTTGCCTACAATAAGCAGGAATGAGGTTAATGGCGCGAATGACGGTTTTCTTTTATTCTTCAACGACAACTCCAACCCGCAGATAACCGACAACACCGACATTGAAAATATGGGCGGCACTGGAATAGCAATATATGATCTAGATAAGGCGATGCCTAACCGTTCTACTGTCAGTGGCAACAGTCTAATTTTGAAAAGTGGATTTGGAACGCCTGCTGCGGGCACTGGCAGCGAAAGGGGCATTTTGATTTTAGGTACTCAAAAAGCCAGCGTTTGCGACAACAGGATTGAATACGACGGAGAGGGGCTTGACTTCGGCGCAGAGGCTTGGGTTAGTACCAACAGTATTGTTACGAACAACGACTACGTTCAAACAGGTTCTACACCCACACTTGGCAGTGGCACTCGAGCCGTCTATTTCGACCAGTCCAAGTTTGATTGCAACTACTATACCGGCAACGAAACCGCCTTACACCTCTTAGGCCCTTGCACCAATACGGACATTGCTACCCAGCACTTTGTCGGCCCGCATGCAGTGGGGCTTTTTTACCAGAATGCCAGCACTAAGCAGCAGATACACGCAGGGAATGCTTGGGAGTACTCGCCGGGAGGCGGGCAATTTGCCGCGTTAGGAGTTGGCATTGATCCAGATTTCAATCTTTATAAGATAAACTGCAACGATGGTGTTCAATTTTGCCCCTTAGGAAGTGTAACTCCTCTAGTTTGGTTTTTAGATGTAGCAGATGGGAATGCGGAAACATGCGATCATTCAACACTGGATTGCACACTCCCACCCCCACTCTTTTCACCAACCTCACCAGCATACGGAGAGGAGGCGATGATTGCCAAAATCATGAAGGGGCAATTAAATTTCCCAAACTACACAGAATGCTTGGACTGGGTCTCCTCCCAGCAAGCATTGAGTTGGATAGTTCGCCACAACCTTCAGAATGCTTCAACTTACAGCAATTATTGGTCACAAAATGCAAACACCAGCGCAGGCAAGTTAGCACAATTAGAGGCAGATGCTATTACTTGGGAACAGGGGCAGGTCGGTTTGGAAACACAAATAACTTCCGTTTGGGCTGACATTCAGCAATTATCTGCCAATAGCTCACTTAGTCCTGCTCAGTTGGCTGTGTTGATGCAACGGTATCAGGATTTGGACAGCCTGAGAGCAATGGAAAAGGCCGCTCAATTGGCCTTTGTTGTGCATTACCGTACTGTTAGTGCAGCACTTCCAGCCAGTCATATTTTTGAAGAAAATCAAAAGAATGCCAACCTTATCTTGTGCGACCTCTACGCCCGTGAAGCATTTGAGTGTACACCAAGTGAGTTGGATACCTTGCGCTCCATTGCGGTCCAATGCCCCCTTGAAGGCGGCGGAGCAGTGCTGCAAGCAAGAGGTCTGTTGGAGCTAATCGTTCACGAATATTATAATACAGGGTCAGACTGCTTAAACACACATGAACGAAACGGACGGAAGCCGGATACCATAGCTGAAGTTCAAATATCCCCCAACCCGAGTGATGGCACATTTCACCTAATATCACCGATAAACGGCAGAACCCACTTAAGGCTTTTTGATATAACCGGACGAATTGTTTGGAGTAAAATAGTGGAGGGTCCCGAAGTGTATTTTACCACGACCAATGTACCATCCGGGTGCTATTTCCTTGATGTTCGAGATTCTCAAAACGGCGAATTGGCTATCAAACGTTTGATAATCCACTAATTTTTTCCTGATCCCCCTTACTCCTAAGTGCTCATGTGGCACTTGGGAGTATTATATTTAATTGGATATGGCAAAGCAATTGTTTCTCTTTTTCCTGATCTCATTATGCCTCCATGACATAAATGGTCAAAATGACAGCCTAAGATATGATTATAACTGGGTGCTTGGATACATGAGGATACCAGACAGCCCCTTCATTAACCTACTTGACTTTAACCACGCCCCTTTTGAAATACAAAAATTCCCAGTAACCACTTGGCCGCTCCGATCTCCTTGCCCAATGTCTGATAAGGCTGGCGAACTGATTTTATTTGCAAATGGCTGTGAGATCTATGGGAAGGATGGAAATGTCTTAGTCAACGGGGAACAAATGACCCCGGATGTATGGGTTTATGATGGGTACTGCCCCAATTTCTACCCCGTCACTCAGTCGTTATTGATGCTTCCTGACCCTGCCAAAGATTCTCTGTTCTATCTCTTCGCCATTGGTCATCGCCAAAGCACTGGAGCTGGTATACATGGTTGGGGGCTATATGCCAGTCGCTTATCGGAGAAAGAGGTTTTTGAAAAAAACATGATTGTATGTGCTGATTCTATTTTCCGAAGCCACCTAACAGCTTGTCGCCATGCCAATGGGCGTGACTGGTGGTTAGTGCTTAATAAAATAAAGTCCAATCAATATTACAAATACCTGCTCGACCCAACTGGCATCCACTTTTTTGATTTGCAAGCCATCGGCAGTCCAACTTCATGGGAGGGAACTGCTACTGGGCAGTCGGCTTTTACGCCTGATGGCACTGGGTTTATCCACTACGACAATGTGACTGATATTTACGTCTATGACTTTGACCGATGCTCTGGGGCATTATCCAATTTCCGTCATGTCAACATCGAAAACAACGAAGACACAGGTAACTCGCTGGGCGGCATGGCAATCTCGCCCAACTCGCGCTTTGCCTATACTTTCAACTATTTGTATTCCTATCAGATAGATTTGTATGCGCCTGACCTGCAAACCTCCGTAACTCAAGTGGCTTACTGGGACAGTACTTATGTGAACAATGTTTGGCCAACGGTTTTTGGTAAGGCGGCCCTTGCTCCCGATGGGAAAATCTATTCTGCTGTGCCTGGTTCTAATCCATATCTTCACGTCATCCACAACCCAGATGCAAAGGGCGATTCTTGCGATTTTGAGCAACATGGTATATTCTTGCCTTTTTCCTGGAACAACAATGACATCGTGAACTTCCCTAACTTCCGGCTCGGCAGGATGGAGGGAAGCGCTTGCGACACGGTCTATACTGGAACAAATGAAGTGGCTGGCGGAAAAAGTGAGGTAAAAATCTTCCCAAATCCCAACACCGGTACCTTCCAAATCCAACTTCCTTCGAGAAATGCCCCAGAGTGGAATATCGAAATATTTGACCTAAACGGTCGAAGCCGTTGGCAATCAACATCCCTCAGCAACGATGTCCAAGTGTCAAGTTTGCCATCAGGTTTCTATACCCTCGTCTGTATTGATTCCCGAAACGGTCGCCGAATTACCGAGCGATTGATCATTCAGAATTAAGCACTTTCTTTTTCTCGCCCTCGTCATGCCATGCGCATGACGAGGGCTTGTCTGATTTTCAAAACCCGGCCATGCGCATTCTGCTTATTATTTCGCTCTGCTTCAATTCCATTTTCATTTTCTGCCAAATACCCGATGCCAAACGCGATTTCCAATGGCTAATTGGTTATAGGGATTCTGTGGATAAGACAGTAATAAATCTGTTTGATTTTAGTACGCTTCCATTGTCTATCCAACCTTTTTCAATCTCCAATGGATATCTTCCACTACGGAGTGGCGTAACAATTTGTGATACTACTGGGAATCTTCTTATTTACTCAAGCGGTTGTGATGTCTTTGATGGTCAATTACAAGCACTCACAAACGGAACGCATATTACACCAAATGATTGGGTTTACGCTGGCTATTGCCCAGACTACTATCCTTTCACTCAATCGTGGCTCATACTTCCAGACCCTGTCAAGGACTCACTGTTTTATCTCTTAGTCATCGGTCACCACCAAAGTACGGGTGATGGAATCCATGCCTGGGGGCTATACGCCAGCCATTTATCAAACCAAGAAGTATTCGAGAAAAATAAGCTCATCTGTGCAGATTCTATTTTTGGAGGTCACCTCACTACCTGCCGCCATGCCAACGGGCGAGATTGGTGGCTCGTGCTGAACAAGATCAAAACAAACCAGTATTACAAGTATCTGCTCTCCCCATTAGGGATCCATTTTGTTGACTTGCAAACGATTGGGATGCCCACTGATTGGTACGGTTCAGGTACTGGCCAGTCGGCATTCTCACCAGACGGCAGCAAATTTATACACTATGATAACGTGACTGACATGTTCTTTTTTGACTTTGATAGGTGTTCAGGGATTTTGTCCAACTTCCGCCAGGTAACTATCGAACATAACGAGGACTCGGGAAACTCACAAGGTGGCATGGCCATCTCACCTAACTCGCGCTTTGCCTACACCTTTGGCTACCTTTACTCTTATCAAGTAGACTTGCAGGCAAATGACCTTCAAGCCTCTGTCACACAAGTAGCCTATTGGGACAGCACTTTTGTCGGCTCGTTCAAGACTACATTTGGAAAAGCCGCGTCCGCACCTGATGGGAAGATTTACGCCGCAGTTCCAGGAGGCAATCCATATATGCACATCATCCACAACCCTAATGCTAAGGGGGATTCCTGTCAATTCGAACAGCATGGTTTGTTTTTGCCTTACTCATGGAATACCAACACAATGCCCAATTTCCCCAACTTCCGGCTTGGCAGGATGGAGGGGAGTGTTTGCGACAAGGTCTATACTGGAACGAATGAAGTGGCTGGTGGAAAAAGTGAAATCAAAATCCTTCCGAACCCAAACAACGGAACTTTCCAAATTCAGCTGCCCACCGAGCACTATACCGACTGGAGCCTTGAAATAGTTGATTTGAACGGCCAAATCCGATGGCAATCAAAATGTGTCCGCAATCAAGTACACATTAATGCTTCGCTGCCGCCGGGGTATACATCCTTGTCTGTACTGAATGCAACAGTGGCAAAAAAATGATCCAGCGATTTATTGTTCATACCAGGCAATGATTCCATAATTGGGTTCCCTGCAAATTTCCTACTTTTGCTCGCCCCCTTGCCCTACCCATGGAATTTATCACCCGTCTTTTTGGAAATCAAAAAACAGCACAACAGCCCGACATCCCGTTTGGCCGATTTTCTGATGCCTATAAAACGGATGCACAGCAACAGGCTTTCGATCGCTCACTCGAATCTTTCGAGCAGGGAGAGCATCTGAAAGCTTACCGGGATTTCCTTTTGTTCCTGAAAGACGAAGACGCCAGGGAACCTAACATCAGCTGGCAGGAAAACGAGGGCGAAATCCGCTTTGAACTTTGGCAAGGTTCGCAGCGCGTCATCGGTTTTGCAAACGCCGAAAAAGTAAAAGCCGAAAGCAAGGTGGCACGCGCCGACGACCTGAACGTAGGTTTTATGCGGCGGCTCATGGAGGCTAATTTCAACCTGAAATTCAGCCGGTTCGCACTGGATGCGGAAAACAATCTCAGTATCGTATTTGACACCCGCACGGTGGATGGCTCCCCGCTCAAAATCCTCCATGCTCTGCGCGAACTTGCCATTCACGCCGACAAACAAGACGACCTTTTGATCAGCGAATTCGCAGCACTCAGCCCAGCCTGAGGAGCGCAACCTTGGCAACATTTCTGAGGCTGAAAAAGAAATCAAGTACGCCTATATCCGCCGCTCCATCGAGTCCGTTTTCACTGAAATAGATAAGGGCAAACCCGACCCCAACACCTACCCCGGCACCTACGCATACCTCCTGCTCGCACTGGCCTTTCGCTTGGATTATCTCGTTAAGCCAGAAGGATTTATGATGGATTTGCTTGAAAAAGTGTACGCCGTCTATTTCACCAAAAGCAACCTCAGTCCACAGGTGAAAGTGCAGCAAATTCGCCGCGAATTTCAAACCTTGCTTGATCGGCCAAAAGAGGAGTTTTTCAAGGAAATGTACCGTACGCGCAGCACTTTCGGCGCCAATCCTGCGGTGCCACATGGCACCCTGGCAAGTTTCATCAACGGCGAATTGGCCAACATGGAATGGCCATTGCAACAGGGCCATGATTCACTTGCATTGGCAGTAGCGCAGTATGTGGCCGGTTTTACGCTTTTCCACCAAGCCCCGCCTAAACCCGACCGGGAGTTTTTGCACCTGTTTTTTCAAATCACCGAATCCGCATTTTTCCGCGAACTGGGCTTCCAGATACCCTTTACCGACGCAGAAGGACGCTTACAAAAAGTGGAAATCCTGAAAGCAATCAAAAAGATCGTGGACCGCAACCGGGCACAATACACCCGCCTCCGCCCAGACGTAAATCGCCTGGATTTTGCTTCTCATACGCTCTTTGGCAAGTCATTTTTATTGATGCTCAAGGACTTGGATTTGACGAAGGAGTAGTGAAATTCAAATGAACCACATAAGGCACAAAAGAACACATAAGGTTGAAAAACGAGGCTTATGTGTCCTTTTGTGCCTTTTGTGGTTAAAAGAGACCCTTAAATATGTTCCTCCGTTTCTGTCTCCAAGTTCTGTTGTTATGCATATTTACATCTCCAGGTTTTGCCCAAAAACTGTTCTCCCTAACACCTTCCGACTCCCTTCATAAAGGCCGACTCAGGGTTGGTATTGTAGCAGGTTCCGTTTTGTACAGCGCCTCAATGGTGGGGCTTTACAAGGCCTGGTATACAGATTATCCTGTGGGCAAGTTTCACACCTTCAATGATTTGCGTGAATGGAACCAAATGGACAAGATGGGCCATTGGCTCATGTCGTACAATGAAAGCCGCTGGGGATTCGGAATTGCAAAATGGACCGGAATGCGCCCGCGAAAAGCGGCTTGGGCGGGTTTTGTAGGCGGACAACTGATCCAAACCTCACTTGAAATCTTTGACGGATTTTCGGAACAATGGGGCTGGTCCTGGAGCGATGTGGGTTTCAACGCGCTAGGTTCAGGTCTTTTTTTGGCACAAGAACTAAGTTGGCACGAGCAGCGTATCTCCATGAAAATGAGCGCCATGCCAGTTCGCTATCCCAATGAGCCTATATTTCCGGTTCATCCACAGGGCAGCGAAATCACTACCAGCTTGCAAAAACGCGCCGACGAACTATACGGCACTGGTCCCGTCAATTTGTTTTTGAAAAATTACAACACGCTTGTAGTCTGGGCATCGGTCAATCCGCGCTCCTTTCTTGGCGAGCGGGCCACCTGGTGCCCACGTTGGCTCAATCTCGCCCTGGGCATGGGGGCCGACAACGTTTTCGAGGGTTTTGGCTATCAATGGCAACAGGACAAATCCTGTATCGGGAATGACTGCCTCACTTATCGCCTTGATCCACAGCGATTTCCACGAACCCGTCAGTTTTTTCTATCGCCCGATGTGGATCTTACACGCATTCCTGTAAAAGGGCGATTTTGGAAAGCCCTGCTTTATACGGCCAACATTTTCAAGTTCCCTGCGCCCGCGCTGGAATGGAATAATAGGGGAGATGTGCGCTGGCATTGGGGGTATTTCTGATCAAAAAATTAAACCGCAAAATGTAAAACAGGAGAACCGCAAAATGTAAAATCGTGAGTGACTTAATCTCGGAAAATGAAAGTTTCACTTTTTTCGAATCGCAATTCACAGTTTTAAATTTTGCGGTTCTCCTGTTTTACATTTTGCGGTTTAATCCCGAATTCACAAAAAAAGCCGCTCTTGTGGAGCGGCTCGTGTTTTGTTGTTTGATTTTAATTACTTGCGCGAACTAGTTCGGGTTAAACCCATAGTTCGACATGATCTTCTCCTTCAACTCTTTACGGGCAAAGAAGATGCGACTTTTTACGGTGCCCAAGGGCAGTTTCAAATCGTCGGCAATCTCCTGGTACTTGTAGCCTTCAAAGTGCATCGTAAATGGAATACGAATGCTGTCATCCAGCGCAGTTACCATCGTGTTCAGTTCTTTGAGCAGAATGCCGCCTTCCGCTGCATTGGCTGCTGAGTGACTGAAGGAGTTGAGGTAGTACTGATTTTCTGTATTGTCCAACACCGTATTGGCTTTCACCTTTTTACGGTAGTTGTTGATGAAGATGTTCTTCATGATCGTGAACATCCACGCCTTGAAATTGGTGTCGGGCTGAAACTTGTCGCGGTTGAAAAGGGCGCGATAAGCCGTTTCCTGATACAGATCCTTGGCATCTTCCACGTTCTTCGTCAAGTTATAGGCGAAGGAGTGCAGCATGCTCGTTAGAGTGCTCAGTTTGGTATTGAATTCCATACTTGTCATGGCAATCTCCTGTTGATTTTAAATGTTCCCTCAAAGGTAAGAACATGTTCAACAAACACCAAGCAATGCTTCCACAAAAACTGTTAATTTTATCAAAAAAAAGTGTTGTGATCTCTATATTTAGCTTAAAAAATTGATTATCAATTACTTATTTAATTTTGAACGAATCTTCTTTAGATCAGTTCCTTCAAAAAAAAATGAAAAAAATAATAGGCCCAAATGAAAGAAAGTATGTTAAAAAGGAGCAATCAGCGTCTTTCAGAAGGCGACAAAGAGCATATAGCAAATTATACTTTGATGCCCCAAACGAGCGGCAGCAAAACATAAACAAAGGCCAGTAAAAGCAAGACTGCCAGGGCATCGAGCAAAAATCCTGCCCGAGCCATATCACGTGTACTCATATGACCAGTTGCGAACACGATACTGTTGGGCGCCGTTGCGATGGGCAGTCCAAAACCAAAGGATGCGGCAATGGTAGCGCTCAGCAATAAACCGAATGGATGCGAACCAATACTCCCGGCCAAAGCAGCAAGCACGGGCATCATCATGGAGGCCGTGGCAATGTTGGACGCCACTTCGCTGAGCAACACCACCGCACTGAGCACCACCAAAAGGATCAGCGCATGGGGCAAATAGCCAAGCCCTTTCATCTGTTCGCCAAACCATACAGCCAGGCCGCTTAAATCAAAACCTTTGGCAAGTGCAAGCCCGCCGCCAAACAAAAGTAGGATGGCCCAGGGTATCCGGGATGCTGTGGGCCAATCAAGCAGCGTAGTCTTTTCTTTGCTGCTTCCGGCAGGCATCACGAAAAACAAGATTGCCCCCAAAATGGCTACCACCGTATCGGAACAATAGGCTGGCAATTTGTCCATCTTTTCCGGAAGTGGAAGTCCGGCCATGTTGAGGTGAATCCATAGGTTCAGGGGCTTGTACCATAAGAGTGAGCCTGAAACCCAGGCTAAAATGACCGCACCAAACACCCATAGCAGCCGCTTTTCGGGTTTGCTGATCGGGCCGAGTTCAAGGGCTGTTCCCGTAAATGCTCGTGACTGTCAATGGACTTGGCACCGTCTTTTCCGACCGGGAACATCCAAACCAGCATTTTCCAACAGACCCAAAGGAGGGTAAGCGCGAAAGGGAAACCAAACAACAGCCATTTGCCAAAAGTCACGGTTTCACCCATGTTTTGTTGCGCAAACGCAATAAAAATAGCGTTTGTAGGGGTTCCGATCATGGTCGCAAGGCCACCAATGGAACAGGCATACCCCACCCCAAGCAAAAGCGATTTGGAGAAGTTTTTATACCCGGCCATACCCTCACTTTGTGCAGCCACAGCAATGGCAACCGGGGTCATCATCACAGCCGTAGCCGTATTGGATATCCACATAGAAATAAACGCGGAGGCAGCCATAAAACCTAAGACCGTACGCGAAGGATCCGTTCCGATCCACAAAACCATACGCAAGGCGATGCGGCGATGGAGTTGCCAGCGTTCGATGGACTTACCCATGAAAAAACCGGCCATAAACAGGAAAATGATCTCGTTGCCATATTCAGCCGCCACGGTTTTGAGCGAAGCTACCCCCGCCAAAGGCAGTAGCACCAGCGGCAAGAGCGAGGTGGCCGCCATTTCAATCGGCTCGGTGATCCACCAGACGGCTATCCAAAGTGTGATGGCGGCGGTAATCTGTGCCGGCCAGGGCATTCCTGCTGGTGTGGGCGCAAACGCAACCACCGCGAAAAGGAGGGGGCCGGCAAAGAAGGCTATTCGTCTAAGGTCCATGCGATGTGTTTATGGTCGCAAAGGACGAAAAGATTGGGGCATTCCTATGGCTGCACTACAAATTTTAGCCAAACAGATTGTTGCCCAGAATGCTGTTCCAGAAAATAGATACCGGGAGAACTCGGTGACCTGAACATTTAGAAGGCCGATCAAACATGAACATTCGGGCGATTGACTCTAATCAATTGCCCATCAAGATTCCCACCATGAAGTTCTATCGCGTTGTGGATTCGGCTAGCCAAGGCCTTAAACGCTCCATCTTCCGTACAGGCAATAATGCCTGAATGCATAGGGTTTATGCGGTGCAGCCTGAAAAAATCTTTTCGATTGAATGTGAGAACCGCACGCTGTTCTGCAATTGCAAAAGATAAAACATCTTCGTCGGGAATGCTCTGGTTTGACTTACCAGTTTCGTGTGTTGTTAGAACATCGTGACCATGTTGGCGCAAATATTCTACAACCTCGGAGGGGTAGTTTTCATTGGCGTAAATTCTGGCCATACTTAGGCTTCTTCATTTTCGCGAATTTCCAAATCAATTTCCTCGCTAAAGGCTTGGTAGTAAGCCCAAGCATTGTTTAGATCCTGCTGCCGCAAACTTGGGTAATTTGCCAAAAGAGTTTGATCTGAAAGCCCCATTTTTTTAAAGGCTACCAAAGTACGAACGGTAATTCGTGTACGGATGATGCAAGCGACACCCCCACAGACGCCGGGTGTTTTTTCAATACCAGGGAAATCGCTGCTGAAAGACCGCGCCACTTGTTGGAAAAGTTGCGTTTTTTCACCAGCCGACATCTGAGGGAGCAATGCTTCCGCTTTTTGAAGAGCAGTGATTGGAGGAGTGTGGATTTGCATACAAAGATAAGAATGAATAAAGGATTGCACAATCCTAATCCTCACCTAATCTTATCCCATCTTCGCCACCACATCCACCCTGCCAAACCCAGCGCAAACCCCATTGCCAGCCAATCTCCTCCCGGCAACACGCGCAACACAAAGGAAGTAGCCAGAAAAACCGTTGCCCAATGCCCGATGAAGTCAAGTTTTTTAGGAACAAAAATGGCGCCCAACAAAAGGACTAAGTGTGTGATTATGAAGGCATTCCCAGCCATTCCACCACTGCCCCAAATAGGGAAAGAAAGCAGAGCTCCGCCCAGCACAGCGATAGAAATATATAGCCAACGGTAAAACAGATTGACATCCGACGCACAATCACAACCCGATTTGGGGGCGCCGCTGCCTGCTATGATGCGGCGGTTGTAGGTTATAATCTGATAAAGCGGATACAGCAGCGGGCGAAACCAACTGCTTCGGAACAGCGGCTTGAAAATCGGCATCCGCTCACCAATGATGAGAAAAAGGGCATTGAGTCCGTAGGTAACCTCGCCTGTTTGGGTATCGAGCAGAGGAATCTCGTGACGCGCCCGGTCAAAGTCAATTTTAGCGAGCAATTCAGGGCTTACGTTTGCAAATCCCCGGCGTTCTTTCAGCCATCCTGCCTTTACAAAACCTGCGGTGTAAGCCTGGCACATAGGGCAAGAATCGTCGTAGACAATGACTTTATTTTCAAGCGTTTGCATAAGAAAGTGGGTTTGTTTCATATAAAACAAACCCACTGATTTTTAGTTTTCAGAAAAAATTGAAAATTTGGGTTTGGCCACTAATTGCACGAATTTTCACGAACATTAATTTAGTGAAAATTTGTGCAATTAGTGGCTAAAACCTTACCGAAAACGCTCTGCCACCACTAATTCCTTCGTTCCCGCAGCGTAAGTGTAAAATCCTTCCCCACTTTTTGCGCCCAGTTTGCCCGCAGTCACCATATTGACGAGCAATGGGCAAGGCGCGTATTTGGGGTTGCCAAAACCATCGTGCAGCACCCGGAGAATGGAAAGGCAAACATCCAGACCGATAAAATCCGCTAGTTGAAGTGGCCCCATTGGGTGTGCCATGCCGAGTTTCATCACGGTGTCAATACCTTCCACGTCGCTCACGCCTTCGTAAAGTGTGTAAAAAGCCTCGTTCAGCATAGGCATCAGGATGCGGTTTGCCACAAACCCCGGGTAATCGTTCACCTCCACCGGGGCTTTGCCCAACTGCTTGGAGAGTGCCATAATTTGTTGACAAACATCGTCAGAAGTAGCATACCCTCGAATTACTTCCACCAATTTCATAACCGGCACCGGATTCATAAAGTGCATCCCTATGACTTGGGAGGGCCTCATGGTGGCAGCTGCGATTTGGGTAATACTTATGCTGCTTGTATTGGTGGCGAGGATGGCCAAGGGTGGCGCATGCTGGTCAATATCGGTAAATATTTTCAGTTTCAGGGCAAGATTTTCAGTGGCTGCCTCCACTACAAGGTCCGCATTGGCCACACCCTGTCGTAGATCCGTCATGGGATGAATGCGGCGCAGGGTGGCTACTTTTTCGTCTTCACTGAGCGTTCCCTTTGCGATCAGACGATCCAGGTTTTTTCCAATCGTGATAAGCGCTTTATCCAGCGCTGCGGCGGCCACGTCTACTAATGTGACGTTGAATCCATTTTGGGCAAATACGTGGGCGATACCGTTGCCCATGGTGCCACTTCCGATTACAGTTATGTTCTGCATTTAGGTTGACTTTTAACTATTGACTTTTAATTGTTTACTTCCCCAATTTCCCCCGCCACTCCTCAATGGCCGCCTGAATGGCTTCCTTGCGATTTTCGGGATCGGGGTGACTGCTTTGAAATTCGGGCGTACGGTTCGGCCCGGAGGCTTGTTTGAGTATTTCCATCACCGCGATCAAGTTTTTCGGATCATAGCCCGCTTCCATCATAAAACGAACGCCAAGGTTGTCGCTTTGAAGTTCTTGGTCACGGCCATATTTGAGTTGGATCATATTCGCTACGGATTGTGCGATATAGCCTGAATTGGGATTGGAAGGATCGTAAGTGGCCATTGTAACAGCGCCCGTGATGCCTTGCGCTAATTCCATCTGAGCGAGTCTTTCAGCGCTGTGGCGTGCCACCACATGGCCAACCTCATGGCCAAGTACCCCGGCGAGCATATCCTCACTGAGCGTTTTCCCGTCGGTCGAAAGTCGCATAAGCAAACCTTCGGTGATAAAGACTTGTCCGCCGGGCAATGCAAAGGCATTGATGGTTTGTGGATCGGCAAGCAAGTGAAAATTATATTGGTAAGGGGTACGCGAGGCGACAGAGGTCTGCACTATTTTTTGCCCGATTTGCTTGACAATATCGGTGGCTTGTTTGTTTCTGCTTAGCCCGCCCATTTCCTCGGCCATTTGAGGCGCACTCTGTAAGCCCATCGCGATTTCTTGCTCTGTCGTCATCGAGATGTATTGCTTTTCACCCGTGATTTCGTTCATAGAGCTTTGGCCGTAATATTTGCAAAGTGCAAAACCACCCATCACAATAGCGATGAGGATGGTAGGGGGAATGCGAAACCCACTGCTTTTGTTTTGTCCGAACATGGTTAAAAGTTTTGTTTTTGGAAAGATAAGAATTCCAAATGCGAAAGTCGCTTGGCTTTTTGGAAAAGCAAAACTTTCCAAACTTTTGAA
>JADJFA010000015.1 GCA_016708875.1 Lewinellaceae bacterium
TGGTTATGCTCAGGATGGCAGCCAGCAGGTAAAAATAATGACGAAATGCGCGGAACGAATTTTCAAGCAGGCTCCGGCGATTCGTCATAAAATGCTCTTTTTAATTTTGACTGAAAAAGCCAAAGCAACAGCCCTGGGACAAAAAGTGCTGCTGCGAAAGGCAGATGAAAAGCACCACCCCAAAGTGGTCGTCCGATGCTACGCGCAATGTGAGATAGCCGAAAAGCAGCAATGCCATAGCACCCAGAAAAAGAAGGATGGAGAAAAACATGGCCCAACTGGAGATGCTGAGCCAATGCCACAAAACCGGAGCTTTCAGTAAGTTCGAGTTCAACGGGAGATTCGATGTTTTGTCGGGCGTCGAGGGTTCTTCAAAGTTTTCCATGGTAAAAATGGTTTGGTTAATGTAAAATATTCCGCCAAAGTATAATGTCTTTTATAAATTTCTAATAAACACGAAAAAATTAAGGGTTGATTTATCACACCTTTGCCCGTGGCAATTAAGCCAAACTCAACATTACAAAACCCTTAACTTCCCAATGAATTTCCTGCTTCGCGCCTTCAGCGCATTCTTGCTGCCAAGCCCCTGTACCAGTTCCGGATGGGCGACTACATTAGCCAAAGGTTTCAAGTTGATGAATGACAACTTTGGTATGCTGATCGGTTTCGTGTGTTTCCACTGTAATTTAGTTTTTGTGCCAGTCTTTGCCTTTTGTGGGCTTTTTGCTGAGCATGGCTATCACTCCAGTATTAAGTGTCGGCTATTCCCAATTTGCTTACGTGGTATCGCGTGGCCACAAGCCTGATTGGGAATTTTTCAAAGGTTTTTCAAGATCGGGCCTTTGCTGCTTACCTATTTGGTGGTTATGTTGAATTAGTTTGATAGCCATATTGCCGGGCCTTATTGTCTGGTATCAAGCAGGCATGGTCAGTGGTTGGTCGAATTGATGGATGCTTATCCGTTTTCGAGGGAAATCTGAAGCCCAGGTGATGTGGCCAGATATGTCGCTATTTGGAATTGGTATGGCCTTAATAACTTATTGGAGGCCTCGCCATTTGGCTGTTTTCCGCTTGGTGCCATGCGAAGT
Source organism: Lewinellaceae bacterium (assembly GCA_016708875.1). Taxonomy (GTDB): domain Bacteria; phylum Bacteroidota; class Bacteroidia; order Chitinophagales; family Saprospiraceae; genus M3007. Next base: position 1,089 of record JADJFA010000015.1, read on the forward strand.
GCCTGGTTTTTGAGAGTAGGCCCAGTGGAGAAGCGCTTGATGCAAGCCACTGGCTTATCGCTCGTAAGTGGCCAAGTATGCTTGGTTTTCTTATCATTTCTGGTCTAATCGCCATGGTGGTGCTTTTTACTTTATGGAATTGGGGTGCTCTACACCGCTCCGGCTGTGACCTGCGCCCGTTTTCCTTCGCAGATTCACGCATATTTTGGACGATGAGGATGAAAATAAGCCTGACTGATTGACCACTTTATTGCCTGATGGATTCATTCTCGCAGCAATTTTTTGAATTTTTCGCGTACTGTCACTTCTGAAAGCCGTTGCAGCTTGCCCCAACGCCCTCTGGCTTTATCCACCGGGGAAATGCGCTCAATTTCGTGCTCAATTGGTTAACTGGCAAATCCAGCAAATTTCCATGCGTCAAATAGATGCGAAGATTTTTCTCCACATTGATGATCTCGATTCGGATCAGAAACAGGCCAGAATGACACACAAGACATCTTTGATTCCCTTGAATGGCTCAAATTGGACTGGGATTCTTTCCCGCCATAGCGCGCAGCGCGAAGATGCCGCCATAACGCGCAGCGCGAAGGAGGAAGTAAAAACAATCTACCAATGCGCCAATCTCCCAAGATATCTCATTATTCTGACCCCCCCGCGCAGGCGAAGCCTCCTTTTGCCTGCCGTAAATCGTGGTTTGGAACAATACAATATTAACGTATCCGCCTGAATTTCGTGAACAAGGGGCTGGATCTTGATGAAACAAATGTTGCATGGCGCATCAAAACACCAAACAATTTCCATTGCCCGATTTCGTCGTGCGCCGCCGCAGTGGAATTCCGGCTTACCAGGTCGCGAGTTTGCCGACGACCTTCATTTTGGGCATTACACATATCATTCGCGGGGCTGATCTGGAAGATTCAACGACGGCTCAATGTTTTGGCCAAAAGTGCTTTCAGAATAACTTTTTGAAAATCAAATTTTTACACCATCCACTTCTGCTGGATGAGGCAGGTGAAAAACTTTCAAAATCTGCAGGTTCGAGTTCCTTGAAATCTTTGCGAGGTGACGAGGCGGGGCCTGAATCGGTATTTCAGATGATTGGAAAATGGCCTGGGCTGGAAGGGAGATTCAGCGTTGGAATTGCTGAGTTCAATGCCAACGGCTGGTAATGAACTGTTTGGGGTAACCTATGTTTGTGTTTATAACCACATTGCGCACATAGTACATAGTTTAGGTTCAGAATTTGTATCTATGTGTGCTATGTGCTGCTCTGGTTATCTAAAATAATCATGCAAAAAGCACCATTCTCATAGCAAGCGGTTCTGGCCTCATTGGTTCGCGTTTAACGGAAGTGCTTCATTCTCAGGGCCATACGGTACGACTCCTCAGCCGTTCTCCAAAGGCATGGGCCAGTTTTTTGGAACGCAACAGATGAAGTGGATGCTGAAACAGATGTTGATTATGTGGTCAATCTGGCGGGCGCAGGCATTGATAAGCGTTGGACAGGCGCGAAAAAGGAATTGATAGAAAGCCGGGTGAAGAGTGCAGCAACGCTTTATCAAGCAATGGAGCGCATGGCCATGCGACCTAAGGCATATCTCTCTGCCGCGGCGGTAGGCATTTATGGCAATTCAGGCGAGACTTGGATTCGGGAAAGAGACCACCGCGCCATTTGATCAAAAGTTTTATGGTGGAATGTTGTCAAAACTGGAATCTTCATAGATGAAATCCTACGCCTGGGAATCCGCTCGTGAAATTCCGCATCGGCGTGGTACTGGCAAAAAGAAGGCGGTGCTTTGGCCGAAATGGTAAACCACTGCGTTTGGGTTGGGGCATATTTTGGCAACGGACAAGCATGGTAGCCCTGGATTCATCGCGATGATGTGTGCGGCGCATTTATTTGGGCTATTGAAAATCAGGCGAAGTTGAGTATTCAACCTTTGTACGCCCGATCGGCGCGCGGGAAGATCTGGTAAAAGCAACGGCCAAAGCCGCTGAAACAACCAGCTGTTTTCCTACCCACTCCAGCCTTTGTGCTGCGCCTTATTTTGGGGAAATGTCCACTGGTAATCTTGAACAGCAACCGCGTTTCTTCCAGAAAAATTGACCCAGGCTGGATTTGAATTTCAATGGCCGGGTTGAATGCCGCACTTCGTGATATTTTGCGTGACGATATTTTGAATCCAACTTTCCAAAGTTTTAAACTTTCGGAAAGTTCAAACAATCAATCAATCGCTAATCGAATCAATCGCTCAATCGAAAATGGATATCACTCAACAAGGCTACGTCCACCGACCTCACCCCGATGGAGTAGCGCACATTCTGTTTTACCACCCCAACCACAACTCTCTCCCGAGCCGACTTTTGGCCGAACTCGCTGCCGCGTTTGCTGCTGCAGGAGAAAACCCGGATGCCAGGGTCGTGGTGCTCCGAAGTGTGGAACACAATACGTTCTGTGCGGGTGCGAGTTTCGACGAACTCGGTGGTATTCAAGACTTTGAAACAGGAAAGGCCTTTTTTTCCGGCTTTGGAAATGTCATCAATGCGATGCGGCGTTGCTCTAAAATCATCGTTGGGCGCGCACGGAAAGGCCGTGGGCGGTGGCGTAGAGCCTTGCTGCGGCTACGGACATTTGTTTTACTTCCAAATGGGCCTCTGTTCGGCTGAGCGAATTGGCTGTTGGATTTGGCCCATTCGTGATTGGTCCTGCTGTGGAACGTAAAATTGGTGCGGCAACTTTTGCTCAAATGGCGCTTACACCTGATGAATGGCGCACCGCCGATTGGGCAAAAACACAGGGCCTTTTTCAGGAATCCTTTGAAACAGTCGAGCAACTTGATGCTTACCTCACCCATTTCAGCAATTCCCTTTGCAAATACAGCCCCGATGCTTTGCTGGAGTTGAAAAAAGTGTTTTGGCAAGGCACCGAGCATTGGGACACCCTGCTGACCGAACGGGCTGCTATCAGTGGCAGACTGGCGCTTTCCGAATTTAGCAAAAATGCGATTGCAGCGTTTAAGAAAGCTTAGAAGGCTTTTAGCGAATCAACACAAAGCGTATATATGAAACACATAGTCACAGTAGGACACATAGTGTTTATGATCACGGCTATGTGTCCTACTGTGACTATGTGTTTCATATTTATTAGAGTCTGCGTGTTTCTCCCCAAAACAATCTTGACTTCTCAGTAATTCAACTACCGCAATAATAAATGCCTTACCTATTCAAGCCAAACGATTCACAAACCCGTGCCTTTACAGAGCAGGAACGAGTTTTGCCTTACAGTTATGTAGCAGTTGGCAGTACCCAAAATGAAACCCCTGTATTAGGCTTCGACAACGATTTCAATTTTATAGCATTAGGTCAGGGTGAGGCTGTTTGGGAGGCTGCAAAAGAGGCCATTCGTCAGTGGAAAATGTTCCCAGGCGGCTGGGCCTGCATCTGGCCGGAACGGACGCCACTGCGCGAAGGCGAGGTGGTTGCAATGCTCGCAAAAGTGATGGGTTTGTGGTGGCTGAACTCCTGTCGGATTGTATATGTGATTGACAATCAAGACAAATTTGGCTTTGCGTACGGCACCTTGCCCGGCCATGCAGAGTGTGGCGAGGAGTTGTTCATGGTAGAAAGAACGGCGGATGGAACGGTGCGCTATGTACTTAAAGCCTTCTCCCGGCCACGGGTTTGGCTGGCGAGATTGGGATACCCGATTGCGCGGGCGTATCAGCGTAAGTTTATTGGGGATTCAAAGGCTTCGATGTTGGAATTTGTGCAAAACAGCCGTCCATAAAGTTTTCACCTCTTTTCATCACAAAAGCTGGGTTCGATTCAACCATAGCAACTGTTCTCTCCCGGAGGACTTCAAGGCAAAGACAACAATATGCGGTTAGATCCGCTCCTCATTTCTTCCACGCCAGTCCTTTTTTTTCAGACTGCTCTGGAATGAATACTTAAAAGTGTCCTATATTTTTCAGGTGGTTGCCTTGACTTTATGTCAGCAAATCCACGCATGGTACGACAAGCTTGTCTTGGCCAAATGCACCTTCGTTCGCTTTAAAACGCAAGGGCTAACAGCGCATATCCATTTCTGAATCAAAGACCCTGATCTGCTTGCCTTTTCTTGGGCATCAACCATTTTTGGGTAGACGGGTGTGGAATACCCCCTGAAAAGTGTCCTTGATTTGTCATACAGTTGCTTTGACTTTTGTGCCAGCAAATCCAATCAGTGCATTGCCAAGTTCGACTTGACCAGATGCTCGCCTGTTCACTTTTAAAATTATCTGTCACATGGAAAAGCAAAGATTCAAAACGAAACTTGAACTCATTGAGGAGCTTGGGCTTTCCAAATCCACATTTTACCGTTTAATGGAAAAGAAAAACATCCAGACCTCCCCTGAGATGTTAAGCCCAAAAACTGAAAACGAACTGCGTATTGAACTTGGTTTTCCGCCTTTGCCGGGTTTTGAACCTAAGATGGGACAGAATGGGACGGATTAGGATTTATTGGGGCTTTACTGATTGTGACATGCCCTATACTTTTGAGCCACAATAAAGTACCTAATAGAAACTTTACCATGACTTACATTAAAAACATTAGATCAAATTTTTCTTTATCAAAAGGAGTTTCTCTTTTGATTTTTAAGGAAAAGTGGAACGCGCCAAAAAACCAACCAGTATTTTATTTCCTGATGATTATTTTGTTTTGTTTAGCACAAAAACACAAATAAAATCTCAAAGTATTACCCTTGAATTAAAGAGAATAGAATATTGTCATCCAACTTCTGGTGCTGGAGACTGGGTAGACGTTGCTGACGAAGGGGCTACGCCCATACCTCCTGTTGCTGGGAAATGGCCAGTTTTAGCTTTGAAGATGTTTTCTTATGCAAGTAAAACAAAGGCATGGTCTCAATCCGAAGGGCAGAAACCTGTGGCCTATGTTAGTGGTTGCGCCCCAAGGATAATTGCAACATTTAAAAGAGAGAAACTTGGCATATTAAGTGGTTGCAATACTACTAATCCACGAATTTGGGTAAGAGCAAAATGGATCACTAATGGACCTCCAGGGGGGGCTCCACCTATTCTTATTGATCCAATTGAAATTACAGGAATTGGTAGCGAAATTAGTCTTGGGCCTATTGCATTTAAAGATCCATTTGAAAAGGATAAGGTAGTTTTTAGGCCAAATTTTGAAATAAAATGGGAATATGCTTTTGCAAAAGATGCCTTAAATTGGGAAACTGCAGGAACATCTAATCACCCGTTGTACGTCACACATAGAAAACCTACCACTTCGATTGCTTCAACAGGCCCAGCTACGTTTTTTTATTCAACTCTACACCATGGATGCCAATTTGCAAATGGGCATTCTGATATCAGCAGTATAGTTGGTCTCACATATACTGGATTTGAAGATCAACAAGTTGAACGTGTAGGCGGCTCTTCCGGTATGTCTTATTGGGGGGGATATTCCTATAGCTCAAGTTATATACAAGCTGAATGGCAATTTTTGTTTAATTTAGATGGCAGATGTGGTGTATGGGGACCTTTTTTAGGTAGCATGATGGCCTTGCATGGTATTAAACAAAATGCTCCTTCTCCAGGAGCAACTACTGAGTATTCAAGTTATAAATCTGTGGTTACAGCCTACGATTATCATGGCGGGATAGGCTATATACCTGCTAATGTAGCAGATATGATGTTTGATAAAATTGAAGAATATTTTGGTGATGAATTTGATAGAGCCAACCCATATAGTTCTTCGATGCCAGTATCAATTTACCGTGATGCTGGTAATTCAGTAGGATATTTTTTTGTAAAAAACTGGAACTTTAGTAGTGGAGAAAACGACTTGTACCTATTAGCTCCAACATCATCGTCACTTACCTCTCCAACTGTATTAACAATAAATGGAGCTGATGAAATCGGTCTAACTGCTCAGGGGCCATCTGCAAATCCAAAATCATACTTTGAAAACCACTGTGTCATGGCTTATGATGAGTTTATTTATGACCCTTCATATGGAAGCAGCATTAAGGAAGTATTTAATAATAATCAATCTCCAAAGCTGGGTTGAAAATAGCATTAGTGGAGTTGGAGGGATTTTTCTCATACAGCCCCCCGGAGGGGTGCTCCAAGACTAATAGTGTGGGTGCATAAGAATACAGATTTAAATTCACTCATCAAATTTAACTAATCATGAATGTTTCAAACCTCTCAATTTTACTCTTAGTGATACTAAGTTGCCAATCGCAAAAGCCGGCGGCTCAAAACCCAGAAAGCACAAAGTCTTTTGATTCGCCATTTGGTAAAGCATTGGCAGATTTTTCACGAAAAGACACATTTTTATTAACAATTCAAACGAGAGATATTTTAGATACAGTTATATTTTGGCCATCCTCGGTAAACGTAACATCTATTTTAGATGTAAAAGTATATAATGAAAAATGTGTTGTTTTAGTTTACTTGGGCAGCTTTATTCATCTATATGCATACAAGAAAGTGCGACAAAAATGGGTGTATGTTGGATCCCAATTTATTTTAAACATTGAAAGACCGAATCAAGAAATAGTCCATAAAAATGAATCTCATATACTTGTATATCAAAATAAGAAACTCATTAGGGAGTGTTTAATTGATTATGAAAAAAGTGCTTGTAGATTATTAGAATACTAAAAGGATTAAATGTTCATTTTATTAACCTGAACAATTTTCTTAAAAAAATTCACAAAAATGCGAACAGTTTTTTTATTAGTAGCCTTTTGCATAAGGGTTGCAGGCTACGCGCAACCTCAATGCCCAGCACCTTATGCCCAGTTTACCTATACTATTGGCTCAGACGGCTTTACAGTAATCTTCAAGGTTGATGATTGCGACCCCGATTATATTTACAATTGGTCATTTGGTGATGGTACAAGTTATTACCAGACAGATTCTCAAGCCGATCCCACCCATATTTATAGTGATGATGGCATCTACCTAGTGACTATGACAATTAGTTTACCTGCGCCTTGCACTGCCACTTACACTCAAACAGCCGAGATTACCATCAATCACAGTTCTCCAAGTTCCATGTGGCTTGATCTTTCAGGCCCATCCTTGGCGGGGAAGTGCCAGCAGGTGACTTTTAATGCTCAAGTAACTGGTGGGGTACCACCTTATATATATACTTGGAATATGGGGGATGCTGATTGCCCATCTTGCGCAGCAAATTGCAGCTCAAGGGATGATTTTGAGGGCATTGCCAACGAAACGGCAACATTCACTGCGACAGGATTTTTTCCAAACTCTGTATGTGTAACGGTTACGGATGCAAATGGAAATAGCGAATATAAATGTTTAGAAATAAAGGTAAAAGATTTTGAATATCCGCTCGAAATGAATATTACGGGCACCAAAAACAGTAATGGGAATTGTTATTTACCTAATTCGAACATTATTTTTACTCCAGATATAGACCCTTATCTTCTTTTGAATATCCTACTAATTATTCCTGGGAATTTGACGACGGCACTTTTTATTTGGACAACATAGACGGAGGAGGATTTACAGTTCATACTTACCCTACTCCTACAAACGGGGATGCCACCTATAATGTTACGTTAACAGTGTCGGATCCCAATGGTAGTATGCAGGTGACAAAGCCAATCACGATCTGTGGAGATGGTGGTGGAAACCCACCCAATTGCAACCTTATTATAAGTGAATTACCGGAAAGTTCAACTATAACAATGGATTATGGCTCAAACACGGGATGGCCAACAAGCGCATTTTTTAGCTTTATGTACAATCCACCAATAAATTGCGCTATATCGGAATATGAATGGGATATCAGGATGGATGATTGCGGCCTTGGTTCTTTATTAACTCAAGAAACTATGTTTAATGGACTACCGATTGGAAGCGGTTTCCCTGTGTTTGTTGGAGATGATGCGTGGTATGTTCTTACAAATGGACATAAGGCTTGGGGGTGTATGAATGTCAGATGCAATGCCTTGGGATCAACTTGCAGTTGTGATGATAGAAAAAAATGTATAGCCTATATTGTCCCAGATGAGTTTGTATTGTCAGATATCGAAATAACAGGCAGTTGTCGAACCTACGATCTTCTCGCACATGCAGAAGGGGGCGGTTGGAAATTAGAGGGAGGAGTACAACAGTATAAAAACTATACATGGAAAGCATTTGACTCCTATAACCCTGACCAAGAAATTGATATCCTAAATCCTGCACCCGGTAATCCTAAGGATAAAATAAGCATAAACCTCGACCACCCGTATTTTGAGCAATTCGGCCCTGAACAATACGTTGAGTTCATTGTAAAGTTAGTGGTGGAGGACTATGCCAATAACATCAAGGAAACCAGTCAGCTAATTTCATTTAATCCATTTAGACTTCACTTAAAAGATAACTACACGCGGTGCCCAGGCCTTGTGTCTCATTTTAGTGATAAACCGCTTGCCACAGGTGGTAGTGAAGGCCCTTATAATTATTCTTGGACCGGAGGTTTATCTGGTGAAAATCCCACGTTTATGGCACCGCAGCAGGGTAGTATATTTTTTTCTGTAACGGTTACTGATGGAAATTGTAATTTAAGCAAAACAACTACCATCACTGCCGCACCTTTGATTATCGACATTCCTGCGTTCAATTGGCCCATTTGTAGCACAGTTGGCCGAGAAATGGGGCTATTCGACCTTTCAAATATAGGGGGGGCCGGTAATTATAGTTTTGAATGGACAACTGCTCAGCCAAGTGATTTAAATTACCTGAGTGATATCTTTTCACCAACCCCCTTGCTTAGCGGTGTGCCAGTTGGACAGGCAATTACCTTCACATTAATAGTGAGTGATTTGGCGTCTCAATGTTCTGATTCGCACGATTTCACCATCACCAGTGTAGCCAACGATCATACGGTTACACTCAATGTCTCTGGAGATATTTGCTATGGAAAAGAAGTTGTATTAAAAGCGCAAGGTGCACCAGTAAATAACACTCCGCCATTTGGCGACATCTTCCATTTTTACCAATGGTCAACCACCAACCCACACCATGACCTCTCTGGATTGGGCAATTACGTAGTTAATTTGCCTATTGACGAGATATCTAGCAGTCACCCTGGCAACCACGTTTATACGGTTCGTTATTACGACTTTGTCTCAGGATGCTTTGCTGATGCAAGTGTAAATGTCAATATTCCGCAACCTTTGAAATATCAAGGTTACAACTCAGTCATAAAGTATGCAGTTCAGGGAACAAGTGTCCCCTTACCCTTATGGGAAGGCGAGGATACCGATCTAAACTTTGTCTTTTCGGGTATCGGCAATCAGGGAGTGACGATCAAATGGTTTCCTTTTGACCCAACAGATATAGTTACTGGCAGTTTTGGGATACCAAAAAACGGAATGTTTGTTCCAACAACAGATGTTCCCTATTTAACTATGGAAGTCACTGACAATGCCTCGGGGTGCACAAAAACCTTTAAATCAGTCCGGTACATCATTTCCCAGGCAGAGCCTGAGTTGTGGATTGCCGCTTCCAATACCTATTTTTGTCTAAACGGGTGGATATGTTTTGACCTTGTGCTTGATGCACATCTGGCAAACTATCAGACCTCTCTACTGCCGGAAAAAGTGACGCTCTCCCTTGCGTTTCATGCCCCTGCTAACTCGCCCCAACAACCGGATCACATCTATACTTCAGTTGATCTCAAATTAGAGAATTCGTCAGGAATGTATAAAGGTCAATTTTGTGAGGGAGGTTTCTTTCAAAGCGCGACAACCTATGACCCGTACACAATTGAGGCGACAACAACTGGTGTATCCTACGATATATGGGGATATTTAACTGCCGACTTAGAAATTGATATTTCAGATCATGATCCAGCTCCTCCCAGCATCATAGATTGTTTGCCATTTGCCAACGGGGCCATTCGCAAGGCCGTCAAATTTGATTATGGGTTACAATGCTCAAGTATAGGGTTGGTCAGCAGCGATGGCGGGGGCAATGCCGTAACGACGGCGTCGGATTATATCGAATTTCACCCAGACGGGGAAATTGAGATTGTTCCCAGCACAAGTCCCGGGAATAATATGGGAAGACTTTTTGTGATCAACCCCTGCATTGTGCCTCAACTCGTTGGAGAGGACCCCGAAACAACCCAAGCTTACGCCGGGCATTATTGTAGATCGTATCAATACCGGCTTGCCAGAGGTTCTCGACGCCGCCAGACTGAGTGTTTTCCCCAACCCTTTTAGCGACGAAATAAATATTAACTATCAGATTCCAGCAGATTGTGTAGGTAAAACCACGATTTCATTATTTGATGTCACCGGAAAGGTAATTGAGGTTTTGCAACAAATTGAGAACTGCCTTCAAGGAAAGTATCAATTCATGTACAATGCAGGGAAATTGCCTCCTGGGCTTTATTTCTATGAATTGAAGACCTGTAACAATCAGCGTCTCGTGCAAAAAGCGGTCAAAATTGGATTTTAAAACACTATATTAACATGAAAAATACACTTAGGATTCTATTTTTTTCATTTTCAGTACTTGCTTTAGCAGTAAGTGCTTTGTGTCAGACAGTGTGCCCATACCAAGTTGGTTATATGAGCTCTTACCCCGGATGCACCAATGATTGGGGTTTTTATGTCCTCTCACTTGCACCGATACCTACTGGCAACATTTCTTTGAGTTTTCCTTCGAATTCTAACCCTGGATGTAACGAGGCTTTTAATTCTTCTATTCTTGAAGAAGGCTACTGCACTTCGTCCGGTACATACTATTCTTTTGATAACAACCCACCTGTATGTTCTGCATTCTTAGGAGGTGTTGGCACCCTTACTTTCCCGGATGGTACTGTCTGCAAATACAATGAAGATGGAATATCAATTCCTGTGGCTGAATGCCTTGACTTTGTTGAAGATTGCAAAGAGCCCCTCAAAGATTTTGCTAAGGACTTTATCCCTGACCCCCCAAATTGCAAACTCTGGGAAGGCCCATGCGCCACAGGGAGTGAGATTTGGAGAACCGGAAATGTCATTATTGGAGCAGATATTGCTCCCTCCTCTGGCGCACCACAGGGCGGATATAAGCTTTCGGTTAAGGGAGGTATCATAACAGAAATGCTGCAAATATGTAAGGCAGAATGGTGCGATTATGTGTTTTCTGACACCTTTCATAATATACCACTGGTAGAGATAAAAGATTATCTCTTAAAAAAAGGGCATCTGCCCGGATGCACGCCTGCGACAGTTATCGAACAACAAGGAGGTTTCCTACTTGATGAAGAAACCGTGCATCAACAGGAGAAAATAGAAGAGATTTTTCTGCACTTGATAAATGCTCAGCATCGATTGGACGAACTCGATTCCAAATTGCCAGATTTTACGTGTCCTGAAAAGTCTCCTGTTGAATTTAAAGGGAGAGAATATGATGTAAGAAGGGATATAGCGATAAATGATTTATTGCAAATTGAGTGTTTCCAGATTAAATCGGCTCCCGGCGGCGTCGGTGGTATAATCGTAAGCCCGGAAAGCGGCCCGTATAATGTAAGTTGGTCGGGTGCTGGCAATGGCCATCTTTTAAATGTCACATGTAATGGAGCAATTCGGGTTAACAACCTTTCCGCTGGTAATTATATCGTGACGGTAACGAACGCTGCTGGGTTTTTAGGAACTTGCAATTTTACGATCTCCTCCGGCGGTGGAGATCCAATAAACTGTGAGATTTTTAGCGACCCATTCTGCAAGCAGGCCATCATTGAAATGCTTGAAGAGGAGGCATTTAGCACTCCACCTGATTGCAAACAATGGGAAGGTGATCCCTGCTCAAACGAAGGAGAAATATACCGCTTAGGGAATGTTGAAATTGGTACAAGTGTGGGAAGAACAGGATTCAAGCGGCTGTAAAAGGTGGGATCGTGACCGATAAACTCAGGGTAGAATTATGCGAAAGAGGTGTTGGTTGGTGTGACTATGTTTTTGACAAAGGGTATCCTTTGCAAACTTTGCTTGAAGTGGAATCTTTTATCAAAAAAAATAAACATTTGCCTGGGTCAGTTACACAAAATGAAGTAACCGAAAACGGTGGCTTTGAAATGCGAAGTGTCAAGCTTGATCATCAAAAAAAGATTGAAGAGGCGTACCTCCATCTTATCGCCCTCGACAAAAAGAAACAAGAATTACAACTGCGGATCGGTATCCTTGCTGAACAAAATTAATTGAACTAAATTATGAAAAACTATCCTTTTTTTCAAAAGCATTACTTTTTTGCGGGAGTATTTATTGTGCTTTCGTTCTCCTTTGTCAAGGTATCTGCCCAAGTCATTAATACTGATTTGAAGGCCATTGTTTTCAATGAAAAGATCGCGATCCAGGTAAAAGATGCCCTCTCTTTAAGCACCTATTTTTCCCTTGGTGTTGGTGGGAAAATTGAAGTTTCTTTTTATTTTGGAATTGACGACACTCGAAATGGTATATATACAGGTACAAGATATATTCAACCCAATGGGAAAGTCAATTATAGCTTTGCTGAGATACCATTTGAAATGGGCGACACATTGACTTTTAGTGTCTTAGAATCCTTGCCAAGCGGCTCTGGCGAAATCACGAAGGAATATGTATTTATTCGTGGTGATTTATTTCCTGAAGGCGGAGGACCGATAACCGTTTGTCCAATTTCTGTCACGTGCACTAACCATGCAATTTTCTTAAATTTTGACCCGAATGAAGTTATAATTGGTCAAGGCAGTGCAACGGATATTTATTTGTTTTTGCCAGGGCTGTATAATAATGGGAAATATTTTCCGACCAGTTATCTAGACCCTGGAAACGCATTGGTAATTAAAGGAGGGGTATTTAAATATGTGGAATGTGAAAAGATAATGTCCGGTCAGCTAACCATAATAATAAATGGTATGACTTGTGTTTTTCAAAATGGGGTTTTAGTGAGCTCAAACACCTGCTCTCCATGGGCTAATTATTATGGAGATGATGCGGAGTGCGGAGATTATTTTGAAGAATGTACACCAGAATTGATACAAACATTGAACAGTCTTAAATTTGAATTGCCATGCCGGCAATGGATTGACTATAATTTTTGCAATACAACAGGGCAAATAAAACGACCAGGAAGAGTAGCTATTGGCACTTCAAATTTTGCTCCTAATATCGCACTAAGCGTTAAAAACGGAATTATCACTGATAAGGTAAAAGTAACCGACACGGGCTGGGCTGACTATGTTTTTGAAAAAGATTACCCACTTATGCCCCTAGAAGAAGTGGAGGCATATATCGCAAAGTATCATCACTTGCCTGGCACCCCTAGCGGAAAAGAAGTCGAAGCTGCCGGGAGTTTTGAATTGGGAGAAACTACCGTCAACCATCAAGTCAAAATCGAAGAAATATTCCTGCACCTAATAAAATTAGAAGAACAGACTAAAATACTTGAAGCAGAATTATTTTTATATGAAACATTAAATAAAATAAGAATTAAGAAATAGATATTATTATTGTAGTCATAGAAAGTCCCTTGTAACGACAAACGCCGTTGCAAGGGATTTGTATTTTGATCTCAAGGGAATGCAAAGTATAGCCATCACAGCCATCCTAAAACCAGACCAAAATAAAACACAATTTATACTTTTGCCCCCGTCTCGAATTTCCTAATCTATCCCCTGGTCTGCAACACTTGACCCACACCACCTAAATATGTACACAGAAAGACGTTATGGCTATTGGATGACCATTCATTGGTCGCGCAAAGGGCTTTATTTCGGCGCTGCCACGGGCCTGATGGCCGTTGTTTTGTACGAAGTTGCCTGCTTGAAATGGATGGCCGTTCCTTGGCAGCCGGTGGCATTGATTGGGACTGCTTTGGCCTTTTACCTGGGTTTTAAAAACAATGCGTCCTATGATCGGCTCTGGGAAGCCCGCAAAATTTGGGGCGCAATCCTGAACGGTTCACGCTCCTTCGGAGCGGCGGTGCTGGGTTATGTCAGCAACCTGCATGCTACCGAAAAGGTTAGTGAGGCCGAACTGCAAGGACATTCGTAAAAAACTGATTTTCACACATTTGGCCTGGGTTACCTGCCTAAGATACCAACTCCGTGCCCCGCGCACTTGGGAGCATACGGACGAATTATTGCACAAGATGTATCCGCAGGTGAAAACCCCGGAATTCACCATCAAACTGGAGGACGAGCTTCAAAAGTTTATTTCGGCAGAAGAAATTGCTCAGATAGAAGGCAAAAGTAACCGCGCCACGCAACTTTTAGCACAGCAGACGCTGGAATTGAAAAAGATTCGAGAGGCCGGGCTGATTGATGATTTTCGCCACATGGAATTGCAAAAATTTGTTTCTTCCATGTACGACGAGCAAGGCAAATCCGAGCGCATTAAAAACTTCCCATTTCCGCGTCAATACGCCTCTATCCCACTATTGCTCATCAAAATAACTTCGATTCTGGTACCATTCGCACTGCTGGACGAGTTTGAGGACCTTGGCGCGCACATGGTGTGGTTAACTATTCCTTTCTCCGCCATCGTTACCTGGGTATTTATCCTCATGGAAATGATTGGCGATTACAGCGAAAACCCTTTCGAAGGTACTTACAATGACGTTCCAATTTCGGCCATCAGTCGCACCATCGAGATTGACCTGAAAGAAATGCTGGAAGAAAAGGATATACCACCTTCGTTACAGCCGATAGAAGGTATGTTGATGTAGTTATTAAACACATATGTTTATTGAACCACAAAAGGCACAAAAGGACACATAAGGTACAAAAAATCTTTTGTGTCCTTTTGTGCTTCAATAAAACTTATGTCTTTGCGGTTAGAAATACCACCATGCCCAATTATTCAAAAACCATAAGCCCCGCCCTCCTCTGGTTGGCGATTGTAGCACTTTCTGGCACGGAATTCCTACAAAATCAGTGGGAATGCTTGCTCATCATGTTTGCTGCCCTGGAACTTGTGCCAAGAGGGCTTCGATTGCTCGGACTGCCACCGCAAGACTGGTATGCATTTGCTCCGATCGGGCTTTGTGCTGCTTATTTTTTTACGAACTATTGGTACCTGGCCTTGCCCTACCTGATCTGGGCGGTTTGGCTAACGATAAAAGAGGCGATACAAATCTTAGCACTGAAAAAAATCCAACTTCTAGATTTTGTGCGCGTTTTCGCGCTGGGATATTGGGCAACGGGCGCAACGTTTGTCGTGTTTTATCTGGCAGGGTTCAGTCCGCTGGGTTTTGACCCGGTCATAGTTTCGCTTACTGGAGCGCATTTTCATGTGGCAGGCTTTGTACTTGCAGTAATGGTGTACTGCCTGATGCGGGAGCATCCGGGCACCTTAACCAGAACATTGGGCTGGGCGACTTTGCTGGGAATGCCATTGGTGGCAGCCGGGATTACAGGCTCGCAATTAGGGCTGCCTACTATTCTGGAGCAAGTCTCAGCGTTGGGATTTGTTGTTTTTGTCCTTGTGGTAATTTGGCAGCAAGTTGATTTGTCATTTCAGTTAAAATATTCAAAAACAGCACGTTATCTTTGGCTCACAGGGGCTGGTTGTTTGCTGATCGGTGCAGGATTGGCCGGCGTTTATGCCTTGCGTTTTCAATTTCCAATCCAATGGGTCAGTATCCCGAATATGAAAATCTGGCACGGAACGCTGAATACGTTGGGGTTTGCGTGGCTGAGTCTTATCGCCTGGGAGGCAACTATGAACTATGAACTATGAACGATCAATTGGGCCGCAGCATAAAATTACCCCATTGGCCCCCGCGCCGAATCATCTCGCTCGTGCCCTCCCAGACAGAGTTTTTGGCCGATTTAGGCTTGGAAAAGGAGGTGGTAGGAATCACCAAATTTTGTGTGCATCCAACTGAATGGTTTCAGCAGAAGAAAAGGGTAGGGGGGACTAAAACGCTTGATTTTCAAAAGATTGAAGCGCTCAAGCCGGATTTGATCATTGGCAATAAAGAAGAAAATGAGCAAAGCCAAATTGAATATTTGTCGCAGAGATACCCGGTCTGGATGAGTGATATTTATACGCTGGAGGATGCGCTCGATATGATGCGAAGCCTCGGGGAGTTGACAGGCAAAACCGAAAAAGCAAACGCCATCGCTTCAGAAGTTGAAAGACAATTTACGCAACACTTATCACTTTTACCCGCAATAGCCGATGCGAAGGCGGGAACCACTTACCACTCAAAAGTGGCTTACCTTATCTGGCGAAAACCTTATATGGCTGCCGGGAGCAATACTTTTATTGACGATATGTTGCGTCGGGCGGGGTTTGAAAATGTCTTTGCAAACCTTTCTCGCTATCCCGAAATCTCTTCCGAGCAACTTGCCATCATGCGCCCAGAGGTTATTTTGCTTTCCTCTGAACCTTATCCGTTTTCGGAAAAACACATCGTCGAACTTCAAGAGATTTGCCCCGAATCCAGGATACAACTCGTTGATGGCGAACTGTTTTCATGGTATGGGAGTCGGTTACTTTCCTCTCCAGCATATTTTGCTGGATTGCTGGATGGGAGTGAACCACATAGTTTTATTGAACCACAAAAGGCACAAAAGGACACATAAGTTTTATTGAACCACAAAAGGTACAAAAGGACACATAAGTTTTATTGAACCACAAAAGGCACAAAAGGACACATAAGTTTTATTGAACCACAAAAGGCACAAAAGGACACATGAGATTTTAGAACCACAAAAGGCACAAAAAAACCTTATGTGTCCTTTTGTGCCTTTTGTGGTTCAATAAAAACTTTGTGGTTCAATAAAAACTATGTGGTTCAATTCCAAAACCTAATCAGGCAAGTTGCGAAACATCTCATTTACAAATGTCTTCTGCCCTTCACGGTACAAATTAGTAACATTAAAGTTGACTATAATACCTTTCGGCACATGGAGCAAATTCATGTATGTTATGATTTGTGCCTCATGAACTGGGAGCAAAGATTCGACCGCTTTGACCTCAACCGCCAGAACCTGTTCGATTAATAAATCACAGCGAAGGTCTGTGTCAATATCCTCTCCCTTGTAATGGACTGGCACCCGAAATTCAGATTCAAATCGAATGCCCCTGAGTTCTAATTCTCTTTTTAAGCATTTGTGATAAACACTTTCAAATAAGCCCGGCCCTATCAATTTATGGACTTCAATACAGGCTCCGGTGATTTGATACGTTAAGTCTTTCAAATAGGATTTTGAGCATGTTTGCATGACATTCACTGGTTTTGTTATGGAAATTTGTTTCATTACGCACTACAATATCGAACATTTTTTCCAATAATCAAAATGAGCCAACCCAAAAATTTGGATTGGCTCATTTTAGAAAACAACAAAACCATGAAACATAGACTTACGCCCCTAAATATGTTTTCAGCAATTTGCTGCGGCTCGTAGCGCGCAACTTATTGATAGCCTTGTCTTTAATCTGACGCACACGCTCACGGGTAAGCCCAAATTTATCACCAATATCTTCCAGTGAAAGCGGGTGTTCCACGCCAATTCCAAAGTAAAGTTTGATCACGTCGGCCTGGCGGTCGGTAAGTGTTCCGAGCGAACGTTCAATTTCGCGGCGCAGCGAGTCGGCGTAGTCGAGGTGAGAGTCTGTGCCGGGCATGGTGTTGTTTTCCAGCACGTCGAGCAGTGAATTGTCCTCACCTTCTACAAAAGGCGCGTCCATTGAAACGTGACGGGCGGCCACACCGAGGGTAGTTTCTACTTCATCGGTGGTGATTTCGAGCATTTCGGCAAGTTCTTCGGCACTTGGTTCGCGCTCGAATTCCTGTTCAAGTTGGCTGAAGGCCTTGTTGATTTTGTTGAGCGAGCCAACTTTGTTCAAAGGCAGTCGCACAATACGGCTCTGCTCGGCCAAGGCCTGGAGGATGCTTTGACGAATCCACCAAACGGCATAAGAAATGAACTTGAAACCACGGGTTTCGTCAAAACGCTGTGCGGCTTTGATAAGGCCCAGGTTGCCTTCGTTGATAAGGTCAGACAGGCTAAGTCCTTGATTCTGATATTGTTTTGCAACGGAAACGACGAAGCGGAGGTTGGCTTTCGTTAGCTTTTCGAGGGCTATTTGGTCGCCTTGCTTGATGCGTTTGGCGAGATCAACTTCTTCTTCGGGGGTCAGAAGGTCCACTTTGCCAATCTCTTGAAGATACTTTTCGAGGGATTGGCTTTCCCGGTTCGTAATGGACTTCGTAATTTTTAACTGCCTCATGTATAGTACTGCTGTGTGATTTTCGGCGCAAAGTTAAATTTTCCAAAGCGTTTGCACCCTATTTTTTTCAAATAAGGCGAAAGTTGGAAATTTTAGGTGGAAAAATTTTTAGGAAAGATAAATTGTAACGGCTTGCGATAAATTTTGTTCAGTGGGCTTGTAGATTGTACTAAAAGAAATAAAATTTTTCAACCTTTCAACCGGTCAATTTCCTCCAACAATCGTTTGGAAAGGTGCTCCACCGCGAGGTCAAATTTTTGAATCTGCTCGATTTCAAGGTCCAGCAACTTTGGAAAATGCTCGTACGACAGCCCCAGAATGTGTTTTTTCAATGCTGTGCGGAATTCATTGTGCGGCAATGGGGCTTCAATGATGCTGATCCCTTTGCCCTTTGTGAGCTGTTCGATTTGCTCAAAAAGCCCGGCGGCTTCTGATTTGCAAAATGCGAGGTGACGTTTAATTTTGTCATCGCTTAGGTTGTGAAAATCAGGGTGTTGTGCAAAGCAGAAGGATTGTGTGGCCATGGCCATGGCACTGATTTTGCTTTGTGCAGCGATATAACAACGGTTGGCTTCCATTTCTTCGTCGAGGGAGCCATAGGTGCCACGCTCTCCCGAACGTTTGTCTATCCAGGCGCCACTTTCCTCGTAACGCTCTTCTTTAACCCATTCTTTTTTTTCCTTTTTTCGGTTGCGAAACCCAAGAATGATGAGTGCAAGCACGAGTATGCCGAAGGCGATTTCCATATTTTTTGGATGTTGGATATTGGACTTAGGACGATTTCCAAAGTCCAAAAGTATGGAGATTGCTTACCTCACTGCACTTTTTGGTGTAAAACCTGCGTTTCTTTGCATCTCCAACGACACGCATGACAGATTCTCCAACGCCACAAGAACAGCCTACGCAGCCCCAACAGCCCGACTCCCCTACATGGCGTCTGCTGAAGAACTTGCTGCGCCGTGTCGAGAACCTCCTTTTTGCGATATTTTTGGTGCTTGTCGCACTGTATTTTGTCTTGCAGCTCCCGGCCGTTCAAAACTGGCTCGTACGAAAAACCACCACTTATCTTTCCACAGAACTGGGCACCAGGGTAGAGTTGAAGCGTGTGGACATCGAGTTTTTCGACAATGTGGTCCTGGAAGGGCTTTATATTGAGGACTTGAATGGCGATACCCTGCTGATCGCTGATAAATTCAGTGCCGGGCTATCGGGAAATTTCTTTTCTATTCTTTGGAACAGGTTGGAATTCAGAGAAATAAGTCTCACCCACGGTCGTGTCCACCTCCGTAAAATGGCCGACCAACGCCGGGGCAACCTCAACGAATTGCTCTATCGCATCGGAGATCTTTTTGGCGCTGTCCCTTCCAAAACAAAGAAGAAACAAACCCCTTTTTCTATTAAAATTCAGAATCTCAACTTGCAGGATGTGGTGTTTTTTGAGGAACGATATTCCTACCGAGAGGGAGAGATTCGCAGCAAAATAATGTCCTATAGCGTAGCCGAGGGGAACGTAAAAATCAACAATATTGATCTTGCTAACAACTTTATAGATGTTCGTTCCCTCTCGTTCATTGGCTTTCATTTTGGTTTTGAGAAAGGCAGAAGCGATCCACCGCCCGGCTTTGTGCCCTACGTAAAACCGGTGGTGCTGAAGACTGATACGCTTAAAATATCCCCTCCATTGCGCATCATGATAGGGGAATTGGTACTTCAAAGCAGCGGTTTTCGATTTGACAACTTCCGAAGTTCGCCCGGCAAACAGACCCCTTCCGAAGTAATGGACTACAACCATATAAATGTCCAAGATATTGACGCACAGGCCGAAAGGGTAGAGATTTACGTTGGTGAAAAGCCCGCAGTAGATGCAGATGGCAGACCTACCACAGAAGACGTGTTCGATATTTTTTGCTTCATGAAACACATCGCCGCTCGGGAACAAAGCGGTTTTGCCCTGGCGCACGGCGAAGCAAGGCGACTTATGTTGACCGATTCGGTGACAGCCCTTTACGGGGCAAAAATTGAGACATCGGGCGGCTCCTCGCTGGGCGACACGCTTGTGTTTCGATATGAGGACACGCCGGAAGACGATCCCTGGCTCGACCTTTTGGGAGATATCAACGAAAAGGTAACCATGGACATACGCCTAGCCCCAGGATCGAAAATTCGACTGGGTGACGTGCGGCATTTTGAAGAATCGGTGTTTGAAAATGAATTCTTTACCGCGAACAAAGACCTCATCGCAGATATTTCAGGCCAGATAAGCGGCAAGCTGAATGGCAAATTGAAGGCGGACAATTTCGATATCAAGGTAGGCAATTCCACCCGCTTGCGCGGCGAATTTGACGGGCGAGGACTCGGTGACAACGATGAGCCAATGGTGCTGAGTTTTGATTTTGAAGAATTGTTGACAGACATGAACACCATCGCGCGAGTGGTGCCGGGGTTCAGGCCGCCGAAACAGTTCCTCAAACTCAATAGGATTTCTTTTAAGGGCAGTTACCAGCTTTTTGACGGATTCGACCACGTACTGTATGGGGATTTTGTCACAAGCCTTGGCCCCGGTAGGGTGGATATGCAGTTGAACTTAAAAGATGGCCCTGAAAAAGCCATTTATCGGGGTGATTTGAAAATCCGCGGTTTTGATATGGCAACCTGGACAGGCGATCGAAATTTTGGTCCCAGCACCTTTCAGGTCAACGTTGCGGATAATTCTACCGGCCTAACCTTGCCTACCATCAACGCTCGAGTGAGCGGAAAAATTGACACATTTTTTTACAACAATTACCCTTACCGCGACATAAAACTGAACGGGAAATTTGAAAAACACGTGTTTGACGGAAAGGTGGAAAGCGATGACCCAAACGTAGATTTTGTGTTCGACGGAAACATCAATTTCAAAGATTCCATCCCAATTTTTGACTTTTCAGCCAAGATTCGCCGGCTTGATCTGGGGGTTTTGCAATTGGTCAAACAAGATTGGGTGCTCATTGGCGACATTAAGCAGCTCACACTTCGAGGACGAAATGTGGATGAGATTGTAGGCTCTGCGAATTTGCAAAACTTCAAAATCCTGGCGAACCTCGAAGACTATTACAACCTTGATTATCTGCGCTTTAACTCTTATTTTCGACCAGATGGAACCCGCCTTTTCGGCTTTGATTCGGATGTGGCCACCGGTCAGGTGACGGGCGAATTCAGCATTACCCAAGCACCCAAAAATCTCTTGCGCCTTTTGGGGAAACACCACCCGGCTTTTGTTGAAAAACTCGGATTCCAAGCCAACGATTCGTTGCCACTGTCAGATCATTACGACCTCAGTTTTCAAATCCGAAACTCCCGCAATCTCGCAGAACTCTTTGCACCAGGTCTTGACACGCTGCGTAATGTGAGGGCTTCTGCCAGCGTCGATGCACGCCGAGGTTATTCAAATCTTGTGGTGGAAACGCCGCTTATCCGTTTTGGTAATGCTGAATTCCGAGACCCTAGTCTTCGATGGACCAGCGAGAGCGACTCGGCATGGCTGTACCTCCGTCTTCCTGACAACCGGACGGGCAAAAAGAGCAGACTTCCGGCCATTACGCTTGGAGGCCCGCTGGTGGGCGATGTTTTCCACCTTAAATTGGAGGCAAAGGACGAGACCCCCAACAGCATTGTCGAAAGCATTTACCTCAACGGCGATCTCTCCATCGCTGATTCGCTGTGGCAGTTAAGTCTCAATGCGTCTAAGATCAAACTCTTCAGTCAGGAATGGCTAATCGAGGATGAAAACTACATTCGGTTTGGGGCTAATTACTTTGAAACCAAAGACTTGGAGTTATTTAACGGTATCAAACGTATCACACTTGAAAGCCTCAATAATGGGCGTGGACTAAAATTCGGCTTGACCAATTTCGATTTAAGCGAGGTCAACCGATTTTTGGATTCGGAGCAAATCAGGTTGAGCGGCAAAGCGTATGACTTTGAGATCAGGATCGAAGATGTATTTCTGATGCGCGGTATTCGAGTGGACATGCTCTCTGAAATGCTGTTTATCAACGAGAAACCATACGGAGAGGTATTGTGCAATTTGGAACTTCCTGATCTTTCCAAGCCACTTACAGGAAAGGTTTTTTGCTGGAAAAAGGCAGTCAAAAACAACGTCTGCGCGTGTCTGGCGCCTACCTTATTGGCGCGGACGAAGAAGCTGCTGATCAGCCGGTGGAAGGGACCGATATTGTACTTCGCCCAGGGGACTTTGCTGCTGAAGTGACTGCCAACGACTTCCCTTTTGAGGTAATCGAGACCATTGTGCCGGAAATATCCCAAACTGAAGGCCTCTTTGATGCGAACCTTGTGGCAAAAGGGAATCTGAGTCAACCGGTTGTGGAAGGCCTTCTTATGGTAAAGGAGGGGGCATTCCAAATTGATTACCTCAAAACCCTGTTCCACATTAAAAACCAGCCTATAACATTTACAAAAAACAAGATTTCTGCTGATGGCGATACCATTTTTGACGCAACCAGACAGCATTTTGCGCTCGTGACGGGTGGTCTGGAACATGATCATTTCGACAAGTGGCGGGTGAATTGCCGCGTTCAATCGAGGGATCAAAACTTCTTGGTACTCAACACCACAGCTGCCGATAGCGATCTTTATTATGGGCGGGCAGAGGGCAGTTTTGTGGCCGACTTTACCGGGACTTTTAGCCGAACGAACATCGCCATTGAAGCCACTACAGGCTCCGGTACCCGGCTGTTTATTCCGCTTTCTTCTACTGCCGATGCAAAGGAGGCCCAGTTTATCAATTTTGACAAAAACAAGCCCAAAGCCGAGTCCCGAAAAAACAAAAGTTTTGTCAGCGCCGACCTTAAAGGCTTGAACTTCGAAATGGACCTGACTGTGACTGATCTGGCTGAAGTCCAACTCATCTTCGACGAGCAAACGGGCGACATCATCAAAGGCCGGGGTGAGGGCAATATTCGATTGGGCATCAACCGGGAGGGGGAATTCACGATGTATGGCGGCTACCAGATTGTGCGTGGTGAATACCTTTTTACACTCCTCAACTTTGTGAACAAACCTTTCGTAGTGACCAAAGGCGGTACCATAAACTGGTATGGCGATCCTTATGGCGCGCAAATTAACCTTGATGCCACCTATGAGATAAATACTTCAGTGTACAACTTCGTAAAAGAAGAGCTGGAATTGCTGCGAATCTCGCGCCCGCGATTGCTTGCAGAGGCATCCAAAGCAACGCGGGTCATTGTCAACATGCACCTGGCTGGCGATTTGTTGAAACCAAATATCACGTTTGGCCTCAATTTTCCTAATATTACAAGCGAGCTTAAATCATTGACAGACAATAAGTTACGCCTTATTCGCCAAGATCAGGCCGAACTTTCGCGCCAGGTATTTGGACTGGTAGTTATTGGATCGTTTTTGCCACCTTCGAGTGCCATTTTCCAAGGAACCGACGCTGTTGCTACCGCCTTTAATACCCTGACACAGATGATCAGCAACCAGTTTTCAAACTATCTGGGGGGACTGGCTTCAGAATGGTTTGGCGGAGCGGTTTCGAGTCTTGATTTTGACATTGTATACAGTGATTACCAAACTGATGTACAGGCAGATGACCTTTTGGGTGGCCGTGAGGTAAATGTGCGGCTCAGCAGTGGCTTTATAAATGACCGTGTGACGGTGCAGGTTGGTTCACAATTTGGCGTAGGCGGCACCGGCATCACGACTGCCGATGGTTTCCTTGGGGAGGACGTTACCGTACAAATCGCCCTAACAGAAAACCGCCAATGGCGGCTAAAAGTCTATCAGCGCACAGAACCTGATGTGTCTGGACAACGGAGCCTGCGCTTTGGCCTTGGCCTCAGTTTTCAAAAGGATTACGATACTTTTGAGGATATGTGGAAGAGCTTTGGCCGTGCTTTTTCTAAGCGTAAAAACCAATAGCCCAATTTACCCGCCGTAGCTTCTCGCCATCGCCAATGGCTAAGGCGAGTAAAAGCGAGGGAGGGTCACCAGTCTACCAATCACCATTCCTCCAGTCACCAATCCACCAATCACCTTGAACCAAAAAAAATTCCTCCGTCGCGCTAACACCTCCTGGCAGATGCGCCTATACCTGCTCTGGAAACTTCCTGCCGCATGGTTTATGGGCATTCGTGTCCGTTCATGTGATTTGGGAAAATGTGTCGTAACACTTCCATATAGTTGGTTTTCGCAAAACCCCTTCCGCTCCACCTATTTCGCGGCACAATGCGCGGCTGCTGAACTTTCTACTGGAATGTTGGCCTTGGCCCATTTGCAAGAGAAACCTCCGATTTCAATGCTTGTGACCCACATCGAGGCTGATTTTTTTAAAAAAGTCTCCGAAACCCTGACCCTGACTTGTACGGATGGCGCCGCGTTTCAGGCAGTTATTCAAAAAGCAATTGATACAGGCGAAGCACAAATCTTTGAGGCTCAGTCTATTGGGACATTGCCCGATGGTCGCGAAGCGGCAAAGGTTCGCATTACCTGGTCCTTTAGAAGAATGAATTTATGAAGTGATGAAGTGATAGAGCGATGAAGTGATTTGTCGCGATCTTTAACTTAGATTCATCAAGTGCACTGACTAAAATCACTCATCACTTCATCACTTTATCACTTCATAACGCCATCACTCTATCACTTCATCCCTCCATAATCATGGCTTCTCTCTTCGGCCACATTGCAGTTTCTACCGCCATTGGCTACGCTTTTTTTCCAAAACATGTGCGACCGCTCACATTGATCGTGGCGGGCTTTTGCGCGTTTGCACCAGATTTGGATGTGCTGTCGTTTCGTTTCGGCATCCCTTATAGCAGTGAATGGGGGCATCGGGGCTGGACGCATTCGCTGGTGTTTGCGCTGATTGCGGGGGGATTGATAGGCTTGATGTTTAGTGCCATTAGTGGTAAGACGACTTGGAGTCGTCAGACTACCTGGAGGCATATAACCGCATGGTTCGTGCTCAGTATGGCCTCGCACCCACTTCTCGACATGTTGACCAACGGCGGGCGTGGTTGCGCGCTTTGGTGGCCTTTCAGCATAGAACGGATTTTCTTCCCATGGCGGCCCATTCAAGTATCACCCATGTCGGTGAGCGATTTTATAAGTCCTTGGGGACTTGAGGTGCTGGCTAGTGAGGTCCTTTGGATTGGGTTCCCTTGTATGGGTTTGGTTTTGTTGGCGCGGATGATTCAGAAAGGGTAGGGCGCTCGATTAACGCAATACAGTCAAATCGCCTTTCAAAACCTCCGCTGTCCCATCCTTGAAAACCACCTTCGCTACCCACACATAAACTCCAGGCGCAACTGGTTTTCCTCTAAAAGTACCGTCCCAGCCCTGACTTTCGTCGTTGGGCTGAAAATGCTGGTTGGTGAAAACGTGGCTCCCCCAACGGTCAAATATATTTAGAGATTCTATCTGGAGAACCTTCGTATCCGAATAAATCAAAAACGTTTGGTTCGCTCCACCTGGACTTCCTGGATAAATAATATTCGGGGCGTAAATTTTGTGACCCTGATCCACGCGCACCAACAATTCATCAGAGGCAGAACATCCATGCTCATCGGATACTTCGATCTGGAAAATCGTGTTTTCGAGCAATTGTATGGACAATTCGAGTTGATTGTTCAATAAATCGATTCCATTTGCGGTCCATTCTATTTGCGCAGGAACAAAATTTTGAGGGCTAACAATGGCTTGCAAATTTGCCAGCTCACCCAGCAAGACCAATGAATCGCCTGTCAAATCAACGGCTATCTGCGTGGGTTGTCCGACTTCAATTGATGTCGAGAATTCACATCCGTTCGCATCCACGACGTAAACCTGGTAGATGCCAGCAACCAAATTTTCAAAAACAGGCTCTGCTTTAAAATTTTGATTGTCAATAGAGTACATAAACGGAGCCGTGCCGCCGGGACTCAAAACCACTCGAACGACACCATTCGTTTCTCCAAAACAGCGCACCGAGTCTGCCGTTGCTATGCCGGTGAGCGCTTCTGATTGAACGATCTCCACCGATTTGCTTGCTGAACAACCGTTGGTCAAATCTGAAATCAAAATATCGTATAAACCAGCGCTCCCCACACTCCGGGGAAAGCGTGTTTCCACCGCTCAAAATCGTTCCCCCATTTGTGGCAGTCCATTGGATTGAAAAATCCGGTCCGTTCGACGAACCGACCGCTGAAATTGTAATTGAATTCTGGCCACATGGAATTTCCATTAAATCGGATGCAAGGCTTACAACTGGCGCGCTTGTGTCAATAGGGACAGTTATGCTTCCAATTGCCGTGCACGCCCCCAAGGGGTCTGTGGCACTGACGGTAAATATCCCACCCTGAGAAATCGTGGGTGCAGATAAAGTGGATGAAAAGCCATTTGCGCCACTCCATAAAAATGAAGTGTTTGGCAAATTGGAGCTTACTGAAATGACGCCAGTAGTTTGCTGGCAAGTCAAAGTATCAGTCGTCAATTGAAGCATCGGGACTGTTCCAATGATTGAAATACTGGCCGTTTCAGAAATCTCGCAGCCATTTGAATCAAAAACTGTGGCCGTATAATTTCCTGCTTGTGAAACAAATATATCTTCGGTGGTCTCACCGGTAGACCAGGAAAATGTGAACGGAGTCGTGCCATTGCTCACGGATAAATCAACCAAAGCCGAATCTCCCGGGCAATTCAAATCCGTTTTTTGCAAGACCAACAGCATTGCTGGCGGGTCTGTCAGGGTTTCAGAGAGTGTGGCTGTACAGCCGTTTGCATCAGTTGTTAGAACGCTGTAAGTCCCTGATATTAAATTGTTTAGGTCTTCAATGCTTGAATTGTTGGACCAGGTAAATATTAAGTTTCCGGTTCCGCCAGAGGCAGTCAGATCAATTGCGCCAGAGGCCTCTCCTGCACATTTTGGGTCAGTTGATTGCAAGCCCAATACAATGGCTTGCGGGTCAGTCAGGGTTTCAAAGAGCGTGGCAGTGCAGCCGTTTGCATCGGTGGTCAAAACGCTGTAAGTGCCTGATGGTAAATTAGTTAAGTCTTCAAGGCTTGAATTGTTGGACCAGGAAAACATCAAATTTCCTGTGCCGCCAGAGGCAGTCAGGTCAAAGGCGCCAGAGGTTTCTCCTGCACATTTTGGATCCGTTGATTGAAGCCAAAATGATGGCTTGCGGGTCAGTCAGGGTTTCAGAGATCGTGGCTGTGCAACCATTTGCATCGGTAGTCACTGCGGTATAAGTGCCTGACGGTAAATTGTTTAGGTCTTCCAGACTTGAATTGTTGGACCAGGAAAACGATAAATTTCCAGTGCCGCCAGAGGCAGTCAGGTCAATGGCGCCTGAGGCCTCTCCTGCACATTTAGGATCCGTTTTTTGCAAGCCCAATACAATGGCTTGCGGGTCAGTCAAGGTTTCAGAGATCGTGGCTGTGCAACCATTTGCATCGGTTGTCAAAACGCTGTAAGTGCCTGAAGGTAAATTGTTTAGGTCTTCCAGGCTTGAATTGTTTGACCAGGTAAATATCAAATTGCCGGTTCCGCCAGAAGCAGTCAGGTCAATTGCCCCCGTAGATTCTCCTGCACATTTTGGGTCAGTTGATTGCAAGCCCAATATAATGGCTTGCGGGTCAGTCAGGGTTTCAGAGATCATCGAAGTGCAACCGTTCGCATCTGTTGCTATAACTGTGTAAGTGTCAGCTGCCACATTGGACAAATCTTCCGTAGTTGCATTGTTTGACCACAAAAACTGAAACGGCCCGGTACCTCCATTTACCGTCAAATCAATAGAGCCATTTTGGGTATTAGCACACAAAGGATCTGCAGTTATAACCAAAATGGCCAATGAATTTGTATTCGTGACCGCTACTGAATCAATGGTTTGGCAGCCATTATTGTCCGTAATTTCAACGGTATAAGTTCCTGTTTGTGCCATATTTATAACAGAATCAGTCGCAAGATTTGACCATAGAAATTCAAAAGGGCCTTCTCCCACGACGTTTGGTACGATGCTCGCAGGTGTGTCGCAATCGCCATCTATTGCCATTAATTGTACGATTGGTTTTGGATTGATCTTGACCAAAATCGAATCTGAAACAAAGCAATCGCCATCTGCTGCCGTCAAATGAATGGTGATGGATTTTGTTGCCAGAATATTGACAGAAGCGCAGTTGGAACAACTCACCGAATCAGCTGGCGCCCATGTGTAAGTTGCAAAACCCGAAGCGGTGAGGTTGAGGGATTCACCTTCACAAGCCAGCAGTTCATCGGGCAAATCAAGCGCAGCGATCGAATTCAATAGGATATTAATGGTATCCGTTTGCTGGAAACCACAAGCATCAAAGACATCCACCCAATATTTCCCGGCTGTATAAGCAGTGAACGTTGAACCAGTTGAACCGTCCTGCCAACGGTATTTTTGAAAATTAGGATTGGCCGAAAGCTCGACGACCGAGTTTTTGCAAAGCGATATATCTGGGCCTAAATCAAGGATTTGCGTTTGGTTCTGGAAAGAAAAGGAGACCATGTTGTTTTCATAATGGCACTCCTGTTGATTTGTGGAGGGGAAATTTGCGGTTAAATTGAACGGGGGTGGCACCGTACCATCGTCGTTTATGACCGCGTAAATCGTTGAATTGTATAATGCTGGTATACTCAGTTTTATATCCGTGCAAGCACCAATTTCTAAGGCTTCATTGATCAAAACAGGCGGGAACAACTGCGGGGCTGAAGTGGTAGTCGGGTCTCCGTTGTAAAATGAAATGGGGGTGCCACTTGGTAATTTTGCGCTGCCAAGATTACAGATATTAAGAAACAGGGTAAGGCTATCGGAATTACAGTGCGTTGAATCTATTTCTACAATGGCATCCGGCACTTTTATTTTGTTGGATGGCAAGGTGAAAAGTGTACTTGTTTGCGCCAAATGTGTATTAAAAGGGCGTTTTCCGGAACCGATACCACCCATTTCGAGCCAATGTTTTTGTTGGGTTTTTGGTGCACTTACGTCGTCGTTGATGTTTAATCCAAAATAATTGAACTGGTTCCAAATCGGGCGTGCGGGCATCCATTTCTCGGTGTCCGATCCATAAATTCGCAATCGCCCACGAAAATCTGACCAGGGGTTGTTGACTCCACCGAATGTAAAACTGGTTACAGCTATTTCGGCTTCTCCATCATTGTCAACATCAGCCACAACGGGATATTCGTCATAAGTGCCACTGCCGGCCAGGGTTTTAAACCAATTGCGTTCCGAATCTACCCCCACCGGAAATGGGGCTGCGCCGCCATACATAATCCGCAAGTTTACCTCATCCCGATACACGATTTCAAAAAGCCCGTCACCGTTGAAATCAAAACTAGAAACCCCGGTCAAACCCGAGCCATCTAAAACTGGCAGCGACCACCATTCTGGTATGAAAGGAGTTGATTGTGCTTTTTGCACATTAAAACAAAAGATTCGCCCCATTTGAGTGACAATCAATTCTGGGAAATCTTGCGCAAAACCTGCCGTCTTGTCATCAAATACATTCGCGACGCTGACCATGCCATACATATTGGTAATGCTCGGAGTGTTGAAAGCTTGGACAAAGCCGTTTTTGTTCCAGACATAAATGCCAGCTTGGTTGTCGCGGCGGCCACTGACTATTATTTCAGGGACGCCATCGAGATTCAAATCTGCAACGCATGTGTATCCATCTCTAACGGCATGATTTGGATTGAGTACATTCAAATTACGCTGGACTTTTATCTCAAATCCATCGCCATCTGTTGGGTCCATATCAATCGAATAGATTTGGAAGCCTGCAGCAATCTCAAGTCCATCACAATCCGGGTCGCCATTACAATCGGCCCGGGAAAGCAGATCGGCAGCAGTAGGACTTTCAATCTGACCATAGGCTACCAACATGCCGCTAGGGCCATTTCCATCCAATATTCTTGTTAAAAGAGGAACGACGGGGTTTGTCAAATCAAGTTTAAAAACATCATTACCAACAAAAATTTCGGCAATTCCATCACCGTCAAAATCAGCAACATAAGCCCGTGTATTTCCGCTAAAAGCATTTTGGGCCGATACTACCCACTGTTTCATACAAGGATTCGCGGCGGGGTCGAAATCTGTATACACCCTGATTTTGGCATCCATTGTTACCATAATAACCTCAGGGATGCCATTACCATCCAAATCTGCTACCGTGGCATTTCCTGCCGGATAACTGTCATAACCCTCCGGAATAGCCAAGGCATTTGGGTTGGAAGCATTGGAGCCATCGCCCTTAAAAATCAAGAGACTAAAAACCCCGATTGTATTAGCCGTTGCAGAGGAAGGGAAAACCAATATTTCCGGGATGCTGTCTTGTTGCGGATTGAGGTTGGCTACAATCGGCACAGCAGCTACGCTGACATCATCAATGGTGCTTTCCCAATCCAATTTTGCTGAAAAGTTATTAACCGGGGGATCAACCAGACAGGAGGTGTCGGCATCAAAACAACCGCAGTCCGTGTCAAAACAGTCCACGTAACCATCTTCGTCGTCGTCTAATTCGTTTGCGCAAATTTCGGGGCAGGGCAAAATGGCAGCACAAAGCGGGGTTGCCGTCAATACATCATTCGCCAGCACAAGTGGGGTGTCATCCAATGAAACAGTGACATTTGAGCTCGTAACCACCACATTTTCAGTCAATACTATCATTGGAAAGGTAACATCCGTGAGGGGCACTTCTGGGAAACAAGCCAATGGCATGTCTGAATCCGGTAAATTAAACAGGCGCAGCTCACTGTTGTTTGCAGCCTCCCAGACTGCTTTTATCAAACCATTTTGTAGCTCGGCAGCCACAATACAATTATCGAAAAGGCCGCCAGTGCCGTATCTCCGTTGCCATAGGGGTACGCCGTCATTTGAAATGTGCATTAGGTAATTCCCCTGAGAGATATGATTTGCATTTGATTTATAATCAGACACCAACCAACCTTTTTGATCTGGTAAGTGGCGAAAAAGCGCATACATGCTAAACAATCCACCTGAAGTTTCAAACCTTTTCGCCCACAAAACGGAACCATCGGAGGCGCAGTGTACCAGACGTTTATGCCCAACCGTATTGCCGTTCGGCACGAATCCGGTAAAAAAAAGCGAATAGCCTCCGTCCTCCGGGTGTACGCTCAAATCTTCATAAGTATGCCCTTGAAAATTTTCTCCAGGGAAAGCGTATTTCACGGCTTTCACAAATTGTCCGGCCTGGTTGACCCGCATCACGGTGATGCCACTTGTTGCAGAGCCAAATGAGCCCGAAGTACTGAGCAGAAAATCGCCGGTGCCATCCGTTGCTACGCGCAAACCGCCGATTCCCAGAACGTTGTTGAGCCGTTTCGCCCACAATACAGTGCCATCAGCAGCGATTTTCAGCAAATGAGCATCGAATCCATCTATCACAAACAAACCAAGCGAGCCGTCGGGGTTGGCCGCGCATACATCGGTTGCATCGCCGTTCGGAAAATTGTTGTTTGTAAAACTTAATTTTTTGTACCATGAAAAATTGCCGTCAACATCAATTTTCGCGACCAAGAACTTGTTAGCGGCTTGCCCGGTCAGCAGGAATTGGCCATCTGGTAATGGCTCGATGTCGAAAAAACCACCATTATCGGTGGTTACTTTATGCCAAATCACATTGCCCGAAGCATCCCAGCGCGTAACAGCGGGGCGTAATTGCTGTACCCCGCAATGCAACAAAGTTCCATCGGGAATGGTGGCAAGGTCTTGTGTATAAAAACTCTTGATTGAGGAAGTGTAGGAGGTAGAAATAGATTCTGTTTGTCCACAATGCTTGTTCACGGTAAAAACCGTGTTATATTCTTTTGTACAAAACAATCCAGTTGCCTGGAGGGAAATGCTATAAATGCCTGCGTTTATAAACGAAAAAGACAGGTCTTGGGTCGTCGAAACTATCTGACCATTGATGCTCCATTCATAAGTTATAGGCGCTGCACCTGTGGTCAGGTTTGTAAAAAGCACGGTTTCGCCCACCAGTGCGCTTGGATTTGCACTTGAAAAAAGGGCGTCCAAGGCACATTCCACCACAACATTTACCACCGCAGTGTCTTGGCAATTTGGATCATTGTTGTTGGCTGTCAACACTATCGGGTGCGTTCCAATAGTATTGAAAACCATGGAGGCGTTCAAATTTTGAGAAAACGCTATTCCATTTTCTGACCAGGAGAAATTGGTTGCTCCCGTTGAATTATTGTTAAAAGTGACTGATTGTCCGGCCAGAACCGGGTTTGGCGTTGCCGAAAAGGCCGCAATGATGGGTTTCATACAAGGATCCAAACATCCTTTTGAATCCAATAAACTAGCCCGAGCTGTTTCCACCGTAGCCTGCATTCGAATTGCCTGCTCTGCCGTAAAAAAATGGTAACAGGGGAACGGTGAATAATCCATGAAGTCGCCCGTAAAATCATCCACATCTGCTAAAAACGGGCTTCCTGGGGCTACGTCGGTGGAGCAAGAATTAAAGGGGCAGGTTGTGTGGGTCGCATTGTCTGGCGGTGTGTCGCAAACCCGGTCGCCATCAAGGTTGCAATCGTTATTTTGACAGCCGCCCTGAAAGGTGTGGTAAAGCCCAAAATAATGCCCCATTTCGTGAATAAGGACGGCGTCTTCAGATGGGCCGGTACCAAAGTATTTTGCCTCGCAGATCATGCCATCCTCAGGGCTACCGTGCGCACTTGGAAAATAAGCATAACCTGCTACCCCTGGACCTAGCGACAAACTTGAGATTTCCCTGACCACCCAGATGTTGACATAATCCAATGGATTCCAACGACTTAAGTCTTTTGTTTGAATATCCTCCGTTTCCATTATCATATTGGTCAAGGGCGATTGCGTACGTGTGATGCCATTTGTTGCATTGCCATTTGGGTCTCTTTTGGCCATGCAGAACTGTATCTGTGCGTTGACCGTAGCGCCTTGTTGGGCAAAATATCCCTGGGCTGCAAAACCTTCATTCAGGTGGTCAATGGCCGCGATGATTTGGGCATCCGGGATGTTTTCAGGCCCTCCATCGTGGATGATGTGTACGACTACTGGAACAATATAAGGTGTGCCAGATCCATTATCAGCATGCTGCTTGTTTAGTAAATGCAAGCGAAGTTCCTCCTCAAAAGATTGAATCCCATTCTCTTTGGTAGATTTTAGCAACTCGTCGAAGCCGCAGGAGAAGTCAGGGGTTTTCTGCGCAGAACCGATTTGAAAGTTCAGGAAATAGCAAAGGAGGATCAGAAGGGGGAGCGTTGGTTTCATCTAATTTGACTTAACGGAAGGTGAAGATGTGCAAATATAATGCAAGATAAATGGTAAGGAGGAATCGCTGCTTTGGAGCGGAGGGGCTTTGTTTTTTTAAATGAATTTGCTTAGTTTTGTTTGCACACCAACCCGTCCTACGGCTTCAAGCCGTAGGACGGGTAAAATCGTCAAAGTATGAAACTAATTGAAAACCAAATTTTCCACATCTACAATCGTGGAAACAACCGCCAACCGATTTTTTTCAAACAGGAAAACTATCATTTCTTTCTGAAGAAGATGCGCACGCACCTTTTGCCAACTTGCGATTTTTTAGCGTATTGCCTTATGCCAAACCATTTTCATTTCCTTATACGAACTGACGCGCGAACAGTCGCAAGTGTTGCAAAAAATGAAAAGGATATTGCTGTAACGGCCTTTAGCAAAGGTTTACGCACTATGTTGAGTAGTTACGCTCAGGCTATTCAGAAGCAGGAAAAAATGACTGGTTCGCTATTTCAACAAAAAACAAAGGGTAAGCAGGTGAGCAGCGAATGGTCGTGGGAGGATTATACGCTCACCTGTTTTCGCTATATTTTACAAAACCCTGTCCAAGCACGATTGGTGCAGTTCGGGTTGCGCAAAGGCACACTTTGCAATCGTATGTTGATTGACCAAGAGTTGGCATTGGATCTCAATTCGTTGGAAGAGTTGATAGGAGTTCCAGTGCCCGATGCGGAAGTAGCGAAAATATGGTGAGCGGTAACCCGTCCTACGGCTTCAAGCCGTAGGACGGGTAGATACTTACCGCTCCAACACAAACCGCGCCACTTCCCTTTCCCCATTTCCTGTCACAATTTCCAGGAAGTAAAGTCCGGCGGGCAATTGATTCGCTAAAGGAATGGCCTGAGCCTCGCTACTTGCATTCATTGAGAACGATTGTGCACGAACTCCACGACTGTCTAAAATCTGGAAGTGTAAATCCTCGCCCTGCCAGCGCGACAAGTCGGCAAAGAGTTCGCCATTTGTCGGGTTGGGGAAGAGCAATATTCCTGATTGTATATTATCCATGAAAATCGTTTCCTCGCTCCGGTTGCTGCTTGGCGTATTACCAATCGGGCAATTGAAGGTATTGAGGTGCGCTGCGTAGAAACTTTGCGTTTCCAGACGTGTGGTGATGTTGATGAACGTAGGAACCGACTGAGCAGGCAGTGTGTATTGGAACACATCTGATTGGCCATTTGCAATACTATCCGTGGTAGATTTGAATCGGATAGAGTAGAATGGTGCAAAGTTGGGATTGCGCACCATGTATTCCCGTCCGGCTGGCGAAGTGTAAGTCGAAAGATTGGCCGGATTGACTGCTGTGACGCCACTCGGCAATTGTATGGCGGTGTAAATCAACTTGTTAGCGCAATTATTCGTCACACGGATGGTATAGGTTCGGCGGAATTTGGCATCTGCAGTGATGCTGAGCAGCTCATACTTGATGCAGCCATTCGTTTCCGTGAGGTATTGCAATGTATAGGTTACCAGTGTATCGCAGGTATTGCCCACACCTGCCACTGTGAGTGTAACCGCAGTTGGCTGTGTATAGGTCTGTCCGCCAAGGGTAATACTCTCCCCTTCGCAAAATTCCAGGGTCTCGGTCCGCGTAGGCAGTGGCGCAAATTGTAGCGTGTAAGTAACAAGGGTATCGCAATCACCTGCTGCTCCGGGAATGGTGAGCATCACCGTTCCCGGTTGGGTATAACTTTGCCCCCCTATGTCAACAGAAGTGCCCGGGCAGAATAGAATGGTTTCGGCAAGTGTTGGGGCTGGCAGCCATTCCAAAGTGTAGGTTCCCAGTGTATCACAACCGCCTGTGGTAGAGAGAATAGTGTCAACGACGACACCTGGCGAGCTGTAAAGTTGGCCGTTTATTTCCACTGATGTGCCTGGGCAGAACTGGATGGTTTTATCTACTTCAAGTAAAGACCCAGGTATAATTGAAACATAAGCGACAGTATCGCAGCCGAATCCAGTGCTGTAAAGGGTGTCCGTGAAACCAATGGGTTGGTAGTACACATTTCCATTGAATTCCACAGAGTCGCCGGAGCAAATCTCAAAATTATAGAACCTGAATGGCAGCGGGAGTTGATTTAAGAAGTAAAAAACGACCGTATCACAGCCTGTCGTGGAAGGAATTGTGTCAAGTGCCAACCCAGAATCTTCGTACACCACGCCATTAATAGTGACCGTTTCGAAGGGGCAAAAGAAGACTGATTCGATGCGTTCTTCATAAGGTAACACGTCAATAACAAAAGTGACAGAGGTATCGCAATCGCCGTTTAAACCAGGGATGGTTTGTTGGAAAGTACCGGCTTGATCAAATGTATACCCGCGAATGGTTACCGACTTTCCGGGACAAAAAACGCCGGTTTCCTGCACGAGGGGAAGTGGTAAGACCTGAAGGTTTATGGTATCGCTTTGCTGAAATCCGCAAGGGTCCGTTACCGTTACACGATATTGACCACCAAACGTAACGGTAGTAGATTGCGTGGTTGCACCATTTGACCATTGATATCTAAAAAATCCAGGGCATGCATTCAGGACAGCATTTTCATTGGAGCAAATGATCTGATCAGCCCCTAAGTTGAGCGTTGGAGCGGTTGGCAATTGGACAGTTATACTGTCCAGGTTATTGAAATAATTGCATTCCTCGACATCAGAGAGCGGGAAATCGTCGGGCAAAAACGGAGTTGATGTATTGCCAAGGTCGTTCACCACAGCAAATATTTGAAAACCATTCACCAGCGCATCTGGCCCAAATTGGTTCTCTAAATCAGTCAATTGCAAAGTGGCACAGCTGTCTCCGTTGGAGGAGTAGTCATAAATGCCCAATTTGTCTGCTCCATCCGTGTAAGGGTTGGCATCGTAGAAGCTTATGGTAATTTCGGGAATCAGCCCTCCATCCAAATCACAAATGCGGAAATCCAGGTTCACAATGCCTCCAGAACAACTAATTTCGGTAATGTCTACTACAAAATCGTTGTCCTCTGGGCACGGATCAGGCACCGTGCAATCCGGGCAAACGAGTTTTTCCTCCAAAGTATTGGTAGTCCAGTTCTCTATTGTGTTCGTCGCTAGCGCAGAAGTGATGAGTTCTTGCAGAATAATGGGTGTCCTTACAGGATTTTGAATTTCAGTTACTTGTAGGGCAAGGCTGTCCACGAATCCGCACGAATCGACCATAGTTCCATCAGAAAGCATTTTCCAAAAAAGCACATCGCCAAGGCCAGTGGTCGCAAGTCCTGTAAAATAGAGCGAATCCGCTACGGCAACAGATTGATCCGGGCCAAGTGCAATAGTGTTTACAGTGGCAACGGGGCCATATGTGAGGTTTTTGCCCCAGACAAAATCCCCGTCCTTGTTAACTTTAAAAACAAAGTATTTGCTGTTGAGACTCCGTTGCCCGGACAATACATATCCATCGGCCACAGAAATAACCCTCAATATAGAGGTACCCAGGTCATATCGTTTTATCCAAAGGATATTTCCGTCCAAGTCGGTTTTTTGAAGGTGGATAATATTGGGTTGCGTATCGCCAGGGTTATCATTGATATCTTCATCCACGATGTACGCAGCCACAAGTTCATCGCCGTCGGCAACGAGATCGCGGGCAATGAAATCAGTTTGAGCCGTAGCATCATCATGGCTCAATTGTGCCCAGATCGGCATGCCATTTACCGGATCGAAACGTGCAAGCATCAGTCGCCTGGCGGAGTTGTCGAAACTGTCGCGACTTTCACAATAACCCAGTCCGAAAAGCGATCCACCCACGGAAACCATTTTTGTGATCATATCGTAGGAGATATGCTCATAACGACGGGCAAAAGCAGGGATAATGTTGCCTGTTACCCGATCCAAATCAAGTATTTCAATCTCCGACTCTCCATCTAATAGCTCCGGATTTTGGTAATAAACAAAACTTCCGCCGGGCGTTTTTTCTAAAATACCTGCTGCACGGGGGTTGTTACTTGTAATGGGGTGAGCCCATAAAAACTGGTTTGCCACAGGATCATATCGAAAGACATAGCCCCGGGATGCTCCGGCAAATTGAACCTGTGTGCCACAGCCAACGATCATCCCCTCCGTATCTTCAAAAATCTGGATGGGTGTGATGGGTTCGAAAGGGTTGATCCGGAACTCGCGCATCCAGATCACATCACCAGCCAGGTTTATTTTTTGAATAAACGTATTGGTCACGTTTCGGCCCGCGAGGTACAAGTTGCCATCGCTGCTTCGTGTAAGCACGCTGCCGTACTCGGTTTGGGTTTCAGAGCCGGATGTTTTGAGAAATGTGGGTGTGGGACAATCGGGGTTTTGACTAAAAGCCAAGGTGTTGTGCAGTAGGAAGGCAAGCACAACCACGGTTCGGGTGGATGGTAAAAACATAGGATGATTAGTTAGTTGAAATGTTATTTGCGGACGTACCGACAAACGTAATGAAGCTTACACTGACCGTGGTCTGAAAATCAAAATATGTCGTGAAACCGATTGTTTCTGTGGATTGATCCTACCCAAAGATGGGTATCGGAGGGGGGCGCCATTGAAAACAGGAGCAAGTGCCAATGGCTAACAGACGACGTTTCTCCAAATTCCATCCCCCGCCCACCAACTATTCCTCATACATTACAGCCTCAAAACTGAGATTCCTACCAAATTTTATTCACCTGATTTTTTCGTTCTGAAACTTACCCATTTACATGAGACACATCCTTACGCTTTGTCTTTTTTGGTCAGTAACGACCACACTTTTTAGCCAAAATTTCCAGCCTCCCATCCAGCAAAACGATCCTCCCAAATCCTACCCGCCCAGCGTCTCGAAAGGCGAATTATTGGGAAGTATTCCCTCTTTGCGCGACTTGAAGCCACAGACTACGGTACCTGATCATGTGCCCAATAAACTCGCTCAAAAGCGCAACTACTTCTTTTCCAACAAGATAAACAACCCCAACTCGCTTCCTATAGACGGCGATCCACTCGCAAAAAACAGCGCAGACAACCGCGAGAGCGGACCAGAAATAATCCCCGGTTTCAATTTTGAAGGTTTAAGGGACCCAGGTGGCATCACTCCACCTGATCCCACAGGTGATATTGGCAAGAATCACTACATGCAAATGACAAACGCCAATGGCGGGTCTTGGCTGCAAGTTTGGGACAAGCACACAGCGCAATCTGTTTATGGCCCGGTGCTCAGCAACACCATTTGGAATGCTGTGGGCACAGGAAGCATTGGCGACCCCATTGTGCAGTACGACCATGATGCTGAACGTTGGCTTATCATGGAATTGCAGGGAATTTTTACCAACGAACTCCTGATCGCGATCTCTAACACCAGTGACCCTACTGGAGGCTGGAAAGCCTATCGTTTCCAAACCCAGGGTTTTGGCGATTACCCTAAATTGTATGTTTGGCACAATGCCTATTTTATTACGGTGAACGAGATTTCAAATGGCAACCATTGTTCTGGTTATGCATTGGAACGTGCGGCTATGCTCGCTGGCGAACCAACATTTGACCTGTACCGTTTTGAGATGCCGAATTATATGGCCATTGCTTATCAACCTGCTACGGGTGCTGACTGGGAAGGAGGACCCCCTCCGCCTGCCGGAAGCCCGGCCTATATTTTCCGGGTGTACGACGATGGCTGGGATGGTGGACAGGACCACTTGCAGATTTGGGAAGTAGATGTTGACTGGGACAATGCTGCCCAAAGCAGCATAACCGGTCCGGACAAGTTGTTTCCTACCCCTTTTGAAACAAAAGTATGTTTTGGAGGAGGGCTTTTTGACTGCATTGAACAACCAGATGCAGGGGCGCCCCGCATTACTGCTTTGGAAAACATCATTATGTACCGGGCGCCTTACCGCAATTTCGGGACTTACGAATCGGTGGTTTTCAACCACGTTTCGGACGTTTCTGGTCAGGTCGGTGAAGGCGGCGACGCAGCCGTGCGCTGGTACGAACTCCGCAAACAAGGCGGCGGCGATTGGCAAATATATCAGGAAGGCACTTATGCCCCGGATTTGGTTACCAACCGTTTCATGGGCACTATTTGTACCGATGAAGCGGGCAATATCGCCCTGGGGTATTCTGGCGCAAGCGAATTTCTTTATCCCGGTCTGTACCTCACCGGAAGACGCAACAGCGATCCACTTGGCGATATGCCTGTGGAGGAATATACACTTGCAGCTGGCGAGCAAAGCCATTTTGGCGACAATCGCTGGGGTGATTACAGCAACATGAGTGTGGACCCGGAAGACGGGCGAACTTTTTGGTTTACAGGAGAATACCAGCCTGCTGGCGCGCCTTGGGGCACCCGCATTGGTTCCTTCAAAATGCAGGTAGATACCTATGATATAAAACCGCTTAGTCTGCTAACACCGGTGTCATCTGCCCTTTTGGGGAATGGAGAAGCTGTAAAAGTCAAGATTTACAACGGTGGGCTGGTTCCAGTTACCGGGTTTACCACTTCGCTTTATTTTGAGGGAAATCTTGTGGCAACAGAGAATGTGCCCAATACCATTCAGCCAGGCGAATCTGTGGACCACTTATTTGCTGCAACGGTGGACATGCCGGTGGTTGGAAAAAACTATAATTTCCGCATTATCACAAATTGGCTTCAAGATCAATTTGTGCGCAATGACACCTTGGATGCTGTAATTCAAAAACTGACCTCCAACGACGTAGCGGCTGTGGGCAAATACAATCTTCCAGGCTTGGTGTGTGGATCAGAAACTGATTTTGGTATTATCATCCGCAATGCATCCGGGTTGCCGCTAAACAGCGCGAAAGTACACTGGCGCATCAATAATCAACCGTACAACATTTACGACTGGACAGGTAATCTGCCTGCCGGAGAAAGCGATACGATTGATCTTCATGCGACCAACATACTCAACGGCCTCAACAACCTTAGAATTCATACTTCGCTGCCAAACGGCGTTCAAGACGAACGCACCTCCAATGATAGCCTGGCGCCCAGCAAATTCCTCGGAAACCTTGACGGCACTTACCTGATAGCGGAAGCAGAAACAACCTTTGGAGTGTTGGCTTGGGAACTGCGCAGTGAAACCAATGTGTTGCTGGCTGCGGGAGAAATGAGCGCGGGCCAGACTTTTACCCAAATTTGCAGCGACGACAACACTTGTTATCGCGTTATTCTGAAGTCCTCCACTTTTAGCTGGCAAGGACACTTTCGCTTGTACAGTATCTTTGGAGATATAATGGTGGAAGCATTCGATGCCATCAAAGAGGAGTCTCAGATTTTCAATATTTGCACCCCGCAGCGACAGCAGATTGATGTAGGCGCATTGGCCTTGGCTTCTCCCGCATCCGGGCCAAACCTGACAGTCGCTGAACCTATTAAAATCCGCTTTCGAAATTTCGGGCTTACAGATCAAGCCAACATAGAAGTAGCCTACAAGTTAAATGGAGGACCTTGGAAATCAGAGGTTTATCCTGGTGTAGTGGCTTCTGGCGCAACGATAGAACATACATTTAGCACCACGGAGGACCTCAGCACGCTGGGTGCTTCTTACAATTTTGAACTCAGCGCTACCATTCCTGGCGATGAGAAACTTGATAATGACACCCTACATACCACCGTCAGAAATCGGGCGCTTAGGGAATTGGAAATAACCAACGTCCACACAGTACAAGCTTGCAGCGATTCCAGTTTTGTCTTTGTTGGTGTTTCGGTACGAAACAATGGCATTGGCGATAACCATCAATTTGATATTCAAATCACTGTTAACGGAGTGCCACAGCCCACTGTGCCACAAACGGTGACTATCGCGCCCGATGCTTCTCTTGAAATTCCACTTTTTATCCAAGGAGTTCAATTTGGGCAAAACACTGTAGCAGTTGACCTTACCAATGTGGACGGCCAGGGAGAAGACGAACAACCCGGAAACGACACGGGCAGCGTCACGTTCGAGCTTCACCCGGATGGGTATGGCGTGCAAATGTTT
Organism: Lewinellaceae bacterium; assembly: GCA_016708875.1. GTDB lineage: Bacteria > Bacteroidota > Bacteroidia > Chitinophagales > Saprospiraceae > M3007. Next base: position 42,618 of record JADJFA010000015.1, read on the forward strand.
TTTGCAACCAATGGATTCCCGGAGGAAAACCGTTGGGAACTGCGTGACGATCAGGGCAATTTGGTGAAATCTGGGGGCCCTTATCCTGGGGCGTTCACATTTTACTCTGAGGAACTGTGCCTTGAACAAGAAAAGTGTTATGTTTTCCATCTTTTCGATTCTGGTGGCAATGGTATGGAGGGCGGAATTGTAGATCTTTTTTCCCCCATAGCAGGGACGCATTGGTCCTATGCAGGCGACGATTTTGGCAGTGAAATATCTGCACCTTTCTGTGCCGTGGCTCTTTGTGCTGATTTCTTTGTTGACGCAGCGGCTGTGAATCCTTCCAGCCAAGGCTCCTCAGACGGCCAGATCACGGCTCTGCCCAGTGACGGATTGCCACCTTACCAATTCAATTTGAATGGAGGTAACTACCAAGCCGATCCGGTATTTAGCAACTTGCCCAGTGGATTTTACGTCCTTGGTGCGCTTGATGCAAATGGCTGTTTCGTAGAAACATTTGTCTCATTGGGAACAGTTGCGATCAATGAACCTACTCAATTACGCAAACTGAAGGTGTCGCCCAATCCTACCAGCGGCATGGCGAGCATAGAATTACCGGCCATCGAAGGAGAACAGTCATTGATGTTCGAGGTGTTTGACCTTAAAGGGAAATTGGTACAAACAGCTCGTCTGGTTCGTTGGGACAATACCCTTCGCGGGATGGTCATTTTGGACAATGCGCCAGCAGGTACTTATTTCGTGAGAGTCAAAGATTTGGCGCGGCCATTGACGGCGCGGCTGGTGAAGAAATAGTTTATGGATTAGGGTGATGGAACACGGAACACGGATGACACGGATTAGACACGGATTTTAATTTATTTGATCTATAATCCGTGTCTAATCCGTGTCATCCGTGTTCCATCATGAATAATCTAGTCAACTTTAACACTTTTCAATCCGAAAATTCTTCTCTTCTATCAAACTTGGCACGGTTTTCGGAAAAGGCATAATCAGAAAGGGCTAACATTTGATTGGTTAATTGTTTTCATGGTTATGTTGTGAGCCGCCTAGTCGAAAAGACTAGGCGGCTTTTTTATGGCCCGGCTATGGAACTGGTTTGTTGATGCTACTCGATATTTTCAAAAATCGTCTAAATTTGTGGCCTCCTTATCATCCAACCAAATTCCCTATTATGCAATTCAGGATCCTCAACCTATCAGGTCTTCTTTGTTTGTCAACCCTGCTATTATGCTGTAAAAAGGATGCAAATCCCGTTGAAGAAGGCCCTTTCTTCGATTTTTTCAATGAATCCTCGATCATCATTGATACAGTAGAAATGAATGTTGACTCTTGGGAGTACGGCTTTGCCTTTACCCCGCTTAAAAGTGGCAAAATCACAGAGTTTGGCATCAAAATGCCCGCAACAGGCGATTTCATCGTGGCGCTTTGGGACATTTCCGGAATAACGCCAATGAAGTTGCAGTCTTCAACGGTCAATTCTCCTGCCTTGCATCAAAACGGTTCCGCCGACATCCCTGATGTTTCACTGGCAGAAGGGAGGCATTATGGCATCACCGTACTTTCCAATGCTTTTTACAGAATCAGCAAGCCCGGGAATGCGCCATTTGAATTCCCAAAACCGTTGGCAACATCCGTATAGAATCGTTCAACGAGGCCATCAACAATACCAGCCTCGCCGCTTTCCCGGCCACCACCAACGACACCCGCGTGACCCCCTGCGTAAACGTTATTTTTATTGCTGACTAGCGTATGTTGCATCGTTGTGGTCTCCTTTTATTGGTCATCCTCGCATCATGGAAAGTCCAGGCACAGCAACGTCAACTGGATTCCTTGGTGCATCTGGAAAAAACATACGATCGGGAAGACTCCGTCCGGGTAAAACTGCTCACCGACCTGGCGCGTCGCTATAATGCTGTAAGCCCCTCTACTGGATTCAAGTACGCGCAAAAAGGCGTCCAACTTGGAGAAAAACTGCCGGATAAAAAATTTCTCGCCACTGCCCTCAGTGTAATGGGCGCCAATAGACTGATACAGGCCGATTATCCAGCAGCCCTCGAAAATTACCAGAAAGCGCTCCAGATTAATGAGCGTTTGGGCAATTTGCAGGGCATTGGCAACAATTACAACAACATCGGACTGGTCGACTTTTCCATATTTGATTACCCGCGAGCATTGGAATATTACCATAAAACGCTCAGTATCAACGAGCGCACGGGCAACAAAACCAGTATAGCCAACAGCCTTGGCAATATTGGAAACATCCACAACGAGCTCCACGACTATCCTAAAGCCATCGAGTATTATGAAAAGGCGCTGACTATTAGCGAAGGCACCGGCAACCTGCAAAACGTGGCTGGCAACCTTGTCAACATCGGGAATGTGTACACCCAGCTGCAGGACTATAAAAAAGCCCTGGAGTACAAGCAACGCGCCCTGAAGATCAGTGAACAATTAGGCAATAGGGCTATGATCGCCAACAACCTGGGAAACATCGGAAATGTGTATATCAAGTTAGCCGATTATCCCGCCGCCATCCAATACCACGAACGCGCATTGGCGATCTTCGAAAAAATCAATGACAAAAAAGGCGCAGCCTCCAATTACGCTGCTATTGGGAATGTCTATTTTCTTCAAAAAAACTACGAGAAGGCCCTGACACATGAAACAAAGGCTCTTGAACTGGCAAATGGAACAGGCTCGCTCAGTACTGCAACGGAGGCACTGCTCAACCTTTCCCAAATTTATCAGGCTACGGAGAAATTTGACAGTGCCTATCTCGTCTATCAGGGGTATGTCGTGCTCCGGGACAGCATTAACAACGTGGAGAAACAAAAGGAGGTGACCAAGAAAAGCCTACAGTTCGAGTTTAACAAAAAGGAAGATTCCCTGCGCCAGCACCAGATCATTACGGACACAAAACTTGAACAACAAATACTCATTGCAAGCAAACAACAACAGGAACTGGAATACAAGCAAATCGCGATCAATCTGGCCAACAAAGACAAGGAACTGCAACGCCTGGCCTACCTGAAATCCCAGGCTGACCTACAATTTGAACAAAGCCTCACCCGGGAAAAGGAGGAACAACTGCATTTGGCGGAAAACGAGAAAACGCTGCAAGCCACGCAGGTGAACCTGCAAAAATCCCAGATTGAACTCCAAGACAAAGAACTTCAAACCCAAAAAACGCAGCGACTCTTTTTCCTTGCAGGTATCATCTTGTTGTCGTTGTTGTCCTTTTTCATTTTCCGCAACTTCCTAAATCAGCAAAAGTCGAACCGGATCATCCAGTCCGAAAAACAGAAATCGGACAAATTGCTGCTCAATATTCTCCCAGCTGAAGTGGCCTCGGAGCTCAAGGAAAACGGTCGCGCCATGGCCCGGCAGTTCGACGAAGTAACCGTCCTTTTACTGATTTTGTTGATTTTACACGGATTTCAGAAAAACTCTCCGCGCAGGATTTGGTCAGCGAACTACACCTGAATTTCAAGGCATTCGACGAGATCATCGAACGGCATGGCCTGGAGAAAATAAAGACAATCGGAGATGCCTACATGGCCGTATCAGGCCTGCCCGTGCCTAATCCTCAACACGCACTTATGGCCGCGCGGGCGGCGCAGGAAATCCAGGCTTTTGTCCGGCAGCGAAAAAAAGGCATGACCCATCCATTCGAAATCCGCATCGGGATGCACAGCGGCCCGGTGGTGGCCGGCATCGTAGGGGTAAAAAATTCGCCTACGATATCTGGGGCGACACCGTGAACACCGCCGCGCGTATGGAAAGTACCAGCGAGCCGGGGAAGATCAATTTGAGCGGCGCCACGTATGCCCTTTTGAAGGATACGCTCGACTGCGATTACCGGGGGAAAATCACGGCGAAGAACAAAGGGGAGATTGATATGTATTTTTGAAGGGATAGTACCCCGGAACGAGGTTCCGGGGGGGCAGGGCAGACGCATGAAAATCAGGCGGCTTTTTGATTGACGATTGACGAATACATGAATGATGATTGTTGAGGTAGAGGTTTGATTTTCGATTGCCGATGTTCCGCCCAATCATCCATCATAATTTCAAAAATCGCCCATCACTTCAACAATCATCATTCATGTATTCGTCAATCGTCAATCAAAAAAAATCTGCAATTCTTAAATATCACTTCTTAAAATTCATGCGTCCGCCATGGGGTGGGTCTTATTCGGTCTCCATGTACTTACAATGCTTTTTCTACATTTGCCCTTGCTGACAAAGCGAAAACACCATGCCGAAGCCACTCAAAACATTCATCATTTATGCCCGCGAGGATGCAGTGTTCAAAAACGAATTGCTGCGCCAACTCGCCCCCTTCGCCCAAAATGGCCTCCTTGAAAAATGGGATGACTCGCATATCCTCCCCGGCGAAGAGTGGGAAAAGAGCATTGAAAAAGCATTGGAAGCCAGTCATATTGTGCTGATGCTCGTGAGCGCTGACTCGCTTTTCTCCGATTTTATCCAGCGCAAGGAACTCAAAAAGCACTTGAACAAAAGCGAGAGGGCGTTACCCGCGTCATCCCCATTTTGGTACGTGATTGCTCTACGATATGGCCGAGGGCATAGGAGATTTGCAGATGTTGCCACTTCACCCGGTGAGTCGCTCCTTGACACCTGTGGACGACCTTGCCATTTGGGGCAGCCGGGCTTCTGCATGGGCGGCTGCATTGCGCCAACTTCGTGAAGTGGTGAATGATGTGCATGCACGGATTGAGGCCGAAGAAAAAATCCAGCGTGAGCAAGATGAAAAATTGGCTGCTTTAGCTGCCGAAGCCCAACGGGAGAGGGAGGCTGCTGAAACCAAAGGCAGAAGGCTGCCAAAGTTTTGGCGGCAAAAGAGGCTAAATCCAGCGTGAAAAAGAGGCTAAAGCCATTGCCGAGCGTAAACCATCAAAGACGAGGCTACCTGGAAGGCAACCATCAAATTAAATACCCTTGAAGCCTACGAGAACTACTTAGACGAAGGCCATACCCTCCACCAAGACGAGGCACACCAACGCATTCACGACCTCATTGAAACCGAGACAGGCGTAAGGCCGAACAGAAAATAAAAGATAAAGCAGCTCATAAAATCGAAGCAAATAAACGTTCACGTTTTTCCATACAGTCCCAACAGGCGAATGAGAATCAGGATCATAAGCACAGACTAGTCCCCCAAAAATTGAAGTGAAGTAAAAAATCAGAAATTTCTCAGCTTGGAGATAAAAAACATTGATCCTTTTATAGTCGTTTAGTATCAATTAAGGGTGGGACATTTAAAATGGGCAGTATTAAACGTGAAGATGAAAAGCCCATTCATAATGTTAGGGTTCACGATTTCCAGATTAATAAGTATCTAATAACCCAGTACGATTGGAAAAAAATCATGGGCACCAATCCTTCACATTTTAAAGGTGATGACCTGCCTGTAGAGAGCGTGACCTGGGATGAAATTCAGGATTTTTTAAAAAAATTAAACGATATTATCCCTTTATCGCAAAAACCCTATCGGTTGCCTACTGAAGCTGAGTGGGAGTATGCAGCACGAGGAGGAAGAAGTACAAAAGCCTATGAATTTGCAGGAAGCAATAATTTAGGGGAAGTAGGTTGGTATGCTGAAAATGCAGCTGGAAGAACCAAAACTGTTGGAAAAAAGAGGCAAATGAATTTGGAATATTCGATATGAGTGGTAACGTGTGGGAATGGTGTCAAGATATCTGGCATGAAAATTACAAAGGTGCTCCAGATAATAGTATAAGCTGGGACCAATCTGGCTTTGATGGACTACGGGTAGTTAGAGGGGGCTTGGAATTTCAACCCACTAGGCTGTAGAAATGTATCTCGGAATAGAGGTTATGCTGATACTGTTACCAAATTGTTGGCTTCCGCTTGCCCGCTAACCTTTTTTGCCTCGATAATTCCGCCTCGCTTGTTGACAAAACCAAGCGATCAAGTCAAGCCAGGAAAAACCCTCGTAGGTTTTCAAAACCTCGAGGTGTCAACTCGAAGCCTACCAGATTTCAACTCGAACCCGGCCAAATATTCACCTCCGCCTCCAATCTCACCCCAAACGTCCTCTCCACTGATTCAATAATCGCCTCAGCCAGATTCTTCACCTCTTTACCCGTGGCACCCCCATAATTCACCAGCACCAGCGCCTGCCGCTCGTAGCAGCCCGTATTCCCTACGCGCTTGCCTTTCCAGCCGCATTGTTCTATGAGCCAGCCTGCGGGGATTTTCACCCGTCCATCGGGCAGGGGAAAATGCGGCGCTTGCGGGTGCGTGGCAAGGATACGCTCCAACACAGAACGATCAGTTTCGGGATTTTTGAAGAACGAACCGCAGTTGCCAATTTTGGCCGGGTCGGGGAGTTTGGATGTTCTGATTTGCACCACAGCGCGACTGATGTCGGCGATGCTTGGGTTGCTTATCCCGTTGGATTCCAATGTTTTAGAAATGTCACCGTAAGAGGTGTTCAGCTTGTGCGGACTTTTGGTCAAGGAAAACACGACTGAAGTAATGCACCATTTTCCCTTTTCTTCACGCTTGAAAATACTGTCGCGGTAGCCGAATTGGCAATCGGAATGGCTGAAGGTTTTGAGTTTTCCACTGGTTAAATTAAGGGCTTTGAGGCGCACAAAACATCCTTCAATTCAACGCCATAAGCACCAATATTTTGATAGGCGACGCTCCAACGGTACCAGGTATCAGGCTCATATTTTCCACGCCGCCGTAACCTTGTTCCACCGCCCAGAGCACAAATTCGTGCCAACCACGCCGCCGCCGACCTCCACCCAGACCTTGTTTTTGAATTCACGGATGACTTTGATACCCTGCAGATTGTTTTTCAACACCAGTCCCTGCACATCTTGGGTGATAAGCACATTGCTGCCCCCACCAAGCAGGAGGACGGGCTGGATACCTGTTGTCAGCGCCTCCCGCAAATCGTCCACACTGGAAAATTCGGCGAAATGCTGGGCCTTTACATCGAGGCCGAAGGTGTTGTAGGGGAGGAGGGGGAAGTTGTGGAGGATTTTCATTTTTGTCTTTTCAGGGCTTCCCAATCGGCTGAGGTGGTTTGATATGTTTTCTTTTTGCCACTAATTGCACTAATTTTCACCAACCAGTAGAAGAAACCAAGGGATATTCGTGAAAATTAGTGCAATTAGTGGCAAAAACAATATGTGGCTAGGTGGTTACAATTTAAGTACAAAAATAGGGCATTGTAACGAATCACTTGAACAAACATTCCGCCTGTCGCATCAGCAGATCCACTTGTTGCACATCATAATCATCATAACCTTTGCTCCAAAGGATACGAAGTTTGTCGAGTCCCGTGCGGCGTACTTTTTTCAGCGTCTCAGGGTTTATCGGGTAATGGCCGCGAAAGATAGAGGCATCATTTTCAGCATTGAAAACACCATCGTCGGCGACTGCATTTTGCAGTTCAACAGTGCTCCCATCCAGGAATTTTAGGAAGGCGACCCCATTTTTCTCCAATTTCCCAAAGGCCTTGCGGGCATTCGGGTCATTGATTCTGAAGGTAAGCAAGAGGGTCGCTTTTGGCCCGGTGCTGGCAAGCGCAGCCTCGCAAATGACATGGGTTTTGCCCTGCAAATACGTTCTCAGTGCGGGATTGGTGAAACGGAAAAGTTCGGCCTGTGCCGTCTCCCGGGAGATTTCGCCCGAAAACTCATCACGGCTGCTCGCGGCAATGACGCAGGGTGGGGTGGGGGGGCGAAGCATCACATCGGCAGATGGATCGTATTTTTGGTATAGACTTGGGTGTTTTGTTTGGGTTTTTCGATTTTGGGATCGATTTTTTATTACAACTGATTCAGATTCAGTGTTTTCGCCCTCCTTCGCCAAGGCTTCGGCGGACAAAGGCGGATAAATCTCGTCATGCAATTGAGTGATTTGTTTCCAGGCTTTCGGGAGGTTTTTGCGGAGGGAAAGGCTATCCATATCCGTCAATGCACTCGCAAGATGGGCGGTTTTTTCTGCTCTTTCCAAAAGTTTCGATGCTTTTTTGAACAGAACATTTTTTGCTTTTGATTCCTTCGAAAGCGAATCCAGCAAAACTTTTGATGCGCTGGAATCTTGCTTTGCAGCCTCAAAGGAGATATCCGCCAGTCCATAGTTTTTATCGGCCACTTCTGACGAGGTTCTTGCAGCATTTTCCAAATGATGCATTTTGTCAGAAAATTCTCCCGCAATCCTGTTCATTTCATAAAAACTCAAGCTGTCCAAGGGCGGCAATGCCTCGGGACGGGTTTGAGCAAACGAGAAAAATGGAGCAAACAGAAATTGGATAAAAAGGGCAAAGAAGCCTATTCGGATACAAGAAAGCATTTTTGTCTATTTTTGGGCAAAAGTAAGCGGGGTTTGCGGTTTTTCGCCCCCGCATTTTTTTAACTAACTTTGTTTATGAAACTATTTCTCACGACATTAAGCATCGCGATCATAACACTCCTGCTCTCTTGCGACTCAGGAACCAAAGCCCCTACCAATCAAACCATGGATTTCAAACAGATCCCCGTGACCTATCCCGCTACGCGGAAAGACACCTCTGTGACCGATAATTACCACGGCACAAAAATCAGCGATCCCTACCGATGGCTCGAAGACGACCAGAGCGCCGAAACCAAAGAATGGGTAACCCGCCAAAACATCGTCACCAACGGCTACCTGAGCCAAATCCCGTTTCGCGACAAGGTAAAAGCACGTCTGGAACAGATTTTTGACTACGAAAAGTATGCTCCGCCCTTTAAAGAAGGCGACAAATACTACTTTTTCAAAAACGACGGCCTCCAAAATCAAAGCGTACTTTATGTGCAGGACAACCTCAACAGCCAAGCAGAAATCGTGCTCGATCCAAATAAATTTAGCTCGGACGGAACCACCTCGCTCGGCGAACTGGATTTTTCAAAGGATGGCCGCTACCTTGCTTATTCTACCTCTGTAGGCGGCTCCGACTGGCGCAGCATTGTGGTGAAAGACATGAATACGGGCGAAATGTTGTCCGACGAAGTCAAATGGGTCAAGTTCAGCGGCATCGCATGGCAGGGAGACGGTTTTTATTACACCAAATTCCCGGAATCCAAAAAGGAGAGGAGTTGACGGCAGCCAACAAATTTGGCGCGGTTTACTTCCACAAACTGGGCACCGAACAATCCGCCGACAAGCTTGTCTATGCCGACAAGGCGCATCCCAACCGCTCATTTGGCGGCGTAACCACCGACGACGAGCGTTTCCTATGCGTCTCCGGCTGGGAAAGTACGAGTGGTAACGCATTGTTTGTCAAAGATTTGAGCAAAGCAAATGCCCCTTTCGTGACCATTGTAAATGCCTACGAAAAAGACTATACCTTAGTGGATAACATCGCCGAAAAACTGCTCGTGCTGACCAACCACAACGCTCCCAATCAACGCCTCATTCTTGTCAATCCGGAAAATCCGGAAGAATTCAACTGGGAAATCCTCGTCCCGGAAGACCCTGCTGATGTGCTACAAAGTGCCGTGATTTGCGGCGGCAAAATCGTTTGCTCCTACCTGCACAACGCTTCCAGCAGTCTCCGCGTCTTCGATCTGGCGGGCAAACTTATTCAGGAGGTCAAACTTCCCGAAATCGGTACCGTGGGTGGCATGACAGGCAAGCCAAACGACCCACTGGCTTTCTTTGCCTTTACGTCTTTTCTGCGCCCGAACACGATTTATAGTTTGGATATGAACTCCCTGAAATCAAGGTGTTCAAAGCCCCCAAGATAGATTTCAACCCCGATCTTTTCACTACCGAACAAGTATGGTATGCGAGCAAGGACGGCACCAAAGTGCCCATGTTTATTACCCGTAAGAAGAACATCGCCTACGACGGCCAAAACCCGACGCTGCTTTACGGGTACGGTGGTTTCAATATCAGCATCACGCCCACTTTCAGTCCCTCGCGGGCGGCTTTGTTGGAAAACAACGGCATTTACGCAGTGGCGAATATCCGGGGCGGCGGCGAGTTTGGCCAAAAATGGCACAAGGCAGGCACCAAATGCCAGAAGCAAAATGTGTTCGACGACTTCATCGGCGCAGCAGAGTACTTGATTGATAAAAAATACACCTCGCCTCCGCGGCTCGCCATTCAGGGCGGCTCCAATGGCGGCTTGCTCGTCGGCGCCTGTATGACCCAGCGTCCTGATCTTTTTGGAGTGTGCTTCCCGGCCGTGGGTGTGCTCGATATGATGCGCTACCACGAGTTCACCATCGGCTACGCGTGGGCCACCGATTATGGTCGCTCGGACAACCCCGAGGATTTTCCCTGCCTCCTCAAATACTCGCCGCTCCACAACCTGAAAAAAACGGCTTATCCAGCCACTATGATTACCACTGCGGACCACGATGACCGGGTGGTGCCTGCGCACTCCTTCAAGTTCGCCTCTGCCTTGCAGGAAAACCAGCAAGGCAGCAACCCGACCCTGATCCGCATCGAAACCAGTGCGGGCCACGGCGCTGGTAAACCCACCTCCAAACTCATTGAAGAAGCCTCCGACGTGCTTTCGTTTATGTTTTATAACATGAAAATGCAGGTGATATATGGGGATGTGAAAGGGTAGGGTTTGGTTCGATGTGTTTCGAAATGTTTGAGGGGTTTGAATGAACAAGAAGCCCGTCTTACTGCACTTGTTCCGGTGGGACACCTGGTCTTTCGAAGCTCGATATTCAATTATTTCGTCCGTTTCATAATAAAACTGCTCTCTTGCTTCTCAAATCCAATTTTTGGATAATAATTCATTGCCGTCGGAACAGAAAGCAACAGAACCATGGATTGCTCGCCCACCTTTTCCTTGGTGAGTTCGATCAGGGTTTTACCGATGCTAAGTTTCTGGTAATCCTGCCTGACTGCCAAATCAGCCAGGTAACAACTCCAGGCCCAGTCCGTGATGGCCCTCGAAACGCCGACGAGCATATCATGATCCCATGCAGTCACGATCAGATTGGAATTTTCATACATTTTCTGGATGCGGGCTGGGTCGTGCGTGGGCCTGGGTAGGCCTGCATTGTCGTATAGCTCGATGACTTGTTCTGGAGTGGGGGTGATGTCGAGACGGTAGTTGATTTGCATGGAATTTTATTGGTATAAATGTTTCCAAATGAGAATCAACTCGGTAGTTTTTTTTAAAGTAATTCCTGTCCACACTATTTGATAGGCAGGCTGGTACAAACCTTGGGCACGCCTCTACTTCTTTTTGGGTGCCGGATTGGGCGTTTTTTGGTAGTATGGTTGCCAAAACGGCAATTTGCCTAAAAGTTAAGAATTCAACTGACCTCAAATCATTGGTGTTTTATTAATTGGCAGAGAACTCAAAGAGGCATTTGCCCTGTAAATCTAAATATTGCCACATTTTGGAGTTCACGGATGGTTGCAGGCAGGGTTTTTAATTGATTGTAGCGCAAATCCAAATATTTTAAGTTCTTGCAAGAAGCCCTCGATCCTCGACTTGGGACCTTGCCAGCAGAGTAGGAGCTTGAGCAAAGGATCATGTTTGTCAAGTTTAAGCAGATTTTGAGACGTTTCTTGATTTCAGAACGTTGGCTTTTTTCAGCCAATGGATTGTTTCCGGCAAATGCCAGGTACGTGCAGATTTTTGAGTTTTTGCAATTCCTGCAAAATGTAACGGTTTTCAGGCGGCGTTTTGACTCAAATTCGGTGGGCAGGCGGTAACCTTTGGCGTTGAGCCCAACTTTGAGTCAGGCATCACCTTCACCCCCATTGGCATTCAAGGTTAGAAACTTTTGTTCACTAAGCCAGTTGGCATATTCCACCGCATCAAACCAGAAACATTCCTAACTGGTTTCTCACCTAAATCAAAAGACTGGTTTTGGGTTTTTTTTCCCTATATCTCAAAGGGTAGTATTGCCTGCAGTTGTTTCTGTTTTGGCCATTTTATATGGTGAGAGGGTGAAGATTTGTGGTTGGCGGGGTTGGGAACCTATATCGTTATGGTTGCTGCCGAGGTAAATTTACCCCTGGGATAGGCACATAATTGAAGTATCTGGCGTTGAGCGAGTCGAAGCGGGCAGGGTGGAGCAATTCCAGCGCGTTATGGAGTATTCCAGATTCGACAACTTTTTGATAGTTGTCCAAATCATGCCTGACGAGGCGAGCACCAGTATCAGTAGGCCTTTGGCGCTATCGAATCGTCAAATTTCAGCATAAAAAAGGCGATTTCAAACAGGCATCGCTCACTTCTGATGGGCGACTTATAATACAGCTGAATGGTTATTTTCTGCTGGCTAATAGCCCACCAAGTTGCTCCCATTGAAATCAACAGCATTGTCAGCAACACTCCAATCGCCCCATTTCTCAAACGAATATTACGCCTATACACCTTGATCTCCTCATCATTCAAATCCTCAGGGTTCACCCCTCTCAGTCGCGCCGAAAGTGAATTAATTTCATGTCGGTACTTGGGATGTATCAAATCCGTGTCCGTCGCGCTTTTAGCCCAGCGCAAATCCATGTACAATGGAATGGAACTCAGGTAAGGTTGGAGTGCGTTGGGCAGCGCATTGGTCTGTTCCCAATGAATACCATCTATGCCACGAAGCACGATCTCATCGTCAATCAAGGCGATAATGAGACGGTCGGTGCGGTTGAGTTTTTCGGGATTGCACCATTCCTCCAGTTCCTGTTGACACCAAACGGAGCTCGCAGCATCCTTTTCAGCAAGAAAAATCAGGTATTCCGAGTTTTCCAATCCATCCTGAATCAGTTTTGGCAGACTGATGTCGGGCTTCATGTGCTTCTCGTCCCGAAAGATTTTCATGGGACGAGCCAGCGTAGGCTTGGCGTAGCGTTTCAGGGCGGTTTCCAAAGCCACCGCGTGCCGTCTGCCGTTTTCGGAATGTCGGTAGGAGATGAAGGCCTTGTATTTCATTTTGTTTCATAAAAGCAACCCGTCCTACGGCTCAAAGCCGTAGGACGGGTAATATTCACCGACTCCCACTCCCAACTACCACCTGCTCTACAATCACCTCCTTCTCCGTCCGAATCCTCAACTGATACGTCCCCGCCGCCAAATGCTTTAGATCCAGCGGAATATTCTGCTCCGTTATGTCGCGCACGGTCCAGGTGCTGAGGATGCGCCCCGCATTATCCATAAGCGTGAGGTGCAGGGTCTGCGCTTTCGGGAAAGCCACCGCCAGCCAGGCCTTTTCGGTTGCAGGATTGGGGAATACCTCGGTGAAAAATTCGGTCGAAACCTCTTGATTTCCAACCGTTTCCGTCAGGGTAAAATCAAACGAAGCGGTACAATCATTTCCATCGGAGATCACAAGCGTGTAGTCGCCTGCCGGGGCATTGGTCAGGTCTTCTGAATTGACAAAAGGCGCTCCATTCAGCAGCCAAACGTAGCTGTACATGCCATTGCCGCCCGCCACATCCAGAAAAACTGCCCCGTCGCTTTGGCCCTGGTGGGGCTGCTCAATGCTCGTTGGCACAGCGGTGATGGCGCTTGGGTTGAGAATGGTGTCTGCAAGGCTTAAATCGCAGCCCAGGGCATCGGTTATCGTGGAGGAGTACTCACCTGCCGCGAGGTTGCTAATTTCGGCGGTGGTGGCCCCGTTCGACCAGAGGTAGGTGTATGGGGCTGTACCGCCCGTCACCATCGCAGCTAGGGAGCCGTTGTTGTCGTTGTTGCAATTGGGTTGAATTGCTATGAGCGTTCCTGTCACGGCGCAAACAATGGCTTCGCAATCATCTGCCGTACCATTCAAGGCTTTTTCACAGCCAATCGCATCGGTTACCACCACGAGGTAGGTCTCGCCGGATGCCAGCATTTGTCCATTGGGTGTGCCGCTGAACGTGTAGGGCGCTACGCCGCCTTGTGCTTCGATTTGAAGTTCAGAAATATTGGTACTGACGCATTTTTCCTCTACTTGCAAATTCACGGCCACAAAGGGTGGCTGCAGCGAGCCGTCCAAAATTTGTAGGCAAAAATTGCCCGTAACAGGCCCAGTAGCAGCGATTTGCGATGCAATTTGCACATAATAGATCTCGCCAGCAGAAAGGGCCCCGAGGGTCAGGAATCCATCGCAACGCAAGGGGTTTTCGGAGCAAAGTACATGCTCCAAACTGTCGCATTCCCCTTTCCAAACCGCCAAAATATGCGAAAAATCAGCCCCGGTATTAAAACGCACCGAGCCAGAATTGGGCGCAACAAAACTATACCATACATCGCCCGCTATCGAAATCACACAAGGTGGGACAAGGCCGGAATTGGTCGCGCCTACATTGCTGCCATCCAGGCAGGATCCGCCAATGTTGACAAGGGTAGCCGCATTACAATGGTCGTTGTTTGGAGCGTTCAAGTTTTTCTTTAAAATCTGAGGGCAAAGCGAGCCTTCTATCGTGGCAAAAGTGCCCGAAATTTGAACCAGATAATTTTCACCCGCCGTCAGACTAGTAAGTACAAGGGAGCGTCCCTTATGATTGGAAGCCAATTCTGCCATCGTGTCGCAGCTTCCTGAGTAGACCGTAATGATATCGGAGAAATCAGCATTGCTCTGAATTTCCAGCACCTCATTGGGCGCGAGCAAAGGGGCAGTGAAACTATACCAAACATCATGCCTTGCTAATGCATTGAGCCTGGGTAGCTTAGGCGAAGAAGATGCGTTCAAGTTCTTGCCATTCAAACAGTTAGCGTCTACGGCGAGTGGTAAAGCGTTTGAACAGTCATCGTTGACGGGCGCTGCCGGTGGAGCTGCAACGGGATCAATTTGGATGCAAAAATTACCGCGAGAATCACCAAACCCGCCTTCCTGTCCACTCACCCTGAAATAGTATTTGGTACCAATTTGGGTTTGGAAATAAGTGCTTTCGCTGGTAAAACCATGTTCGTCGCGGTTGTCACAAATAACCCATTGAGGATTGGTACAATCACCCGTTAAGACACTGACGATATCGTTGAAATCCGAGTTGGTAATGATTTTGGCTGTCCCGCTGAAGTCAGCAGTCCAAGTCAACCACAAGCCTCCAGCGCTTTTTTCTACACATGGAGGATTTGGGCCATCTAAAAGAGCATTGTTCGTGTTTGCTTGGACACAGCTTTGGCCAGTGAACATCTGGAAGGCATTTGCACATAGATCATACGCGGTGCCTGTACCTGTTATTTTTACATTGTCAATACCAACCCACCAGCCCCAATCTTTGCCGTCGTCGTATTCAAAAATGACGCGCATTTGTTGAGAACGGTAGGGAGAGAGGTCTAGAACGGAGTGGACATAATTGGAAAAATAGGGGCCACCCACATCGCCTTGGGATTCGCGCACAAAAAACTCTTCTCCATTGCCGTTTTGGACAAAAACAGCAATTTTTTCAGAATAATATCGCAAAATAACGTCAAAATCTACGCTGAACTGTCCAAACTGGGTGCCATCAAACCAAGGAGATATCAGGCGCACAGCAGAAAATGGAGTGTCTTGCCCCAACAAATCGTCGTCGAAAAAAGCAAAACAACTGCCGTCCATCGAGTTGCCGCCACCAAGTGCCGCACCTTCTGTGATAAGGCCAAATTTCCAATCATCTACACCAGCCACAATTTGCGTTTCCCAGCCAGCAGGTTTTTCACATCCGTTAAAGGATTCAACCACCACATTCGTACCTTGGCCTTTGCCAGTCACGGAAATATTGTCCACACCCGCCCACCAGTTAAAGCCACCGGCATCGTCATAGCGAAATATGAGTTGGGCGTTTGGCGAGTTGGTTACCAGGGTAAGGTCGAACAAGAGTGTTTCAAATTCGTAGAGATTGCTGCCCGTGGCATGGAAATTGTCGTAACGGCGAATCAGGGTTTCGGTGGTGCCATCGGTCACCAGCACCTCAAAGTATTCATCAGCCTGATCCCAGTCTCGAAAGTGCACATCCACGGAGAGCTCAACAGTAGGATGCTGCGAGGCATCAAAAGGAGGCGAGATGAAATCAATGACGTAAGTCTGCGTTTGGTCACCCGTGGCATCGTCATCAATAAAAAGAAAACACGAGCCGTTCATGCTTTGACCGTTGTTGTCGTCATTTTGGACAGCGTCTCCAATATACCATACCGGATTTTGATTGCCGGTCATATTTACCTGCCAACCAGCAGGTAATGTGCAGCCATCAAAATTTTCGGTTAAAAGAGATACTTGTGCATTGGCGGTGATTGCCAAAAAGGCAAAAAAGGTGGATAAAGCAGCGAGTTGGCGCATGATTGTGCAGAAATTTTTTCGTGCGAAAGGTAGAACGAGGGCGCGGGAAAAGGATACCAAAAAATTAAAAAGTTGTCAGAGTGCTTTCTTTCAAAAAAAATTTGTCCGTTTGAAAAACAGCCCCATAAATTTGCCGCCATTGGAACCAGGCGCACCACACAATTAGCGCACTGATTATCAAAACCAAAAATCTCCCTGACCTTGGCTAAAAAACGCGTTGTAAAAGATTATGATGCCCTTTCAGAGGACATCACCCGACTTGTAAAGCAAAAATACCCGTCGGGCTATGCCGATCACCTCGTCAGTTACAATGACAAGGAAGGCAAAAAGGTATCGGCACTCCCTTTCGAGACTGACGATACCTATTACCTCATCCGTATGACTATTCTCGAGGCCAAGCGCATCGTTAAAGAAGATGAAGACTTCGACGACGATGGCCAGCTGAAAGAAGAAATCGTCGATGTGGATGTAGAAGTGGAAGTGGACGATGAATTCGATGGCGCTGGAGAAGACGATGACCTAGACGAGGGGCCAACGGATGAAGATGACCACATCATCGTAACACGCCGCCGCGATGATGACGATATTCAGGACATTCCAGACGATACGGATTACTGAGTCCTACTGTGCCCATTTGTCAATCCTGACCACCGATTTCGGGTAACCGTTGCGCTCAGCTGCGCTCAAAAGATCGGGTCGGTGGATTTTTTCAGGGGAAATATTCTCAAGTTCCGGACACCAAATCCGAACAAAGTTTCCTTGGGGGTCGTAGTTTTTGGCTTGTGTAAGGATGTTGAAATACCGGTCTTCCCGCAGGTCGCTTCCCACGCCTGCAACGTAATTCCAGTTGCCCCAGTTGCTGCATGGGTCGTAGTCAATTAATTGACTTTCAAAGTATTCCGCGCCCATTTGCCAGTTTACTTTCAGGTCGCGAACAAGAAACGAGGCTACATTTTGTCGCCCTCGATTGCTCATCCATCCTGTGGCTGCGAGCTCTCGCATATTGGCATCCACAAAAGGAACGCCCGTCTGGCCTGTAGCCCATAGATCGAACAATTCACGGTTATCCTTCATATGGCGTAAGTCTTTTTCCTGGGTGCCGCCCTTTTTAAAAATCCGGTTGCCATACTTTTTGCCCATGAGGCGAAAAAAGTCGCGCCAAAGCAGTTCAAAGAAAAGCCAGTAGGTGCTTTCATTGCTCACGCGCTCGCGTTCGTAACGTTTGAGTTCGTGGTAAATGAGTTTAGGGGAAAGACAGCCTAAGGAGAGCCAAGGGGAAAATTTAGACGAGTAATCCGGTCCTATTAGCCCATTGCGCGTTTCTTTATACTGTGCAACATGGTCTTTTTCCCAAAAATAGTGGCGCAAACGGCGGAGCGCTTCTGTTTCTCCGCCTTTAAAGGCCAATGCAGTGCGCGGGTCGGATTCAAAAGTATTCACCCCAAAATCTTTTAGTGTTGGCATTTCGCCAGTCTCCAGATTCAAGGGTAAAGGAGGCAAAGCAGAAGGGGAGGGGAGCGGCTCACGAACGGGTGTGATATGCTCGGTTTCTTTGCGAAATTGGGTGAAAGCATCAGGGGTATGTTGCACCGGAACCGGCAAATCCTGCGTATGGTAAAGCATTTTGCCCCGGGTGTACAGCAACTCAACCCCTATACCCCAAAGTTTTTGTTCCAGCCCATCCTGTACCAGCACCTCTTCTTGTGTGCGCTCCCGGTTGCAGATCACCCAGGAAACTTTAAGTTGTTGGGCCATTTCGGCGAGAATACTTTCTGGCCTTCCGATGCGCACCAGGAGTTGCCCGCCTAGTTTTTGAATATTTTCACGCAGATCGGCTACGCTTTCGAGGATAAATTGAGTGCGAAATTTGCCCGCTTTTGGGAGTCCAAATCGAGTTTGGCCCAAGAAGACGCGCTCATCAAAAATGTAAATTGGGATCACTTCCTCTGCCATGCGGAGTGCTGTGGCAAGGGCTTCGTTGTCGTGAAGGCGTAGGTCTTGTCTAAACCAAACAATGGCGCGTCGTTTCATGTCCCGTTAAACTTTAAGAAACGCCTTTTGTTTGCAAAATCTCCTTAATTTGTATCAGCATTTTATGGCTCAAAAAGAAAACACCAACAATATCAGCAAGCTTTTACGAAAAATCAAAAGCAAGCCCCTCGACCGAGAGCTGGGTTTTGGTAAAAACGTGACGCTCAATGGCCGTTTGATGAATTCCGACGGTTCTTTTAACGTAGACCGTGAGCCATTAGGGCGTTGGGACAATACTTACTATCACCTTGTGACGATGTCCTGGCGGCATTTTTTCATGCTGATTTTTAGTTTTTTCCTGTTGCTCAACATCTTTTTTTCCTGCTTGTATGTCCTCATCGGGGTGGAGAACTTCAATGGGGTTACGTTGGGCGATTTTGGGCACAATTTCATGCAGGCTTTTTTCTTCAGCAGCCAAACCCTAACGACCGTGGGCTATGGCCATATCAGTCCAAATGGCCTGGTAATCAGTATTTTGGCTTCGTTCGAGTCGTTTCTTGGGTTGCTTGCTTTTGCCTTAATGACGGGCTTGTTGTATGGCCGTTTTTCTCGGCCTTCGGCCAAAATCGTTTTTAGTGAAAACCTGCTTATTGCACCTTACAAGGGCGGGAAGGGGTTGATGTTCCGGATGGGGAATGCCCACAAAAGCGAACTCATTGAGACGGAAGTACAGGTATTGATGGCTGTTAATCAACGGGATGAGGATGGTACGGTGAACCGAAAATTTTATCCATTGTCTTTGGAAATCAATAAGATAAGTTTTTTCTCACTTTCCTGGACTATAGTACATGCGCTCAGTGACCAAAGCCCGATTTTTAATTTTACAGCCCAGGATATTCTGGATGCCAACGCCGAAATCATGGTTTTGGTAAAAGGAACGGATGAGACGTCACAGCAGGTAGTACATGCCCGCCGATCTTATTCAGGCGAAGAAATTGTGTGGAATGCCAAGTTTAGCCCTGTTATTGAAAGAACATCCAGAGGAGTGCCTAAAGTGCTGACACGGAGGATTGGGGCACATGAGTTGCTTGAGATAGAGTGATTCACAAACCCTTACCTTCGCCACCCAAAACTGCCCGGAACCGTAATTTCGAGGTGCCTTTTATTGTGAAAAAAAATACGCTACAGCAACTTACCGCCGCTGCCCTAGACCGCATCCTGATTATTGACGGCTCCATGGGCGTTTTCCTTCAATCGTACAATCTGCCCGAAATTGATTTTCGTGGCGAGCGTTTTGTTGAGCATCATAGTGAATTAAAAGGCAATTACGACGTGTTGTGCCTCACCCGCCCGGATATCATTGAGGACATTCACCTCAAGTATCTGGATGCTGGAGCGGACATCATCGAAACCAATACCTTTAACGCCACTTCTATTTCACAGGCAGATTTTGATATGCCCGCAGGTGTCTGCTACGACATTAACAAGGCCGCTGCCGAGATTGCCCGCCGAGCAATTGAGCATTGGCAATCCAATCACCAATCACCAATAAACCAATCACCAATAAACCAATCCCCAAAGTTTGTTGCAGGCGCCTTAGGCCCACTCAATAAAACCTTGAGCCTCAGCCCTGATGTGAACGATCCCGGCTTCCGCACCATTACTTTCGATGAGGCAAAAAACGCCTACGCGGAACAAGTTCGTGGTCTTGTGGATGGCGGTGCAGACATTATTCTGGTCGAGACTATTTTCGATGTATTAAACTGCAAATCAGCGATTTACGCCATCGAAGAAGTGTTTGAAGAAAAAGGCTTTCGCCTGCCGATCGTCATCTCCGGCACTATTACTGATGCTTCGGGGCGTACCCTGAGCGGCCAAACGGTCGAGGCATTTTGGATTTCGGTAAAACACGCAAAACCCTTCGCAGTAGGCCTCAACTGTGCCCTCGGCGCCGAAGAAATGCGCCCACACCTTGAAACATTGGCTGGCATCGCTGACTGTTTTATCAGTGCTTACCCAAATGCCGGCCTTCCCAATGAATTCGGTGAGTACGACCAAACCGCGCATGAAATGTGCGTTTTCATGGAAGATTTCGCCCGTTCGGGCTTTGTAAACATTGTCGGTGGTTGCTGCGGAACGACGCCAGACCATATCCGGCATATTGCTGCCCATGTAAAGAAATACCCTCCGCGCATTCCTGCTTCCTGTCCGGAAAATGCTTACACCCAAATTGCTGGTCTTGAACCACTTATCATCCGCCCTGAAACGAATTTTGTAAACATTGGCGAGCGCACCAACGTCACGGGTTCAGCCAAATTTGCCAAACTGATCAAAGAAAACAACTACTCGGAAGCCCTTACCGTGGCCCGACAACAAGTGGACGGCGGGGCACAAGTGATTGACGTGAATATGGACGAAGGCCTGCTTGATTCTGAAGCGGCCATGGTGAAGTTTCTCAATCTTATGTCTGCTGAACCAGACATCGCGAAATTGCCTGTGATGGTTGATTCCTCCAAATTCCACGTCATCGAGGCCGGGCTAAAATGTTTGCAGGGTAAAAGCATTGTCAACTCGATTTCTATGAAGGAAGGCGAGGCAGAGTTTATTCGCCAAGCCAATATCTGCCGACGTTTTGGGGCTGCTGTAGTAGTGATGGCATTCGACGAAATGGGGCAGGCCGATACCATTGATCGCAAGGTTTCTATTTGTCAAAGAGCTTATAAAATTCTTACCGAACAGGTAGGTTACGACCCAACTGACATCATTTTTGACCCCAATATTTTCGCCGTGGCGACAGGTATTGAGGAACACAATGAGTACGCCATCAATTTCATCGAAGCCACGCGCATTATAAAAGCTACTTGCCCGGGCGCAAAAATTTCGGGCGGCGTGAGCAATCTTTCCTTCTCCTTCCGGGGGAATAACCACGTTCGGGAGGCCATGCACTCGGCCTTTCTCTACCACGCTACAAGGGCTGGAATGGACATGGGCATCGTGAACGCCGGGATGCTGGAAGTGTATGAACAAATTCCGAAAGAACTATTACAACGTATTGAGGATGTGTTGTTTAACCGTCACCCCGATGCAACAGAGGAGTTGGTAAAACTGGCCGAATCGTTTAAAGAAACAGGCGGAAAAATCATCGGCGAAGACCTCGCCTGGCGCAATGGAACGGTACAGGAACGCATTACACACGCCCTGGTGCGCGGCATTGACAAGTATGTGGAAGAAGATACTGAAGAGGCGCGAAAACAATATGCCGCTCCATTGGAAGTCATTGAAGGGCCACTGATGGATGGCATGAACGTTGTCGGCGACCTTTTTGGCTCCGGCAAGATGTTCTTGCCGCAGGTGGTGAAATCAGCACGGGTGATGAAAAAAGCGGTGGCGTATTTGCAACCATTTATTGAGGCCGAAAAAGGAGGCACAGTGACAGCCAAGGGTAAAATCCTCATGGCCACCGTGAAAGGAGATGTACACGACATTGGAAAAAATATTGTTGGCGTAGTGCTGGGCTGCAATAACTACGATATTGTTGACTTGGGCGTGATGGTACCTGCTGATAAAATAATAAAAGCGGCCATCGCTGAAAACGTGGATATAATCGGCCTTTCTGGCCTTATTACCCCATCCTTGGATGAGATGGTTCACGTTGCCAAAGAAATGCAGCGACTGGGGATGAAAATCCCATTGCTCATCGGTGGCGCCACCACTTCCAAGACCCACACAGCGGTGAAAGTCGAGCCACAATACCAAAACGGCCCAGTCGTGCATGTGCTGGATGCAAGCCGTTCAGTGGCGGTCGTGAGTTCGTTGTTGACTAAAAATGAATCGGAAAACGATGCATTTATTGAAAGAACTAAGGTCGAATACGAACAAATCCGAATCCAGCGGGCAGGCCGCCAATCTGCCAAACAATACCTTTCGTTGGAGAAGGCCAGGGCGAATAATTTGACATTAGATTGGGACAAATACACGCCTCCCAAACCCAATTTCACAGGTGTCAAAGCTTTTGAAAATTACCCACTCGATGAACTGGTTGCCTACATTGACTGGACGCCTTTTTTTCAAAGTTGGCAATTGGCGGGCAAGTATCCCGCTATTTTGGAAGATGAAGTGGTTGGTTCAGAAGCAAAAAAACTATACCACGATGCGCAAGTGATGCTTCGGCAAATCATTGATGGAAAGTGGTTTGAAGCGCGGGCAGTAATCGGAATTTTTCCAGCGACAGCGGTAGGGGATGATATTTTGGTCAACGTCGGTTAACGTCGGAAGGGTTTTAAACCCTTCCGACGTTAACCCTTCCGACGTTACGCTTCATCACCTTCGACAGCAAAACGTAAAAGCCGCAGACCAAGCCAATTTCTGTCTCTCCGACTTTATTTCCCCAAAGGGCGGCGATTTTATTGGAAGTTTTGCCGTCACCGCTGGTATAGGCATCGAAAAGTGGGTGGAAAAGTTTGAAAAGGAAAACGACGACTACTCGGCAATCCTGCTTAAAGCACTCGCAGATCGTCTCGCTGAAGCCCTTGCCGAGCGAATGCACGAGCGGGTGCGTAAAGAATTTTGGGGCTATGCCAAAGACGAAAACCTTGACAATGAGAAACTTGTCAATGAAGCCTATCAAGGTATACGTCCAGCTCCAGGTTATCCAGCCTGTCCGGAGCACACCGAAAAGCGGACGCTTTGGCAATTGCTCGATCCAGAGAAAAACGCAGGAATAATCCTGACCGATAGTTGCGCCATGTATCCGGCTGCTTCAGTATCGGGCTGGTATTTCAGCCATCCGGAGTCCAAATATTTTGGTCTTGGACAAATAGGAAAAGATCAGGTAGAGGATTATGCCAGGAGAAAAGGCATCTCATTCTCAGAAGCAGAGCGCTGGTTGGCTCCAGTGTTGAATTATGATGCGTGATTGGTTAATTGGTGATTGGTATATTGGTGATTGGGAACATCAGTTAACCAATCACCAATATACCAATCACCAATTAACCAATCACCTTTCCAGCCGATATACCCCCCAGATGAGCGTGCGACTTTGCCAGTCATTGACGTTGAAGCGCAAAACCCATTCCGGGTAATTGGTGAATTCGCGTTTCAAAGTGAATCCCGGAGGGGCCTCTGGCAGGGGAGAAAAAATCTCCGTAAAAAGCATCAAATCGCCCGGTCGCAATGCAGTTGTATCGTTTGTGTAGGCGGAGTTGGTGTACCAGGGCATTTGACGTTGGTGCGGATTTTCGTAAAAGGGGGTGTTCAGGGGAAATCGTTTCTTCGGCTCTTTTTTGACAAAATACACAGTGGATTCAGGATGCGTTTGATACCAGTCCCAAAGAAATTTCGAATACGCTACACGACCTTCCGCTGGGGAAAATACCCTGACAGTCAATAAGATAGCATTAAGTCCAAGGCAAAATGTGAGGGCTATAGCCATCCATCTTTTTACCGTATATTTTGTTTGAAAATACTCCCAACCAGCAACGGACAAAAAGAAGAACGGCATTGCAAGTGGAAACAAAAACCGCACTTCCTTGTGGGCTACCAAAGAATGCGCCAAAATAAAAGGCACTACACACCATGTGAGCGGATGCCGAGGTTTTTGCCAAATGCCTATGCCGAAAAGTGCTATGAGTGCCAGGCTGAGCGGTGGTACCAGGGTCATCGGCGTTTCTGTCAAATACCACCAAATTGGTTCAACGCCAAACCCGGCGGCTTTACCCTCCACAATGTTTGAAAAATAATAATTGTAGGGAGCAAATACCATTGCATCATACAACCAAAAGTCGGTGGCAAGCCCCAGGCAAACTGCAATCAAAACCCCGGAAATAAGCGCAATCCAAACCGATACCTTCAAACGATTTTGAAACAACAACCAGGCTCCAAGCCCGATGCCTGCAAATGCGATCTGGTACCGAAAGAAAAAGGAGAGGCCCAACAGTAAGCCTGCTAAAATCAATTTCCAACTGAATCCACGTTTTTGATCTTCAATAGACTGAACCAATAAAAGCAGTCCCCCAAAAAAGCAAATGGCAGAGGTGTTTTCGGAAGTGAACCGTACATTAAGATAGGGCATGAGCCAAAAAAACAAGAGCCCAAAGCGCATCCAATAGAGGGAGGTAGCGTTTTTTAGATCGCGCATGAGCCATTTGCTCCATTTCCAATAGACAAATAGTGCAGCGAAAGCACAAAGCAGCCGCATCAAAAATACCTGGATGAAGGGGTTGGAAATGCCCACCGTATCCGCACTCAGTATTGTGCCATAAGCCAAAAAAGGCTGCAAGCCAGGACGGATTTTTGCCGGAAATTCCCAGGGTAAGTCACTGGCTGGAATGCGTCCGAGTTTATAATTGGCAAATTCTAAAATTTGGAAATGCTCGTCTGGGTGGTGGTACCCAATCGTGAACCATGCCGCTATGACACACAATACAGCCCCCACAAATAATAGGTTGCGTTCAGAAAAAGTTGGTATCATATTCCGGAATCATTTATCAGCATACTCCAATCTGTATATTTCCCAGATTAGCGTTCGGCTTTGCCAGTTATTGATGTTGACCTTCAAAATCCATTCAGGATAATAGGAAAATTCACGTTCTAAACGATATCCCGGTGGTGGAGCCGGTGTTGATTTAGCCACTTCGGTAAAAACCATCAAATCTCCTGGGCGAAGTGCCGTTGTGTCATTTTTATACTCCGGGAGCGTATACCAGGACCGTTGAGTTTGGGCCGGATTTTCATAGAAAGTTATGGGCAGCGGGTAATGGTTTTTCGGTTCTTCTTTGACAAAATACACGGTTGAATTGGGATGTTTGCGGTACCAGTTCCACAAAAATTCAGCATAGGTGATCACATCTTTGGCTGGTATTAATATCCTAAAAACCATCATCACCATATTCAGCCAGAGGAGAAATACAAATGTTTTTACCATCCATTTTTTCACAGCATATTTTTCTTGAAAATATTGCCAGCCCGCTGTAGTCAGGAAGAAAAAAGGAAGCGCCATAGAATACATAAACCGAACCTCTTTGTGCGCGATCATGGAGTGTGCGAGTACAAAGGGTATTAAGCACCAAGTGAGCGGATGCCGGTAGTGTCGCCAAACGCCAATCGCCATAAATACCATGAGCACAATACTCAGGGGTGGTACAAGGGCTAACGGCATTTCTGTGAAATACCACCAAAATGGCCAGACTCCAAACCCCGCAGCCTTACCCTCCACTATGTTGTAGAAATAGTAGTTATAAGGAGCAAAAACCCATTCTCCGTAAAGCCAATAATCGGTGGCAAGGCCTATGCCAACTGCCAGAAATACCCCGCAAAATAGCCCCACCCATGTAGAAAAAGATAGTCTGTTTTGGAATAGAAGCCACGCTACAAGCCCAATCCCCGCGAACGCTATTTGATAACGGAAAAAAAGGAAAGACCCAGTAGCAGCCCCGTCAATACCAATTTTGCACTGAATCTATTTTTTTGATTTTCAATTTCCTGTACCAAAAGAAGGAGACCTCCAAAGAAACAGAAGGCAGAAGTGTTTTCGGAAGTGAAACGTGCATTGAGATAAGGCATTAGCCAAAAAAACAACAACCCGATGCGCATCCACCGAACAGAAACCGGGTTCTTGAGTTCCCGTTCAAGCCAGATGCTCCACTTCCAATAGACAAACAACGCGGCTGCGCCACTGAGCAGTCGCATAAGAAAAGCCTGTATAAAAGGGCTTATTATTCCAGCAGCACTTGCTACTAATACTGAACAATAGGCAATAAAAGGTTGTAAACCAGGCCGCATTTTGGCTGGAAATTCCCATGACAAGTCTTGAATCGGGGTGTAGCCAAGTTTGTAATTAGCGAACTCCCAAATCTGAGTATGTTCGTCGGGATTGTGATAGCCTATCGTACACCACGCAGCGATGACAACCAAAAAAGACCCTACAATCAGCAGGTTTCTATCAGAAAGATTTGGAAACATGATACGACAGACGGGTGATTAGGGCCGCGAAGTTAGGAACTTGCCGATCAAAGTAAGGAAAGCAGCGAAAAGGAGCATTTCAGCAAACACAAGAAGCGGCAACCCCAAATTATCGGGATTGCCGCTTCGCGAAATATTAGGGCAATTGGGAAACCCTTAGTTTGCTATTCCCAATTTAGTCATTACCAATTTCGTCACGTCGAGCGATTCGTCCGCATAAAGCAATACTTGTGTGTTGAGGTCGAATACAAACATGAACTGGTTTTCTTTCGCCACATCGGCCATCGCCTGGTTTACCCGATCAAGTATCGGCTTGAAAAGTTCTTCGCGTTTTTCGCCGAGTTTCGCGTAAACTTCCTGTTCGTATTTTGCGATGGAGGCTTCCTCTTCTTTCAATTTCGTGCTCTGCGTCTCCAGGTCTTTGGGCGAGATAGTGCCTTGTTGCTCCTTACGCTGCAGTTCAGCCGCTCTATCTTGCAGCGATTTCACCATTTCTTGGCCCTTTTTTGTGAGTTGGGTCTGAAATGCTTGCAATTCGCTGTCGGCTGCTTTTACTTCCGGTATTTTGCCGAGCAGCGCACTGGAATTGCAATAGCCAAATTTTTGAGAAAAACTGACGGTGGCTAGTGACAGGCCGATGGTCAGCAGAAAAAACTTCTTCATTTTCAATGTGTTAGAATGTTTGTTGTGTATCAACCCTTTTTCAAGAGTGCTTTGACTTCCTCTGTTTTATCGTTTTTCTTGTCTGCGTAAAGCATTCCGGAGGCACTGCCCTTATCAAAGATGAATTCGTAGCCCTTATCCAGCGCAAAACGCTCAATGGTGCTGTACACTTTGTCCTGGATAGGCTTCACAAGTTCTTCGCGCTTTTTGAACAAGCCGCCCTCAGGGCCAAATCGCTGGCGCTGCAATTCACGGACTTCCTTTTCCTTGGCCATAATCTCTTCTTCACGGGTCTTTTTCATGTCCTCGCTGAGCAGCACTTGTTCTGCCTGAAACTTGCTGTACATCCCTTTTACCTTGTCTTGTTCCTGGGCGATTTCCTGACGCCAGGCAGTTGCTACTTTGTCAAGTTGTTCCTGTGCCTTCTGGTATTCTGTAAGGCTTTCCAAAACAGCCGTAACATCTACATATGCAATGCGTTGTGCTTGGGCAAAGGCAAGAAGGCCAAGCACGAATAGGGCAGTCGAAGCAATTCTTTTAATCATGGTTGTTGTTATTGTTGATTTGTTGAAATGTTGATTTACAAAGGGGGTATAGGCTTGGTTTTCAATATTTAAATATCCTAATAACCCAATTTCCATTTATCCCCTTCATTTTCCGGCTCAAAAGTAGGACTTCGTACGACTTTTGGCGGCGTTCTGATGCGGCAGTCTTTCCTGAGGTTGTATTCCTTCAAAAATAAATTTGCCAAACAAAAACCAACTCCTTCATTTTCAAAAAATTATGAAAGGCCAATGGCCAATAAGCACTGTTACCTTAACCTGAGATTAACCGCATTTTTGGCGAAATTAACAAGGTTGTTTAGGGCATCTGTGCTTTTCCTACCTTCGCCCCCCGAATTTTAGCATAAGGAAAAATGATCCACCACATCAGTTCTAAGCACCTCTCCCTCGAACAAATCCAAGAAATTCTTTCCAGCCGATCCAATCTTGCCCTTTCCGCAGAAGCCTCCACTCGAATACGCCACTGCCGGGATTATTTGGAACAAAAACTGGCGGCAAATGACCAACTTTTTTATGGTATCAACACGGGTTTTGGTTCGCTTTGCAATATCCGTATCTCTGAGGCCGATCTTGAACAACTCCAACACAACCTGGTCGTAAGCCACGCTGCCGGAATGGGCGATGTTGTCCCCCAAGAGGTTTTGCGCATCATGCTTTTATTAAAAATCCAGAGCCTTTCTTATGGTTATAGCGGGGTGCGCGAAGTGGTGGTGCAGCGACTTGTTGATTTTTACAACCAGGATGTTTTACCTGTAGTTTTTGAATTAGGGTCACTAGGCGCCTCTGGCGATTTGGCTCCTTTAGCGCACCTTAGTTTACCGCTTATTGGACTTGGTGAGGTTTGGTTTGAGGGCCACCGCCAGCCCGCTGCCGAGGTTTTGTCCAAACATGGCTGGCAGCCGCTGCGTTTTCAGGCGAAAGAAGCACTTGCGCTGCTCAACGGCACACAGTTTTCGGCGGCTTATGCTACCTGGAGCCTATTGGAGGCCAGGCGTCTGACCGATCAGGCCGATCTAAACGCGGCCATCGGATTCGACGCATTCAATTGCAGGCTTTCGCCTTTGGATGCGCACATTCATCAGATTCGTCCGCATGAGGGACAAATTTCTACTGCAAAAAAACTGCTCAAGTTGCTGGAAAACAGTGAGATAGCACAGTCTGAAAAAACTGCCGTCCAGGACCCCTATGCTTTTCGCTGTGTGCCGCAGGTACATGGCGCCAGCCGCGACGCCATTGCGCACATCGAAAAAATGCTGGTGACGGAACTCAATTCAGTGACCGACAACCCCAATATTTTCCCGGATGACGATCTGATTGTTTCTGGTGGAAACTTTCATGCACAACCGCTTGCCCTTCCACTTGATTACCTCGCCATTGCGCTCTCTGAATTGGGCAGCATCTCCGAACGACGGGTGTACCAATTGATTAGCGGCCAACGGGAACTCCCTGCTTTCCTGACCGATGACCCAGGCTTGCATTCCGGAATGATGATTGCACAATACACTGCCGCTTCTATTGTCAGTCAAAACAAAACGCTCTGTGCCCCAGCTTCCACGGATAGTATCGTAAGTTGCAATGGGCAAGAAGATCATGTGAGTATGGCCGCCAATGCCGCCACCAAAGCCCGTCGGGTCGTGCTGAATCTGGAGCGCTTACTCGCCATAGAGTTTATGATTGGTATGCAGGCTTTAGAATACCGTCGGCCAATGAAATCATCACCCGCAATAGAAAAAATCAGGGAGGAATATCGCCGTGTTGTGCCGCGTCTGGAAGGGGATCGGGTGCTGAGTGTGGATTTGGAAGCCACCGTGGTTTTTTTAAAACACGGTGGCGTTTAATTAACCACAAAAGGCACATAAGGACACATAAGCCAGATATCCAACCTTATGTGCCCTTATGTGCCTTTTGTGGTTAATTCCTATCACAATCCCTCTATACCCGTTACCGTCGTGTACTTGAATGATAGTTTCTTATCAGGATGCACAATGTTGAATGCCGATTGGCAGGCAAGGGTGGCCTCATGAAACCCGCAAAGGATAAGTTTAAGCTTGCCGGGGTATGTGTTTATGTCGCCAATGGCAAAAATGCCAGGCAGATTGGTGGCGTAATCGAGCGTATTGACGGTGATTGCGTTTTTGTCAATGCCCAGTCCCCAGTCTGCGATAGGGCCGAGTTTGGGGGTTAGGCCAAAAAGCGGCACAAAATGGTCGGTAGGCAATTGACTTTCCCCTTCTGTGTCGTGCAGTACCGTCAGGTTTTCCAATTTTCCATTTCCTTGTAATCCCGTGATTTGAGCATTGGTAATGAGCCGAACACGGCCTTTTTCCACAAGGTGCTGCACTTTTTCTACGCTGTCTAGTGCGCCCCGGAACTCTGTGCGCCGGTGAATGAGGGTAATCTCTTTGGCGATATTGGCGAGATAGATCGTCCAATCCAAAGCCGAATCGCCGCCGCCCGCAATGACCACCCTTTGGCCTTGGTACATCTCGGGGTTACGCACAAAGTATTCTACACCGTGATCCTCAAACGCGTGAATATTATCAATGGGTGGTTTACGGGGCTCAAAACTGCCCAATCCTGCGGCAATAAAAATCACCGGAGCCAGGTGCCGGATTCCGCGCTGTGTAGTGACAAGCCAACGCCCATCTGCCTGACGTTCAATACTTTCGGCGCGTTCGCTCATGGTGTAGCCTGGTTTAAAAGGCTCTATTTGCTTTAGCAAGTTTTTCACCAGATCTCCAGCTAAAACGCCCGGACATCCGGGGATGTCGTAGATAGGTTTTTTGGGGTAAATTTCGGTGAGCTGCCCACCAGGTTGAGGCAAAATGTCTATGATATGGCAGCGCAATTTCAACAGACCCGCTTCAAAAACAGCGAACAGCCCAACAGGTCCTGCGCCGATGATAATAATATCAGTTTCAATTGTTTGTGTTGTCATAAAAGGTGGGGCGAAAATCATTTCGCCCAAACGTGTCTTGAGAAAATTGGCGTAGAAAATCAACGCCTCCTTTCTTGTAAATAATTTCTTTTTCTAGATGGTGCAACCAGCATTTCTTTGGCCCATCTGCCCGTAAGTGCGCCCAACGCACCGAGCAAACCGCCCAAAGCACCCGTCACCAACAGCAGTTGCGAAGCCTCCACACCCATGAACAGTTGGCCGACCTTGGCGGATAGCATTCCACCATTGGAACTGTCTGCAAACCAAGCCGTTGCGTACCACAACAAGAAGCCCCCGATAAATCCTCCAAAGAAGGCGGCCCAAGCGCCTCGGGCAAAAAACCAGCCAACCAGAAAGGCAATGGGAGCAAGCGTCCACCATGGCAATCCGAGGAGGCAAAGATTGCCCAAAACAAAAATTATAAGCGCAGAGAGCAGGGTGTTCTTCATCATTGAAAATGTTGATTTTGATTATTGCTGGAGTCGCCACTAATTGCACGAATTTTCACGAATTGGATAATTTCCTTACCTGATTTAGTGAAAATTAGTGCAATTAATGCAATTAATGGCTAAAATGAATTAAGGCTTGAAAACTTGCTTGCCCAAAATTCGCTCCGAAGACTCATTTGCGGATTTCAAAAAAAGCAAATCGTAATAATTTCCACTGGCCCAGGTATCCACCATGTTGTCATAGAATTTGCTTCCGGGATTGCCACTTTGGCCTCCAGGGTAAACGCCGAGCGCATGCACCACATCGCCAAGTTCAACGATCATACGCCAGGAAGGGCCATTGGCTTTACTAATAGCATTGGGCGCAGTGCGATGCCCGCCCAATTTTATCCCCAGGCGGCTGAAGGCATCAATTTGGCCTAAATGTTTGATTACAAAGCCCTTATATTCTCCAAAGGCGACGCGTTGTGCCGGATTTTGCTTAAAATAGGATTGCATTAGTTTGAAAGACTCGAGCACAATGTCGCGGGCGGTCTCCCGGAAGGGCGTAGCGGGATGATCAAAAAAGACGCTGGCCGAATCCATTTGCATGATCTCGATAAATCGCCAGGCATCAGGATACAGCAGTGCTATTTTTTGGTTTTTGCTGGCCAGTAAATCATCCGTAGGGACGGTACTTTTTCCTCGTTTTTCGAGCGCACTGATTTCGTCCCAAGTGGCCGTATAGCACGAATCGAACCAAGCCTCAAAAATAGTAGGAGCAATGAGATCAGATTCGTACCTGAAATTCCATGCCGCAAGTTCGTCTGCTATTTGCTTGCCTTCTGAATCTAATTGGCTGCGGTCAAGCAGGCGCAGCATGATGGGCAGCGCATCCGCAGCGCGTTGGCTAAAATTGTCCAACTGCATGGTTTTCATGCTGTCTACGGTTGCATTCGTCATGGCCTCAAGCCGGTCGTGAATACGCCGGCTGCGCCAATCTTCAAAATTACCGAGGTAATAGTAGGGGTAGGTGGGAGGGGTAGAGTGTTGGTTGGCTGAAAAAACAAAGCCACGACCGGGGTTTTTCATGCTTGGTATCTGATCCTTGGGGATAAAACTATGCCATGCATTCGCCCACCGGTCGCCTTCCTGTAAAAATCTGCCTTGTTGCTGACCACGAATAGGATATTTTCCTTGCGTTTGAATGGCGATGTCGCCATCACGAGAAGCGAATACAAAATTCTGTGCGGGGGAATCGAAGCCAGGAAGTGCGTTTTTATATGATTCGTAATTTTTCCCGGTGTTGAGGCCGAGAAAAACATCAAAGGTGCTTAGTTCGGGCACGTCGTGGGCTATCCATCGAAGGGCGCAATCCCGGAGTGGGTTTTCCGTTTCAAAATCGTAGGTGACAGGACCGAATACCGTGAAGCGCAGCGTGTCTCGAAATACCGGTTTGCCTTTCACTCCGATTTCTTCATACCGGAATTGCACCGCTTTTTCCTCTCCGTCTATCTTGTACTTACTCCGTTCGGCATTTGCCCAATGAATTTTGTACCAGTCAGATACGTCGTGACTAACATTGGTCAATCCCCAAGCGATGTTTTCATTAAAACCGATGAGTATTCCAGGTACACCCGGAAGCGAAACGCCATATGTATTGGCCTGAGGCGTATGAATTTGCACCTGAAACCAAATAGATGGCAGGGTAAGGTTAAGGTGTGGGTCGTTGCACAAGATTGGTTTGCCTGACTTGGTTTTTGTACCGCTCAATGCCCAGTTGTTGCTGCCAACGATTGGGCCATCATTCAGATATTTTTCTTCAGGCTCACGAGGTTCTATCAACCCGATCATACTTGCACTGTCCGGGAAAAAGGTGGTGGCAGAAGCGGCTGAACAGCATTCCATTGTCCCGTGTCAGGAATGATGGGTTGTTGCTTGGGGTTCCATTCAGGATAGAGGTAGTTAAAGGTTTCGTTGCCCAGTAATGCCAGCGTGTTGGTGCTTTCGAGATCGTCTTCCCAGGCGCAGAGGGTTTCGGCCATGGCTTCTGATACGAGTGCGACTTTGAGCGGTGTCCAGGGTTCTGGTTCGTAGTTGAGCAGCTTGAACTCGATGGGCCAATCGGCAGCAGAGAGTTGGCTTACCCAGGCATTTACACCATCTGTGTAGGCTTGGAGTAAGGCCATCGTTTCAGGCGATTTTTTCCAACCTATCAGGTCGTTTTCAGCGGCTAGCACCATGCCTTTGCGGCGTGCGAGGCGGTCGAGGCGCAAGGTTTTTTCTCCAATTACCTCAGAAAGGCGACCAGATGCCTTGCGGGCAGTCATGTCCATTTGCCAAAGCCTGTGTTGTGCGGTCACGTAGCCTTGTACCCGAGCTGCATCTTCTTGATTTTCAGCAAAAATGTGGGGTACGAGCAGCTCATCATATACCACTTCAACTTTGCTTTTTAATCCGGGAAGCGAAAGGGATTGCTCGTCAAAACCTTCAACAGGCTCGGCATTTGCCCAAAAACCAGAAAAAGGGTTAAGAAAAGCGCCCAAGGGCGGGATGGTTTTGTCGCCCAATTGCTGAGGCCGAGCGAGTTGCCACACAAAAAAGGTGGTAAGCGAGAGGGCTAAGAGGAATTTGATTGTGCGCATAGAGCGGGTCTTTTCCAAAACTAAAGAGCGGCTAAGGTAGAGCAGCTTCTGTTTGTGGCGCATTGCTTGACCAAAAACAAATCTTTTTTTGGCTACAAATAACCACCAATCGGGCTAAATTTGGACTTATCGAGACTTTGCCCAATTAGCCGTAAAAATTTCCCAAAAAAATACTGACAAAAACTTGACAATTCCCGACAATTCACCCTAAAATTGCAGCAAGTAGTTTTTGTGTTTATTTGTTTGGGTTAGAATCCCTCGCTGCTAACAGTGAGGGATTTCTTTTTTAGCAAACCACGTGGCATTTCTAAACCACATAGTTCACCTAGCGCACTTAGTTTCCAACTTTTAGGTTTAAGAACTATGTGCGCTATGTGAAATATGTGGTTTTTTTATGGGGTAGTCTGTTCTAGGGTTAGGTTTTTCAAAGTGCTGACACAAACGGAAAGTAAAACATTCAACATCACTTTCCATAACCGTACAGTACAATGAAAAACTTCCTCTTGCTGCTCTTTTTTTTATGCCTTGGCATTCATCAAACCCATGCTCAATGCATAATTGAAGACAGTGGCCTCAACAATGAAGGCTGTAATGACAATGGTACTCCTTCTAACCCCGACGACGATTACATCGTATTTACTCTCAGTCCTACGGGAACCGATCTTGATTCCGGGTATGAGTTTGAATCAGTCCCCGGATTTCCTGTGCCAACGCTTTTGGATGGCTCTCTTGCAGTAAATATTCCCTATGGCGTGGAAACAGGTTTTAGGACAGCCAATGGCTCTGCTGGCGCGCCAGGGGGCGATTACAACATCCGCATCTTGGATGACTCCGGCAATTGCTTTTTAGATGAGTCTGTGAATAGGCCAGGAAGTTGTTCTAATAGTACTCCCTGCACTATTACGGTTGATTTTTTTGGGAATCCAGGTCCCTGCAACGACAATGGAACCCCCAACGACCCCAGCGATGACTTTTTTACTCAAAACATTCACGCATCTTTTTTTAATCGCCCAGGCACGGGCAGCCTTCAAATCGTGCCGGGTGGCGACCAGATTGGTGTATATTCCATCCCGGTGAACCAAATTATCGGCAATGCACACCTTTTCACTGCCGTGATGTTGAAAGCAGATGGAACCCCATCCATCGTGCAAATGAATTTTACGGACGATCCTGGTTGTATAGACTCGGATACGGGTCCTACCGTTCAGCCATGTTCTACGCCGCCGCCGCCTTGCACCATTACAGTTGATTTTTTTGGAAACCCTGGCCCATGCAATGACAACGGTACGCCCAATGATCCCAATGACGATTTTTTTACCCAGAATATTCATGCATCCTTTTTCAATCGTCCATCCACAGGCAGTTTTGCAAATTGTGCCGGGTGGCGACCAGATTGGTGTATATTCCATCCCGGTGAACCAAATTATCGGCAATGCACACCTTTTCACTGCCGTGATGTTGAAAGCAGATGGAACGCCATCCATCGTGCAAATGAATTTTACCGACGACCTTGGGTGTATTGACGCAGATACGGGTCCTGCAGTGCACCCATGTTCAGTACCCTCGCCTTGTGCAATTACCGATGTTCAATTAAATAATCCAGAGTCCTGCGACGACA
The DNA here is from genome assembly GCA_016708875.1 of Lewinellaceae bacterium. Lineage (GTDB taxonomy): Bacteria > Bacteroidota > Bacteroidia > Chitinophagales > Saprospiraceae > M3007. The sequence continues at coordinate 77,643 of JADJFA010000015.1, forward strand.
ACGGCACGCCCACTGACCCCACGGATGATTTTTACATTGCGGATATTTTTGTATTCTTTGAAAACCCGCCTTCAACGGGGCTTTTGAAGTTCACGGGCGCTGATTTTGTGGACGGGGACTTTTCATTTGCCATAGCAAACGTATTGTCCATTGGCAGCCCGTTTGGCGTTTCAAACAAAAAAATCAGGGCGGATGGACAGACTACCTCTTTCGTAGTCGAATTTACAGATGCCTCGGGTTGTATTGCTTCACTCGGGGTTACTGGGGTAGACCCTTGTTCTTTCCCGGCCCCCCTGCTTACCTGCCCACCACACACTACCGTTTCTTGCTTTAACAACGTCCCGCTCGCCGATCCCTCGGATGTTTTGGAAACACATGAATGCCCGGGAAATGTAGACATCGTGCTTCAATTGGAGGTAAATCAAGGGCAGACATGCCCAAACAAGCTGACAGTTGTACGAATCTATCAGGCAACAGATGCCTGCGGCCAAACGGCAACATGCTCTCAATTCATCACCGTAGACGACCAAACCGACCCGACAATGACTTGTCCGGGTAACGTGACGGTTTCCTGTGCCAGCAATGTGCCGCCAGCGGATATTGCTGCTGTGACAAATGTAGGAGACAATTGTGGTGGAACAGTAACCGTCTTCAATTTTCCACAAGATGCGATTTCGAATCAAAGTTGTACAAACCGGTTCACCATTACACGTAGCTATTTTGCTGTGGATGAATGCGGCAATTCTAAAAATTGTATTCAAATCATCACTGTCAACGACCAAACCAAACCGACCATGACCTGCCCGGGCAATTTGACGCTTACCTGTGCCAATCAAGTGCCAGCGGCCAACACCGCATCAGTGACAGGTGTGGGCGACAACTGTGGTGGAACAGTCACCGTTACCAATTTTCCGTCAGACGCTATCTCAAATCAAACTTGCGCCAACCGATTTAACATCATGCGCAGTTACTTTGCAGTAGATGTTTGTGGCAATTCGAACAATTGCACCCAGATCATCACCGTGAACGATCAAACCCCCGCCCAACCTTACCTGCCCGGGAGCCCAAACTGTCTCCTGTGCCGAACAGGTACCGGCCCCGAATCCTGCCTCCGTAACGGGATTGAGCGACAACTGCGGCGGGACGGCCACACCGAGTTTTTTTTCGGATGGAATTAGCAATCAGACTTGTGCCAACAGGTTCATACTCACACGACAATATCGCGCAACAGACGTTTGCGGCAACTCACGCTCCTGTACGCAGGTCATCACCGTGAACGACCAAACTTCGCCAGTATTCAATTCCGTACCAGCCAATGTAACGGTTGATTGTTATCTCATTCCTCAGGTTGGCACTCCCACAGCTTCAGACAATTGTACGAGCGGCGCCACCGTGAGTTTCCTCGGCGAAGTCAGCGTACCGGGCATTTGCCCTGTTTTCAAAATCCTGACACGCACATGGCGAGCCATGGATGTATGTGGAAACAGCGCAACGGCCAGCCAGGTCATTACTGTGACTGACTACAATGCCCCGCAATTCCTTGTTTTGCCTAAAAATCAGATAGTGGAGTGCGGCCCGAACAATGCAGCGGAATTCCAGGCCTTTCTCGACAATCGTGGTGGCGCGGTGGTACAAGATTGTGCCCAAATCACGTACACTCATGGGGACAGTCCGGTTCAAACCATTTACTTTGATTGCGGCAATACTTTCCACAATAACATCCGCTTTTTCGCAACTGATGAGTGTGGAAATGTATCCTACCGCGATGCCTCGTTCACGGTGGTGGACCAAACGCCGCCGGTGTTCAGCACACCACCTCAAAGCGTTGATTTAGAATGTGATGCATCTGACGACAACGGCGAAAATGTATTCTACGACTGGCTCGAAAGCAATGCCGGCCTGGTCGCAGAGGACAACTGCGGGGAAGTTGAATTGGAAAAAATACAGGTAAGCGAATACACCGGATGTGGGAATACCTGGCGCAAAACATACGAGTTTCGCGCTAAAGACGAGTGTGGAAACCTTACCAAAACCACCGCAACTTTTGCTGTGGTGGACAACACGCCGCCGACCTTGGAATGCCCTCATAACGGCAATATCTTCCTTGCCTGCATTGAAGATGTACCAGCTGCGGATCCTTCCGCACTAAGCGCGTCTGATTGTAGTGGTGTGACATTGTCACTCATAGACACCTGGACCAATGGCACAGGTTGTCCTGGCTGGATGATGACTGTGGCATATCGCTACGCCGCCACCGATGGATGCGGGAATCAGGCTATTTGTGAAAGAGCCTTTTATGTAGAGGAAACAGATGTACCCACGCTGGTTTGTCCCGACACAATTAAACTGATCTGTGCAAACGACATCCCCGGCCCGGCACAACTTTTCAGCCATATCAAAACCCTTTTGGTGGGCGATTGCGCCGGAGGATTCAACTCTGTTGCGATCTTAAATGACAGCGGTCAACCACAGAATGGCACCACCCACCGGACTTATACTTTCACGGCAAAAAATCACTGTGGCAAAGTGAGCTCGTCTTGTTCCGTCACCTTTCTGGCTACCGGCACTTGCAACCAACTTTGCACCGCGTCTCAAGCCTCATGGGGCGATCCGGGTGGAACTGTTGGCGGTATGCTTGCATCTGACGCGCTACAATCGCTTCTTTCTGAGTACGGCCCTGTGACGGTTGGTGGTGGCAATCATACGGTGTCGGCGCCTAATGCCTCCTGTGTGCAGGAAATGTTGTTTGGCAGTGGTAACCTTGGGTTCCTTCCTGCCGGACAGTTTAGTTGTCCGCTTCCCGGCTCGCTTGCCAACCCGGATGGGTCATTGAACAACCAATTGGCAGCCAATGCATTAGCGCTTCAGTTAAACATCTGGTACAACCTTGAATTCAACAATCGCGACCTGGGAGGACAGGATCTGCACAACCTACCGCCCTGTCTGGTAGAGTTTGCGGTTTTGAAAGATTTGGGGCAAAAATCCACGGTGCAGGACTTGTTGAACCTGACCAATCAGTACCTCCAAGGTTTTGCTGGGAACTACCCAGTCGACATGCCAGCATTGTTAAATGCAGCACTTGACAATTTGAACCATTTTCGGGTGGACTGCGGATTAAACGCTCCATGCGAACGGCCTGGGCAAGGACGGTCATCACAGAAAATAGACCTCATTCGGGATTTCAATCTTTCACCCAACCCTGCTACAGATGCGGTTGCCATAAGCCTTGAATCAGAAAAAGGAAGGCGAAGTACAGTTCAAGTTTTTGACGGCCGCATTGTTATGTTAGAACGCAATATTCAGATAATGAGCGGTTTAAACAGCGTGGAAATTTCGTTGAAAAACTTTCCGGCGGGTATGTATTTCGTTTTGGTAAAATCTGCGGAAGGGGTGAAAACCAGGCGTTTGGTGAAGGGTTAATCAGAGATTATTGCTGGCGAAAAAGGGTGAGGGGTGGGGTTTTCTTGGGGGTTTCCGGCAGTTTTCCTTTTTGGACGAGCGGTTATAAAACGCGTTGCCTGAATCGTACCAACCATGAAACTTGCCCAAAATATCAATTTCACCGTAAAGTGAATCGCGTATCCACAGGTGTAAACCCGACTATTCCGGCTGGGAGGTTGTAGCCCGATTCCAACAAGATCCTCAGGACCAAAGACCCGGGTAAACACCCAAAACCGGCCGCTCATGTTTTAAACACAAAAATGAGACTACTTCCCTCCGCCAGCGCGGTAGATGTATTTTTCAACATCGCGCCAGTCAGAAGATTGCGGATTGGGATGATCCCGGCGAATGCGCTCGTATGCTTTAAGGGCAGCCTTCGTGTTGCCTTGGTTTTCGTTGAGCATGCCCAGTTTTTTCAAATAGTATATGGCCAACATATCATTTTCCGCAGCGTCAGCAGCTTTTTCGTAGTAATCGAGTGCTTTGCCAAAATCCTGTTTTTCAGAATAACAGTCACCAAGAATGCCATTTTTCATAGCAGGGAGCAAATCACCTTTGGGGCTGAAATCTTCCATTTGCGCAATGGCGTTGTCAAAATCGCCTGATTGGAGGTAACAAATACCTGCATAGTAATGCGCCATGTTGCCGGCTGGAGTTCCGCTGAATTTGTCGGCAAGAGCGAGAAAGCCATCGTAGCCACCACCTGGGTCGTTGAGGGCCATTTGAAAGGAGTCGCGGCTAAACTGTTGTTCGGCTTGCCACATGGCAGCCACGGCTTCCACTTGTTTGGGCTTGACAATCATTTCTTTATACAGCCACCAACCAGCAACAACCAATGCGATTGCAGCAAGGAGATAAACCAGGAGGTTGGGGTATTTTTCCCAGATAGGGGTAGAAGAATGCCGTGCAGACACTTGCTCCACTTCCACGATTTCGATCTGATCAGATTTGCGTTTTGCCATTTTGTCTCTAAAATTTTAAGTCGCTGTTCAAAAAATGCCCGCAAAAGTAGACAAAGTTTGATTCGTGGGAAGGGAAGTTGAAAAAAATGTGCGGGGCGGGGACAAATCGTTGGATCCTTCTGCCAGATGTGAGCGGTGACACCTCTTCCTGCGTCGGAGATGTCACCGCTCACACATCATCCAAATCCTCCTCCTCGCCCCTGTTAAACGCTTCCGGGATATTGCGCTCCCGCTGCATTTGGCACCAGGGGCAGTCTTTTTTTCCGCAGCCGGTATCGAATGCGCGCTCCTGAATTTTTCCGTAAACCTCCCGAATCAAGCCTTCCACAAAATGCAGTTCTTCCTGACTGAAACTGATCTCTGTGATCGGGAATGTGCCGCGTTTGTCGGGAGCGAGCCAGGAAATAGCGGTCTTGCCAACCGTTTCGGGGTAAAGCCGGGCTTTGTCCAGCAGGATTTGATAAAAGGCCAATTGCCGCCAATAGTCGCCGCCATAAGGTTGGCTTTCAGAGGGTTGCGCTGTTTTTTTTATATCCGGTGTCCCGGTTTTGTAATCTACGATTCGGAGCAAGCCGCCATCGAGCCATTCAATTTTGTCCAGAATGCCCGTAAGCGGAATACCCTCAAGTTCAACACGATCCACTCGCCGCTCTACGATGGCCCGTTTGCGCCAGTAGGGTACTTGTTCTACATGGATACGACGCAGATAATCAAGGCCAAGCGAGCGGCGTTGGGCAAAACCCTGCTCCGAAAAAAAACCGCGCTGCCGGTCCATTTCCTGTCCGAAAATTTTTGAAAGCGCATCCGCTGAGGGCCATTCAAATTTTTTGTGGCTCTTCATTTTTAACAAAAACTGCTGCAAAGCCCCGTGCATGGCCAGACCGAAAGCGGCAGCCTCGCTTGTCGCACCGGGTACTTTGAGTACATCTTCATAGTAAAATGCCAATGGGCAACGCAAATAGCGGTTGAGCGCCGTGATACTAAGGGTAAAATCGGTCAACAATGCATCCAAAAGCGCAGGCTCAGGCAAGGTAATTACAGGCTGTGGTGCTTCGAGCATCAGCATGGTCTGCGTTTCGAGCAGGGCGGGGTAGGGGACTTCCGTCTCGGAAATGGGCAGTCCTGTTTCTGCAAGGAACTGGCTCTGTGTCAGGGATTTACCTGCATCGTCAGCACGCGGGAAAGAAATCTGGAGTTGGTATTTTGCCCGTGTCATAGCGACATAAAACAAGCGCCGGCGGGCTTCAAGCGCGTCTTCTTCACCAGATCGGGTAAGCGTCTCGGGCAGGAAAAAATGCCCCCGGTTACCACCCGCGTTTTTGTCCCAGGTCTCCTCGGTGCAGTCGAGCATAAACACATGGCCGAACTCCAAACCTTTGGCGGCATGTGCTGTAAGCAATTGAACGCCAATGGTTTGCTGAGCAGATTGTTTCAAAGGTAAGGGCAGCATATTGTCGTCCATACTGTCAAGTAGCTCGAGGAGTTTGGCGAGCGAGCGGCGCGGATTGCGCATGGTTTCGTTGCGCACAAACTCCATGAACGTATGCAGTACCTGCAAATGCAATGCTTTGTCGGGTTGCGCCAAAGCCCAGGTAATCAGGCCGGTTTGGGCGTACAAACGTTCAATAAGTTGCGACAAGGGCAGGTTTTGAACGTCGGAAATCCAGGCGTTCAATTGGGCGCCCAAATGTTGAAAAGGCTCCGTTGAAGATAAATGGAGGAGCATTAAGGCTTCATGGTCGCTGAGTAATTCGCGCCAGCATTTTTTCTTGCCGGAGCGGTGTCCCACTTTTACATACAATTCTGCTTGTTTCTCCTCCGTTTCTTCGCCAGGCTCAGCATGGCAGGCCAGGGCAATTTTTGCCAAATCCAATTCCGATAACCCCCAAAAGGCCGCATGAAGCAATCGAAACAAACGGTGTTCGCCGGAGAACGGCCGTACAGTTTCTTCCTGCAAATAAGCGAGCAATGACCTGAATTGCTGTACCACGGGCAAATCCAGGATGTTCACCGGGCGTTTGGTTTGATAGGGAATGCCTTTTTTCTCCAGCAAGGCCAAGAGCCGTTCGGCCTGCCGATGCCGGGCGTAAAGCACTGCAATTGCGGAAGGCTTGACCTGCAGACCGATCAGGTTTTCGATTTGTTGAACTACGTAGCTTGTTTCCTGTAGCCGGTTTGGGAAGGAATGGATTGCCAAAATTGCCTCCTCAGGGTTGAGAGTTGTCACTGCCCGAAGTTGCTTTTTCAGCCCATCTCCAAACAAATTCACCACCCTCAATGCATTGTTTTCGATCAATCGGGTGGCGGTATCAAGAATGGGTTGGACGGAGCGATAGTTTTCCTCCAACACAATGGTTTTCAATCCTTTGTGGTAGCGTTCCTCAAACTCTCGAAGGTTTTGCAAGCGAGCCCCCTGAAACTCATAGATGCTTTGATCATCGTCACCAACGATGAAAATATTGGGGACTTCCCAAAAATCAAGCAGTAGATTCAGCAGGTTAAATTGTGCGCCATTGGTGTCCTGAAACTCGTCCACCAGAATGTATTGGTATCGCTCCTGATAAGTTCGGAGCAGCGCCTCGTTTTTTTCAAACGCTTTGGCGACCCACAACAACATATCCTCGTACTCATAACGGGCAACGCGTTCCATGGCGTGCAGATACTTAGGGAATAAGTCGGCAGCAGATTTGAGCCGCTCGATTTTTTCCGTCACATCGGCTATTTGGGCTGTTTTGGGGTCACCTTTTTTGAAAAGTTTGCTGTTTCGCTGGTAAATGTAGGCGGGATTAGCAGGCAATCCGCTCAAAAATTCCTCCGACATTTTTAGGACAAAACCTGGCGCCCAGGCTTCCTTTTTCATGGTTGAAAACAAGTCGCGCAGATGCTCCTCAAATTGATAAACATCTTTTTTGCCGGCACGCAAGGGGTGTTCTGGCGGGAGTTTGGCCAGCATGTTTCGCACGACTTCGATGCGTTCCAGTTCTGTAACTGGTTCTGGGCTGCCTTTGCCAAAATATTCGGTATTCTCTTGGATTACTCGATTGCAAAACGCATGAAAAGTAAAAATAGGCACTTGAAGCGCAGCGGAACCAATGCGTTGGAGCAGCCGTTGCCGCATGGCCGAGGCGCCTGCGTCGGTGAAGGTGAGGCAAAGAATGTTTTGTGGACGGGCATCGGTGCGGAGCAGGATGTTTCCGATGCGGGCAGTGAGCAGGTGCGTTTTGCCAGTGCCTGGTCCAGCCACCACCAGCACAGGGCCTTCCACCTGATCTACGGCCTCGCGTTGGGCGGGATTCAGGGTGTCGAGAAAGGCAAGGAAGGCCTCGTTGCGTTGTTGGAGCTCGGTCATGAATGCTGGTGGGATGGCTCTGCGGACTGGGCGGAATTACGGGGAAAGGTACGAATCACCTTGGAAGGGTTTGAACCTTCCAACGTCAACAAGATGCCGTTGAATACGTGCGATAGTGTTGTTGCACCTATAGGAGGGCGGAGTTCCCGGAACATTTTTCGGGAACATACAAACGTCGGAAGTTTAAAACCCGCCTTCCATCCCTTCGGTTTCTGTCCGGGTATTCTTTCTGCGGAAAAGAGACACATCAAACTTACCAAATCGGTAGGAGAAATTCACCCGAACCAGTTGCGGGTCTCGGCGGCGCCAGGTTTCCTGAGAGAAATAATCCGATTCTGTGAAAGAGCCTGTGCGACGCGAACGGAAAATATCCTGTACGCTCAAAGTCAGACTCCCTGTACGCTTCCAAAAGTCTTTGCGAATTGAAAAATCTACATAACCGACGGGGATTGTGTATCCCTGTGCAGTGCTCGTTGGTCCTCCCCATCCGCCATGTCCACCACGGTTGCCACTATTAGTATCGAATGCAGTTCGGCTTTGGAAAGATCCATTCAGTTGGATGGTAAAGTTTTTGGGCAGTTTGACACTTGCGTTTTCCTTGATAAAATAAGTAAACTGCTGATTCTCAAGCCCTGCCTGCACGTTGGTCGCATCTACGATAGAATTGTAGAAATTTAGATTCGTGGTCAGTTCGAGGATTTTCCAAAATACGTTTTTTACCGTGAATTCCATTCCGTAAGCCTGGCTGGAATTGGCGTTTTGGTAGGTGGAGACAATCACAGTATCGCGGTAAATAGCAGGGTCGTATTCCTGGGTAAGGTAGCGGGTGAGGAGATTGGTCGAACGTTTGTAATAAGCCGACACCAAGAGGTTGTGCCCTTTGCTGAATACATTTTGATAATTGATTTCCAATGAGTTATTAAACTCAGGAACCAAATTTGGGTTGCCACGCGAAAGATTGAGCGAGTCAGAAAAATCCGGGAATGGGATAAGTTGGAAGAAGCTGGGGCGATTGATGCGGCGGGTGTAACTCAGCTGAATCTGATCCTCTTCATCAAGTTTATATGTCAGGAAAACGCTCGGGAAAAGTTGCAGTGGGAAGTTCACGTTAAACGTGGAATCTGTGTCGAGCAAAGTGCCTGTGTACTGCGAACTTTCGGCGCGCAAACCTACTTGATAGCCCCATTTTTTGAACGACTGGCTGAAGGTTCCGTAGCCAGCATACACCTGATCGTTAAATTTGTAGCGGTCAGCAAAACCGGGCACCCGGTAATATTGTCCGTCGGCGAGAGAGTCTTGAAAATTGGCGTTTTCGCTTCGGAAATTACGAATGGCTGTGCGCGCACCCAATTCCATTTTGAGGCCATTGCCAAGCGGGTTAACGAAATCGGTCTGGAACGTAAAAAACTCATTGCTGCCTTTGCCAGTTTGTTTTTGGCTTGAGCTCAAATTGGCAGAGTTTAAATAATCGGTATTGAAAAAACCTTCGTTTTCGCTCCGACTTCCGTTCAGATTGGCATCAGCAGTCCATTCTTTTCCTTCTTTCGGGAAAAGGTGCTTGAAGGAGATCTGGCTTCCAAAGTTTCGGAATTGTCGCTTGCTGTCAGATTCGCGTAAAGCATCACTGCTGTTGTAGATATTGCCAAAAGTGAGCGAATCAGTATGAATATCAATGAGATCGGAGTTGTTCATTTCTCCGCCGTGCATGTTGCCGCTTACGGAAAGCGTGTTGCGGTTGTTGATAAACCAATCCATTCCAGCCCTGCCGGTCATAAATAAACCCTTGTTTTCAGCGTCGTTGCTTTGGAAGATATTGGTAACGGGGCGGTTTTCCTGTCCAATGAAAGGGAAATTCAAACGATCCGTTCCACCGCTGCTAAGGGAGCGCCTTTGGTTGAGGTTCCCGCCGAGAAAAACATTGATATTGCCTTCACGGGCATTGAAATCTCCACCCAGATTGGCGCGACCCCGCATGTCGAGGCCAGCTCGCACGGAGCCGTTGTATCCGATGCGGCGTTCTTTTTTCAGCACAATATTCACAATGCCTGCTCCGCCGCCCGATGCGTCGTATTTGGAGGAGGGATTGGTGATAACTTCCACATTGTCAATAGCATCGGCGGGAATTTGGTCGAGCGTTAGGTTGGTGGGGCGGCCGTCCACAAAAATTTGTGGAGCTGCGCTACGCATGGTCAGGTTGCCATCAATGTCCACATTGAGTGAAGGAACGTTTTTCAACGCATCTTCCGCTGTTCCGCCTGCCGCTATATTGTCCTTGTCTACGCGATATACTTTTTTATCCAGCGCTAGGACGATTTTACTGGCTTCACCGAGCACCTCCACTTCATTCAAAAGCGTATTGGAAACACCCAGTTTAATATTGCCCAAATCCTTGTCCACGGCCCCAGCCATTGCGCCAGGGTTGCCGTTGGGTTTTCCTGCTCCTGGCTTTCCACCACGCAGCCCAAAGGATACTTTTTGCTCATAAGTGACGTAACTCAGGTAAGAGATTTTAAGGGTAAATTCCCCCATTATCGGCAGTTTTTCCAAGCTGAACTCGCCGTTGTCAAGGGTCAATTGACCTGCAATCATAGTCTCTTGCATTTTCCGGCTCACAGTGTCAAACTTCATTCCTAAGAGTTGAACCGAGGCATAGGGCAAGGGTTCCTTGGTCTTTTCATCTATCACTTTGCCATAAAAACGCCCTATATTGGTCTGGGCTGACATTTCAGGGCGGCCACCTATGCCGCCATGTGGAATTTGCGCATAAAGAGGAACCGAGAGCAGCGTGGTAAAAAGTGTTGCGAACAAAGCCGTCCAACGGCTTGAAGCCGTTGGACGGCTTTGGGAAGTGCGTTTTTGCATGAGTATTATTTGCTTGTATAGGTCGAACCTCAGTTCGACATAAATTTCAATTCGACAGTTTTACATCAAAGGCGAAATGAATTTCGCCCTACTTGCGCTTCATAACAAGGCTGTCAGCGGGATAATTTGCGCTCAGGGAATCCATATTGGCTTGTGCCCAATCAACAAGCGTTTGCCTTTGTTGTTCGCTCAGCCTGGCGTCGCCATGCGTCCAGGTGTATGAGTTGAGCGGCATTTCTCCCTCCTTTACCATCTCGATGATTTCTTCAAACTTGTGATTTTGGACTGCAATGCTCCTTTTGGTAAGCGTAGAAAAGTTGAGTTTGCGCTTGCCCTCGTCAACGTGACCAGCGAGCCAAGAGGCCACGGGCTGAATCTCCGCGTACCAAGGATAGGCCGTCAGATTGCTATGGCAATCGTAGCAGGCGGGCTTAAGAATTGCTTCTACCTCAGCCGGAACGGGATATTTGGTGGTAACATGGCTTGTTTGATCATTGGAGAGGTTTCGCGTAGGCCGATACAATTGAGCCAATACGAGCAAGGCCAAAAGGCCATAAAGCAGAGGGCGGACGTATTTTTTCATGGTGCAAAAGAACAACGCGTTATTTTTCCAAAATGTAAGAGTAGATGAAAGGCCGAATTGTGGAGATGACCAAGGACAGCCAGCATTTTGAACGCGATTACCTTTGCGCCATTAATTCAAGCGCTGCTATGAAAATAATGGGGAAAGGGAAACTTGCCCATCCAATGGTTCGGTATCTGTTTCTGCTCTTTTTTTGGGCAGTATGGTTGGCGTTGCCGTTTATTATGATTGACGGCGATGACACACAGCATCGGGATTTGTTTGTCAAAATATTGCCCGCCTCCTTTACCAACGTCATCCTGTTTTTTATCATTGCTGAATGGCTAGGCCCTCGTTTGTTAAGTCAACAACGGCTTATAACCTACTTGCTTACAGTATTGGTACTGTCTTTATTGTTCATTGTGGGTCAGGGTTTTATGAAAAACTGGCTTCTTTTCCCTGAGCACAAAGGCTTTGTATTTCATATGTTTCGGGGCATGGTGCAGGTTTTCTTTGCAGCGGCCTTGGGAACAGGCTACGCTTTGGTACGTTATACACTTCGCGAAGAAAAATCTCGTCAGGAAGAACAGCGTGAGCGGCTTCAATCGGAGCTTTCCTTTTTGCGTTCTCAAATCAGCCCCCATTTTTTATTCAACATCCTCAACAGTATTGTTTACCTGATTCGCTCCAAATCAGCGCAGGCAGAACCGGTGACCCTGCAACTTTCCGCCCTTATGCGGTACATGCTTTATGAAAGTGACGACGCTCAGATTCCCCTCGAAAAAGAAATCGGTTATTTGAAGAACTATGTTGACCTTCAAAAAATCCGTTTCGAGGAAGATGTCGAAATTCGCTTGAATATAGAGGGGCAGGCTGCTGCCCAGGTTATCGAGCCGATGTTGATGATACCATTTGTAGAAAACGCCTTTAAGCACGGTATCGGCCTCGTCCAATTGCCCGTGATTGATATCCTGGTAAAAATGACAGAAAAACACCTGTCATTTGTTGTCAGAAATAAGATCACGCCGGAGGCCACGGAAGACAAAGACAGCAGCTCAGGGATAGGCTTGCAGAATGTGAGAAGACGGCTTGAATTGTTGTACCCAGATGCCCATGAACTTGAAATAGGAGAGAAGGATGGGTGGTTTGAGGCGCGCTTGAGTATTGATTTTCAGGCATAAATATCCCAATATCATGAAGCTCATCTGCTTAGCCATAGACGACGAATCACTCGCCCGCAAGATGTTGGAAGACAACATCCGGCAAGTGCCGTTTTTGGAATTGGTGGGTACCTGCAAAAATGCATTTGAGGCGATGGAGGTGTTGCAGTCGCAAACCGTTGACCTTATGTTTCTGGACATTCAAATGCCGGGTATGCTAGGCACAAAGTTTCTTGAGACGTTACCCGAAAAACCGATGGTAATTTTTGTGACTGCCTACTCCAATTATGCAGTGGAGAGTTATGATCTCGATGTGGTGGATTACCTGATGAAGCCCGTGCCATTGGAACGATTTGTTAAAGCCGCCTACAAAGCATTGGAAATCAAGCAGAAAAATATGGCAGCCTCTTCTCCGCCACCAATAGAAACCCCCGATTTCTTCTTTGTCAATGTTGAATATTCCCTCGTAAAAATCACCGCGTCAGAGATAACGCATATCGAAGGAATGAAGGATTATGTGAAAATCTACCTCTCAGGGGTGAGCCGGCCAGTACTGACTAAATCTACTTTAAAGGGAATAGAGGAAAAACTGGCGGCAAAGGATTTTATGCGGGTCCACAAATCCTATATTGTCAACCTGAGCAAAATTGAATCCATCCGAAATAGGGAGATCAGGATTGGGAGTTGGGAGATACCAATAGGCGAGAGCAATTTGGAGGAGTTGATGCGGTTTGTTCTAAATAAATCATAAGACCTCGGAGGTTTTGAAAACCACCGAGGTCTTATGATTTATAGCCGCTTTTTCTCAATCAATTTCAGCAAATCGTCGCGGTAATTTTTGCCAATGGGAAGGAGTTTTGGCTTATCTTTTTCCTGCACTTCCACCATATTTCCTTCTATCGCCAGCACCTTGTCCATGGCCACGATAAACGAGCGATGGATGCGGCGGAACAGGTGTTTAGGTAGGCGCTCCTCCAGATTTTTCATGGTTTGTAGCGTAATTACCCGTCCCTGTACAAGTCGGATAATTACGTAATCTTTCAAGCCTTCGATGTAGATGATATCGTCAAAATTGACTTTTACCAACTTCTTGTCGGCCTTCACGAAAAAGAAATCAAGTCCGTCGTTCATTGCCGGCGAGCCACTTTGGCTGTGGTCTGCATTGGCAAGTTCTGATTGCTCCACGGCTTTGTTGACGGCTTTCATAAAACGCTCCAGGGAAATGGGCTTGAGCAGATAATCAAGTGCATTGAGGTCAAATCCTTGAATAGCGTAGTTCGGATAAGCTGTGGTGAATACGATCATCGGAGGATCGTTGAGTGTTTTCACGAAGTCAATACCCGTAAGTTGGGGCATCTGGATATCGAGAAACATCAGGTCTATCTGGTTGGTTTTCAAGGCGTCATTAGCCTCAAGCGCATTGGAACACCGCTTCACCAGCCGGAGTTCTGGCATTTGGGAAATATAGGTTTCAAGCACATCAAGTGCGAGTGGTTCGTCGTCAACTATGAGCACGTTTAGCATGAGTATCGTTTTGAAATGTTGAGTTGGTATAAGGGGAATTAATGATTTGAAACCAGGAATCCGAAAATCAAATAGTTAAGATCGTGAGTATGCGCTTAGTTTTAAATTTTGCGGTTCTCTGGTTTTAAATTTTGCGGTTTAATATTTTATATGCCATCTACCATGCGTCCCAATCCACCGAGAATACTGCCTTCTTCTTTGCCACCTCCACTATAGGAGGCGAGTTTGGCAGCCAAACGGCTAACTGGGAGTGATTGAAGCCAGACTTTGCCAGGACCGCGCAGCACGGCGAAGAACAAGCCTTCGCCACCAAAGACCATGTTGCGGATACCTTTTACAAACTGTATATCGTAGTTTACATCTTTGGTAAAGGCAACGATGCAACCTGTGTCAACACGCAAAGTTTCTCCAGCTCGGAGCTCGCGCTCTAAAATAAAACCTCCTGCATGTACAAACGCAAAACCGTCGCCCTCAAGCTTTTGCATGATAAATCCTTCGCCACCAAAAAGGCCTGTGCCGAGTTTGCGTTGGAACTCGATGCCAATCTGCACTCCTTTTGCAGCACATAGAAATGCATCTTTTTGGCACACAACTTTTCCGCCAAGCGCTTGTAAATCAAGTGGAACAATCTTGCCAGCGTACGGAGCTGCAAAGGTGATGCGTTGTTTGTCTCCGCCGTGATTGGTATAAGTGGTCATGAACAAGCTTTCGCCCGTGAGCACACGTTTGCCGGCGGTCATCAGTTTGCCAAAAAAGCCTTCTGTCCGGTCGCTTGCATCGCCAAAAACAGTGGCCATTTCGATCATGTTGTCCATGAACATGAAACTGCCCGCTTCTGCAATTACGGTTTCTTGCGGGTCGAGTTCTACTTCGAGACATTGCATCTCTTCACCATAGATTTTGTAGTCAATTTCGTGATTTCTGCGCATTGTTGTTTGATGTTGCCACGAATTGCACGAGTTTTCACCAATGAACATTCCAATTCGTGTTAATTCGTGCAATTCGTGGCTGATTGGTTATTAATTGAATCGCGGGCAAAAGTGTAGAAAGGCGGCACCTGAGGCTTTGTGTTCCCGACGAGTGGAGGGTTTTTGTCGCTGAAACGATCTATTTGCTAACAAAACGTAAATTTTGACCAATGACTCAATCTCCCTTAATCCCACTTGAAATATGCCCCTAAACTAATGCCCGGGCTTTTGGGCACAAATTGCGCCCAGCCCGCACCAGCAAAGGATGCTGTGAGTCCCCAAAAACGATTGGCTTCGAAAATACCTTTGCCTCCTATAGACCACCAACCCTGCTTGTCTACAAACAAATTTTTGATTCGGTTGTGAAGCGGCAATGCCACCTCGCCATTTTCCAATGAATATACCAGTTCAGAAAATCCAACCAGCCAGCATTTCCATGCTTTTATCCCTACCTCGCCTCCAGCATTCACATAATGGCTAAAACCACCAGTGCGTAACCCATAGCCTCCGTAGGCGAACCAGTACACCCGGCCTAAACCCATGCCTGTACTAATAGTGGGTTGCACCGTCCAGGCATTGTAGCCTGCGCGAAGGCCTGTGGCATCGTCGTAAATGGTGCTTGGAAAATCGAGCCGGAGAGTGCCTGTTAGTCGCACTTTTCCCTCTAAAATTGCACGACGAATACCTAAGGAAGCATTTCCCAAACCGATGAGCGATCCTTCTAAGGTTTCGGGATTTGCGTAATTGTTGGGTATAAAATCTCCGTTTTTCAAAAACCGAATGGGCAACGAAGCCACTATCGTAGTGCGAGAATCAAGGCCGTATTCGCCGTACAGTTGAAATGCGTTTTCGTTTACTTCGCGGTCTGGCGGTATATTTTGGTCGTTTTTTGACTCAAAAATCGCACCATACGTTGGGATGGTTTGCCATGCCGCTTGCACAAAAAAACCAGCCTTGCTGCGCGGCCAGGGGCTTTGCGCAGCAAGGCTGAAGGAAACGAATACCATTCCGAAAAGCAGTTGCTTTTTCATAACAACCAATTATAAGGGTTAAAAGTATCAAGTTAAATGAAAGGGTTCCAGTATGTCTTGCCATTTTTAACTTGGATACTCTAGCTTGGAACCACTTGTAACTTTTACTAAAAACTTGAAACTCAAACAAGTTTCGCCCAACTCAATTGGAACTGCTGAAAGCGCTTTGCTAACCGGGCATCCAGCTTTTGCTGCATTTGCCAGCTCCTGAAATTTTTCTGCGCTAATGCCCGGCACTTCTGCTTCGAGTTGGAGGGTGATTTTCTCAAAACCCCAGCCGCTGTCCCCTTTTTCCATATCGATGGTCGCGGAGCATCGGAGTTCTGTTGGCGGGAAACCCGCGCCAGAAAGTTGGAAACTTAAGGCCATGATATAACAACCGGCATGAGCAGCCGCGATGAGTTCTTCCGGATTGGTGCCAGCCTTGCCGTCTTCGTTTTGAAAACGTTTGGCCGAAGAATAAGGAGTGCCGTCAAGCACACCTGATGGGCCATTGAGTGAGCCGGAGCCATCGGCTCCGGAGCCGTTCCATACGGCTGATGCTGTGCGTTTGAAATGAGCCATGTTGTGGTGATTGGTTAAGTAGTGATTGGTTTATTGGTGATTGGTTTATTGGTGATTTGTAGACTAGTCCCACCAGTCACCAATCACCAATAAACCAATCACCAATTTAGTTTGGCATGCCCTCAGGTACTACTCCTTTGGCAGGCATTTTGGGCATATACGCTTGGAACTTGGTTTCAAGTTCTTGATAAAGGGCGTTATCGTCCAAATTGGCTGTCATTTTCAATAGATTTTGAACCGTTGAACTGGTATAATCTATGTCTTGCTTGTAGCCTTTTTTGAATTCAGGATCAAGCGAGTCGTAAAAGCGGAACTGCTGCTCCATTTGATCTGCTATCTCACGAATTTTAGCCGCCGCCTTTACTTTTTCGCCAGAGAGCACATAAATGTCGGTCATAAAGGCTGTGAACTGGTCGTAAGGAAAGTTCATTCGCGGAAACACCTCAAAGTATTTGTCTACAAGGGCGGTGGCCTTATCCTTTTTGCCTTCTACTACCAACTGCCGTGCAAGGCGAATGATGCTGACGCGCATGGTCTGGAGACTTGGCATATAAGAACGATCCACGAAAGACCTTTCCTTGTCAAAGTTGCCCCATTTCCACTTTTCCATAATATTCTGGTACATCTGATCGCTGTATACTCCGCCAGCGCCAATGATGCCATAAGCATCCATCGAACTCTTGACCTTTTTAGGTACGATTTGCAGACCAAGGCCCTCTATTTGCAGGTAATCTTCAAAGCCAAGCAGTTTGTCTTCCCGGCAAGTTACAGCCCAATAAATGGGGCGTTTGCCGATGTTGGAGGCTACTATATCCAGCATGGCCAACTCATCCTTGATGATGTACTTTTTGTCTTTGCCAAGGTCAATGTGCAAGGTATCTACCAGTATGGAGTCATTGGGCGACACCAACTTGTTGTCAATAAACCATTGTTTGTTGACAGGGATAAACATTTTGCGCGTAGGCAAATAGGAGTCAAATGCGCGACCTCCTCCGGATTCTTGCTTGTGTTCCTCCGAGATGAATTTAAGCACTTGCCGGATATCCTGTTCCTGTTCGCCGCGTGGGGCATAGAATGGTGTTTGAACCCGCTTAAAACCGCGTAGTTGCTCGCGGGGAATGCTCATTTCAACAGCAGGAGAATCATTTACTGCCCTACGGAGTTGATCAATGTACCAGTCCACCGCGATAAGTGAGAGATTAACTACCCGTACATCAGTGCGAATGCCTTCAACTTCCTGGCAATACCAGAGTGGATAGGTATCGTTGTCGCCATAAGTGAAGATAATGGCGTTCGGCGCACAAGAATTGAGGAAATTGCTGGCGTAGTCGCGGCTGGCAAAGTGGTGAGCCCGGCTGTGGTCGTCCCAGTTTTGGGTGACCATAAGCAGCGGAGCGGAGAGTGACAACGCAATCGCCAATGGGGCTGCCGCTCCCTTGAGGCTTTTTTGCAGCATATCCCACAAAGCCACTACGCTCAAGCCGATCCAAATACAAAAGGTGAAAAACGAACCCGCCAGCACATAGTCACGCTCACGCGGTTCGTTGGGCGGCTGATTGGAATACACTATGATGCCTATGCCAGTGATGATAAACATGGCCATGATGGCCGCAAAATCGCGCGGACGCTTCCGGTAATGGAAGAACATCCCCAAGAGCCCGAGCAAGAAGGGAATCATGTAATATTTGTTCCGTCCCTGGTTGTTTTTTTGGAAATCTGGCAAAGCCTCCTGATTTCCGAGGCGTCCGGAGTCAATCGCGTTAATGCCCGTGATCCAGTTGCCCGCTGTTGGGTCCCAGGCATAATATCCCTGCTCACCGTTTTGGCGACCAGAGAAATTCCACATGAAATAGCGCCAATACATCCAACCCAATTGGTATTTCCAGAAAAACTCGATGTTGTCACCGAAGGTCGGCGTTCCATTAGGCTTGTCAATCCAACGACGGTAAAGTGCTGGGCGACCTTGCGAGTAATCACCCATCCGTGGAAACAAGGCCTGGTCCTTGGGGGAATATTCATAATCCACTTTTTCGTCTACAATGGCATAGCGGTCGCCCATGCGTCCGTAACGCTCTTCCGAATTTATGCCTGTAGGCTGAGCATCAAAGTGCGGGCCGCGGACAAGGGGGCGTTCGCCATACTGCTCACGGTTGAGGTAGGGGAGCAGGCGCATCGGGTCTGAGGGATTGTTCATATTGATGGGCGTATTTGCGTTGGCACGGACGATAACCGTACCATAAGCAAAATACGCTACCACTACCACGCCAAAGGCAACCACAATACGCTGCAAAAGACCATTGTTTGTACGATGTGCATGCCGAAGGCCAAACCAGATAGCACCACCAAATAGCAACAGCACTGGGATGATGCCTGAATAGAATGGGGCACTAAAGCCGTTCACCATTGCTTTGTCAAAAAACGCCCAAAGTGTGGGAATGCCCGCGATGATAATTTTTTGGATAGCAATGATGAACACACCGCCAACTGTAGCGGCTATTAATGTGCCCACCACTGTCGGATTTTTTGATTTTTTGAAATAGTAGAACATTGCCAAGGCCGGGAAGGTCAGAAGGCTCAGCAAGTGAACGCCCATGGAAAGCGCTACGGAGTAAAATGCGAAGACCAGCCAACGGTCAGCGTCCGCCTTGTCAGGCAGGTTGTACCATTTAAGCGTGGCCCACAGCGTCATGGCTGTAAAAAAGGTGGACATCGCATACACCTCACCTTCTACTGCGGAAAACCAGATGGATGAGGTAAATGCGGTGCAAAGCCCTGCAACTACACCGGCGCCAACCGATGCAATGGCTTGACCACCAACCGGTTCGGCATCGCGCCCCACCAGAATCAAGCGTGCGAGTATGCTTGTGCTCCAACAGACAAACAGCCCAGTAAAGGCTGTACAAACGGCAGAGAGCAGGTTGACGGAATAAGCGATGTTAGCCGGGTCGCTTGAAAGCATACTACCCACCCAGGCGAATAAACGGCCTACCAACAGGAATATAGGTGCGCCTGGAGGGTGAACCACTTGAAGTTTGTAAGCGCCTGCGATGAATTCGCCGCAGTCCCAAAGGCTGCCGGTTGGTTCTGCTGCTAGGCCAAGTACGACTACTGCAATGCCAAAAGTGATCCAGCCTGCGAGGTTGTTGAGCGTTTTGAAGGAAAAATTCATGTTTTCGTTGTGTGTGAAAGCAAAGCCGTTCGGCGAATCCGTCCTATGGCTTGAAGCCATAGGACGGATAAGAATCGGCTGGTGGGTTCCAAAGACCGCGCAAAACTATAAAAGTCCGCTCAAGTGGGCTTGGCTTTTGAAAAACAAATAGCAATTGGATGATAACAAGCCTTGTCAATTACTTCAAAATCCAACAAAAAGTCTGCGTAAGGGTTCCAACCGATGCTTTGAAATACTTTAGCGAACAATAACAAGCTTGCCAAATAAAATCCCTTGAGCCGCTGTTGCCCGAACAGAGTATACCCCGGCACTAAGACCAATTGGATTTACCAGGATTGAATTGGACAATTCCTTCGCTTTTTGAAACCAGCAAACCTGCCCTTCCATGTTCATGATCGCAATCTCCCCTGCTCCCGAAAGCATGCCGTCGGTTTTAAGCGTAAATTGTTGGCTGCTGGGGTTTGGAGAAATGGACAATTTTGGTTTGAGGACTGATATGATGGGCGGTTCATCTGCGGAAACTATTGTAGTGTTTAATAGGGTAAGTACGGTATTGGTTATGATTGGCTCATTGAAATCGAAGTATATGGCTGCCTTGTTTTTGATCTCGTAAGCAGCATTAAATACCTTGTTCCGTTGGATGGAGAAAGAGACAAACCCGTGACTCTCCGGCTCATTAGCATTGCTATCCGGCAAGGCAATCTGGTCAAAAATTATTTCTAAAAGGCCGCCAGGCAATAACCTGAACGTAGAAACAGGATGGCTGGAGGCAACCAATCGCAGCGTACTGGCATTCAATGCCGTATCCAAATGATCCGTGATTCGCACCCGATCTGCTTGAAAAGTGCCTGTGTTTTGAAATTGAATGGTGTACAGCAGTTCCTTCCCTGAAGCAATTTCACCCGGTGTAAGTCCTTTCCCTGGTTCAACCTGCTTTAAGTTGGGATCGAAAGAACCCACCACTGTATCGCACAATGTGAAATGGTTGTTGGTCAGTAGAGAATCAGCTGAAACAGGGACTATATGGCCGCGCATTTTGAGCAGACTCCCAAGTGGAACAGTTGAATCCAATTTGCCATTGATTACGATATTATGATGTTCAAAAAGCGCTAATTGAGTAAAGTCCCAAACCAGGCTGTCATTCCCAAAAATGCTTGTTGGGGCAGGATCTGCGCTGATAAATTGGTAATTCGGATCAATTTTGAGCGATACCTTCCCGTCTGCGGGAATGGTACCTACGTTGGAATAAAAAAGATAGGTACTGAGATTAAATCCCGGCCTTGGTCTACCGACATATTGACCACCAATCGCAACGTCTGTAATGTTGGGCTTAAAATGTACTCCAAAATTGCGCCCATCTCCGCTTGCGCTTACGATATACTCTGGCGGATTGATGTTTTCGATATAATTGGAAGGGACGTTTACCCTCAATGTATCCATAGCGCCTGGCAGGCTTCCAATGGCAAACTGACCATCGGGTTTGGTGTACACAAACCAGAATGGATACCAGGCTCCAGGTTCCTTGATGTGAACCTGAATCTGAGGCAATACCGCTTCTACAGGTTCGTGGAGGCCATTGTTGTTTTCGTCATTAAATACGAGTCCTCTGGAAAGCGAACCATAGTTCTGTGGCAGCCCCGTTTTTCTGACCCCGCCACCAAAACCACCCTCATAAAAATTAGAATCCACAGCATGGACTCTTTGGTAGATGTTTCGCTCTAAGGGTAGCCATGTTTTACAGGAATCCAGCGAGGCAAAAAAGCCAATGGATGGCTGATGGAAGTAATATCGGTCCTCCTTGTGCCAGACATTCCCGGTATAGGTATCGTATGAAAGGTCAAACAACTCCATTCCGTGCAATCCATCGCTCGAATATTGCCAGTTCACCCCATCGTGAGTGCTGTATAATACTTGCAATCCAAAGCTATCCATCCCTAAAAAAAATAGCCTGTCATCTGCTGCGTACAATTGGAATGAATATAAAACATTGGGTCTTGGTTCATCCTGCCAGCTCAAACCAAAATCACCGCTTGAAACAAGGTTGTTGCCCCAGGTTAATCCATAGTACTTGCCGTTAAAGGGCACAATGCTGCTAGGTACGTCAGCCATCTGCCAGGTTTGCCCAAGATCAGCAGATCGCATCCCTGAAGGCCCAGCGTTTTCCGCTTGTACGATAAGTACATCCCCGAGCCAGTTGAGCTTAGATATGGAGCCAGATCCCCCCAGTGGATCAAGAGGGAGAAGCGTGTCCCACGACAAACCTTGATCTTTACTGAGGTAAACGTGGTCATAATAATTTTCGTGGCAGGCAATTTTACCAGATTGGCTTATGGCTACTTGTTGGTAGCTGTTGCCTGGGAGTGGCAACAAGGCTTTGTCTACCCATTTTTCTTGAGCAAGATCATAGGCAAACACCCCGTTTCCACAGGCGGCCCACAGGTTTCCATCGCCTGAATCAAGATAATAAACAGCGGCCGAGTTCAAGTTTTCGTTGGCTGCAACGAGTTGATGGGTCGTTTCATCGAGGCGAAATACACCTTGATTATAGGTGCTACCAAGCAATTTGCCGTCTGCGGATGCAAGATCAAAAACATCTAGCGGATTGACCAATTGCACGGATTGCCAGGTGCTGCCAAAATCATCCGTATAAATTATGCTTGGATATCCGCTCTTGTAAACTCGGTTTCCAATTTTAACAAAATCATCCACACTGTTGTGGTGTTGGATCTTTGTTTCGGTCCAGGTCGCACCACTGTCTTTGGATGCCCAGATATTTTCTTCGGTGGCAAAAAACAACAGGGAGTCGGAGACATACATGCTAAAGGGATAATCACCGGCGTCAAAAACGGGCGACACTAATTCCCAATCTATTCCATTAACTGACAAGCGCCAGAATTTTGAATACCATTCTGCGTAAAGGCGGTCTTCAAAAGCCCAAAGATCGTAACAATACGAGCCGGGAGGAGCCAAGGTGTCCCAGGTCAGTCCATCGTCTTGTGTTTTGAAAATTTTACTTGCATAGCCATCCGGGACATAAACCCCATGCGAACAAACAGCAATGCTCGTAAACCCATTATAAGTAGTTGGAGGCATTGTTCCTTCAATCCAGGTACTCCCGTGGTCATAACTAACCACAAAATGTGGATCATGTGGTCCATAGTTATAACCGTACCCCTGTCCGGCGGCCATTTTGGTTGGAGAAGTGGCAATCGGCCACAAGTTGCCAAAGGGCAGTTGCTCCCAGGAGAGTCCATCGCTGGTTCGAAACAGGTTGTATTCATCTGCCACAAAAGCATACAGGCTATCATCGTAAATATGCCATGCTGCGGCGCCTTCCGGCCCGTTGGTATGTTCCCAGTTAATTTGAGCAGGAAGATGGTGACTGATCGTGACAAAAATTAGGAAGGCGAGGGCAACGTGTTTCATAAGCAGGCAACTTTAGGTGTTTTATTTAAAGGTATAATCACACCAAGATACACTACCTGCAAAAAACGCGTTGAGCGTTTTAAATATCTGTCAAAAAAGGCACTAGTGCAAGGATGGTTCAACATGCCACAAAAACAAAACCCTCTTCATCTGCGAACAGATGAAGAGGGTTTTTCAATGCAATTAAGGCTATTGGCCTCAAATATGCGCCTCAATTTTGTCTTGCAAGAATTTTTTGGTCTGTGCGCCCACTACTTTGCAAACTTCCCCTCGTACACCCGCCCCGACGGTTCAGTAGCCATAACGAGGTACAGGCCACTCGGCAGTGAAGAAACATCCATCCCGCCCGAGGATGGGTTCAAGATAGTTTGGTGGCTGATGGCTCGGCCCAGCAGGTCGGAGATGCGGACACTGAGCACAGGTTCTTCAGAGGCTGTTTTTAGAAATACGAACTGATGGGCGGGATTGGGATAGATTTCCAGTTTACCCGCCATAGTTTCAACGAAGGCGGGTGCTGGGGCATCTTTCGTGCCTACAGACTCAGGGGAGAGTTTTACGACCCAGAAGTCGGCACTGCCGTGGTTGCCGGAAACATCCCCGTCGTTCGACCACGCAAAGCCCCCCAGGATGTAGCCTTGGTCGCTCGTTTGTTGGATAGAAAAACAGCCCTCTCCCTGTGTGCCGCCGAGTTGTTTTTTCCAGATCAGATCTCCCGATGGGTTCAATTTCAAGACCCAGATGATCTGGATGCCGTCGTTCCAGCCAACGTCCCCATCGGTGGACTTTGATTCGCCCACCACCACGAAATTGCCGTCGCTGGCTTGGATGATGTTCCTGGCATGATCAGGACCAGTGCCTCCATATGCTTTTTGCCATAGCAGATCGCCCGTTTTGCTCAGTTTGACGATCCAATAGTCAGATGCGCCATGGTGGCCCGTTACGTCTCCAGTATTGGTTGAGCCCTCATATCCAGCCACGACAAAGCCGTCGGACGTTTCCAGCACATCACTCGCCACGTCTAGACCGATCCCGCCCAGGGCGTTCTGCCATTCGATCCCTCCCGAAATGTCCAGTTTCACTACCCAGAAGTCAACATTTCCGTTGTTGCCAGAAACGTCTCCATCATTTGACAGAGTTTCGCCGACCACGATATACCCACCGTCTGATGTCAGTTTGATGGATAGCGCGCGCTCATCGCTGTTTCCCCCCAAGCACTTCTGCCACTTGATCGTGCCAGTACTGCTCAACTTCAGCACCCAAAAATCGGTATAGGCGTGCTTACCCAATACATCGCCATCGTCAGAGTTGGTACTACCAGCGACGATGTACCCGCCATCCGGGGTAATTTCGACCCAATTGGCCTCGTCGAAAAGGCTGCCGCCCAAAACCCGCTGCCATTCGAGGGCTCCTAAACTATCCAATTTCAGGATCCAGGCGTCTTGATCGCCATGATTTCCAATGACGTCCCCATCATTGGAATAAGTAACGCCAGCTATAATATAGCCGCCATCATCGGTTTGGCGAAAAGAATTAGGTGAGTCCCAATCTCCGCCCCCCAAATTTTTTTCCCATTGAATGACACCGAAGTTGTCCATCTTGACCATCCAAATATCCATTAACCCGTTGTTGTTGGACACGTCGCCATCCAGAGATAGGGTATGACCGATTACAACATAGCCACCATCATTCGTGTGCAAGATGTCATTGCTCCTGTCATATTCGCTGCCACCAAGGCATTTTTGCCACGCAATACTGGGCTGGGAGAAAAGCAGCATTTGCATGGTGCTAAAAATGAAAATGAAAATAGCGTTTTTCATACATGTTGAGTTTCAGGTTGAAGGTGCTACACCCATTGGAAGATTTACAGACAAGAAGAGCCGTTTTAACGCCACACCCCAAAACAAAACCCTCCCCATCTGCGAACAGAAAGAGAGGGTTTTTCAATGTAATTAAGGCTACTGACTTAGATATGCGCCTCAATTTTGTCTTGCAAGAATTTTTTGGTCTGTGCGCCTACTACTTTGTCCACCAGTTCGCCATTTTTGAAAAACAGGAAGGTAGGAATGCCGCGCACGTTGTGTGTGGAGGGACTTCCGGGTTGTCGTCCACGTTGAGTTTGCCGACCACTGCTTTGCCCGCGTATTCTTGAGAAAGTTCTTCTATAACCGGGGTCATCATGCGGCAAGGGCCGCACCATTCTGCCCAGAGGTCAATCACGGTGAGTTTATCGCTGTCGAGCACGTCAGTTTTGAAGCTCGCGTCTGTGAATTCTTGTGCCATTTTTAAAATACTATTTTGTTGTGCAAATTTGAAATTCGGTGTTGTAACGCCGATTGGTAAAATTGGTTGCAAAGATACGGTGCAGGGGAGAGGCTAACGCAGATTTTGTCTTGAAAATGTCCGGGAGGGAACATCCGTCCTACGGTTCAAAGCCGTAGGACGGATTTGCTTGATAAGTTTATATCTCTAAAAACTGGAAAACCATTCTTGCAGCTGCCCAATGAACATAGGCACCAGCGCAGGCTCAAAAAGAATGGGGAAGAAAAAACCAAAAATCGCTCCGTAATAGTGCGCTGTGTGGTCAATGTTGTCGCGTCCCTTTTTCGCTTCGTAGGCGCTGAACCAAAGGTACAATACGCCAAAAATGAAGCCCGGGATACCTATGGGTATAAAAAACAGGTAGATTTTGCTGGTCGGGTAAATCAAAATGGAGGCAAACAACACGGCTGCCACCGCCCCCGACGCCCCAATACTGGCAAAACCTGGCGACTCGCGGTACTTGAAAAAGGTTGCGGACGATGCCGCTACAATGGCAATCAGGTAAAACAACAAATAAATGATGCGACCGAAATCTTCAAAAACAACGGTGAACCATTCCTCCACATACCGGCCAAAAAAGTAGAGGGTAATCATGTTGAATGCCAGGTGCATCACATCGCCATGCAGGAACCCGCTGGTAAGCCAACGGTAGTATTCGCCGTTTTTTACCTCCTCATGCGGCCAATGCTTCAATTTGTAGGTCCAATACGGATTATTGAAGGCCATGAGCGAAATCAGGCAGGTAAATCCGATTATGATGTAGTTGATTTCTATGATACTATTCATTATGATAAGGTTCGTTGCGCAGTATGGTCATAGCGCGGTAGAGTTGTTCGAGACAAAAAAGCCGCACCATTTGGTGGCTGAATGTGAGTTTGGAAAGTGCGAGCGATTCATTGGATCGGGCGTAAACATCGGGCGAAAAACCGAAAGCTCCGCCAATGAGGAACACCATTTTTCTCCGCGAATCACCCAATCGCCGCTCAAGCCAGCGCGAGAGTTCCATTGAAGTGAATTCCTGGCCGTTTTCATCGAGCAACACGAGCCAATCATCCGGGGCGATTTTGGAAAGGATCAGTTTCCCCTCCTCCTTTTTAATCAATTGACCGTCAATAGTTTTGACTTTTACATCAGGCCAAACATGGAGGCTAAAGGGCAGATAATTTTTCAACCTTTTTTCAAAAATTTCGATGCCCGCTTCCAGGTATTTCTCGTTTGTCTTGCCGATGACCCAAAGTTCAATTTTCATATTTTGGTGATTGGTAAATTGGTGATTAGTGATTGGTATAGTAGTGATTGGGTGGGCCAATAAACCAGTCACCAATATACCAATCACTACTATATGTGTTTTCCTCCCGTCCAGCCATGCCCTGCAAGGAATTGCTGGCCACTTTCTTGAGCGGGTGTTTCAAGGGATGTCCCCATGCTGTCGTTCCATCGGTTGAGAAAGCCAAAAAGGGCAATTACGCCCAGGATTTCAACAATTTCACCCTCATCCCAGTATCGGCGGAGATTTTCGGAAATGGCATCGTCCACGCTGTTAGGTATCGCAGAAGCTGCTACCGCGAAATCGAGCGCGGCGCGTTCGGCGTCAGAAAAAGCAGGGTGGCTGCGATAATCCCAAATGTGTTGGAGTTGTTCATCAGAGGCCTCGTATCGCTCGGCAGCTCGGATGGTGTGGGCCTGGCAATACTGACAACCCGCCGTCAGGGAAGATAGGTAACCGATGAGTCGCTTAAAATCGCTCGTAACGCGGCCATTGTTTTGCATAACAGCCATGTTCAAACCTATAAAGGCTTTGGCAATGGCAGGTCGGCGCTGCATGGTTAGCACCGAATTTGGGCAAAACCCCAAGGTTTCGTTGAAAAACTTGGCCAATTCGGCTACTTCTGAGTCGTGGTCAGGTGGGAGTGGAGGGACGAGTGGCATGGGTAATTTGATATTGGATATTTAGATATTTGGATATTGGGATACCTCGGAGGTTTTCAAAAACCTCCGAGGTATCCCAATATCCAAATATCCCAAACTTACTCTGTCATATACTTTTGCATTAATGTCTCCACATTCTTGGTTCTTTTTCCTCCTTCAGCCGCAACCAAATCTGCCATTTCCTTGACCGATTTTCCGAGTTCAGTGCCAGCATATTGCTGCTGGACGTATGCCCAGACCTTTTTGAAATCTTCCGAAACGGGTTCTGTCTCCCCGGGAAAAACGGGGGTATTGTCTGCTCCACAAATCAGCATGAAAAGTAAGGCATCTTGCGAATGTTTGGTTTCTTCAATGCGGACGAAGTACGGATTGGCTTTATTGAATTTTTCCCACCATGCCGCGCGGTCGGCTACTTGCTCCAATGGAATGATAATGCCACCATCGCTCCACATTTGATTTTTCTGTTCAGCGATAATTTGTTCGAGGTAGTTTTTCATGGGAGGCGTCACCTTCGTAGCGAAAGCTGCACCGAATTTCGCCCAATCCACTACCGGAAAAACCATGCCTTCCCCAACTTCCAAACGGAAACCGTTTTCTGCTATTTGTTTGGTGATAGGATATTTCTGCATATCAAACTTCTCTTCATGAATGGCCATGTAATCGCTATCCTGCCATTTGTTCTTCTCTGTCAGCTCGTAGAAATTTCCCTCCACTTCCATTCGAAACAGGAAGCGTTCGAGTAAAATGAACGCTGCGTCGGCCAGGGTTCCTTGCGCATTGCCGAGGTTCTGGGAAACATAGTCCCAAGCTTTTTTTCCGCTGTCCAATTTCTTGACATTCAGTGTTTTAAGGAAGGTAGAAAACTGTACCAATCTGCCTAAATCCGGGCTGGTGGCACGTGGCCCAGCGTATACGGGCACCAATGCCGCACTGAAAGCCCAGCCATTGTGCTGCTCCGGGGTAGTGCTGCTTACTTTGAAATAAGGCTCGTTGTAAGGTATGCCGCGGGCGTTACTTCTTCTTTATTCGACGATACTTCGCCAAGTCCTTCCACAAAATCCCCTTCCGCAAATTGCGTGACGACCTTGCCGTTTTTGTCTGGCTGATCGCGGAGATTGAGTTTGTCCACCGACACGGCATAGAGATAAACCTCCGGCTTGGGTGAGGGTGGGGGAGTGGGCTGGGTGGTTTCTGATGGATTGGAGATGGTCTGTTTGGGATCGTTTTTGCAAGCAAACAGTATTGTTATAGCTGCTAATACAGAGATTGAAAAAACTATAATTGGTTTCATATACTTGAAAATGAATGGTTTATGAATGAGGAGACCTCGTAGGTTTTTAAAAACCTACGAGGTCTGATGGGCCAATCAAGTGGTAGTTTCGCAACTAAATCAACCCATAAACACTTCCCGGGGCCAGCGTAAGCAGCGCGATGAGTAAAAGACCCAGCATTACCGCCCACCGGACGCCCATTGGCAAAACCACTTCTCCTGCACTTTCCTCCCTGGAGAAGTACATGGCAATGATGATTTTGAAGTAGTAATAAATTGAAATTGCCGAATTAATCACGGCCAGCACGATGAGCCAGGGGTATTTGGCGAACGCCGCCGTGAACAAGAAGTATTTGCCAAAAAAGCCCGCCAAGGGTGGGATGCCTGCCAGCGAAAGCATTGAAAGTGCAAGGACGGCCGCCAGCAGAGGCTGTTTTTTGCTCAATCCATTGAATGCCGCAAAAGTGCCATCGCCACTTGGTTCTGCTACAGCGATGTAGACACCAAAGGCGCAAATCGTTGCCAGTGAATATGTTAGGGAATAAAACAACAGCGCCTGATCAGCACCTGTCGAACCTATGGCCAGTACAGCCAACAATAAATAGCCCGCATGAGAAATACTGGAATAAGCCATCATGCGCTTGAAATCCTTTTGGAAAAGAGCCGTGGTGTTGGCAAGGGTCATTGTCAGTGCGGCTATCATGGCTATCGGTAAACTCCAAAAAGCCTCTGCGCCGGGGAAGGCGATGGCAAACAAGCGATAAAATGCTGCGAAGCCAGCCGTTTTTACCACCGTGGCCATGAACGCTGTGATCAAATTAGGGCTACCCTGATAAACATCCGGCGCCCAAAAATGGAAAGGCACGGCGGAGACTTTGAAGCTCAAACCCACGATCATAAGCAAAATACCAACTTTGAGCATTCCGGACATTTGGTCGCCATTTCCTATAGCGCGGCTGATAGAAGCAAGGTCGAAACTGGCCGTTGCGCCGTACACCAGGGTCATACCAAACAGTAAAATACCCGTGGCAAATGCCCCCATGAGGAAGTATTTCAGGGCGGCTTCATTGCCCGCTGGGTCATCGCGGCGGCTACCAGCAAGCACATATAGTGGGATGCTGAGGATTTCAATCCCCAAAAACAACATGGTCATGTTGGTGAAAGAGAACATCACGAGTGCTCCGCACAGGCTGAACAAGATAAGCCCATAATGATCGCCCAGCGTAGCATTCAGGTTGCGGAATCCCCAACCGGAAAGCCCGATAATGAGCGCGGTGGCAAGAATAGCCACGCCCGAAAATGCATGGGCAAAGGGCATGAACCGGAACATGGATGCGTATTCATTGCCCCAGCCAAAGCCAGGTCCAAGGAGGTCATAGCCAGTTGCGCCAAGCGCCAATAAAGTGCCGAGCAAAGCGAGCGGTTGCAACCATTTGCGATTTGTCAGCCCGACAAATAAAACGACAATCGCCGTTATGAAGAGTATAAGTAGTGCGGTCATGAGTGCTGGTGATTGGTCTTATCTTGGTGATTGGTGTGATTTGGGTTTGAGTATTGGTGATTGCCTGCCTGCCGTCGAGGCGGGGTGCAGCTGGATGGTTATCTTTTGCTTTTGAAATTCCACCACGTCGCGGGGACGGAGTTTTTTGCGTTTTTGCGTTTCGATTTGGCCGTTGACTTTTACTTCGCCATCGGTGATTCGGATGTTTGCCTCGCCACCGGTTTCTACCAGGTTTAAGACTTTTAAGAGGTTGTTTAGGGGGATGTGGTCGTGGTCCTTCAATTGGAAATTCATATCAAGCGTGGTTTTTAGGATTCATATTTCGTTTCATTTGAAAGTAGAAAAAGATCATTGCGACCAAGAACACAAATACTGCCGTTGCAATCTGTACATACCAGTTGATACTCGGATAGAAAACAAAACGCAAAGCACTGGCTATCAGCACGATAATCGTGAATTTCAGAGATTTAAGCGCAGCAATTTTCCACAACATTGGATTCGAAATTATAAGGATTTATAACTGCACCGCCCTCAAAATCCGCTCCACGCTCTCCTCTGTCAACCCCAGCACCGACTGCGGGAAAAAGCCCAGCACAAGCACCAATCCTGCTATAATACCAAGAACCAAAAATTCCCGCGAATTCACGTCCTCAAAGTTGGCAGTTTCGGTTTTTGTCTCGCCAAAAACCACCAGACCATAAGCCCGCAACATATACACTGCGCCAAAAATGATGGTCAAACCCGCCAGTACGCCCAGCCAGAAATTGTAATTCCAGATACCGTTCAGCAGCAGGAATTCGCCCGGAAAACCATTTGTCAATGGCACGGCCAATGAACCCAACACAATAATCATGAACAGCGCAGCAAACTTTGGCGCCGATTTGGCAATCCCCCCCATGTCAGCCAGGGAACGTGTGCCAAGGCGGCGTTCCAGCAAATCCACAATGAAAAACAGGCCCACCACATTGATACCGTGGTTGAGCATTTGAATAATACCGCCTTGTACTCCTGCCTTGTTCCAGGCCAAAATCCCGGCAGCGATCAGTCCAACGTGCGCAATAGAAGAATAAGCTACCAATCGTTTGATGTCCGATTGCTTCACGGCGATAATGCTTGCGTAAATAATCCCAAATACCGCCAACGAAATAAAAATCGGATTTAAGATGTGCATGGCTTCAGGTGCAAGCGGGATCATCCAGCGTATCATCCCATAAGCCCCCATTTTGAGCATGATGCCAGAAAGCAACATCGTACCTCCAGTGGGTGAAGTCACATAAGTATCTGGCTGCCAAGTATGTAGTGGGAAAACGGGCATTTTTACTGCAAACGCGAGGAAGAAGCCGAGCAGGACCCAGTTGGCAGCGGCAGGGGACAGTTGCACGGCTACGAGGTCGGCCCAGGCAAAAGAATGATTACCAGGCGTTTGCAAGTACACCCATAAGAGTGCAACCAGCATGAACAACGAACCAACAAAAGTGTAAATGAAGAACTTCAACGTGACCCGAATGCGATCCTGCCCGCCCCAGATAGCGCAGATAAAGTAGATCGGGATGAGCGCCAGTTCGTAGAAAACGTAGAAAAGCAAGCCGTCCTGTGCAAGAAAAACGCCGTTCAATGCGCCCAGCATCAGCAGCAGCAGTCCGTAGTAGCGCGGCTCGTTGTCAAATCTGCGCCCCCAACTCGATACAATAATCAGTGGCGTGAGCAAATTGGTCAGCACCAGCATGATCAGCGTAATGCCGTCCATACCAAGGCTGAATGAGATGCCGGCTGAGGCCACCCAGGGCACAGAATATGTGCAGTTCATGCCCTGGCTATAATCACAGCAAAGGCAATAGGCAGTTGCGGCGAGGTTGGCAAGCGCGGCAAACAGCGCGATAGACCGCGATCCGCCGGGCCGCAGGAGCAACAAAATCGCCGAGGCGATGAAGGGTATGAGTATGAAGATCAGTGACATAGAAGTCGGTTAGTCGTGTTCGTGTAAAATTGAAGTAGGTTTTGTTTTTCTCACGCCCACATCGTCAACATCAGCAACACCACCCCGGCCACCATTCCTAGCAAGTAATATTCAATATTCCCGTTCTGCAATTTCCGGAACTGCGCACCAAGCCGTTGCATCCCTGCGCCCACGCCGTTCACAATGCCATCAATGCCTTGAATGTCAACGTAGTAGTGGAACATTTTGGATAGTTTTTCTACCGGGCGTACAAAGAGGAAATCGTATATTTCATCCACATAAAACTTGTTCGCTACCAAACGGGTAAGGCTTGATTGGGCGGTATCTGCCACGGGAAGGTTTGATTTTTTGCCGTAAATAAAGTAGGTTATTATGATGATCACCACTGCCAGGGAGGTGGTAAAAATCATCAGCGTCCACTCGGTACTGGCTTCGAGGTGCATTTCATTGAGCGGGATCACGCTGGAGAACCAGTGCGCGAGCCATTGTTCGTTGCCAAGGTGCAGGAAATGCGGCGTGTTCAGAAAACCGCCCGCAATGGAAAGTACCGCCAAAATAATGAGCGGTATGGTCATCACTTTTGGACTTTCGTGCAAATGGTGCGCTTGTTCGTGCGTACCTCGGAATTCGCCAAAAAAGGTGACGTACAGCAGTCGGCACATATAAATTGCGGTAAACATTGCCCCTAATCCGGCGAAGCCCCACCACCATCCACCGCCATGGGCAAAGGTGAAAGCGAAGATTTCGTCTTTCGAGAAAAAGCCCGCCATCAGCGGGAAACCCGCAATCGCAAAGGTGCCAATGAGAAACACCCAGAAAGTGACTGGCATTGCTTTGCGCAGCCCGCCCATGTTGCGGATGTCCTGCTCGCCGCCCATGCCGTGAATGACGCTGCCCGCCGCGAGGAACAAAAGGGCTTTGAAAAATGCGTGGGTGGTGACGTGGAAGATCGCGCTTGCGTACGCGCCCATGCCCAGTGCGACGAACATCAGTCCCAGTTGCGACACGGTGGAATAGGCCAATACTTTCTTGATGTCGTTCTGCCGCAGACCAATGATTGCGGCGAATATGCAGGTAATCACCCCAATGAGTGCCACAAAGTGCATGGCATCGGGTGAAAGATTGTAAAGCGGATGACAACGGGCTACGAGGTACACGCCCGCCGTAACCATCGTGGCTGCATGGATAAGCGCCGACACAGGGGTTGGACCTGCCATAGCATCGGGCAACCAGGTATAGAGCGGAATTTGGGCGCTTTTGCCCATTGCACCGATGAAAAGCAGCAGGCAAATCAGGGTCACTACGCCCGCTTCAAGGCGGATATTCGGCAATGCGGCAAAGATTTCAGAGAAATTGATGCTGCCGAATATTTGATAAATCACGAAAATGCCAATCAGCAGTCCGAGGTCGCCGATGCGGTTCATAATGAACGCTTTACGTGCGGCTTTTCCGAATTCCTTGTTGGTGTACCAAAAGCCAATGAGCAGGTAAGAACACAATCCCACACCTTCCCAACCGAAAAACAACATGAGGAAGTTGTCGCCCATGACGAGCAGCAACATTGAGAAAATGAACAGGTTGAGGTAAGCGAAAAACTTCCAGAAACCGTCGTCGTCGTGCATGTAGCCGATGCTGTACACATGGATCAGAAAGCCGACGCCCGTCACAATCAACATCATCCAGAGTCCACGAGGAAGCCAAAATCTGCGCTCAGGTTACCCACGGTGAAGAAGTTGTACAAGGTCACCTGAATCGGACCGGAAGCCGCCACCTGGTTGAAGCACATCACGCTCAGAATGAACGAAACAAGCAAGGTGCCTGAGCCAATGACGCCGACAGCGGTTTTGCTCAGGCGTTTGCCAAACAGGCCGTTGATCGCGAAGCCGATGAGCGGCAAAAAAGGGAATAAGTGGTATCAAGACTTGGTTTTGCTATCTTGATGTTTCGGGCGCGGAGGCGCGGAGAAAATTCTCCGTTGCGTTCGCGTCTCTGCGTGAAAATTAGTTTTTCAAATTGTCGAGCAAAGAAATATCCGTGCTCTTAGTGTTTCTGTAAATCATAACCAAAATACCCAGTCCGACCGCAGCCTCCGCCGCAGCCACCACCATGATGAAAAACACCATGATCTGACCTTGTGAGTCAGATAGGTACGTGGAAAAAGCCGCCAAAAGCAGGTTCACGGCATTGAGCATCAACTCAATGCACATGAGCACGACGATGGCGTTGCGGCGCACGAGCACCCCGAACACGCCGATGACGAAC
Organism: Lewinellaceae bacterium; assembly: GCA_016708875.1. Classification (GTDB taxonomy): domain Bacteria; phylum Bacteroidota; class Bacteroidia; order Chitinophagales; family Saprospiraceae; genus M3007. The sequence goes on from JADJFA010000015.1 coordinate 111,899, forward strand.
AGCACCGTGCTGAGGTAAACGTAGTAGTCAATGGGGATGGATCGTATTGTTTCGAGCATTTTTCTGTGTTTGACCTCGTAACGGTTTCAAAATCAGTTCTAATTTTTGAGTTTTTGGCCGTTTTTTATTTTCCATGTTGTTCCCATTTTTGGCTGGGGATTCAAGTGTTTAGAATTCTAACTTTCCTCTTTTCGTCAGAAATATTGGTTTGCTCTTTATGTCGGCCATTTTCAGTGTCCAGGTGAAGTTGGTGTTCGGGTCACGTTCTGCGATTTCGTCTTTTAGCGTCGGTATAGGTTCTTCAATTTCAAGTGATTCAGAATTTCTCACCCTTGTATTCCGTGAAAGCGCGGGACCCCAGCAGATATTCATTTTGGCAAGCTTTGCCTGCGTTCCATCGGTCCGATTGATTTTGCTTTCATTTAGTTTATCGGTTGAATCAAACTTGCAAATCCCTTTTCCCTACCAGCACTGCCCCCACCATCGCTGCCAAAAACAAAATCCCCGCGATCTCAAAGGGCACCACAAAATCAGTAAAAAGCACATAGCCAAGGTTTTCTACGAGGCCGACCTGGTTGTTGACATTTTCAGGAATATTTACCTCAATACCGCCGCGTAGCGCACCCACAAGTGTTACCAACAGCATACCTGCCGCAATGCCAGCGCTGATTTTCCAGGTCGTGGATTTTTGCGGTTCGGTTTCTTTGCTCAAATTGAGCAGCATCAGCACAAAGAGGAATAAGACCATAATTGCCCCTGCGTACACGATGATGTGTACCACTGCCAGGAACTGTGCATTTAACAGAATATACTGCCCGGCGATGGCAAAAAAAGTGAGGATCAGGTACAAGACACTGTGTACAGGATTCTTGGAAAGAACCATGAGCAGCGCAGTGAGGACTGAAATGGCTGCGAGGGTCAGAAATATAGGTAAAACCATGTTGGTCAATCGTTTATGCCAGTAATGACTGGGGCGTATAATCAGGCAGTTTGGGCTTTTTTCTCGGTAATATGTTTCTGGCGAACCGTCACGTCGATGCGTTTATCTGGTGTAACCCCTTCTACGAGCATGTCTTTGCCAAACACGAAATTCTGGCGCACATAATCGCTTGGCACCAGGCGGTCGGTCAGGAAAATCGCTTCTTTAGGGCAGGCTTCTTCGCACATTCCGCAAAAAATGCAGCGTAACATATTGATCTCGTACACCGCCGCGTATTTTCTTCGCGGTAGAGGTGCTCTTCCCCTTTTGGCGCTCCTCAGCAATCATCGTAATGGCTTCAGCCCGACAAGCCACCGCACACAGCCCGCAAGCGGTACAGTTTTCCCGACCTTGTTCGTCGCGCTTCAATACATGCCAACCGCGATAGACGGGCGCGAATTCACGTTGTTCCTTTGGGTATGAAGTGGTATTGCTCTTTCTAAAAAAGTGCTTGAGCGTCGTCCATTCCCTTGGCAATGGCGGGCAGGTAAATGCGCTCCATGAAGGTCATTTTTTTGTTGACGACGTTTTTCGAGCGTTGTGTGAGTTGCATAATTTCTGATTTGAATTTGGCAAACAGGATTAATTTAACACTGGAACGAGAGCCTAAATCACTTCATCGCCCATCACTTCATCACTTTATTATTTCCCTAGCCACAAAATCCCCGCCCCCGTCAGCATCATATTCACGATCGCCAGCGGTATAAGCGATTTCCAGCCCAGGTGCATCAACTGGTCGTAACGGAAACGTGGAAGTGTCCAGCGGATCCACATGAAAACAAAGATGAAAAAGAACGCCTTACTCAGCAGCACAATTGGTCCCATCAGTCCGCCCAGCCAACCCGGATCAATGCCCGGGAAGTGATACCCACCAAAGTAAAGACACGAAATGACCGTACAGGCGATGAACATATTGATGTACTCGGCGAAAAGAAACATCCCCAGTTTCATCGCACTATATTCCGTGTGGTAGCCGCCGATCAATTCTGTTTCACATTCGGCCATGTCAAAAGGAGCGCGGTTACATTCTGCGAGGGAACACGTAATGAAAAGGATAAAACCAAGCGGTTGGTATACTACGTTCCACATTCCAGCCTGTTGATCCACAATGGTTTTGAGGCTCAACGAACCGCTCAACATGACGACCGCAATAATGGACAATCCCATCGCCAACTCATACGAAATCATCTGCGAGCTGGCGCGTATGGCCCCGTAAAGCGAAAATTTGTTGTTGGATGCCCAGCCCCCGAGCATGATGCCATAAACACCAAGTGAGGCCAAGCCTACTACGTACAGGATGCCAATGTTCACGTCTGCCACCTGAAGGTTCCAATTCAGGCCGCCGAGCGTAAGCGTAGTGCCCCAAGGAATTACGGCAGAGGCCATCAGCGCGACAAATATGAATGCTCCTGGTGCCAGAATATACAGCCAACGTTCGGATTGATTTGGCACAAAGTCTTCCTTGGTAAACATCTTGACTCCGTCAGCCAAAGGCTGAAGTAAGCCCCAAGGGCCTGCATTGCTGGGGCCGAGTCGGTCCTGGAAAAAGGCTGCGATTTTGCGCTCTCCGTAAGTGGAGTAGGCCGCAACACCGAGTGTCACGGTGAACAACACTATGATAAGGACGGCTTTTTCGATGATTAGCCCGAGACTGATAAGTAAGAGTGCGGTCATGTGTGCAACGCGGATTACGCGGATTTGCGCTGGTTAACGCGGATTTTTATGGTTTAAACAGAATTTCGATCAGCGAACGGTCAATTCCCCGTGCTCGTAGTGGTTTTGCGATATAACTGAATGACGGTCCAGGTCGCGCGGCCCTTCAATGATCCAATCTGTTTTGTCTTTTTTCTCGAAACGACAGGTGTTGCAAATGAAATCGTGTACCTCGCCGTACTTGTCTTTTCGGCCTGTGACCCGGAAAATCTCGCCGCCGTACATCCAGACAACGGCCTTTCCGGAACATTTGTCGCAATTGCGGTGTGCATCCATCGGATTGAGGAACCACACCCGGCTTTTGAACCGAAACGTCCGGTCGGTGAGCGCACCCACAGGGCACACGTCTATCACGTTGCCGCTGAAATCGTTGTCAATTGCTTTCTCAATGTAGGTGCTGATCTCCACATGGTCGCCCCGGTTGAGGATACCGTGCACGCGCTCGTTGGTGAGTTGGTTGGCGACGTACACACAACGGAAGCACATGATGCAGCGTGTCATGTGGAGTTTGATGTACGGGCCGATGTCAATTTTCTCAAAAGTCCGCCGCTCGAATTCGTAGCGAGTGCTGGCCTTGCCGTGCTCGAAGGACAAGTCCTGCAAATGGCACTCGCCTGCCTGGTCGCAAATCGGGCAATCGAGCGGGTGGTTGATGAGCAGGAATTCGGTGACTGCCGCCCGGGCTTCTACCACCGTAGCATCGCTTTTACTGGCGACCTCCATGCCGTCCATGACCATCGTCTGGCAGGAAGCCACGAGTTTGGGCATGGGACGCGGGTCTTTTTCCGAGCCTTTCGTGACGCGCACGAGACAGGTCCGGCATTTGCCACCCGAGCCTTGCAGCGTGGAATAATAGCACATGGCAGGCGGCACGAGTGGGCCGCCTATCTGGCGCGCCGCGTTCAGGATGGTAGTGCCGTCTGCGACTTCGATGGTTTGTCCGTCTATGGTAACTTTTGCCATTTATTGCGCTGTGTTTTTACCTAGGGTCCTTCGGAAAAAATCGTTCAGTTTCTCGGTATCAGGTTGTTTTTTGATTGAGAATTGCTTGACATAATTCGCATAATATTGAATCCGTTCTTCCAGAAAATCATTGAGTATCTGAATTTTAGGTTCTTCTCCCAACTCATCGCCGCTTCGTTTCTTTCCAGCAATTTTTCAATTTCTCTTTTCAGTTCCCCATCCTCAATTTGGGTATCAAACAGTTTTGAAACTCCGTTGGTGCCATCGTATCCGTCCGTTCAATCCATTGACACGCCAATACTGGTCGAATTACATAAAAGTATTTCTTTGTCCTCACAAAATCACGCTGCAAATACTCCCTGAAATTGCCTTCAGCCATGTGCAAATAATGATTCAGGCACGACTTCGGGTTAAAGTATTCTGTCATTAGCCCTCGAAACTGCTCTACTACCGCGCTCTTCATGGTAGACTAGGGGCTGTTCAACCATTCCACGGGGTTAGATTTTCTGAACAATTTCAATGCTTTCCGCATCTCCCAGCCGCTTAGATCAAGGTCGTTCGGCAGCATTATTTCAACGCTGTCTTTTTTGTCGTCAATCGAGAGATACCATTCCTTTCGATGTATGTAAATGAACCGCACATCCCAATCACTGTCAGTTGAAGCAAATCCCCAGGCTCGGCTTCCACTTTCTACGGCGTAGAGGATTTTAATATTGGTTGTTGTTCGGGTTTTTAGTTCGGTTTGGTTGGGTGGTCTAGCCCAAGGTGTTGTTTCAGAACTGTGGTCTAGTTGCCAGTGGTTTGGGTTGAAATATTCCCGTTCTCGTTCCTTGATTTTGTCTTTCTCACTTTTCGTCTCACCCAAAAGGGCTTCTAGATAAGCGTAGATTTTGGTTTTGCGTGCTGGTGTGGTGTAGATTTTTTCAGGAGACCTTCTCAAACAGTCCTCGTATGCATTCCAACATTCAAAGATGGTTTTATGCTCAGGGTTAATGATTTGTTCTAACAATCTTTCCAAATCGCCCTTTTCTTGATGGGTTTGGTGATCTGGCCAAAGGAAAAGGTCGGATTCAATACTGAAACTTACGCCATTTACTTTTTGCCAACTTCATTCTTCCTTGCACTGAAGTCATCGTCTGCATCTGCGATGATCAAGTTTTAACACCAGCAGCAGTTTTCTTCAAAAGAAGGCTTGATTTGCTTCCATCCATCCCGAATTAAGTTGCTTACTCCATCACCTTTTCGAATCGACTGATATATCACGAGTCTCGCCGCCCAATTTTATTGAATGATAGGTTGAACCATGATTTCAATACGTCGGCCAGAAACTTCTGATCCGCTATACCTTCGACCCAAATATCAACGGCTACCATGCCAACTTGCCTCCCCGCGTCTCATTGTGGTCTCCAGCGCAAACTCCAACTGTTTCAATCCCGTTTTATAGCGGTCTTGCCCGTCAGGTTTTTCAATTAGCGTGTATTGACGTGCATTTTGCTGATGCTGTACCATATCGGGTGCTTCAAAAACCTCCGAATGCTTGCTGACACTCTAGGCTGTGGGTGGTCATGAAAAGCGGACTTCGTTCTTGTCGGCAATCTGGAATATGGTTTTCAAAAAGTTCTTCATCCGGGAATAATGAATGCCGGTGTCAATCTCATCAATCATCAGGCGGTTGCCTCGGTATTTGGAAATTTCCAACAGTATATGGGTTGCCCGAGTGACGCTCTCTCCAAAAACAGAGATAGGCATCAATTCGTCAATACCTTTCATTCCTACCAATAGTTGGTCTTCACCGCCGACCTTGCGCCTTCAAGTCCTCAATTTCAGGAAGCAAAACCTCATGTCTTCAATGGTTGCTTTTCTCTTTTCGGCTTAGGTCTACTTGCTCAAAGTAGGCTTTTGGGAGAGAATCGTTACCGGGCAGCGAGGTAGAAATCAAAGGAAAGTCTTCTGTATTAGATTGAAGCAAATGCTCATAAAGGCCTGCGATTATTTTCCAAACATTTTGGTTCTGCCCGCCAAATGCTCCCCTCGGCTTCAACGATTTCTGGAAAATCCGAAAACAATTCAACATAGAACTGTAGATACCTATTATCTGGTGATTTGCCTGTAAAGGTCAAACGAGGATCATAATTATTGTCCATTGGATCATCATAATAACCTTCAGGGAAATCAGCCATTTGTATTTCAATATCTATGGATGTGCCAAAATGTGATACGACCTCTCCATCAACAGAGTTTAAGCCTATTTTAGCGCTAAACTCTAATTTTGCATCCAGTTTTTTAAAAATATAGCGCAAAAAATTCTCCTCTGGATACTGTACCTGAACAACCTCTCCCTTAGATCCATACACCATCTTTGGCCGAATATTCAAAACCTTTCAAAAACAGGATTTTATGCAAATTTGAAATGCATTTTTTCCTATCCGTATCAAAAAGTAAAGCCTCCAATACACTCGTCTTCCCCACATTATTATCCCCCACGACAAGGTTGAACTGCCCAATGTCGGTCAATTCAAGCGAGTCGAAACGTTTGAAGTTTTCGACCTTGAAGTATGTGAGGTGTTCTTTGCTCATTTTACTATTGCTGTCGATTCATTTGATGTCAGTGAGGGTTGTTTCTTGTTTTTCTATTTTGGATTTATGATGTCACCGTTACTTTTAATGCACTTGATATAAGTGTTATAACACCGGCGTTTCCAGGATCACTGTTAAAGTTGAATAATCTGATTTTAACTATCCCGTCTGATTTAGGGCCAGAAGTCAATGTGATACTTCGCACCGTTTCATCTTTAAACATGAGATCCAGTAGGCTCTTCTGTTACAATAGGTTGATTATCAGCAGCATAAACCTCCGCTCTGATTTTCAAGGCATCGCTAACGGGTACTACCATTACCTCAAACATGTCCCCGGCACCCATCGCAATCTCGATATCCTGGGATTCTTTGTTGTCTTTGAATTCACTCTCCAATGTATCCCCGCATTTACCCTGAATTTTAGCGGGTTGGGCATAGGTAATGCAGGGCAAAAGAGCCAAAATAAAGAACAAAAATGAATGACGTTTCATGATTGAAGTTTTAGTGATTGGTTGAAGCAAAGTTTCAATTAAGTGTGCTCCTTATCTTAATGCCCCTTTTAGTTCTGCAAATGCATTGATAAATTCATAACAACTAGATTTGCTTTTCAGCGAAATCCCAAATGCTGAATATTTCTTGACTCCTTCTACAATGCAATGCCCATTTTCACAGTCAAATTTAATAAAATGGGGACAGGTAGGTGAATCGGTATTATAGAAATACAAAATTTTAACTTCCTTAATCGGTATTTGCCTGTCTTCAATATCTACCATTGACTCACTTTTATTAAGGAAAGCATCGTAGGTTGATTCATTACAATCAACTTTTTGTCGTAGTAATGTTTTCAATTTTGAAAAAGCCAAATCTGCTTTTGATTGGGAATGCATGGAAACAGGCATCAAAATTGACAAAAAATCAAAAAAGCACGGAAATTTTCAGTTTTTTCATATTTGAAAGTCTTTTGATTTTAGAGAGTAATAAAGTTTGATTCAAATCAATAATGATGAATTGTTTTGATTCGCAGAAAATTAAGATTAAAAATTATAACGTCAAGTCGTCTATCTTTGAGTTTAATGAAATGAATCCAGTAGCTGCGTCCTTTAATTCTTGCGCAGCGTTATCCCAAAAACTATATAGATTTCAAACCCATTTGAAACTAAATCTTCAACTACAGGAATAAAATCTTTGTCGCCAGCAACAAGATAAATTATACTATCTGCTTTGTCAATTTTTGTTCGTAAGTATAAGTCTTTTTCATTATTACAAGTGTATAGTTTGAGAATGATGTTAAACTATTTGGGTCTCCCCCACCAACCCATAATTCCTTTCCATACACAACCTAGGCTCATTCACGTGCCACTCAAACTCCTCCCTGAAATGCCGGATTGCTGCGCTTACCGGCCAAGCCGCAGCATCGCCTAAAGGACAAATCGTATTACCCTCGATTTTCTTTGCCACATCCACCAACAGGTCAATATCGCTCATTTTGCCCGCGCCATTTTCCAGACGGTGCAGCACTTTTTCCATCCAGCCCGTGCCTTCGCGGCAGGGTGAGCATTGTCCGCAGGACTCGTGGGCGTAGAAACGGGCAAAATTCCAGGTATTGCGCACGATGCATTGGTCTTCGTCGTACACGATGAAGCCGCCAGAACCCAGCATCGAACCAGTTGCAAAACCGCCATCGGCGAGGCTTTCATAGGTCATCAAACGGTCTTCGCCTGCCGCTGTTTTGCAAACGAGGTAATGGGGCAGAATGGGTACGGATGAACCCCCAGGCACACATGCTTTGAGTTTTTTGCCACGTTTGATGCCGCCACACCACTCGTCGGAGTAGATGAACTCCTCCACGGTAATGCTCATCTCGATTTCGTACACACCAGGTTTGTTGATATTCCCTCCCGCCGAGATGAGTTTCGTTCCAGTGCTTTTGCCAATGCCGATTTTGGCGTATTCGTCGCCGCCGTCGTTGACGATGGGTACTACTGCTGCGATGGTTTCCACGTTGTTTACCACCGTTGGACATTGCCAGAGGCCTTTCACAGCAGGGAACGGCGGTTTGATACGCGGGTTACCACGTTTGCCTTCGAGACTTTCCAGCAACGCGGTTTCTTCGCCACAGATGTAAGCGCCGGCGCCGATGTTCACATACATATCAAGGTCATACCCCGAGCCAAGAATGTTTTTTCCCAGCCAGCCCTTCTCATAAGCCTCTGCAATGGCTTTTTCGAGGATGAACAAAATCCAGGAATATTCCCCCCGGATGTAAATATAAGAGGTGTTCGCGCCCAGCGCAAACGAGGAGGTAATCATCCCTTCGATGAGCAGGTGCGGGATTTTCTCCATCAGATAGCGGTCCTTGAAAGTACCCGGCTCGCTCTCGTCGGCATTGCAAACGAGGTATCGTGGCACACCCTCGGGCTTGGCGAGGAACGACCATTTCATCCCGGTCGGGAAGCCTGCGCCACCGCGACCACGTAGGCCGGATTTTTTCACTTCTTCTACCACGGCGTCAGGCGACATGGTTTTCAAAGCCTTTTCCACGGAGCGGTAGCCGCCGTTTTTGCGGTACACTTCGTAAGTGTGGATGCCCGGTACTTGGGCGTGTTCTAAGAGTAATTTGCGACCCATTATTTTTTCAATAAATTGAAAATCAATTAGATTTAGCCAATTAAATCCGCCATCAACTGTCCCGGCTCGATAATCGCGCCTTCAAATCGGGTATTCGGGCAAACGGCAATCATAGCACCATCTTCATCCAGTTCCTGAAGCCATTCGAGCAATTCTTCCATTTCGACTTCTTCAATTTCGTGTCCCTCAAATCCTGCGGCGTCGCGGAATGCCGCGGCAAGCGAGGCATCGTGGAACAATGGAAGTATATCGCTGTCGTCATTGTCGCCCAGCAAGGCCCAGCCTTCATCGTCCGAGATGCCGAAAACCGATTTGTTCTTGGCAACGGTGTCAATAAAAAGTGCCAGGCGTTCTTCGCCGGACTTCTTGAAAACTGCGGTTATTTCTGTTGATGTCATGATTTGATTGATTCGATTATCCGATTGAGCGATTGTTTCGATTACTGTGTTATCCCTGTTCTTTTTCAAATTCAGCCTCAAAATCTTCCCGAACAACCTCTGGGCGCATCACTGCGCTCTGGAAATTTGGGGTGGGAAAGACAGCGACCCTCATTTTCTGTTCTTGAAAATCTTCCAACCATTCGAAAAACTCGTACAAATCCAAGGCCTCTACCCGGAACTCGTCAAACCCACCTTCCTTCTGAAAAATTTCGACAAACTCCGGATTCGGAAACACTGCCAGCGCATCCCCTTCTTCGCCCTCAATTTCCAGCATCAACCAGCCTTCATCGTCTGCCAAACCCCAAACTTCTTCCTCGGCTGCTACGGTTCTGATAAAATATTTGTAGCGGCTTTCGGGCTTTCGAGCCAGTATTTCTTCGATTTCTTTTTTTGTAAGTTGTGCCATAATCAGTTGGTTTTTAAGAATTTACCTAATATCCAGCCTGTCTCCCCGTTCATTCGTTTCACCTTATACCAGGTAGAATAGGTAATCGTTTCTACCACACTAGCATCCACTTCGGCGGTTAATTTGCCTTTTTGCGGATCCTGGTAGCTTATCCGATACAGATTTCCTTCAGACTTGTATTCCTCAATAATCACAGCCTTCCCTTTGAGCAAATTTGCCTCGCCACCGCTACCTTTCAAGGTGATGGATTTATTTAAAATGGCCTCACTTTCGTTGTTCACATTTTTGGTTTCCAAAACCTCAACTTTTTCACTGTTTTCAAAACTGCCGATTTTTTCGGACTGCACACTAGCCTCTTTCCGCATGGTTACATTGCTGCCGGTGATGATTCCTTTTGGACTGTATGGCTGCGCTGTATCGGCTTCGGTGCGCGAAATACTGGTCACCGTTTCATTCACACGATTCTGGGGCAGGGGCTCTGATGGGCTGACTTGCACCGCTTCGTTTTTAGGACCCACATCATTTTTACAAGCAACAAAGGCCGCACCAAGAAGGATAAAAAAGGCTAATTGCTTCATGATAAATGATTTATATTGAAAAACGATTTTGTTTCAATGCATTTTCCAGGTCCCCTTGTCAATCTTCCCCGCCTTACAATCTTCGATAAACTGGTCAATCTTCCCGGCATCAAGATGTTCATGGTAAAATTCCCCGACCTGCATCATTGGCGCGTAACCACAGGCGCCGAGGCATTCTACTTCTTTGATGGTGAACATACCATCAGGTGTAGTCTGGTTTTTCCCAATGCCAAGTTTGAGTTTGGTGTATTCGATCAACAACTCCGCGCCTTCGATGGCGCAAGGCCCTGTGTGGCAAAATTCGAGCACATACTTGCCTACCGGACTGAGGTTGTACATGGAATAAAAACTGGCCACCTCGTATACTTCGATGGGTTTTATGCCTAATACGCCCGCAACCTCATCCATGGCGGCTACGCTTAGCCAGCCTTGATTCTCCTCCTGCGCAATGTGCAAGGCCCGAAGAATGGCGCTTTTGGCTCGGCCTTCAGGATATTTTTTCGTCAGGCCCTGCACTTCTGCGAGGGCGGCTGAAGAATATTTGAACGGTGTTCCGTTTTGCGTTGTGGTGTGCATATTCAGTCAAATATTTCGATCAATTGGATGGGTCGCTTTGGGGTGTTGGTGTTGTCAGTTTGAATGTCAATGGTAAGGTAAATGTTACCCGTACTTCTCCGTTTGCCCAGCCTGGTACCCATTTTGGCATATTTGCAATGAGTCGGATGGCCTCTTTATTTAGCAATCGGTGAACACCTTTTACTACTTTTACATTGCTCACTGATCCGTCTCTTTCAACTACAAATTGAACGTAAACCTTACCTTGAATTCCTTTTTTAAAGGCCCGTTTGGGGTAAACAAGGTGGTCATTGATGTATTTGCACATAGCCTCTTCGCCTCCCGGAAACGCTGGGGCTTGCTCGTAACGCATCTTGCCCTGTTCGTCCCGGTATTTATACATGCTCGCGGTGTCGGGCATGAGACTGCTCAAATTATCCCTCTGTTGGCTAAATCCCGTAGTGCTGATAATTAACAGAAGAAAGAAGCATAATCTTTTCATAGCCAGGTGCTTTTGAGATTTTCAAGCGTCTAACTCCCCGGCAATAACGTTCATTGAACTCATTGTCAAAATAGCATCTGAGAGCATTGAACCTTTAATCATTTCAGGATACGCCTGGTAGAATATGAAGCAAGGCCGACGGAAATGCAATCGGTAGGGCTGGCGACCACCATCACTCACGAGGTAAAAACCAAGTTCGCCGTTGCCGCCTTCAACACTGTGATACACCTCTCCGACGGGCACTGGAACCTCTGCCATAACCACTTTGAAATGATAAATGAGCGCCTCCATTTTGGTGTACACATCGGGTTTGTCGGGAAGGTAATAGTCAGGCACTTCGGCGTGGTATTCGCCTTCAGGCAGATTGTTGTATGCCTGGTGGATGATTCGCAAACTCTGGCGGATTTCCTCCTGGCGCACACAGAATCGGTCGTACGTATCGCCGTTGACGCCCACTGGAATGTCAAACTCAAAATCTCCGTATCTGCTGTAAGGCGACATCGCCCGGACATCATAATCTACGCCAGCAGCCCGGAGGTTTGGACCAGTAAACCCATAAGCCATGGCACGTTCTGCAGTGATAGGCCCAGCCCCGATGCAGCGATCCATAAAAATGCGGTTGCGCTCCAACAGTCCGGTAAACTCCTCAAAACGAGCCGGGAAGGTTTTCAGGAAATCCTTTAGTTTTTTATGGAAAACAGGCGTAAAATCGCGTTCCATGCCCCCAATTCGTCCTATGTTGGTCGTCAAACGCGAACCGCAAACTTCCTCGAACAACTCATAAATCCGCTCTCGCTCCTGAAACATATAGGTGAAACCAGTGAGCGCCCCTGTGTCCACACCGATCACGGTATTGCATACCAGGTGGTCGGCAATGCGCGAAAGTTCCATGATGATTACCCGCATGTACTCCGCCCGTTTTGGCAGTTCGCAGCCAATGAGTTTTTCGACCGTCATGTGCCAACCCATGTTGTTGATAGGGGAGGAACAATAGTTTAACCGGTCTGTGAGCGGCGTCACTTGATAATAAGGCCGATGTTCAGCAATTTTTTCAAATGCACGGTGAATGTAGCCGATGGTTGGTTCTGCGCTGACAATGCGTTCGCCATCCATCTTCAGCACATTTTGGAAAATGCCGTGCGTGGCCGGGTGGGTAGGCCCCAGGTTAAGGGTTGCGAGTTCTCCGTCGAGGCTATCGAGGGAGGAAAAGTATGATTGGACTTGCATAATTTCAGGTTCTTAGTCAAAACTTTGGCCCACATGACCATCCCGCCCAAAGAAGCGATCATCCTTGTCAGTTCGGGTGCCATCTTCCAAACGATATTCCTTCCGCATCGGAAACACCTCCATGTCATCCACATTCAAGATACGGCGCAGGTCGGGGTGGCCGGTAAAAATGACTCCAAAAAAGTCGTATTCCTGTCGTTCCATCCAGTTTGCTGTAGGCCAAAGGCCTGTCGCTGTGGGCACATGAGGGTCGTCTATTGGGAAAAATATCTTGAGGCGTATCCGCACATTTTGTTGCCAATTGTGCAAGTGGTACACCACACCCAGTTCTTGTCCGGCATTATCAGGGTAATGAATTGCACAGAGCGTGGTCAGAAAATTGAAACCCAATTGCTCGTCATCGCGAAGCAGCAGAAGCAGTTCAATGATTTGCTCGCGGGTGGTATGGATATTGAGAATGCCATCGCGTGCAATTTCCGAGGAAAGTGCTGCGCCGGGCATTTTTTCGGCAAGTTGGGCGAGGATTTGTTCGTTCGAGAGCGTCATTATCCTATTTGATATTTCTCTAAAAGATGCTGGTATTCAGGCGAATGCCGACGGCGCAAGGGCTCATTTTTGACCAATTCCTGAATCTTCATGATCCCGTCAATGACCTGCTCCGGACGAGGAGGGCAGCCAGGGATATAAACATCTACAGGAATTACTTTGTCAATGCCTTGCAGCACAGAGTACGAGTCGAAAATACCGCCAGAACTGGCACAGGCTCCCATGGCAAGCACCCATTTTGGCTCTGCCATTTGGGTGTACACTTGCTTGAGAATCGGTCCCATTTTTTTGGCGATCGTGCCCATCACCATGAGCAGGTCTGCCTGGCGCGGTGAAAACGAAAGCCGTTCCATGCCGAAGCGGGCCAGATCGTAGTTGCTCCCCATAGTCGCCATAAATTCAATACCGCAACACGAGGTAGCAAACGGCAATGGCCAAAGCGAATTAGCCCTGGCCAAACCCACTACAGAGGATAATTTGGTAGCGAAAAAACCTTCTCCTCCAAGGCCTTCAGGCATTTCTGCTGGAATAATTTTGCTCATAATTCAAACTATGATGTAAGAACCATGATGTTTGAAATGGAACTTGAAACGTTTGTTGCGTTTATAGTTCATCCATCACAGTTCATAGTTAGATACTTATTTATCCCACTCAAACGCTCCTTTCCGAAGCACATAGTAGAACCCGACCAAGAACACCGCTACAAACATCAGCACCGCAAAAAAGCCATCCGTGCCCATTGCCCTAAAATTGACGGCATAAGGATAAAAGAAAATTACTTCCACATCGAACAACACGAACAAGATGGCGGTCATCAAATATTTGATGGAAACGGGAATACGGGCATTGCCTTGCGACTCGATGCCGCATTCAAAATTCTCATCTTTCTTTTTGCTGCTGCGGCGCGGTCCAAGTTTTGGTACCACAATGAGTACCAATGCGACAAACCCTAGTGCCACAAGGGATTGCATGATGACGGGTAGGTATCCGGTAGGCTCCATGTTTTTAATGCTGGGGCGAACTTCCGTTCGCGGGTGACTTCATTTTAATCAAAAACCGCTCATGTTACGGGCGGTTTGTCCTGCGCGGCAAAGGTAGCCAAATGCCCCTGACTTTTGGTTGTACTAAATTGTAAGAACTACACGAAGTGGGCACAGTTTAGAATTTTTCAACAGGAAGGTTTTTTCAAGAAAGCCCACCTTTGTACCAAATTTTCAAACGATGGACAGAAATTCAATCCTCGGCCTGACCGTTGCGTTTCTTGTGCTGCTCTTTCTTTTTGCCGATCAAAAAGTTGAGGATGTCGCGACTCCCAAAACTCAAAATATTGATAAACAACAGTTTAATGCCAAATATGGTTCTCCGTTGATTGACGGTAAAGGCGAGGACGAGCCATGGCAAAGTGCCGATTGGCTGCCGCTAGACCAAGTTTGGATGGGTGCTCCAATTGCTTCCAGCGATTTTAGTGGTCGCTACAAAATCCTTTGGGATGAAAACAATCTCTACATCTTGGCAGAAATTACGGACGACACCTTGGTAGATATTCATTCCAATGGACTCTTGAACTACTGGGACGACGATTGCCTAGAAATTTTTGTGGACGAAAACGCAAGCGGCGGTAATCACCAGTACAATTTCAATGCTTTTGCCTACCATATTGCGCTCGATGGAATGGTGGTAGACATCACTACTGATAGTATACCAGCATACTTCAATGATCATGTAACTGTTCGCAGGATTGCGGTTGGAAACACCTCGATTTGGGAGCTGGCGTTGAAGATTTTTGATGGCAATAAATATGAGCATGGTGTAGAGAACATCCCAAACATGCTGAAATCCGGCAAAAAAATGGGTTTTGCACTGGCTTATTGCGACAACGATCATTCGACGGCGCGTGAGCACTTCATCGGCTCCGTACGCGTTGAGGGTGAAGACAAAAACAGGGCTTGGATTGACGCAGGGATTTTTGGGGATTTGCAGCTCAAGTAACTATTGCCACATTATCTTTGTAAGAAATCAAGACATCTCAGGAGAATCCTCACCATGAATTTTAAAGATATCCGCAACTTATGCCTTTCGTTTCCTGGAGTGACTGAAGAAGTCAAATGGAGACAGGATCGTTGGTTTTCAGTAGACAATGAGCCATTCTGTATCACCGATTCGGAAACAGAAGGCGGAGCATCCTTCAAGGTTTTGGAGGAAGAGTTTGATGAGATGGTTTCCAGAGAAGGAATTATCCCGGCGCCTTACCTGGACCGAGAGCATTGGGTGCTCGTGCTGGAGTATATATGGCTCAGCGATGCCGAATGGGCGCATTATATCCGCCAATCTTATGAATTGGTGAAGGCATAAACCAAACGCCACCCTACAACTAATGCGGGGTGGCGTTTGAAAAAATTGAAATGTTGGCTTTTACCGACTCCGAACAATAGCCTGCGTCACCACTTTTCCGCCAGTAACCATGCGCACAAAGTAAAGCCCGTCAGCCGATTGTCTGGGCTGCCATTGGAAGCGCATGTCGCCCTCTATCGCTCCTTTGTAAAGCTCGGTCACCACTTGTCCAATTGAATTAAGGATGGTCAATTGCACATCCGTGGACGGAACGTCTTTTACCTCAATGTTTAGTACCTCGCTGAATGGAACAGGGTAGCAATGTACCGACGACTCAAGCGTATTCGTCACAAATTCGTCGCGGCTATTACCAGGCCGGTTTTCTGTATCACAAAGCCCACCGTAGATAGTGACAGAGCCCTGGTCAGTGTTTGCTCCGCTGTTGTCGAAAGGTGCTCCCAGAATAATGTTGCGGCCACTGATCGCTGCACTACTGCCAAGCGCGTCGTTTGCCTGACCACCACCATCGGTCAATTGATCCACAAGTACCCAGTTGTTGCCGTCGAGTTGATAAACAAATCCACCCCCAGCATTATCGCCAAAAGGATTGTCACCTTTGGCTGCAACTACAGCATAAGGCTCATCAATGCCTACTGCGCTGCCGAAGTGATCGCCTGTCTGACCATTGTAGTCAAGTACGATTTGCCTCTGGCCCCAGCTATTGAAGATACCGTTTTGATTTTTATGAAAAATGAAAGCGGCTCCGGCGTCATTGCCTTTCAGGTCGCTACCATCACCACCTACGATGGCCCACGCACCGCTGATACCCACTGATGCACCGAAATTGTCATTGCCAGTAGACTGGCTTGGGCGGAGCCTGGCAACCTGCCCCCAGGCGTCTGGGCCAAATTGGTTGCGGCCAAAAATGTAAGCCGCACCCACATTTTGAAACAGACCATCCACGCCACTTGCACCCACGATTGCATAATCTCCGTTAATGTCCACACCAAGCCCCATGTTGTCGTCAGCAGCCCCAGTAGTGGCAAGTAATTTCGCGCTTTGCCCCCAGTTGTCGGCTCCACCGAGGTTGCGGTAAAAGACATAAGCCGCTCCAGCATTGTTTGCCGTTTCGTCATTGAGTTTTGCGCCAACCAATAATCGTTCGCCATCGAGTGCGACGCTTGTTCCGAAGTTGTCGGTTGCATTTGCATCACCTGCAAACACTGTTTTTACAAAATCCCACTGTTCGGGGTTGTTTCCATTTTGGTAGAATAAATGGACCGCGCCTTCATCATTGAGCAGCGCATCGTCTAAAGGGGCGCCCACTGCTGCAATACCTCCCGAAATAGCAACGCTGGCACCAAAATTATCGCCAGGCATGAGGCCAGGCGCTAAAAGCTCGATTACCTGCCCCCAATCGTTGTCACCATTTTTATCGCGGAAAAGAATGTAAGCCGAGCCGACGCTTTGGCCTGCGGCATTTTTTTGGTTTGACCCAATAATGGCATAGTCACCATCTAAATCAACACTCAGGCCATATTCTTCGGCAGCCACACCATCACTGGCATAACGTTTCACCAATGCAGACCAGTCCTCGGCTTCGTCTACCCAGCCGTCACAATCGTCGTCGAAGTCATTGCAGATTTCCGGACGGGTATTTACGATAACCTGAAAGAAGCAGGAGGCGACGTTCCCATCCGAATCCCATGCACTAAATTGAATATTGGAATACCCTATTGGAAATGCCGATCCAGATGGCTCACTGAGTTCTGTGTTTGCCACGCCACAATTGTCGTTGGCCGTTACATTAAAATTGACGGTGGCAGCACAGTCGTCTAAATCCGTAAGCGTGTGAATACTGCCAGGGCACTGGACTGTTGGGGACTCCGCATCTCTAACTGTTACCCGAAATGTGCAGGTTCCGGCATTGCCTGAGTGGTCCAGAACGGTCCAAGTAACCACGGTTTCACCAACTGGGAAAGCAGCGGGTGCATTGTTGGATGAACCTGCAATTCCACAATTGTCGTTTACCGCCAAGCCTCCAGCGATGTTGAGGGAGGCGAAACATTCGCCATGGTCATTGTTGACCGAACGATCAGGCGGACAATTGGCGCTGGGGGGCTGTGTATCCTCAACCCTTACGGTAAAGGAACAAGTTGCTGTATTTCCGGCCAAGTCTGTAGCCTTCCACACATTGGTAGTGACACCAACAGGATAGTAAGCGCCACTGGCCAAACCACTCATTAATACAACTGTGGCAATACCACAGTTGTCTGTAGCCGTTGGTGTTGGATAAGAAACGTTTGCGCCGCAAAGGCCGGGGGCATTGTTCTTGACAATATTACCCGGGCAGGTTATGTTGGGCGGTGTGATGTCATTGGGTGTAACCGTGAAAGAACAAGTATTCGTGTTCGTATGAGCATCCGTGGCGGTAAGCGTGATGATAGTAACCCCGGTAAGTATAGTGCCAGCAGATGGAGATTGTGATTGGCTGTATGGCCCAGGGCAGTTGTCAGTGACAGTGCCAGTATATGCTGGCAAGGACGTTTGACAGTTTAAAAATTGATTGGGAGGACAGGTAATAACTGGTAGCTGTGTATCATTAACTCTTACCGTGAAAGAACAGCTGGCTGAATTGCCTAATGGGTCGGTTACCCTGAACGAAACTGTCGTAAGGCCCACAGGGAAGGAAGCCCCGCTTGAAGGTCCCGCGAGCTGTGTAAGGGTCGGACAATTTGCCTTCATTGTAGGCAGGGTATAGTTAACAACCCTACTACAGAGATTTGTAGTGTTGGTCGTCACAATATTCGAGGGGCAGGAAATGGAAGGCGTGTACGGTGCACCGACCCCGACCGCATGCCAGGCATTGGTGGTGGAGACTTCTTCCTGCGAACCAATGCCGTACAAATCACGCGCTGCATTGATGGCGCCCGTACGAGCAGCAGCATAATTGGAGGATGGGCTTAAATAAACACTCAGGTTGCGGTATGCGATGGCAGCAGCAGTGTTTATTCCAAGACCAGTCACACAGTATTGATTTCCGTTGTCGTTGGTGCCATTTTCACCTTCGGACAACACATAAAACCACTTGTTTTGCACCCCAGAGTTGGTATGTACCTCCTGACCTGGGTCCCAAAAGTTACCTAGATAAGTGTCAGGGCAACCCGTAGTATTGGGGTTGGACATATCGCGAATTAGAACGCCTATTTCATCCCCCAGCTGCCAGTTGGTGCTTCCCTTACCGTGGGCCTCAACCGCCTCTCCAAAAATATCGGAAAAGGATTCGTTCAAAGCGCCTGATTGTCCAGCATAGATCAATCCAGCGGTGTACTCAGTGACGCCATGCGTAATTTCATGGCCGCAGATATCAAGTGTTACCAAGGCCGTAGCACCGCAACAACCGTCGCCATAAGTCATGCGGCTACCGTCCCAAAACGCATTGAAGTAGTTGGTAGAATAATGAACGTAGGATTTTAAAACCGCCCCAGCGCCATTGTAAGAGTTCCGACCATGGTTTGAAAAAAAATAGTCATAGGTTTGTTCTGATGCCCAATGTGCCTCTACTCCTGTAGGGTCGGCAGTAAAGTGAGTAGTGGCGCTCGTAAAATCAGTTGCCGCGCCATAGTTGCTGCCATTGTTTAGGCTGAATGTCTGTACACCGCCGCCACTGGAGGTTTGGCGCAACCTGTAAGGCCCGATATTTTCAGCGGTGAATGAAACTGCGCCATCGTACAGTGCATTTCCGGTGGCAGGTACGTTTGCGTGGTGAATTTTCAGGTTTTCTTGCAAATACTCCCCAGTCAGAGCATCTATATACACATCCGCACGGTAGAGGGGCTCCATGGCGTAGATATCAAATTTGTAGGCCAGGCGAGGAGGACTTTTGCGTGTGAAATCAAGCATCACTACCAATTCGCCCGCAGGTTTTTGGTAATCGTTGTGCTCTGAAAGGGGTATGTCCCACTGATATTTTTTTGCACTTACATGTCTTTCTGCAGCAAGAAAAGCCTCAGAAAAAGTAATTGCCGGAACGATCTCTAAATCAGAAATACGGTGATAATTCCCAGTAATCATGGTTGCCTGACCATCTTTTGAATGCAAGGTGCTCACAGCAGATTCAACTTTGACACCTTGGTAATATTGTTGGAATTTCTCGTGCGTAAAGCCCAGATTGTCCTGCTCACTCCTCAAAAGACGCAGCTCGTCTGTTGCCTCCATTTTGTAATACTTTTGAAGAATGTTGTCCTTTTCAGCAGTTCCTTCCGTTGCATCTATGGTGATGAACTCGGGGAAGGCCTCCGCTTTTCCCTGTGCCGAAACGTGCACAGCGGAAAATAGGCAAAGGAGGATAAAAATGTTCAGTTGTTTTTTCATAAAAAGTTAAACATGATGTTAGAAATTATTGGAGGATACCCTGTTGGTTCAGGGTACAATTATTCAAATTGGATTGAGACAAGAAATGGAGCGTAATGCGGTATTTGGTTAGGATAAATTCTGGCACTTGTCGCTGGAGGGAGCGTACGGCACTTGTGAAGTGCAAATGTGAATCGAAATGTTGAATTCTGCTCTCAAAGTATGTTAATTCTAAAGTAGATTTAGAGAATAGTTCGTGAATTGTCCTTAAAGCGGCACTTTGTTTCTCATTTGATAGGTTTTCCTAAGAAAAATGCCGCCCCACAATTAAATGTGGAGCGGCATAGCAGTAAACGTTCTGAAATCAGTCTGCTATCGATTACGAATGATGGTTTGTGTCACCACTTTCGAGCCTGTAACCATGCGTAAGAAATAGAGTCCGTCGGCTGCCTGAGTTGGCTGCCATTGGAAGAGCATATCGCCCTCAATTGCACCCTTATGCAGATCACTTATCACCTGACCCATCGCATTGATGATGGTCAAATGCGCATCCGAAGATTTCATTCCCTTCAGTTCTATATTCAATACATCGCTGAACGGCACAGGGAAACAACGCACTAAAGTCTCGGAAATCATCGCCATGTCATCACGACTATCGCCGCCAGGGATGATTTGATCGTTACAAAGACCACCGTATACTAATACCGCACCCTGGTCGGCATTTAGGCCATTGTTATCAAGGGGGGCTCCAAGAATAATATTACGGCCACTAATCGCGGCAGTGCTGCCCATTGCGTCATTTGCCTGGCCGCCACCGTCTGTCAATTGTTCCACCTGTACCCAGCTTCCACCATCGAGGAGGTAGACAAAGCCACGCCCTGACCCAACGCCAAAGGGATTGTCGCCTTTTGCGGTGACTACCGCATAAGGTTCGTCTATACCAACTGCAGTACCAAAACGGTCCCCCGCCTGACCATTGTAGTCAAGCAAGATTTGTCTTTGACCCCAGCTGTTAGAGATGCCGTTCTGGTTTTTGTAGAAAATAAAGGCTGCACCAGCGTCCGCACCCTTTAGGTCGTTGCGGTCCGCACCGACTATGGCCCAAGACCCGCTTATGCCAACGCTTGCACCAAAGTTGTCGTTTTGTCCGGCTTGATTGGCGCGAATCTTGGCCACCTGCCCCCAGGCGTCAGGACCAAACTGGTTGCGGCCAAAAATATAAGATGCTCCTGTATTTTGAAGCAGGCCATCCACGCCATTGGCGCCCACAATGGCAAAATCGCCATCAAGGGCTACGCTTACGCCCATGTTATCGTCTGCCGCGCCTGTTGTTGCAAGTATTTTTACGACTTGCCCCCAATTGTCTGCACCACCCAGGTTACGGTAGAATACATAAGCTGCGCCGGAATTGTTGCCGCTTTGGTCATTGAGCGGTGATCCAGCCAAAAGCCGATCTCCATCAAGTGCAACACTGGCCCCAAAGTTGTCGGCAGGGCTGGGATCATTCGTAAGCAACATTTTCAGAAAATCCCATTGAGCGGGGTTGTTTGCGTTTTGTTGAAAGAGGAAAACGGCTCCTTGATTGCCAAATTGATCGTCGAACAATGGAGCGCCCACCGCAGCAACACCGCCAGATATGGCTACGCTTGCGCCGAAATTGTCGCCAGGCGATAGGGTAGGAGGCGTAATTTCGATGACTTGTCCCCATTTGTTATCGCCACTTTTGTCACGGAAAAGGATATAAGCGGAGCCTACACTTTGGCCACTTGCGTTTTTCTGGTTGGAGCCTACGATTGCGTAGTCCCCGTCAATGTCCACACTTACGCCATATTCTTCTGCTGCGGCACCGTCGGCTGCAAAGCGTTTAACGAGGGCAACCCAGTCTTCGGCTTCATCCACCCAACCGTCACAGTCGTCGTCGAAGTCATTACAGATTTCTGGACGAGTATTGACGATAATCTGAAAGAAACAAGTAGAAACATTTCCATGAAAATCTGTTGCTGCAAATTCGATATTGGTCCACCCAATAGGGAAGGCCGATCCTGATTGTTCGCTCAGATCGGTGCTGGCAAGACCACAATTGTCACTTGCTGTGACATTGAAATTCACTGTTGCAGCGCAATCTTCCAAATCTGTTAGTGTACTGATGTTATTAGGGCACTGAACCTGAGGGAACTCCGCGTCTGTAACGGTGACTAGGAATGTGCATGTGCCGGTATTTCCAGAAGGGTCGCTCACCGTCCAGGTAACCACCGTTTCACCCAATGGGAAAGGGGAAGGAGCATTGTTAGAGGTACTGGATATTCCACAGTTGTCTGCTAATGCCAAGCCGCCGTTTATGGTAAGGGTGGCAATACATTGACCAGGGTCAGTATTGACTGAACGATCAGGTGGGCAAGTAGCGGTAGGTTCCTCCACGTCATTTACCCTTACTGTAAAGGAACAGGTGCGCGTATTGTTGCTCGGATCTGTGGCACGCCAAACATTGGTAGTAAGGCCAACTGGGTAAAAAACACTGCTTGCCAAACCGCTCTGCAATACCACTGATGAAATCGAACAGTTGTCCGTTGCAATAGGTGTTGGATAAGTCACTACTGCGCCGCAAAGTCCTGGTGCATTATCCTGAACAATGTTAGGAGGGCAAGTAATATTGGGAAGGGTTACATCATTGACGGTCACCGTAAAAGAGCAGGTGTTGGAGAGGCCGGCACCATCTGTGGCCCGATACGTAATGGTGGTTATTCCAACTGGAAAGGTCGACCCAGAAGCAAGACCCCAATCAACGTGATGGAAGGGGCTGAACAGTTATCGGTAGCTGAGATTGAACCATACGTCACTACAGCGCTGCAAGCAGTGGCCGGACTATTATTGGCAGTTACGCTGGCCGGGCAGGTGATGCTTGGTGCCTGAATGTCTATTTTGGTGAAAGCCCAAACATTGCAGCCTGTTGCAACTCCACCTGCGCTTCTTGGGCGGATTTGCCAGAAATATTGGCTTGCAGTAGGTGTGCTCGCAACGAAACTGGTACTTGCTGTATTTCCTACAAATGGTGGCGGGTTGGTCGTTCCTAAGTATACATCATAACTGGTAGCCCCTGAGGAAGCAGGCCAGCTCAATGTATGTGTTGGAGTAGGGCAAATATTGGTTTGCCCATTTGTAGGACTGGTAGGGTTTGGTACACAGGGAGGGGCTCCGGAGGGGCAGTTGATCTGGAAAGTATGGGTAACAGCAATGGTTGATTCTGGGTCAAGCAGAATATAGTAGGTGGTGCCGGCTGTTAGTGTTCCCATGGAGACGGTGGTTGGACTAAAAATATCGTCAATGCAAGTCCATCCGGTTGAATTGCACCCGCCAGATGCTGCTTTGTAAAAATAGTCAATGTAGCTACCGCTATTGGTTGAAGTAACTTGCAGGTTGTGGACCCCGGTCATTACTGGCGTAAGCTGTACACCCTTTCCTGACCTGGGGTGCTAAAACCACAGCTCCCTGGACTCCAAACACCTGACCCCGATATGGTAGCTGTAGCTGAAATGCCGCAGCTGATAGCAGGTATGCTTGCGCAAGGGTCATAGGATGTAGGACAGTTGATTTGGAAAGTGTGCGTAACGGAGGAGGTTGTTTCTGGGTCAAGAAGAATATAGTATGTAGTGCCTGCTGTCAGCGTACCCATGGAGACGGTGGTTGGACTAAAAATATCGTCAATACAAGTCCATCCAGTGGAATTGCAACCGCCGGATGCCGCTTTGTAAAAATAGTCGATATACCCACCGCTATTGGTTGAGGTTACTTGCAGGTTGTGGACCCCGGTGGCAGTTGGAGTAAAGGAATAAATTTTTTCTGTTCCTGGTGTGCTGAAGCCACAACTTCCAGGACTCCATATCCCACTGCCAGAAAGCGTAACCGTAGCCGGGGTGGCACATAAGATGTTAGTGATACTGGTGCAAGGGTCGTTGCCACCAGAACAGCTTGTACACTGCACTGTTCCTGTCCGGCACTGGGATTCTGTTCCACACCCTGGATTGAGATTGTAGTGTAGGTATAGCGGTCCAGAGGCCGTGCAGACCACGCTAACAGGAGGAAACCCAAAACCAAGGACAGCCCCTCCAGGGGTTCCCTGGCGAATGGTAATGTAATTCCCTGTCCCTCCAGTTGCGTTAAAGTTGTAAGTCGAGCCAGCCGTACAATTGTTAATAGTGCTATACTCGCCAGCATAAGCGCAAGTGGTAATGGTTGTAATGATGTTGTTCGTGGGTGCGTTGATTGTCCCAAAAGGAGTTCCATTGTTACATTGGCTCCAAGATTGATTGGCCAAAAGCAACAGCAAAGGGATGAATGCCCAGCGGGCAGGTTTAAGTAAATTTGGTTGCATAAAAAGATGAATTTTATAAATGAAAAAAATGGTTGAAATGCTGGATAAGCTTAAATTACAAAAACTGGTCACGGAATATCCGAAGTCTGACGACATGGCGCTTCCCTTCCGACAAGGTCAGATCTAAGTGATTTTAGCAAAAACTGTAAGAGATTATTTAGCCGGGAAATGCCAAATTGCGGGGAGCCGCGCAAGACAATGAAAGAAGATTATTGCCTGCGGGGCTTAGCATAACGCGGAAGTATGGGTTTCGAATAGCAAACGTAGTGAAGGATTGCTATTAACCACTAAAAAAGATATTATTTTTTTTATTCGGACGCAGAAGCGAAATATTTGCCATGCAAGATCCTGCTTTTTAATTCTATTCTTTACTAGCAAAGCATTTAAAAAAAAGCCATTCCCGAATATCAGAAATGGCTTTTTTTGTGCCTTATAACACACAGCGGGTGAAAATATTTTTGCCCAATATTGTTCTGTTAATCAGGCTTTTTCCCGCCTTTCAAAAATCCTTGCACAGATTTGAGTGTGTCCCACTGATCGTTGGCTGCGAGGTTGGCTTGAGAAGGCCAGGTGCCAGGGTCGTGCATGGCAAGCTGGGAGCCGGCTGCGGCGAGGATTTCTTTCAGTCGGAGCACGTCGGCCTCGGCTAATTGACGATAACTATGGATGCCATATTGGTTTAGCAGCATTTGAATTTTTGGGCCAATGCCTTCGATAACTGTCAGATCGTCGCGCTCTGCTATGATTGCATGCGACGGTTGCGGCTCCGTCTGGGCTGGAGGCTTTTGTTTTGCCGACTTTACCGGCTTGGGGTCAGCCATGGCCACAGGTTCCAGGATAAACACGGGCGGTGTAGCCATCTCTGGTTCATTTTCCTGTTTGGGCGTAAAGACCATTTCTTCACCTGCGGGTGTTTCTACAACGATCTCTTTGATTTCCAATGGGATATCATCAGCAATTGGGGTGTCAGGCGAAAAGGAAAGCCCCAATTCTGTTTCCAGTTGCCGATTGCGGTTCTTTTCGCGGAGGCTGGTATTCTCTCGATTGAGATTTGACACTTGGATGGTAAAATTGCTGTTGTCAGACTCAGCTACCACAGCGCGGGTTTTTAGCGAATCAAGTTCAAGCCGAAGCGCATCGAGTGTTACGGTAAAACTTTGATTGTCGAGCCTAAGCCGTTCGAGCTCTTGCTTGAGCCGCCCCCAAAGCACCCAGCCCAGCCATAGGCCAATAAAAAACGCCCCAAAGAGCATGATGAGAATTTCAAGCGTATGTGTAGCAAATGGGTTATTTTCAAACATCTTTTATGTTAATTTGAGTTGTGGTTGATTCGTTTGTGTGGTTATTTGTTGATTTGGTTATTTGTTAGGCTCCGGGTTTGGTCACTTGAGCTCGGAGCTGAACAAATAACCAAATCCCCAAATTAACAAATAACCAATCATTCATTCTACCCGGATTTCTACCCTGCGATTGAGGTAACGTCCATAAGGCGTGTCATTGGTGGCTGCAGGCTTGCGGTCTCCAAAAGACTTGCAACGGATTTGTGATTTTGGCACCCCTTTTTTTACCAAAATATCCCGGATGCCATTAGCACGTCGGAGAGCAAACGTGTAGTTGTCGCCAGGTTCTCCCACAAAATCTGCGTGGCCTGTAATACTCACTTTTTCGCCTGAAGCAATTAGTTGGCTTGCGAGATTGGACAAGTAAGCATCAATGGCTGCGTTGTCCTCTTTGCGGGTGGATTTATAAGGAAAATGAATCACCATCCGATCCTCTACTTCCTCCATTTGCACTTCATCCATATTAGAAGGAGAAACAGGTTTGGATGGTTTGTAATTGGTGGGGGGATTGCTACCCGGGGCCTTTATGTTGGAAGTCTTGTTGTCATTAAGGGGCTTGATTTCGGGTGTTTCCATAGTAACAGAAGTATCTATTCTGTCGTCCGGTACCGCCACGACTTCCTCAGATGAAAGCCCCTTGGGATCATCGCCACACGCATTCATGAGGCCACAAACGTACCAGCGCCAGCAAAGAACACTCCAAAGGACGAAGACGATGAGGACTAGGGATTTTGAGTTCATAATAATATACAGTTTCAAGTTTCAAGTAGCAATTTTCAATTTTTAGGTAGCAATATGGTCATTTCTAGACGCCAATTTTTACTTGAAACTTCTTACTTGAAACTAATAGATTTGTTTCGCGGGGCAATTATCGCACAGATTTTCAGGTTTTTATAATAAAACTTAAAAAAGTCTGACTTTCGCGGTGCAATTTAACCACTCAACACCACTGTGCCCAGCATCGTCAAACTCAACAACGCTGATATCCGCCAGGCGGATGGCAGCACCATTCTCAAAAACATCAGCCTGAATATCGGCGAGGGAGAATTCACCTATCTGATCGGCAAAACCGGTAGCGGGAAGAGCAGTTTGCTCAAAACGCTCTATGCAGCATTGCCCCTCGAACAAGGCTCTGGTGAGGTCGCAGGTTTTGACCTCAAAAGCATTTCCCGCCGCAATGTGCACGAACTTCGCCGCAAGCTCGGCATCGTTTTTCAAGACTTCAATTTACTGACCGACAGGAACATAGAGCAAAATCTCCTCTTTGTGCTTCGCGCCACTGGCTGGGATGATCCCACAAAAATGGACAAGCGTATTAATGAGGTTTTGGCGGAAGTTGGGCTCGGTGGAAAACGCGCTGCTATGCCTTTCGAGCTTTCCGGTGGCGAGCAACAACGGGTCGTTCTTGCCCGTGCCCTGCTCAATCAACCAGCACTTCTTTTTGCCGACGAGCCTACCGGAAACCTCGATCCTGAGACGAGCGACGACGTGCTCACACTGATGCGAAACCTTGCCAAGCAGCATAACACCGCAGTTTTGTGCGCTACACACGATTATAGGATACTTCAAAATTTTCCCGCCCGGATTCTCCGTGTCATCGGAGGGAAATTAATTGACGACGAAGGGGCGGCGTTGCGCTGAATTTTCAAAACTTCTCCCTCAATAGTATTGGCAGCCTTCGTAGTTTTGCGCGCTTTACCCGCCGAAGCCTTCCTGCCCGCCAAGTCTCGGCAGGCGTGGGCGTGGGCGGGAGCACATTCACCACAATGACCACATTTTTACCCGCCGAAGCCAAAACATAAGCGGGATCACATTTTGACCACATTTCACAAAACATGAATCTTCACGAATATCAAGGCAAGGAACTGCTCAAATCTTACGGGGTAAAAATCCAGGAAGGAATCGTGGCCTACACTGCTGCTGAGGCTGTGGAAGCCGCCAAAAAAATGAAAGAACTTTACAATTCAGGTTGGTGTGTCATTAAGGCACAAGTGCATGCAGGTGGGCGTGGTAAAGGCGGTGGTGTGAAATTGGCAAAAAGCCCGGAACAGGCAGGCGAACTCGCCGAAGCCATGATTGGGATGCATCTGATCACGCCACAGACTTCGGCAGAGGGCAAATTAGTGCGCAAAGTTCTGGTGGCCCAAGACGTGTTTTATCCAGGGGCTGCGGAGCCTAAAGAGTTCTATATCAGTATTTTGACAGACCGTGGCAGAGGCTGTAATGTTATTATGTATTCGCCCGACGGCGGCATGGACATTGAAAAGGTAGCCCACGAAACTCCAGACCGGGTGTACTTTGAGTTTATTGACCCGCTCTTGGGCTTGCGTACTTTTCAGGCGCAAAAAGTAGCGTTCAACCTTGGATTGAGCGGTGGTGCATTTAAAGAAATGGTGGATTTTGTGCAGAAACTTTATGCCGCCTTTCTCGGCTCGGATGCTTCGATGTTTGAAATAAACCCCTGCCTTAAGACTTCTGATGACCGCATCATTGCAGTGGACTCAAAGGTGACACTTGACGACAACGCGCTCTATCGCCATAAGGATTTGGAGTTGCTCCGCGACAAAGATGAAGAAGACCCTGCCGATGTGGAAGCCCAGGAAATGGACCTCAACTATGTAAAACTTGATGGCAACGTGGGCTGCATGGTGAACGGCGCTGGACTCGCAATGGCGACAATGGACCTAATTCAACTTTCAGGTGGCTCGCCCGCAAACTTTCTCGACGTTGGTGGCACCGCCGATGCACAACGGGTGGAAAATGCCATGCGTTTTATACTCAAAGACTCCAATGTGAAGGCCATCCTGATCAACATTTTTGGAGGCATTGTGCGCTGTGATCGCGTGGCGCAGGGAGTGGTAGATGCTTACAAAGCTATCGGAAAAATCCCGGTACCCGTCATTGTGCGTCTTCAAGGCACAAATGCCGACATTGCCAAGAAAATAATTGATGAATCAGGCCTGGAAGTAATGGGCGCAACTGAATTTCAGGAGGCAGCGGACCTGGTGGCGAAGGTGTTGGCGAAATAATTAAGTGTTTTAAAGATTGAAGATTTTAGTGACTTAGCAAAAATAAACCGCAGAGGCGCGGAGACGCAGAGTGTTTGATTTTCAATACTCTGCGTCTCCGCGCCTCTGCGGTTTATTTTTGCTTTTTTCTATGCTTTATTTTTTCGGCCCTTCTTCGCCCTCCTTACCACCTTCTTTCAGCATTTCATCTGCCGCTTTCACAATGTTCTCCATACGCGACAGGTCTTTTGCTAATATTCGGAGGTCCTTTTCATAGGATTCCAACGTTGTGCTGTGTATTTCGAACACTTGTTTGAAATAAACCTGCATCAGGCTGTCTTTTCGATATCCAGACAATCCCGTAGTGGCGGCATCTGCAATGCTAAGGTCTGCCATAATGCGGGCGATCTTTTCATCCCCCATGGATACTTGCTCTGATGGCTTGGATTGGCATGCAATGAATAGGCTTAGCAAGCAAACAAATGTCCAACGTCCAATGTCCAATATCCACCCGTCTTCGTTAAATCTTCTGCGGGTAAAACGTCCAATATCCAATTTCATAAAACTTCTTTTGGGAAATAACAGGCGGCTACTTTGGAATTTCCTTCGTAGAATTCAGGCCAGGATGCAGCCGAGGAAGTGATTTTTACTACGCCGCAGGTCGGCACATTTTCGATAAAATCGTTTTCGATAAAATGGTTGGCAACTTCTGTGAACGTGGGGTTGTGTCCAAACAAAAATACTGTCTGTGCTGACGCTGGCAATTCGCTGATAATGCGCAAGATTTCCTGTGGAAAAGCCTCATATATATTCGGTTCGCGGAGTACTTTCTCCGCTTCCAACTTGAATGCTTCGGCAAAAAACATCGCTGTCGTGAAGGCGCGTTTTGCGGGGCTGCTTACCAAAAGGTCGGGCAGAACACCTTGTTCCACAAGCAATTGTGCCATTCTCGGTGCATCGTGAAGGCCTCGTTCATTGAGTGGCCGGTCATGGTCGCGCAGTCCGGGATTACCCCAGCTGGATTTGGCATGACGAATAAGATATAGGGTTAGCATGGTAGATGTTTGACGTTAGACCTTGGACGTTGGACTTTAGACATTGGACATTTGAGCATGTCTAATGTCCAACGTCCAATGTCATATTTTGAGCACATATCCTTGCCCGAAATGAGTGTGAATGAGTTTTTGTTCAAAGCCCTTGTCCATTTTGTTTCGCAAGTAATTGACATAAACTTCGATAACATTGGTTCCAGTGTCGAAATCCACATCCCACACTTTTTCAGCAATTTCTGTTTTGGACAGCACCTTGCCCGGATTGCGCAAAAAGAATTCCAATAAAGCAAACTCTCGAGGGGTTAGCATGATCTCTTGGCCAGCGCGATGCACCGTTTTGGCATCCAGGTCTTGCTCCAAATTATCGAAACGCAGGATATTTTCAGTTCGCAAAGAGGCCGTTGGGCGGCGAGCGAGTGCTTTGATACGTGCCAATAATTCTTTGAATTCAAAGGGTTTGGCAAGATAGTCGTCGGCTCCAGCATCAAGCCCGGTCACCTTGTCGTCTGTATTGCTGAGTGCGGTGAGCAGGAGAATGGGTGTGAAAATGCCTTCATTGCGGAGTTTGCTACATAGTTCGAGGCCACTCATACCCGGCATGGTAATGTCGGATACGATGACATCGTAGTTGCTTTGA
This sequence comes from Lewinellaceae bacterium, assembly GCA_016708875.1. Lineage (GTDB taxonomy): Bacteria > Bacteroidota > Bacteroidia > Chitinophagales > Saprospiraceae > M3007. Next base: position 142,103 of record JADJFA010000015.1, read on the forward strand.
AGGGCCAAGCGGAGGCCAATCAATCCATCAGAGGCGGTGTTCACGGTCCATCCATGTTCCTCCAACCCTTGACGGAGCGACTGCAAAGTTTTAGTCTCGTCTTCTATAAGTAGGGCGCGCACAGGGCGAATGTACGAGGGTGCCCAGTTTTTTTGACAAAATACCCGAAATTATGCACCACAGTCGCAGCCTTTTCAGGGTTTTGCCGACCTTCGCGGCTTCAATCACATACTGTGCTCAGTTTTTTTCGCAGCAACCAATTTCTCGTCGCCATTCCGCTTGCACTCTATGTCATCCTAGTGCATATAGGAGCATTGACGGGTTATGTACAACCATTGGCGCATGCTGCTGAAGGAGGCTTGTTATATGAATCCTGGTTTGGCTGGGTTTCTAAACAGCCATTTTATTCTGCAATAATTGCAGTGCTCCTGGTATTTATTCAAGCCGTTACTGTCAATACCTTGGCTGATGAATTTAGGCTAATGGGAGAACGCAACTGGTTTCCAGGCCTTTTCTATGCACTTACGGCTAGTGCCCTGCCGGATTTTATGTTTGTTACTGCGCCTTTGGTGGCGGCAACTTTTGTTCCGTTTTCACTGTGGCGGATCTACAAAGCGTACCAGAAGCCAAATGTAACGGGGGCAATTTTAGATGGAGCATTGTGGATTTCGGTGGCCAGCCTTTTTTACCCACCCAGCCTTTGGCTTTTGGTGGCGGCTTTCGCCGGGTTTGAGGTAGTTCGTGTATTTCGACTGCACGAACGGTTTGTATTTTTAGTGGGCGCTTTTATTCCCTTGTTCCTTGCCTGGCTTTGGTATTTTTGGGCAGACCGTGGCGCTGAGTTTCGAGATGAACATTGGGGAAGTTTGTTCCAATTGTATCGCTTTGATGCTGTTTGGGATGAAAAATTGATGCTTAAAACGGCGCTCATAATTTTGCTGGCAGTGATTTTTTTAATGGGACTAGGTTCGCTTTACAGCCGAAAAGGTATCCAGGCGCAAAAATTCGTAAGCGTGTTGTACTGGTTTTTGGTGATTGGGGCTTTGTCAAGTTTGTTACAAGCCCAGTGGCGATGGGAGCACATTGTCTTACCCGCTGCGGCCATGGGTATTTTGCTTTCCCTAACCTTCCAAAGTATGCGCAACAGATTTTGGGCCGAGATATGGCACCTGATTATTGTAGGCTTAGTCTTATTGATTCAATTTGCAGATTTCTTTTTAAAACTATCATTCTCAGTCTTTTAACCTCCCGAATCCTATAATTTTTCACACATGAAATTTGGTGTAATTGTTTTCCCTGGCTCCAATTGTGACGACGACATGGTACATGTTCTTGGCGACGTGATGGGCCAGGAAGTGGTCAAAATCTGGCATAAAAACCACGAACTCCCTGATGGCTTCGAGCCTGAAGACTGCGTGGTATTGCCTGGCGGTTTTTCCTATGGCGATTATGTGCGTGCAGGAGCCATTGCCCGGTTTTCGCCGATTATGCAGGCTGTGAAGGCACACGCAGCAGCGGGAGGCCTTGTTTTTGGCGTATGCAACGGATTTCAAATCCTCTGCGAATCAGGATTATTGCCTGGCGTTTTGCTCCGCAATGGCGGCCAAAAATTTATTTGCAACAACGTTTGGATTAAAGCCGTGACGCATAGTTCGCCAATAACAGAAGGACTTGAACTTGGGCAAGCGTTAAAAATTCCCATCGCACATGCAGAAGGCCGTTATTTTGCTGATAACGATACACTCGATGCATTGGAGCGCAATGACCAGATACTTTTCCGGTATTGCGACCAATTTGGCACCGAAACACCCGAATCAAATCCCAATGGAGCCACCCGAAACATCGCTGGTATTTGCAACGCCGAGCGCAACGTATTCGGCATGATGCCGCACCCGGAACGCGCCAGCGAAGCTGTGTTGGGCAATACGGACGGGCGAGGGCTGTTTGAATCACTCTTGTCCAGGGTTGAGCATATCGCGGGTGGATGAAAAAACTCATTGTCATCGGTGGAGCAACGGCTACCGGAAAAACTGTGCTTGCAATCCAATTAGCGCAGCACTTCGGCACAGAAATCCTCTCTGCCGACAGCAGGCAGTTTTACAGAGAAATGAGCATTGGAACGGCCAAACCCAGCCCGGAAGAATTGGAGGCTGCGCCCACCATTTCATTGATATTCTGTCTGTTACGGATAATTACAGAGTGGGGGATTTTGAAAGAGATGCGCTGGCTGTACTTCAAAACATCTTTCTAGAAAAAGATGTCGCTATCCTCGTTGGGGGATCCGGGCTGTACATTCGGGCAGTTTGCGAGGGCCTGGATAAATTTCCGGATATTTCAACGGAAACCAAAAAAGCCATTGAAGCAGCTGAGCAAAGTGGAGGTCTCGCTTGGCTACAACAAGAACTTTCGCAGCGCGACCCAGCGCAATTTGCCAAAATTGACAAACAAAACCCCGCCAGATTGCGCCGCGCCTTAGAAGTGTGTTTTGAGACCGGGCAGCCATACTCTTCTTTCTTGCAGCAGGGCCAAAAAAGCCCGCGACCCTTCCGGCCTGTGTATGTATTGCTTGATTTGCCTCGCCCCGAACTTTACGCTCGAATTGAGGCCCGGGTAGATAAAATGATTGCTTCCGGTTTGGAAGAAGAGGTGCGCAATCTGTTGCCTTACCGCCACCTATCTCCATTAAGCACTGTTGGTTATGAGGAGTTTTTTGGCTTTTTTGATGGAAAAATTACCCGGGAAGAAGCCATTGGAAAAATCAAACAACACTCGCGCAATTACGCAAAGCGGCAAGTGACCTGGTTTGCAAAACACGGGGACTGGAAAGTGTTCAGTCCAGAGAACGTACCGGAGATTTTTGAATTTATTAATTTTGCCCATTAATCCGTTCAATATGAGCACACAGACGATAAAATCCAACTTCCTTTTTGGGCTTCACCTGCTTTCAGTCATTGCCACCTGGGTGATCCCCTTCCTTATTACCTGGAAAATAGCGGTGGCCGTTTACGCTGTTGTCATGATTCAATTTGCCATCTGGGGCAAATGCCTGATGAACGAACACCATGGGCTGGATGAGTCCAACGGGCGTATTTTTTACACTGAATTGCTTGAAAAGATGGGTTTCAACCCGGAACCTCAATTGGTAAAAACCATTGTGCGTCAATGGCTTTACCCTATTTTGGCAGTGGTGGCCATCGTATGGCAGGTTTTGCTGGGAAATGAGCCTTGGTTGTTTTGAAAATTTTGGATTGTTCGACTTGACAAATGGGCCACGGATGACACAGATTAGACACGGATTTACACAGATCAAAAATCCGTGTCTAATCTGTGTCATCCGTGGCCCATTTGTCAAGTCGAACAACTTCTAAAATCAACGTTTCCCTTCCACAAACCCATTGTACGCCTTCATCAAAGATTGGTAAAGAAGTTTGCCTTGAAGGGCATACCCATACTTGGTGTAATGTACTGAGTCAGAAGTCATTAGGCCGTTTGATTTCCACTGAAGCGAAGAGTTTTTTCCGCCTGAGAAGTTGAACAAGTCCCATAAGGCGAACCCCTTCTCATGCGCAAATTGACGAATTACCTCGCTCGTCTCGGCCATATGTGGGTTCAGGCCCTTGCCCCGCAGGTAGGAGTCGGCAGGGGTAGTGAGCATGATTCGGGTAGCGGGGCTGCGCTCCAGAATCTGCGAGGTAAGCAGATCCATGGTACGCCGCAGATAATTCGCGTCTGTGTTTCCCTGACTTTCGTTGGTTCCGAAAGACAGTATGACCAAGTCAGGTTCAAGGTCAGCCACTTGATTGGAAAAATATTTGGCGCGTGCAAAATCCATGAATTTCGCCCCATTGACCCCAATAGAATGGTACAATACGCCGCTAAGTTCGTTTTCAATGGAGACACCATCAAGGGTCAAGGTTCTTTCCTGAGCATTGGTTTTTTTTGCTGCAATCGTGACGGAGCCTACCGGACGGTCGAAATAAAAGGACCGGGCATAGTCGTCCTCTATAAAAAGCTGGGCAATTTGGTTGGAGGTTTCGTCCCGGACTTCAAGATCGTATTCGAGGGCTGTTTTGCGTTGAAAAACAGTCACTTTCGTAAAATAACGGCTTTCAGAAGTAGCGGTGTCCCGCATGCGAAAGGTGAGTTCGGCGTTTGGGTTGGTTGTGGTAAGTTTGAAACCTGCCGCGCCAAAATTGGTTTCCGGTGAAATATCCCGCTGGCAATTGGCGCCAGACCATTTGCAATTGGTCTCCGCCAGAAAATCTTTAGCGCCATTGGATTGAGCTAATTTGTAGGGAAACAACAAGCCCCTGCCCGCATCGCCAAACTCCCGCTGTAAACGATCTCGTACCTCTTGAGTGAGGAAATTGCCCAAAATATGCGAATCGCCAATGTGTACAATGCTGATTTTCTTTCCGCCTTGAGTGCGTTGTGTAAAAAGTTCCTCAAAAACGGGTTCCAAATAGGCTCGGTTTTCAATCTCGTTGTCGTCCTGACGGATGAAACCGAAGCCTGCACCAACGGTATCAGCATCGGTAATTTGGACATGTGGCGGACGGAATTGCGACTGGCATTGACCGATAGAAAGTATTAAAAATGTCGCGCAAATCCATAAGCGGAGCGGGAAAAAGGGAGGGTGCATAGTGGTCTTGTTCAAAAAATCAGAAAGGCTGTTTTCGGGGATCTTGGCGGGTGTCAAACAGCGCGAGTACAGTTACACGGCGGTCGGAATATCTGTAATATAGGCGGCGATGACGACCTATTAATATATATCGAATGTTCCGATTTTTTGAAGAGAACTTGCCAGATTCGGGATGTGATTTTGCCCGTTTCATCTTTTCCTCAATTTCCTCTAAAAGATCATCAGCCCCTTTTGAAGTCAGATTTTCATCAATGTAAGCCAGGGTTTCTTTGATTTGTTGGAGAACCCGCTTGCTGTAATTTAGCGACCTTTCCATTTTGCAAACATTTGATGTGCTTCCTTCTCTGATACCAAGTTCTCCTCATCCTCAGACTCCTCTATGGCAAGTAAAAGTTCTGCATATTGTTCTTCGGTAAGGCCGTCATACTCCGATTTGGAGTGTGTTGTAGACAACAGGCGTAACATGAACGCCTTTATTTTTTCTAAATGACTTTCCTCATTCACCTGCGAGAGCAAGTCGTGGAGTTCGCCTTTCATTTCTAAAACGCTCATAACGAGTTTGCTTTTAAATTTGTAAAGCAAAAGTACAAAATCAAAGTCTATTGCGGCTTCTTCTTCAAACGCCAATTAGCCTGTTCTTGCAAAAACAATTTTGCCATCATAATACCCACCACTTTGCCGCCCTCGTGTGTGAGGTGGGTATAATCGGTGTTAGCAAGCCTTGGTCGTTGATGAGCAAAACGGAGCATAGTATTTGGTCCGCCCATTCCCCAAAAGAGATCGTAGAAGAGCAGGCCATGCTTCCGGGCCAGGTTGCGCTGCATCTTTACGATGGCTGGCACCCCCCGCATGGTGGTGATTTCGGTACCGTCTTTGGCTCCCCGGTCGCCTACGCTGACTACCAAAATTGGCTTTCCCGGGAAACAATTTTTTAGGTGCTTGAAAGTGCGGTCAAGTTCTGCCTCGTACCATTTTACATTTGTCAAGGAGTTGGTTACAGCGTTCAGGCCGACTTGTATCACGATCAAATCGTACTGCTGAACGGCATCAAACTGGCGAATAAAATCAGGGTCGAGCAGTTTCAAAGGGCCGCCGCTGTTGCCGCGCACTGAAAAATTGTCAATGTAAATGCCTGGGCCGCTTTCGAGTGTGGCGCCGTAAGCCAATAATCCGTCCGGTTCAGGGAATCGAATGGCAAAAGCGTTGGTACCCCATTCGCTTCCCTTCCATTTCCAGGTGCCAAGTCGCTTGGGTTTGGCTGGCAGTATTTCTTGTTTGGGCGGTTCGCCACCTGCTTGCCAAACAAAAGTCTGTGCGGTATCGGAACTGTAAAAAAAACGCACTTGATTCCACATCTGCGTATGTTTGAAATATTTAGCGCCTTCATAATGCACTTTTGCATCCGGTTCCGGGCGGTAGGCGTAGCCGTTTAGGCCGAGTTTTGGACGGTTTTCGGATTTTTTTATGATCGAATAAGCCGTCCAACCGCGAAAATTGTGCTTCAAACTGCGCTTGAACTGTGCAACCTCAGAGGTGATTGGGACAAAACCCACACCTGCTCCACCCCAGGCTGTTTGCAAAGTATCGCGCAAATCTCCAACCAGGATATCGCCCTCTACAAAGGAATCTCCGTACCAGGCTACCCGCACGGTGCGCCCACGAGAGATGGAATCCACTGCACCAAAAAGTCGGCTAAGCCCTTGCTGATCAAAGGAATAGTCTTCAATTGTTTTGCCAAAGAACACAGAATCCTTTGGTGGAATTACACGAACCGAATCCGACTGAATATTAGTGGAATCAGTAAAAGCAGTTGTGAGCGAATCTTGTGGAAAATACTCAATGGTGTCGGGCGGGTGCAAGGTTTCTGACTGGGGTTCGGCCTTCACGGCTGTTGAATCTCGAACGTCGGCAAAGATGTCCATTTTGCGGAGTTCAAAATCACCCAATTTCATCCCGGCCGGCAGCAGCGAGAGGCCGGTGAGCAGGATTAAAACTAAAATTGTGAGGGAGAGGGCTTGCCCGGTGTAGTTTTTTTCCATGGATTATCTAAAATACATCAGTACTTCCCCAAAAGCCGTAATCAAGCCAAGCAACACCGAGGCCATTTTGATAGAATACCGCATGTGGCGAACAAAGATTCGATCTCGTTGCGGAACTGCGGATAGCGAGGAAGTATTTCTTCCTCTAATTTCTGACGGTTGAAAATATGTGCGGCGCCAAACTCTACCTTGTTGCGCACCAGCACGCCATACACTTTGAGCACCTTGGCCCGGAAATAAACATTTACAAATAACATGGCCACAAAAAGGCCGCCGACAATGAAAAGAAGCAGGGTGTACATCGCGCAAAGGTAAAACGGACAAGGCTGCTACTTCAACTTTACCCAACTTTTACACGGGGATTGTGTTCGAGTGCCGAAATTTGCGCCCATCATGCAGAAAGAAGAAGAAAAATCCGCCCAAAACTCACCCGTGAAAGCCTTCGCGAAGCCCTCAAAATCTTTGTTTACATCCGTCCATATCGGGCACAATTCATTTTTGGATTGGTCCTGCTTTTCCTCGGAAGTACTGTTTTTTTGGTGTTTCCAGCCCTAATTGGTCGTTCTCTTGACGTCGCACAAGGGAATATTCCACAGGACCTTGACTTGCCCAAAATCGGGATGTGGTTGGTCTTAATCCTTGTTTTTCAAGGTATTGTGTCTTATCTCCGTGTTATGATGTTTGCCCAGGTGAGTGAGCGTGGCACTGCCGATATCCGCGTTGCGCTCTACCGACGACTTATTTCACTTCCCATCGTATTCTTTGAAAAAAGTCGGGTGGGGGAGCTCGTGAGCCGCCTCACCAACGATGTAGAAAAACTCTACAACACGTTTTACTTTGTACTTGCTGAATTTCTCCGCCAAATCATCATTTTGGTGGGCGGAATCGCGGTGCTGTGGTGGATGTCGCACCGACTGGCGTTCGTGATGCTTGCTACGTTTCCAGTAATTGTAATTGGCGCCATGGTTTTTGGACGCTGGGTGCGCAAACTTTCCAAACAGCGACAAGACAAGTTGGCCAACACCAATACCATCCTCGACGAAACCCTGCAAAGCATTCACGCAGTCAAGGCATTTACCAACGAACTCTTTGAAAGTCAACGCTATGGCCGCTCCAATGCCGAAGTGGTGCAGGTTTCCATGCGTTATGCCAAAGGCCGGGCAATCTTCGCTGTGTTCATCATCACAATGCTATTTGGGGCCTTGTTTTTGTTATTTTGTACGGCATGAATATGGTGCAAACAGATGCAGCCTTGCCTGTGGGCACTCCGGGGAAATTCACCGGTGGCGACCTCATTGCGTTTATCACTTACACTGCGGTCATTGGTGGAAGCATCGCCAGCCTTGGGAATTTTTACACCGAACTCGTTGGCGCTGTAGGGGCTACAGAGCGCATCCGCGAGATTTTGAAATCTTCATCCGAGTCAGAAGAAAGACCGCGCGGGAATGTAAATGCTGGCCGATTTCGAGGGAATATATCCTTTGAAAACATACAATTTTCTTACCCCACACGTGCTGATGTGGAGGTCTTGAAAGGAGTGAGCCTCGACATTCCTGCCGGAAAGAAAGTTGCGGTAGTAGGGCAAAGCGGTGCCGGAAAATCAACGATTATGCAACTGCTCCTACAGTTCCATTTCCCCACGACTGGTAAAATCCAGATGGATGGACGGGACATTTACGATTATGAACTTGAGTCTTATCGCCAAAACTTTGCCATTGTTCCTCAGGAAGTTATCCTCTTTGGTGGCACCATTCGGGAAAATATTTTGTACGGGAATCCGGATGCTTCAGAGGCTGAAATCATTGGGGCGGCTAAACAGGCAAATACCTGGGACTTCATCTCGATGTTTCCGGAGGGCTTGGACACCGTGGTAGGGGAGCGGGGCATCAAGCTTTCCGGCGGACAGCGGCAGCGCATCGCCATTGCCCGGGCTATTTTGCGGGATCCCAGCATTTTATTGCTGGATGAAGCTACTTCCTCCTTGGATGCAGAATCAGAAAAAGTGGTGCAGGAAGCGCTCAATCGGCTGATGGTTGGTCGCACGAGCATTATCATTGCACATCGTTTGGCCACGATTCGGGAGGTGGATTGCATTTATGTGCTGGAACATGGCCGCATCGTAGAACAAGGTACCCACGAAGAGCTTTCGGCCAAAACCGATGGGGTTTATTCGAGCCTTGCAAAACTTCAATTTGAGTCTTAATTTTGTTTTTTGCCACTAATTGCACGAATTTTCACGAATCAACTTAGTGTTAATTCGTGCAATTAGTGGCAAACTAATTTTCAAAAAAATGGCAAAAACAACAACAAAACCGCCCCGTACACCCAAAAAAGTGGCAGATAGCAAAACAGTCATGACCGAACTGATCATGCCCAACGACACCAATCCGATGGGCAAACTGATGGGCGGTTACCTGATGCGCTGGATGGACATCGTGTGTGCAATTTGTGCCGGAAAACACTGTGAATCGCATGTAGTGACCGCTGCGGTAGACCATATCTCCTTTCAAAATCCTATTTATCTGGGCGATGTAATCACGCTGGAAGCTTCGGTTACCAGGGCATTTAATACCTCTGTTGAAATCTTTGTGGAAGTTTTTGCCAATAACATCAAAGGCCAGCAGCCCCGTCGTTGCAACCACGCCTATTTCACGTTTGTAGCTATGGACGACAAGAAAAAGAACCCTGTGTCTGTGCCCCCGGTGTTGCCCTTATCAAGCGAGCAACAGCTTTATGAGGGTGCTGCACGCCGCCGGGAACTACGACTAATTCTTTCGGGGCGCATAAAAGCAAAGGATGCTACGCTGCTCCGTCAGTATTTCACGGATATCTAGATAAGAGAGATTGCTCCCGCCTTCTCTAAGGCTTCCCTGTCCGCCAAGGCTTGGCAGGCGGGGGCGGGTAAAACTGCTAACTGCTCACTACCTTCACCGCTATGCATGAATCCGTTCGCCAATCTTTTGTTTCCATCGTCGGTGTGCTGCAATCTCACCGCGAGGTGCGGCAATTGTCGGAATGGCTGACCGGTCTTTATGGCGAATTATCGGCCAATTTCAGTCATTTTGAGTTTGTTTTGGTGAACAATGGCTGTGATGTGCCAAGCATTGAAGATGTAATCCAGCCGCTTCCGGAAGGTTTGAGGAAAAATATTTTCCTGCTCAATTTGAGCACAACAGTCAATCGCGACAACGCAATATTGGCCGGACTGGATCGCGCCAACGGAGATTACACAGCAGTATTTGAATTCGATTTTGTAGAAAAACCTGCCCTAGTCACGCAAATGTGGGAGCTGGCCCAAACGGGCAAAGACATCGTCTACCTCCGCGCCAAAGTGCGTCGTTTACCATTGGCACAGCGGATGTTGTATCAAATTTTTTATTTCATTCTACGCCGCTACTCTCAATTGCGCATTGATCCATGGGCACATCACACCCGTCTTATCAGTCGCCGCGCACTCAACTCCCTGCTTCGGCTTCGCGAAAACAGCCGCTATTTAAAAGCCAACTATGCATTGGTTGGTTACTCTACAGCGAGTATCGCAGTGTCGGAGCCGCTTCACCCCGACCAGACGCTGAGTTTTAGCGAACAGGTTCGTACAGCCTTGGTAGCCGTGACTTCATTCACTACATTCCTTCG
>JADJFA010000016.1 GCA_016708875.1 Lewinellaceae bacterium
AAAACATCTCTACAGACTCCATATTGGTTAAATGGGCGCGGTTATCAATATTAGCCTGGCGTTGATAATGCGGCATGCGATCCGAGCAGTGCTAGGTTCATCACTACCCAAACGAATTCATTTGGTCTGGTTCCTTGACTCAGTCGGCAAACTTAGTATCTTTTTCACAACCCGGTAATCATGCCGCATCTGCATCGTACACCTCAAACTCACCAACTAGGCAACGCGGCTGACACGCTTACCGCAGTTTATACCTTCAGCAAACTTTCTGGGACGAATGATCCACCCAAGGCCAACGTCAAACTCTTTCCCCAACCCTACCACAGATTTCTTTATCTCTGAAACGGAGGATGTTGCTTCCATGCGCATTTTCGCGCTGATGGTCGCATTTATGGCACGTTTGACGTTTCGCCAGACAATGCCTATTCGATCTGGCATTTGCCAGTTGGCAACTACGTCCTTTTTTGAAGACAAAACGGACAGTTGTTTCACGGTGGAGATTAACAAACGATAGTTCAGTGTTGGCAGTAGCAGTCTGCAGGGCAAAACGATAACATTGATACGGCCCATTTTGTAATGGTAGATACAGTTGCTCGATAAATCATGTGGTGTCGCAGGCAGAGCACCTACGCGAGGAATTCGCACAAAAATTCTTTTAGAATTTTATTGTCCTGATGATTGGAATTTTTCTGTTGCAGATCTAGTGCTCTCTCAAATTCTGCTTTGTAAAAATTCTTCGTATACCATGCTACCCCCACATTACTGGAAATACTAAAGAAACATTCCTCCAATTCCTTGAGTCTTGCTTCTCATGTGTGTTTGTAATGGTTTTTGCTAGAGAGCCGATACCAATAAACTAACAGTACAGAAAAGGACAGGAAAATGAAATTGGGTTTTATCTCCATTTCAATCTTTGTGTTTTTAAACCATCTTTATCAGTTTTCCGCTAATGGTAATTGGTTCTCTATCTCAGGATTGAATCCTGCCCATTCCCAATTTTCAACCAATTTGAAAGAGTCATCAGGATTCAGATTTCCAGTCCAGTTATATTTAAAATCAAATATTTCCTGGTTGATCAAGAATTTGATTTTTGCTTCTCAGTGTTTCTATTGAATGGCTGAAGTATAGAGGTAGCGATTGGTTGTAAAGACATCTAACAACTTGTCTAAAAGGCTCATTTTTTCCATTTGACCCGTTTCTTGATTTGCTGGTTAAATTATTTTGCGCGTGGTGTTCACGCCCTCGAGTACTGGCATCTTTTATAACATAATGGACAGGTCGCTCCTATTTCTACTCCAAGGTCGGTTTTGCCTTACTATTCGTACTGATACGGCCTCCTATTGTTGTAAGCCAACTTTCTGACATTTTCAAAACGCGCTTCTTCATGAAGCGTTTTCCAAAAGGTTTTGGCGAACAACCAATTAAATGGAGCAAGCATTACTGAATTCGAATGCAACCAATAGGTGTATTCAATCAAGATTTTATTTTGCTCCAGTTCAGTTGTTTTCCATTCACCGACGAACTTGTAAAAGCCTAACATCCAGGCTTGGAACGCGTCTACCTGGATTTTCCAGTATTTATTTTCCACTCTTTCAAGAATGCTGTCCATGGACGCAAAACCGCCCTTTTGTGTCAGTGACTTTGGGCAAAAACTTTTTGCTTGAACCGACCAAGCCCCAGTTTTCATCATCCGTGCATGCATAACCCTTGGTATGAGTCCATAAACCTGTATGTACTTTGGAAACATCACATAACATCGGTGTTTTGAAGGCTCGTTCAAGAGAGCACTCATAAATGGTGAGACGGTTACTTGGTAGATCATGGTGTTATTAAAGTAATTATAGCAATGCTCCTAAACAAATCCTGTAATAGTCGAATATGATTTGTTGCATACCGTAAGTCACAAGGTCCAGGCGCAGCGGGTAGGGGCTCGGGGAACACCACGCGCGGCGGAACCTTATTCCCATGGACCACTCCTGGTAACATTGATAAAAGACGTTCCATTAAATCGAAAAAGCCCACCAGAGAAGCCGAACCAAAGCCTTCCATTGCTATCTTCCAAAATATTCTGAACCCCAAAGTTAGTGGTCAAATCACTTCGGTCTGTCTCCTTAAACAACGTAAATGTTTTCCCGTCATAGCGATATGCTCCAACCCCTGAAGGCCAATCCAAATGTTCTGCGCTTTATCTTCATAGATGGTGTAAATGTCATTTTCAGCAAGGCCTTTTATTTCTGATAGTTGGTAAAAGTTTTGCCGTCATAATAGCTTACACCGCCCTCTTTAGCATTTTCAGGAAAATCGGATGTGAGACACCCGAACCACATATTGCCTTTTTTATCTTCCACTATTCTACTTACATTATTGCTGGATAGGCCATCTTTTTTAGTGAAATGTGAGTTTTTTTCCATCAAATTTACAAGCGCCAAAACTGTCCCCTGCAAACCAGAGGTTGCCTTTTTTGTCTTAACAGCTCCCCCCAAACCTTGCCAGCCTCCCATTTATAGGATGGATTTTCAATAACAGGTTTGGGAATGTTGAATGCAGAAAAAGAAAAGCCGTTATATCGAAATGCACCATGATTCGTACCGGCCCAAATGTTCCCATTTCTGTCTACCAGAATCTGACAACCAGCTCCATGCAGGCCCTCCATATTTCCATAATTCGTGAATGTTTTTCCGTCGTATTTTGAAGCGCCGTTGTGTGTGCCAAACCACATATTGCCTTCATTGTCTTCCGTATGCTCGCAACGGTATTGTCACATAAGCCTTCTTTGTAGAGAAGTAGGTAAGCGTTTTTCCATCAAAACGTGCCGCACCTTTGGCCAGGGTTCCAAACCACAGGTTTCCTTTTTTGTCCTCAAATACTTCTACTACATAGTCGTCTATTTGAGCGTCATTTTTTGGCCTTGCCTCTAATGCCGGATCCTTGGTTTTTAGCGCATTTGAATTTGATTGTCCGTTGCAGGCAATGATAAAAGCCAACAGGAAAAGCAATGGACAAACGTGCGAGCGCAAGCAAACTTTCTTCATGTGTTATTTTTTCACGAAGGTATTGGGAAGTATGTTTTCGGGCTTTTTTCAATCGTAAAACAATGTAAAGGGGATGTAAATACCTTTAATGCACAATGTGGGTTGTCATTCAGAATGACAACCCACATTTCATCGCTTATGAACTCGGTACAATGGCGTAGCTGCCATCCGCTAATACGCTCAGACAAAGATTAGGCGTCCGGATATTTTGCAATCATGCCTGCCGTGGCTTTTTGGAACAAATACATTCATCTGCGCTGCAATCTGGTCTGCTACGCACATAATTCCAAATCCGCACCTCAGCCATTTCACCCATAAAAATATTGGCATCCCCACCTGAATTACTCCACCGGCCTATTTGGACAAAATTTCCTCCGTAAGGCGGAACGTCTTTGCAGAACTGACCATTTTCCCATTCTTGTATAGTTTCATTTCCCGGGTATCTGAATCAAGCTAACCGCATAATGCTCCCAACCCTGCGATATGGAATCTTCACATTTTACAGCGGACCACACCTCGTTATGACCTGAACATACTTTTCGATTTCCTATCCAAAAAGCATGATGCCCATTCACCCTCCTGAGACTATGTTATATTGCCCTGATTATCAGCAGGAATTTTTATCCAGGCCTTTTGTATAGGAGCGGGAAAGTTTGTTGTTTACAATCACAGGAGGAGTCGAAGCATCAAACAACACGGTTTTTCCCACCGGAACCGCTGTTTGTACCGGAGTGCTAACGACCGTTGGAACACTGATGACGTTGGGAACGCTGGTCAATTGTCCGTCCCGGATTTCTAACCGTCCTTCAAGGATAATGGTTTTACCAGGAGGCGCTTCTATGGTAAAGGTAATGGTGTTGGGCGAAGCTGTTTTTTCCACAGTTCCTTCTGTAGCAGTTGCGGCAGCTATACCGGCAGGTCGCCACTCATCGGTATAAAATTCGTTTGTATTTACTTCTACTGGCGCGCTTACCGTCGTACCATCTGTGCGGTAAATAGTGTAGGTGCTTTTTGCCTGAAAAAGAACGCCGAAGCAGCCACCCGTTACCGTTGGGGACAGGTAAAAAAGTTCGCTCCTCGTATTTTTAAGTGGCGCCGCCCCAAATGACGTAAGAAGCCTCGATGGAGGCAGTTACGCTAACTTCGCCCTCTGCAACCATTGGCACGCCAGCTTTTCCCACCTGCTGTGACCGACAAACCGAGTGACGCCTATCTCGTTGTTATAATTGCTTTCTTCGTTTTTGCCTATCATTACAGAGAATTCTTTGGTTTCTGTATTGATATGCTCATAACTGTCTATTACTTCATATCTCGTAATTCTCCTGATTTTATAGATTGGGCTTGCCCGAAACTGCTCCAATTGATTCTCGTGATTAGGATCATGTACGGCAAAAATGGAACATAATACTCTTTCGATACTTCCGAGGCTTTCATTTCTTCTTCCGTAGGTGTAAAATTGCCTTTTAACTTGATTTTTTTGTCGCCCATTTCTACCTTCTCCATAATATCATTTTCGGGAAAATTCAGCACCAAAGCATAGGCGGTTTCAGCAGGTTGATTATCATGGAGCCGGCTTGCCTTAAAAGTGCCTGATACCATGTAAACTGATTTCGCGCGGATGCACTACTGGTGGCTTTCATCAGCCAAATAGCCACATCCTTATCAGCGCCCGAACCCGAGTCGGTCCAAAATGCTTTGAGCGAGGAATCCTCTTTGGGCGAGATTTAAATAACCCGCAGCAGCTTACGAGCGCCACTGTTGCACCCAAAGCGTTTACGGCAGTCTTTTTGATACAACGCACTGAGCCTGCGTTTGCGGGGTCGTCGCTGGTCACGATATCCCCCAAAGCAACATAACCTTCGGGGCATTTCATACGCCAAATATTACAATCGCCGTAGGTACCGCCCGAACCTGCATCGTCCCACATCTTTCAAAACCAATTGGTTCTTTCAACAGGTCTTCATAACCCGGTTAGGTTTATGTAATGGCAACTGGAGCACGTTGCCCTTTTCCGGGTTGATATCATGAAAACGCGTAGCAAAATGCCCCAAAGTATAAAAACCCGGTGATGGATCTGCTTTCCAGAAAGCTACGTTCTCATCTGCGCCGGTGTTACCATCGTCCCAGATTTTGCCATTTTGCGGATCAACTGCTTTCATTTCGATGTAAAAAAATTCGGAAGACAAGCCGTTGTTGTCAAGTAAGGTGTTGGCCATTTATAATAATTTAATTAAGATTGGTTTGTTACGTTTATGTTTTGGGGATGTTCAGTTGTCAGGACCTTACGTCGAGCGCAATCTTCCTGTTAGATGCCCCGACCTAAAGCCCGTCTAATGGTCGCCAAAAGCCATGACAATACTCAACCCCGCTGCATAGTCATGACCCCTTCAGGCCCTCCACGGCCAGCGCAGCCGTCGCTCACGCGGGTCATAGTCAGTGTATCGCCCTCGATCTTAAGGGTGTACACCCCTTGTTCGGTACAGTCGCTGCCTTCTGAATCCTGTATGGTCATTTTGCCACCTTCGACGGTGTATTTTCCCTTTATCTCAATGGTGCCGTCGGCACCAAAATCTATGGCGTAGCTGCCATCCGCTAATAGGCTCAGCTTCAGGGGTGCCATTTTTCCAGCTTCATCGGGAATGGACATTTTCCAAGTGCCAACGGGGTTTTGGGCCATCAAGCTAAGGGGAAGCATGGCGATAATGGCAATAAAAGGGAGAATGAGGATTTTCATGATTCGATTTTATTTTAAGGATGCTTAGGTCCGGCGGCGGGAATTTAGAGGAACACCATGAGCGGCGGAAGACAAGATCCAGGTATAGCGTGGAGGAACACCATGCCGGTGAAAATGTGCATACCGTAGGGAGAACACTCTCGGCGCGGTTGCCCTCTAACATTATGCTGCAATCACTAAGGATTTGAATAATTTTCTTAGTTGTGGATAAATGATATAACTGAAAGTCGCAATTCCTATTCCAGCCCCTGCTACAATTCCTCCTGTTACTATTTCTAGTGCTGGTTTTTTGGCTGCTTCACTAACTCCTACTAATAATCCGGTTAATGCCATTATTGCGTAGGTGCTGCTGCGCTACCACAACAGTTCCACACCCCCTTTTCCGAATCTTGCTATTGCTCCTGCAATTGCTATTACTCGCTATCCCTATTGTTCCTGCTAATGCTCATTGCTCCGAGCTATTCCTATTGTTCCTATTAACACTCCAATCTACCCTCAATCCCCACCCCTGTTACCACTTCGCTCCAACTCCAACAATATATATTAATATGCTTAGGATTAGCAACACGATACTCTCTGTAACGAATATCTCCATCCTGTAATTGAATGACTTTTTGATATGAGGAATTAATCGGTGTTATAGGTTGGTGAAGTAAACTGCAACACTTGTTGTAGAGCCGTATATAACCGCTATAGGTGGATAATGGTATAAGGACATCTTCTGGTTTCTTAATTACTAAATGCAGTTTATACCAAAAAATAATACGATAAACAGTAAGAAAAGATAGCGCCGAAACAAAATAAAATGCCCACCATAATTTATCGCTCTGGGTATTTATTGCCCCAGATAATAAATAAAAGGTTTGCCAAAAATACCCACCCCAGCCATTTCTGAGCAGGGTGTAATGAGCATCACCCCTGTAAGATTTGGAAAAAATTTGCTATACCAGTAGGGGTTTACTTTATTAAAAATGGCTTTTTTATATATAGATTGATTCTCTTCTATCGGGATAGGTTTACCTGCTTTATCCGTAAGTTCCATTTTCGCCACTACTTGTTCTGCCACAAAGCGCTCTACGTCTCTCGAAGGCGCCAATTGGGTTTGCTTGAATTTATAGGTTTTAGCAATATGGTTTACTACCATGAGGCGGTTTTTATCGGCGTCTTTTGAGTGAAAGGTCGGCATAGAAATCGCCCACCAAATACTCAAAAAAGATTTGTGGGCGAAACGAAACACATCTCGACCCGATAAATCCTGTACCAGGATACCTCCTGACAAAACATCTCTCCAAACTACTTCACGGGCATTTTGATTTTCCTTTAATCGCTTTGGCAGAAAGTCCATGGCGCTGTTGCCCTGCTGTGCATCCTTATATGGGGGCAAGTAGAGAGGATAATTGGTCCAAATCTGATCAATGATGTCCTGCAACTCCGTTGCCCGTATTTGATTGGTGTACTGATTTTTTCGCATCATCCCCACCGCAATGCCCGTCATAAAATAGTTGCGCTCGTGGGTGGTTAAGAAGTTGACCTTCTTTGCCTCCTGTCGTTCGTAATCCTTGTCAATGAACTTTCCGATTACCACCGCAGAGTTCAAACGGTCTTTTAAGTTCGCCAATTCGCTGTTCCAGATGGTACTGAGTTGGTAAAGGGTAGAAGGTCTCGTCAACAACTCCTGAAACTGCCTGCCTTTGCCCGTGCTTTCCATGGCCTGTAAAATTTCCGCCTTTGTCTCAGGCTGTACTTCCCGCAATGCTCCTTGAATCTGTTCCACAGTCATAGGGTTGTATACGTAGCTTTGGAGAAGTGGGATACGTTGTGGAGAATGCCCAAAGCATCACGGGCGCTCCACATCATCTGCAAAAAGAGTGGGCCTTCCGGTTATAATTATGCGTGACTTTGGCTCGGCGGCCATGGTCCAGATTTGGTTGAAATGACTGAAGAGCAGCTCAGTATCACCGACCAAATCCATTTCATCAAAACCATCCAATATTATAAGCAGACGCCCTGCTTTGTGAAGCTCCAAAAGGGCTTGGGCTTTGCCGCCAAATCTGTTGGCCCACTTGCCAAGAATGTCTAAAATGTCAGTGGTGCGCGGGCTAAATCCACGAAGTGGAATCAGGATGGGAATCCTATTGTATTTACCCGGATTGTCTAAAAGTTCCTTGACGATTTTTATGGTCAATACTGTTTTCCCCTGTCCATAATCACCAAGTATCGCTAAATGCTCCTTCTCATTGGCTTGCTGAAGCCAGTCTAAGATGTGTGCCTCAACGTTTTCAACAGTATGTTCAGTTTGAAGTTTTTCCTGAACTATAGTTTTTAACTCTCCCTGTAAGGGTACATAAATATCTGCGAGACAGCGATCGCTTCCGGGGAGCGTTTCTTTTTCAAATAGAGCGTTTATGTACCGTTTGTAATCTGTGAAATTGATCAAATTATCAAGCAACTCACTTTCGTAACGATACTGAAAGTCAATGCCAAGATGAGTTTTATTTCCTTTTGCTCCAGTACCTAATATCGCTATAATATGCGTCTGAAATTCTTCAGGTTGAGGATTTGTTAACTTCAGGTATGTACGGAGCGCTTCTTCTGAGGGCGCTTCATGAAAACATACAATGCCTATCTTTTTACCATTCGATGCGTAGCGCCCGATGAATGCATGGCATTCGCGATGCCAGTCCCGTAAATCGTCAAATTCGTATTGCTGGTCGTACAGCTTTAATAACTGCGATGCTGTTCGATTTGTAAAAACATCACGTTTGTTGGCCTTTTCTTCTTGTATATCTCAATTTTATCTCGATGCCTGAGGTAAAATAGAAAATCCAAATATAAAGAAGTCTTACCACCGGTTTTAATTATATCCACATATCTGGTGCTTTTCAAACCATTCCAGGTTGAGTACAAAATCCAATAATGATGGTCAAGAAAGAGACAGAAAAGATAAAAATGAACAGATTTAACTTTATTATCACTTGGTTGGTAGGTCGGCAGAGTAAAACCTAATTGTGTATTTGCTACTTGAACTACCCAACTGAATAACGGGTTCTGTGCGAATAATAAGGTAATCAAGGCAATAACAAAACCCACATAGGTGG
Organism: Lewinellaceae bacterium; assembly: GCA_016708875.1. Taxonomy (GTDB): domain Bacteria; phylum Bacteroidota; class Bacteroidia; order Chitinophagales; family Saprospiraceae; genus M3007. The sequence goes on from JADJFA010000016.1 coordinate 8,865, forward strand.
ACAACGCTACAAAGGCAAATCGCTCGCGAGTATCCTTGCGTTTTATGTATCTATAATATACCCAGAGTCCTACAGCGGTAAGTATAGAAAGGACTGCTACAGTCCCAAAAAATAGTTGTATAAATCCATTTTCAATAATCTATTGGCGGATTATTTCAGTCCAGGTAAATAATTGATGACTTACGATTAGTATTTGATGGTGAAATTAGCTCAACTAGAACAGTTCATCAATCGTCAACCGTAAGTCATCAATCGTCAATTAATTCAATGCTCCTCATGCACCGCGTGCTTCTGGTATTCCGCTATGAGTTTTGCTTGTATATCTGCCGGAACAGCGGCGTATTCCGCAAAGGACATCGAGAACTTGGCTTTGCCCTGGGTGAGCGCGCGTAATGTGGAGGAGTACTTGTGCAGTTCCTTGAGCGGCACTTTGGCGCGAATCTGCTGGTAATGCCCTTCAGAACCCATGCCCATAATAACCGCACGGCGGGTCTGCAAATCGCCCATGACATTGCCCATCACTTCTGAATCGCAGAGCACTTCGAGGTCGTACACGGGTTCGAGGATTTGCGGTTTGGCATCGTGAAACGCTTCTTTGAAGGCCATGGTGGAGGCAATCTGGAAGGCCATGTCGTTGGAGTCCACCGGGTGCATTTTGCCGTCGTAGATGCTCACGCGCACATCGCGGCAATAGGAACCTGTGCTGGGGCCTTCTTCCATTTTTGCCATGATGCCCTTTTTGATGGCGTTGGTAAAACGGGCGTCAATAGAGCCGCCCACAATGGCCCAACAGAACGAAAACTTGCCGCCCCATTTGAGGTCTTCTACCTCTATGTTCTTGGTTGTCAGGTCGTGAGGAGCAGGTATGCCTTCATAATACGGCTCGATGCGCATGTGTACTTCCGCGAATTGGACCCGCTCCGCCCGATTGTTTTTTGTGGCGGTAATCCTTGTTTGCTTCCTTCGTGATGGTTTCGCGGTAAGGGATGCGCGGCTCGGTGAATTCGAGTTTTACGCCAAAATTCTGTTCCGCTTTGTAACGCACAATGTCGAGGTGCATTTCGCCCTGACCCTGTATGATGGTCTGCTTGAGTTCCATGCTCTGCTCCATGAGCAGGGTAGGGTCTTCCTCCTGAATGGAGTGGAGCGCGTGGGCCATTTTTTCCACCTCGGCCTTGCTGGGCGGCAACACGGCCATACGAATGCGCGGCGCAGGGAAATGGATGCGTTCTATCTTAAGGTCAGAGCCTTTGGGATTCAGGGTTTGATTGGTATGCGAGCCTTTGAGTTTCACCGTACAGCCAATGTCGCCAGCCCGGAGTTCTTCCACCTGGTCGCGGTTTTTCCCTTCACTTTCAAAGAGTTGTGAAAAGCGCTCTACCGTGCTGTTTTCGGCGTTGGTGAGTTCGTCGCCTGATTTTATTGTCCCGGAATAGACTTTGAAATAGGAGACGTTGCCCACTTTGGGCTCGTTCACCGTTTTGAAAATAAACACGCAAGGCCGTGCGGCAGGATCGCAGGGCTTGGCGCCACCGCCTTCCAAAGCGGCAGCAGGGCGATCAACCGGGCTGGGACAAATGTCGTGAATGAAGCCCATGACCCGGCCGCTGCCCATGTCTTTCAGGCCGGAAGCGCAAAAAAGCGGGTAAAACTGGCGGTGCGCCAGGCCAATGCTCAAACCCTTGGCGAGTTCATCTTCGCTGAGCGTTCCTTCCTCAAAGAATTTTTCCATGAGCGCCTCGTCGTTCTCGGCGGCGGCTTCCACGAGGGCATTGTGCAATTCATCTGCACGGCCTTTGTGTTCGGCGGGGATGGGCTTTTTTTCCGGCTTCCCGCCAGCGGCAGGAAAAACATACATCACCATGCGAAGCGCGTCCACAATGGAATTGAAGTTAGGACCTTGATTTACAGGAAATTGTAGCGGGAGCACCCGAGCGCCAAACCGTTTTTTGGCCTGGTCGAGCGTCATTTCAAAATCGGCCTTTTCGTGGTCTAATTGATTCACCACAAAAATCGTTGGGGTTCATTTTTCGATGTGTTCCCAGACCAGTTCGGTGCCCACCTCCACGCCGCTCTTGGCGTTGAGCAACATCAGGGCGGTGTCGGCCACCTTCAATGCCGCTACGACCTCGCCGGAAAAATCGTCGAGACCAGGCGTGTCCAGGATGTTGATTTTGGTGTCTTTCCAGGAGCAGTGGAGCACGGACGCGAAAAGCGAGTGACCGCGCTGTTGTTCGAGCGGGGCATAGTCGCTCTGTGTGTTGCCTTCCCCCACGTTGCCGCGGCGGGCGATGGCTTTTGCTTCAAAAAGCATGGTTTCGGCAAGGGTTGTCTTGCCGCACCCGGAGTGGCCGCATAGGACGACGTTCCGGATTTTGTCTGAAGGATAAACTGCCATAGCGCAATGAACTGGTTTGGTGAACGGAATGCCGAAACTGAGTTACAAGTAACAAGTTTCAAGTTGAAAGTGACAAGTAAGTTGAAACTTGAAACTTATTACTTTCAACTTGAAACTTATTACTTTCAACTTGAAACTTGTTACTTGCAACTTGAAACTTGTTACTTGCAACTCAGTCCCGGCTCGATTGTAAACGGGCAGAATGCATAACCAAGAATTTTGTTTGGTGAAAAAATCTGCTTTCAGCGGTTAATGTAGGAGGGTTTTGGAAATGCGTGTATGAAATGTGGAAGTTTTTTTAGGATTTGTTGATTTAATAGGGGTGGAACACGGATGACACGGATTAGACACGGATTTGATTTAATAGGGGTAGAACACGGATGACACGGATGAGACACGGATTTGATTTAATAGGGGTGGAACACGGATGACACGGATGAGACACGGATTTTAATCTTAAATTGAGCTTTAATCCGTGTCATCCGTGTTCTACACGATTAAAACAAACTCATCTGCGCCGACTTGTGCCGCACGTGTAGATCGAGGTTGAAGGCTGGCATCTTCCTGTCTTTCAGGTATTTTTCCTTCGCCACCCGGAACTGCGCGTGAATGATTTCAGCAATGTTGCCCTCGCCGCGCATCCGAACGGAGGAGCGGTATTCGTGCAGGTTGCCGCCATGGGTGTCGCGAATGCGGTTCAAAACGCGGTCGGCCCGGTCGGGCATGGCCTTGCGAATCCAGTCCTCGAAAATGAGCGCCACATCGCCGTTGAGTCGCACGAGCGTGTGTCCAACAGCGATTGCGCCGCGTTCTGCCACGGCCTTCACGAGGGGCAGTACCTCGTGGTCGTTCAATCCGGGGATGATGGGCGCCATCATTACAAAGGTCGGGATACCCGCCTTGCTCAGGGTCTCCACTGTTTTGAGGCGTTGGTTCACAGTGGCGGTGCGCGGCTCCAAATATTGGCGGAGTTCTTCCTGCAAAGTGGTGATACTGATGGCGACGTGGCAGAGGTTTTCGGAGGCGAGTTTTTCCAGTAAATCAAGGTCGCGCAACACCAGGCTGTTTTTGGTGATGAGGCCCACGGGATGCCGGTATTTCCAAAAAACTTCGAGGCATTCCCGGGTGATTTGGAACTTCCGTTCGGCGGGTTGGTAAATGTCGGTATTACCGGCAAACATCACGGGCGCGGCTTTCCAGGTTTTCTTTTTTAACTCATTTTCAAGCAGTTGCGCAGCGTTTCGTTTCACCAATATCTTTCTTTCAAAATCAAGTCCTGCGCTGTAACCCCAGTAAGGATGGGTGTTGCGGGCATAGCAATAGATGCAGCCGTGCTCGCAGCCTTGATAGGGATTCAGACTCCATTCGAGCGGGATGTCGGGGCTTTCAACTTTGTTGAGAATGGTTTTGGGATGGGTTTCCAGATACTGGGTTTTGAGCTCGCCATCATCCCATTCGTCGGCAACAAGCGCCCAATCCAGAGGCTCCTGGCTGCGCACCACTTTCTCGTATTTGGAAGTCGGGTTTATTTGGGCGCCGCGACCTTTGAGGAAGGGTGGACTATTGGGCGATGACTTTTGACCTTTTAACACTTGAGGAGATTTTGGGCAAATTTAAAACAAAAAGTGGTTTGTGCGGTGTTTTATTTTAAACAAAACGGCTTAGTCTTTACTTGCGAATTGGGCGAATAAGCGCAGATACCCTAACTTTAAGGTGAATTTTGAATAGGTCTAATTTTCCCATGTCTGAAAAAGCCGCATAGCGGCGACATTATGGTAGCCCAAGGGGCAGGTTGATGGTAAGAACCGCGTAGCGGTGACATTATTACAATGATTAAAATGCCACCGCTACGCGGTTCCGAAAATTATTCTACGCTAACGCTACCATAATGTCGCCGCTATGCGGCTTTTTGAAAGCCAACGACTTAAACCTATCTGAAACGCACCTTCTCTGCCGTTGTTGGCGTCCTCGCCAACAACAACGGCGGAGCTCAATTTCAAATGAAATTAATCAGTTTAAGGCTTAGCCTGACGGCTATGGTCTTTACATTTCAATCGGTAGAATAAGCGCAGATACCCTAACGTTTGTAGATTTACCGGGGCATTGCGCCAACCAGTGGCAAGAAATTTGCGTATAGTTATGAAGCGGGCTTAAACCCAAAACCAACCGCGTTGTTTTTCAAAAAATGTATTTCCTTCCAGCAGAACGGCTGCGGCTCTACCGCAATTTCAAGTCTATAGAAGTCAATGACTTTCATGGACTTATCCGTTTTTACGAGCAGCATGAGGATGGCATTCGCGCGCTGGATTTTGATGAATACCTTGACTGCACGCTGAGCTATACCAACGCACTTTTTGAGGCTGGCGACCACGGCAAACACCTTGTTATGTGCGACCATTTGCTCGAATTGGTCATCATGCAAAACGTAGGCCCTTGGGACGGCGAAGACCTCTACCATCGTCTGCTTTTCAAAAAATCAGCCTCGCTATATCAGCTCCAGGAATTTGATAAATCAGTCCGAATTCTCCGCGAAATCATAAAAATATACCCGCAGGACCACCTGGCCGCCTTGTATCTGAACAAGGCACTTTTGCTTCAAAAGCCCCATTGGCTATACCGTGCACGAGCGGCTTTTGTTGCTTTTGCGTTGCTGTCCGTTGTCGTGATCGCATTGGAAATTCTGGCTGTGCCACGGTTTTTTCCTGATCTTTTGCAACCCATGCAAATCTCGCGCAACTTGCTGATTGCGTTGAGTTTGGCTTCGCTTTCTTTAGGGGAAGCAGGACATGCCTTGCGCTGCTGGCTGAAGACCCGGCGTTTTGTTCGGCAGGCCAGGCGGAATAAAGAAACAAGTTTCAAGTAACAAGTTTTAAGTGGCAGGTTTCATGTAACAAGTTTCAAGTGGCAATGCTTGTTGCTTGAAACTTGTTACATGAAACCTGCGTCTTAAAACTTGTTACTTTTCACTTGAAACTTGTTACTGCTTTGCTTTTGGTACTTTTGCGCCGACAAAAAATTTAATTCTCAGCGCATGAAAAATTTCTTTTATTCTTTACCCGCCGTAGCTTCAGCGAAGGCGGGTTCGTTACTTACCGTAGTCCCAGCGAAGGCGGGTTCGTTTGTTACCGTAGCTCTAGCAAAGGCGAGTCTCTTTGTTATTGCTTTACTTTGCTTGCAAGCGTGTTCCCAATCACCTGGCTCGGATGCTTCAAGCAAGACCCCAGAAGCCCAGCTTAATGATCCTTCCGCCGTCTTGGGCTCTTCCCCAGACAATGCATACCGTCTTTTTAAAGCTGCGCGACAGCTCGGCGATCAGACTGTAACCGATTTGATACTGATGCGACTCAACGATTCGAAGCAGACGGTGGTGTCCACAATACCTGCCAAGGATTCGTTGCCAAGGGAGCCAAAGTTTTTTTGGTCGAAAGACTCAAAATTCCTTCTGGTTAACAACAGCGTACCTGACAGCACATATAATTATGAAGTGGTGCTTTTTGACCTGCAGAATCTTGCCGTTGCCCAACGCAACTTCGGGGAATTGCTGAAATACGACATAGCAAATGACGTGGTGTTCTATTACAAAAGCGAGCCTACGAGACAGACTATTTGCTACTATTATGTAGCAAATCCTTCAAGAGAAATGGGCCGGGATGTCATGGTTATTCCAATAGGGAAATTGCCCAATTTGATCCTCTCGGTGCCTGAAAAAGAGGTCCGGGTGAAGGCCTACACCATTGACGATACGCCGGTAAACTTTGCTTTTAAATATAATTGAACCCCCTCATTCTGAAAGAAAGATGCAGGCAGATACCCTTGCGTTTCAATCCCTTATCCGCGCCGGTTTACCTGACCAACTCCCGCCATCTCGTCCCCTTGACCCCTCTGTGAGCCACGCCCCACGTCGCGTGGTCGAGGGCGTTTTGTCGGAAAACGAAAAGGTATTGGCTGTGCAAAACGCGTTGCGTTATTTCCCTACGGAGTGGCATCGGGAATTGGCTGCTGAGTTCGCGGATGAGCTTCAGCGTTACGGACGTATATACATGCACCGTTTCCGGCCAGAATATGCCATGCATGCGCGGCCTATTTCGGAGTATCCGCATCGCTCCCGGCAAGCGGCGGCCATTATGCTGATGATCCAAAACAACCTGGATCCGAAGGTAGCCAAACACCCGCACGAACTCATCACTTATGGCGGCAACGGGGCGGTGTTCCAGAACTGGGCACAGTACCTCCTCACCATGCGCTACCTCTCGGAAATGACGGATAATCAGACCCTTGTGCTGTATTCCGGCCATCCGATGGGTTTGTTTCCCAGTCATCCTGACGCTCCGCGCGTAGTGGTTACCAATGGTATGATGATTCCCAATTATTCCAAAAAAGAGGACTGGAATAAGTACAACGCCCTCGGTGTGACGCAGTACGGCCAAATGACCGCTGGTTCCTTCATGTATATTGGTCCTCAAGGGATTGTACACGGCACTACCATTACTTTGCTTAATGCCGGGCGGCGGATTGGACTCGGCGATGATCTCGGTGGGCGTGTGTTTATCACCTCTGGCTTGGGCGGTATGAGCGGCGCCCAGGCCATTGCGGCTGTTATTACTGGCTGTATAGGCATCATTGCTGAAGTGGATGGCGACATGGTGCAACAACGCCTGACAGATGGGTACATCAAAAAGGATAATGTATTCACCCATCTTGATACACTTATTGCCCGATTGGAAGAATGTCGTCGCGATAAAACGGCCATCACGCTGGTTTACCACGGCAACATCGTAGACCTCTGGGAGCGATTTGCAAAGGACAATATTACGGTCGAGCTCGGCTCTGACCAGACCAGTTGTCATAATATCCACGACATGGGCTATTGCCCGGTGGGATATACATTCGAAGAGGCCAAGTTGTTGCTAATCAAAGACAAAGAGAAATTTTTGGAAGAAGTCCGCGCCACGCTTCGTCGGCATGTGGAAGCCATCAATACGATGACTGGGCGCGGAATGTACTTCTGGGATTACGGAAATGCTTTTTTAAAAGAAGCCAGCGAAGCAGGAGCCGAAGTCTGGAAAAATCAAGCCGAGGGACTCTTCAGATATCCATCCTATGTGGAAGACATCATGGGGCCGCTTTGTTTCGACTACGGTTTTGGCCCGTTTCGTTGGGTTTGTTGTTCGGGCGAAATAGCTGATTTGGAAAAAACAGATCTCATTGCGGCGCGGGTTTTGGAAGCAATGCTTGCCGAAGCCCCCGACGAAATCAGGGGCCAAATACGCGACAACCTTAACTGGATTCGGGATGCAAAGGTCAATTTGCCCGTTGTTGGCTCCATGTCCCGCATTTTATACGCCGATTCCGAAGGCCGCATGCGGATTTCAAAAGCTTTTAATGACGCCATTGCCAGTGGCGAACTGCATGGCCCGGTGGTACTTGGCCGCGACCACCACGACGTAAGCGGCACGGATTCGCCTTTCCGCGAAACGGCCAATATCTACGACGGCTCACGCTTCACTGCGGATATGGCGGTGCAAAATGTGATCGGCGATTCGTTTCGGGGCGCCACCTGGGTGAGCCTCCACAACGGCGGCGGGGTTGGTTGGGGGGATGTTATCAACGGTGGTTTTGGCATGGTGCTAGATGGCTCGCCGGACGCGGAACGCAGACTAAAATCCATGCTTTTCTGGGACGTGAACAACGGCATCAGTCGCCGGGCCTGGGCGCGCAACCCACACGCAATCAGCACTTTGGAGCGCACGATGGAGGCTTATCCAGATTTGAAGGTTACGGTGCCTTATTTGGCGGAGGAGGGGATGGTGCGGGAGGCGTTAAATACAACGAGGATTGACTTGCACTGAGGTCAGGAATCCCTTCGGTTGTCGAATACTGCCACAACCTCGATTTCGTCGGTTTGGATTTGGTAGTACAAGGAAGTTTGCGGTGTGACTACGCAGCGACGAAAGTCTGGGTAAGACTCAGAGGAAGGATAAGCGAATGGAAAGGCTGCAATGACTTCAACGGCGCTTTCTAATTTCAAAAGAAAATTTTCTCGACTTTTTATTGACCATTCAATTTCAAGATAGTCAACCAATTCTGTTAATTGGTCAGCAGCTTGGTCGGTAAAGGTGACCTTCATGCTTTGCGTTCTTTTAGGCGTTGCATTAGCGCTTTGAATTCAACCTTTTTTCCTTCCTTGGCTTGTTTTGCCCCATTGAGGATACTCTTTTGCTCGCGTTCACTTAAATCAAGCCACCAGTCTCGATTTGGGAAAAGCAAGTTTTCAATTTGGTGGATTACAGCCTCGTTCTGCACTTCTGCCAGATATTCAAGGATATGGAGTTTGCGGGCTTCGAGCGTAGCTGCCATGTGCGTTGAAATTTGTGCAAAGTTAGGGGTATAATGATAAATCCGTTCTATTGTTTGGGAGGCTCAGCAGTCATCTTATCTGGTAACAAATCGGGAAGAAAATCTTTTTTTTTCCGGCAGATTAGGAATTCAATTCCTAATCTGCCGGGCTTTAATGCCACCCTACATCGTCGGTGGGTTAAAATCATCCTCGTCAAAAAACACATTGACTTGCTGCACGCCTGGCGTTTCGCGAAGATTTCGCACCATTTCTTCCGTTTTTTTGGTGCTTTTTAGGGTGATGTGGTAGTTGCTCTCCGTCAGGTCCTGCAGGCCAATATTTTTCAAACTGACTAATTTCAAAGAGCTACAATATCGCGAGAGCGGTTTGGTCACATCGTTTTGTTCACTTGAATGGTGGATGATTTGAAGGAGGAAATGCCGTTTGCGTGGCGCGCCAAAATTGGTGAAGGTGAGCGCAATGACCACCAGCCCAGCCAAAAGCGAACCCGTCACGGCCACAATATTCAGTCCCACGCCACAAGCCATGCCGAGCGCGAGCGCGAGAAAGATAAACACCAGGTCCATCGTGTCGCGGATGGCCGTTCGGAAGCGGATAATACTCATGGCGCCTACCAGCCCGAAAGCACGCGCGATGTTGTTGCCGATCACCATGATGACGATGGCCGCAATGATGCTCAGAAGCACCAGGGAATTGACGAAGGTGACCGAATAGGAAGGCCCTCGGTAAGTGAGCCGATAGACGATGCTCATCATCAATCCGCATATGAAAGCCACCAGCAAATTGGCGAGCACATCTGCCGTAGCCGTGGGGAAAACGGCCAGGTTTTGATAATCCAGGAAAGCAAGATTTTCTAGGTCAGTAGACACGATGTATGGATAGTTATTGGCAATGCCGTAGCATTTGGAACTGTAAATGAATGCATTTCGCAGCGATCATTAATGATTACCATTCATAATCCGCAGCGATGGAATGACTTTTGGCAAAAGCATCGCCATGGCGAAAGGGTTTGATAGAAGGGTTTGAATTGATGGTGCCCACATATTTGGAGGCAGGTTCTTTGCGCATTTTAAAATCTTCGAGGATTGGTTTTATCCAATCAGGGCAAAAATGATTGAATTTAACCTCCAAAATAAAAAAACCGGGAAAGGCAAAAACCGCCCCTGATTCATCAAAAAGATTGTTCAGCGAAGGGTAGCTCACACTTCTCAAATGCAGGTCGAAAGTGAGCCGGAAGTCATTTTCGAGGTTGGTATTTTTGCCCAAATAGGGTTCGCGTTCATAAATTACGTTGACCACCGGGCGTAGATTTCTGCTCAAAATCTGGTAAAAGAAGCGCCGGGCATTGTCAGGATTTTTAATTTGATCGGCATAATCTTCAAACGCAGCACCGGGCTTGAACAAATCGCAAACCACTCCATAAGGTGCATCAGCGCGGTTTTTCAATATTGGACCCTCGTATTTCCGCTTAATTTCCATAAAAACCGGGCTGCCGTCATCGCCCTGGTTGTAGCCCCGAAGTCGCACTTTCATCCGGTGCGCAATTCCATCCACTTTTGTATGGTACATCTCAAAGCTCGGCGTGTCAAAATATATGCTTCGTACCGTGTACTGCCCATTGGGCTGCTGCGCCGCAAAACGATCCGCCCGCAAAAATGGCAACAGCGCACTGCGAAGTGCGGCGTAATCTTCTGAAGGGACGAGGTATTTGAATTCGAAACGCACGGTTGGGAAGTTGAGAAATTGGGATATTAAGATATTGGGGTTACAGTTGAAAATTCAAAATTCGGCGCAAAAACTCCCGTTGAGTAACCGCTCCAAAGTCAATATTACACATCGTTGAAACCCCAGTACTGAGCCGGGTTCCGGTACTGTCGGGCAGTACAAAGGTCGTGAGCATGGCAACCTGACGATTGTCCAACACCTCGACCTTTGAGCCGATTTTGCCATAAATTCCTTTGAAAACATGCCCCGTTTGCACGTCGGTGATATGGATGGCCACCTGAGGGTTGAGGAAAGGAAGTTGTTCCACGCGTACTGGAATTTGCACCACGTACTCGTCGGCACGTTGTAGCGTGAGCAGTTCTTCTGGCAAACCTGAGGAAACCACCCAGCCCGAAAACGGGGCACGGATGACAAATGCCAAACCTTTCTGTTTCAGGATATTAAGTCGGTTTTGCAGGCCGCGCAATTGTGCTTCCGTAATGCCTACTCCTTCTAATTTGATACCTGTTCCAACATTTTCCAGGTACTTGCGGGCTATTTCGACTTGAATTTTGGCGAGGTTCCACTCATTCTCTGCCGTCTGGAATTCCGTGGCTGCGATGAGTCCATCGTCCTTGAGTTTCTTTTTCAGGTGGTAAAAATTCTCTTTCAGCGTCAGGTCTTGTTCGGCAAAGTGGAGTTTGTTTTCCGCTTCCTGAACAATGGGTGGTTTGTCGCCTGTTTTGTCAGATTGAAGTTGAGCGGAATAGAGGCTTAGTTGCGCCTCTATTTCCTGAATTTCCTCTCGCTGCCGAATAGAGTACATGCGCACCACCGTGTCGCCCAATGCCACGAAAGCCCCGGCTGGAATGTCAATCTTGATGCCCGAAAAATCACCTTGCTCGAATTGGAAAGCGTCAATCTGTTGCACCGCACCCAGCTTGTGATCGCGCACGACGGACGTCAATCGACCCGTTTGGTCTTGTACCAAGCGCCATTCTTGTGCTGGCAAAACCCGCCCGATGCTTTCTGCGGTGTAAGGTATTTTTATCGGCACATAAAGTGCTGCCACAAACACTGCAAGGATTATCAGTCCGCCCAAAATTCGTTTCAGATCGTGTCGCAAGGTTGTCGTCTAAAGGTTAGGAATCTTTATCTTATTTAAAGTTGATGAAGGTTTATAAGGGTTTATGAGGGTTGATATTTTGCACTCTAAAAGTCTAAGGATTGTGCTCCCAAGTGCAAAATATCAACCCTCATAAACCCTTATAAACCTTCATCAACATTTATCTCAGTTCACTCGCACCAATTTCACCGTTTTTTCAAAATCGCCCGCAGCACATTTCAAGAAATAAACACCGGCTGGCAGATTGGCAGCACTCAACTCAAATTGTACAGAGCCTTTGCCCACCGATTCCCCTACGAGGTGTTCGGCCACCTGGTTGCCCAGGAGATCGAAAAGGCGAAGATTCAACTTGGATATTTCCGGCAGGGAAAAGTTTACTGAAATATCCTCCGTGAAGACCGTTGGGAAAACGGTAAAGCTCGGTTTGGGTTGGTTTCCAGGTTCAAATACCGGACTGCTCGGTTTGCTGAAATGCGCCACAATCGTATCCGCAGAAGTCAGGTCCAAAAAGCCAAAGCTTGAATCCGGGACGGCAAATGTATGATTTGTAGCCGACCAATGGTCAAATTTGAAGCCCGCAGCAGTATCCGCAAATGCCCAGAGACTAATGCCTGCATCTGAGCCGCCAAAGTAATCCTTTGTTTGCGGGAATTGATCGGCAGTGTAAGTCAATGTATTGATATTCAAGGTGCCTGAGAGTGGGGGATCTACCACTACAACGGTTTGGAATGGACCGGTCACGGAGTAGCAATCGTCCATCAGCGAGGGAAGTATGGTGCAACGGCTGATGATAAAATCCCGGAGTTCGTCCAGGTTGTTTTTCCATTCAGCATACGTCCCATTCCAGCGCAGGGCATGGCGTGTCATTTCCGGGTCAATTAGCCCTTCGATGGTGTCTAGGTAATTCAGCATGTTTTCGCAGCCGAACACCGTGTACATCATGTCAGCCATGCGGGTCACATAGTAACGGTCCACATCTGGGTTGCTGCGGAGTTTGTTCAACACCCGGATGTGCTGCTCAGGGTCTGAACCGCCTGTAAGGCTCTCTGGATTGCATGGTTTTGCGTCGTATTCTGTCGAAGGTAAGCCTGTGTAATTGATGTAGTGGTCGAAGGTCGCATCATTGTCCCAGAGGATATAGCCCCATTTTTGGTGCTGGCCTTCGGGATTAAGGCCTCGCCAGATGCCCGTGTTGTAATTTAGCCAGTCGGTGCAAACAGTAAAAGAATTGACAATTACATAGTCAATCAGGCTTTTGTAATCGAAATGATCATCCACATATTTGAATTTAATGGGGTCGTTCATATTGTTGTTCTGGATGAATGTACGAATGCTGTGCCAGTCGTTGATAGCCTGCTGGCCACCGTATTCCGCCCAGGTGTTTCCCCAGGTCAGCACATATTGGATATCGTATTTTCCCTGGCCATAATAATGATCTGTGTAGTCGTGGTCGTCCGGGAGTTCACGCATATCGTAGACGCCCCAATATTGGCCGTTAAGGTAGACGATACACTTTTCGGCAGTGCGAACGTCCAGATGAAGCCCCCCGCGTTTTGCCAAATTGTGTATATAAGCATCGCGAACGTGCGCACTGCCTTCATTTTGGGGGTGATGAGCGGCGGGGTAATTGTCGTCGCCGGAAGCGCGAAGTATAATGCGCTGGAATTCATCACGTTCGGTAAGTGGGAATAGTTGCTCTTGCAGCGCGGCGTTGTAGCCCATTTCATCCCGGCTCACCCAGTCGAGACTGCGTTGGTCATTGGCCCAGGAATCCTGTCCGTGGCTGTTCAGTTCGCCGTAAGTGCGCGTTTTGCGTTGTTTGTTTTTGTCAAAAAATTCGATGCTGCCCGTGGGCCTCCGGCCTTGGTTGCCATTGGCCAAATCCAATACGCCATCGGAGCCAATTGATACTACAGCAAGCGAATGCGTTTCATTTATAAAATAGGTATTGAACTGTACAAAACTCTTGTAAATCAAAGGGTTGTTGCTGAAAGTGGTGGCTTTCAACACCGTTGTTTCTGTCAGTACAATTGGTTGTGTGTAGACAGCTGAACTAATCGTTGGTTCCGTGCCATCAAGAGTGTAGCGTACCTCGGCGTTTGGCTCCGTGCTACTAATGGCTACTGTCACTTCGCCAGTGTAAAACCCTGCCGGTTGGCTCAGGGTAGGTCGGGCAGCAAAAGCTACGCTCGTTAAGGCGTTGTTGTTTGAAATACCAAGCGAGGGTTCTTGCGAAATGCGCCACTCATTCGAGCCGTCGGGAAACCGCGCCCTGGATTGGTGTGTTTGCGTTTTTTCCACTTCTATGTCTTCCAAAATTGCTCCAGCAGGGTCGGCAAAAACGATGTGGTCCGCATTGCTTTTCGTCTGTGACATTTTGAAATTGGTGTGCAATTTTCCTTGTGGATCTTTCAAATCGCGGCCCGAGCACCATACATACAGGAATCCATTGGCGGGGATAAGTGTGTTTGCTGGAAAAGCCCATTTGGTGGGTTTGTTCTCGTTGTCACTGAGGTGGTATCCTGCCAAATCTATGGCCAATCCGGAAGGGTTGTAGAGTTCTATCCAATCTTCCGTGTCTTGGTAGACATTCAGAAACTGCGTCCAGTTGGCGCAGGAATATTCGTTCACGACGACTTGAGCGCGAAGTGAAATCGAGGCAATGAAGGCTGTGAGGAGGATAAAGAGGCGTAGCATTTTTGTATTCATGGTTTGTGATATAGTTAATGTAACGTCGGAGGCTTTTTAAAAGCCTCCGACGTTTAGGCGTGCGTGTAGAAGTGACACTTTTTAAAAAAGTGTCACTTCTGTTTTACAACCCGCACCACCGCATGTGCTGTTTGTATAATATACAGCCCACTGGGCAAATGTTCGAGGTTCAGAAACCCTTCCGTCTGGCTTCCAAAATCGGTGGCGAAAACGGTTTGCCCAAAAGCATTGGATGCCCGCAGCGTGCCCAACGCGGTATCAGATTTCAGACTAAAAACACCTGAAGAAGGGTTGGGAAATACCTGCAAGGAAGTTTGCCCAATTGGCTCGTAAGTTTTGTTAGTCAAGGAATTAACGGCGCTGAAAGTAGGCGGCATGAATGTGAAGCCGCCCGTTCCGTTCGGGTAGCGCCCGAAAGTTACGTCGGGCACCTGTTGACCAAAAGTCACGCTGTCGAGCACGATGGAGGTCCCATTGGAAAGGAGGAGCGTTTCACCACCAGCGGCCAATTTGAAGTTTGCGTGGATGGGGCCTTGCAAATCATCGTTATCAAGCCAGACAATAATGAAACCCTGCGCCGGAATACTCACATTGGCTGGAAAGGCCCATTTGTTCCGATTGGCAGGATCGTCGGTTAGGTAGAGGCCGAAAAGACTTATTGGGCTGTTCGTGTTGTTATACAATTCGAGCCAATCTTCATTTTCGCCGGCTTCGTCGAGCTCGCCATCTTCATTGTCGGCCAAAAATTCATTAATCACGACATCTCCAACATTGGGCAGGTTTGGCGTAGCCAAATAAAACTCGTGCTCTGCTCTGGCAGGGCTGAAGGTGCCAGCCTGCGCATTTTCGGCATAAATATAATACTGCATGGTGGGGTCAGTCAACAGGAACGATGCCCCAAACGTGCCGTCGCCCGCAGCTCCATCCTGATGCTGGCCGTCGTCGAACATGAGCGTTTTTTGGAACACCCCGGAGGAGTCTTCCCGCCAGGCCAAGGTAACCGAGGTGGCATTGAGCACCTGCGCCGACACCCAAAAAGTAGAAGCTCCTGCACCGGTTATGTTGCTGATGCCAGGCGCTGTCGGAGTAATGTTTGCATTGGAAATCAAAAAGTTATGCCGTGCATTCATCAGATCGGCAATGCCAGGGATGGTGCCAAAAGGCCCACCACCGCCAGTGGTGACTGAGCTGGTGACGTTGGCCTGGAAGTTGGCGTAGCTGTAAAATTTCTTGGTATCGGTCTGCACTGCCGCGTCTATCAAAGCCTGAAGTTCGAGCGCGCGGGCCTTGTAGTCAGCCTCGGAGGCGAAGTTCTCCAACAGGATGGTTTTTAAGTGGGCGAGGTACATTCGCTTCCAGGTAGGGTTGGCGAGCAGTTGTTTGATGAGCGGACGATTCGAGTTGGTGGACTGTGCGAGCGGATCCATCTGCTTCATTTGGGTAAGGCTGAGCGACTGGTTGCTGTTGAGCAGCGGGAATGCGCCGTAACTCATGTTTAAATCCCACAGAGTACTGAGCCAGCGATCGTTTTTGTCGTGGTAGAGGTAATAATTTTGAGCAAATGCCCCGGTGTAGGAATCGAGGTTCACCAGTACATTGTTGAACGCGAGCATCCACAATGCACGGTCCACATCCAAAATATTTTCGGCGGCGTTTGGGTTGTTTTTGAGCGTTTCCATCAACTGTAGCAGCTCTTGCCAGCCGTAGTCTGATTGGATATCGTATTTGTTGTAATAGAAAGCGCTGTCGGCACTTGTATACACCAAATCAGGGTAGTTTCCTCCCGTACCTGGACCTCCAAAATCTTCGGGATTGCACTTGAAAAAAGAGCGATTCCCGTTGGTAGCAAAGTGATTTTGAAGGAAAGTTTTGTTTATGCTTTCCGTGTTGCCGTACAGGCCCCAATAAGTGCCATTGATCCACAGTTTGGCATGGTTGGCGCGGGGGGCGTCCATGTATTTCCGGGCAATTTCGTAGGAAAGCGGCTCGCGCACAAAGGTTGGATCAGCGAATCCGTTGCTGAGTTTGATGTCTTTGACGCCGTTATAATTTTGCCCTTTTTTGACAAAATTCAGTTCAATGTGCAATGGATTTTTAGCGTTGTTGGCACTGTAAGAACTATTGCCTTTGTACTTAACGCCCACAGAATCAAAGATTTGTCCGTTAATTTCTGCAGATTGGGCAAGGAGGTATTCTCCATTGTCAATGGCCTTGAGCGAGTCAAGTTTGAAATCCCAGTTGCTCTGGAAAAAGGTAATTTTGATTTCCTGCACGACGGCAGGTTCGTAGAGGTTTTGTGCCGAAGTCCCTACGGGACGACAAAATATGGCAGCTGCCAAGAGAAGAAGTCGAATAAACATGGATACAGATGATAAGTAGCGGTTCAAATTAAACACATAGGCACATAGAACACATAGATTTATAATTTTCAACACTATGTGCTCTATGTGCCTATGTGTTTAAATCCAAAAAGCTGCGTAGTTAGTGCGGCGAATGTACCGCCAAAGACAGTTGGCCCGAGAGGAAATCGGTGAATTGGCTAATATTTGCGGTAAAATGGCGCCTCACCCATTTCTCAAAAACCACAGAACGGCCAATCTATACCCCTCCAACCCAAGTCCAACAATACTCCCCACACAATGTGCAGAAAGAAATGAATGATGCCGGAATGGTTCACGCCGATGTACATTACTGATGTGGACCTCAATTACCGGCGTAGAAATGGCCGCCACGGCATCGGCCAGCGCAATGGAGGTGTGGGTAAATGCGCCCGCATTGAGTACGATGCCATCTGCGCTGAATCCCGCCTCGTGGAGCTTGTCGAGCAGGACGCCTTCGTGGTTGCTTTGAAAATAGTCGAGTTCCACGTTTGGCAGACTGGCTTGCAATCCTTCAAAAAAAGATTCAAAGCTTTGGGTGCCATAAATCTCCGGCTCGCGCGTTCCAAGCAGGTTGAGATTTGGGCCGTTTATGATAAGGATTTTCATGGGTGCAAAATTCTCTTTAATTTTGGACAAAAGTGTGGCACACCTCAAAGGTGTGCCACACTTTCAAAATTTGCTCTATTAATGCAAAAACTACTGCTCCCTTTCTTCTTTTTCTGTTCGGCTTTTAATGCCTTGTACAGCCAGTCTGCCATCGTATCTGACCCGCTATTTATACGCTCGGACTATGGCTACGAAATCATCGGCCGACTGGGTGATCGTGTTTTGGTTTTCCGGGACCGGTACGACGATTTTGTGGTGCAGGCCTTTGACAATCAGATGCGCCTTAGTTGGAGCAAAGACCTTGATGACCTTGACCGTCGGGGGATGCGTGTATTGGGCGTAGTGCCCGGGCGCAATGATTTTTCGGTGGTATTTCAAGTTCGCAGGCGCGGCCACACCCTCCTACGCGTACACAAGTACGACCCAAATGCCAACTTGATTGACAGTATGATGATCAAGGACTACGGAGAGCGGCTTTTCAATACACCCGTGCTCGACCTGATGCACAGCGAAGACCGCAACTGCGTAGTGGTGTACAATACTGCAGAACGAGATCATATAGAGGCCGTTGCGTTTCATTTGGACAAAATGCAAGTGCTTTGGGATACGGTGTCTGTAGTAGACGATGCTACCGATTTTTTTGAAGACCGGCAACCCGAAATCACACTCAGCAACGCGGGCGCGTTTTTTTGGGTATCGGAAAGAAACAACCGACGAGGCAAACTGGACAAGCACGAAATCAAAATCCTTCGTTTTGATGCCGGAGGGGTTCATACCAACCGCGTTGCGCTCGGCGCCTACCTAACGGTGGATTCCAGGTATATTTTTGACAACCTGAACAACCGTCTTACTGCCGCGGGGCTTTGGGCTGAGAAAGGTCGGGAACGTGCCAACGGGACATTTTATCTGAGTCTTGTGCCAGGCAAGGATTCGGTACAAGTACTTCGTTATGAACCTTTTGACGAAAAATTTATGTCCATCCTTCGACAAAAAGATGGGGGGGATGATTCACGCGGAATTGCCGATGCTCAGCTGCGTGAATTGCTTTTGAGGCAAGACGGCGGCATTATCCTGGTAGCCGAGCGCTACCACGAGGTGCAGCGCGGGGCGGCGGCGGGGCGTGGCTTTTTTCGCGATGGGATGCGCATGATTGTAGACTATTATTACGACGATGTTTTTGTATTGGCAATCCAGCCCGACGGCCAGACGCAGTGGAAATCGGCCCTGCACAAAAAGCAATATTCACAGGACGATGAGGGCACCTTTTCCTCCTATTTTCTCATGCGGAACGCGGATCAAATGCGGTTCTTTTTCAACGACGAAATTAAATACGAAAATACCTGCAGCGAGTATGTGCTGAGCGCAGTCGGAGCATTTGACCGCAATAGCCTGCTCAACACCCTGAATCAAAATCTTCGGCTCCGGTTTCGTGATGCGCTGCAACTGAATGCTACGGAAAGCATAGTGCCATCTGAATTTCGGGGGAGGTTGAAATTGGTGTTGCTGCGGTTTTGAGGGGGGGAACACGGATGACACGGATGAGACACGGATTTTCACGGATTCTTTTTTGATTGGGAAAAATCCGTGTCTCATCCGTGTCATCCGTGTTCCATCTGCCGTTTTGTCGCGTAAGTCCAAATATCATCTGCCAAAGGCTGCAATTTTTCGGGCTGGCAGGTTGTTTGCCATGGGGTCTAGTGGTCGTAAAAGGACAAATTTGTTGTCAGTTTGACACAAAACCATTTTTCCCACCATTTTTCCAGCTATAATTCCCATGTTTGCGTCATTGAAAAACGCGGCGTTTTCAATTTTTACTCCCCCATTCGTTTCTATTCGTATGTTTGATAACTATATGATGTCGCAACAATCAGACGATGAGCCTGATTTCGTGCCACTTTTCTCCCTTGAAGAAGACGACGAAAAGGCTGGCGAAGTGTTCCCGGACACTGTGCCGCTCCTTCCGTTGAAAAATACTGTGCTGTTTCCCGGCATCGTCACGCCCATTACCGTGGGCCGCGATAAAAGCATCCGTGCCGTACAACGCGCCTACGAAGGCGACCGCTACATCGGGGTGCTTTCTCAAAAAGACCTCAAAATCGAGTCACCCTCTGCCCGCGACCTCTTCCGCGTAGGTACTGTGGCGCGTATTCTGAAGCTCCTCAAGATGCCCGACGGCTCCACCACTGCAATCCTCCAGGGCCGCAAGCGTTTCCACCTCGACGATCTGATGCACGACGACCCCTATATGGTCGGCCAAATCAGCACGCTCGAATACGACCCGCCCAAAAACAAACTGGAATTCCGGGCCATGATCAGTAGTGTGCGCGATGCCGCACGGCAGATCATTGAACTGTCTCCGCAGATTCCATCTGAGGCTGTAGTGATGTTGAAAAACATCAACAACGACAACTTCCTGCTCAACTTCATTGCGTCCAACCTGGGCATCCCGGTCAACAGCAAGCAGGAAATACTCGAAATCAACAACCTCAAGGACAAGGCCAGCGCTATTCTTCAGCACATGGATTCGGAGCTGCAACTGCTTGAGCTCAAAGATCAAATCGAGTCAAAAGTGCGCGTGGATATTGAAAAGCAACAGCGCGACTATTACCTCAACCAGCAACTCAAAACCATTCAAGAGGAACTTGGAAATAACCCTCAGGAAGAAGAAATTGACGCCTTGGTGCGCCGTGCAAAAAAGAAAAAATGGCCGAAACCTGTGGAGGAAGCCTTTAACCGCGAGGTGAACAAAATGCGCCGCGTGAACCCACAGATTGCCGAATATGCCATTGGGGTCACCTATTTGGAAACCCTCCTCGAACTGCCCTGGCAGGAATATACCAAGGATCAATTTGACCTTAAAAAAGTGCAACAAGTGCTCGACCGCGACCATTACGGCCTTACCAAAGTGAAGGATCGCATCATGGAGCACCTCGCTGTTTTGAAACTGAAGGGTGACATGAAAGCCCCCATTCTTTGCCTTGTAGGCCCTCCAGGGGTGGGTAAAACCTCCCTGGGCGCCAGTGTCGCACGCGCCTTAAAACGCAAGTACATCCGCATGAGCCTTGGCGGCCTTCACGACGAGGCCGAGATCCGCGGGCACCGAAAAACCTATATCGGTGCGCTGCCGGGACGAATCGTGCAATCCTTGAAAAAAGCAAAGGCGGGCAACCCTGTTTTTATCCTCGACGAAATAGACAAAGTAGGCAAGGATTTCCGGGGCGACCCTTCTTCTGCCCTGCTGGAAGTGCTGGATCCTGAACAAAATACCTCGTTTTACGACAACTATTTGGAACTCGAATTCGACCTCTCCAAAGTGTTGTTCATCGCCACGGCCAACACGCTGAGCACCATCCAGCCAGCCCTGCTCGACCGGATGGAGATCATTGATATCGCGGGCTATTCGCAGGAAGAAAAGGTAGAGATTGCCCGGCGTCACCTGGTGCCCTCCGAGCGGAAAGGTCACGGACTCAAGCCTGGGCAGGTGAAAATCAGTGAGAAGGCTTTGGTCAAAATAGTGCAGAGTTACACCGCAGAAAGCGGGGTGCGTAACCTGGCCCGGGAGATTGGCTCCGTCATGCGTTCCATTGCCAAAAAAGTGGCCATGGAAGAGGAATACGATGTGATGGTGAAGCCCGAACACCTACATGGTATACTTGGCCCTACCAAGTTTGATTCGGAAGTATACAAAGAAAAACAATCGCCGGGTGTGGCTATCGGTTTGGCCTGGACCTCTGTGGGCGGTGAAATACTGTTCATTGAGGTCAGCCTGAATAAGGGCAGCGGTCGTCTACAACTTACCGGAAACCTCGGCGACGTGATGAAAGAAAGCGCCACTACTGCGCTCAGTTACATCCGGGCACATGCTGAGCAATTGGGCATTGAAGCGGAGGCCTTTGAAAAAAACGACATCCACATCCACATCCCCGAAGGCGCCATTCCGAAAGACGGACCATCGGCGGGCGTTACCATGCTTACGGCAATAACCTCGGCGTTCACGGGCAGACCGCTGAAGCCATTTTTAGCCATGACGGGAGAAATAACCCTGCGCGGCAAAGTGCTTCCAGTGGGTGGTATCAAAGAAAAAATCCTCGCCGCCAAACGTGCCGGAATCAAAGAAGTCATTCTTTGCAAGGACAATCAAAAGCACGTGGAAGAAATCGAGAAGAATTACATCCAAGGCTTAAGTTTCCATTATGTGGACCGCATGGTCGAGGTTTTGGAAATTGCGATTGGCCTGGAAAAGCCGATAAAGCGAAGCGGGAATGGGGCAGCGAAAGTTAAGCGGGTAAGGGCAGAGGCTTGAGGAATGAACGAAACAATTGGAGCCCTTGATTTTGAAGGATTTTTATAGGTTGCAACATTTTGCAGGCGGCGCGAGGATTACCTTTGCGCCGCCTGTTTTATTACCTTTGCCAACTTGATTTTTTCATAAAAAACATGATAAAGCATATAAAAGCCTCCAATTTGCTCTCGTTCGGTCCTGATGGACTGGATTTGGAACTGCAAAATCTGAATGTGTTGATTGGGCCGAATGGGTCGGGAAAATCGAATTTCTTGGAGATATTTGAAGTGTTGAGGTCTCTGCCAAAGGGCAAAGAAGATAGCAATAATTTAAGTAGAGTGATTGCTATGAGTGGAGGGACGACGGAATGGAAATGGAAAGGTGCGAATTACCTTTTTGATACGACTATAGAGATTATACATAAAGAAACCAATTCAATGGATTTGATTCACAGATTTATATTGGGATTGGATGAGTTGCCATTTGAAGGATTAGTTTATTCAGAATTCATAGAACGTATTGAAAGTAAGGGAAGTTCTAGAAAAACCATTTTCCTTTTCAAGGATAACCAAATTGGCGATGGTAAAACATCTGTGGCTGCAAAAAGAGGTAATCCTGGTTTGTCTATTATTGCAGAGCGTAATCTTGATTTCAGATTCACTACATTTTTTTTTTTACAAAGCGGTTCGCCTCTATCGCGAATGGGGGCCCGTCGTTTGGACGCCTTTCCACTCAACGATCCACCAACGGGCCTTAGTCAACGCATTACAAGAACTATATGAAGGAATCACCGATTTTGAGGTGATTACCGAAGGTGGAACCGTCCAAATTTTCTTTTCGGAAGGCGATTTCTCTATTCCTGCTACTCGCCTTTCGGATGGGACGCTTCGCTATATCTGCATTCTTGCGATCCTTCTTGACCCTACTCCGCCGCCACTTATTTGTATAGAAGAGCCTGAATTAGGCCTTCACCCTGACATCATTCCCAAATAACCTTTGGCCAGCTTTCTAAACGTACACAATTGATATAACTACATTCTGATGTGTTAATTGACGCATTAAGCGAACAACCTGAATCGGTATTAGTCTGTGAAAAACACGATGGGCAAACCCAAATCAAACGACTCAATCGTGACGATCTATCTCATTGGCTTACCGATTATCGCCTTGGTCAACTTTGGATGCGAGGTGAGATAGGAGGTACGCGATGGTAACCGTCAGAATCTATATTGAAGGCGGCGGCGATGGCAAGGACTTGGATATCCGTTTTCGAGAAGCATGGACCAAGTTTTCAAAGCTGCTGGTTTAGCAGGTCGAATGCCCCGGCCTGTTCGTGGCAAAGGAAGAACTAATACATTCGACCTCTTTTCCACCGCAATCCAGAATATTCAGCCCAATGAAATGCCCTTGCTGCTTTTGGACAGCGAATATGAAATAGTCTCTGGCAAAACAGTCTGGCAACACCTTAAGGTTCGTGATGGTTTTATCAAGCCTAATAGCGCCTCAGATGAACACGCTTACCTGATGGCCCAGGTGATGGAAACTTGGCTTCTCGCTGACCCAGATACTCTTCGCGCCTATTTCGTCAGCAAATTCAAAGCCGACAAAATCCCTGTATGGAAAGATTTGGAGGCACAACCAAACCTGCTGTTCTTAAGGCACTTGAAAATGCTACCGTTGAATGCGAGAAGCCATACACGAAAGGTAAAGTCTCGTTTGAAATTTTAGGAAAAACCAATCCTCAAAAAGTCAAAGAGAAGTGCCCGAATGCAAAGCGGTTGTTAGATTTTTTAGCGCAAAAACGATGAGATGGAAGGGCTACATCCCAATCTTCACCATCCGACTCCTCCCCACTGTCCTTCCCCCCGCATTCAGTACCTCCACCCAATACATCCCATTTGGCATTCCATCGCCTAGCACGATTTGATTCCCAGAAACTTGCTGGACAAACCTCACTTGCCCCAGCGCATCACGCACCCGCACACTGAAATTTTGCCCTAACCACTCCACCGGGATTTCCAATTGAAACGCCCCGGTAGTGGGGTTGGGGAATACTCGAATCTCCATGATTGATTGATTTTCAAGCGGTTTAATACCCGTCGGGTTTTCCACACACGCTGCCATCTGGTCAATCAACACTTGAAATTTTGGCCGGTCGTTCCAGGGCGCCGGGTCGTCCTCATCGAAGATGTGGCCCCAGGAACCGTACTGGCTTTCCCAGGGGCCAGTGAGCACAAAAGCCAAGGGCAATTCGCTGCCCAATCTCCGAAGGCTGTCGAGCATACGGTCATAAAGTGCGTACATTCCAGGATGCACCTGTGCGTCGTACATGGATTGGATATAGGGTGGTATGCTGAGGTCCGTGAAGTGCTGACCGCCTTCGTAGTTCACCACTTTTTTGCCGTAGAGTTTGGCGGTGTTGTACACCATTTCCCAGTGTGGGTAAAAGTTGAGGAAGACGCTGTTCGCGTTCTCCAAAACATCTTCCGGCGTGGCTGATGCACCGAGTGATTGCAGGTTGGGATTTCCTGATGACCCATGATCGAGACCGACGTACCAGGAGGGCGAAAT
Organism: Lewinellaceae bacterium; assembly: GCA_016708875.1. GTDB lineage: Bacteria > Bacteroidota > Bacteroidia > Chitinophagales > Saprospiraceae > M3007. The sequence goes on from JADJFA010000016.1 coordinate 33,000, forward strand.
GTAGTCGTACTTGTTTTGGTCGGCATGGGCAAGTATTTCCTCGGTGATCCAATCGTAGCCGTTTTGGGTGCCGAGCACCCGGCGCAATCGGGTGTTTTGATTGCCCCACACGTTCATCCAAATATCAAATGCGTGTAAAGACCGCTCGACATAGCGACGTGGGTAACTAATGTTCTGCGGGCCGTTGTCGGTTACCCAGTGCGCTTGCGGGAAAATCCAGTTCCAGACCTCGTTGCTGTATTCAATGTACACGGTTATGCCGGGTTCAAGTTGGTCGCGGAACATGGCGGCCATCTGGGCGATATATTCGTCGTCGGCCTGGTGCGGGATGCAGAGCCAGATGTTTTTATCTAACTGGTTGGCTACCTGGATGATGTACTCGTAAGCCAGGCCACCATTCGGGCTTTCAGCTTGAGAATAATAGTTGGGGAGCGTCCTATTCGCCCATTGCACTTGATTGCTGCCATTGGTGTGCGCCCAGTCCATGAATCGCAGGGTGTTGAATTCACTGCATTTGTCCAGAAAACCTTGTCGAAATGGCTGGGTTTGGTAGGTATTGATATTGCTCAATTCCAACACCCGGATGTTGCGCACGTGATTGCCCAACTGCGAAGCAGTGAGGTTGAAAAAGATGTTCCCTATGTCATTTACCACAAAATCAATTTGACCTGGCTGGTTGCTGGTCACCGTGACAGCCCCCTGCATTTGTAGGGTTCCAATGCCCTCGTATATCAATCGCAAAGGCACTCCTTGTGGAACAAAACCACTGGCCGAAATGATGCCCCGGAGGAGGTTTTGGCCGCTTCCATTGGGGACGGTGAAAGGGATTTGCGTGGCGTACCCGTCTACATCAACAGGAATATGTGCTTGATTTTCAGTATTCCAAATAAAATTCCCCCCCGGTGGATTGGGATCGTAGGTAATCCAGGTGCCGCAGGATTTGAAAAAATCCTTGAATGGGCGACTCGGCGTCCAATAGGCCAGACCTTCAATACCTACGCCGATTTTCATTGCGCATGGGTCGGGCGTCCAGCCCGGACAAGTGTTGCTGTCGCGCTGGATGTGAACGGTGAACGTATCGCGGCAGCCATTACCGCCATTGGCCGTGAGTTGGTAAATGCCTGGCGCCAGGTTGTCGTAGAGGTTCTGGTTTCCATTTACGGGAGCAATGGTCGCTCCTCCGCTGTTTTTCAATTGAAGCGGAATGTTGGTGTAATTCGTAACGCGGAAACGCCCGTCGTTGCCCGTGCAAGAGGCCAATTTTTCATTAACCAGGCCTAACTGACAACTGAAAGAACCGCTGGCATCCAGCACTGTAATCGTTTTAGAGAAGGAATGTTGAACCCCTTGATCGTCTTCCACCGTCAAGTTGACCGTCAGGATTCCGGTGGCCGTGTACGTATGCATAACGGTTTGTCCTGAGGCATTAGGTGAGCCGTCGCCAAAGTCCCAGCGGTAGGAAACGATACTGCCATCAGGGTCGCTGGAGGCCGAGCCGTCAAAGTTCACCTGAAGCGGAGCCATGCCCGTGGGCGGGTTCATGCTAAAGGCCGCGTTGGGCGGCTGATTCACGGCTACGGAGGGGTCGGGAACTGTACAAGCGTACGATTCGCCCATGCGAATCTCGTCGGCCTGACCGCTCGCAGCGTCGTCACCGAGATAAAACGCGAGGCTTCGGATAAGGACGGGATTATTCGTTGTTTGGGTCAGTGTGGGTGTAGGTGCTGGCGTATCATTGCCCAGTGAACTTGGATTCACAAACACCGAAACAGTGGTAGATCCCGCCAAAAATTCAAATTTTACGACAAAAAACGCCGTCTCATTTGGCAGCATCGGCAAAGTGGTGGGATAATATTGGTCTCTTATGCGCAGCGTCCAGCGGCGTTGTCCGCCTACATTTGAGTTGCTGCCGAAATATCCAACCGCCACTTTGTTGGAAGTACAGCCGTCGCACCATTGCAGGTCGCTTTGGTGCCAAATAGCAGCCACCGTTTCATCGTTGTTCTGATTTTTTCGAAGCAAAATGCTGGCCCAGAGCGTGGTGCCCGCTTTGCCAATGGCATCATCTTGCGTGAGCCAATCGGCGAATGGTCCGTCGGTGCTGGTGTTCAGTCGGCGACCCGATGTCAGGTAAGCCAAACCTCCCGAAGTGTAATTGCCCACCGTTTGGAGATCGAGCCAATTGAGTGGATTTGCAGCGGTGATCTGGTATCCGGGTAGGGTAGTGGTCTCGTTTTGGACGTTCCAGGGGGATTGCCATCCCGTTCCACCTTGCAAACCTTCGAGAGGTGTGTTGGCGGTATAGTCGAAACCGTCGTAAGCGAGGTAGTTGCAGGTTTGAGCAGAAGTGTTTTGAAGGAGAAATAGCAGGAAAGGGATGATGAAGAGGCGCATAGGATCGGAGAATTTTGAAGACAAAGAAACGCCAAGTTCTAGCACTGCGCAATCACCTGAATGGGTGACAGGGATTTAGCCCATTAGCAAATGGAACACGGATGCCACGGATTAATGGTGAAGTTCAGTCCAAAATCCGTGTCTTATCCGTGTCATCCGTGTTCTACACGATTAATCCAAAAAAAAAATTGGGCGCCGATGTTTCATCGACGCCCAACTATAAAACTCCCCTTTAACGTAGTAATGTTACTTCACCCTTTTGGGTCTTTTCTTCATCGCCTTCCAACCGATATCGGAATGTGAAAACGTAGGTGTCTGAACTGGCTGGTGCTCCATTTGGGTTGTTGCCGTCCCAGCGGTCATCGTCGCGGAGGCTTTTGAACACCAATTCTCCCCAACGGGAATAGACGCGCATTTCCGCATATTCCAACTTATTGCAATCTGGCAGGATGGGAATGAAGGAGTCATTCGCGCCATCGCCATTGGGTGTGAATGCATTGGGAAGTTGTGGTCTGCAGCAGCCTTCTGATTGATGGGGGCGCACCTCCACTACAACCGAATCTTCATCTGTACACATATGAATGTCGGTACCAACAACTCTGTAAATGCCTTCGTGAATTTCTTCCACGGCTTCAATTTCTTTAATAGCCTGGGTAGTGCCGTCGTTCCAAAGATAGGTATTTGCGCCGCTTGCGGTGAGGGTCATCATGCCGCCTTCACAAAGGCTGGAGTCTCCGCTAATATCCACCCTTGGCAGGGCATTAAAAACAATGGGCTGGCTGCTGCAAGTGTCGGTGCAGGGATTGGTTAAATCAGGGACGCCATTTGCATTGGGCGGGCCTACGGTGCGGAAGGCATAATAGATTTCGCCAGCGCTCATGGTGCCAGGGTCGAAAGCAAAATTGCCCGTTGCATTGTAGCTGAGAACCAGCCCATCCAGGGTATGGAGTACGAAAACTTGCACATCGTTGGAATCAAGCATGGGCGCCACCAATGATTGGACTTGTACGGAACCTTGCCCGGCGCAACCGTTCAGCAATTCGTCAGAGAGTTGCCCGGCATCGGTGATGCAAAACTGGGCACAGTCATAGATGCCGCTCACCACGGTCTCGCAGCCAATGCCGTCCTTAACAATGAAGGCGTATGGTTCGCTGTTGGGCAGCGGTTCGGAGAGGAAATAGTTGCTCACAAGGGAATCCCCATTCACTTTGAAAGGGGGAGTACCCGTTATCAAAAAAGCGATGGTGAAATGGGTGTTACTTGGCAGACAGTCAGGTGCCAGGTTGGAGATAAGTGGCGGAACAATGTCTTCTCCAATGCTAAAAAGCCGGACGGTGCAACTGTCTGAAACGCTGTAATTACCTGTTTGACAATACTGCGTCCCCTCGAAATCAACGCAATTTTGAGTGCAGGTTATTTCCCCGACTTCCCCCAAATTGACCGTATCTTTTTTGAACCCGATTTGAAACACATTGATCTTGCAGCTATCGCCTGGAACATTGTATTCTCCTGGATTGCAATAAGTTATACCCTGATAAGTATAACACGGCACAGCGCAAGAGACCGCCCCGACCTGGCCGATATCCACAGTGTCAAGGGGCACAACCGTCACTAAAACGATGGTTGTGTAAAAGCAGGTGTCCGGGGGCCTGTTGGCAGTAACCGAGTAGGAAGTTGTCGTGTCGGGTGTCACGAAAATGGATGCCCCGAGATCCCCAGTGCTCCAGGTATAAGTATAATTTGGGTCGTAATTTACCACTTCCAATTGGGCAGAATCACCCTTGCAGATGGTTTTATCAGGCACCACAGGGTCCGGTTCTTCCTCATCAATCGTTACTTCCACGTACTTACATTCTGGTGTTTCGTAACTATAAAATCCCGGGGTATCATAGGTGATCCCATCAACCACGCAAGTGGGCTGCATACAAGTGAGTGTGCAGGAATATTCAATGGTTTCGCGCCAGATAATGAGCGGAAGTGGGAGGATTCCGCTTCCGCAGTTTACTCCGGAGCATTCACAGTAAGAAAGCGAGTCCATTGGCTCGGAAGGAATCAGTTGCCAACTTGCCCAAATGGTATCGAGCCGTATCGTATCCAGTCCGTAGTAATTGGTGTCAACCTGAATTTGAATGCTCGTGCCCGTGCTATCGCCCACAAAATGCATCATAGACGGGATATGCCATTCCACAACAATCGAATCCAGGGAAACGGGGCAAGCGCTGGCAGGCGGGCAGTATTCGCCGTTGCCTCCAATGGGCAGGCCAAAACTCAAAAAACAACTCGGTGCTCCAATGCTGTATGACACGGCTTCGCCCGAACAGATAATGCCCGGCCCTTCGATGCCACCTCCGTCGCAAGTACAATCCGCAGGCCCTGGCAAGGCCGTTCCGATCCCTTCTACCACCTGGATGTTGAATTCGCACTCGCTTCCAAGTACGCCTGACACGGCTAAAAGGTAGTTGTTGAGCACTTGCAAGTTGCTGACCTCCAATGTATCGGTCGTGTTGTTGTAAACCGTAAGCGAAGCCAAGACCGGGTTTGCAATACAAGTTTCTGTATAAAGCCGGAAAACCAAACCGGTGTCGCCCGCAGCGCAATTTGACACGCTCAATTGCAATTTAATATCGGTTTCGCAAGGCGCAAAACGCAGGAAACCGCTGCTTAGCCCAAAGGCGTCGTTTGTCAGACCGGCATTGGTGCCGCAATAGTTTTCTAAAAAATTTTTTTGGGGCGGGAAACATAGGTGTTTTCATGAGGGCATTTTGAGCAGCACTAAATTTTCAACACTTTTCCACTTGCTATCACTTTTCCTTCTGAGGTTTTTAATTCCAGAAAATAGACTCCTGCGGGCAAATTGCCCAAATCAATATTCAGATGTTTAGCATTTTCCCAATTTCCCCATATCTGAATATCCCGTCCAAATGCATCCCGCAAACCAAGCCGCAACCCCTCACTTTCGAGGGGTTGGGCCAGGCTGACCATAGTGTTTCCGAACGTAGGATTTGGAGCCAGTAGTAGCGCTCCAACAGCAGCATTTGTGTTTACAGGTTCGGTGGTGGGTGTAATCAGGTGTTGGAATGGGTTTCCCAGAGTGTGCAGCGTTTGGGCGGTAAGAACAGGCGTGTTTTGATCGAAATAAATGGAAGCGCGGTTTTCAATGGCGGTGCCGAGCGCGGCGTCTTTTTTTGGGGAAATTCTGAATTTTACAAAACCCTGCGAAGCCGCCCAGTTAGCCCCCGAATCGGGAAGCGCGATGGGGTCAAAAAGGAAACTCAGTACACCAAAGTCGCTGATTCCCAATTGATAAGGGTGACTGCTGGCGCCTTCGCGGAAGCTCGCCAAATCCAGATTGAGCGGCAATGTGTCGCGTATTTCCACGCGGAAAGCTGTGTCAGTCCCTGTATTTTGAAAACGTATCAGGTATTCAATGGTCGTTTCGGGTGCGATGATGTGTTGTTCGCCCACGCCCGTTGGCAATCCCAGTTTGTCGTTCGGATCGAAAGAGCCAATGCTTTGGCGACACTCTATATCTGTGCTGAAATCGCCGTCGTTTTGCGGGAATTGATGTGCGTAGCCAGTGCTGAACGGGAAACCTCCACAGCCCTCTATGATCAGAATTGGCTGATTGTCTCCGGGGTAGCCGTGCGTTTGATTTACAATGATGGTCATGGTGGAGCCACCGGGGTACAACACGAAAGTGGTGTCATCACCAGCAGCCAGTTGCAGCAACGAGAGCCTGAACATAATCTGGTCTTCAACGATGATATATTCCACAGCGCTCTGCATTCCCAATCCCGTGTTTGTGATCGTAATTACCACTGAATCGCCCATGCAAGTACCGTCTATTTCGAGCTCCGCCCCGTCCCAATCCGGGCTGAATTCGTAGCAAAGCGAATCGGGTAAAATGTGGGCTTCCACACAATGGGTCTGCCCCAAAACAGTACTGTCGCAGTCGAGCAAGGCCGTAAATTTAAAGTTTCCGCCTGCCAGCGATTCCACCTGACCTACCGAAAAATACAACGTGTCGCCCAATTGGGTGTAGGGCAAATTGCTGCTGGTCACGCTCAAATACGGATCCAATTCGATGGAAATCAGCGCATTGGGCGCGGCAGCCGTACCGTAGTTGTAATAGCGAACGTAATAAGTGTTTTCAAAACAACGGCGTAGAAAGGGGGTAGTAACATCCACATCCAGCAGTGGACATTCATACACAGTCTGCACCGGAAAGTCCAGGGTAAGCGGGTCGCCCAACTGCAAAATATCCACTTGCACGGAATCTTCGCAAGGCGACCAGTACCCGGCAGGCGGCAGCACTGACACAAACCAAGCGCCTGTGTCTACATTTATCGAATACACCCCAACTGAATCCGTGAGCGTATAAAGGGCGCCCGATTCGCCATTTGCCGTTACGAGCCAGCCCGGAAGGGCAGTTTCGGCTGCGTCTTCTACGCAGTTTTCTATTGCGTCCCGAAAAACGCGGCCAATTACGCGATTACTCCAAACGTTGCCCAAAGAATCAGTCCGCAAGAGCCAGGCCTGCAAATCGCTGCCCGCGCTGAATGAGGCCGTTTGCCCGGCGATGATAAATCCGTTGCCATCGGACGCAGCCTGCAGGTCCCAGAAAATATCGCCTTTTAAACCTCCGTAGGTTTTGAACCACAGCAAGTTGCCCAGCGAATCGGTGAGTGCGAGGAATCCGTCGCGGCTGTTGGAACCTTCTGGGATATGCTCGCCTGCGATGGCGATGTTGCCGTTGGGAAGTGCCAGGGCGACGTGGGCCAATTGGTTTCCAGGGATTGGAATGATGCGTGTCCAAAGCGAATCTAAATCGGAGGTGATCGCGACCAGCAGGATATCAACCATTCCGCCGGATTGTGACCCTGATGCGCCAATCACCACCGGATTTCCGGAAAGTGTAGGAACAATTTCGAAGGCCTCTTCATCAGAGAAGAGCTGCGATATTACCAATGCATCTATAGAATCTCCAGCTGCGTTAATTTTTACAATCGCCAAATCAGGTCCCAGCGGAGCGACAGGGTAACGCGAACCCACAATCAAGGCATTCCCATCAGGCAAAATTAACGCGCTGTGCGCTTCACTGAATAAGCCAAATTGAAGCACCTTTTCCCAAACCAATGCGCCCGCGCTGTCGGTTTTTTGATAAAAAAAGTGGGGTGCATAGGAGTTGCCCCCCAAAGGATAATATTTTCCACCCAACAACAATTGTCCATCTCCCCAAACCTTTGCATTGTTCAGTGCAGTAAAGGGCGAATACACCCAAGTAGCGAGTTGTAGCCCATTGGTATCAACTTTCGATACGGCACTTCTTGATTCATTCCCTAAAATTGGAAATTGCGTGCCAGAAAGCAGCCAACCACCCGTCGCAGAGGGCAATAAGGCCACCGGACTTTCATTGTAGAGTGTATCGCCCCAACTGCGATCCAGCAACAAATTACCCACACTATCTGCCTTGAGAAAGTACCAATCCGCTGTACCTGAAACTGAATCCGTGGTGCTGCCTGCCGCTACGATCCCGCCATCTGGCAAAAGCCTCAACGCGAAAGCGCGATCATTCCCCGTGCCGCCATGAAACCGTTGCCAACCCTGTGCCTGTAACAAGAAAGGACACAGCACGCAACATCCAATCAAGAATGCCAAATGACGTATTGTGAAAAATCTGTGTACCATGCGTTGCGCTTTTATGATCGAGTGAATTACTGGGTCAAACATCGGTTGCTTTATATCAATGAGGCGAATACACACAAGCGCAATTCTCGGATTTTTTTAAAATATTTGCTGTTAAAAAAACAAATATTTTGCCGTTTTTTAAACCTCATAGGTTTTAAAACCTACGAGGTTTGCAAACAGCCGCTTATGAAACTACTCCCAATCCTCGCTTCTCTTTCCAAAAAAGATTGGCATTGGCTTCAAAAATTTGTCAATAGCCCTATCTATAACCAGCATGCTGCGGTGGTGAAGCTCTTTGAGTTTTTCCGCAAGAAACCGCCTGTTTCAGAAAAAGGCTATTCCTCGGAAATTTTACACAAAAATTTGTTCCCGGAAACCCCTTTTGACGCCTCAAAAACCCATCATGCCGTCAATTACCTGCTGCGCAGCACTGAAGACTACCTTGCCTGGGATGAGTGGTGGCAGGACGAGCCGGAACGCCAACGCTATCTCCTTCAAGCCTGCCGTCAGCGTGGCTCGATCGCCACTTTGCCGAAACGCTCGAAAAAGTGGAGCGGAGCATCCAACAGCAGCCAATTCGCGATGCCAACCATTACCGATTTCGCTACCACCTTGCATTGGAAGCCTACAATAATTCGATGCAAAGCGGCGGACGCAACACAGCAGAGCAGCTGCAACCACTCTCAGATTGGCACGATGTATCGTTCGTGGCCGAAAAGCTCAAAAATGCCTGTGGAATCCTCAGCCGCCAGCGTGTTTTGCATATTGAACTCGATTTAGGCTTGCTTCCGACAGTACTTGAATTTGTGCGAGCTCGCCCTAATTTGTTGGAGCATCCAGCAATAGCGGTTTATTTCCATGGTTATCTTGCACTCAGTGAACCAAATGAGGACGCTCATTTTTTTGCCTTGAAAAGTTGCTAGAATCCGCGCCACTTGAAGTTCCACTCCCCGAATTGCGCGAGGTTTACCTGTTGGCGATTAATTTTTGCATTCACCGCATAAACTTGCGACAAGAAAACTATTTGCGTGAGGTCTTCGATTTGTACAAAAACGGACTTTATTCGGTGTATTTATTGAAAATGGGGAAATTTCTAGGTTTACCTATACCAACATCGCGCTGTCAGCTTTTGAGGCAGGGAAGTTCGATTGGACGTATGAATTCCTGTTAAATTATCATGACTTGCTGCCTGAGACCCAGCGACAAGGAACGTTCGCATTCAATCTTGCCCGTTACCATTGTGAGCGCGGTAACTATACCCAAGCCATGCCACTACTGCTAGAAATGGACTTCGACGATGTACTACATAACCTGACAGCAAAGGCTATGTTGGCAAAAATGTATTGGGAAACCGCAGAGATCAATGCACTGGAAAATCTGCTAACGAGTTTTTCAGTGTATCTCCGCCGGAAGCGACAGGTGTCAGACCAGCTTCGTACTGGTTACCAGAATTTTATACGATTTGTCCGCAGGCTACAAGCCCTACCTCCAGGTAAAAAATCAGCCCGTGCCGCGCTGCGCGAAGAAATTGAGCAAACGGCACTCGTGGCAGAAAAAGACTGGCTGTTGCGGATGCTGTAAGGATTTACGATTTGCGATTTGGATTTACGATTTGGAAAATGAAACGGGCCCAGCTGAATCAACAGCTGAGCCCGTTTCTTTACCCCAAATCATAAATCCAAAATCCAAATTCGTCAATCGTCAATTCTTCCCCGCAGCCACGCCATCAATGCGGAGCATATCTAGCATGATGCGCAGGGTTTCGTACAGTTGAATGTCTTTTTGACGGTCTTTGATCCAACTATCGTTGCGGGCTATACGCGCAGTATCTTGCTGGATTTGTGGCAAATCGGCAACAAGGTTCTCAATTTTGAAGCTTTCGATCGGCTTGAAAATATTATCGAACTGTTCTGCTTCTTCATCTTGCTTTTTATTCCACTGGCGGAACTTTTCACCTTGCAAGGGGAAAACACTGTCGTCTTTGCGCTTGCGAAGGCGAACGGCGTTATCGCTTACCTTTTGGAAGGTTGGATCGGCTTTTACCCGCGTTTGGCTGTTGGTTTTCAATTGATTGGCATCCGCGATACGGTAGGCGCTTTGTTTGAAAGGCACAGGCTCAATGGTCGTTGAAGCGAGCGGGTAATCGTTGTCGCGTTCGCCGTTTTTGAGCAAATTGTAGAAATCAGGCAGCACAATATCAGGAATTACACCGTCAAGTTGGGTTGTTTTCCCAGTGACACGATAAAACTTCTGGATGGTCATTTTCATCTCGCCCAAAGGTTTTACCCGGTTATCTGCAGCAGCGTTGTCGAGATCGAAGAAACGTTGCACCGTGCCTTTGCCGTAAGTGCTGGAAGCGCCCACAATGATAGCACGACTGTAGTCCTGCATGGCTGCGGCAAGGATTTCAGAAGCCGAAGCGCTGAAACCATTCACCATCACAATCAGAGGACCGCCCCATTGTACCCGGGAGTCGTTGTCGCGAAGAATCTCGGTAGCCCGGTCACGGCTTTTTACCTGAACGATTGGCCCCTCTTCGATAAACAATCCGCTCATGGTCACCACGTAGCGGAGCGAGCCGCCGCCGTTGTTGCGCAAGTCAAGGATGATGCCTTTCACAGATTCTTTTTTCAATTTTTCCACTTCAGCAGCCACGTCTTGTGCACAGCTGGTGCGTCCGCTTTCAAAATCAGCGTAGAATTTTGGCAGGTAGATATACCCGATACGGTCCTGTTCTGCACTTCCTTCGTTGAGAATCAAGGATTTGGCAAAGCCTTCTTCCATAATCACCACGTCACGAATGATGGTGATGATCTTCTCCGAGCCATCGGATTTTTGAACCGTAAGCGTGACTTTGGTATCTTTTGAACCGCGAATTTTAGACACCACATCGTCAATATCCCAACCCATTATGTCCACCGATTCAGCATCAGTTTCTCCCTGGGCTACTTTCAGAATGACATCTTTAGCCTGCAACACGCCTTGTTTCCAAGCTGGGCCACCGGGTACGATTTCAGTGACGGAGGTTTTTTCGCCGTCGCTTTGAAGGCGCGCGCCGATTCCTTCGAGTTTGCCCGACATTTGGATGTCAAAATTCTCCTTTTCGCGGGGAGAATAATAGCCAGTATGCGGGTCGAAGTAATTGGTAATGGCGTTGAGATAAATTTCCAAACGACGGTTGTGGTCGAGCTTTTGCATGCGCTTGAACCACTTGTTATAGACATCCAGCACCTTTTCGCGCTGTTCTTTTTCAAGGGTTTCAAAATCTTTTTTGTCCCCTTTGAATTCAGGTTTTTCTTGCTTATCCTGCTCTTCTGTGATACGGCTGAGCACTTCGTATTTCATCCAGCGTTCCCAACGGGCGCGGAGCTCGGCATCGTCTTTTGCCCATTTAAGTTTTTCGCCGTCGGCCTGCAACTCATCGTTTTTTGAGAAATCAAACGGTGAAGCCAGTATTTCACGGTACCAGGTTTGTGTTTTTGAAAGCGAGGCTTCCAGGATTGATACCGAAATATTGAAAAACTCGAAAGTACCCGCCTTGGCCTGGTCGTCGAGTTTAAGTTCGTATGGTTTCAGTTGATCCACATCCGCCTGAGTCAGGAAGCGTTTTCCATTGTCCACATCTTTGAGGTACAGCGCATACACGCTTTTGGAAAAGGTATCGTCCATCTCCTTTGGCTGGAAGTGGCCTCGTGTCAGCACTTGTGAGATCGTGCGCAGCAAAGCTGCGTCACGCTCAGGCGAAGTACCGGGACCGCTGAAAGGGTTGTACTCGTGGAACACAAGGACAAGACCCAAAATGCCGACAATAGAGAAAAGTGCGAGCGACGATTTGATTTTCATGTCGTAGAGGAATTTGTCAAGATCGAAAGAGCCTAAACGGCGTGGGAAAATTTGCATTGCCGAGATGTGTTTTTTGAATGGACAAAAATAATGGAGGAATGGTTCATTTTGGAATCAACTCCTGATAAAGAAACTCAAACGCAAGAATTGCGCCTTTGTGTGGGACCAGTGATTTTTTTCTACAAAATGACAAAACAAAGATACTTTCGGAAGAAACGCGGCGGAAAAGAAAAGTCACTAGTGCCGCATCCACCGAATAGCCAGTGAATTGGCGGATGCGGCACTAAGCCAATAATTTCTCCAACCAGTGTTCTCTTATCCCAAAGCCCAACTTAAGCGCTTCGACCTGTGCTAACGCCTCGACACTTCTTTGGTTCAATCGCCGGTCATCCTTAGTGGCTGTAATCATCACGTTTTTCGCAGTATGTTCGGTAGAAATAAACTCAAAAACTTTGGTGTGATAGCCCTCCGCTTCAAGCAACAATGCGCGAATTCCGTCGGTCACTATTTCCGCTTGTCGTTCTTCCAAAATGCCGTGTTGGAGCAGTGGAGTGAGTTCGTTTTTTGCCTGCATTTCGCGGCGGATTTGTTTGTGACAACAAGGCGCGACTACAATGATTCGGGCTTTTTGGCGGATACCGGCGGCCAGTGCCAGATCCGTCGCCGTGTCGCAAGCATGGAGGGCGATGAGCATGTCCAGCCGTTCTGGTTGATAGGTCGCGATGTCTTGTGCAACAAATCGAAGATTTTGAAAACCAACTTGTTGTGCTGTTTTATTGCAAAAATCAACGAGCGCGGGGCGGAGTTCAATGCCTGTTATATGAGGGGCCAATCCGAGCTGATTTTCCAGAAAATCGTAAAGTGCAAAAGTCAAATAACCCTTTCCTGAACCCATGTCGGCGATTTGGGGGCCGGTTGGTAGCGGACTCTCGCGCAGCAGGCTTTCGATAATTTCGAGGTATTTGTTGATTTGTCGCCACTTGTCCTGGTATGCGGCCAACACTTCGCCTTTGGAATTGGAGATGCCAAGCAAATGAAGCCAGGGCGCAGCAGGGTCAAGAAGCCGATTTTTTGCGCGGTTGTGGGCGGTAGGTATTGCTGTTGGGGTGTTTATGGAAGGTTTTTTTTCTGAAAAATGGGCTTCGCCTTTTTTGTCAAATTGAAGGGAAAAGTCGCGTTCAGGGGTTAAAAGATCGGCGTTCAAAAAAGAGGTACCAAGCAATGCTTCCAATTGGGCAACGGCTTCCTCCAATCCAAAATTCTTGATCTCGTCGCGGGTTTTGTAGCGAAAATTGAACGCAACTTGAAGCCCTTTTTTCAACTCCACGGGGCGGAGGTAAATGTTTTTCAAGTCCTCCGGTGCAGAAGAAGTGGGCTTGCTCAAGGTGCATTTGAGCAATTGACCAGAGGTAAAGGCGCTGCGGAAAGTGGCGAGAAATTGAGTGGTGGGTAGCATCTTTATGTTGAAAAAACAGTTTTTGGTCAATTTGGGTGCAGCATCCTATAAGGTTTTCAAAACCTTATAGGATTTTAGTACAAGAATATCTCGAAAGGTACGTCGCCGAGCCATAAATCTTGCCGATGTTTGCGGTCTGGGTTACTTGTCAGGTCATAGCCCTCAGGCGGGTTGTTTCTTTAAAATTCCGCTCCGCTGTGGTTGTTGGCGAGGACGCCAACAACGGAACTCTCGTTAAAGCATTGATAACCATGTATATTTAACAAAGGTTGGCGGCCCCCCTGCCGTTGTTGGCGTCCTCGCCAACAACAACGGCAGAGATCAATTTAAGGTGAAATTAGTCAGTATAAGGTTTAGACTGACGACTCAATCGTCTGACCGCTATCATTCCAACGTATGCAAGAAACTCCCCACCCGCAAGACCCCACCCCGCCCGATTGCTTTCGACAAGCAGAAGTGGAGGCTTTTCAAACATTTGAAGGTCAAATACTTGCAACCGTAAACTATTACCTGTGGCGTGCCAGGCTCCAAAACGTCTTTTCTCTACGCGGTGGAACTGTTTTTGAAAATGGAGAAACGCTCCTGCTATCAAGCGGCGAAAGTCCGAGGCCATCCAAATTATCAGCGCAGAAGATTTGGTAGAAACCGCCCAAAAGTTGCAATCCCTTCACGGCGAAGCACTTATCCAACGCATCGTGGCAAATATTCAGCCGCTTTGGCGAGATGTAGCGGGTGCCGCGCTGCAAGAAATCCGCTTGGCGCGCCATGAATCGGGGCTTTATCACAATGATGCCTTGTTGTTAGGATTTGAAACGAAACAGATAATGCTGGAATTGGGTGAAAAGGATGGGCTGGTATTGGGGGAGTATGATTTTGAGTAGTGCTACCTTCGCGCCGTGAACATCACCGCACTTTCCATCCGTCGCCCTTCGCTCGTCATCGTGGCATTTGCCGTGCTGGCATTTATGGGCATCGCCAGTTACCTGAAGCTGCCCATTGAGCTGGTGCCGAAATTCAGCGCACCCGTCGTTACCATTATCACGGTTTATCCCGGTGCATCGCCTTCCGAAGTGGAAAATGCTGTGAGCAAACCCATCGAGGACGCGATTTCTTCACTCGAAGGCATTGACCAGGTGCAGGTCGGCTCGCAGGAGAATTCCTCGTTCGTTGCCGTGGAGTTCGAGCAATCTGTTGATTTAGACAAGGCAGTGCAGGAGATGCAGCGCAAAATCAACCAACTCCAGGCTTCTTTGCCGAAGGAGGTGCGCACCCCAGTTATCAATAAATTCGCGTTGGACGAATTGCCTATTTTAAAAATAGGCGTGGCAGGAAATCTCACAGGCCCTGCCTTTTACGACGTGGTAAAAAACCGCGTTGTGCCTGAAATCTCGCAGGTAAAAGGCGTGGCGCAGGTAAGTATCCTCGGCGGCGAGGAGCGCGAAATCAAGATCAATATTTCCTCTGCACGGCTCGAACAGTATGGACTTTCCCTGCTTCAAGTATCGCAAGCAGTTCAGACCGCCAACCTGGATTTTCCGACAGGGAAATTAACAGGCGAGCAGGGACAATTGCGCATCCGGCTCGCAGGCAAGTTTTTGGGAATTGAGGACATCCGTAACCTTGTAGTCGGAAAAAGCCGCTTCGGGTCGTCCATTTTTTGAAGGATATTGCAGAAGTACAGGACGGCACGCGCGATCCCGAAATCATTTGCCGTACCGACGGACAACCGGCAGTAGGCATCAGTATCCGCAAGCAAGGCGACGCCAATGCGGTGGAAATGTCGAAACTCGTTCTTGAGAAAATCGCCATGCTACAGGGCGCCTACGCCAAGGAGGGAATGCGCTTCGAGGTGGTAGCCAACAGCAGCACATTTACCAAAAAAGCCACAAACGCTGTTATTGAAGATTTGCTTGTGGCGGTGCTTTTGGTAGGTCTGGTCATGTTGCTTTTCCTGCACAGCCTGCGCAATGCTGCCATCGTGCTCGTGTCTATCCCGACCTCTATCGTGAGCACTTTCGTGATGATGCATTTGTTTGGCTACTCGCTCAATCTTATGTCTTTGTTGGGCCTTTCGCTCGCCATCGGTATTTTGGTGGACGATGCCATTGTGGTCATCGAGAACATTTACCGACACTTTGAGATGGGCAAAAACAAGGTGCAGGCCAGTTACGACGGGCGGATGGAAATCGGTTTTACTGCCATAAGTATCACGCTTGTGGACGTGGTGGTGTTCCTGCCAATAGTATTCACGGCGGGCCTGGTACCCAACCTGTTACGACAGTTTTGCATGACGGTGCTGACCTCCACGTTAATGTCTTTGCTGGTGTCGTTTACCCTTGTACCATGGCTCACGTCGAGGTTTGGAAAACTCCACCGTTTTCAGGGAAAAAACCTTGCAGGAAGGGTCATCCTGAAGTTTGAAGGATTTTTGGAATGGGTTTCAGATGGTTTCGTTCGATTGCTGACTCTGGCGTTGAAAAACCGCCGGACCAAAATTATCACCGTACTCACAGCGATCGTCCTATTTTTCAGTTCGTTCTTGCTGGTCACCTCAGGGCTTATCGGAAACGCGTTTATGGAGGCTGGTGAACGGGGGGAGTTTTTGCTCGAAGTTGTGTTGCCGCAAGATGCCTCGCTGACACAAACCGATGCCATCACCAAGCGTGTCGAAGATTGGCTGCGCACCCAGCCCGAAGTGGTACGCACCTTTACCACCGTTGGTGCAAACAACAAATCTTTTGGCCTAAGCGCACCGAATATTGCCGAAATACAAGTGTTTTTAACGCCTTATGGTGGAATAAGGAAAGAACTCACGCCCGTTTTTGCCCGAAAAACAAAGGTCAAACTGGAGGAAATCATAGCGGGCGCACGCATAAAAACCAACCCGATTGACATCCTAGGTCTGTCGTTTTCACCTATCGAAATACAGTTAAACGGGCCGAGCCTCGATAGCCTCCTGGTACTTGCTGAAAAAGTAAAAAAGAAATGGCGGCCGTGCCGGGCTGTGTCGAAATTGGCTCCACAGTGGAGGGCGGCAACCCGGAGGTAAAAGTGGAGGTGAACCGGCAGCGCATGGCAGATTTTGGACTGGCCATGGCGCAAGTAGGCTTAACATTGCAAACGGCTTTTAGCGGCAACACCGATGCAAAATACCGCGATGGCGATTTTGAATATCCGATTCGAATCGCACTTGATGCCTTCGACCGACGCAGCGTAGAAGACATCAAAAGCCTCTCTTTTGTAAATCCACTGGGAAGCACCGTTTACCTCAAACAGTTCGCCGACGTACGTCAAGGCACCGCCCCGACCCGCCTCGAACGTCGAGACCGCAGCACTTCACTATTGCTTACGGCACAGGTAATCGGCCGACCAAATGGTACGGTGACCCGTGAAATTATCAAACGCCTCGACCCGCTCCCACTGCCTCCCGGCACCCAAATCAAATACGGAGGCGACTATAAACGCCAGCAACAGGGCATCGGCACGCTCGGCTTTGCGCTTTGGGCCTCGCTGGTGTTTGTCTACCTCATCATGGTGGCGTTGTACGACAACTGGATTTACCCGCTTGTAGTGCTGGTGTCCATCCCGCTTTCAGTCATCGGGGCATTCCTCGCGATGGCGCTGGCGAGCGAAAACCTCACTGTATTCACGGGTCTTGGATTGCTCATGCTCATCGGTCTGGTGGGCAAAAACGCCATACTTGTGGTGGACTTTGCCAATCAGCTGCGAGAACAAGGCGTAGGCTTGCGCGATGCCCTGCTGCAAGCCACAAAATTGCGTTTCCGGCCTGTACTGATGACTAATATTGCGATGGTGATTGGCCTCTTGCCGATTGCATTTGCCCAAGGCTCAGGGGCAGACTGGAAAAACGGCCTTGCCTGGGCCATCATTGGCGGGCTGAACTCCTCTATGTTTCTTTCGCTGATTGTGGTGCCGGTGGTGTACTGGATGTTTGACCGGGCAATGGAGAAGTTGGGAATGGGGAAGCGAGAAAAAGTGGATTTGGTGGAGTGACTACTTTTGGAAGTCCGGGCCATTATTCATCAAATTGCAACGGCTAAAAAAAAGCAATGCTATGTTTCTCAATTTGCAACTTACCCATCAGGTTCAAAATCTGGATGTCAAATCTTTAGAGGAGCTTCGACTTTTCATTGAAAGGCTATTGAAGAAGCAAAAAAAGAACGGCAAAAAAAGCACTAATAATCCTGCAAAAAAGACCCTTCTGGCAGATATGGAACGCATTCCCATTCCTGTGAACAACATCATCATTGACCGCGCTGATCTGTATGAAAACCGTATCTGAAAATTAAGATTTCCCAGACAAAACCAATTCCAAAAACTGATCTGAAGAAAGCACTTCAACCTTTGGAAAAGAAATCGTTTTCAACACATTGAAATGCTTATCGTCTGTGACAATGTAATTTGCGCTCCCTGCTACCGCACAATCCACAAACTTGTTGTCGTCTGGGTCAACGGTTATTAGATTCCAGAAATAGTATTTGTGGACTGGAATAATATTGGGTAAGGTTTCGAGCGTATCCAGCACATTTTCTGATACTTCTTGGCTAAGATCATCGGTTAGTACTTCGGAGTACTCAAATAAAATATCTGTAGTAACCAACATCTCGAAATCGCCGTTCCGAACCGCTAGCCATATTGGATAGAGTTTTGAACGTCGGGAAATGGCTACTGACAACACATTGGTATCGAGTACTATTCTCATAACTATTTTCGAGGGTAGGGTGTGCGACGATGTTTACCCAAAATCTTTCCCTCGGTAAGTTTTTTCTCTTCCCACACCTTATCAGCAAGGTCGGAAGCTTTGTCTGCAAAGTACTGTCCCAAAAGCAGCTTGATTTGCACCAAATCCTGTTCGGAAACTTTGCGGGCATACAGTTTTAGCAGTTCTAACTGGAGGTTAGAAAGTGGTTGCGGGATGGTTTGTGCTGAGCTCATTCCAGATAATTTTACTGCAAAAAAAGGCCTTTTTCTCCAAACTATCCTGTTCTATGAATCAGAATTCCGCAGTGCGTGGCTCTTATGACCCACACATTGCGTTCAAGCCTCCAACACCTTCTCCAACCTGATTCCCCGAGAACCTTTGATTAAAATAGCCGTGTCGTGCAAGTCCTGCGCATCCAGCCAATGTTTGGCCGCTTGATTGTCGGCAAAATGCAACGCCCCAAATTTTGAAAACGGGGTTCCTCCAAATTCTTTTCCGACCAGAATAATCTGGTCAATCTTGAGCCGCGCGGCAAAACGGAGCAAATCGTTGTGTTCTTTCTTGCTGTCTTCACCGAGTTCCAGCATATCGCCGAGGATGGCGATGCGGCGTTTGGCCGGCATGGCGCAAAGACTCTGGAGGGCGGGCTGCATACTGGAAGGGTTGGCATTGTAGGCGTCCAATAAAATCGTCGCTCCATTGCGATGGATCAGTTGGGAGCGGTTGTTGGATGGGGTATAATTTTCTAGGGCTTCCTTGATTTTTTCCGCAGGCACTTTGAAATAAACGCCCAATGCGATGGCCGTCATAATATTCTGAAAGTTGTGATTTCCAAAGAGTTGCGTGCTCAGTTCAATCCTTGGCCCATCGTCAGAAAGAAACGCCGCGCGTACAAAAGGCATGTCTTCCAACATCTGCACGTCAATGATTCCCTGCTCAAGATGAAGCGCCTCGGTACGGGAATAGCCCACACGCATGGGCACTTTTTTGGACATCGCTGGCAGATGCTTTTCTGAAAGATTCACGAACGCGCAGCCGTGGTTTTTGCCAAAAATCATACAACTCACCCTCCGCCTTTTTTACGCCAGCGAGGCTTCCGAACCCTTCCAGATGCTCCTTCCCGATGTTTGTCAGAAGGCCGTGTGTGGGTTGCACGATGCGGCATAGTTCCTCGATATCGCCCGGTTGGTTGGTTCCCATTTCAATGATTGCGACCTCCGTTCCGCGCGGCATGGACAGCAAGGTAAGCGGCACACCGATGTGGTTGTTCAAATTTCCCTTTGTAAAATGGCAGGGGTAATGCGCTGACAACACGCTGGAAACCAACTCTTTGGTCGTGGTTTTCCCGTTGGAGCCACCAATGGCGATCACAGGAATTTCGAATTGCAGGCGATGGTGATTGGCCAATTGCTGCAAGGTTTTCAACACATCCGGAACGAGTATACAACGCTCATTTGCCCGGTAATCCGGGTTGTCAATCACGGCGTATGCTGCGCCTTTTTCAAGGGCTTGTCCGGCAAATTTGTTGCCGTCGAAATTGTCTCCTTTTAAGGCAAAGTAGATACAGCCTGATGGTAATTGCCGGGTATCGGTGCTCACCACAGGGTGTTGCTGAAAAATGGAATAGAGAGTTGGAATGCTAGTCATGTTAATTTTTCGTTTTGAATTGAAAGACAACTTCCCGAAAGCTTTGTACCTTTTGGGAAGCGGGTTCAATTAAACCTTGAAAGTTGTTTCCACTGGTCGCTTACTGCCTTCTGCCACTGCTAACTGCCACTGATCACTCCTGCCAATACACCCGTTTCACCCGTTCCGAAATATTCGTAAACACCTCATAAGGAATGGTTTGCAGGCATTCGGCCAGCTCCTGAACGGGCAGGTTTTCTCCAAAAATGGTCACTTCATCGCCTACTTGTGCTTCGGGGATTTGCGTCACATCAAGCATCGTCATGTCCATACAAACATTTCCCAGCGTAGCTGCGCGCGTTGGCCACGAACCAAGGCTGAAAATCGTCCTCCACCCGCCAGGCGCAACAAGCCGTCGGCATAGCCAATGCTGATGGTGGCGATGCGTTTCGGCGTAACGAGCGGTCCGCTGTTGCGGTTATAGCCCACTGTTTCACCGGGGCAAGGGTCTTGATTTGGCTGATGGTGGCTTTCAAAGAGTTTACTGTGTGAAGTTGCTCCTGAACCGTTTTTCCGCCGATTCCGTATAACCCGATGCCCAGCCGTACCATGTCAAAATGATACTCTGGCCAATGTTCAATGCCCCCTGTGTTGCAAATATGGCGCAATGGAGCGTACCCCAGCGCATTGCTTATTTGCCAGAACATTTCAGAAAAAACAGCCGCTTGTTTTCGGGTAAAATCGTCGTGCTGCGGAGCATCGCTGGCTGCAAGATGGGAAAAAACCGAGGCCACACGCAAATTTGGAACCTCTCGCAATTTTACCAGCAATGCAGCAATATCGCCGGGTTCAAAACCCAGGCGATGCATCCCCGTGTCCAATTTGAGGTGAATGTTGAGCGGTTTTTCCTTCCGGCAAACATCGCGATTTCATCGAGCATCGGTAGCTGTACACCTCTGGCTCCAAACGAAAACGCCACAACGTGTCAAAACTCGCCGGTTCGGGGTTGAGCACCAAGATGGGCAAGTTGACCCCCGCCTGCCGGAGCGAAATGCCTTCGTCCGCATAAGCCACACCAAGGTAATCCACCTGCTGAAATTCCAACAATTTCGCCACTTGTGCTGAGCCAGCACCATAGCCCTCGGCTTTTACCATAACCATCATTTTGGTGCCCGATTGGAGCAGTCGCTGGTAGGTTTTGAGATTATGAGCTAAGGCTGAAAGATTTACCTCCAGCACTGTTTTATGTGCTTTTTGTTCCAAGCGACGGGCAATACGTTCAAAAGCAAATGTTCTTGCGCCTTTCAACAGAATCGTTTCCTCGCGGAAGTCATGCGCTGCTATTTTTTCTAAAAAATGTTCCGTGTCCGGGTAAAAAATGGTTTCTACGGAGGAGGGCAATTTATCCTGAATGGCTTGAATGTCGTGCCCAATGCCGATAAAACGAGCAATTTTCTGCATTTGTACCGCCTCCGCCACCTCTGTCCAAAGCGATTCGCCGGACTGTCCGCTTTGTAGGATGTCGGAAAGGATGAGCGTCAAATGCTCTTTACCTGCTTGTTGTCTGGCAACTGCAAGGCCAGGCGGAGCGAGGCGAGGTCGTTGCTGTAGGCATCGTTTATCAGGGTACATCCGTGGATGGCGGCCTTCACTTCAAGGCGCATTTCCACGGGTTCGAGGCGCAGCATTCTCCGCTCAATTTCTTCATGCGGTATGTTGAGCAAGCACATTACGGCCCAGCAATGGAGCGCATTTTCAATGCTTGCCGGGTCGGAAAAGGGGATAACGATTGACGATTTACGATTAACGATTGAAGATTTTATCTCCGCCCGAATTTTGGTTTGGTTGGATTGAGGTTTTTCAATTTTTACAACTCTCAAATCAGCCGAGTCGCCATTGTTTGACCATGTAAAAAGCCGGGCCTTCGTGTTTTTCGGCGCCCAGCGGCTTTCGCAGACAAGCGTATCGGCTCGCTCAAAGAGCCGCATTTTTTCCTCCAACTTTTCCGCGTCGGAAGAAAAACCCTCCTGGTGGGCAGGGCCAAGATTGGTGAAAACGCCAATGGTCGGGCGGATGATTTTTTCCAGCCGCTCCATCTCTCCAGGCTGTGATATGCCCGCTTCAAAGATAGCCAGCGTATTGCGTTGCTGCATTTGCCATACCGAAAGGGGGACTCCTATCTGGGAATTGTAACTTTTGGGACTGCGTACGAGGTCAAAATCAGGCGAAAGCAGTTGGGCGAGCCATTCTTTGACCACGGTTTTGCCGTTGCTGCCCGTGATGCCGATTACGGGAATTTGAAACCGGGAACGATGATGTGCTGCCAGATTTTGCAACGCGGCGAGCGTATTTTCGACTTTCAGGATGTTGGCCTCCGGCAATTTTTTGAGGTCAACATTTTTGCTCACCACAAATTGACGAACGCCCTGTTCGTAAAGTTCGGGTATGAAACGGTGGCCATCGCGGTGTTTACCGGGCAGCGCAAAAAACAGCGCCAGTGCAGGTGCGACCACAGAACGGCTGTCGAAAAGCAGCTGCGCCACGGTCGGGTTGGACTCGGTTTTTTGCAGCCATTCGGCTTGGAGGATTTGTTGGATATTGGAGAAGGTGTAAGTCACGCCGCGAAGGTAGATAGACCTCGTAGGTTTTCAAAAAACCTACGAGGTCTACGGATGCGCTATTTTTGCCGCCATGGAATGGTCACTAAAATCCCCTGAAGAATTGCCGGGCATCGTGCCACAATTGCTCCAAGCCCTCGCTGGTCGCCGCAAAATTGCCCTCTTTGGCGAGATGGGTGCGGGCAAAACTACCCTCGTGAAGGCCATTTGCCAGCACCTGGGCGTGCGGGAAAACACGGCCAGCCCTACATTTTCGCTTGTGAACCAATACAGTTATGTCGAAGCCGACGGATCGGTAAGCCTTTTTCACCACCTAGACCTTTACCGCCTGCGCACTGCACAAGAGGTCTTTGATATCGGTTTGGAAGAAATCCTTTACGATCCCTGGTACTGTGTGATCGAGTGGCCTCAATTGGCAGAACAATTGCTGCCCGAGGATGTTGTACGTGTAGAAATCGAGGTTTTAGGCGAAACGCAACGGAGAATCCATGTAGGGTGAAATTCATTTCGCCATTCATCGCCTGCGAAATTCATTTCGTCTTTTATCGCGGGGCAAAATGAATTTCGCGCTGCGTTTTGCTACTTTTGCGCCGCATTTTGCTCTGATCAATTTTACCCACCACACATTGCATGGAAAGCCTCCTAGAAAAGTACAAGGAGAAAAAGCCCGAAATCATTTTTGAATGGCATGATGAGGAGACTGGCGCGGAAGGTTGGATCGTCATCAATTCGCTACGCAACGGCGCGGCTGGCGGAGGTACCCGGATGCGTAAAGGGCTGACCTGTGAAGAGGTCGTTTCGCTCGCCAAAGTAATGGAAATCAAGTTTAGCGTATGCGGCCCGGCCATCGGTGGGGCTAAGAGCGGCATCAATTTCGACCCCTCTGACCCACGCCGAATAGAAGTGCTGGAACGTTGGTATCGCGCGGCCTTGCCCATCTTGAAAAATTATTATGGCACGGGTGGCGACCTGAACGTGGATGAGTTGAAAGACGTGGTCCCTATTACCGAGGCACTGGGCCTTTGGCACCCGCAGGAAGGCATCGTTCGGGGCCACCTCAAGCCTACCGAAGGTCAGCAAATCAATATCATTGGCCAGCTCCGCTACGGCTGTACCAAAATTGTGGAAGACCCCGAATATATGCCCGAAGGTGGCGAACACAAATATGCGGTTGCGGACCTTATAACGGGCTACGGCGTGGCTGAATCGGTGCGACATTTCTACGATATTTTCCACCATACATCGCTCGCGGGTAAAAAAGCGATCATACAGGGTTGGGGCAATGTGGCTTCTGCCGCTGCTTGCTACCTGGCCAAGGAAGGCGTGAAAATTATCGGTATCGTTGACCGCGAAGGAGGCATTCTTGCCCCGGAAGGCCTGGGACTTGAGGCGGTCAAGAAACTTTTCAATGAAAAAGAAGGAAACAAAATCGCTGCGCCCAACTTGTTGCCTTTCAATGAGGTAAACGAGAAAATCTGGAAAATGGGCGCTGATATTTTCATCCCCGGCGCGGCGTCCAAACTGGTTACTCGTGCCCAAGTTGATGCACTTTTGGACGGTGGTGTGGAAGTTATTGCCTGTGGTGCGAATGTGCCGTTTGTGGACGATCAGGTGTTTTTTGGACCTACAGCCCGCTACACGGACGAGCACACAGCGATCATCCCTGACTTCATAGCAAACTGTGGCATGGCACGGGTTTTGCGTATCTGATGCAGCCTGAAGCAGTCATGACCGACCGTGCAATTTTCGCTGATACCTCCTCCACGATTCGTCGTGCATTAGAAGAAGTTAGAAAAAATAATGATTCTCTCCGAAAAATATCCACTACCGCTCTATTTTTGGCCCTGAAAAAGCTTGGCATCTGAGTTTTTTTCCCGACCATTGCCATGTTTTTCTAATCATTTTTAAGCCAAAGTCCCCCTTCCGAAAAACAAATCCCCCTGACAAACGCAAAACGAACAAAACTGTAACATTCATTTCATTAAAAATTCAGCAACCCTATGATGGTTCGGAAATTAACTTTTGCGCTCCTTTTGACCTTCTTTGGACTTGGTTTGGCGGCTCAAGAAGCAGGCTCAACTTATCGTTCATTCACACCAGCAGACCAATGGGAAGTCGGCGTTGACCTCGGAACTCCGATGATCATTGGTGACATTAAAGCGGATTTCCCAGGCTTTGGCGGTGGTCTTCACGTCCG
Source organism: Lewinellaceae bacterium (assembly GCA_016708875.1). Lineage (GTDB taxonomy): Bacteria > Bacteroidota > Bacteroidia > Chitinophagales > Saprospiraceae > M3007. The sequence goes on from JADJFA010000016.1 coordinate 57,545, forward strand.
CAAAGCTTTGGCCATGTGTTCTCTGTACGCCTTGGTGGCTTGTACGGTGCCATGAAGAACGAAAACTCTGGTTCAAACACAGATAAGTCTGAGACGAACTGGTTTTCAGGCAGCGGCCAACTTGTAATGACTGTGAACAACCTCCGTTTTGACAAGCCTTACCGCAAAATTGGCATCAATGTCTTTGGCGGACTTGGCTATTCTTCTTTTGAAGTAACGCCTAACGATGCTACTGAGGCAGAGAAGTACTCAGGTGCTACGGTAGAAGTAGGCGCTGGCCTCGCGTTCCGTTTCAGCAAGAAGTTCAACCTCGGTGTGGAGTACACGGTAGCCCAAGTGCTTGGCTCTGACGGTGACCTGCTTGATGGCGACAACAACCTGGACGACAACCGCACTACTTACCGCGATGCCCTCCACTGGCCACACCTTTCGTTGAATTTCAACATTGGTGGCAAAGACAAAAATGGCAATCCAAAAACAGAGCCACTCTACTGGGTTAACCCAATGGAATCCGCTGGTGCTGCAATTTCGGAACTTGAAAAGCGTCCGATCTACGACCCAACGGACACCGACGGCGACGGTATCATTGATGCCATTGACGAAGAAGACAACAGTCCTGCTGGTGCTCGCGTAGACACCAAAGGCATGACCCTTGACTCTGACGGCGACAAAGTACCCAACTACAAAGACAAAGAGCCTTTCTCTCCTCCTGGTTACACGGTGAATGGTGATGGCGTGGCCCAAGTGCCAAAACCCATCACAGAAAGCGACGTGAACCGTATCGTGGATGCGAAAATCGCCGCCATTAAATTCCCAACGCCTAACACGGATTGGTACCTGCCTATCATTAACTTTGGCGACAACCGTTACGACGTTAAGTACAGCGAGTACGAAAAACTCTACCATGTGGCTTCTGTGTTGAAAAGCCACCCAGAACTTAAAGTTGTGGCAGTAGGTCACACAGATGATCGCGGCCCAGAAGGCTACAACGCTGTGCTTTCTTACAACCGTGCAAAGGCTGCAATCGAAACACTTGTGTCTCAATACGGAGTATCACGTGATCGCCTTATCCTCAACTGGTCTGGAGAAACGAGCAACCTCGTTCCAGAAAAAGGCTCAAGCCAGATCAACCGCCGCGTGGAATTCCGCGTTGCAAAAGGCGAAACCGAAATGGCTCGCCCTGAAGGCAAAGAGGCTGGCAAAGGCAGCTTCAAAGGCAACAAAGACGCTGGCTATTAATTGATAGTCAACTGCTGATACGATGGGCAATCTCCGGCGTGGAGGTTGCCCATTTTTCTTTTAAAAAAAACCGCAAAATTTAAAACCGGAGAACCGCAAAATGTTAAATCAAGAAAAGCATGATCCAACCTGAGAAAAATTTTAACCTTTTTCGGGTCAAAATGTTCGGTTTTACATTTTGCGGTTCTCCTGTTTTACATTCTGCGGTTTAAATTACACGCCCTCCTTCCTTCAGCTTGGAATAATAAACCTATTTTTTCCCGCGTTGGTGGGTACTTTTTTAATTCTTTACGTCAACATCGCCAAAACATTTGTGTATGAAAACGACAGCCATTAAAAATTCAACTTTTGGGCTTTATGCCGTGCTCTTTTTTCGGTCTTTGGATTTAGCCAGACCGATAGGCTTACTCAGCCCCAACAAGACAATACGGTCGGGCCAAGCACCGAAGTTGCTTTTCAGCACGGGGAACGGCTCACCTATAAAATCTACTACAACCTCAATTTTATCTGGGTGCCCGCAGGCGAGGTGACCTTCAAGATTTTTGATGAAGGCACCCAATATCACTATCAGGCCAGAGGCGAGACCTATGACTCTTATGAGTGGTTTTTCAAAGCTAGGGACGAGTATGACTCTTGGGTGGATAAAAATACGCTGCTGCCCAATTACTCGGAGCGCAGCGTGAACGAAGGGGATTATCACATTTTTGAAAAGATATCCTTCAACCAGGCCGGACGGAAGATGACGGTATGGCGCTCGCCCAAACGTGGCGATGCAGAAGAAAAGACCGAACACGCTGTACAGGCAGATTGTAATGATGTGCTTTCAAGCCTCTACAACCTCCGCAATTTTGACTACGGAAGCCAGCAAGCGGGCTACTCCATTCCTTTCCGAATTTTCATGGACAAAGAGGAATACCCTTTGAAAATGAATTACTTGGGTAAGGAGTCGAATAAAAAAGTGTACAAAATGGGGCGTTACAAAACGCTGAAATTTCAGCCGCAGGTCATTGCCGGGACCGTGTTCAAGGAAGATGCAAAAATGACCGTATGGGTTTCGGACGATGCCAATAGAATCCCATTGCTCATCGAAACTCCGGTGTCGGTGGGATCGGTGAAGATGGTGCTAAAGGATTATTGGGGCTTGAAATACAACTTTGAGGCGAAGAATTAGGCGTGATTGGCAAAGTTGATGAGGGTTTATAAAAGTTGATGAGGGTTGATATTTGCACTCGAAAAATGGCCATTTTTAGCCTTTTCGAGTGCAAATATCAACCCTCATCAACTTTTATAAACCCCTTATCAATCCCACATTTGGCATCTACGCGACTTTTTGAGTTACCTTCGCCATGCTAAATCCATAATCTATTGGCCTCCCACTTCTCTATCCGCCGCATATTTATATTCAGTGTGCTCGCACTTGCGCTGCTCATTTGGCTTGGTTCGCGCAACCGCCCCGACCCGCTCTGGGCCGAATCTGGCATGTTGTTGCGGCAACCTGCCACGCTCATCTCCGAGGTGCCCGATTCCTTGCAATCCCTTTATTGTCAAATACATCAACGCCCCTTTGAGTCGGGCGATAGCACTGCATTCAATCTTGTTATGCAGCCTTCGCCCACCAATATTGAGTGGGTATCTTTTAAAAAACTTGCCCTTTCCGCCGCCACTTCACCGCTGCGCCGCATCGTTGTTTCCGGGGTGACGGGGGTTGGCTCTACCAAACAGGGAAAACGAGTTGCCAACCTGCTGGCGGGCAGCCACGACCGGGTTTTGCAGATTGATTGTGCCCCATGGTTCGATGTAGAGTACCACAAGAAATATATCGGCCAAGAAGATGAAAAGGGGGTGTTTTACCCCGGCGAACTGCTGCTTTTTTGGGAACGTTGCAAGAAGAACCCCGATCAGAAATTTGTGGCAGTCTTTGACAATTTTGACAAAATTAACCCTGAAACTTTTTTTGGTCCAGCACTTTGGGAGGCACTCAGTGCAAAAAAACCGGTGGCTGAAGTGTGTGGACAAACAGTTGAACTTCCTGCCAACTGCTACCTCATCTCCATTACGCACTATGGCCCAGGCTCGGTGGTAGAATTCAACGGCGAACATTTTAAGCGATTGGGCGACCGATGTCTGCTCGATATAAGTCCCAGGGATTTGGCCGCCTGGTTGTGTTTGCAAGAGCGTGGAGCGGAAAAAGATCCGGCGAGACTTGCAGCCCTTCGCGACACGGCACAGATGCACCGGTTTCTTTTTTACTTCTTGAAAACCAACCAGTTGCTTGAGAAGAAGTATTCTGATGGTCATCAAATGGGGCAGGGGTCCAACATCCGTCCATTGTACCTGGATGCAGAACGGGAAAAATTCAAATTGGCGGTGATGAGTCACATAAACGCCATGCAACCTTCCAAACCGCTCAAAGAAAAAGACTTCAGGCCCATCGAATATACCATACGCAATGAGGGCATGGAAGCAGGCTCGAGTTTCTTTGCGCGTCTGGTACAAATGCTGCACGAAACGGGATATTTTGTTGAAATTACGATGGTGGGTACCACCGCCTTGCTAACAGCATTGGTCGGGTATTTGGTGTTCCGTCGCCGCGAACAACTCATCCGTCGTTACGGAGACCGGGCACGGCAGGTGTTCCAGAGTTTTGAAAATCAACAGATTAGCGCAGAATCTGCCTCCCGCCGACTTGAGGAAATCAAGCGTGAGGTAGACGGGTTGGTATTGCGACGAAATTTAGGCTATACCGAAGGACTGTACTTTTTGGCCTTTATTGAGGATATGGTAAAGCGGATCGAATTTGCCCGCAGCATTAGTGAGAACTTCCTCGAGCTGTTCGGCGCCTTTATGGAAGACGATGTACTGACGGAAGGGGAGTACCTTAAGCTCAAACAATTCCTCCAATCCATGCGCCATAAAATTCCTGTGGAGGTGTACGAGCAGTTCAATCGCAAAGTAGAGAATACCTACGCTGCGAGCCATAATTAGCCGAAAAGGCCCTATTTTTACAATTTCTACAAAGTTTCTTACCAAATCCGCCCGCACCATGTACAAAGTTAAATACGGCGGCAAAAAGGGCAAAACCATAGAACTGGTTGAAAGCCCTGATCTCGTCGCCATCCGAACCGAAGGCAACCAAAAACTGGAGGACGTTCAGCTGACTACGCGCAGCCGGGGTCTCATGAAAGGCAGCACGGAGGTAGCCGCATTCCCGGAGGCGGGCGTTACAGTACACCGAATGGCCGATGACAACAGCCAGCTCGGGCTTGAATCTGCCGCCAGCCCTACATCCCACCGCGACGAAGCACGCGCCTCGCTCAAAAAAGAAGATGATATCCGTTTTGCCGGTCGCGTATTGCAGGAGGCTGATAGCGGCGAGGTTATGGTTTACACCGAAAACCTCTTTGTCAAATTCCACGATTCCGAGAAAGAAGCCGCATGCCTGGACCTGCTAAAACGTTATAAACTTAAGGTCAAAAACAAACTTGGCTTTGCCAAAACGCCTATTTTGTACAAGCGGAGGAGGGCACTGGTTTGGCTGTTTTTGGTATTTCAGAAGAAATTTTAAAGGAAAAAATCGTGGAATATTGCCACCCCGAACTGGTGCAGGAAAGGCGGTTCAAAAGCCCTGCCCACGCCCTCCAATGGCATTTGGCGAAAACCAAAATCAACGGCAAAGTCATTGACAATCATGTGAATATCGCGGAAGCGTGGAAGATTACCAAAGGGAAAAACATCACCATTGCAATCATTGACGACGGGTGGACATCAACCACCCTGAATTTTCCGGGCGCATCGTGCATCCCTTCGATGCGACCGATAGCAGGAGGACCCCGTCCCAAATTGGAGGATGATTCGCATGGCACTTCCTGTGCAGGCCTGGCTTGTGCTGCTGGCCTGAAAATGGTGCTAGCGGCACCGCTCCCGAAGCCAATTTAATGCCCATTCGCCTGCGCAGCGGTCTGGGGAGTATGTCTGAAGCCAATGCTTTTGTCTGGGCCGCCGACCATGGTGCTGATGTCATTTCTTGTTCCTGGGGCCCCGCTGATGGCGACTGGTGGAAGCCTGACGATCCGCTCCACACACGCACAGTAGCCTTGCCTGACAGCACCCGGCTTGCCATGAAATATGCCCTCAGCAAAGGCCGTAAAGGGCTGGGCTGCGTCATACTTTTTGCCGCAGGCAATGGCAATGAAAACGTTATGAACGACGGTTATTGCAGTTTTGAGGGTGTTATTACAGTGGCTGCCTGCAATGATTCGGGCAAACGAAGTGTGTATTCAGATTATGGCAAGGCCGTTTGGGTCAGTTTTCCGAGCGGCGATTTTGAATACCCGCCTTTCCAACATCCCGCCCCCTTCAGCGAGGGCCTGCGCACTACCGACCGGCTTGGTAAGCCGGGCTATGCCGAGGGCGACTATACCAATGCCTTTGGCGGCACCTCAGGCGCCTGTCCAGGTATGGCAGGTGTTGTGGCGCTGATATTGGCCGCTAACCCCACGCTCAGCCAAAAAAAGGTGAAACAACTTGTGCGCAGTTCTTGCGTCCGCATTGACGAGGCTGGAGGTAAGTACGATGCAAAAAAACACAGCGTGTATTATGGCTACGGGCGTATTGATGCGGGAAAAGCGGTGGAAAAAGCGCTGAAGGCGAAGAAAGTGGCAAGTAAAAGTAGTGCTCCCACTTTCGCCATTCACTTGAAACTTACCACTTTCTACTTGCTACTCCTCGATTCCGTGATCCGCTCATACGCCTCATTGATTTGCTGAAATTTTCCTTGGCATGGCGAAGCGCTTCCGTCGAAACACCTTTGGCGGCCATCTTGTCGGGATGCCACTGCATGGCGAGGGCGCGGTCTTTTTTCTTGATAATGTCCAGACTGTCAGTGGTTTCTGCGCCGAGAATGGCGTAGTGCGGATCCAGCGGATTCCATTGCGGTTGTTGTTGCCTGCCGCTCGTGCGGGTATGGTAGAAGCGGGCTTTAACGCGCTCGTATTGTAGACGACCCACCTGGAAAATTCCGGCTGCCCGAAGCAACATTTCTTCTTCTCTGGGATGCAATCCTCCGTCAGCCGCGGCGGTGGCGAACAGCAAGTCGAGCATGTTCAACACATGGTGCCGGTCGCGGCCAAAACCCTCGTAAAATGCACGGGCGTACTGGTCAAAAGAATCATTGGATTCCTTGGCGTTTTTCCAGATTTTGACGGCTTGTAAGCGCCCCCGTTCATTCATGCGGAACTGATTGCGCATCAGACTTTCCATGTGCGATACTTCTCGCTCATTGATAGGGCCGTCGGATTTGGCCAATTTGGCACAGAGGCGAAACACGTGAAAAACAAACTCCCCCTGCCGCCGCTGATAGGCTTTGAATTCGCTCTCCGAATGCTCCTTTTCCTTTGGCTGGTCAAAAAAATAGTGCCCCAGCCAGGACCCCACGAAAAAGCCGATCAGCCCGCCAAATGGGATGCCCAAAAGGTCGAACAGAAAGATACCGGCGATGCCGCAGAGAATTTTGCCTTTGATTTCCACGATGATGGGTGCAGGAATGCTGCACAACAGAAATTGGGCGGCAAAGTTACCGAAGGGGTGGCAACTGGGCGGAGGAATGTGGGGCATTGGCGGGCAAAGCCCGCAAAATAGTTTCGCACGAGGCAGGAGCCTTGCGCGAGCCGTGTTACTTTTCCACCCCTACAAACCCAAACTTCTCCACATCAAACAACCCCCGATCCGTCATTTTCAATTTCGGAATCACGGGCAGCGCAAGGAACGAAAGCGACATAAAAGGCGCGCGCAAAACGCAGCCCAGTTCAGATTTTACCCAGCCATCAAGCAGTGAATAATCCCTGGCCAATTGCCAGCCATCGCTTTGGCTCATCAGTCCGGCGATGGGGAGCGGGAGTGTGCGCACATCACCCGATCCATTGGTTGCGGCTATACCGCCTTTGGCAGCAATAACGGCATTTACTGCCAGCGCAATTGCATCGTCCGAAACGCCTACTGCTACTATATTGTGTGAATCGTGTGCCACGCTGCTGGCCAATGCGCCGCACTTTAAGCCAAAGCCCCGAGCAAATCCCAAAGCCGGTTTTGCATCGGGGGCATAACGGTTCAGCACAGCGATGTAAAGCAGGTCTTGCGAAGGGTCAGGAAGGTACAGCCCCGCCATTTCGTGGACCAAAGCTTCGTCTTCGCCTGTAACGATTTCACCATCAAAGACTTTGATGACGCGGAGTTTTGGGAAGTGTGGCACACCTTCAAGGTGTGCCACGCCGAGCTTAAACAATTGAAAATCACTTGCTTGCCGGGGCTTTGCCAAAAATTGATTTGGCGCAGCCACAGACAAACGCGGCACCAAAGTCGCACCATTTTCGGCCACTTTTTCCCCATCAATCCAGGTCTCTAAAACTTTGAAATCGCGCAAATCGGCCACCTGCACAAAATCTGCCGGGTCGCCTTCGCGCAGTAGCCCAACGGGAAGCTGGTAGTGCTCTACCGGATTTATACAAGCCGCTCGCAAGGTGTCGAACAAGTCGCAACCATAGGCCAAGGCGCGTGAAACAAGTTGGTTGATATGGCCATGCACCAGATCATCCGGGTGCTTGTCGTCGGAGCAAAACATGATTTGCTCCGGGAATTCTTTCAGCAGCGGCCAAAGGGCTTCGAAGTTCCGCGCCGCGCTGCCCTCCCGGATAAGGATTTTTACGCCGAGCTGGGCTTTTTCCAAAGCCTCATCGTAGGTAAAACACTCGTGATCGGTGCTGATTCCTGCGGCAAAATAACGCCGGGCATCTTCGCCGCGCAGACCAGGTGCGTGGCCGTCCACGGGTTTGCCAAGTTTGTGGGCAGCGGCGATTTTTGCCATCACCTCCGGGTCGTCATGAAGCACGCCGGGGAAGTTCATCATTTCGGATAAGTAGCCAATGGCGGGGTTTTGAAGGAGTTTTTCCACATCGGCAGCGTTTAGTACCGCTCCGGCAGTCTCAAATGAAGTGGCTGGAACACAGGACGGGGCGCCAAAACAAAACTTCAACGGCGAACGCTCCGCATCAGCGAGCATGAACACAACACCTTCATTTCCAAGCACATTGGCAATCTCATGCGGATCGGATACCGTGGCGACCGTACCGTGTACCACTGCCATCCGAGCAAATTCCGTTGGCGGCAACATGCTGCTTTCGATGTGGACGTGGGCATCTACGAAGCCGGGTAGGATATAGCCTGCATTTTCGGGCACACGAGCGATTTCCTGAATCTGGTGAATTTGTCCGTTTTCCAGCGTGATTTCGGCTGGGTAGATGCGGCGCTGGTGGAGGTCGACGAGGTGTGCGGAGAGGGTCATTTTAAAGAGTTTTTTTAATAAACCGCAAAATTTAAAATCAAACATCAAGACAACCCCAAAAATCTATTGGTAGTTAAAATGATGGTTAGTTGCTTTTTCGGATAGATTTTACATAGTGACCCCTCTTCTTAGTTTTAAATTTTGCGGTTTTCCTGTTTTAAATTCTGCGGTTTAAAATGGGTCAACCCAAAGAGAATATTGTTGGCCCTATCTTCACCACTCCACCACCAGCCCGTCATACGCCAATTGCACATTCGGCGGCAGCGTAGGATTCACATCCGCCGCTTTGCCCATCTGATGGCTCACGTGCATCAGCCAGGCGCGTTCGGGCGCAAGTTTTTCCACAAAAGCGAGGCTCTCTTCAAGGTTCATGTGCGTTGGGTGTTCCCGGTGATGCAAGGCCGTGAGAATCAGGTATTTCACACCTTCCAGTTTTTTAAATTCCGTTTCCGAAAGGGTTTTCAAATCAGTCAAATAGGCCAAATCCCCGATACGAAAGCCCAAAATGGGCAACCTTCCGTGCATTACTTCCAGCGACTGAATCGTGATGTTTCCAAATTCCAGCTGCGTGTCCTTGTCAATCGGCACCAGTTCAATGCGGGGCAGACCTGGGATGTGCTCGGTAAAAACATAATCGAATCGGCGGCGTACTTCGTTGGCCACACGGGGCAACGTGTACACGGCCATTGCCTCGCCAGAGCGGTGATTGAAAGGGCGAATGTCGTCCAGCCCAATCACATGGTCGTTGTGTTCGTGTGTAAGCAGGATAGCGTCAAGGTGCTTTACCCGGTGCAGGAGCATCTGCTGGCGGAAATCCGGCCCTGCGTCAATAAGTACATTGGTACGGCCATCAGTCAGCAGCGCAGCCGAGCGAAGGCGTTTGTCCAATGGATCAGTCGAGGAACACACCGGGCATTCGCAGCCGATAACGGGAACGCCCTGAGAAGTGCCGGTGCCGAGAAGGATGATTTTCACGGGGCGAAGGTAAAGTCGAATGATTCGATTTTTGAAGATTAAACCGATTGATTCGATTGACAACCAATGCCTTGCAAGATCATTTTGTTCAAGACCACTTTGCATTAACTATAAATGAGCCGCGACACATTCCCCGCCGTCGTTGTTGTAATTTTGCCGTGCCATGCAATACCACTTCAATTCATTTCGGAGCTCACTGCCCAAAGCTGCACTTTTCACCTATTACTTAGCGCTTATCGCGCTCTTGGCCTCCTGCGCTCGTCAAGGCGCCCCTACTGGCGGACCCAAAGACACCAGGCCGCCCGGCTTGGACACGATTGCGAGCACGCCCAATTTTGCAACCCGGTTCGACAAAAAGCGCATCGAGCTAAAGTTTGACGAGTGGGTGGTGCTTTCGGACGTAGGTACTCAGGTGGTGGTATCGCCGCCGCTCGCCAAACGCCCGGAGGTGTTGCTAAGAGGCAAAACCGTGGTGGTCAATTTTGACAAAAATGAAGTGTTGCGCCCCAATACCACTTATACCCTCAACTTTGGTACAGCGGTAAAAGACCTCCACGAGGGCAATCCGGCCAAAGACCTTCGATTTGTTTTTTCCACCGGCGATTTTATAGACAGCCTTCTTTTTAGGGGTATTGTAGTGGATGCTTTTACTGGAGATCCTGTTGAAAATGTGTCGGTTATGCTCTACGATTCCGACCAAGGTCGGAACGCCGATACCGCTGTGCGCAAGGAGCGACCTTACTACTTCTCCAGGACGGACAAAAGTGGACAGTATGAATTCAGGAATCTCCGGTCGGGCACATTCCGGGTAATTGCTATCGAAGACGGAGACCAAAACCTCCGCTGGGATGGCGAAAACGAACGCATAGCATTTCGAGATGCAGGGCTCTTGGTGAACGATTCGCTGCGCGGAGTAGTCAATTTAAAACTGTTCAAAAACCAGCCCAAATTCCGATTAGTAGGGCAAAACGCCAACCGATACGGCTTGGTGAAAATAGGATTTAGTGTCCCGCTACAATCTTTTGAAACACAAACCATTGCACCAGCAGGTTTAAAAACATTGATCGAAAAAACACCTGATTCTTTGATGTTTTGGTACGATTTGCCCAGCGTAGACACCGCTTGGACGCTGCTTTTTTCAAGCGCAGCATTCCGAAATCAGGACTCCGTGTCTCAAACATCACGCTCCGAATTCGACAGCATTTTTGTCAAAAAACTTTCGCGCAGCGAATTTCTGGCCAACCACCGCATCGGTTTTGGCGATGTTGCGCCACCGCCAGCAGCCTCCGGCCGTGGAGGAAGGTCAACGGGAGTGCCTACTCCAGTTAGCGTTCAGAGTATCAAGACCATCATTCAAAGCCCTGATTTGCCAGCCAGTTTGCCATTCAACTTTCCAATTATTTCCATTGACACCTCGCGCTGGCGGCTCACAGTGGATTCCACTCGCTTGACGGATTTCAGCGTATTGCCAGATACCGCCAGCCCGCGTCGCATTTCGCTTGCTTTTGAATGGAAACAGGGAAAGAACTACGCGCTTACGTTGCTCCCTGGAGCACTCAGCGATTTTTGGGGGACATCCAATGTTGACACGCTGAATCGCAATTTTAATGTGCTTGCCGAAAAACAACTCGGCACCTTATCGCTTAGTTTGGAAAAAATACGTCCCGGCACCCGCTATGTCCTTCAGATTCTGAACGGCACCAGTGTGCAAGAAGAAAGGATGTTCACCGCAGAAACGGCCAATAAAAAATTTGTATTCAGTCATTTGCCGGTTGCGGTCTACACTGCGCGTTTGATGGAAGACCTCAACGGGAATGGCCGTTGGGATACAGGCAATTTTACAACGCAGCAGCAGCCAGAACCCGTTTTTACCAAAAAACTCGATGCACTTCGCGCCAATTGGGAATTGGAAGTCAGCTTTAATATCGAGGTAGGGGAAGAGAAAAAGCGGAGGCAGTGAGGGGGTTAATCGTGAGGAACACGGATGACGCGGATGAGACACAGATTTAACTTCTTCTCAAACTAAAATCCGTGTCATCCGTGTTCCCCACACTTAATCCTCAATCTTCACCAGCATCGGTTTAGTGTAAAATTCCGCCGAGCTTTCTATCAAAAAATCCGCTAATTCGGCTTTTTCAAAACGCTTGCGCACCAGGTAAAGCGACCAATCACCGACGCCTATTTGCGCCATTTTGGCAGCAGGGATTTCAATAATTGGCGCACCCAAAGTCGTGCTGACTTCCATCGGAACGGTTCTTCCCTCAGCGGTATTTTCCCACATAAAAACAAGGGTTTCGCCTTTGCCAAGCGGCTTGCCGACCCACTGGAGTATCGAAGGATTTTTGATCGAAAGTACTTTTGTGGCAAAGAAAAACGAGTCAATAGACGGTACTCCAGGTTTAAATTCCCCTTTCTCACCCTTTTGGGTTTTCCATTCAAAAACCGGCGCTGCGGTGTACACAGCGGGAAATTCGACAGAATAAGTGATGCCCCGCACGGGCAGGACTTTCATCTCAGTGGATTGGAAACGGATTCCTCCGGGCAATTCGATTATATTTTTGGAACTGCCGTCTCGGAGCGAAGCCTCGGCTTTCACTTTTTTGCCTGCCACGTCGTAACGCACATAACAGTTCAAAACATTTTTGGGGGCGGGAGCAGGTTCCTGGCAATGCCAAAAAGCCAATGCTGTCAGAATTGAAAAAAAGATGTGCTTCATATACTTGTCTGAATATCTTTGCCGCTTGTCGGGCAAAAGGCAGAAGTTGGTGGAAGAAATTGATGGGCGCAAATTTCAGCAGATAAAGCCGAAATGTCAACTTCTTTCACGAACCGGGGAGATACGTTCGTCCTCCCAGAGTTGCCATTCACACATTCCGCAAATACTATAATAAGGAAGGGGTCTATTTTCGACCTTGATAATTGTACCTCGAAATGGGAAGCGTGTTAATTACCGACGATTGTCACCCCAAATTGATGGAAGGGCTGGAGCAAATGGGATGGCGCTGCGATTTCTTACCAGACATCACGCCGGAAGAGACGCGAGCAGTCATCGGAAATTACGAAGGGCTGGTGATCAATAGCAAAATATTGGTGAACCGGAATTTTTTGGATGCTGCGGGGAAATTGCGTTTTGTGGCTCGCTTAGGCTCCGGGATGGAAATTGTGGACAGGGTGTATGCCGCCGAGCGCGGAGTGAAAGTTTGGAGCAGCCCGGAAGGAAACCGAAACGCAGTAGCAGAACAAGCTTTGGGAATGTTGCTTGCATTGGCAAACAATCTCCCCCGGGCAGACCGCGAAGTGCGCCAAAATATCTGGCGAAGAGAAATCAACAGAGGTTGGGAATTAAAAGGTAAAGTGCTTGGGATAGTGGGTTTTGGACATACGGGCAGCCAATTTGCCCGAAAACTGGCCGGAATGGAAATGGAGGTGTTGGCCTATGACAAATACAAGCCGGAAGGTTTTGCAGCGCAAATGCCTTGGGTGCGAGAATCAAATTTGACAGAAATACAGCAGCGTTCGGACATCATAAGTTTACATTTGCCGCTCACGGAGGAAACGAGGCACTTGGTTGACAAAGGATTTATTCAAAATTGCAAGCCAGGTTTTGTGCTGATTAATACTGCTCGGGGGCAAAATGTATGTACAGAAGATGTGGTGGAAGCGTTGGAATCGGGTCAAATGGGGGCGTGTTTGGATGTCTTTGAAAACGAAAAGCCTCAAAACTTTACAGAAAAGGAGCACGCACTTTACGAAAGGTTGCATCTGTTTGAAAATGTCGTTCTTTCGCCCCACGTAGCCGGCTGGACACATGAGTCAAAACGGCTGTTGGCTGAAGTGCTTTTGGAAAAAATTGCTGCGGGAACCTGAAAAACCCGCTTCTTTTTGGAAAAATCAGTGTAGTTTATATCGCGGTTTCTATATCGCAACACCGCAAAAAACAGTATCGTCAAACCTAACAAGTAAATTTTTCAATCTCTGTTCTATGGTACGTTCTTTACTATTAACATTTGCGATGCTCCTGCTAGGTGCTGCCGTCGCAGTTGCTCAGTCAACAGTGTTGACGGGCAATATCAACGATGGCAAAGAAGCACTGATAGGGGCTACCGTGAAGGTGTCTAAAGGCACAGAATTTGTGCGAGGCGCCATCACGGATTACAACGGTGACTACCGTATCCAACTTGACCCAGGCACCTATGATGTAGAATTTTCCTACACGGGTTTCCAGGCGCAACGCATTACTGGAGTGCGGGTATTGGTCGGACAAATCACGAATCAAAACGTGATCATGTCAAACTCCACCGTGCTCGAGACCGTTGAAATAGTTGGCTATAAAGTCCCGCTTATTCAGCAGGACCAAACTTCAAGTGGCCAAACGCTGACTTCTGACCAAATCAAAAACCTGCCTACCCGTAGCATCAGCACCATCGCGGCTACCACAGTAGGCGCCTCCTCCATTGACGGTGGCGATGTAAACATCAAAGGCGCGCGCGCCAACGGTACCGACTATTATATTGACGGTATCCGGGTGTCGGGAGGGATACCTCCGGTGCAAGATTTGGAGCAACTCCAGATCATCACCAGCGGCTTGGGCGCCGAAATCGGCGACGTAACAGGCGGTATCATTTCTGGTACCACCAAAGGCCCTGCCGGTGAATTTCATGGAGGGTTTGATATTGAAAACTCCAAGGGTTTGGATGCATTTGGCTATCTTCTTGCTACAGCCAACGTGAGTGGCCCTATCATTCGGAAGAAATTAACGGACGGAAAAAGCCGCACTGTGCTTGGTTTCCGTCTTTCCGGACAATATTTGACCCAGGATGAGGACGACCCCGCGGCACTGCCAGTTTACAGGATAAAAGATGATGCGCTCAGGGAACTGGAAGCACATCCCATCAGCCGTTTGAATACGAACTTTGTTAACAGCGCAGAATATCTTACCAACGCGGATGTAAATTCATTGAAAGCGCGGCCTTACCAAAGAAGGGATAAACTTGACCTTAACGGCAAGATTGACCTTCGCCTTGCCAACAATATTGACGTAAGCCTGACGGGTACCTTCACGGATGATCGTGATTTGGTGGACGGCGGCACAGAACTGGACAATCCGGGCTGGTTTTTGTTGAATGCACATAACAACCCCACGGAATACCGAAATACCTACCGGGGCAACTTCCGCTTCCGTCACCGGCTTGGAGGAGCAGACCCAAGTCAGGACGAGTCGAGCAGCAAGCGTGTTTCGATCAGCAATGCGAGCTACAGCCTGCAATTTGCATACGAACGCAATACGTTCGAAACCTACGATAAACGCCACCAAGACCGGCTTTTTGATTACGGTTACATCGGGAGATTTGACAACGAACAAGTCCCCACATTTGGTCCGAATGACAATGGTGTATGGGTACACGAGGGATACAACGACTTTTTCGTGAGCTATACCCCGGGCACACAAAACCCTGTTTTAGAGGCATATAACGAATTTGCTGTTAAGGATGACATTCCTAATTCGCCCAACCCCGCAATTCTGAGCTATCAGGCTAGAAACGGCCAGGTTTCGCAGATTTATGATGATGTATGGGGCGGTATGTATTCCAATGTTGGCCTGACTTACAACCGCTTCGAAAAAAATGAAAATGACCTTGCCACACTGAATGCCAATGTCAGCTTTGATTTGAAATTGGGCAAAAGCGGCACACACAACATCCAGTTTGGCCTACTCAACGAGCAACGCACAAACAGGTATTATCGAGTAAACCCCAACGGGCTCTACCTCTGGGCAAGCCAGTATGCCAATATACACTTGAATGGTTTGGATACCAATCTTGTCGTCGGACAACAGTTTGTTGATCCGCCAGGCGTTTTGATAGATGTCCACCCATACGCTACAGTGGATTTGCCTGAGAACAGGTTCTACCGTGCCGTGCGCGATAAGATTGGAACTCCGCTCAATGAATGGGTGAATGTAAACTCCATTGCTCCTGAAGATTTGAGCCTCTCTATGTTTGCCCCGCGTGAACTGATGGATCAGGGCCTGATCAGCTATTATGGCTACGATTACCTTGGCAATAAGACAGAAGACGGGATCACTTTCAACGACTTTTTCACAAGTCGTGACGTAGACGGAGTCCGTAACTTTCCCAACGCACCTTTGCGCCCATTGTACCAGGCAGCTTGGTTGAAGGACAAGTTCACGTTCAACAAAATGATCTTTAGCCTTGGTCTTCGTGTAGAGCGCTTTGACTTGAACACCAAAGTGTTGAAAGATCAATACTCGCTTTATCAGGTGATGGACGCAAAGACCTTCTTTGAAACTGTGCCCACAAGCGAAGAACAGCCGAACGCCATTGGCGACGATTTCAAAGTTTATACTACCAGCGAACAGGATCAAACCATTAAGGCCTATCGTAACGGAGATACCTGGTACTTTCCTGATGGCCGCCAAGCCAACGACGGCAACGTCATCTTTGGCGGTGGTGTAGTGAACCCTTATCTGTTTAATGTCAATGAAGACGTTACTTCTGTTGACTTTGACCCAAGCGGTTCATTTGACGACTATACTCCGCAGGTGAACTGGCTGCCTCGCCTGGCATTCTCCTTCCCTATTTCAGAAAAGGCAAACTTCTTCGCACACTATGACATTTTAGTGCAGCGTCCGCCGAACAACTGGGAAGTAACGCCACGCAGTTATTTTTACTTCTATCGTCCAGGTACGAAGAACAATGCAAACCTCTTGCCTGAGCGCGTTGTAGATTATGAAGTGGGTTTCCAGCAAGAACTCAATAAGCGTTCTGCTATCAAATTCTCGGCTTATTACCGCGAATTCCGTGACATGATCCAGCGCCGCACGATCCTTTATGTACCCGTCATTGGCAGCTACGATACTTATGGTAACATTGACTACGGCACGGTTAAAGGTTTCACCTGGCAGTATGATCTTCGTCGTACGAAAAACACGGAAGTGCGCATTGCCTACACCCTGCAATTTGCAGATGGTACCGGCTCCGACTCTGAATCGCAAAGTGGCCTCACTTCTCGTGGCAACATCCGCTACTTGTTCCCGCTCAATTTTGATGAGCGCCACAACTTGGCAACAACGATTGATTACCGCTTCGACGACGGCAAAGCGTACACTGGCCCGGTTGTCAACGGGAAAAAAATCCTCGCCAATTTTGGGGTAAACCTGCTGATAAACGCCGCTTCTGGTCGGCCATACACGGCTAAATTCAGGCCCACTCGTTTTGGGTCCTCGGGCACGGTCGGTTCGGTCAATGGAAGCCGTTTGCCATGGCGTTTTAATGTGGACTTGCGGATTGATAAAACGTTCCGCCTCAATCCAAAAGCAAAAACTCCGCTGGATGTGAACGTCTATTTCCGGGTATCCAACCTGATGAATCGCCTCAATGTGTTGGGTGTTTACGGTGCAACTGGGTCTCCGACTGACGATGGTTTCCTCGCGCTTCCAGACGGGCAATCCATAGTGCGCCAGGTAGGAGACTCTGGCTTGAATCCACAAGCGTACCTTGATTCTTACTCTTGGTTGGTGCGCAATCCAAACAATTTTGCTTTGCCGCGCCGTTTATTTGTCGGCGCTTCTCTCATATTCTAAACCTTTCAACGCAAGTGGGGTTGGTCTGTGCGATGTGGTCAATTTGATTTGTCGCACAGACCAAACCCAAACCATCACAAACTTTTTAAAATAATTAAAAATTACAAATACCATGGGTATGAAAAGACTTTGGATAATAGCCTTGCTGGCTTTGGGGGTTTGGAGCCTTCAGGCCCGTGAGCCGGATGGTCCACGAAACGCCCCTAAGACCATCAAAAAAGCACAATACCGCGATATATGTGCGAACTCCGAGAGTCAAATTGACCAGGCTATCAACAACGTTCGTGCGCGTCTTTTGGGTGGCGGCGACTGCTGGTGGGACTTATCGAGAGGTCGCTACATTGTGCCAAAAGTTGACCCCGCTTCCGGGCAACCAGAAGTCTCGTCCATTTTTGCAGGTGCAGTTTGGTTGGGTGGTATTGACCCAGGGAACAACCTCAAACTGGCTTGTCAAGACTATCGCAGTGATAGCAAGAACGATTTCTGGCCTGGCCCAATTTCTTTGGCTGGTGTAACAGAATCTTTCACTTGTGCCAATTGGGATCGCCACTTTCGGGTGACGGGTGATGAAATCCGCAGACACTTGGCCAATATTGCCAGTGGCAACCTCAATGACGCCGACATTCCTCGTGGCGTAAAAGGCTGGCCAGCAAAGGGCAATGAATATTTCTTGTCTGTGTGGGGCTTCGATCTTCCTTTCACAGAGCAAGCCCTGGCTGGTTTTTATGATGTAGGCCCAACCATTGGCACCTATGAGCCGCTTGAAGGCGACTACCCCTCTATTGAAATACGAGGCTGTGCGCTGGACAAATATCCGGACGAGATGATATTTTGGATATACAACGACCATGGCGGCGGCCAGGCACACGCCAGAACGACCGGCAGAGCGATCCAAATGGAGGTGCAAGTGCAGGCATTTGGTTACACTACCAACGATGAGCTGAACGATATGACGTTCCAGCGATACAAACTCATCAACCGTGCTCTTGACCGTATTGATTCGATGTTTTTCGCGATGTGGGTAGATCCAGACCTGGGCTGTGATGAGGATGATTACATTGGTTGCGATACCGCAAAAAGCCTAATGTACATTTACAATCAAGACCAGTTGGATGGCAACCCCGGTGCTACTTGCCCCAGCGGCGCTGCAACATATGTCGATAAGATTCCACTATTGGGTGTTGACTACTTCCGTGGTCCTTTGGGCAGCAGATTGGTGCCGGATACCAGTACTGTTGACACTACTGACCTAATTGAAGAAGACTATGAATTAGGCATGAATTCATTCATGTACTACAACCGTGGTGGCCTGGGGGCTCCCCCTGGAACTGTGGACCCATCGGCTCCAAACGAGTATTACAATTATATTACCGGAACATGGCGGGATGGTACCCCATTAACGTATGGAGGAAGCGGTTATGCCCCTGGCAATACTTCAGGACGCATTCGCTATTGCTTCACCGAACCGCCGAACGATGGTGCTGGCTGGAGCATGTGTACAGCCAATCTCCCCTTGGGCGACCGCCGTACTTTGCAGGCATCTGGCCCTTTCACCCTTAAACCGGGTGCTGTAAACGAGCTCATCATCGGTATCCCATGGGTTCCGGATATTGAGTACCCGTGCCCAGATATGGAGAATCTTTTCCGTGCTGACAAACTTGCACAAGGCTTGTTTGACAACTGTTTTGAACTGCTTGATGGCCCGGATGCGCCAACGGCGGATTGGATTGAACTGAACAAGGAAGTAGTAGTAGTGCTCACGAACAAAAGGTTCCCAGAATCCAACAACTTCGTGAACGAAAACGAAGACTACAAGCAGTTTGATTTCCTTGCCCCCGACACGATTCGGAATAACGCAGATCAGGCAATTCGTGAAACCGCGCTGTATAGATTTGAGGGTTACAAAATATACCAGCTGCGCAGTGAAAACGTGTCAGCTTCAGACTATGACAACCCGGATCAAGGCCGCTTGGTATATCAAGTGGACATTAAAAACGGGATCAAGAAGATTTACAATTGGGAAGAAACACGTGACCCGTCCACCAACAAGCCCGTTTATTTCCCTGTCATTGAAGTTGATGGCGGTGATGTTGGTATCAAGCACACTTTCACCATCAAGGAAGATAAATTTGCTGCAGGTAATGACAAGAGTTTAATCAACCACAAGAAGTATTATTTTTCAGTGGTTGCGTATGCCTACAACAACTATGGCACTTTTGATCCTTTTGCTCAACCAGCTAAAGGACAGCAACGGCCTTATTTGGTAGGTCGTCGGAACATTGAGATCAAAACAGTGATTCCTCGACCAGTTGTAGACCTGTCGCTCCAAACAGCTTATGGCGACGGCGTGGTCATAACCCGCCTGGAAGGCCAAGGTGCTGGAGGTAATTTCCTTGATTTGGACGCACAAACCCGTGAGCGTGTCTTGGACAGTGACTTTGATAGTACGCTGACTTACCAGCCCGGACGTGGCCCGCTTACCGTTACAGTGTTCAATCCGTTTGAGATAAAGAACGGCGAGTACGAGCTGAAATTTGTTGACAGCGACCTAGGGGACACTAAATTGGATGATGATGCCCGTTGGGAACTGCGCAAGCTCCCTAGTGGAGCAGTAATCGCTTCGCAAAAGACAATTGCACAACTCAACGAGCAGGTCATATTGGAGTATGGGTTCTCTGTGAGCATTGCTCAAACGGGGGATCCTGGGGCAAAATTAGATGAGCGAAATGGCGCCATTGGCGCGGAAGTAGAGTATGCCACACCAAATGATGCATGGCTTTTTGGCTAGAATGATGATATTATTCTCAATAGAAACGTAAACCCATTTTTCAACTTTGTAAAAACTGGAGCATTGGAAGAGGATGAAACACTCGATCCAACCCAGGCTTTGACCAAACTCGGCAATGGCTGGTTTGCGCCCTATGTTTTGGCAGATTGGGATATTGAGGCGCCCGAACTCGAAGTCATTACCCCGGCATGGACAAACCCCCTGAACAATGTTGCAGTGGGTGTAAGGAAAGACAAACTGGCTGCCTTGCCCAATGTGGACATTGTACTCACCAGCGACAAATCGAAGTGGAGTCGTTGTGCCGTAATTGAAACCGCAGCAAGGGTTTTCACAGATGATACCAGCGTGGTTAAATTGCAGAATAACGGCAGTAAAGGCCGCAAGATGTTCGACGTGCGTTACGCTCCTTCTGTTGGCAAAGATGACAACAACGGCGACGGACTTCCTGACCCGGATGGCGAGTTGTATCCTACCACGGCGCCGGGGAATCTTGGTATTCCTCCTGCCTTACAAGGGACGCCCGTGTATGGTATGGGTTGGTTTCCAGGCTATGCTATTGATGTGGAAACGGGTCAACGGCTCAACATTTTCTTTGGCGAAAACTCGGGGTATAGCTCCGCACTCGACCCAAATTTCACAGGCCGCGATATGCTTTGGAACCCTACGGATCAGTTCACAACCTCTGATTTGTCAGGTTATTGGGGAGGTGCGGTTCTAGGTGGTCACCACTGGATTTATGTAATGAACACGCGTTATGATTCTTGCAACCAGGTACGCGTTCGTTTTACGCCAGAGTTTGGCGCCGATTCACGCAAAGTTCAGCAAGTCGGGAAAATTGCCTGGGCAGGCATGATTCAATTGGCGCCTGGGTTCAAGATGAATTCCCTAAGTAATGGGCTTATTCCTAATGATACGCGATTTAAGCTCCGTGTAGACAATTCGTACCAGACTTGGTATGACGAAGCCAACCCGGTGGATGCAATGGGTAAGCCTTGGCGTGCCGGGCATCCGAAATACCTGTTCAAAATTGAAGGCCGCGAACCAACAACCTTGTCGTCAGTGGCGATAGAAAATGCACTTGATTCGGTAAAAATGGTGCCCAATCCGTACTACGGTTTCTCGGAATACGAGTCTTCGCAGTTCACCAATACGGTCAAGATCACCAACCTGCCAGGCAAGTGCAAAGTGACGATTTACTCCCTTGATGGCAAGTTCATCCGTCAATACAACCGCAACGAAGAGTATATGCCTTATGATCAAATTTCACCCGCCATCGAGTGGGATTTGAAAAACAGCAAAGGCATCCCGGTTGCTAGCGGCGTGTATCTGGTTCACATCAATGCGCCAGACATGGGTGAGCGAACGCTCAAGTGGTTTGGTATAGGAAGACAATACGACCCTTCAGGGCTTTGATGTAATGCTTTATAAGTTGATAAGGGTTGATAAAAGTTTATGGGGGTTGATGCTTGAGCCAAATTGTATTGAATGCTTTTTGGAAATAAGGATCAACCTTCATAAACAATTATCAACCTTCATAAACCTTTCTCTTACACACTCATTCATTTGTCATGAATAGAAAATACACACTACTGATCGCTATCGCGACTTTTTTCGGCACTGGTGTTGCCATAGCGGGCAACCCTGACCGTCAGGGTGAAGCAGGCGCCAATCAGTTGATTATAAATCCTTGGGCGCGTTCTGCAGGCCTTCATGCCATGAATACGTCCACTACCTCAGGGGCAGAAGCAATGTATCTCAATGTGGCTGGTCTGTCCCGTGTCACCGGGTCACAGATACAAATTGGCCATACTCGTTATATCGCTGACATCAATTTGAACGCGATCGGTTTTGCTCAGCCTATTGGAAAGGGTGGTGGAGTGTTTGGGATAAGCTTGGTAGCCATGGATCTTGGCGATTTCGATTACACGACAACAGAAACACCAGAGGGATCTGGCGCTACGTTTAGCCCAACCTATTTCAACATGGGGCTATCCTATGCACACCTTTTTGAGAACAAAGTCTCTGTAGGTGTTACCGCTAAAGTTGTCAATGAATCCATAAGCAATGCCGGAGCTAAGGCTTTTGCACTTGATGCTGGTGTACAATATGTAACAGGGGAAGACGACAATTTCAAATTTGGCATTTCCCTCCGCAATGTGGGTTCCAAGATGCGTTTTACAGGCGAAGGCCTTTCCAAACAATTGCCCAACCCAGGCCCTGTTAACTACAACAACACCTATTACGAACGTGCTACGGCTTATGAATTGCCTTCACAACTTAACATAGGTGCTTCTTACGATTGGCTTTTGGGCAAACAAAACCGCCTGACGTTAATGGGTAATTTTACTTCCAACGCATTCTCCCGCGACCAAGTGGGCGGCGGCCTGGAACTCAGTGTCCTCAAAAACTTTGCCTTCCGCGTAGGATACAAAGCCGAATTGGATGCACCTGGAGACGAAGCGACTTTAGACAACGGAATCAGCGGCGGTCTGAGCTTCTCCATTCCAGTCCGTAAAGGTTCGGATACCCGCATCGGATTGGACTATGGTTACCGCCAAACAAAAATTTTTGACGGTATACACAACTTAGGGCTTCGCTTGGAATTCTAAAATTTTAGGCTCAGGGCTTTTATCTTTGCCCAAACTGCCCATACCTTTGTGGTAATTATAATGCAGGAACGTTCTTGTCCACCCGACAAGGACGTTCCTGTTTTTTTCTGTACCTACTACTCGCCACACTTTTCACCATTTTATCCGCCTTTGTCCCGAACCATCGAGACAAAGCGGTCACCTTATCTACAAATGTCACACTACACATACCTGACACAGGGAGGCTACGACAAACTAAAAGCGGAGTTGGAAGAACTTAAGGGCGCCGGACGCCAAGAAGCAGCACATGCCATCGCCGAAGCGCGTGCCCAAGGCGATCTTTCGGAAAACGCTGAATACGATGCCGCTAAAAACGCACAAGGGCTGCTGGAACTCAAAATCAGCGAGCTGGAGACCATTTTCTCCAATGCCCGTATCATTGACGAAAGCTTGCTAGACGACTCCAAAGTGGCGATCCTTTCCAATGTCACCATCAAAAACCTTAAAACCGGCAAGGAATTGACCTACAAACTTGTGTCGGAAACCGAAGCCGATGCGCGTCAGATGAAAATATCGGTCACCTCGCCTATCGGTCACGGACTGCTCGGTAAGGTCAAAGGAGAAATTGCCAAGGTAGAAACGCCTGGAGGCGCTTTGGAATTCGAGGTTGTGGACATCACCATTGGGGATTAGGCCTGGCCAAAAAATAATGCTCTCCCCCCAATCGCCGAGGTTCAACATTGAGTCTCGGCGATTTAAATTTGCCAATATGTCGCCACTCGAGATTTTCAATAAAATGTACGACAACGACCCGTTCAGCAAATGGCTGGGTGCGGAACTCCTGTCGGTATCGGAGGGCATCTGTACCCTGCGTATGACCGTTCGTGCGGAAATGCTCAACGGATTTGGGGTTGCACACGGAGGAATTACCTTTTCGCTGGCAGACAGTGCGTTCGCATTTGCCTGTAACTCGCGCGGGCGGCATACCGTTTCCATTCATTGCACGGTGGAACACGTAGCCCCCGTCTTTGAAGGCGATGTGCTCACTGCCGAAGCTCGGGAAGAGAATCTGGGCAAATCCATTTCCAATTACGCCATTACCGTAACCAAGCAAGACGGCTCATCGGTGGCTTTCTTTCGGGGCGTAGCATTTCGGAAGCAGCAGATTTGGGAGTGAAATTGGAGGCTGTGATTGGGCTCTTTGGAGACCTCCGAGGTCTCCAAAAAAACCAACCCTATCCCAAAAAATATTATTCCACTACCACTTTTCGCCTTGAAGGTGCTCCCTTTTTTGGCCGTGCCTCCACCACATATATCCCAGGAGACAGATTTGCAATTTGGAAAAACCCTTTCCCACTTGCACTTTCCTGCAACATCACTTCTCGGCCCAGAATGTCCAAAAGCACGATAGTTACAGGGGTTCCAGACCCAAATTGGTAGTAAAGAAGATCGCTTGCAGGGTTGGGCCAAACGTTGAGTGTATTAAATAATATGGATGCTTCGTCCGTGCCTACACTCCCACAATTCGGGTCAAAAGCCTGGCCAGGCGAACCACCCAAACATCCAGCAAACCAATTCGTCGCATCGTTCGGGTTCGGGTTGAATACCTTGCTTTCCAGGGTGTAACCTTCCCCATCTGCCTCCAATGGCCACGGGGTTGTATCGTCGTAGCAAAGGCTGAGGTATAGGCGGGCATCTGGTGTGAACAGCCGCAGCATGTCGCCATTGCCGTCCAGTCCAAATCCCAGGGGACCAGAAGCATTCGTGACATTCGGAAATTGGCTGACAAATTTAGCCTCGTCCTGGTAAAAAACATGGTAGCCTCCGGGTGCGATGCTCGTACCTGCCGGGATTGTAAATGAGTTGCCGTTGCCGTCTTGAATATGGATACCATCAAGGGCGAGAGGAAGGGGAGAGCGGTTAAACAGTTCCAGCCAATCACCCGCATCCGCTCCAGGGGCAGATTTATAGTTGATTTCCGAAATTTCGGGGGTATACACACACGGAGCATAGGCAACTCCCGGCGATCCGCCTGTGCATCCATCAAACCAGGATGAAGGCTGCGCAGGATCGGTATTCCCATCAAGTCGTTCCAGCGTTCCGCCAAAGCCATCCGCTGTACAAGGCCAAGGGTTTACGTCATTGAAAGCTGCATTTGCAAGCTCGATGCCGTTGCGGTCAAAAAGGTGTAGTTCGTCGCCTTCGTTGTCAAGGTTAAACGGAAGTGGGACATTCAAAACATTGGAGACAATAGGGTTTTCGGCTGAAAATCGGGAGAGATTTTCTGCCAAAACCAAATGGCCGTTTGGCGCAATCGTCGTTCCGGTTGGCAGGGTGAATTTGTGAAACCAGTCCTTGTCTCGCAATGAAAAATCCGAAAGATCGAGGAGCGTGTTGCCTTCGTTGCGAATTTCCAACCAATCGCCTGCATTACGCGTGGGGTCTGAATGGTAGTTTACCTCACTGATTTTCATAGCAATACTTTCCGATGTGCCGATAAAATTCGCGGTGAACTGGGTATTGACTGGTACGTCGGCAGTGAAACTTTGGCCGGCTAAATTGGCGATATTAGGGTTCTGCGACCAGTTTGTAAAAGCAAAGCCGGGGTTTGGAATAGCGGTCACTGTCACGGGGTTTCCATGGAAATAAATGCCTGTCCAAGGCAAGCTTGTTGGCACCACCGTCGAAATTTTGATTGTGCCAGCTCCGGGCGGATTGGCCTGTAAAGTGATGCTTACCTCTTGGTCGAGTTGGAAATTGTCAATGATGTGCTGGCGCTGGTTGCTGGGGCGTTCCGTATAAAAATCGCGCAACACCTGTACAGAATTGCTCCACTGGTTGAAATCACCAGTACCCCAGCGCTGATTGTGACGGTCTATTTCAGGCCCCAATTCCGTTGCGTTTGTATTGATGAGGGCGTGGGCGCGTGCAGGCAGGAACGAGGTATTCATCAAGTCTGCAAAACGGTTGATAAAGTAGCGGCGATATTCGGGGTTGTCAAGGAGGCTGCGCAACATTTGCCCATACCGCGAATTATTTCCAAGTGTACTGCCCAGTACGTTGCAAGCGGCACAGCCCGAAGCGTTGCCAGAAGAGTACGACACATCCCATAGGATGAATTTCCATGGGTCATTTTTGTCGGCTTTGAACAAGCGGATATTGTTGTAATAATCCTGTAGCCAATCTGTGCTGGCCACAAATACTTCTGTGTTGATGTAGTCAGTAAAATTGTCCAGATCAAGCAGTTGCGAAGCTTGTTGGAAATTGATGGCATTGCTCATGTCATTGTTTGAAATAAAGTTGGACATGGCTTCAAAATCGTCAATCGTTCCATTTTCGGCTTCATCCAATGTTGTGCCCAAGCCCAGATTGAAATAGGTTTTTACCATGTTCACGGAATCTGGATCGGCCCCGTAATTGTCGCGTGCAAAATAATTGTCCAGGCGTTCGCGGGCCACGTAGTGCCCCCAATATTGACCATTAATAAATCCGATGACGTTTTGATAAGAAGCGCGGCCTGCGTGGGTAGGCGCAGCCAATTCGTTCACAATGCGGTCGCGCATCCGTGCCTGCACCCAATCGTCGTCTTCATTTCGGATGCGGAATGAGTGGTATTTTTCAATCGGTTTGTCTGGCGCAAAAATGGGGTATTCGATTTCTCCAAGACTTCCAAAATCTTCATCCACATCGAATTGCAGGCTTTTTTGCGGAAAATCCACGGACCAGTTTCCTACCACATAGCCTGCAAAATTCCCCTCAAATTGCTGCTGTTTGTTTTTGTCAAAATATTGCACCGCAACCATGCCTTTTCGGGAATGATTGTCGTACACCTCGGAAAAATCTTGTGGCGGAATCGTCAACGAAACGACGGGGAGCGTTACGTTTTCGTTGATGAAATAAGTTGCTGTGGTTATGGGGCTTGGCAATTTGAAGGGTTCGTATCGCTGGGCACGCAGCACTGTATTCTGTGTTACTGGTATGGGCGCAGCGTAGACTGAGGAGTTCCCATCCGGGTCACTGCCATCGTTTGTGTAGCGGATTTCGCCTCCACCAGCAATGCCCACGTTTTGGTTTCCGGAATAGAAACCCGCCGCGAGATCAAAGGCTGGAGCAGCAGCGTATCCATCCTGACAATCAAAACCATTGAAGGTGTTGGGGGTGGGCATTTCGGTGGCACACCATGCTCCGTCATCGTTGAGGCGCATAAGCGAGTGACCGGGCTGGAGTTTCACCATAGACACCGAGTCCACCAGATTTCCATCTTCGTCAAAGAGTTTGATATTGTCGGAAAAATTGATCTTGAAATCGGTGTGCAAAATACCGCTGAACCCACCGCCCGGATTGAACCAAAAAGGCGTTGGGCCAAAAAATTGGGCATTTGACCCAATGCCAAAGTGCAGCCAGGTACGCCCCGACAGGTCGCTTGAATTGGTGAGTGCGTTGTGGAGTTCGACGGCCAGTACATTTTGACCGGGCTGTAGTAGGTTTGCAAGGGTCACTTGATCCAAAGTGAAAGCCTCGGGCGGCGCAGTATTGTTGTAAAACGTCGCCTCGTGGTCGCCCACCAGTGTGTTCCAATTTGGTTGCCCAGCCACATTACTGCTTCGCGCGATTTCCTGACCATTGAGGTAAGCGATGAAGCCGTCATCGTAATCCATGCTTAGCACGGCCTCTGCAATTTCATCCAAATCTGCGATATTGAAAATTTGACGATAGTAGACTGAAAGCGTCCCGGCTGGCACGGTGGTTGCATCGTCCCCGTCCCCATACCCAAAGCCACCGGGGCCGCTAGGCCATGCCGAATCATCAAATCCGAGCGTATTCCAATCGGCGGGCGGGTCGCTGATTCCAATCTCATATCGCCAATTATCGCCTTCATTGATGGCAGTTTCCCAATGATCTACGCTGCCCGGCGGCGGAGTGATGGAGCCTCGGTTTTTGCCAGAAGCGAACACTAGGAAGCGGTCGCCGGGTTCCAGGCTCAACTCAGGTAGGAGCCAGCGGGTTGCTTTTGAGCCATCGCTAAGGCCCCAGCCGAGGAAATTAGCGGTTTGTGTGCTGCCATTTCTGATTTCGATCCAGTCGGGTCGGTCGCCATCTTCGTCTTGAATTTGGCCAGTATTGGTGGGTGCTATTTCGGTAAGGCGAATTTGGGCAGAGAGAAGCACGGCGAGGCCTTGGGCAAGCATAAGCGCGCATATGAGGCTTAATCTCTTGCCAGCTTGGAGTAGATTTTTCATGATAAAAGGCGGTGTTGTTTACGGAGGCAAGAATAGAACAAAATGGCGGTAGATGGTCGAGAAAATGCAGGGAATGTTAATTTGTGGTGAAATCAGCATCTGGCTAAAAACCTACGAGGTTTCGCTCCGAAAATAGAACAATACATCGTAAACCTGAGGAGTTTGGAACTTTTGCAACCCGCCAGCTTTTTAGCGGGAAAACACCTCCACTATGGAAGAAAAAATCCACATCCGAACGCACATTGCCCTCACACCCTTCGAGCCGGGCGATAAACCGAATCTGGTGCTTTATCTCAACGACCCGGTGCTTTACCGCAACACTTTGCGTATTCCTTCTCCCTACACCGATGCTGATGCGGAACAGTGGCTTAACATAGCCAGCGAGAACCGTGCGCTATACGGACGAACCTATAATTGGGCTATCCGCCATACCGAACATGGCGTGATTGGCGGTATAGGCGCTTTCCTTCGCACTGGCGTGGATGGGCATCTCGACGAGATTGGCTACTGGCTTGGGGAACCATTTCGGGGGCAGGGGATCGCAACCGACGCGGCACGTGTGATGTGTGCATGGCTGTTTGAAACTCGCCCTGCGCTCGTGCGCATTGAAGCCAAAGTGCACTCAGACAACCCTGCTTCGGTACGGGTACTCGAAAAGGCGGGGTTCGAGCGGGAAGGTTTTGCCCGGAAACACACGATCAAAAATGGGGAATTGATTGATGTGATTTTGATGGCTCGGATTCGGGAATAGAAGTGACACTTTTCAAAAAAGTGTCACTTCTATTCCCGCTAAATCTCCACCCCTGCGTATACCTCCTTCACCTGCACCAAACAGTCCATCACAGCAATGGCTTCTTCGGGCTTGTTGGCGTAGGAATAGTCCCACTCACGTTCAGATTTGCGCCGATAACTGTGGATGCTTTTTGCGTTTTGCTGCACCATCAGGTATTGCTGGAGGGAGGGAATCGTGCGATAACAGCCCCATTTGTCAATACGATCTTCTTCTTCAGTGCTGTCGGAAAGGATTTCTATTATTACAGAAGGGTTAAGCGTGGCCTTCATTTTGCCTTTGTGTTGCCGAAAAGTCTCAGTGTCACATACAATCAGGATATCGGGGTAAAAAATTTTATTGCATTGCGGCACGTATACCATACGGTCCGAGGTGTAGCGCATACAGCCCTTGGCTTTTAGACACTGCGCGAGTTCGTCCATAAAATTGGTTTGGATGCGACCATGCGCGGGCGAGGTATAGGCCATGGCACGGATTCGACCGTCCAAATACTCGTGCTTGCCTTCTGCCTTATACTCGAAGTCAAAGTATTCCTCCAGCGTATAAGTTTTAGCAGCGCTTGACTTTTTGCTTACTGGTGCTGATTGTGCCTGTCCTTCCATGGCAGAAATTTTGGACAAAAATAAGGAATATCCTTTACTAAAATGCTGCGTAAAACACAGATGCCGCTCTCAACCGAGAGCGGCATCTGTCGATAGAAGTGACACTTTTTTAAAAAGTATCACTGCTGATTCACAACCACCTTCCTTTGCACAACACCTGCTTCGCTTGCTAATTCCAGCCAGTAAATTCCCGAAGAGAAACTGCTCAAATCAGTACTAAAAGAAGCATTGCCCGCTGGGGCATTCAACAGGCGGGTTTGAAGCGTTTGGCCTTGTGCGTTTTTGACCGCTGCTAAAAGATTGCCACCCGCAAATCCTTGAATGTCAATATTGATAGTACTGTTGGTCGGGTTGGGAAAAATGCGCAGCCCGGCGGCCCAAGCGGGTAAAGTGGTGCCGCTTTGCTCCTTCACGACCACTGTGATGGGCACACGGTCGCTCACACATTCATAGCCATAGAAATCCACTTCCCAATTGTAGAAATAGTAGTAACGGTCGGAGCTAAAGGTCGAGTTTTTGATGCTCACCACATCTGCGATATCGTAGGGGAACGCACAACCCTGACTGCTGCGGCGCAGTTGGGGGCTGGGTGTACCGAGGTTCACCAGATTGAAGTTTTCATCGGTGGTGAGCAACAAATCGGTGCCGAGCGGAACGTCAAAATTCAAATCAAGGATAGTCGTCCCGGCAGGTATGTTGATGGTCTTGGTTTGCAAAACATCGCCGTTGGGTGCGCGGAGGTCAATTTTGCGCTCGCCCGCCACTGGCGTGATGACCTTTGTTTTTGCCAAAATGAATGGCTCGAAGCAGTCGAAAATTAGGCCGCCATTGTAATCGTTGCCCCCCAAGGCAGAACCTTGGTGATCCACCATTCCCACAAAATCGTTGGGCGTGTCGTACACCGAAGTATTTGTGAGCCAATAAGTAGTGGTTTCGGTGAGCGCGGGTGTCACGAGTGTGTCGTTTACCGCAAGATTGATTTGTGCTGTTTCGGTAGGATACCAGCTCACCTTTTCGCCGGTGGCGATGAGCGTGGCAGATTCCCCAACAAGGATCGTATCGGGCGATACTGTTGGCAGCGGAGCTGCGAGTACGTTGATATTGATGGGCGCCGAGTTAAACACCTCGCAAAGTCCCTGCGCAGCCACCGTGTATTGGCCGCTTTGATTCACTGCAATGGTTTGGGTGGTCTCTCCCGTACTCCAGAGGTAACTTGTTGCTTCCGAAGAACTTAGCACCACCTCGCCCCCCGTGCAGAAAGTAGTATCGCCAAAGGCTTCGATACTTGGGATTTGAATCGGGTTGAACGTGATAGCTATCGAGTTGGAAACAGCCGTGCAGCCCTCCTGATTGGTGATGGTGACTTTGTAGTTACCCTCGTCAATGGCCAGAATGGTAGCCGTGGTGTCGCCTGTACTCCAGAGGTATTGGCTAAATGCTTCGTTGGTGCCGATGCCAACGCTTTGGCCAGTGCAAAGAATGGTAGTGCCATCGGCTACAAGCGAAACAGCCGGGGAAATACAGCCGCCTTCGTAGATCGTTGCGTATTGATCCACAACAGGTTGCTTAATAACATCCCGAATACCCGAAGGCCAGTTGACCACAACGGAGTCAATTTCGGTGATTTGTCCCATTCCAAAATGAATCTGGAGTGAATTGCTGATGCCATAACTTTCTCCAGAGCGCACCTCGCGGGTTTGAATGCCTAAAGAAGAATACAAGTGAACCTTCGCGCCAACGCCATTTCGGTTGCTTTGCTGGCCACGCAGGTTGAGGCCATAGAAATGGTTGTTATTGCCCTCATTCATCCACAATACATCCGGAATAGTAGATGGACTTGTGTAAACATGCGCATAGCCTCCATATACATCCTGAAAGCCATCCCCATTCAAGTCGCCAATAGCGAAGGATTTCATTTCATTGTTGTCAAATGGGTTTGGGATTGCAGAAAAGGTCTTGTCGCCATTGTTGCGAAAAATATAGTGTCGGTCGCCAGCCACGATTACATCGGTATAGCCATCATTGTCAAAATCACGGAACACGCCTTGAAGCGGCAGGCCCTGGATAGCGCCCATAAAACCCGCTGATAAGGTGATATCCGTGAAATGGCCAGTGCCATCGTTTTCAAGCAATTGGCTGTTTACATCGTGGTTCGTGATAAAGCAGTCGAAATCTCCGTCGTTGTCAATGTCGCCAAAATCGGCGGTCCAGCTTTGTGCTCCAATGCGGAGACCCGATGCGTTGGTGATGTCTTGTGAATAGGTGCCATCGCCGTTGTTCAGGAAAAGTTGGTTGATCCGGCGAGGGTCGGTGGCGTTGTTTACCCCTTGGCGGCAGTGTGCGATGTAGAGGTCAAGGAGGCCGTCATTGTTCACATCACTCCAAACGGAGCCGTAGTTTCCAGAATTGTCAGAAGCGGGGACAGTAGACAGGTTAATCCAGTTGGGCTGGTAGGTAAAGGTTCCACCGCCGTTGTTCCCAAAAATGCGGGATGCTCCGTCATCATGACAAACGAAGGCATCGAGCCAGCCGTCGTTGTTGATGTCGGCAAAATTCACCCCTTGCACAAATGTGGTGGGTGTCCCGAGGTTTTGAATGTTAAAAGTACCAGCGGCATCTGATCGGGCGATTTTAATGCCGTTATAAAATCCTCCAGCCAGCACATCGCCAAAGCCGTCATTGTCTACATCGGCGGCGCACATACCCCAGGTATCGTCGGTGCCGGGGAGTGGGGTCATGTCCGATACGCTGAAGAGTTGGTCTGGAGTAGTTTGGTATTGGATGTTCAAGTCAGTGCCTTGACTGAGCCGGGCGATATCGTCCAGCCCGTCCCCATTCATGTCAAGAATGGCAATAGCTACACCACTGTAATGTTTGTCGGGCGTGAGCAAATTGGTTTTGTTGGTGAAAGAGATTTGGGCCGAAAGGCTGGCGGAAGCCGCCATGAAAAGCAGAAGAAGGAGAGATATTCTTTTCATTTTTAAATAAAGGATGGAAAAATGGACTGCAAGGTAGCGGGAATGTTTTGCCTTAAAAATAGAGAATGAGGCTTGGCAAATGGGCGACAGTAGATAATGGGTCACTCCATAAGGAAGCGTTAAGGCTATTCCTATTTCTAAACTTAATCCCCCGTTTATGCTTTGAGTACGTAGAAGTACAATCATTTTAACAAACACAAATTGAAGTCCATGCAAAAGACACTAATTCTCCTATGCTGCTTGTTTGCTTTTTCCGCATTCAATCCGCTCCTGGCGCAACAACCCCAAGTGAATGACAAGGCTGAAAACAAAGTAGACCGCGCCGAAGACAAGGCCGACCGCGATGAAAACAAACGCGAACGCGCGGAAAACAAGCAAGACCGTGACGAAAACAAAGCGGAACGCCGTGCAGAAAAACGCAAATCAAAAAAAGAACTGGATGGCGCCCGCGAACAGGTGAAGGATGTTAAGCGCGAAGATGATGTTCGCGACAAGCGCGATGGCCTGGAAAAAGCCCGCGACAAGCAGGAAGATAAACGCGACAAACAAGAAAACGTACGTGATAAGCGCGAAGACAAACGTGACAACGCCGAGAGCAAGCGCGAGCGCAAAGCAGAGAAGCAATTGCGCAAGGAAAAGAAAGCCGCTGACAAGAAGGCCAAAGCGGAGAAGAAAAACTAAGGATTCTTAGGGGTCAATTGTAATCGCCCTGCTTGATTTGAATATCAAGCAGGGCGATCTTATTTGTCACAACTCCCCCATCGCCCTTTCCAAATCCTCCCATAGCCAAGCTGGGTCTTCCAAGCCAATATAAAACCGAACAAACTGCCAGGGCATCGGTGGCGCAGTACGACCGGGGATGTTGTAAAAACCAATGGTAGGGATGATAAGGCTTTCATGGCCGCCCCAACTAACAGCCATAAGGAAGCGTTCGAGCCGATGCACAAAGGCTTCCATTTTTTCCATCGAATCGGTTTTGAACTGCACCGAAAAAAGCCCGCCACAACCCCGCATCTGTCGCTTGGCAAGTTCAAGTTGCGGGAAAGAATGATGGAACGGATACCAGATGCGCTCCACTTTTGCGTGTCCGTCCAGTTTTTCAATAAGCCACTGAGCACTCTCGGAACTTCTTTGCAAACGCAGCGGCAAGGTGCGCAAACCGCGTATCACCAAGGCCGCATCGTGCGGGCCGAGGATACCGCCAAGGGTCATCAATTCAGATTCAAAGATTTTTTTCACCATCGCCTTGCTGGCACAAAGCACACCCACCACCACATCAGAATGGCCATTGAGGTACTTGGTACCGCTGTGTACCACCACGTCAATACCAAATGCTGCGGGGTTTTGGTATAGCGGGGAGCAGTAGGAGTTGTCAATAATGGTCACGATACCGCGCGATTTGGCAAGCACAGCACAAGCCGTAAGGTCTTGACACTCAAAGGTCATCGTGTTCGGACTTTCGAGATACAGCACCGTGGTATTGGGGCGCAGCGCGGCTTCTATATTTTGAATATCTGTGCCATCCACAAAAGTGTGCTCCACTCCAAAACGCGACAAAAACTTGCGCAACAATGCCGACGTCCAGGAGTACGGGCCTTGCTGGCAAACGATATGGTCGCCTGCTTTTACATTCCCAATCACTGCAGCTGCTACTGCTCCTGCCCCACTGCTAAACACTAGGGCATCCTCCGTGCCTTCGAGTGCGGCGAGTTTTTTCCGCAGGATTTCTACCGTTGGGTTGTTGCCGCGAGAGTACACATGGTTTTCCAATTCGTCAGAAAAGGCCTCACGGAAGGCTGCCAAATCCGGAAAAACGAAATTGCTCGACTGAATGACGGGCGGAGAAATGGCCTGAAAATAGTTTTCGCGGTCCTCGCCGAGGTGGGTGAGGATATCGGAGAGATGGGGATTGTTCGGATTGTTCATGTTTAAAATATTTGGGGACAAAAGTGGGGTTTTTCGGAGAAGTCAGGCCCTCGGCGGGTTTTATCCTTCACCCACAAAACCCTCAAAATTATCCCGGTCCACCACTTCAAAAGTACTTCCCGGGTAGCCATTGGCAAATGCGAGCGGCATTTTTGGGGCTTTTCCTTGCCATTTGAATTCGTAGGTGCTGAGTTGTCCGTCGTGTTCTTCCAGGTAATCTATCTCCACCTGCTGGAGAGTGCGCCAGAAATAGCGGTTGGGGCGCAGCCCTTGGGATTGGAGGTGTTTGAGGCGCTCTGCAACCAGAAAATTTTCCCAAAGCCCTCCCTTATCGGCCCTCAAATCTACGGGCTGGTACTGCTGGATAATGCTGTTGCGTATACCCACATCGTAGAAAAAAACCTTGTTTTTCTTCCCAATCTCGTTGCGCAAATTGCGACTGAAAGGCGGTAGTCGAAATACGACAAAGGATTTTTCCAACAGGTCAATATAGCGCTCCACCGTGGCGGAACTGATCTTCAACGCATTCGCTAATTCATGGTACGACACCAATTGACCCACTTGCAAAGCCAGCATTTGCAAGAGCCGCACAAGTATATCGGCACGTTTGAGGTTCTCGAATTCAAGAACGTCTTTGTAAAGGTAGCGGCCGCTGAGATTGTCGAGCAAAGTACGAGCATCTTCTTCAGGCGCAAAAGCTACATCGGGGTAAAGGCCATAGCGGAGCCAAAAATCGAGATGTGCCCGTCGTTCAGCGGGGCTGAATGCCTGACTGAGTTCGGCGTAGGAAAAAGGGAAAAGTTCGAAAGTGAGTGCGCGTCCCGTGAGCGGTTCAGCCGAACGATTGGCGAGTTCAAAACTCGAGGAGCCAGTAGCAATGATTTGAAGCTCCGGGAAAGTGTCGGCCAGCAATTTAAGCACTTCACCAATACCCGGCACTTGTTGGGCTTCGTCTAGCACTACAATTTTTTATCGCCCAAAAAGCGTTTAAGCGCAAGGGGTTCGCGCTGGGCAAGCGACGCTTGAACGGACTGTACCTCGCAGTTAAAATAACCGCCGTCAGATCCGTGGGATGCAAGAATCGCTTTGGAAAGGGTGGTTTTTCCTACCTGCCGCGCTCCATAGAGGATGATGATTTTGCCTCTGAAAAGCCAGCGTTCAATCTGCGCCTGTAATTGCCTTTGTATTTTTTTTTGCACCTAACTTTAAATTTTAAGTATGAATTTTTAAAGTTGAGTTGCAAAATTACAAATAATAAACAATATTCTAAATATCTGCCGCCAACTGATTCATTAACGGATTCGCATACATTTTCAACAAATACTCCCTGCCCAATCCTTCCTCATCGTTGGTCAATAGTTTGAAGCGCTCTTCAAAAAATGCCGAAAGCCGCAGTTGTTCCTCCGCTGAATAGTAATTTCGGAACGCATCCGTTTTGGTCAGCAGGTCTTGTGCCACGTAATTTATCGGGCGCAGTTTGTAATGCTGGTGAACGCGCTGGTCAATCATTTCGGCCAATAATTCCAGCTGTTTTTTGGAACTTGGGATTGCATCAAAAGCGTCCAATTCCGCGTCGATTGGCGCTGAAAAATGGAAATGCACGGCGCCTTTGTAACCTTTCAAACCGAGGAGCATGTGTTGCACGTCTTCTTCAAAGGTTTTTTTGAAATCAGGGTTAGCGCTTTTGTTCAGGAATTCCTGCGCCATAAGGACATCACATGGGTTGTACTCGTAGGAGATGGAGACAGGCACGACTTTCATTTCCCGAAAATATGTTTTCAAATCTGTTTTTGCACTCAGACTCAACATTTTAACCAATCCGACCTGGGTGCGGTCGTCGCCGTCTTTGGCGCGGCCTTCGCGCTGTGCAATCCATACAGAATCAATTTTTTGAGTGATTTGTCGCCAGATATACTCAGACAATTGCACGGAATACCGGTACAACTCCATGGGTGACCCGGTCCTTTTTACCACGAAACTCTTATTGATGTGGAAAATCAGTTCTGAAATGCGGTGGCGCATCAGGTTGTCGCCGATGGCAATTTGGCTGGTTCGAAACCCGCGCTCGAAAAGCACCACGTTCAGAAAAGCGGAATCGAGGATTATGTCGCGGTGGTTGGAGATAAACAGGTATTGCGCCGAAGGATCAAGATGCTCTAAACCGCTGGACGTAAGTTGTGAAATACTGTCCTTCTCGATCACTTTGAACAGCGGGTAGGCGATCTTTTCCTGAAAATCGCGCACAGAGTTTACCTGATCTTTTGCGCTCAGGATCAGCTCATTAAGTGCTGGAGGCAAAAAGGCTTTCATCCCATGGAGCAGGCTTTGAAATCCGAATAATTCCTGAATGGCCGCCTTGGCTTCTTCGTCGCTGTAAATAGAAGGCCCCGTTTCGTTCTGCATAATGCAATGGATTTAGGGCGGCGAAGGTAAGGATTGATTCGATTGGGACGATTGGGACGATTATTCGATTGGGACAATCGAATCAATCGAGCAATCCTCCCAATCGAATCAATTTTTCACCAGCCCAAGAAAGAACGCCTTCTCCGTCAGCACTTCCTCCTTTTCGATGGCTACCCGAAGTTCTGCTACTGCTGTTCGATCATTGGGCCGGAGCCGAAGCAGTTTTTCCGCATAACGAATGATATTGAGGTAATTGCTGCGGTGGTAACCGAGTACACGTTTGCGCTGGATGTAATTGCGCATGGCATCGAGAAGTGATTGCAGGGAGTCGAGTTCGCCCAGGTCGAAGTAGGTTTTCATAAGGAGCGTTTTGGCGGCGAGGTTGTGGAGCGGGTCGCGGTAATTGGCTTTTTGGAGTAGTTCGAGCACATGATGGTGCTTGCGCTCGGCGTAGGCCAGGCGGGCGAGGTTGAAACTGAACACGCTTTCGCGATAGCGGCGCGTTCGAGGCGGTTTTGTACTCGTTGATAAAAAACCTGACCCAATCGAGCTCGCCCACATGGAGGCCAATTGCCACGATATTGTGGTAAGTGAAACGAGAAAGTATGTCTTCCTCCAGAAGATGGTTTTTGGCCAGACCCTCTTTGTAGAGTTCAAGCGCTTCACGGTAATAGTGGGAATTTCCAGCATTGAGCTTGCGCACACAGTAGTTGATGGCAAGGATGAAAAGTCCGTGGAGTTCTTCGGCAGAAAACCGTTCTCCATCGTCCAACAGTATTGATTTAAAGCGTTGAAAATGAATTTCTTCTGAAGGAGTTCGAAGCATTCTATAGCAATGGAGGTAGACTGCTATGGCGGGTAAACTTGCGAATTCACCCTGTTCGGCGCGTTCCACCAGTTCTTCTTCCCAGCCTTCTTCTGCGTCTGATTTGTACACGGTTTGATGCGCAGCAAGGAGACATACAATCTGAAGCTTTTTGGCGAGAAATGCGGTGTCTACTGATTTGCTGGCGCTGCGCAGGAGCGTCACGTCAGTAGGGTTTTGGGGATATGCAACCTGGTGGGCTTCCCAATCCAGAAGGTACAAATGTTCGTGATAGCTTGCATTGCGCAAAGGTTGGGCTCTCGATCGTTTTGCTTAGGTTTTTGCGCGCACGTTCAAATGCGGCGGTCATTTTACGTTTTCGATAGGCTATAGCAAGTTGGAGTTGTGAACCAGGCTTATTGGAGAGGAGTTCTTTCACTGCAAGATATTGCTCCAACAAGCTGTGCAAGTAGCTCATCAGGAGTCGAAGTTTTTGTTCTTCAAAACGGAGGTCTTTCCCAAATACACTGTCCCAAGCACTGGTTTTGGTACTTTCGCCCCCTGAAATGAGGTGTTCAAAGAGGAGGATCACATCCTGCCGCTGGTTGAAAAAGGGAGATTGTAGAAATTTGCGGACTTCTCGGGTCTCGATGGGAGAGAAGGAGCGTGTGAGGGTGGTAAGGGTGCTTTTTTCCATACTTGAGGCTCGTCAACAAACTTTCCGAAAGTTTTAAACTTTCGGAAAGTTGAAACAACAGCAATTTTTTTCGCCCCAAAATTGAAAAATTTTCTGCTTTCATTCGATGAAATTGATTTTAAAAAATTGATTTTCAACCAATAAAATTAAAATTGTTCAAAAACTATTCTACAAATTTGATTTTTTGATGTTGTAGAAGGAAATAACCTGCCGCACTTTTGTATCGTCAAAAATATCTCTTGACCTTTTTGACAGAGGGCGCTCCTCTCCCCCGCTTGGTCAAATAACTATCACCTCTTTTTCTTTAAAAAAATCTAATCCTATGGCACATTTTTTCTCATCTCGGATGTGGCGCGCCGCAATTGTTTTTGCAGCGCTGCTCCTTTTTGCGCCAAAGATCTATTCCCAATGTAATCCAGATATTACACCACCCACAGCCATTTGTGCGCCGACCGTTTTTGTCTCGCTGCCTGACAATGGACCAGCAGAGATAGATTATTGGGTTTTTGACGCAGGCTCTTTTGACGTCTGCTGTTTGGGCGCGTTTGAATTAAAACGAGTGACTGACGGTCCTTGCGACAGCGATGCCGACCCAGACAATTATGCAGCCACTGTTACTTTTTGCTGCGCTGATCTGGGTACTCCAGTGGTGGTTTCTATGCGCGTAAACGATTGCGCGGGCAACTTCACCGAATGCCAGACCACTGTAACTGTAGAAGATAAAATCAAGCCAACTTGCCCTGGCGATGTCACGGTGTCCTGCGCAGATTTTGACCCAACCTTGGCTGCATACGGCGCAACGGACAACTGCTGCATTGATGCAGTGAATAACACTGGGATCAACTATTCCTTATTTAATAACAATTGCAAAGAAGGGGTTATCTCCCGTTCTTTTACGGTAGCAGACTGTTATGGCAATACGAACTCTTGTTCCCAATTGATTGAAGTAACCTACGAGCAGGATTACTACGTCAAATTTCCGGACGACCTGATCCTCACTGTAGAAACCTCCAATGGCCAATTCGGTGAGCCAGTTTTCTTTGGCGAGGACTGCGAATTGATGGGGGTTTCTTATGAAGATGAGTTTTTCATCAATGGCGCCGATAATGAAATAAGGCAAGAACGGACCTGGACCATCATCAACTGGTGTACCTACAATCCCGTACTTCCTTTTATTGATGTGCCCAATCCCAATCCTAATGCCTTGCCCGACCACGCTTCCAACCTCCCTGGCCCAACAGTGTCGGAGTTTGGTACAGCCCCACCTTGGGCACCTACCATTGTAAAAATCAACCCATCTGATCCAACAGCCACTGATTTCTCCACTTTCTGGAACGCAAATGCAAATGCATATCGGTACAAACAGATCATAAGGAACAGATTCTTTGTTGGAGTGGAGGGCACTGTTTTCTCAGATACCTCTGCCAACTGTGCCTATGAAGCAGGCGAATCTTTGCTTGAAGCATGGACTGTAAAAGCCACGGGCTTGGTTTCTGGTGAGGTGGTTGAAATGCTTACAGATGCCAACGGCTACTATTTTGTTTCCCTCTCAGGAGTTGATACTGCGGTAAGCATTACACTGGTGGCATCCTCTAATTTTGGGCAAAACTGCCAAACGGAATACATCGTTAATACAATTGTCGCCGAAACCTTGACACAAGATGTACCCGTTTATCTGGAAGATGGCTGTGCCTTATTGTCTGTAGGCGTTGCCACTCCACGACTTCGCCGTTGTTTCGCCAACCGCTACACTGTTCAAGCCTGCAACCTCAGCAGCGGAACCGTACCAGATGCTTACACGGAAGTTACGCTCGACCCTCTTTTTGATTTCACCGGCAGTTCTATACCCGGTTCTTTGGTAAGTGGGAATACCTACTCGTTCCAGTTGGGCGATTTGGGGCCAGGCGAATGCGAATCATTTACCATTGATTTTCTGCTTTCTTGCGAGGCTGAAATAGGTGCAACCCACTGTTTAGAAGCCCACGTTTTTCCTTACGACGATTGTTCTGAAGGTTCCAACTGGAGCGGCGCCGATGTCGAGGTAAACGCTACCTGCGATGGCGACTCTGTACGCTTTGTTATTAGCAATGTGGGCAACGGCGACATGACACAAGTCCTTGATTTTGTGGTGGTTGAAGATGTCGTGATGCGCAGTGAAGGCACATTCCAACTCAATGTCGGCGGAACCTTGAGTTTCAGCCAACCCGCCAACGGAAGCACCTGGCGCCTGGAAGCACAGGAAGAGCCTCAGCACCCTTGGGGCGGGCCGCAGGCGGTAGCATTGGAAGGCTGTGGCGGATTGAACAATCCTGGCCTTGTCAACCTCTTTCCGCTCAGCGATCCAGATCCATTTGAGGCACTGGATTGCCTGGAAAATATCGGTGCGTATGACCCTAATGATAAACAAGGGGTCCCTGAAGGCTATGGCAGCCAACACTACATTAAAGCAAACACCGACCTTGAATACCTCATCCGTTTCCAAAATACGGGCACGGACACGGCTTTCACAGTCGTTGTGCTTGATACGCTTTCACAGCAGCTCGATGCTGCATCCGTCCGGGTACAGGTAGCGAGCCATCCGATGGAATTTGCAATGCTGGAAGGAGGAATCCTGCGCTTTACGTTCAATAATATTTTGTTGCCCGACTCGAATGTCAACCAGGCAGGTTCCAATGGTTTTATCAAATTCCGCATCGCTCAAAAGCCTGATTTGGCGAATGAGACCCTTATTGAAAACAGCGCGGCCATTTACTTTGATTTCAACGATCCTGTGATCACCAACACCACTTTCCACACGGTAGGGGAGCATTTCGTGACCGTGAGCACCGATGATTTAGAAAACACCGGGCTGCTTCGCGCTTACCCAAATCCTGCTTCTGATGCCGTGATTTTTGACCTGAAAGAGTGGGCCAATGCTGGAAGATTTGAAATCTTCAACAGTCTGGGTCAAGGGGTTTCAAGCGAAAGTTTTACCGGAAAACAGTTCCGTTTTGAAAGGAAAAACCTCCCGGCAGGTATTTACCATTTCCAAATTATTTCAAATAACACAAAAACGGCCTCTGGGAAAATCATGCTAAAGTAACATAGAAACGGTAGACACTCTTCCCAGTAATTAACGGCCGCTCTGCCCCGAAATGTCGGGGCAGGCGGCTGTTTTTTTTATTTCAAAAAAGGCGTGAAGCATTTGAA
Source organism: Lewinellaceae bacterium (assembly GCA_016708875.1). Lineage (GTDB taxonomy): Bacteria > Bacteroidota > Bacteroidia > Chitinophagales > Saprospiraceae > M3007. The sequence continues at coordinate 98,704 of JADJFA010000016.1, forward strand.
AATCAAGCCTTTGCGTCTTTGGGCTCTGCGGTTTATTTTGCTCGCTCAATTATCCCGCAAGTTTTTCAAGTAAAAATCGCCCAATGAAAAAAAGGGTTATTTGCCTGAAATTTGTCCAATGAAGAAGGTTATACCATGGTTGCTTTGTTTGGGAGCTCTTCTGAGCACGCAGGCTTTCGTGCTGTGGCAAGAAAAAAATATCGGACTGACAGTTCATTTTCAACCCGTTTTCCAAGGAGAAAAAATTGTTTTGGATAAGGCATTGCGAATTTCAGAGAAGGATTCGTTCGCCTTGCACACCCTGCGGTTTTACCTGAGCCATTTTGTTTTTTTGAAAAATGGTACGGTTGTTTTGGAAGAAAAGAACAGCTATCACCTGCTGGATGTAGAAAATGAGAACTCCCTGATTTTAACATTTGAGGAAGCACAAAACCTTGATTTTGACCATATACAATTCAATCTCGGTATAGACAGTCTGACGCAAATTTCCGGCGCAATGGGCGGCGACCTGGACCCAACCAAAGGAATGTTTTGGACCTGGCAAAGTGGGTATATCAATGTGAAATTGGAAGGATTCTCAGCAAAATCTCCCGCGCGAAATCATGCATTTCAATTCCATCTTGGTGGGTATTTGGCTCCCTTTCAATCGGTCCAAACGGTCAAATTGAGTGTCCCCAAAGGGAGAAACCTTCAACTGCAAATGGATCTGGCTCCGTTTTTTGAACAGGTAGATTTGGCAAAAAAACACAGTATCATGTCGCCAGGGGAAGAGGCGGTGGCATTGTCTCGAATTTTGGCCAATTCATTCAGTATATATGAAAAATAGAAAGGGGGCAATTCCGATCATAATACTTTTGGGATCATGGCTGCTCTTTGTTGCATCCGTGGGCTGGGAGCCGGATCCCATTGCACTTAAAATCCCGAAAAACTGGCCCAAACCCGCGTATGATTTTTCCAAAAACCCACTCACGAAGCAAGGCATCGAACTGGGCAGAAGGTTGTTTTACGACCCCATTTTGTCGCGAGACAGCACGGTTTCGTGTAGCAATTGCCACCTCTCGTTCACGGCATTCACCCATGTGGATCACGCGCTAAGCCACGGGATTGAAGACCGAATTGGCGCCCGAAATTCGCCCGCATTGATGAACCTCGCCTGGGCGAAAAGTTTCATGTGGGATGGTGCGGTAAACCACCTTGATTTTCAAGCGCTTGCACCCATTGCACACCCGACGGAAATGGACCACTCGATTGAAAAAGTGGTGCAGAAAATCAAGACAAAGCCCGGTTATCAAGCCCGCTTTTTTGAGGCTTTTGGAGACAGCGCCGTAACCGGAGAACGACTCTTAAAAGCCCTTGCCCAATTTGAACTGACGCTCCTTTCCGCCAATTCAAAATATGACCGAATGATTTTGGGACAAGAAAAATTCACAGAACAAGAGCACAACGGTTACCAACTCTTTCAAAAAAACTGTGCCTCGTGCCACGCTGAACCACTTTTTACAAGCCATGAATTTGAAAAAAATGGCTTGCCGCTCGACACTTCTTTGAACGATTTTGGAAGAATGAAAATCACGAAACTGCCCTCAGACTCGCTTAAATTCAAGGTGCCAACGCTACGCAACATCGAATTCTCTTACCCATATATGCACGATGGCCGCTTCAAAAAACTCCGGGATGTGCTGAACCATTACACCCAAACAACCGCGCTCGACCGAAAAATCGAGTTGTCGCCCAATGAAAAGGTAGACCTGGTGGCTTTTTTACTGACCTTGACGGATCGGGAGTTTTTGTTTAATCCGGATTTTTCATTTCCTCGGGATTGATTAGGTTTTTCACACAACGCCACGACGACGCCACGACACCCCTCTCACGTTGTGCCGTTGTGGCGTTGTGTGAAATTTTTAGCGGATACGTTGTGGCGTTGTGTGAAATTACGCCGCTTTGTGAAATTGCGCCGTTGCGTGAAATATCCCCTCTCCTCCCGCAAGTTTTTTCCAAAAATATCGCCCAACCATAAAACGCAAATTCATACATCACATCAATCATGAAAAAAGCAATCCTCTGCCTTACCCTGCTCGTCAGCCTTTTTCAGCTTCAGGCGCAAACCAACCCAGCCATTTCTTCCTGGATTTTGAACACCAGCGGTTTGAAAGGCCGACATTATGTCAACGGTAATTCCACACCCATTCAAGACAATGTGCAGGCCAATGTGCAGTCCGTTCAATACTCTGCCGATTGGTCATATATACAGGCAACTGGCATCCCGGCTTATATCACTGGTCCGTTTTTGGATGGCAACCCTTCCCTGGCAAGCGCACAAACCGGTTATTTCAAAATTCCGCTAAACCCCGTTAAAAATACGGGCACTCCTACCAATACTACAGGTGGAAATATTGGCGCTTTCATCAACGGCGTGGCCCTGTTCGATTATCGCGATGGGGTAGCCTGGAATACAACCACCAACGCGCTTTGTGGCGGGCCCGGGAATCCTGCCTGTCCTGGAGGCCCTGCGACTGCTCAGGCCTGGAACCGGGATGCGATACCAGCAGAACGAGCCGGTTTTGACTGCGCCAAGGCACACCCGGCTATGGGTAATTACCACCACCACCAAAATCCTTCGGCTTTTAACCTCGATTTGATGGTGATTTCCAATATCTGCGACCTGTACCCCGCAGACGGGCTATATGCTATAAACCCAACGCATCACTCGCCCCTCATCGGTTTTGCTTACGACGGTTTCCCGATTTACGGTGCGTATGGCTTTAAAAATGTGGACGGCACGGGCGGCATTGTGCGTATGAAATCGAGTTATAAACTTAGAAATATCAGCGTTCGTACCCACCACGCCGATGGCACGGATGTAGCGGATGGCCCTGTCGTGAGCGCGACCTATCCACTCGGCTATTTTCGGGAGGATTATGAATTCACTGCCTCCGCGGAACCTGACTTTTTGGATGTGCACAATGGCCGTTTTTGTGTCACACCTGAATATCCACAGGGTATTTACGCCTACTTTGCCACCGTGGATGAAAAGTGGAATTCTGCCTATCCTTATGTGGTCGGACCGACTTTTTATGGGGTAAGGAGCGCTTCGAAAGTACAAACCATTGGCGAACCGGTAACGACTTATAACCCGACATCGGCAGTTTCAGAAAGTGAATTGAACGATTTCGAAATTGCCATTTTTCCCAATCCATCGGGCGATTTTTTTGCCATACAAATCGAGGGCTTGCTCCGGGAAAAAATGGACTTGCGCCTATTTGATTTATCTGGCAGGCTAATGCAACAAACTGAAATTCAAGCCGGTAGCACGATAGGATATTTTGATGTGCGGACTTTGTACGCAGGGGTTTATGTTGTTTCTGTTTTGGTGAACGGCCAAGTGATTTCGAACAAAAAAGTGGTGGTGGAATAGTTAGGCAAATTGAGGTGACATCTCCGACGAAGGAGTAGGTGTCACCTCAATTTCAAAAAAAATATCATGAAGCTATACATCACACTCTTTTTGCTCTTGATCTTTTCGATCACTGCTAAGGCCCAACGCAATGTCATCCTGATCATCGCCGATGACCTGGGTACCGACTATCTCGGCTTTTACGAAGATCATCAGGATACCGCGCTAGTGCCAAATATCCGGAAACTGTTGAGTCGAGGCGTTCGTTTCAGCAATGCCTGGTCCAATCCGGTTTGTTCGGCTACCCGTGCAGGGATGCTGACTGGCCGCTATGGTTTTCGTACTGGAGTAGGGGCCGTAGTTGGCGATGGTTCCGGAGTTTTGGATATCAACGAGATGACTATTCCGCGGCTGCTCAATTTGTACAGCCCGAATGGCTTCGCAAAGGCCAATATTGGTAAATGGCATTTACATTCAGCGATGCCGACGTCCAATCTGAACAACCCCAACATTATGGGATACGACCATTTTGCAGGTAATTTCATTGGAGCCATAATGAGTTATACGAACTGGACCAAAGTGACCAACGGTGTTTCAAGCAACGTCACTAATTATGCCACAACAGAAACCGCCAATGACGCGATTGCCTGGACAAAAGCCCAAAACAACAAACCCTTCTTTCTTTGGCTTGCTTTTAATGCTCCGCATACGCCATTTCATTTGCCGCCCGCAGGATTGCACTCCTACACCAATTTGAGCGGTACGCAGCAGGATATTATGATGAACCCCAAATCTTATTTTAAAGCATCCCTGGAAGCTTTAGATCACGAAATTGGCCGCTTGTTTGATTCCTTAGAAGTTCATAATCAACTGGATAGTACAGACATTATTTTTATTGGCGACAACGGAAATGCAATGCAAACTGCTCAGATCGCCAACACCAATCGAGCCAAAGGCACGATTTACCAATATGGGGTACATGTACCGTTTCTCATTTCGGGTCCATCTATTGTGAATCCGGGGCGAGTGAGTGATGCCTTGGTGAATACGACGGACCTGTTTGCTACCATTCTGGAGCTCTATGGCTACACCGATTGGCCTTCGCAAATCCCGGTCAACAAACCTGTGGACAGCAAAAGCATCCTGCCAATATTGAAAAACCAGACTACGTCTGTACGACCTTGGGCCTTTACTGAAATCTTCACAACGCCCCCCGATGCCAATGACGGCAAAACCATGCGAAACCTGGAATACAAGCTACTTCGATTTGACGATGGCCATGAAGAATTTTACCATTTATCCGCCGATCCCGGAGAATCGAACAACCTTTTGACGGGTACATTAAGTGCGGACGAACTGGCCAACTATCAATACTTGTGCAGTGAAATGACGACTTTGGTGAATGGAGCCTCGTTTTGCAATCCCGCAGTCGGGACGAGCGAATTGGCGCAAGCTCCAGTATCAGGGTCGGTTTATCCCAACCCGTTTCGTTCACATATCTATCTGAAAACCAGGACCGAAGGTGCATCTTTTGAATTGAGCAACCCGATGGGACAAGTGGTTTTTACTGGAAGCGACATCGAAAAACAGGATTTCTCGAATTTGACAAATGGCGTTTATTTCTTAAAGATACTGGGTAGTACCTCACAAGTGTTCAAACTTCAAAAAGAATAATCGTATTTGAAAAATATCCTCGGATTTGACGGAATCGGAACTGGTAGCCCAATTGCGGAACAACGACCCGGCTGCTTGTAAGTATTTGGTGGAAAAACACGGCAATCTGGTCTTCAACACAGCGCTCGGGCTTTTGCAGCACCGCAGCGATGCTGAAGACATGGCTCAAGAGGTGTTTGCCTATGCATTCCAGTCGGTCGGAAAATTTCGTGGCGAAGCAAAAATCTCCACCTGGTTGTACCGCATAACGCTAAGCAAATCAATGGATCATTTGAAGGCAAAAAAGCGGGTAAAACGTTTCGGTTTTTTGCAGAGCATTTTTGAAACAGAAGGTGCAAACTTGGCTGTGGACCAACCCCATTTTCAACATCCTGGTGTTTTAATGGAAAACCAGGAACGGGCTCAAATCCTGTTCCTGGCCATCGAAAAACTCCCGGAAAAGCAAAAAACGGCATTTATACTTCACAAACTCGAAGATTTGCCTTACGTCGAAATCGCTGAGATTATGGAGTTGAGCCTCGCGTCTGTAGAATCATTGTTGTTCCGGGCCAAACAAAATCTGCGGGCCTACCTGGGGTATTGGTATGAACAAAATAAAACTGAATAAAGTGTGGCACACCTTCGAGGTGTGCCACACTTAACCCTCCACTCAGTATGAAACAAACAAATAAAGAAAAATGGGTAGAAGACACCCTTAAAAGCCTAAACGGCAGCCAACGGGCGCCTGCGCCGGAAGGCTTGTTTGAAAACGCTATGCGCCGGGCTGCCTTTGGTCGAGCCAAGTTGGTCCGAATGCCGACCGCACAAGTTTGGAGCGCGGCCGCATGTGCGCTCGTGTTGGTTGTGGCCAACCTTTTCATGTGCCTTGATTTTTCCCAATCGGGTAAAAAGGCCACCAGTTCAAAAGAAATGTTTGCAAAAGAATACTTTGGGGCATCCGATGCTCCTCAATTCTGAGATCATGGAAAACTTGAAATTTTACAAAATCGCAATAGCCCTGTTATTGCTGCTGAACATTGGCACTCTGGCGTTTATGTGGCTAAATCGCCCCCCGCCGCCGGGTGCAAGAGGCCCTTTTATGTTCCTCGTAAAAGCTACGGGTATGGACAAAGCCCAACAAGCCACTTATCGTCAATTGCGCGATGTACACCATTCCAGAATGGAAGATTTTCAAAAGCAAAACCGTCAGCTTCGTGGGCAGATGTTTGATCTTTTGGCACAAAAAGATCAAAACGACTCCCAGGTGCAGCTATTAGCCGATTCCATTGCCGCCGTAAAACGCCAGGAAGAATTGCTCACTTTCGAGCATTTTCGCCGGGTGCGCGAAATCTGTAGGCCCGATCAACAAGTGAAATTTGATGCGGCAATTGGGGAAGCGATTGAGAGTATGGGGCCACCCAGAAAACGAAGGAATTGATTAGTGGGTTTTGTAACGAAGTAGATTCAAAAAAATCCCCTTCCAGCATGCTGGAAGGGGATTTTTGTTTTTCCCAAAAGTCGAACTTGTTGTCCGTTTATGCTACAGAGACACCCGACACCAACACCGAAACCTCATTGTTCAAACATTCCACAAAGCCGCCCTCCACTCCGAAAACAACTTTTTCACCATTGGCTTTGGTCACCTTTACCTCGCCCGTTTTCAACGACGAAACAATGGCTGCGTGGTTTTGCAGCATCTCAAACTGACCTTCGCTGCCTGGCACAATCACCGATTTGACTTCGCCAGCAAAGATTTCTTTTTCAGGACTGAGAATAACCAAATTCATAATTCGGGAATGATAATTAGGTAATCAAAAAATCTAGTCTTTGGAATGGCCTCCAAACTACTCTCAGGACGACCAATTAAAACACAAGGTTCGATTTTTCCCTATTGAAAATCCCCTGAACAAATCTTAAGCAACTT
>JADJFA010000017.1 GCA_016708875.1 Lewinellaceae bacterium
TTTTCCCTGGCAAACAAATTATAGGCAAGCACGATGGCCAGAGCAACAATGCTGCAAGGGAATGGCTTGTACTGATCGCCAAAACCGTTAATGCCGCCCCCAGATGGCATTGCTGGTTTTGCAGGTTTCAAAGTGCGGAGGGCAAAAGTAAAACGCGGACAACGCGAGCCAGCCCCGTCCATCGCTCATGCTCGTCAGTCCCGTTTGAAAAACAGGGAGAGCCAGTGCCTAAACCGACCCCCAAATACCCAACGACTCTCTGCCCCGTAGCTTTTGGCACGAAGCAAAGCCAGGTCACTCAAAAATAAAGGCAAAAAGTCGCCGCCAACCACGAGACGATTTCCAATTTAAAACCCAGCAAAAAACGACAACAGGAGCAGGGCTAAAAAGAAAAGTCGGCGGGATTCGAAGAAATAAAGAATGCGAAGTGCTATCGGCGCACGAAATAGAGGTTAAAAAACACAAATCTAACACTAGATGCCCAACCGATCCAATGCCGTTTAAATCCTTTAGGACAAATTCACCAAACGCTACTTATTTTTATGTTGAAAAAGACACCTTTACCCTCTTCCAAATGGGCTGGCCGACTTTTGCTCCTGCCCTTTATTTCAATTGCTTTATCCTTTTCGGCTTTTGTCAAAAGCCGCTTCACCATTAGTGGGACCGTGACCGACCGTGCAAGCGGTGAACACCTCATCAGAGCCACGGTGCGCGACGTAAAAAGTGGAAAGGCACTGTGACCGGCAATACATTTGGTTTTACAGCCTAACCCTGCCTGCTGATTCAGCCCTCATTGCTATCACGTACAGCTGGCGACCTGAAGGCGTTTGGCGTTCGCACCCAGAAAAAACGTGGGTGCAAGCATTGGGCATGGAGGACAACACTGTACTGAAGCGAAGTGATGAATCGGCGTTATGAGCGCGTGAAGGGCATGCAGTAGGATATTGACAACCATCCCTTGGTAAAAGGCATTGTCACAGCCTTCCCTTGGTAAAAGGGACATACTCAGCGCAACACCGCACGGCGTGTCAGGCGGGAGTGAAAAACCAGAGTGGAATTACGTACCGGGGCGGCGGACCCGATCAGAATTGTTCCCACTGGATGGTGTACCGATATATAATGTGTCGCACCCGTTTGGTTTTCGTCGTTGTTAATGCAGGGCGCGGCGAAAGATGTATCGCTGATAAAAGGCCGGTTCGCGGCGCGATTACGTTGATCGCGTCGTCATAAAGGATCGAGATGATGAAGAGATGACGAGGAGCATTAGATTTGTGGGGAAACCATTGCAAATGTTTGGCTGAAAACTGGTATCGAAGGAGTGATCGAAGAACGGTCCTCGTTTGTTCATCATCGATAGAACGAACAAATATGTGACATTTTGGCGGGGCCGCGCATCAAAGCTGGATTCGAGGTCAGCCCAATGGGCAGGAAGGCGTGAAGATGAGTTATTTTTTGGTGATGAGCATGGGTGAACCTTCGCCGATTTTGCGCCGAAAGACCGCGTTTACCTCGGTTTTTTACCGAGAAAGACAAGTTTTATTTTTGTTTGGAGAGAATGAACTGCAGTACGAAGATAAGTTCAAGGCGGATCTCGGATGGGGATAACATTTACTTCCGCATTCCGCTGGGTTCACATCATCAGGGCCTGAAGCGCCACTTCTATTTCAACGCGTGATACCGGTTTGAGGACGTCATGAAGCTGAGCCGTAACGCGATTTTGAAAACGGATCGAGGTGAACCCCGAAGAGTTGATTGATATGCATTATTTTTGGGTGTATTGGCGATGTGTGGCGGAAAAGTTACGGCTTCGATTACAGGCCTTGGCCCAAACCATTACATCAGATTTGGCGCAGAATGCCCATTTTACACCTTCCGTCCAGTTGAATTTCCATCCAGTTTTCCTCGCTTGTTTTGGGCGGCAGACTTTGATTTCGCTGATATTCATTGATTTTAATGTTTGATAGTTTTTGGCGAAGACGATTGGAGAGGTCAAACACAATTGGCGTGAATCAATTGCGGTTTACCTCTCAAGGGATTTTGGGAGTTGACTATTTCGGAGTTAAGCAAGAAATCGTGCCACTTTATCTTTTTGAGACGAGTTTGGTCACTCAAGGCGAGTTTAAGCACCATGCATAAGTACATATACACCTGCTCACCAACGAGACTAATCGTTTGCCTACTGATCTTTGGCTGCAAAATACTCAACAGTAAAACCTCAAGTGCCTGGCAAACTTGGCGTTAGGTGACAAGGTGTTTGAAAGACTAGGTGCAGTGTAATGAGACTGTATTTAAGGAGATCAACATAATCTTGTTTCAGGAAGGCTCAAAATCTTCTGCAATTTCAAAATTGGGAGGACCGTGTTTCGCAGGGCGATGGAACTGCTTACAGGGCGGAGTTTTTGTCAGGAAAAGGAGCTAGAAACTCCGGCGGGTTTCAGGTTGGTTACCCGCTCTCCTAAATGCAGCATTTTGATGAGATCAATTTGGGAATGTTTTCCCCCCTAAATACGACCGTCTGGACCGCTTTTGAAATCACTGGATCCCTATCAATTTCGCAAACGTTTTCAATGGCCACCATTCGCGGTTTACCACGGGCAATGCGGTCACGTTCGGCGACTCATACCTGGGGCCCGGCAACTATTCTATCAGGACTATGAGCAAGAGGTGAAAAACACACCCCGGCGAAACAACTTTCGGATGCCCTCCTACAACCGGCTCGATGCGGGTTTTGGTTTCACCAGAAAAAAACGCCGCTATACCCGCACCCTGGTCATTTTGGTGCTTACAACACTACAACCGCAAAACCCGTTTTTTCTTTCACCGACACTGAAGATGTCAATGGACAGAACAAGACTGTTGAAAGAAGCCTTTTCACGGTCATTCTGCTTCATGGAGCTTAAATTCCAAAACAAGAGTTCTTTTTAGCCACTAATTACCGTGTTTCACCAATTCAGACCATAATTCAGTTAGTGAAAATTCACTGTCAATCTATTGGCTATGATAAATATCACCTAAATTTGAGAAAATGTCCTCTTCATTCTCTGCATATCCTCGCTTGCACTGGTTTCCCGGTACGAGATTTTTAATAAACGGTGGAAATTGACCCCCGCCCTATGAAAAACAATTCGTGGTTTCACCTGAATCTGACCGATCAGGATACCTGCGTTCAAGTATTGTTGACCCGCAATTTGGGGATCCTCGAAGCGGTGCCCCACTACGACGATTATTTTGTGAAAGGGCTCCATGGAACTCTACAAGACGGCCAAAAGTGGATTTCGCTTTCGCCTTTAAGTGTCTGACAACAATACTTGTGTTTATTGGGTGTAGTTTCCAGGTCCGTTGCAATAGGCAGTACCTGTAAGTCAAAGCAGAACAATCGGATTTCCCAAAGTAGGCGCGATGCAAGGGGTGCCCGGTGATTTCGTGGTGGACTCTGCCGGGTGAGGCTAATGCCAGTTCGGGCCTGATAGAGATCAATTAGATTTGGTAGGTGTTCTTTCCAAGATCAACAGGGGTTGCACCAACTAATATGAGGTGGCACATTTCAACGCATTTTATTACACGTCCTTCTACAACCCTAACACGGGAATGTATGATACCGTTGGCTTGTATCAATACCCGATTTATCCGGAAGATTTTACGGATCCAAATGTGGCCTTTGGGTTCAAAGGAAGTGGACTTATCTAAGGGATCGTTTTTCGATGGGCGACGTACAAATTTCAGGAAAGGAGATATGTGGAAGTTCAGAAGGCATGACCGTTCGCGTGCAACGTACGGAAGCCTACATCGGTGGTCGCGTTCCTACAAGCAAAATTACGATGCTGGTGAAAACCCGCTTGGAACCGGTGTCCGTGTTCAACAATTTGGTGGATGGGCTGGTATATTTTCTGTTTGCGCGGGAGAAGGTACTTATAGTTCAGTAAGATCGATTTAGAAAAAAGAAAATAGTAAGCAAAACCACAAAACAGGAGAACCGCAATTTAAAACCATACAGTTTGATCCGAAAATGGCCGAGTCACCCCTTTCGAAAATGCTCTATATGATTTTAAATTTTCGGTTCTCTGTTTGCTGTTTCACTTTTAGCTCACAACATACTTTTACAGACTTTTTTGACCCCAGTCCACCGAGTTCCTAACCTTGCATGTGTTACCTTACCTCATCAAGTCCATTTCTGGCTTTCCAGGCACCGTTGGAGGCCGGCCGGGCGAAAACTCCTGACTCCACAAGACATCGTGGAGATCTACCGCCGCCTTTGGCCAATGGTGCTGGAGACCACGGGCAGCCCCATATCGAAGCTGGTCGGGCGCGACGGACGTGTTTAGGCGAAATCCTTGGCGCATCTGGTTGTGAACACTTTGCCGGAGCATGGGTATCTCTGTTGTTGACCTCGGACTTAGCACCACTCCCACGGTAGGGATACCGGTGCATTAGAAAAAGCAATTGGCATCTCCATTCTTACAATAAAGTCACGTCCTAAGTGGGGCTTATTGAATTGCTCAATGCCAAAGGCAGGTTCAAAGCGCGAAAAATAGCTGCAGACGTTTTGGATTTAGTGGAAAAAATCAGTCGAGTATGCCTCTCTGTTGAAACCCGGGAAACACCGCCAGGACAATTCCTATATCCAAAAACATATTGCCCAAATCCTTGCCCACCCACTCGTAGATATTAAGGGCGTACGCGACAAAGGTTTTAAAATCGTAGTGGACACCATCAATTCACAGGAGCATTGGCGGTTCCTCCCTTGCTTGGAAGCACTTGGTTGTCAATGTATTTTAGTCAATGGCGAAATCAATGGACTCTTCGCCCATAATCCAGAGCCTTTGAAGGAACACCTCGACCAACTCTCTGCCGAGGTCAAATGCAAAAAGCAAATCTGGGCATCGCGGTAGATCCCGACGTGGTCGCCTGGTGTTCATGTGTAGAAGACGGCGAACTTTTGGGGAAGAATATACCCTGGTGGCCGTAGCGGATTATGTGCTTTCAAAGCGAGGCGGCGCAACACCGTCCATCCGAACCTCGCCAGCACCGCGCCCTGCGTGATGCCTACCCGAAATATGGCGGCGAATACCACGCGGCGGCCGTAGGCGGGGTGAATGTGGTGGACAAAATGAAGGCTGTAAATGCCGTGATTGGGGGCGAAGGTAACGGCGGCATTATCGTGCCGGAACTGCACTGGGTCGTGACGCGCTGATTGGTATCGCGCTGTTTCTCGGCCATTTGGCACAATCAGGCAAGCAGATTTCGACCCTGCCCGAGACCTACCCGGAAGACACTGGCCAAGGGCAAAATCGAGCTCGCCCGATATTGACCTTGAAAAAATCTTAAGGCGCTTCCAGGAAAAATACCACCGCGAAGAAGTTAACACGGAAGACGGCCTCAAGATTGACTTTGCGGATGGTTGGGTACGTTCGACCCTCGAATACCGAACCGATCATCCAGGTGTATTCGGAAAGTCATTCGGCGGTAATTGCGGGTAATTTGGCAAAGAAGATAATGGCGGTCAGATTTTGACAAAATTTACCCCCTGGAAAAACATGGCAAAGTGGTAACGACGCGCTATATGATCCTCCACTTGCTCACACACCTGAATTACCATTTGGGGCAGATTAATTACCATAGAAGACTACTCACGTAGCTAGGGTATGGTTTTGATTGACGAGTACATGATTGTTGATTGTTGATGGGTATGTAAGATTTTCGATGGTCTATGTATCGAAAATCGCACATAAGCACATCACCCATTCCATCAACAATCAACAATCATGTACTCATCAATCGTCAATCAAAAACCCCCGAGTTATCCCGTCAGTACCATAATTCAACCACCATGCAAAGAGTCTATTTCGACAACGCCGCCACCACCCCCATCTCTGAAGAAGTCATCAACGCGATGCTGCCCATCCTGCGTGGGCAATACGGCAACCCTTCCAGCATTCATGCGGAAGGCCGAAGCGTACGGGCTGCCGTGGAGGCTGCACGCAAAGCCGTAGCGCAAAGCATTGGAGCCGGCACTGGGAGATTTTTTTACCTCTGGTGGAACGGAGAGCAACAACATGGCCATCAAGTGCTCCGTGCGCGACCTTGGCGTACAACGCATTATTTCAGTCCGACAGAGCACCATTGGCACACACGCCATCGAAACCGTGGAAAAGGTGAATGGGGTGGAAGTGGTTGCCCGTAGATGCTGTTGGAAGACCTGATTATCAGGCACTTGAATCTGCATTGGCCGATTCTGGCGGTAAAAAAACACTCGTGACGCTCATGCATGCCAACAACGAGATCGGCACTATATGATCGACCTCGGCAAAGTGTCCGGCTTGTGCCGTCAATATGGCGCGCTTTTCCATTCAGATACGGTGCAGACCGTTGGGCACTTTCCCATTAACGTGCAGGAAACACCCTTGAATTTCATGTCGGGTGCAGCCCATAAATTCCACGGACCAAAAGGCGTGGGATTCATTTACATAAGCCCCGAAACCCCCATCAAGCCGTTTATTGATGGAGGCGCTCAGGAGCGCAACATGCGCGGCGGCACGGAGAACGTGTACGGCATTGTAGGGCTTGCCAAAGCCCTCGAACTCGCCACCAACGAAATGAAAGAACGTGTGGCGCATATCTGCGATGTTCGCAACTATTTGAAAGAAAGACTTTCAGAAACTTTTGATGATATCCAGTTCAACGGCGACTGCGACGGCGACAGCCTTTACACAGTACTGAACGTTTCCTTCCCGCCCAACCCGAAAAATGAGCTGCTGTTGCTGAGTCTGGATATTGCAGGAATCAGTTGTTCCGGCGGCTCAGCCTGTTCGAGCGGCTCGGAAAAAGGCAGCCACGTGCTCGAAGCCATTCACGCTGATCCGATGCGGAAGAGCATTCGTTTTTCGTTTTCGCATTACAATACAAAAGCGGAAGTGGATTTTGTGGTGGAAAAATTGAAGGCGATTTTGCCTGTGCGGGAAGTGGTGGGGGTGTGAGGTGTTTAGCATTTTAAACACGCACTTATTTTTTCACTTATCCGGGAAGTACTTTTTCTCCAATTTCTTAAACCCAGGCAGCCTCCGCACCGGAGCAAAATCAAAGTATTGGAACTCGTAAATGGTCTCCCAGGCCATTCCTTTTTGAAAGGCTTGCTCCGCGAAATTAAGCGCGGCGGAGGTTTTGCCCTCCACGGCATAGAGGATGGCGAGGTTGGAATAGAAAATTGAATTGTCTGGGTCCATTTCCATTCCCTTAAAAAAAGACTGGCGGGCCTCCTCATATCGTGCGAGCTTCAGGTACACCTGCCCGAGCAGCTCCCAATTCCAATAGAGTTTTGGGTTAATGCGAATGCATTTTTTCACTAAGGCTTCCGCATCGGCCATACGGCCAGATTTTAACTTGTTACTGGCCAATAACCATAAAGCAGCCTCATCAAGTGAGTCTTTCGCTAGGATTTTTGGAGCAAATCTTGATTCAGGATAAAGACCGTTTTCGTGAAATACTTCTGCCACGCTACCTTGGACAATTATTGATGAATCATACGCGAGGGCTTTAGTCAGCAAATCCTTTGCTTCAGCCATGCGCTGTGTCTTCAGGTACACACCCGCTAAATATACTAGGCAAGCCGTGCCATTCGGCTCGATTTCTAATCCTTTGAGAAAGTATTTTTCTGCCTCAGCATACTGGCCTATATTGGAATAAGAACAGCCCAGAAAGTTGAACGTGTACTCACTTGGCTTGTCCGCTTGTACTGCTTTTAAAAAATAGCCAATGGATTCATTCATTTTGCCTTTGTTGAAATACAGGCTGCCAAGCCAAAAATAAGCCCCTTCATAAGTTGAATCCACGGCAATCGCTTGTAGATAGCAAGCTTCGCTGGCATCCAGATTGCCCTGCCTATTCTGCAACCAACCCAAATTCCCCATGTCCTTGCCTCACTGGAATCAATTGTAAGGGCTTTTTCTAAAAGGATTTGTGCTTCCCCGAATCGCTTGAGATTGGTTAACATCCACCCCAGTTTGGTATAAGCCCTGATCCAATTAGGAGAAGCCTCAATTGCTTTGTAACCATAAAAAGCCATCGAATCTATATTCGGGATGACCTTCTCGAACACCTCGCTTATCCCCCGGTAGGTTAGCGCCGCATCTGGCTGCTGTGACAGGGACGCGCGATATTTGTCCAATATCCGCTGTCCAAGCACGGAATCTGGGTTCAAAGGACTTTCCATCTGCAATACTGCACCTTCGAAATAGAATTTTCTTGCCTGCAGGGTTTGATACATATAATGCTCCGGGCCGAGAAGTTCGGCGGCGCGTTCGAGCAGCCGAGGATAAGGCGCATATTTTTTCAAGCGTTCAAGCCGGTAGAGGCGAGTCTCGGTGCGCTCCATTTTCATCAGGTTGTTGATGGCCTGTTGCGCGTCATCTTGCAAAGCGGCGGCATAGTTGCGGCGCATGGAATTATGCAACCGTTCCAGTTTCGGCTCAGCCATGAGGCGCAGATAGTAGGCGTCGGCACATTCGCCGGGCGGCTCTAGAAATACCTTTTCTTTCAGGGCTTTTTTGAAGCGGTAGTAAAGTGCCCGAATGGTCGAGTCCACCGTAGCCAACACCTCATCCTCAATGCCCCTGCTATCGGTAGCGCTGAAAAGGGCGGTTGCTTGTCTTGTTTTTTTTTCACCTGCGCCAGTAAATCCGGGAACACCGCCGCCAGTTTTTCTGTGCGGTTGCCGACCGTCATCGGTACTTGGCTTTGCGGGGACACCTCTGGTGTAACATGGTCTTCAAGGTGGCGACCGATTTCCATCAGATTTACCGAACCGTCGCTGTTGCCGTCGGCGAGGCCGTAAAGTCCGTCCACGAGATGGAAACTGAACGCGCCTCTGCCGCCGCCCCATTGCTCACCTTCAAGGCTGTATTCATCGGGCTGGCAGGAGAGAATCTTGATTTCGTTGGCGAACTGTTGTGCGAGGTTCTGGCTGGTGAGCCATGCACCGCCGATACTGTTGCCCGCCAGTTTGCCACTACGGCGGCAGGCATCGGTGATAATGAGCACCCGCGCCTTGTTCTCCGTGCTCAAAGTCGTGATCACATCTTTGAGGAAAAATATCGGGTACGCGCCTGATATGTACGACTGCGGCGGAGAATCCCAGCAGAGCAAAAAACCGTGCTGATTGCGGGTTTTGGTTTCCACGTCGCCGTGACCGGAGAAGTAGATAATGGCCTGATCGCCCGGCTTGCTTTCGTCCATGAGCCAGCCGAGGGCGGCGTCGAACTGGGCGACGGTGGCTTCTGAATTGAGCAGTACTTCAAGGTGGTCGCCATCAAGCGAGCCGCCTCAGGGGGAGCGGAGGAAATTGGCGAAAGCATTGGCGTCCGCGTCGGCGAAGCGCAGGTCTGGGATTTGCGGGTCTTGGTAGTCGGAGATGCCGATGACGACGGCGCGCGTGCCCGCCGTAGCCTTGGCGGAGGAGGGGCGCCCGCCTCCGCCAAGGCTACGGCAGGTAAAGGTGACGCAACCAGCTTCACCGCTTTTTGATCTGGGAAAACCCTGGAAAGGGAGGATGAGGAGCAGGGTGAAAAGGAGTTTTTCATGGTTGTGGGTTTTAGTCTTTGACCTGGTCGGGAAAGTGTTTTTCATCAATTCGGCAAATCCGGGCAATCCCTTAAATTCGGGGATATTGACTTCTTCAAACGAAACCCTCGCTGTACAGCCTTTTCAAGATAGATCATCGCTTCATCGGGTTTCCCTCCTGCCAGTACCAATTTTATCATGCCCATGTAACCAAATGGGCTTTCCGGGTTCATATCAATGATCTTCAAATAGGCTTCTCTTGCCGCGTCCAAATCCCCGGAAAGGCGGTAGGTATCGGCGAGGTCATTCTGTGTGTACAGATCGTGTGGCGCCAAGCTAAGTGTATGGAGTAGGGTTCGGATAGCTTCTTCATAACGCCCAGATCTGGAATAACACTGGCCGAGAAATCCCCACCCAAAAAATCGTTGGGCTTCAAGACTGTGGCCCGTTTCATCAGATCTGTAAACTTTCATACCAGCCAGCATCCATGTAGGGTTTCAACCATCATCAATAAGCCCATGCGGATGAATCGTATCCCATTGCCTGTTTGATGAGATGATGCTTCTTCTACTCTGCCTGTTTTGAAATAAACCAAGGCTAATGAGCGTAAACAGTTTACATCTTTGGGTTCTATTTCCAATGCCATTTTGTAGTACGGCTCTGCTTCTGCAAATTGCCCTGCATTGGAATGCAAGGCCCCTAGAAAAGTAAGGATGCTAGGCAAGGGTTTGCTTGTCTCGATCGCTTTCAGGAATGCCTGCTTGGCTTTCACAGTTTTGTTCTGAATAAAGGCAGATAGCCTAAAGCATCATGGAGCCGTACTTTTGTGTGGAATCAAGGGCGATTGCTTTTAGTAGATATTGTTCTGCACCAGAGAAGTTTCCATTGGCTTCGCTTTCCAAAATTGAAAGTGAAATCCATGGGTACCGGCTAGTAGAGTCAACCTGAAGGGCTTGGTCAATCAACTCCTTTGCATCCTGTGTTTCTTGAATTTGTATACCAACCTCCTCGCGGTGCTCGTATATGCTCGAGTCGAAGCTGGTGCTATCTCAATTGTTCTCTTGGCGTAGACAACATGAGATTCAGCATTAGGAATTATATTGTCATAAACGGTGCTCATTGCCAAATACGTTGGTGCCGCATTTGGCAGCCATTTATGGCGATTTATGGTAAATATTCAACAGCCTATGCCAAGAAGAATCAACATTTATAGGGCTTTCAAGCATCACTTTCCCTTCAAAATAATATTTCCGCGCCTGCAAACCGGGTACATATAAGTGCTGATTTCCCAACAGTTCGCTGGCCCGTTCAAGCAGGCGGGGGAAAATACATATTTTTCAGCCTTTCCAGCCGATAAAGATTTACATCCGTTTTCTCCATAGCCGTCAAATCATTGATGGCCTGTTGCATCATCCTGCAACCAGCAGCATAGTTACGGCGCATGGAATAGTGCCTCCGCTCAGTTTGGGTCCCATAAGAAACGCGCAGATAATAGGCCTCCGCGCACTCGCCCGGGCGGCTCGAAAAGACCTTTTCTTTCAGGGCGTTTTAAATCGTAATAGAAAGTGCTCGAATGGTCAGGTCCACCGTTGCCAACACCTCATCTTCAATGCCCTTGCTGTCAGTAGCGCGCTGAAAATGGGCAATTGACCCGTCTGTTTTTCACCTGCGCAAGTATGTCAGGAACACCGCCGCCATTTTTCCGTGCGGTTGCCGACGGTCATGGGCACCTGACTTTGCGGGGACACCTCGGGCGTTACATGGTCTTCCAGGTGGCGGCCTATTTCCATCAGGTTTACCGAAACCGTCGCTGTTGCCGTCGGCGAGGCCGTACAGGCCGTCTACAAGGTGAAACTGAAGGCACCACGCCCACCGCCCCATTGCTCGCCTTCGAGGCTGTATTCATCGGGCTGACAGGAGAGGATCTTGATTTCGTTGCGAACTGTTGTGCGAGGTTTTGGCTGGTGAGTTGCGCGCCACCGATACTGTTGCGGCCAGTTTACCACTCCGACAGGCATCGGTGATGATGAGAACCCGCGCCTTGTTCTCCGTGCTCAAAGGTTGTGACCACATCTTTCCAGGGAAAATATCGAATACGCGCCCGATATACGACTGAGGCAGGGAATCCCAGCAAAGCAAAAAACCGTGCTGGTTGCGGGTTTTGTTTCCACGTCCCCGTGACCTGAGAAGTAGATAATGGCCTGGTCGCCGGGCTTGCTTCGTCCATGAGCCAGCCGAGGGCGGCGTCGAACTGGGCGACGGTGGCTTGGGAATCGATCAGCACCTTTGAGGTGGTCGCCATCGAGCGAGCCACCGGCAGGCGAACGCAGGGAAATTGGCGAAGGCATTGGCGTCCGCGTCGGCGAAGCGCAGGTCGGGAATTTGGGGTCTTGGTAGTCGGAGATGCCGATGACGACGGCTCTGGTTTTACCCGCCGAAGCGCGCAGCGCTTCGGCGGGTAAAGCGGGTAAAGGAGAGGCAACTGGCTTCACCGCTTTTTCGTTTTGAGAAAAAGTGGGGAAAGGGAGGGCGAGGAGCAGGGTGAAAAGGAGGTTTTTCATGGCTGTGGGTTTTAGTCTTTGACTTGATCGGGGAAGTACTTTTTCATCAGGGTTTTCCATTGCTCCGTACGCTCCCGGAGCGGGGCTAGGTCGGGGGTTTGTTGCAGCCAGTCATAGTCATTCATTCCCTTCACAATTGCCTGTTCCAGCGTTTCAAAGCGTTGTCCACCTGATTTTGAATACTTTGGAGGCGCGCGAGGGCATAATATGCTCCAGGCAATGCCGGGTCGTGTTGGATGATTTTCCGATACAACTGCTCTGCCTGCTCATATCGATGGGATTTAGGCTTTCCACATTTCATAAGTTAAGAATCGCGAGAACTTGTCGGAATTGAGTTGGAGTCCCTTCTAAACATTGATTCTGCCTCCACATACCTCTCTGCAGCCCAATAAACATAGCCAAGTGACATCCTGTAAGTGACATTAAGTGAATCTATGGAGATACATCTTTTAAATGCAGATTCAGCATCGGCATAATATGAATTTTCTAATAACAAATTGCCTAAACAGATTGCACCCTGGTACTTGCAGAATCGTGGGCCAATATTTTTAACAGCAGTTCCTGGCGACTTCTCTGCGCTCAGTTTGCATGTAAATGCCTGCCAGATAAATGGCGCACAGGTCGTGGTAAGGATCTACAGACAGTCCTAGTTTATAGTATTTTTCTGCCTCAACAAAATTGCTGGCGTTATGGTGTACAGCGCCCAGGTACAGGTACACCTGAGCCGAAGGTTTTTCCATCCTGGATGCTTTTAAAAAATAAGGCAATGAAGCTGCTTGATCTTTTCGTCCATGGAAATACAATAAGCCCAGATAATACCATGTACCATAATTTGTGGAATCCAGTTTTAGTGCATGAAAAAGGTATTGCTCTGTGGTATCCAAATCTCTGACGCTTCGACTGTTTCGATAAGAGACAAAATGATAAAATCCGAATGCCCCCCAAGTATCGGCATTGTCGGGATTAATGTTTATTGATTTTGAGGAGAGCTTTTGCTATTTCAAACTTTTCTGAGTAAATAAAGTGAAAAGCCGTCTGGTTTATCGCCCAGGTCCAGGAAGGTGCTAATTCTATTGATTTATTACGGTAAAACAATAAGGAATCAGGGCTGGGGTAAAGCCTGTGGAATACCGTGCTCATTTGATAATATGCCAAAGGCAAATCGGGTTCCAACCCGACTGCTCGTCGGTATTTCTTCAAGAGGTTTTCGGCAAGTGCTGAATCCGGGTTCAGTGGGCTTTCCATTTGCAGCAGCCATCCTTCAAAAAACAACTGCCGGGCCTGTAGTGTAGTGCGCATATAATGCTCTGGACCGAGCAGTTCGGCGGCGCGTTCGAGCAGACGGGGGTAAGCTGCGTATTTTTTGAGGCGCTCCATTCGGTAGATCTGAATCTCAGTAGGCTCCATTTTCATCAGGTTATTGATGGCCTGTTGCGCGTCATCTTGCAAAGCGGCAGCATAGTTGCGGGGCATGGAATTGTGCAGCCGTTCCAGTTTTGGTTCGGCCGCAAGGCGCAGGTAGTAGCGTCCGCACATTCGCCGGGCGGCTCCAGAAAGACCTTTTCTTTCAGGGCGCCGCCCCATTGCTCGCCTTCGAGGCTGTACTCGTTGGGCTGGCAGGAAAGGATCTTGATCTCATTGGCAAATTGCTGCGCAAGGTTCTGGCTCGTGAGTTGCGCGCCACCGATGCTGTTGCCCGCCAGTTTGCCGCTGCGGCAGGCATCGGTAATGATGAGCACCCGCGCCTTGTTCTCCGTGCTCAAAGTGGTGACCACATCTTTGAGGAAAATATCGGGTACGCGCCCGATATGTACGACTGCGGTGGCGAATCCCAGCAGAGCAAAAAACCGTGCTGGCTGCGGGTTTGGTTTCCACGTCGCCATGGCCGGAGAAGTAAATAATGGCCTGGTCGCCGGGCACTTTCGTCCATGAGCCAGTTGAGGGCGGCATCGAACTGCGCGAAAGTGGCTTGGGAATCGATCAGCACTTTAGGTGATCTCCATCCAGAGAGCCACCTGCAGGGAGCGGAGGAAATTGGCGAAGGCTTCGGCGTCGTTATCGGCAAAGCGCAGGTCGGGGATTTGTGGGTCCTGGTAGTCGGAGATGCCGATGACGACGCTCTGGTTTACCCGCCGAAGCACGCAGTGCTTCGGCGGGTAAAACGGGCAAAGGTGACGCAACCGGCTTCACCGCTTTTTCGATCTGGGAAAAACCCTGGAAAGGGAGGATGAGAAGCAGGGTGAAAAGAAGGTTTTTCATAGTTGTGGGTTTTAGTCTTTGACTTGATCGGGGAAGTACTTTTTCATTAAAATCTTCCACTCCGGGAGGGCGCGGAGCGGGGCAAATTCGGAGTCTGTCGAAAGCGTTTTAAAATCACGAAGCCCAGTCTTCAGTGCGTTTTCCAGCGATTGCAAAGCCAAGTCAGTGTTTCCTTTTTTCAGGTGCAGTAAAGCAAAATTGTACAGGATTACCCATTGGTTTGGGGCAAGCCGATCTGCTTGGTTCAGTTTTCGTTCGGCATTTTCGAGGTCGTTTTTTCGCATCAGCGCACTTGCCCAACCCGCCAAAGCATAAATATTGGTCGAATCAATCGAGACCGACCGCTCGAAAGCACTGATGGCCTCTTCCAAATTGCCCAGTCCTATCAATGCTTGCCCCATACCACTGAGCGAATAAGATGCGTTGCGGGTTGTCGAATCCAAAGCCAAAACACTGCGATACATTGACAAGGCATCCGAAAACTGGTTGTTGTTTAAATAAATATTCCCAAGAGAACCCAAGCCGAGAGGTTGGTGGAATCAAATCGCAGGGCATTTTTCAAATAAAAAATGGCATCCTGATTTCGGTTCATAATCATGAAAAGGATTCCCAAACCACTGTGATTCAAAGAACCAGCTGAATCAACCACAATGCCTTTTCGATAATAATATTCGGATTTTTCAAAATTTTGAAGTTGTAAAAACAAATTTCCGAGGTTACAAAAAGGTGCTGGATTTGTAGAATCCAATTGGATGGCTTTCAAATATGCCCATTCGCACTCCTTCGCGCGTCGCTGTTCAAAATATACTGAGGCCAAATTGTTGTAAAACCAGCTACGCGTGCTGTCAATTTCGAGCACTTTGAGCATGACTTTTCGGCCAAATCAAGTCGTTTTTGGGCAGAATAGATAGGTTGATATGCATTAAGCAGCAAAGCCGACGATGAATCTATCGTCATGCCTTTTTCAAGCCAAGCTTGGGCGCGGTCTATCTGTCGAAATCGAGTGGACAAATCGGTGGCGAGCGAGGCAATGGGCAGCACCCATTTTGGCGCGGCATCCGTGGCTAACTGGACGTAATATTCTGCCGAATCCAAATTCACCACCGAGCGGCAAAATGCCGAACCCAGAAAAAAATAAGCCAAGGGGTGTTCCGGTTGCCAGCGCAGAGCTTCTCGATAATAATTGATGGTTTTTTCGCCCGTGCTTTTGTCGTTGTAATTCCGGTTTTGAGTACTGAACAAATAGCCCTCAAAGATATTTTTCCGCGCCATCAACTCTGGATAAAAATAATGGCTTTCGCCCAAGAGTTGAGCGGCGCGTGTTAAGTAAGCGGGAAAGTTTTGTATTCATTGTATTTCGTTTGAGCGGATTTGTGGCTTCTATTAAATCGTTTTTCAACAAACGATTCAGTGCCTGTTGCGAATCATCCTGCAATGCGGCGGCGAAGTTTCTTTTAAATAGCCGTGCAAGGGGGCCAGCCCCGGCTCCCCGGAAATCGAAGTGTAAAATGCCTCAGCGCAATTGTTGGCAGGCTCCAAAACCGCTTTTCCGCCACCGCTTTTTGAACGCCCAATACTTTTGATGATGCCCGAATCGAGTTTTGCCAAAACCTCTTCTTCCAAACCCCGCCCTCGGTCACGGCAAAACGGGCAGCCCGCGGGCTTTCGACTTTCAAATCGGCCAAAATCGCCGCATTCACTGTCGCCAATCGCTCGGATTTGTTGCCCAAAAGCATGGGGACTTGGGTTTGCGGGGCGGCCTCGGCCGTCACTTTGTCTTCCAGGTAGCGGTCAATCTCGCCGACGGAAACGGTGCCGTCGCCGTTTCGGTCGGCGAGGCCGAACAGCCCTTCCACCAAATGGTAACTGAAAATGCCGCGCCCGCCGCCCCATTGTTCGCCTTCCAAACTCAGCCTCCGGGCTGGCAACTCAGGATTTTCACCTCGTTGGAAAACTGTTTTGCCAAACTTGCGGCGGTTAGTTGGCTGCCGCCAATTTGGCTTCCGGCCAATTTCCCGGCGTGGCAGGCATCGGTAATGACAGTGACTTTCGCCAGATTCTGGGTGGAGAGCGTGGTCACGACCTCCTGCAAGAACGCCAGCGAGTAGGTGCCGCCGCCCATGTACACCCGGGAGGGGGCATCCCATGCGAGCAGGAAGCCGGGCTGCGAGACGGTCTTGCGCTCCACGTCGCCGTGGCCGGAAAAATAGATGATCACCTGATCGTCTTTTTGTGCCTTTTCGATGAGTGCATCCAAGGCTTCAGCAATACGACCAGCTGTGGCCTGAGTATTGGTCAGCACCTGAAGGTGATCGCCATCGAGTGATCCGCCGGCAGGCGAGTAAAGAAAGTTGGCGAAGGCCTGGGCGTCCTTATCTGCAAAGCGCAGGTCGGGAATTTGGAGGTCCTGATAGTCGGAAATGCCGATGACGACGGCTCTGGTGGCGCCCTCCTTCGCGCTGCGCGCTTCGGCGGGTAAAACAGGTAAAGGGCTGATACTCTTTTGCTGGGCGCTGAGTGAAAGCCCTAAAAGCAGGGCGAAGGTGGCAAGTGAAGTTCTCATAACGATAAAATGAAAGTTGAATTCAGCGTGCCATGAAAACCGGAGTAAATAGAAGGGTATAAAGGTAAAGGCAGTTTTGGTTTTTATGGCCGGCTCACTCCACCAGCACAAACCCCGTTTACCCGCCGAAGCACGAAGCCCCTCCTTTCGTGTTGCACACTATGGCGGGTAAATGCGTAGGGAGGGCTTACTCCACGAGCACAAACCCGGCCCACTGATAAGGATCCAAGCCCGCATCCCGCAACTCCTTCTGCGCCGCCCGGAAAGCCTCCGGAATGGTCATTTTTGTTCGAGCCATTTCTTGTAAAAAGTGGTCATCAGCAAGGAGGTCTGTTTATCCGGCACCTGCCAAAGGCTCATAATCAGGTACTTCGCCCGGCTATCTTGAATGCCCGCTGTAGGCCGTACACGCCTTCGTTGCCCTGGATGTCGCCGAGGCCGGTTTCGCAGGCGGAGAGGACGACGAGTTCGGTGTTGCTCAGGTTCATCTGGCTGATCTCGTAGGCGGTCAGGATGCCGTCTTCCATGCCGGGCTTGAGGGGTTTCCCGGTTTTCTAGGCGTGGTTGGCGCGCGAGCAGGAGGCCGGAGCGAATCATGGGGTGCTCGGAGATTTTGAAAACGGGTTCGTTCAACGTCGGAAGGGTTTTAAACCCTTCCGACGTTTTTGGGTCGGGGAAAAAGAAGCCATGAGTAGCTATGTGCAGTATCCTGGGAGATGGTTTTCCTCCAGCCCCAATGGATTTAAAGGTTTCCTCGGTGGCGGTATAACCGCGGTTGGTTTGGTACTGGACTCCCGTTGCTTTTAGTATCCGTTCCAGATTGCCTACTTCGCGGTCAGTGAACGCTAGGCTGCCCCAGGTGCCGACACGCAGCGTAGAGTCAGTGTTGAAAAAATTGAGTTCTCCGCGGGAGGCGATGGAAACGGAGTCAATCGAAGCAATGGCTTTCGTGAGGGTGGTGATATCTGAATCGTATTGAATGCCACCAAAAAGAACGGCATCATTGGTGCTCGATTTGACCTGAGTAGGAACGACCAACTGTCCCGCCTTCGTACCTACGGCGAGTGAACGGGTGCTGCCGAGTTCACAATTGGTAGCGATCCCTAAGCACTGAATCTATGCCGATGGGGATTGCAGCGAGGTTGAGCCGATGGAGTAGTCCGGAGGGGGAGAAATATATGGTTTTAGTATCAGTAAGTTCTTTTTCAAGCGGTTGCCAGAGGAGTTCATACAGCGTTTTTTCAGGCTTGCCAACCGGGTTGATACTCCGGTTCTTGATTGAATAAATGGTATTGGCATAATCTGCCTTTTTTTCGCCGGAAGTATGAAGCAGTACTTCTAGTTGTTTTGCTTCGAAAAGCGGGATGAATTGGGGTTGGTTGCTACCCGCCTTAGCCGAGGCTTCGGCGGGTAAAAGGACGAGCGCGGCGTACATGGTGCTATCGGTTTTTTTAGGGAATTTGACCCGAAAATGGATGAACTCAATGGCTGCTTCATCCTTTTTCAATGCCGACTGTACTTCTTGCCAATTCACCTGCTGTATGGCTTCGGCGAGACCGGAGACTGAACGGGCGAGTTCTTTTTCGGCGACATTGGCTTTTTCTTCTAGTTCGGCAATTCCTTTTCGCTCGGCGATGGGCAGGGCGTATTCAGTAGCGAGGCGGCGGCGGAAGCCTTTGAGGCGGCTGTTGATTTCCTCCGATTCTGGGGACGCCGCCGAGAGCTTATCAAGCCGGCATGCGGCACTAAGCAGGAAGCCTTTGTAAAACAGGGTTTGGCCATATGCAAGCGATGGCAGACTTGCCAGATCTGGCTCAAAAGGCGGGTTCACAGGTTGGTTTTGCCCTGCAGACGAGCAAGGATACAAGCGTTTAAATTATCCCCGGTCTCTTGAAAAATAGCGGTGTACTTGACCAGTTCACGTTCGGAAAGGAAAGAAGTAGCCTTCGACAGCCTTGTTTGTTCTTGCGTGAACAACTCGTCCAGCAAAGTCTCCGATTCAGAAAACCTGTTTTGATGTTCATACAAAATTGCCAGGTTATGCAAGGTAATTGTATAGTTAGGAGATTCAATACAGAGCTCTTTTTTCGAGAGGGCTCGGGCTTCGAGGTAGAGTGGTTCGGCTTTCTCATAATTGCCCATGTCTAAGTACAAATTTGCCAGGTTATTCAGGGTATACACATAGTCGGGATGATACTTATTGATGGATTTTTCCCAGATGGCTTTAGCTTCGAGGTAGAGTGTTTCGGCTTTTTTGAAATTGTCCATTTCAAAATACATCTGTCCCAAGTTGTTTAAACACCCCAGATAGTCAGGATGCTCCATACTGATGGTTTTTTCCCAGATGGCTTTGGCTTCGAGGTAGAGTGGTTCGGCTTTCTCATAATTGCCCATTTTTTGGTACAAATACGCTAAGTTGTTCAGCCCTCCCGCATATTGAGGATGTTCTTCATCGAGGGTTTTGCCCAAAATATCTATGCACTCAAGGCGGAGTGTTTCGGCTTTTTCGAAATTGCCCATACCAAAGTATAAATTAGCCAAGTTGTTTAAACTCCCCGCATAGTCAGGATGCTCTATTCCCAAGACTTTCTTTCGGATAACAATGGCTTCGAGATGAAGTGGTTCGGCTTTTTCGAAATTGCCCATTTCAAAGTATAAATTCGCCAGGTTGCTCAAACTCCCCGCATAATGAGGATCCTCCAAACCGAATACTTTTCCCCAGATGGCAATGACTTCGAGGTAAAGCCGTTCGGCTTTTTCGAAATTGCCCATACCATTGTACAAATTTGCAAGGTTATTTAAGCTCCCCGCAAATTGAGGGTGCTCCTTGCCCAGGGTTTTGCCCCAAATGGCTGAGACTTCAAGACATATTGGCTCGGCTTTTTCGTAGTTACCTATGTTCAAGTACAAAAGCGCCAGATTGTTTAGGCTTGCCGAATAGTCTGGATGCCCCTTACCATTGGCTTTTTCTTGGATGGATAGTGCTTCGAGACTTTGAGATTCGGATTCGGGGTAATTACCCATGTCCAAGTACAAATACGCCAGATTGTTTAGGCTTGCTAAATAGTCCGGATGCTCCTTGCCAAGAATTTTTTCCCGAATGGCTTTGGATTCGAGATGAAGTGATTCGGCTTTTTCGTAGGAGCCCATTTTTTGGTACAAATTCGCCAGATTGTTAAGGCTCCACGCATAGTCAGGATGCTCTTTGCCCAAGACTTTTTCCCGAATGGCTTTGGATTCAAGGTACCATTTTTCTGCTTCCAGAAAGTCACCTTTGAAATGCATGATTCTTCCGTGGTTGAAACAAACGTTTCCATACGCCGCTGACTCCCGCCCTATCTCTTCAAGGGCGAGTTTATCGGCAGCGGCATTTATTTCGAGGGCTTTTTCAAAATCACCCTGACCAGTGAACGTATGGGAAACTTGGTTGAGGCTGTCCACCTGTCTCACTACTGATAAGGAGTCCGCATCTTGGGCGAGTACAATAAAGGAAAGCAGCAAAAAAACGGGTAGGAGCAAAATGGTTTTCATAACGCGACGGGTTAAAAGGTGAGGAATTGTCGAAGCGTGTAGGGGATTAGAAGCACCTAAGGTAGGTATGATTGGCTATTTTTATTAATCGGGGTGCGACTCCAAGTCGCACCCCGATTAAAACATCACTCCACCAACACAAACCCCGCCCACTGATAAGGATCCAGCCCAGCGTCCCGCAGATCCTTCTGTGCTGCCCGGAATGCCTCCGGGATCGTCAGCTTATCCTCCAGCCACTTCTTATAAAATGTGGTCATCAAGAGTGAGGTCTGCTTATCGGGCACCTGCCAGAGGCTCATAATCAGGTACTTGGCTCCAGCTATTTTGAAAGCCCGCTGCAGGCCGTATACGCCTTCATTGCCCTGGATATCACCCAGGCCCGTTTCGCAGGCGGAGAGGACGACGAGTTCGGTATTGGAGAGGTTCATCTGGCTGATCTCGTAGGCGGTCAGGATGCCGTCTTCCATGCCGGGTTTGAGGGGTTTGCCGGTTTTCCAGGCGTGGTTGGCTCCGGCAAGGAGGAGTCCGGAGCGGATCATGGGGTGCTCGGAGATTTTGAAGACGGGTTCGTTCAGCGTCGGAAGGGTTTTAAACCCTTCCGACGTTTTTGGGTCGGGGAAGAAGAAACCGTGGGTGGCGATGTGGAGGATGCGAGGAGATGATTTTCCTCCGGCGCCAATGGTTTTGAAAGATTCTTCGGTGGCGGTGTACCCGCGGCGGGTTTGGGTTGGCATTCCGGCTGTTTTCAGGATGCGTTCAAGGTTACCTACTTCGCGGTCAGTAAACGGTAGGCTGCCCCAAGCGCCGACGCGCAGCGTAGAGTCGGTGTAGGAAAAATTGAGTTCCCCCCGGGAAGCGATGGAAACGGAGTCGCTTGAGGCAATGGATTTTGCCATGGCAGTGCTATCTGCATCGTATTGAATGCCACCAAAAAGAATGGCATCATTGGTGCTTGAATTGACCTGATTAAGAACGACCAATTGGCCCGCCTTCGTACCTACGGCGAGTGAACGGTACTGCCGACTTCGACCAATTGGTAGCGGTCGCCCAATACGGAGTCTATGCCTATGGGGATGGCAGCGAGGTTGAGGTGGTGGAGCAGGCCGGAGGGAGAGAAATAGATGGTTTTCACGCCGACCAACTCTTTATGGAGCGGTTTCCAGAGCAAGTCGTAGAGCGTTATTTGTCCCGAGGATTCAGAAAGGGGTTTGATGCCACGTTCGACGAGGGTGTACAGGCCGTTTACATAATCGGCCTTGCGTGCTCCATGTGTTTGGAGGAGCGAGTCCAAGGATTTTTCTTCAAAGAGGGGGGTAAAATGGGGCTGGGCATCTCCTGGTCGCAATACGAGCGCCGCGTACATAATGTTGTTGGTGCTCTTGGGATTGTAATAGCGATAATGGACAAATTCGACAGAGGCTTCGCCGGGTTTTAGCGCAGATTGTACCTCCTGCCATTTTATCTGGCGCAGGGCATCGCCATAACCTGCAACGGTGCGAACCAGTTCTTTTTCAAGGTTGTTGGCTTTTTCTTCGAGCGTTGCGATGTTGGCACTGTCGCGCTCGGCGATAGGGTTGGCGTATTCAGTAGCAAGTCTGCGGTTATAAGATTTGAAAAGTTTGTATTTCTCAGCGTTTATCGGGTCGGCTATTGCAAGTTTACCGATCTGTGAAACGGTATTTAATAAAAATCCTTTGTAAAAAGTGTATTGTCATAGTAGGAGTCAGCAAATGTTTGTTGCATTTTAGGGAAGGAAAGCACTTGTCCAACGCTTCACCGAACTGCTCAATGAAAGCGGATAGTTCTTTTTCTGAAAGGTGTCCAGACGCTTTGACTAACATTTTTTTATGCGTTTCAATGGCTTCTGACATATAAAACTGGGCTGTATCTAATTTACCTAAAGCCCAATATAAACCTGCCAAATTATTCAACCCTTCCAGACAATCGAGATGCTTGCCACCCAAAGTTTTCTTCAAGATATCCATGGCTTGGAGCAAAAACGGTTCGGATTTCTCGTATTGGCCCGAGTAAAAGTAGGCCATCCCAAGGTTGTTGACATTCATAGCATAGTGAGGATGCTCCTTGCCTAACAATTTTTCAAGGATTTCTATAACTTCAAGGGAAATTCTTTCTGATTTTTCAAAGGACCCCATAGCATCGTATAGTATTGCCAGGTTCCCCAAGTTTGTCGCATAATCAATATGCGCTTTACCCAAAGTTTTTTCGCGGATTGCTATTGCTTCCAGGTAAAGCGGCTCAGATTTAGCATAATTTCCCATAACATAGTACAAAATTGCCAAATTGTTAAGGCTTGCTGCATATTCTGGATGTTCGTGCCCCAATGTTTTTTCCCGGATTGCTTTTGCTTCGAGGTAAAGTTTTTCGGCTTTTTCATAATTTCCCATACTGTAATATAACATTCCCAAATTGCTTATCATACTGGCATATTGAGTTGTCTTCTCCATTAAATTTCTTTCTACCACCGCTATGGCTTCAAGAAACAATAGTTCTGCGTTGGCATATTTGCCCATATCATAGTCTAATAGCCCAATGTTGTTCAAAAGGTCAGCATAGTTTAAACTTTCTTTGCCTTGCAAAATCTCTGCTATAGCTTTTGCCTCAAGGAAATACTGTTCAGATTTTTCATATTGTCCCATTAGGCGATACAAATATCCCAAGTTATTCAAATTTCCAGCATAGTCGGGATGCTCCTTGCCCAGTACCTTTTCCCTTATAGCCCTGCCTTCTAAAAATACTGCTCGGCTGCTTCAAAATTGCTTCTAGCCATATTAACAGCCGCCAATCCATTCAGGCACTCTGCATAATCGGGCTGCTCTTGCCTACTGTTTCTTGCAGAATAGTTTTGGATTCAATGTAGGTCATCTCTGCCCTGTCATAATCGCCTGAATAGTAGTAAAAAACCAAGTTTTTTAGGCATTTTAAATAGTCTGGATGGTTTTTTTCCAAGCAACTTTTCTCGAATGGATTTTGCTTCCAAATACCATTTTTCCGATTTGCGTAATCCCGCATAAAATGAAGCACCCTGCCACGGTTGAAGCAGCAGCTCCCATACGCCGCTGACTCCCGCCCAATTTTTTCTAGAGCGAGTTTTTCGGCCGCGGCATTGATTTCGAGGGCTTTGTCGAAATCACCCTGACCGGTGAACGCACGGGAAACCTGGATGAGGCTATCCACCTGTTTTATCCGGTGGAGTCCGCATTTGTGTACATAAAATAGGAAGGAGGAAAAACGGGTACAACAAAATGGTTTTTCATAACGCGACAAGTTAATAAGGTGAAGAAATATCGAAGCGTGTCGCAAGTGAGGATTAAGAAAATCGAAGGTAAGGAGATTGACTACAATTCACTCCACCAGCACAAACCCCGTTTACCCGCTATAGCGCGCAGGAAGCCTACTCCACCAACACAAACCCCGCCCACTGATACGGGTCCAACCCCGCATCCCGCAACTCCTTCTGCGCGCCTGAAAAGCTCCGGATAGTCATGTTCGCTTCGAGCCACTTTATAAAAAGTAGTCATCAACAGCGAGGTCTGCTTGTCGGGCACCTGCCAAAGGCTCATTATCAGATACTTAGCCCGGCGATTTTGAAGGCGCGCTGGAGCCGCACACGCCTTCGTTGCCCTGAATGTCGCCCAGACCCGTTTCACAGGCTGAGAGGACGACGAGTCCGGTACTCGAGAGGTTCATCTGGCGATCCTCGTAGGCGGTGAGGATACCGTCTTCCATGCCGGGTTTCAAAGGCGTCCCCGTTTTCCAGGCGTGGTTGGCGCCGGCGTTGAGGCCGGAGCGAATCTGGGGTGCTCGGAGATTTTGAAGACTGGTTCGTTCAACGTCGGAAGGGGTTTTAATCCCTTCTGACGTTTGAGGGTCGGGGGAAGAAGAAGCCGTGGGTTGCGATGTGCAGGATTCGTGGGGAAGGATGCCGCTGTAACCAATGGATTTGAAAGCTCTTCAGTGGCATTGTATGCAGCATACGTCTGAGCTGTTACGCCCCCTTGGAGCATTTTTTCCACGCTGTTAACCCCTTTTCTGTAAATGGCAGATAATTCCATTGGCCGCTGCGCAAAGTGGAGTCGGCATAGAAAAATTTAATCCCCGGCTGACGATGGAGGAGGAGTCCGGTCGTATTGGAAGACCGAATGACCGTGGTATCGGCCTCGTAGCGAATGCCACCGAAAAGCAGTGCGTCGTTGGTGCTGGATTTGACCTGATTAGGAATAACCAATTGACGGGTACTGCCCAATTCGACCAATTGATAACGATCGCTCAGGACGGAATCTGGTTGTGATGGGAATGGCTGCCAGATTGAGGCGGTGAAGCAATCCAGAGGGCGCATAATAAATCGTATTTACACCGATCGTCTCTTTCGAGCGGCTGCCAGAGGATATTATAGAGCGTTTTTCGTGGCTTGTCTACAACTATAACACCTCGGTTTGCCAAGGAGTAGAGCTGTTTCACGCCAGGTTCGTTGCGGTCGGAGTTGCGTAGTAGCAGAGAGTCGTTGTTTTTCCTCAAAGAGGGGATGAAACGGGGCTGTTCCGCTCCTGGCAAAAGGAGCAGTGCAGCATACACGGTGTTGTCGGTGGTTTTCGGAAAATTCACCTTGAAATGCACGAATTCGATGGCAGCATCGTTCGGTTTTAGGGCTGACCTTACTTCCTGCCATTTGACCTGCCGGATGACTTCGGTGTAACCTGCGACTGTTCGGGCGAGTTCTTTCAGCAGTATTGGCTTTTTCTGAAGTACTTCCACGTCTATCCACACGCGCTCGGCGATAGGCTTGGCATATTCTGAGGCAAGGCGGCGTCGATAACCTTTGAGGCGGAGATGGATTTCTTCTGAATTGGGGTCAGCAGCGGCTAAAGTGGTTTAACTCTCAAAGCTGCCTGTAGTAAAAACCTTTAAAAAAGGGTATTATCGTAGCCCAATGCTGTGGGCATCAGACCGACTTGAGTAGTTGGGCGGGCGGGGGTTTTCCCTCAAGGGTATTACTGCCAGATTGAAAGGTCTCTGCGTAATTGAATAACTCTTTCTCCGGAAAGGAATGTAACTGCCTTGCTGAGAGCATTTTGAGCTTTATCGCATGTCTCGACCTGTAGTTGCTGATTCCGGAAACTTTTTGCCTTTCATGGAATTCCGATAAATGATCTAGGTTTTGCAATATACAATGTATGCTCCGCAAATTTAACACTTTAGCATTTATTGATTGTGATTCTAAAAAGAGATTTTCTGCCTTTTCGTATTGATTCGTAATAAAGTGCGGGCTTAATTTATCTTAAATTATTTGCATAGCGGATGTGCTTTTCCCAGTGTATTCTCATATCTGATAGAACTTGAAAACTAAATTTGTTCTAATTTTGATATTGATCAATCTTATGAAATAGGAGGTTACAGATTATTCAAACAAATCAAGAATAAATGATATTCGTTTGTTCAAATTCTATTCCAAAAAATTTTCTGGGCCTCAAAAAAGACGTTCAGAATTTCCATAATTACCCACATCAAGAACAAGGTTGCCAGATTGACCAGGTTAGTTTGCATAAGTGAAACTTTCCTTCCAAGTGCCTTTTCATATATGTACTTGGATTCGAGATATAACTGCTCAGCTTTTTCAAATTGTCCCATACTATATATAAATTCGCAAGATTGCTTAAACTCGAAGCATAATGGGGTGATCCTTTTCACCGTTTTTCCAAGATCGTTGCTTCAAAGTAAAGTGGTTCGGCTTTTTTCATATTGACCCATGCTGGTGTATGAATCTTTTTTGCTTGATTTGCTCAGGCTTTGAGCATAAATATGGATGCTCTCTTGCGGTGTAATATTAATGGATTTTAGATACAAAACTTCTGCTTTTTCATATAAACCCATTTCAAAATACAGAATTGCGAGATTATTCAGACAATTATTTAAAAAAGGGATGATTTAGGTCATTCAATTTGTTTTCAAAAATCTCTTTGTTCCAAAAGAGCGCTTCTGGCTTTTCGTATTGACCCATTTCGAGTATATAAAAGTGCCAAATTGATCAGGTTTCCTTATTATTCGGGATTTTCTTTTGCCAAGCACCTTTCCTGAATTGAAATAGCCTCATTTAAGAGCGGTTCGGCCTTTTCGTATTTGCTCATCTCCCAATACAAAATTGCCCAGACTATTCAGGCTAAGTGAGTATATTTATACTGATCTTGCCATACATCTTTTCATGGATATTATGGACTTCCAGGTATAGCGGTTCAGCCTTTTCATAGTTGCCCAGGTTCCGGTAAAAATTGCCAAATTATCTGCCAGCGTTTCTGCAAAATGGATGCTCCCTGTTTTTATCAGAACCTCAAAACATCTTTGGCCTCAACGTAGAACATCTCTATTTTCTACTCCTACCCATTAAACTGTACAAATCCGCCAAAGTTGATAAGACTTCCCCATAGGTCTGGATGCCTTCTCCTAAATTTTTCCCGGATATTTTGGATTCGAGATAAAAGGGGATTCCTCGGCTCTCTCTATAGTCACTCATTATTACCATAATATGTGCCAGAGAATTCAAACTCTGTGCGTAGTATATGTTCTTTGCCGATACCGGGCAGCTGGGCTCGGATTGTTTTGGATTCGAGAGACCACTTTTCGGCCCTGGTAGTCATTGTTTTAAATAGTTCAAATTGGACCTGGTTAAAACAGTAATTTCCACTTATCCGCCGACACTCTTCCCAATTTTTCCAACGCATTTTTTCAGCGGCGGAAATAACTATGCTTTGTCGAATTCTGCCTCGAGCGTGCGAGAGGGATATCTGAATCAGGCTATCCACCTGGTCTGACGACTGCCAGAGAATCCGCATTTATGCTGGCTACAAAAATGAAAGGAGAAAAAGGGAGATTTTAAGCAACGGTTTTCATAACACGACCAGGTTGTAAGTGACTAAATGTCGAAGCGCATCGCAGAGTTTGGAGGGGATTGCCCGAATCTAAGGTATATCTTTCATTCCACCAGTACAAATCCCGCCCACTGATAAGGATCCAAGCCGCATCCCGCAACTCCTTCTGCGCTGCCCGGAATGCCTCCGGGATGGTCATTTTCTGTTCTTTACCCGCGCTTAGCCTCAGCGTCGGGAGGTAGCCATTTCTTGCTAAATGTAGAGTCATTAATAATTGAGGTCTGCTTGCTGGGCACCTGCCGGAGGCTCATAATCGTACTTGGCTCCTGCGACCTGAAGGGCCGCTGCAGGCCGTACACGCCTTCATTTCGCCTTATGTCGCCAAGGCCAGTTTCGCAGGCGGAGAGGACAACTAATTCGGTATTGCTCAGGTTCATCTGGCTGTTCTCTCGTGAGCCGTCAGGATGCCGTCTTCCATGCCGGGCTTGAGGGGTTTCCCCGGTTTTCCAGGCGTGGTTGGCTCCGGCGAGGAGGCATGGGCGGATCATGGGGTGGTCAGAGTCGGGGAAAAAGAAGCTGCGGTTGCGATGTGCAGGATTCGGGGGAGATGATTTTCCGTCCGCACCGATGGTTTGAAGCTTCTTCGGTAAACACATAACCGCGGTGGGTTTGGGTGTGGATACCCGCGCTGTTTTAGGATGCGTTTGGGTTGCCTGCTTTGGCAGTAAATGGCAGGCTCCCCAAGTGCCGACGCAAGTAGAGTCGGTATCGAAAGTTGAGTTCCCCGGGGGTGACGGATATTGAGTCCATCAAGCAATGGATTTCAGGATGGCGGTGCTGTCTGAGTCGTATTGGATGCTGCCGAAAAGCAGGCGCTGCTTAGTTCCGATTTTATCTGGTTGGGCACCTGACCACTGGGTGCTGCCGAGTTCGACCCCAATTGGGTAGGGATCGGCTGCACTGAACGGGGATTGATGGGAATAGCAGCCAGGTTGGGACGATGGAGGAGTCTCGGAAGGAGAGTAATAGATGGTTTTTATTCCGTTCCCAACCTCTAAAGGGAGTTTAGTTCTTTCCAGTGGTTTCAAAGCAGTTCGTGCAATGTTTTGGTGGTTTTCCGACGACAATCACGCCGCGGACTGCTGGAGAGTAACTGTTTGATATAGTGTCCGCTGCGCCCACCGTTTCGTTGGAGCAGGAGTCGGGTTGTTTTTTTTTTCCCGAGCAGAAGAATGAAAATGCGGCTGTTCCCGTTCCTGGTAAAAGCAACAGGGCAGCGTACATGATGCTGTCAGTATTTTGGAAT
Source organism: Lewinellaceae bacterium (assembly GCA_016708875.1). Lineage (GTDB taxonomy): Bacteria > Bacteroidota > Bacteroidia > Chitinophagales > Saprospiraceae > M3007. The sequence goes on from JADJFA010000017.1 coordinate 28,654, forward strand.
TGACACCAAAAGGACAAACCCAACAGCCGCTGTCCATTTTCAAAGCCGCCCAGACCTCCTGCCAATTGACTTGTCGAACGGCCGCATACCCGGCGACCGAGCGGATGAGTTCTTTTTCAGCGGCAGCGGCTTTTCTTCGAGATCGTCCATGTTTCCGCTCGACAACGGCTTGGCGTATTCAGCGGCTGGGTGGTGGTAGTAGCCTTTTAGGCTGTCTGCTGCTTCGGGATTAGTGACGCAATCTGTTCAATCGCCTCTGCTTAGAGTAGAAAACCTTTGTAAAGCGCATTATTGAAGCAGATTTCGGGCGCTTGCCCAAATATGCCGCTGTACGGCTAGCAAAGGCTAAAAATTCATCAACCTTCAACTGATAAAAAGGATGTTTTCATTATCTCTCGTTCAGAAAAAATATGGAAAATTGAGTATTATACGATTGGATATATCCCCTGCAATCTCCTCTTGCAAAGGATCAGATTAAGAACTCTTTGTGTTCACTTCACAGCCACTTTTCCTAAGCCCTCAACGTGTTTTTGATATATCTCCCAACTTTCCCAGCGTTTTTCCAAAGGGTTTTAGCTCAAAATTGTTGCCGGATTTATCGTATTTGCCCATGTAACGATACAAGTTGAGTTCATAAGACCCGGTTGCATGGTCTGCTATGTTTTCCTTTTCCTACGGTCCTCTCCGGATAGCTTTTGACTTCTAGGTAAAACCTGTTCAGCTTCATAGATGCCCATTCTTGTATATACATTTGCTAGTTCTTTTAAACTTACATCTGATGGGATTTCAATTCCCAGTATTTTTGCGTAGATTGCTGATTCGAGATAAAACGGTTCAGCGCTTTCGTATTACCCATCGTTTGATATAAGCCCTAACGCCGTATTGTTCTGACATAGCGGTTTCTCTACAGTTGCTTTTTCACCGAATGGCATTGGCGTCAAGGAAAAGTGGTTCAACGCAAATTGCTATGTTCTCGTAAAAAATCCCAAGGCGGACTAAACTCTCCGCATACAGGGTTTCTTTCCCCAATATTTTTCACTTCCTTTTCTTTTGACTTCAAGATAAGTGGTTCGCTTTTTCGTTGTTTTCCAAGTCACTATGGTATTTTGCAAGACTTTCATTATGGTCTTTTCCCATAATCAACGTGTTCTTTGCCAAGCGTTTTTCTGAAAATGGCGATGGCTTCCAGAAATCAAACGGCTCCCGGCTTTTTCGTATTTTTCTAACATTATTATGATAGAAAATTGCAAGATCGTCTAGACATGGGGCATAATCTGGATGTTCCTTTCCAGATGATTTTGCCCAGATGTCAAAGGCATCAAATGCCATTTTCGGCCTCAGGATTGTCCTTTTAAAATAATTCACCTGCCCCGGTTATGGCAACGGCATCCGCTTATCCTGCCGACTCCCGCCCCAGCGCTTTTCAAGGAGCTAACGTTTCAGCCATAACATTCACCTCAAGCGCTTTATTTAAATCCCGCTTGTCAGTGAGCGAAGAAGCGGAATGAGACTATCCACCTGTTTTATGACGGTAGAGTCCGCATTACAATACAATCAAAAAAGGAAGGAGAAAAAAACGGGTAGGAGAAAAGTGGTTTCATTACGCATTGAATTGGGTTAGTGAATAAATTTCGAAGCGTGCATTAGGGATAACGAAAGCTAAGATATGTAAGAACTACCTTGTGTTTGTGAAATTCTCAATTTATATTCTCACTGAATCCAAAGATTCTTTGCGTTCCTTTCCCAAAATTCGCCATGCGATCTTTTCTACTGCTCTTTTCTACACCTCATATTCTCCAAGCTTTGGACAAAAAATGCTCTCCTCATGACCGCGTCAACCGCGCTAAAACCTACTAAATTCTCTGCTGGAGATGTGCTCCGTTTCCGCCTTGTGGGTGAAGAAGATTACTGGTACCAACAATGAATGCAGACATCTTGACCGAATCAAACACTTTGCTGCTGGACAATTT
>JADJFA010000018.1 GCA_016708875.1 Lewinellaceae bacterium
ACCTCGTTTGTCAACAATGCTACCGCAACAGGCACTTCACCTGGTGGCACTACCGTCACTGACAATTCAGTCAACGGATCCCTGACCCGGATGGTACGGATGGCGATAACAACCCGGATGAGGAAGCGGAACGCCTGTTTCATTTATCCAAAATCCTGGCTGCTGGGTCTACCAAAACGCAACGTCAAAACTGAACTGCTGCCTGATGGTTCTGCCAATGTACCCTTCGAGTTCAACCTGGAGAACTTCGGCAATGTGAACCTGAACAACCTGACGTTGACGGACGATCTGGCCGCAACCTTCCCTACGACTTGCGCAGTGACGGTGATGAGCCTGACTTCGGATGACTTTATCGTTGACCCTGCCTTCAATGGTGGGCAGCAACAATATGCTGGCGGCCGGCAATGACCTGCTCGGTTGGCGACAAAGGCGTTCAGTCTTGCTGACGGTAAACTGGCGGGCTGCGGCGTGGGTCAAACGGACTTTGTCAATACTGCTACGACCACAGGCACAGCGCCTGACGGTACAGTGGTTACGGATGTGTCTGTTGACGGATCTGATCCTGACGGCACGGATGGCGACAACAACCCGGATGAGGAGAGTGGTACTCCGGTATCTATCGCTCCAAACCCGGGCCTGGGCCTTGCCAAGCGCAACGTGAAGACAGAACTTCTACCCGACGGTTCTGCGAATGTGACCTTCGAGTTCAATCTGGAGAACTTCGGCAACGTGAACCTGAACAACCTGACCCTGACGGATGATCTGGCCGCAACCTTCCTGCCACTTGTGCAGTGACGGTGATGAGCCTGACTTCGGATGACTTTATCGTTAACCCTGCCTTCAATGGACAGGGGCAACAATATGCTGGCTGCGGGCAATGACCTGCCGGTTGGCGACAAGGGTGCTGTCTTGCTGACGGTAAACGTGGCGGGCTGCGGTGTGGGCCAAACGGACTTTGTCAACACGGCTACGACCACAGGCACAGCGCCTGACGGTACAGTGGTTACGGATGTGTCTGTTGACGGATCTGATCCTGACGGCACGGATGGCGACAACAACCCGGACGAGGAGAGCGGCACCCCGGTGTCCATCGCTCCAAACCCGGTCCTGGGCCTTGCCAAGCGCAACGTGAAGACCGAACTTCTACCCGACGGTTCTGCGAATGTGACCTTCGAGTTCAACCTGGAGAACTTCGGCAACGTCAACCTGAACGACCTGACTTTGACGGACGACCTGGCCGCGACCTTCCCTGCTACTTGCGCAGTGACGGTGATGAGCCTGACCTCGGACGATTTTATCGTTAACCCTGCCTTCAATGGTACGGGCAACAACAATATGCTGGCGGCCGGCAATGATCTTCCAGTTGGAGATAAAGGGGCAGTCTTGTTGACGGTTAACGTGGCAAATTGCGGCGAGCGCAAATGTCATTTGTCAATACGGCCACTGCCACGGGTACATCCCCTGGCGGTACAACCGTAACAGATAACTCGGTGGATGGCTCCGACCCTGACGGTGTGGATGGCGATAACAACCCGGACGAAGAAAGTGGAACGCCTGTTTCGATTATTCAAAATCCAGTGCTGGGTCTTGCCAAACGCAATGTTCAGACAGTGCTCAATGCCGATGGTTCTGCCAATGTGACTTTCGAGTTCAATCTGGAGAACTTCGGCAACGTGAACCTGAACAACCTGACCCTGACGGATAATCTGGCCGCAACCTTCCCTACGACTTGTGCAGTGACGGTGATGAGCCTGACTTCGGATGATTTCATAGTAAATCCATCCTTTACAGGCACGGGTAACAACAATATGCTGGCGGCCGGCAATGATCTTCCAGTTGGCGACAAAGGCGCAGTCTTGTTGACGGTTAACGTGGCAAACTGCGGCGCAAGTCAGACTTCATTTGTAAACAATGCTACCGCAACAGGCACTTCACCTGGTGGCACTACCGTCACTGACAATTCGGTCAACGGATCTGACCCGGATGGTACGGATGGCGATAACAACCCGGATGAGGAAAGCGGAACGCCTGTTTCGTTTATCCAAAATCCTGTGCTGGGTGTAGCCAAGCGCAACGTCAAAACTGAACTGCTGCCTGACGGTTCTGCCAATGTGACCTTCGAGTTCAATCTGGAGAACTTCGGCAACGTGAACCTGAACAACCTGACGTTGACGGACAATCTGGCGGCGGCTTTCCCTGCGACTTGCGCAGTGACGGTGATGAGCCTGACCTCGGATGACTTTATAGTAAATCCATCGTTTACGGTACGGGCAACAACAATATGCTGGCGGCCGGCAATGATCTTCCAGTGGGCGACAAAGGCGCAGTCTTGTTGACGGTTAACGTGGCAAATTGCGGCATAGGTCAGACCTCGTTTGTCAATACGGCTACCGCAACAGGCACTTCACCTGGTGGCACTACCGTCACTGACAATTCCGGTCAACGGATCTGACCCGGATGGTACCGATGGCGATAACAACCCGGATGAGGAAAGCGGAACGCCTGTTTCGTTTATCCAAAATCCTGTGCTGGGTGGCAAAACGCAACGTCAAAACTGAACTGCTGCCTGATGGATCTGCCAATGTACCTTCGAGTTCAACCTGGAGAACTTCGGCAATGTGAACCTGAACAACCTGACGTTGACGGACAATCTGGCGGCTACCTTCCCTACGACTTGTGCGGTGTCGGTGATGAGCCTGACTTCGGATGACTTTATCGTTGACCCTGCCTTCAATGGTACGGGCAACAACAATATGCTGGCTGCGGGCAATGACCTTCCGGTTGGCGACAAGGGTGCTGTATTACTAACGGTGAACGTTGCAAATTGTGGCACTGGTCAGACCGACTTTGTGAATACGGCTACGACCACAGGCACAGCGCCTGACGGTACGGTGGTTACGGATGTCTCCGTTGACGGGTCTGACCCTGACGGTGTGGATGGCGACAACAACCCGGACGAGGAGAGCGGCACCCCGGTGTCCATCGCTCCCAACCCGGTTATTGGCCTTGCCAAGCGCAACGTGAAGACCGAACTGCTGGCTGACGGTTCTGCCAATGTAACCTTCGAGTTCAACCTGGAGAACTTCGGCAACGTGAACCTGAACAATCTGACGTTGATCGACGATCTGGCGGCTACCTTCCCTACGACTTGCGCAGTGACGGTGATGAGCCTGACGTCGGATGACTTTATCGTTGACCCTGCCTTCAATGGCACGGGCAACAACAATATGCTGGCTGCGGGCAACGACCTGCCGGTTGGCGACAAAGGGTGCGGTACTGCTGACGGTGAACGTGGCAGGCTGTGGCATTGGTCAGACCGACTTTGTGAATACGGCTACGACGATGGGCACAGCGCCTGACGGTACCGTGGTTACGGATGTGTCTGTTGACGGAGCTGATCCTGACGGCACGGATGGCGACAACAACCCGGACGAGGAGAGTGGTACTCCGGTATCTATCGATCCAAACCCGGTCCTGGGTCTTGCCAAGCGCAACGTGAAGACCGAACTGCTGGCTGACGGTTCTGCCAATGTGACCTTCGAGTTCAACCTGGAGAACTTCGGCAATGTGAACCTGAACAACCTGACGTTGACGGACAATCTGGCCTTGACCTTCCCCTGCGACTTGTGCGGTGTCGGTGATGAGCCTGACTTCGGATGACTTTATCGTTGACCCGCCTTCAATGGTACGGGCAACAACAATATGCTGGCTGCGGGCAATGACCTGCCGGTTGGCGACAAGGGCGCGGTACTGCTGACGGTAAACGTGGCAGGCTGCGGCATTGGTCAGACCGACTTTGTGAATACGGCTACGACGACAGGCACAGCGCCGGACGGTACCGTGGTTACGGACGTCTCCGTTGACGGGTCTGACCCTGACGGTGTGGATGGCGACAACAACCCGGACGAGGAGAGTGGTACCCCGGTGTCTATCGATCCAAACCCGGTCCTGGGTCTTGCCAAGCGCAGCAAACGGTGTTCAATGCTGACGGTTCTGCCAATGTGACCTTCGAGTTCAACCTGGAGAACTTCGGCAACGTGAACCTGAACAACCTGACCCTGACGGATGATCTGGCCGCCACCTTCCCTGCCACTTGGGGGCCCTCCTTGTGCAGTGACGGTGATGAGCCTGACTTCGGACGACTTTATCGTTGACCCTGCCTTCAATGGCACGGGCAGCAACAATATGCTGGCTGCGGGCAATGACCTGCCGGTCGGCGACAAGGGCGCAGTACTGCTGATGGTAAACGTGGCAGGTTGTGGCGTTGGTCAAACGGACTTTGTCAATACTGCTACGACCACGGGCACAGCGCCTGACGGTACAGTGGTTACGGATGTGTCTGTTGACGGAGCTGATCCTGACGGCGTGGATGGCGACAACAACCCGGATGAGGAGAGTGGCACCCCGGTATCTATCGATCCAAACCCGGTCCTGGGTCTTGCCAAGCGCAACGTGAAGACCGAACTTCTACCCGACGGTTCTGCCAATGTGACCTTCGAGTTCAACCTGGAGAACTTCGGCAACGTGAACCTGAACAACCTGACCTTGACCGATGATCTGGCCGCAACCTTCCCTGCCACTTGTGCAGTGACGGTGATGAGCCTGACTTCGGACGACTTTATCGTTGATCCTGCCTTCAATGGCACGGGCAGCAACAATATGCTGGCTGCGGGCAATGACCTGCCGGTCGGCGACAAGGGCGCGGTACTGCTGACGGTAAACGTGGCAGGTTGTGGCATTGGTCAGACCGACTTTGTCAACACGGCTACGACCACGGGCACAGCGCCTGACGGTACCGTGGTTACGGACGTCTCCGTTGACGGATCTGATCCTGACGGCACGGATGGCGACAACAACCCGGACGAGGAGAGTGGTACTCCGGTATCCATCGCTCCAAACCCGGTCTTGGGTCTTGCCAAGCGCACGGTACAAACGGTGTTAAATGCTGACGGTTCTGCCAATGTGACCTTCGAGTTCAACCTGGAGAACTTCGGCAATGTGAACCTGAACAACCTGACGTTGACGGACGATCTGGCCGCAACCTTCCCTGCGACTTGTGCAGTGACGGTGATGAGCCTGACTTCGGATGACTTTATCGTTGATCCTGCGTTCAATGGTACGGGCATGAACAATATGCTGGCTGCGGGCAATGACCTGCCGGTCGGCGACAAGGGTGCGGTACTGCTGACGGTAAATGTGGCAGGTTGTGGCATTGGTCAGACCGACTTTGTGAATACGGCTACGACGACGGGCACAGCCCCGGATGGTACGGTCGTTACGGACGCCTCGGTTGACGGATCTGATCCTGACGGCACGGATGGCGACAACAACCCGGATGAGGAGAGTGGCACCCCGGTGTCTATCGATCCAAACCCGGTTATTGGTCTTGCCAAGCGCACGGTACAAACGGTGTTAAATGCTGATGGTTCTGCCAATGTGACCTTCGAGTTCAATTTGGAGAACTTCGGCAATGTGAACCTGAACAACCTGACCCTGATCGATGATCTGGCGGCTACCTTCCCTGCTACTTGTGCGGTGACGGTGATGAGCCTCACTTCGGATGACTTTATCGTTGATCCTGCCTTCAATGGCACGGGCAACAACAATATGCTGGCTGCGGGCAATGACCTTCCGGTCGGCGACAAGGGCGCGGTACTGCTGACAGTAAACGTAGCAGGTTGCGGCATTGGTCAGACGGACTTTGTGAACACGGCTACGACCATGGGCACAGCGCCTGACGGTACCGTGGTTACGGATGTGTCTGTTGACGGAGCTGACCCTGACGGTGTGGATGGCGACAACAACCCGGATGAGGAGAGTGGTACTCCGGTATCTATCGATCCAAACCCGGTCCTGGGCCTTGCCAAGCGCACGGTACAAACGGTGTTAAATGCTGACGGTTCTGCGAATGTGACCTTCGAGTTCAACCTGGAGAACTTCGGCAACGTGAACCTGATCAACCTGACTTTGACGGACGACCTGGCCTCGACCTTCCCTGCCACTTGCGCAGTGACGGTGATGAGCCTGACTTCGGATGACTTTATCGTTGACCCTGCCTTCAATGGTACGGGCAACAACAATATGCTGGCTGCGGGCAATGACCTGCCGGTTGGCGACAAGGGTGCGGTACTGCTGACGGTAAACGTGGCGGGCTGCGGTGTGGGCCAAACGGACTTTGTCAATACGGCTACGACCATGGGCACAGCGCCTGACGGTACGGTGGTTACGGATGCCTCTGTTAGATGGATCTGATCCTGACGGCACGGATGGCGACAACAACCCGGACGAGGAGAGCGGCACCCCGGTGTCTATCGATCCAAACCCGGTTATTGGTTTAGCGAAGCGAACTGTCCAGGTTCAAACCCTTCCCAACGGAAGTGTAGATGTGACCTTCGAGTTCAACCTGGAAAATCTAGGCAATGTCAATATCAATGACTTAGAGGTAATTGATGATTTGGTTTTGGCTTTCCCGGCGACTTGTGTGATCTCGGTCCAAAGCCTGACTTCGGACGACTTTATCGTTGACCCTGCCTTCAATGGCACGGGCAACAACAATATGCTGGCTGCGGGCAATGACCTTCCAGTAGGAGACAAGGGGGCCATATTGTTGACGATCAACCTATTGAATTGTGGCCCGAACCAAATAATGTTCACCAACCAAGCCACAGTAAACGGTACTGCGCCTGACGGCACTTCTGTTTCAGATCCCTCTGATAATGGCAGCGACCCGGATCCTGACGGCGATGGTAATCCCTAATGAAACAGGAGAGAATGATCCGACCCCGGTTGATATCAACTGCCTGTTGCCACAGACCTATGCGATAACGCTGAAAACCTGTGCGTTGGGACAAGGCATGTTGATGGGTGATTTCAATTTTGCGGCACTTCATGCGGCAGAATTGGTTACCACTAACACGTTCAATGGTCCGGTTCCGACCGGTATTATTGTAACTTTCCATAATTCACTGGAAGATGCCAATACAAACCAGAACCCTCTGCCGAATATTTATAACAGCCAAACGGCTAATATTTGGGCACGTATTCAGCGTAATTCTAATCCGGCATGTTACTCTATTGATGTAATACAGTTGATTGTCAATCCGTTGCCAATCTTGTTGTTGAACAAAACAGACGAAACATGCTCTGCGTCCAATGATGGTACGGCGAGTGTATTCGTAACAAATACCCAAGGGGCTTACAATTACGATTGGAACAATATCCCGGGTACAAACAACCCGGCTTCACAAACAGGATTGAACGGTGGAACCTATACCGTGACAGCAACGGACGGCAATGGCTGCTCCAGCACTGGTTCCGTAACCGTAGCAGAAGGGCCTGTGCTGACCATGGTAGCTATCCCGAATATCGGCCCATTGTGCCCAGGCCAGAAGACGATTCAGCCAACACTATTGTCCAGTACGCCATTTAATCCGAATACAGTTTATACCTGGAGTGGTGGGGCTTTTGCTGGTTTGCCCAATGGCAGTCCAACAGGCTTGAACCCTGTAATTCCTGGATTTGATGCTACGACGATTGAGGGGTCTATACGGTAACGGTAACGGCAACTCTTGGCACATTGCCAAACCAGTGCTCTGCGACTACCATGTTTACCATTACAATCAATGATGCGGCGCCACCATTGTTTGACAATTGTCCGACAACCATGGTTATGATCGGCAACGATCCGGATCAGTGCAGTGGCAAGTTGAACTGGACTAAGCCGACGGCTACAGATGTGTCTGCTATATTTTTCAATGTAATACAAACTGGTGGTCCGTTATCCGGAACGGTAGTTCCGATTACCTGCCCGCCAACACCACAGACCATTACCTACACAGCGAATGACGGCAATGGCAATATCTCTACCTGTACTTTCCAGATAATGGTAGTTGATACGGAGAAACCAGAGTTTGATGCGGATATTTTAATGCCAGGTAATGTCACAGTGGAATGCGATGCAGTTCCAACCAACTGTATCCCACGGACTGGAGGCGCTTGTACGCCATTAACCAATGATGATGTGAATGACAATTGTACGGCTCCTGCAGATCTGGAGGTTGATTTCAATGAAGTCAGCACACAGAATCCAGATCCGGCAAATTGTGGGCATTACAATTACATGATCACCAGAACCTGGACAATTACAGACTGCGCGGGCAACGAGTTGGTTCATGTTCAGAAAATCACGGTACAGGATACCAAGGCGCCCACTGCATTGTGTAAAAACGCAACGGCGACATTGGACAAAAACGGCAAGTATACCTTAAGTCCGTTTGACGTTGACAATGGGTCTTTTGACAATTGTGCACCTACAGCTAATCTGACTTTCAGTGTTATGCCAGTCAATGGAACCGGTAATCCACCGCTGTCCTGTGCAAACCTGGGCCCAAATTTGATCATCCTCACCGTTTCGGATCCTTGTGGCAATTCAGCAACCTGCACAGCCGTAGTAACGGTGGTAGAAGGAATTGCACCCTGTGTGCCGGAGATTCAGGTGGAAACCAGCTGTATGGGCATGAACAACATGGGCAATGCCACAGCAATGGAAAATGGTCAGTTCATGGATCTCATCACCATCAAGTCGCTGGCGATGATGACCTGGAAAATTACCGTTAATGTCACCAGCAATGGTCAGGGCTTATATAACATCAATAGCCCAACACCGCCTGCAGCACCTGTTCTGCTCCCGATAGGTACCACCTTCATTGCTGGAACTGCTGACGGTATTGACAACGATGGAGATGGGCTTATGGATGAAGCAGATGAGATGATCTATTACACCTTGAAAGTGCTTCATGTGGATTGCCAAGGGTATGACATAACGGTTAGCAACGCAGGGGGAATAGGTATGGGCAGCCTCGCATCATTCCATATCCAGAACAAGGCATGCTACCCTACACCTTATTTCTGTAACACAGAGGATGTATTCTGCCCTTGCACCACGTTCGACATTGAAGTGTGTGAATATAACAATGCTGCAGGCTCTGTGGTGCCAGGTTCCATCATGGTGGATGGAGTTCCGACTACCGTTTTCGATGCCGGCGCTTTGGGCGTTGGCCCACATACGATTATGGCAACGTTTGACGCAGGAATAGCCACGACTAATCTGGTAATTAACGGTGTGCAATTGGGTGGAACCATGCAAGATGCACTTAACGACCCAGGCTGCAAGCAAAAGATTACGAAGGTAGTCAATATTGTTCCGACTCCTAATACGCTGATTTGCAATGACCTGGTTTATGTTTCCATGGACGAGGACTGCAAAGTGACCCTTGGGGCTGACGATGTGCTTGAAGGCACCTATTTCTGTTATGATGATTATGTGGTCGAGGTGGATAAAACCGCTCCATTCGGCAATGGCCCATGGGAAATGCCCATGTTTGGTCCTGCTGATATTGGCAAGACTTATTTCTACCATGTGCTTCATGATTGTGGCGGGCCCAATACTTGCTGGGGGGAGGTAAAGATTGAGGATAAATTGGCTCCTAAACTGGATTGCCCGATAGACATCACCATTGCTTGCAGCGAACCAGTCGATGTTTCGTATACCGGCAACGTTGTTGTGACCGATTGCAGTGCTTATACGACTGTAATTGACGATGTATTCGCAGATTTTGGAGAATGTGGAAGCCATCGAGGTCAGTTTTTACGCACCTGGATTGTCACGGACATTTGGGGTAACCAGTCTTCCTGCTCGCAACTTATCACAATCACGAAGTTTGAACTGGCAAGTGTGGTCATGCCGGTTGATATAACAGTCAACTGTGAAGATTTACACTTGAACCTTTCTGCGATCCAACCCGATGCAACCGGACGTCCAAGCATTAATGGAGCACCTATCGGAAATGGAGGTTATTGTTCTGCATCCATTTCCTACACAGACGAAAAGTTCGACATCTGTGCCGGAAGTTACTCTATACATAGAACCTGGAAGGTAAGCAACGAGTGTCTACTACTGGGAAATGGCAATCCGATCATTCACACCCAACGAATTCGTGTTAAAGACTTTGGTGGTCCAGCATTTGATTGCCCCGCAACGGTAACGGTTTCTACAGATCCGTTTACTTGCTGCGCCACGGCTGCGCTTCCAAGCATGATTGTCTCCGAAGGCTGTTCTTTTATAAGTGGCTTGGAAGCCAAAGTGACGGGGATAAATCCGAACAACGGCAATGTTATTACATTCACTGTGCCTGGCCATCTTGAGGATTTTGCAGGTAATAATTGGTGGAATCCAGACACTTTGGCTGTCTTTAATTACACACAGTGTATGCCAATAGGTGAATATACGGTCCAGTACAAAGCGCAAGATCAGTGCAGCAACATCTCATACTGCAGTTTCCTTTTGAGAGTGGAGGGACTTGGTGCCCCCAGCCGTTTCTTGCGACCAGTTCACTCAAGTGGCTCTGACGGTTGACGGTATGGCAATTGTCAATGCTTCAACCTTCGACGACGGTTCGACGGACAACTGCTGCCTCGACCGTTTCGAGGTACGCCGGATGAACCCGAACCCTTGCGAGGACGACCAGTTCGACAGCACTGTCAAATTCTGTTGCTCCGACATCGGCGACACAGTTCTGGTCGTGTTCCGTGCCTGGGACTGCCACGACAACTACAACGACTGCATGGTGTCTGTTTTGGTGGAGGATAAGATCAAGCCGACTTGCAACCCGCCAGCACAAGTAGCAGTGAACTGCGAGAACTTCGACCCAAGCCTCTGGGCTTATGGTTTTGCTACTGGCACCGACAACTGCTGTCTGGACACGATCACCCACACTGCGAACTATACCCTGTTCGACACGGTGTGTAACCGCGGCACGATCACACGGACTTTCCGCAGTTTTGACTGCGCGAACAACTCCGCCCAGTGCACGCAACGCGTCATCGTGTCGTACCTACAGGACTACTTCGTGAAATTCCCGAACGATGCGATCGTGACGGAATGCGACGGAACGGGCCTTTACCAGGAGCCGATCTTCTTCGGCGAAGATTGCGAACTCTTGGGCGTCAGCTTTGCCGATGAAATCTTCACAGTAGTGCCCGACGCTTGCTTCAAGATTGAGCGGACCTGGAGCATCATCAACTGGTGCACGTTCAACCCGAACCTGGACTTCATATACGTTCCTAACCCGAATCCGAACGCAGTGACGAATCACCCGACGAACCTTCCCGGCCCAACCGTGTCTGAGTGCGGAACCTTGGCCCCATGGGCGCCGACGGTGGTCCGTATCAATCCTTCGGATCCGACAACGACGAACTTCTGTACATTCTGGGACGCGAACGCAAACGGCTACCGCTACAAACAGATCATCAAGATCATTGACGGTCAAAAGCCGACAGGTACGTACGTGACGCCGGCCTGCGACAACCAGAACTGGACGACTCCAAACAGCGACCTGCTGTGGAACGAGATGTACTGGTGGGACAATGGCATCCAGACACACGACCTGTGCGAGGAGCCGACGGAGCTTTGCATCACGGGCACAGACGCTTGCTCTGGCGCGAACATCAACATCGAGTACCTGTTGTTCCTCGACCTTGACGGTGACAACGTGATGGAGACTGTTGTGAACTCGACTGCTGTGGGCATCGCTGGTCTTGGCTGGAACAACGTGCTGTACGGCAACATCAACACGCCGAACTTCACGGGCGGTACGCCGCGTCAGTTCGACGAGCGAAATGTTCCGATCAACCAGAAGTGGGGTTTCTCGATTCAGGAGACGGTGGTTGGCAACAACAAGACCGCCTGCGTTCGCTGGAACACCCAGCAGGCACAGAACACCCACGTGGTGCCTGAACTTCCACATGGCACGCACAAGATCAAGTGGTTCATCACGGACGGCTGCGGTAACAACTCGGAGTACGAGTACACCTTCACAGTGCGTGACTGCAAGCCTCCGACGGTTGTTTGCATCAACGGCCTGAGCGTGAACATCATGCCGACGAAAATGATCGCAGTTGTGGGCATCAGACTTCCTGCAATACACGGAAGACAACTGCACCCCTGCTGGTCAGATCAAGATCGGTATCCGCAAGTGTGGCACAGGCACTGGTTTCCCATTTGACAACCAGGGCAACCCGATCACAGGAGTGACCTTCGACTGCACAGAACTTGGCACACAGTGCGTGGAACTTTGGGCGATTGACGCACAGGGGAACGCGGATTACTGCGAAACCTATGTGATCGTACAGGACAATCTTGGTAACTGCCCAAGCCCCGACCACATCAACGTGGCAGGCGCGCTGAAGACAGAGCTGTCGGACGGAGTGGAAGAGGGCACGGTGTACATTGACGGCACGAGCACCTTTGCTCCGCCGTACAGTTACTTCGACCTTTCAGACACCCTGGGTGTGTACGCGGTGACGAATTCAGTGCCTTTGGCAGCGACCTTTGTGATTGCTCCGGAGAAGGACGACAATCCACTCAACGGCGTGACGACATACGACTTGGTGCTGATTTCGAAGCACATCCTGGGCATCGAGCCTTTGGACAGCCCGTACAAAATGATCGCTGCTGACGCGAACAAGTCCGGCTCGATCACGACGTTCGACATCGTGGAAATCAGGAAACTGATCCTGGGCATCTACACAGACCTGCCGAACAACAGTTCCTGGCGTTTTGTGGACAAAGCCTTCCAATTCCCGAACCTTAACAACCCGTTCCAGACTGCGTTCCCCGAAACGATTTCGGTGGCAGACGCGATGGCAACACAGATCGGTGAGGACTTCGTGGGTGTGAAGATTGGCGACGTGAACAACACATCGGTAGCCAACGCCACGATGCCAGCAGAAGAGCGGACGGCTGCCACGGCACTGTTCGACGTAGAAGACCGTAAAGTGAAAGCAGGCGAAACCTTTGAGGTAACGTTCGAGGCAGCGGAGCAGTTGAAGGGCTTCCAGTTCACGATGTTGTTGAACGGCTTGGAGACGGTGGGTGTAGTTGAATCGGACAATGTGACGGCCAGCAATTTCGGCCTGGTGTTCGAGGATGCAGCCACGGTTTCGATTGATGGCGCACAGCAGTTCACGCTTCGTTTCAAGGCGCTGAAATCTGGCAAGTTGAGCGAGATGTTGGGTGTTTCTGGTGCTATTACAAGAGCTGAGGCGTACCCACTTACCAATCACCAGTCACCAATCACCAAAATGGGTGTAGCATTCCGTTTCAGCGGCAAGATCCCGACTTTAGTCGGGATTGGCTTCGAACTGTACCAGAACCAGCCGAACCCGTTTGTGAACAAGACAAGCATCGGCTTCTTCCTACCAGAAGCAGCAGAAGCAACACTGTCGATTTTTGACGAGACGGGCCGGGTAGTGTACCAGCAGAAAGGCCAGTTTGCCAAAGGGGAGAACACGATCGCACTTGATCGTGCGCTGCTCAACACCACAGGCATGCTGTACTACAAACTGGAAACGGCTATGGACAGCGACACGAAGAAGATGATACAGGCGCGGTAATCTTGATTAGACATTTTTTGGTAAACCTCGTAGGTCTGAAAAGACCTACGAGGTTTTGCCGTTTTCTACACCATATACCGTGAAAATTTAAAAGATAAAGTTGCCAAGACTTGATTACACACATGGTAAATATATTGATTTGTCGCCTACCAGTCAAAGCGGCACAATAGTTGTATCCGGAAGAGCATTCCAATAAAAAGAAAAGTGCTGAAATTGGAATACAATTAATAAATGCTTTGTACTTTTGCTCATTGTATTTATTTTAATCTGTAGTATTCATTTTTAGCCTCCATTAAGTAATTCATAATCAACAGATTACTTAATTTTTTGCTCAAAAAAGGCAGTAGGACACTGGGCGACCAGTGTTGGTTTTTTGTTCTAAGTACTTCAAGTATTTAGGTGACCTTTGCCAGACAATTAACTTAGTTCCATCTAGCAAAGGTTTTTTTAATCCCTCGAAAACAATCTCTCCTTCCTCTTTTCCCTCAGAGGTTATCCTTTTAGATCAATCCAAGACAAACAAAGCCTTGGCTTGCTTGATATTGTTTGGGCACTGGCCCAATATTTCTTTTTCTAATCCCTTGCTTAACAAATTTCTCTTTAATAATAGCCTTAGGCTTTTATTTTCAAAGAGAGGGCAATTTTTCTCGTAACTATGATCCTCCATTCTTTACAAAATCCTACCAATGGCCACTTTTCTCAGCAAGCGGCCCGTTCAATTGAACCGAGCACTTCGAAGGACCTGTTTAAAGCCGGGTTCTTGCCAACCGTGTTTCGGTTAGCCCTGATTCCTGTTTTCTTTTTAGCCGTTCAGGTGTCCTCACATGCACAGAACTGTTCTGTGAATGCAGGGGTTTCTGCAAGCTTCTGCCCCGACATGCAGATACCCTTGATCGGAGGGACATCAGGGAGTTTTGTGCCCGGTTCTTTTTATTGGACACAGATCAGTGGTCCGGCAGTGATCATAGATGATCCCACTATGCTTATGAGTACGGTCACTGGATATATGGGTGGGAATTCCTATAAATTTCGTGCTTACCTCACTTGCGAGGATGGCTCTCTGGTCTTTCAGGATGTCAACTATACCGTGTTGCGTATCACTCCGGCGATGGCTGGACCGGATATTTCGGGATGCCCGGGCACCTACTTTTTGTCGGCAAACAATCCGGGCGTGGGTGAACTTGGTATCTGGACGGTAGTAGGCACTAACAATGGCGTTACGATCTCTGATCCTCAGGATCCCAACAGCCCGATTGTGCTGGCCAACGGCAATGGAGGACAAACTGTTTTGCGCTGGTCGATTACGAATGGCAATGGATGCGCCTCCCATGAGGACGTTTTAGTAACGAATTGTGGCGGTGTTCAACCCGTAAATGCTGGTCCTGATCAGAACCTGGGCAATTGTTATTCTCTGACGACCATGACCTGCCTGAACGCTACACCGGCTGGTTATTGTGGTACGGGTACCTGGAGTGTGGTAAGTGGGCCGAATGTACCAACGATCGTAAATAATAATGCAGCCAACACCTGTATCTCTAATCTGATCGAAGGATGTTATGTTTTTCGCTGGGTGGTAGCAGGTCAGTGCGCCAATGGAGAAGATGAAGTAATGATTTGCGTGCCAGCCCCAACCCAGGATATTACCCCGGCCAATTCTGGAAGCCAGACTTTTTGCGATAATCGTACGTCCACTTTTCTATATGGAAGCATACCCTTATACACCAATGAAACGGTCCAGTGGGTACAAACAGGAGGGCCTCCAGCCACCATCGTTAGCCCTACCACACCCGTAACAGAAGTGACTGGTCTGGATGGCATGAGCAGCTATTCGTTTTCCTATACCATCACCAACCCGATTACGGGCTGTTCCAGTACAGGAAATTTTACCATTATATTTGATGAACCGGGTTCTATGGTGGATATCACCACGGATGATCCGATCATCAAAATGTGCGATGATAAAACCGTTACCCTGACCTACACCCATTCGGGCCCGGGCGCCGTCCAATGGCGCATAGCCGCCAGTCCCACAGGCATCTTGACGGATTGGGCCGCAGCAGGCTCTTCCCCTTTTACAATATTTGATTTGTACGGACCTGGTAACCCAGTGCCGCCAGGGGTTTATATCCTTGAAATGAGAAAAGATGCTCCGGTGGGCGCTGGTTGTAGCATCTCCAGTGGCGATCAGGTGACGGTAGTGTTTTCTTCAAGTATCACGGGCGCCAATGCTGGTACCAACCAGGAGCTGCCTTGTGCTACTTATTCGAGTTCGTTGATCGGGAATTTACCATTTATCGGAAGTGGTACCTGGTCGCAGGTGAGTGGCCCTGGAGTAGCCAATATCCTGGAAATTACGGCCAACAACTCAGATGTAATTTTTCCAAGCAACGTCAATGGCGCTTATGTGTTGCGCTGGACGGTCAGTGGAGGCCCGGCCTGTGATGCTGTTTATGATGATGTGGTGGTGCGGGTAACCAATCAGGTTCCGACGAATGCCAACGCGGGTGCAGATCAAACGGTTTGTATCAACACTCCGGTTTATTTGATGGGAAGTACCCCACAACCCAGCGATATAGGCACCTGGACCGTTACGCCCAATGCGGGCGTGGTTATTTCGGATATACATGATCCGAAGGCAGTTGTGACCGGGCTTGCTGGTAATACGGTCTATACCTTTACTTGGACGGTCAAGAATACGTGCGGCATGGCTTCGGACAATGTGGTCATCACGACCAATAATTCGGATGGCCCGGATATTGCGAATGCCGGTCCGGATCAATGTTTGCCGGCAGGAACAACAAGTATCACGCTGGCTGGAAACAATCCTTCTGTCGGCACCGGCCTTTGGACCAAAATATCAACGATTCCGGCCAATCTTCCGGCCACGATCGTAAGTCCTACGCTGTTTAACACCGTTGTAAACGGACTTTCGAACGGGACCTATTATTTTGAATGGCAAAACCTTAATGGCTCCTGCACGCCGACCAGGGATACGGTAATTATTACCATTTCTGCACCTGTTTCGACGGCAGCAGCCGGTGCTGATCAGGAAATATGTGGCACATCGGCCACCATGGCGGCCAATGCGCCACTCGTAGGCGCCGGTATGTGGACCCAGGCCAGTGGCCCTGGCGGCGCTGTTATTACCAACCCACTCAGCCCTACCACCACCATAACGGGACTGACCGATGGGGTATATAAATTTGCCTGGACCATTACAAACGGTGCTTGCTCAAGTACCGATACCGTTAAATTATTTGTTTCCCTCCCTCCCACACCGGCAGATGCAGGCCCGGATCAAATGATCTGTGGCGCCACTTCGACGACCCTGGCTGCCAACGCCGTAGCAGATGGTTACTGGACGGTGGTATCCGGTCCGAATGCACCGACCTTCTCCAATACAAATTCCCCGACCAGTATGGTCAGCGGCCTGGTGTTTGGTACTTATGTGTTAAAGTGGAACAGCAAAAGCGGGCCATTTTGCCCGGTTGACATGGACGAAATGATGATCACGCTGGTACCCTCCGCCAATGCTGGTCCGGATCAGTCTTTTTGTGAAGAAACGATGTCGGTGAACCTTGTAGGTAATGCCAATAGTGTCGGGACATGGACCCTGGTAAGCGGTACTCCTGCACCTACGATTACAATGACTTCAGACAATACCGCTACCGCTTCAGGCCTCATGGTTCCAGGACAGTCCAATGTGTATGAATTCAAGTATACCATAAACCAGCTAGGTTGCATGAGCATGGATAACATGCTAGTGACCCTGTTTATGCCGCCAAACGAGGCTATGGCGGGTCTTGATCAGGAAGCCTGCGACCTGACTGGAATGACCACCTATACCCTGGCTGGAAACAATCCGGTTCCACCTTATGTTGGCACCTGGAGCGTTCTTGCCGGCCCTGGTGGAAGTACCTTTACGCCAAATGCAAATACCCCGAATGCCGTGTTTGATCCCGGTGGTTATGGCGTCTATTTGTTGGCCTGGTCTATTTCGAATGGTGCCTGCTCCAGACAAGATCAAGTGCGCATTACGAATTATCAGCCTCCTTCCACAGGTATGGCCGGCCCGGACCAAACCGTGGTATGCGACGACCAGGTGACTATGGCTGCTGTAAACCCTGTGATTGGCTTGGGTATGTGGACCGTGATCAGCAAACCTATGGGCGCTCCTGATCCTGTCATTGCATCCCCGATATTGTACAATACAGTGATCAGCAATCTGGTGCCTGGCACCTATGTCTTCAGATGGACGACGACAAATGGGTTATGTCCGGAATCATTTGACGAAGTCAGCATTACGATCCTGGAGCAACCCACACCAGCCAACGCCGGCACGGATCAGATTTTTTGTAATATGAATTCCACAACGCTGGATGCTACTCCGGTCGTGATTGGAACTGGACTTTGGACCATTGTGACGACCCCTGGCGGGCCCTTTCCCACCTTTGTGGATGCTACGGATCCGAAAACGGTGGTGAACGGACTGTCGCATGGGACCTACGTTTTCCGTTGGACGACCACCAATGCCCCCTGTACTTCCATGGATGAGGTGACCATAAAAAATGATGCTAACCCAACGACTGCGGATGTGAGTGGTACCAATACCAGCCTTTGTTATGGTTCGCCCATGTTTTTAGTGGGAAACACTCCTTTAATTGGTACCGGTGTTTGGACCCAGACAGACGGCAATCCAACATTTATCCTCAACCCAAACAACCCAACTACCCAGGTCATAGGATTTAATGTTGGGCAAATGTATACGTTCCGGTGGACGATCACGAATGGTTCTTGTCCTGCAAGTTTCGCAGAAGTAACCATTACCGTAAATCCATTTCCTTCCCAATTGGCTTATGCCGGTCCTAGCCAGATTCATTGCGATGTGACTACTGCTGTACTCAATGGAAACGTCCCTCTGGGAGGTGAAACAGGCACCTGGACCTTATTCAGTGGCCCAAATCCGGTAACTTTTACAAATGCTGACGAACACTCTGCCGGGGCAACTGTAAATGGCTTGGTGGGTGGTAACCCGAATATATACGTACTGCAATGGGAAGTTGCCGTAGTTACTTGTACCACCAAAGATACCATGACGATTGTCGTGTGGGCTCCGCCGACACCAGCCAATGCCGGCCCGGACCAGGAACTGTGTAATTTTACAACCTTCCAGTTATCAGCTACCCCTGTAACCGTAGGTACCGGCATGTGGACCAAAGTGAGCGGCCCGGCTGGTACCATCACGAATCCGTTGGCTGCAGTTACGACCGTAACGGGCACCGTTCCCGGGACCTATGTGTTCCGCTGGACGACCGTAAATGGCATGATTTGTCCGCCGAGTATCGATGAGGTGACCATCATCAATCGGGCGGTAATTGCTGCTGGTGGTCCAACAAGCATCTCTGTTTGTATTGGTGCAACGCCTATACTTTCCTCCAATGCGACCGGCGGTTCGGGTTCTTATACCTATCAATGGCAGGAAAGCCCGGGTGATTGTTCAGCGCCCACCTTTGTAAATATTCCAGGCGCAACCGGCCCAAATTACACCACTCCAATTTTAACGACTACTACATCTTACCGGGTAATCATCACGGATGCCAATTCGGTGTGCAGCCCTTATACCACCCCCTGCGCTACGGTAACCGTGGTTGCTGATCCGAATATTACGGTTCAACCGATGGACGCTATTGTCTGTAATGGAGGTACGAATACCCTGAGCGTGACAGCCACTGGTGGCACACCCAGCTTGATGTATCAATGGCAGGTAAGCGACAATGATTGTAATGGCAACTGGACCAATATCGCTGGAGCTACATTTAGTAACTATACCACGCCAGCCCTTACTACAACCAAACATTATCGGGTAATCGTTTCTGCTACTGGCCTGGATTGTAATCCCGTCACGTCGGCATGTGCAACGATCACCGTGGTGGCTGATCCCGTGATCACCACACAACCCCTTGGAGCCACTTTTTGTAACGGCGGTACACACACGATGACCGTTGCGGCTACGTTTGACAACAATGCAGGTCCGATTAGCTATCAGTGGCAAATAGCTACGGTATCTGGTGGACCGTTTACAGACATCCCCGGAGCCAACGCCAACTCCTATACGATTACCATCAATGCCACCAGATACTATAGAGTGGTCATTACACAGCCATCCTCTGGTTGTCAGGTTATTTCAGCAGAAGCTTTGGTGACGATATTTGCAGATCCTACCATTACGGTTCAACCAGTGCCGGCCACCGTTTGTGTGGGCGGAAATGCGAATTTGAGCGTAACCGCTACCGGTGGAGTTCCTCCTTTGATTTATGCCTGGGAATCCTCTTCAATGGCAGGAGGCCCCTGGTCGCCCGCCGTTGGAATCAATAACCTGAGCACCTATAATACCGGTGTTTTGACGACTACAACTTTTTACCGGGTGCGTGTTTCCTCTGCAGGGCCATCCTGCGACGAAGTGATCTCCACAGTTGTGGCGGTAACAGTGGTGCCTGATCCCGTGATCAGCGCACAACCCATGGGTACAACCATTTGTGTGGGTGGTACTTCTACGCTCAGCGTAACCGCTACGGCCAGCACCCTTAATATTGCTTACCAATGGCAGATTAGTGATACTGATTGTAATGGCAACTGGTCGAATATTCCCGGGGCCGTTGCAAGCAGCTATACCCCCATCCTGCCTCCCGGACTTACCGTTTCAAAGAGTTATCGGGTCATTGTTACCTCGAATGGCTCGGATTGTAGCACCACTTCGGATTGCGCAACCATAAATGTGGTAGCCGATCCGGTCATCAATGTTCAGCCAGTTGGCGCAACGATTTGTTTCGGAGGTACACATACTATGTCTGTCACCGCAACAGGAAACGTTCCTCCAGGGGCCCTGTTGTATCAATGGCAAGTAGCCACCGTTGTAGGTGGCCCCTACACAAATATAGCTGGCGCAATAGCCAGCACTTTTACCACAACCATTAATGCTACCCGTTTTTACAGGGTTATTGTTTCCCAGGCTGCATCCGGATGTTCAACGACTTCTGGTGTTGCTCAGGTAATTTTTGTTGCTGATCCTTCTATTTCTGCTCATCCTTCCTCTGCCACGGTTTGTGTTGGTGGAAATGCCAATTTGAGCGTGACAGCATTGGGTGGAACGCCAGCACTCGATTATCAATGGGAATTTTCCACGGTAAGTAATGCCGGACCCTGGACTCCTACGGGGGCTAATAGCAATAGTTTAAATACCGGTGTATTAACCATTACCACCTACTATCGTGTCCTTGTTTCTGCCAGCGGCGAAGGCTGTGGTACTGCCACCTCTGATGTGGCAACAGTAACGGTGGTCAATGACCCAACCATTAATACACAACCTGCCAACACAACGGTTTGCGTAGGTGGAACCCCAACTTTGAGTGTGGCTGCTTCGGGCGGCACACCTACCTTGTCGTATCAGTGGCAGGTAAGCTCCATTGACTGTAACGGCACATGGAGCGATATTGCCGGGGCTAACAGTAACATGTATACTACTCCTGCACAAACGGTTACTTCCTATTACAGGGTTCTTGTATCGGCCACTGGATCAGATTGTAACACCGCAACATCTGATTGTGCGATTGTAACGGTTGTACCTGATCCGGTTATTGATATTCAGCCAGTTGGGGCAACCATCTGTGCTGGCGGCACTCACTCTATGTCAGTTTCCGCTACCGGTGATCCGTTACTGGGGCCTTTGTCATATCAATGGCAAAGTTCAGCTACCAGTGGAGGTGTTTACACCAATATTTCAGGAGCCAATGCAGCTACATATATGACTCCTGTACTAAATACACCAGGATCATATTTCTATAAAGTATTGGTGAGCCAAGCTCCATCCGGATGTTCCGTTCTCTCCAACTTCGCAGAAGTAGTAGTTCTTGCACAACAAAATGCAGCTGCAGGCGCAGATCAAAGCATCTGTTATGACCAGGTTACGTCCACTACCTTGTTTGGGAATACACCTTCACATGGAAGTGGACTGTGGACACAGGTTAGCGGACCATTTGGCGCCCCTGCTGCAAACATTCAAAACCCAAACAATCCTAGCACTCTCGTCACCGGTCTTACTGATCTGGGTAATTATGTTTTCCGTTGGACCATTACCAACGCACCTTGTTTAGAAGACTTTGACGAAGTTACGATTACAGTAGAAGACTGCTGTGTTCCTCCTCAAACCTACGCGATTACCCTGAAAGCTTGCGCAATGGGCGTAGGCATGGCCATGGCTGAATTTGATTTTGCAGCCTTGCATGCAGCAGAGTGGGTAACCACCAACACCTTTGCGGGGCCAGTACCAGCTGGTCTTATCGTGACCTTCCATAATTCCTTCGAAGATGCAGAAAATGATGAAAACCCACTGGCTAGTCCTTATGTCAGTGTTACTGGGAATATCTGGGCACGCGTAGAACGTGATGATCCTAATGATGGCTCCTGCTATTCCATTGAGGTTGTACAACTTTTAGTAAACCCACGTCCGGTAATTTCATTAGTAGAAACTTCCATTTCTTGTAATGATCCTTTGCGTAACGACGGTGCCCTCTCCGTAACCGTTACCAGTGGTCAACCTGCCTATACTTACGTCTGGTCAAATATGGCTAATACGCAAAGTATTACGGGCCTTGTAGCTGGAACCTATACCGTTACCGTAACGGATGGAAATGGGTGTACTGCAACTATGAGTGAAACCTTGACGGATCCGGTTTGTACCGGCCAGATTGGTTTGGCAAAGCGCACGGTACAAACGGTGTTAAATGCTGACGGTTCTGCCAATGTAACCTTCGAGTTCAACCTGGAGAACTTTGGTAACGTGAACCTGAATGCCTTGACGTTGACGGACGATCTGGCGGCCGCCTTCCCTGCGACTTGCGCGGTGTCGGTGATGAGCCTGACTTCGGATGACTTTATCGTTGATCCTGCCTTCAATGGTACGGGTATGAACAATATGCTGGCTGCGGGCAATGACCTGCCAGTTGGCGACAAAGGCGCTGTATTACTAACGGTGAACGTTGCAAATTGTGGCACTGGTCAGACCAGCTTCAATAACACGGCTTCAGCCTCAGGGACATCGCCAGATGGTGATCCGGTTTCTGATGTAAGTGCGAATGGGGCTGATCCTGATACTAATGGGGATGGAGACCCAACAAACGACGATTCTCTAACTCCGGTGTCTATCGCTCCAAACCCAGTCCTTGGTCTTGCCAAGCGCAACGTGAAGACCGAACTGCTGGCTGATGGTTCTGCCAATGTAACCTTCGAATTTAACCTGGAGAACTTCGGCAATGTCAACCTGAATGCCTTGACACTGACGGATAATCTGGCAGCCACCTTCCCTGCGTCTTGCGCAGTGTCGGTGATGAGCCTGACTTCTGATGATTTCATTGTAAATCCATCATTCACAGGCACGGGTAATAACAATATGCTGGCTGCGGGCAATGACCTGCCGGTTGGCGATAAAGGAGCAGTATTGCTGACGGTAAACGTGGCAAACTGCGGTGCAGCACAAAACTCATTTGAAAATACGGCTACAGCCACAGGTACATCACCTGGCGGGACAACCGTAACGGACAACTCAGTGGATGGATCTGATCCAGACGGTGTGGATGGCGATAACAACCCGGACGAATCCAGTCCAACACCTGTTTCGATTATTCAAAATCCAGTGTTGGGTGTAGCAAAACGCAATGTCAAAACGGACTTGCTTCCAGACGGCTCTGCCAATGTGACCTTCGAGTTCAATCTGGAGAACTTCGGCAATGTCAACCTGAATGCCTTGACACTGACGGATAACCTGGCAGCCACCTTCCCTGCGTCTTGCGCAGTGTCGGTGATGAGCCTGACTTCTGATGATTTCATTGTAAATCCATCATTCACAGGCACGGGTAATAACAATATGCTGGCTGCGGGCAATGACCTGCCGGTTGGCGATAAAGGAGCAGTATTGCTGACGGTAAACGTGGCAAACTGCGGTGCAGCACAAAACTCATTTGAAAATACGGCTACAGCCACAGGTACATCACCTGGCGGGACAACCGTAACGGACAACTCAGTGGATGGATCTGATCCAGACGGTGTGGATGGCGATAACAACCCGGACGAATCCAGTCCAACACCTGTTTCGATTATTCAAAATCCAGTGTTGGGTGTTGCCAAACGCAATGTTCAGACAGTGCTCAATGCTGACGGTTCTGCCAATGTGACTTTCGAGTTCAACCTGGAGAACTTCGGCAACGTGAACCTGAACAACCTGACGTTGACGGACAATCTGGCGGCGGCTTTCCCTACGACTTGCGCAGTGACGGTGATGAGCCTGACCTCGGATGATTTCATAGTAAATCCATCCTTTACAGGTACGGGCAGCAACAATATGCTGGCTGCGGGCAATGACCTGCCAGTTGGCGATAAAGGGGCAGTATTGCTGACGGTAAACGTGGCAAACTGCGGCGCAAGTCAGACTTCATTTGTAAACAATGCTACCGCAACAGGCACTTCACCCGGCGGTACAACCGTAACGGACAACTCGGTGGATGGCTCCGATCCAGACGGTGTGGATGGCGACAACAACCCGGACGAAGAAAGTGGAACACCTGTTTCGTTTATGCCAGATCCAGTGCTGGGCGTTGCCAAACGCAATGTTCAGACAGTGCTCAATGCTGACGGTTCTGCCAATGTGACTTTCGAGTTCAACCTGGAGAACTTCGGCAACGTGAACCTGAACAACCTGACGTTGACGGACAATCTGGCGGCGGCTTTCCCTACGACTTGCGCAGTGACGGTGATGAGCCTGACCTCGGATGATTTCATAGTAAATCCATCGTTTACGGGTACGGGTAACAACAATATGCTGGCGGCCGGCAATGATCTTCCAGTGGGCGACAAAGGCGCAGTCTTGTTGACGGTTAACGTGGCAAATTGCGGCGCAGCTCAGACCTCGTTTGTCAATACTGCTACCGCAACAGGCACTTCACCTGGTGGCACTACCGTCACTGACAATTCGGTGGATGGCTCCGACCCGGATGGTACGGATGGCGATAACAACCCGGACGAAGAAAGTGGAACGCCTGTTTCGTTTATCCAAAATCCTGTGCTGGGTGTAGCCAAGCGCAACGTCAAAACTGAACTGCTGCCTGATGGATCTGCCAACGTAACCTTCGAGTTCAACCTGGAGAACTTCGGCAACGTGAACCTGAACAACCTGACGTTGACGGATAACCTGGCAACAGCTTTCCCGGCGACTTGTGCGGTATCGGTGATGAGCCTGACTTCGGATGATTTCATAGTAAATCCATCGTTTACGGGTACGGGTATGAACAATATGCTGGCGGCCGGAAACGACCTCCCAGTTGGAGATAAAGGGGCTGTTTTGCTCACCATCAATGTGGCAAATTGCGGCGCAGCTCAAACCTCGTTTGTCAATACTGCTACCGCAACAGGCACTTCACCTGGTGGCACTACCGTCACTGACAATTCGGTCAACGGATCTGACCCGGATGGTACGGATGGCGACAACAATCCGGATGAGGAAAGCGGAACGCCTGTTTCGTTTATCCAAAATCCTGTGCTGGGTGTAGCAAAACGCAACGTCAAAACTGAACTGCTGCCTGATGGATCTGCCAATGTAACCTTCGAGTTCAACCTGGAGAACTTCGGCAACGTGAACCTGAACAACCTGACGTTGACGGACAATCTGGCGGCTACCTTCCCTGCGACTTGCGCAGTGACGGTGATGAGCCTGACCTCGGATGATTTCATAGTAAATCCATCGTTTACGGGTACGGGTAACAACAATATGCTGGCTGCCGGAAACGACCTCCCAGTTGGAGATAAAGGCGCTGTTTTGCTCACCATCAATGTGGCAAATTGCGGCGCAGCTCAGACCTCGTTTGTCAATACTGCTACCGCAACAGGCACTTCACCTGGTGGCACTACCGTCACTGACAATTCGGTCAACGGATCTGACCCGGATGGTACCGATGGCGATAACAACCCGGATGAGGAAAGCGGAACGCCTGTTTCGTTTATCCAAAATCCTGTGCTGGGTGTAGCAAAACGCAACGTCAAAACTGAACTGCTGCCTGATGGATCTGCCAATGTGACGTTTGAGTTTAACCTCGAAAACTTTGGCAATGTCAACCTCAACAACCTCACGCTGAATGACAATCTGGCTGCCGCTTTCCCGGCATCTTGCGCGGTATCGGTGATGAGCCTGACCTCGGATGATTTTATCGTTAACCCTGCCTTCAATGGTACGGGCAGCAACAATATGCTGGCGGCCGGCAATGATCTTCCAGTTGGAGATAAAGGGGGCAGTCTTGTTGACGGTTAACGTGGCAAATTGCGGCGCAGCTCAAATGTCATTTGTCAATACGGCCACTGCCACAGGTACAGCGCCTGGCGGTACAACCGTAACAGATAACTCGGTGGATGGCTCCGATCCTGACGGCATGGATGGCGATAACAACCCGGACGAGGAAAGTGGAACGCCTGTTTCGTTTATCCAAAATCCTGTGCTGGGTGTAGCAAAACGCAACGTCAAAACTGAACTGCTGCCTGATGGATCTGCCAATGTAACCTTCGAGTTCAATTTGGAGAACTTCGGCAACGTGAACCTGAACAACCTGACGTTGACGGACAATCTGGCCGCAACCTTCCCTGCGACTTGTGCGGTATCGGTGATGAGCCTGACTTCGGATGATTTCATTGTAAATCCATCCTTTACCGGTACGGGCAGCAATAACCTGTTGGCTGCCGGAAACGACCTCCCAGTTGGAGATAAAGGGGCTGTTTTGCTCACCATCAATGTGGCAAACTGCGGCGCAGCACAAATGTCATTTGTCAATACGGCCACTGCCACGGGTACATCACCTGGCGGTACAACCGTAACGGATAACTCGGTGGATGGCTCCGACCCTGACGGTGTGGATGGCGATAACAACCCGGATGAGGAAAGCGGAACGCCTGTTTCGTTTATCCAAAATCCTGTGCTGGGTGTAGCAAAACGCAACGTCAAAACTGAACTGCTGCCTGATGGATCGGCCAATGTGACCTTCGAGTTCAATTTGGAGAACTTCGGCAATGTGAACCTGAACAACCTCACCTTGACGGACGATCTGGCGGCTACCTTCCCTGCGACTTGTGCGGTGTCGGTGATGAGCCTGACCTCGGATGATTTTATCGTTAACCCTGCCTTCAATGGTACGGGCAACAACAATATGCTGGCGGCCGGCAATGATCTTCCAGTTGGAGATAAAGGGGCAGTCTTGTTGACGGTTAACGTGGCAAATTGCGGCGCAGCACAAATGTCATTTGTCAATACGGCCACTGCCACGGGTACATCCCCTGGCGGTACAACCGTAACAGATAACTCGGTGGATGGCTCCGACCCTGACGGTGTGGATGGCGATAACAACCCGGACGAAGAAAGTGGAACGCCTGTTTCGATTATTCAAAATCCAGTGCTGGGCGTTGCCAAACGCAATGTTCAGACAGTGCTCAATGCCGATGGTTCTGCCAATGTGACTTTCGAGTTCAATCTGGAGAACTTCGGCAACGTGAACCTGAACAACCTGACCCTGACGGATAATCTGGCCGCTACCTTCCCTACGACTTGTGCAGTGACGGTGATGAGCCTGACTTCGGATGATTTCATAGTAAATCCATCCTTTACAGGCACGGGTAACAACAATATGCTGGCGGCCGGCAATGATCTTCCAGTGGGCGACAAAGGCGCAGTCTTGTTGACGGTTAACGTGGCAAACTGCGGCGCAAGTCAGACTTCATTTGTAAACAATGCTACCGCAACAGGCACTTCACCTGGTGGCACTACCGTCACTGACAATTCGGTCAACGGATCTGACCCGGATGGTACGGATGGCGATAACAACCCGGATGAGGAAAGCGGAACGCCTGTTTCGTTTATCCAAAATCCTGTGCTGGGTGTAGCCAAGCGCAACGTCAAAACTGAACTGCTGCCTGATGGATCTGCCAATGTGACCTTCGAGTTCAATCTGGAGAACTTCGGCAACGTGAACCTGAACAACCTGACGTTGACGGACAATCTGGCGGCGGCTTTCCCTGCGACTTGCGCAGTGACGGTGATGAGCCTGACCTCGGATGATTTCATAGTAAATCCATCGTTTACGGGTACGGGTAACAACAATATGCTGGCGGCCGGCAATGATCTTCCAGTGGGCGACAAAGGCGCAGTCTTGTTGACGGTTAACGTGGCAAATTGCGGCGCAGCTCAGACCTCGTTTGTCAATACTGCTACCGCAACAGGCACTTCACCTGGTGGCACTACCGTCACTGACAATTCGGTCAACGGATCTGACCCGGATGGTACCGATGGCGATAACAACCCGGATGAGGAAAGCGGAACGCCTGTTTCGTTTATCCAAAATCCTGTGCTGGGTGTAGCAAAACGCAACGTCAAAACTGAACTGCTGCCTGATGGATCTGCCAATGTAACCTTCGAGTTCAACCTGGAGAACTTCGGCAATGTGAACCTGAACAACCTGACGTTGACGGACAATCTGGCGGCTACCTTCCCTACGACTTGTGCGGTGTCGGTGATGAGCCTGACTTCGGATGACTTTATCGTTGACCCTGCCTTCAATGGTACGGGCAACAACAATATGCTGGCTGCGGGCAATGACCTTCCGGTTGGCGACAAGGGTGCTGTATTACTAACGGTGAACGTTGCAAATTGTGGCACTGGTCAGACCGACTTTGTGAATACGGCTACGACCACAGGCACAGCGCCTGACGGTACCGTGGTTACGGATGTCTCCGTTGACGGGTCTGACCCTGACGGTGTGGATGGCGACAACAACCCGGACGAGAGAGAGCGGCACCCCGGTGTCCATCGCTCCCAACCCGGTTATTGGCCTTGCCAAGCGCAACGTGAAGACCGAACTGCTGGCTGACGGTTCTGCCAATGTAACCTTCGAGTTCAACCTGGAGAACTTCGGCAACGTGAACCTGAACAATCTGACGTTGATCGACGATCTGGCGGCTACCTTCCCTACGACTTGCGCAGTGACGGTGATGAGCCTGACGTCGGATGACTTTATCGTTGATCCTGCCTTCAATGGCACGGGCAACAACAATATGCTGGCTGCGGGCAACGACCTGCCGGTTGGCGACAAGGGTGCGGTACTGCTGACGGTGAACGTGGCAGGTTGTGGCATTGGTCAGACTGACTTTGTGAATACGGCTACGACCATGGGCACAGCGCCTGACGGTACCGTGGTTACGGATATGTCTGTTGACGGATCTGATCCTGACGGCACGGATGGCGACAACAACCCGGATGAGGAGAGTGGTACTCCGGTATCTATCGATCCAAACCCCGTATTGGGTCTTGCCAAGCGCAACGTGAAGACCGAACTGCTGGCTGACGGTTCTGCCAATGTGACCTTCGAGTTCAACCTGGAGAACTTCGGCAATGTGAACCTGAACAACCTGACGTTGACGGACAATCTGGCCTTGACCTTCCCTGCGACTTGTGCGGTGTCGGTGATGAGCCTGACTTCGGATGACTTTATCGTTGACCCTGCCTTCAATGGTACGGGCAACAACAATATGCTGGCTGCGGGCAATGACCTGCCGGTTGGCGACAAGGGCGCGGTACTGCTGACGGTAAACGTGGCAGGCTGCGGCATTGGTCAGACCGACTTTGTGAATACGGCTACGACGACAGGCACAGCGCCGGACGGTACCGTGGTTACGGACGTCTCCGTTGACGGGTCTGACCCTGACGGTGTGGATGGCGACAACAACCCGGACGAGGAGAGTGGTACTCCGGTATCCATCGCTCCAAACCCGGTCCTGGGTCTTGCCAAGCGCACGGTACAAACGGTGTTAAATGCTGACGGTTCTGCCAATGTGACCTTCGAGTTCAACCTGGAGAACTTCGGCAACGTGAACCTGAACAACCTGACCCTGACGGATGATCTGGCCGCAACCTTCCCTGCCACTTGTGCAGTGACGGTGATGAGCCTGACTTCGGACGACTTTATCGTTGACCCTGCCTTCAATGGCACGGGCAGCAACAATATGCTGGCTGCGGGCAATGACCTGCCGGTCGGCGACAAGGGCGCAGTACTGCTGACGGTAAACGTGGCAGGTTGTGGCATTGGTCAGACCGACTTTGTGAATACGGCTACGACCACAGGCACAGCGCCTGACGGTACAGTGGTTACGGATGTCTCTGTTGACGGATCTGATCCTGACGGCGTGGATGGCGACAACAACCCCGACGAGGAGAGCGGCACCCCGGTGTCCATCGCTCCAAACCCAGTCCTGGGCCTTGCCAAGCGCAACGTGAAGACCGAACTTCTACCCGACGGTTCTGCGAATGTGACCTTCGAGTTCAACCTGGAGAACTTCGGCAACGTGAACCTGAACAACCTGACCCTGACGGATGATCTGGCCGCAACCTTCCCTGCCACTTGTGCAGTGACGGTGATGAGCCTGACTTCGGACGACTTTATCGTTGATCCTGCCTTCAATGGCACGGGCAGCAACAATATGCTGGCTGCGGGCAATGACCTGCCGGTCGGCGACAAGGGCGCGGTACTGCTGACGGTAAACGTGGCAGGTTGTGGCATTGGTCAGACCGACTTTGTCAACACGGCTACGACGACAGGCACAGCGCCTGACGGTACCGTGGTTACGGACGTCTCCGTTGACGGATCTGATCCTGACGGCACGGATGGCGACAACAACCCGGACGAGGAGAGTGGTACTCCGGTGTCCATTGCTCCAAACCCGGTTATTGGCCTTGCCAAGCGCACGGGACAAACGGTGTTAAATGCCGACGGTTCTGCCAATGTGACCTTCGAGTTCAACCTGGAGAACTTTGGCAACGTCAACCTGAACAACCTGACCCTGACGGATGATCTGGCCGCAACCTTCCCTGCCACTTGTGCAGTGACGGTGATGAGCCTGACTTCGGATGACTTTATCGTTGATCCTGCGTTCAATGGTACGGGTTTGAACAATATGCTGGCTGCGGGCAATGACCTGCCGGTTGGCGACAAGGGTGCTGTCTTGCTGACGGTAAACGTAGCAGGCTGTGGCATTGGTCAGACCGACTTTGTGAATACGGCTACGACGACGGGCACAGCCCCGGATGGTACGGTCGTTACGGACGCCTCGGTTGACGGATCTGATCCTGACGGCACGGATGGCGACAACAACCCGGATGAGGAGAGTGGTACTCCGGTATCTATCGATCCAAACCCGGTCCTGGGTCTTGCCAAGCGCAACGTGAAGACCGAACTTCTACCTGACGGTTCTGCCAATGTGACCTTCGAGTTCAACCTGGAGAACTTCGGCAATGTGAACCTGAACAACCTGACGTTGATCGACGATCTGGCAGCCACCTTCCCTGCGACTTGTGCAGTGACGGTGATGAGCCTGACTTCGGACGACTTTATCGTTGATCCTGCCTTCAATGGTACGGGCAACAACAATATGCTGGCTGCGGGCAATGACCTTCCGGTTGGCGACAAGGGCGCGGTCTTGCTGACGGTAAACGTGGCGGGCTGCGGTGTGGGCCAAACGGACTTTGTGAACACGGCTACGACCATGGGCACAGCGCCTGATGGTACCGTGGTTACGGATGTGTCTGTTGACGGAGCTGATCCTGACGGCGTGGATGGCGACAACAACCCGGATGAGGAGAGTGGCACCCCGGTGTCTATCGATCCAAACCCGGTCCTGGGTCTTGCCAAGCGCACGGTAAAAACCGAATTACATGCCGACGGTTCTGCCAATGTGACCTTCGAGTTCAACCTGGAGAACTTCGGCAATGTGAACCTGAACAACCTGACGTTGATCGACGATCTGGCCGCCACCTTCCCTGCTACTTGTGCAGTGACGGTGATGAGCCTGACTTCGGACGACTTTATCGTTGATCCTGCGTTCAATGGTACGGGCAACAACAATATGCTGGCTGCGGGCAATGACCTGCCGGTTGGCGACAAGGGCGCGGTACTGCTGACAGTAAACGTAGCAGGTTGCGGCATTGGTCAGACGGACTTTGTGAACACGGCTACGACCATGGGCACAGCGCCTGATGGTACCGTGGTTACGGATGTGTCTGTTGACGGAGCTGATCCTGACGGCACGGATGGCGACAACAACCCGGACGAGGAGAGCGGCACCCCGGTGTCCATCGCTCCAAACCCGGTTATTGGCCTTGCCAAGCGCACGGTACAAACGGTGTTAAATCCTGATGGTTCTGCGAATGTGACCTTCGAGTTCAACCTGGAGAACTTCGGCAACGTGAACCTGAACAACCTGACTTTGACGGACGATCTGGCCTCAACCTTCCCTGCGACTTGTGCAGTGACGGTGATGAGCCTGACTTCGGATGACTTTATCGTTGACCCTGCCTTCAATGGTACGGGCAACAACAATATGCTGGCTGCGGGTAATGACCTTCCGGCTGGCGACAAGGGTGCGGTACTGCTGACGGTAAACGTTGCGGGCTGCGGTGTGGGTCAAACGGACTTTGTCAATACGGCTACGACCACGGGCACAGCGCCTGACGGTACGGTCGTTACGGACGTCTCCGTTGACGGGTCTGACCCTGACGGCACGGATGGCGACAACAACCCCGACGAGGAGAGCGGCACCCCGGTGTCCATCGCTCCCAACCCGGTTATTGGTTTAGCGAAGCGAACTGTCCAGGTTCAAACCCTTCCCAACGGAAGTGTAGATGTGACCTTCGAGTTCAACCTGGAAAATCTAGGCAATGTCAATATCAATGACTTAGAGGTAATTGATGATTTGGTTTTGGCTTTCCCGGCGACTTGTGTGATCTCGGTCCAAAGCCTGACTTCGGACGACTTTATCGTTGACCCTGCCTTCAATGGCACGGGCAACAACAATATGCTGGCTGCGGGCAATGACCTTCCAGTAGGAGACAAGGGGGCCATATTGTTGACGATCAACCTATTGAATTGTGGCCCGAACCAAATAATGTTCACCAACCAAGCCACAGTAAACGGTACTGCGCCTGACGGCACTTCTGTTTCAGATCCCTCTGATAATGGGAGTGACCCTGATCCTGACGGTGATGGTAATCCTAATGAAACAGGAGAGAATGATCCGACCCCGGTTGATATCAACTGCCTGTTGCCACAGACCTATGCGATAACGCTGAAAACCTGTGCTTTGGGACAAGGCATGTTGATGGGAGATTTCAATTTTGCAGTGCTTCATGCGGCAGAATTGGTTACGACTAACACGTTCAATGGTCCGGTTCCGACCGGTATTATTGTAACTTTCCATAATTCACTGGAAGATGCCAATACAAACCAGAACCCTCTGCCGAATATTTATAACAGCCAAACGGCTAATATTTGGGCACGTATTCAGCGTAATTCTAATCCGGCATGTTACTCTATTGATGTAATACAGTTGATTGTCAATCCGTTGCCAATCTTGTTGTTGAACAAAACAGACGAAACATGCTCTGCGTCCAATGATGGTACGGCGAGTGTATTCGTAACAAACACCCAAGGGGCTTCACCGTGACAGTAACGGATGGCAATGGCTGCTCCAGCACTGGTTCCGTAACCGTAGCAGAAGGACCTGTGCTGACGATGGTTGTGATTCCTAATATCGGCCCATTGTGCCCAGGCCAGAAGACGATTCAGCCAACACTATTGTCCAGTACGCCATTTAATCCGAATACAGTTTATACCTGGAGTGGTGGGGCTTTTGCTGGTTTGCCCAATGGCAGCTCAACAGGCTTGAACCCTGTAATTCCTGGATTTGATGCTACGACGATTGAGGGGGTCTATACGGTAACGGTAACGGCAACTCTTGGCACATTGCCAAACCAGTGCTCTGCGACTACCATGTTTACCATTACAATCAATGATGCGGCGCCACCATTGTTTGACAATTGTCCGACAACCATGGTTATGATCGGCAACGATCCGGATCAGTGCAGTGGCAAGTTGAACTGGACTAAGCCGACGGCTACAGATGCGTGTGCTATATTTGTCAATGTTATACAAACTGGTGGTCCGTTATCCGGAACGGTAGTTCCGATTACCTGCCCGCCAACACCACAGACCATTACCTACACAGCGAATGACGGCAATGGCAATATCTCTACCTGTACTTTCCAGATAATGGTAGTTGATACGGAGAAACCAGAGTTTGATGCGGATATTTTAATGCCAGGTAATGTCACAGTGGAATGCGATGCAGTTCCAACCAACTGTATCCCACGGACTGGAGGCGCTTGTACGCCATTAACCAATGATGATGTGAATGACAATTGTACGGCTCCTGCAGATCTGGAGGTTGATTTCAATGAAGTCAGCACACAGAATCCAGATCCGGCAAATTGTGGGCATTACAATTACATGATCACCAGAACCTGGACAATTACAGACTGCGCGGGCAACGAGTTGGTTCATGTTCAGAAAATCACGGTACAGGATACCAAGGCGCCCACTGCATTGTGTAAAAACGCAACGGCGACATTGGACAAAAACGGCAAGTATACCTTAAGTCCGTTTGACGTTGACAATGGGTCTTTTGACAATTGTGCACCTACAGCTAATCTGACTTTCAGTGTTATGCCAGTCAATGGAACCGGTAATCCACCGCTGTCCTGTGCAAACCTGGGCCCAAATTTGATCATCCTCACCGTTTCGGATCCTTGTGGCAAATGCAGCAACCTGCACAGCCGTAGTAACGGTGGTAGAAGGAATTGCACCCTGTGTGCCGGAGATTCAGGTGGAAACCAGCTGTATGGGCATGAACAACATGGGCAATGCCACAACAATGGAAAATGGTCAGTTCATGGATCTCATCACCATCAAGTCGCTGGCGATGATGACCTGGAAAATTACCGTTAATGTCACCAGCAATGGTCAGGGCTTATATAACATCAATAGCCCAACACCGCCTACAGCACCTGTTCTACTCCCGATAGGTACCACCTTCATTGCTGGAACTGCTGACGGCATTGACAACGATGGAGATGGGCTTATGGATGAAGCAGATGAGATGATCTACTACACCTTGAAAGTGCTTCATGTGGATTGCCAAGGGTATGACATAACGGTTAGCAACGCAGGGGGAATAGGTATGGGCAGCCTCGCATCATTCCATATCCAGAACAAGGCATGCTACCCTACACCTTATTTCTGTAACACAGAGGATGTATTCTGCCCTTGCACCACGTTCGACATTGAAGTGTGTGAATATAACAATGCTGCAGGCTCTGTGGTGCCAGGTTCCATCATGGTGGATGGAGTTCCGACTACCGTTTTCGATGCCGGCGCTTTGGGCGTTGGCCCACATACGATTATGGCAACGTTTGACGCAGGAATAGCCACGACTAATCTGGTAATTAACGGTGTGCAATTGGGTGGAACCATGCAAGATGCACTTAACGACCCAGGCTGCAAGCAAAGATTACGAAGGTAGTCAATATTGTTCCGACTCCTAATACGCTGATTTGCAATGACCTGGTTTATGTTTCCATGGACGAGGACTGCAAAGTGACCCTTGGGGCTGACGATGTGCTTGAAGGCACCTATTTCTGTTATGATGATTATGTGGTCGAGGTGGATAAAACCGCTCCATTCGGCAATGGCCCATGGGAAATGCCCATGTTTGGTCCTGCTGATATTGGCAAGACTTATTTCTACCATGTGCTTCATGATTGTGGC
The DNA here is from genome assembly GCA_016708875.1 of Lewinellaceae bacterium. Taxonomy (GTDB): domain Bacteria; phylum Bacteroidota; class Bacteroidia; order Chitinophagales; family Saprospiraceae; genus M3007. The sequence continues at coordinate 35,187 of JADJFA010000018.1, forward strand.
GGGCCCAATACTTGCTGGGGAGGTAAAGATTGAGGATAAATTGGCTCCTAAACTCCATTGCACGATAGACATCACCATTGCTTGCAGTGAACCAGTCGATGTTTCGTATACCGGCAACGTTGTTGTGACCGATTGCAGTGCTTATACGACTGTAATTGACGATGTATTCGCAGATTTTGGAGAATGTGGAAGCCCTCGGGGTCAGTTTTTACGCACCTGGATTGTCACGGACATTTGGGGTAACCAGTCTTCCTGCTCGCAACTTATCACAATCACGAAGTTTGAACTGGCAAGTGTGGTCATGCCGGTTGATATAACAGTCAACTGTGAAGATTTACACTTGAACCTTTCTGCGATCCAACCCGATGCAACCGGACGTCCAAGCATTAATGGAGCACCTATCGGAAATGGAGGTTATTGTTCTGCATCCATTTCCACACAGACGAAAAGTTCGACATCTGTGCCGGAAGTTACTCTATACATCGAACCTGGAAGGTAAGCAACGAGTGTCTACTACTGGGAAATGGCAATCCGATCATTCACACCCAACGAATTCGTGTTAAAGACTTTGGTGGTCCAGCATTTGATTGCCCCGCAACGGTAACGGTTTCTACAGATCCGTTTACTTGCTGCGCCACGGCTGCGCTTCCAAGCATGATTGTCTCCGAAGGCTGTTCTTTTATAAGTGGCTTGGAAGCCAAAGTGACGGGGATAAATCCGAACAACGGCAATGTTATTACATTCACTGTGCCTGGCCATCTTGAGGATTTTGCAGGTAATAATTGGTGGAATCCAGACACTTTAGCTGTCTTTAATTACACACAGTGTATGCCAATAGGTGAATATACGGTCCAGTACAAAGCGCAAGATCAGTGCAGCAACATCTCATACTGCAGTTTCCTTTTGAGAGTGGAGGACTTGGTGCCCCCAGCCGTTTCTTGCGACCAGTTCACTCAAGTGGCTCTGACGGTTGACGGTATGGCAATTGTCAATGCTTCAACCTTCGACGACGGCTCGACGGACAACTGCTGCCTCGACCGTTTCGAGGTACGCCGCATGAATGCGAACCCTTGTTCAGACGACCAGTTCGACACAACGGTCAAATTCTGCTGCTCCGACATCGGCGACACAGTCATGGTCGTGTTCCGTGCATGGGACTGCCACGACAACTACAACGACTGCATGGTGTCCGTTCTGGTGGAGGACAAAATCAAGCCGACTTGCAACCCGCCAGCACAAGTAGCAGTGAACTGCGAGAACTTCGATCCAAGCCTCTGGGCTTATGGTTTTGCTACTGGCACCGACAACTGCTGTCTGGACACGATCACGCACACTGCGAACTATACCCTGTTCGACACGGTGTGTAACCGCGGCACGATCACACGGACTTTCCGCAGTTTTGACTGCGCGAACAACTCCGCCCAGTGCACGCAACGCGTCATCGTGTCGTACCTACAGGACTACTTCGTGAAATTCCCGAACGATGCGATCGTGACGGAATGCGACGGAACGGGCCTTTACCAGGAGCCGATCTTCTTCGGCGAAGATTGCGAACTCTTGGGCGTCAGCTTTGCCGATGAAATCTTCACAGTAGTGCCCGACGCTTGCTTCAAGATTGAGCGGACCTGGAGCATCATCAACTGGTGTACGTTCAACCCGAACCTGGACTTCATATACGTTCCGAACCCGAACCCGAACGCGATCACGAATCACCCGACGAACCTTGCAGGCCCGACCGTGTCTGAGTGCGGAACCTTGGCCCCATGGGCGCCGACGGTGGTGCGGATCAATCCTTCGGATCCGACAACGACGAACTTCTGTACGTTCTGGGACGCGGACGCAAACGGCTACCGGTACAAACAGATCATCAAGATCATTGACGGTCAAAAGCCCACGGGTACGTACGTGACGCCGGCCTGCGACAACCAGAACTGGACGACGCCAAACAGCGACCTGCTGTGGAACGAGATGTACTGGTGGGACAACGGCATCCAGACACATGACCTGTGCGAGGAGCCAACCGAAGCTTTGCATCACGGGCACAGACGCTTGCTCTGGCGCGAACATCAACATCGAGTACCTGTTGTTCCTCGACCTTGACGGTGACAACGTGATGGAGACTGTTGTGAACTCGACTGCTGTGGGCATCGCTGGTCTTGGCTGGAACAACGTGCTGTACGGCAACATCAATACGCCGAACTACACGGGCGGTACGCCGCGCCAGTTCGACGAGCGAAATGTTCCGATCAACCAGAAGTGGGGCTTCTCGATTCAGGAGACGGTGGTTGGCAACAACAAGACGGCCTGTGTTCGCTGGAACACCCAGCAGGCACAGAACACCCACGTGGTTCCTGAGCTGCCACACGGTACGCACAAGATCAAGTGGTTCATCACGGACGGTTGCGGCAACAACTCGGAGTACGAGTACACCTTCACGGTGCGTGACTGCAAGCCTCCAACGGTGGTGTGCATCAACGGCCTGAGCGTGAACATCATGCCAACTGCGATGATCCAGTTGTGGGCATCAGACTTCCTGCAGTACACGGAAGACAACTGCACCCCTGCTGGTCAGATCAAGATCGGTATCCGCAAGTGTGGCACAGGCACTGGTTTCCCATTTGACAACCAGGGAAATCCGATAACTTCTGTGACCTTCGACTGCACAGAACTTGGCACACAGTGCGTGGAACTTTGGGCAATAGACGCACAGGGCAATGCGGACTACTGCGAGACCTACCTGATCGTACAGGACAACCTTGGCAACTGCCCAAGCCCCGACCATATCAACGTGGCAGGTGCGCTGAAGACAGAATTAGAGGACGGAGTGGAAGAGGGCACGGTATACATTGACGGCACGAGCACCTTTGCTCCACCGTACTCGTACTTCGACCTTTCAGACACCCTGGGTGTGTACGCGGTGACGAATTCGGTGCCTTTGGCAGCGACCTTTGTGATCTCCCCGGAGAAGGACGACAACCCGCTCAATGGTGTGACCACCTATGACCTGGTGTTGATCTCTAAGCACATCCTGGGCATAGAGCCTTTGGACTCTCCGTACAAGATGATCGCGGCTGACGCGAACAAGTCTGGCTCGATCACGACATTCGACATCGTGGAGATCAGGAAATTGATTTTGGGGGTCTACACCGACCTGCCGAACAACAGTTCCTGGCGTTTTGTGGACAAGGCCTTCCAGTTCCCGAACCTTAACAACCCGTTCCAGACTGCGTTCCCCGAAACGATTTCGGTGGCAGACGCGATAGCAACGCAGATTGGTGAGGACTTCGTGGGCGTGAAGATCGGCGACGTGAACAACACATCGGTAGCCAACGCCACGATGCCAGCAGAAGAGCGGACGGCCGCCACGGCACTGTTCGACGTTCCGAAGACCGCAAAGTGAAAGCAGGCGGAAACCTTTGAGGTAACGTTCGAGGGCAGCGAGCAGTTGAAGGGCTTCCAGTTCACGATGTTGTTGAACGGCCTGGAGACGGTGGGCGTAGTTGAATCGGACCATGTGACGGCCAGCAATTTTGGACAATTTGAAGATGCGACAACGGTTTCCATAGACGGCGCACAGGAGTTCACGCTTCGTTTTAAGGCGCTGAAATCTGGCAAATTGAGCGAAATGCTGGGCGTTTCTGGCGCGATTACCAGAGCAGAGGCGTACCCACTTACCAATCACCAGGTCACCTCACCAAATGGGTGTAGCATTCCGTTTCAGCGGCAAGATCCCGACTTTAGTAGGGATTGGTTTCGAACTGTACCAGAACCAGCCGAACCCGTTTGTGAACAAGACAAGCATCGGCTTCTTCCTACCGGAAGCAGCGGAAGCAACGCTGTCAATTTTTGACGAAACGGGCCGTGTGGTGTACCAGCAGAAAGGCCAGTTTGCCAAAGGGGAGAACACGATCGCGCTTGATCGCGCCGTGATCAACACCACTGGCATGCTGTACTACAAACTGGAAACTGCTACGGACAGCGACACGAAGAAGATGATACAAGCGAAGTAGGACGCGGGGCTTGTCCCCGCACTAAGTTTTAATAATTGGCAAGAACCACCTCAAGCAATTGAGGTGGTTCTTGTTTTTATACAAAGGCTTAATTCCGTGATTTTCCTACTTTCGCAGGTAATCGTGAACCAATTCCATTGCCACCATGTCGCTAACCAAACCTGACAAGGCCGCCCTGCGCGCCACCATCTTCCGCCATCTCGACGGTATCGCAACAGCGCCCACAGCATACGCTTTGCTGGAAAAAGGCGTGCTAGAGCACCTCCTGAAATTTGGGGAAGCCGACGTTGCCGAGTTGGCCACCAGTTTCCGAGCCAACGAGGGTTATCTAAACGTCGCGCTGCGTGTCCTTTGCTCCCAAGGCTGGCTTGACTGTGTTGTGGACAATGCCAATAATCGTGTTCTTTACCGCACCAACACCAATAGTGCAACCGCTTTTGACCTTTGCCATCTGTACAAGGATGTGGTTGAACTGCTGCGTTTCTCCGGGCGTTTCCACAAAAGGAAATTTGAGCGCGCTCCCTTTACTGTCCTGGAAAAAATTTTCAGGAAATACCAGGATCATTACGGCATTGAATTATCCGAGAATCCAGAAATACGGAGTATTCAAGATCAGGTGCTCAAACACATCGAAGGCATCGCCATCGGGCCAAGCATCGTGGCGCTCGGCATGGGTGGAATGTTCCACAAGTACTTTATGGAGGCCTCATTCAAACCCGAAGAGTTTCATGAAGACGCGGAAAGTTTTGACAAAATCCTCGATTTTTTTGCCTTTCTGGGTTGGTTCGAAAAGAAAGGCCAGACTTACCGATTCACTGAAACGGGGCTGTTTTTTGCCCGCAGAGCCAGTGCCTATGGGGTCACGGTGTCGTATATCCCTACCTTCAGAAATTTGGACGAACTCATTTTTGGGGATCCTGAAATCCTGTGGAACACTCCGCCGGGTGCGCCCGAACTGCACGTGGACCGGGAGATGAACGTGTGGGGCAGCGGCGGGGCGCACACCACCTACTTCAAAAAAATAGACGAGGTGGTCATTGACCTTTTCAACCGCCCTTTGGAAGAGCAGCCAAAGGGCATCGTAGACATGGGCTGCGGCAACGGTGCTTTCCTTCAACACATTTTCGAGGTAATTGCCCAACGCACCCTGCGCGGCCAAATGCTAGACGAGTACCCGCTTTTCCTGGTCGGCGCTGATTTCAATGAAGTTGCACTACGTGTAAGTCGCGCCAACCTCACCAAAGCCGACATTTGGGCCAAGGTGATTTGGGGCGACATCGGACGACCTGATCTACTGGCCCGCGACCTGCGTGACGACTACGGTATAGCCCTCGAAGACCTGCTCAACGTGCGCACTTTCCTTGACCACAACCGCCCTTGGGAGCCGCCCGAAACAGCTTCACCGAGCCGCATCAGCAGCTCCACAGGAGCCTATGCTTACCGAGGCAAACGCATCAGCAACAACGACGCCGAAGCAAGCTTGCTTCAACACTTGCGGCGCTGGTCGCCCTATGTCCAGAAGTTTGGCCTCCTGGTCATCGAATTGCATACCGTACCACCCGAGCGCACTGCGGCAAACCTTGGACACAGCGCCGCCACTGCCTACGATGCCACCCATGGCTTCTCGGACCAGTACATTCTCGAAGTGGATATTTTTAACCAGATCGCCGCCGAGGCTGGCCTGTCTCCCGATCCAGAACACTTCAGCAAGTTCCCGGACTCAGATTTGGCGACGGTGAGTGTTAATTTGTTGAAGGGAGAGCGCTAAGACAGGGGCCACGGATTGCACGGATTAGACACGGATTTTTATTCAAATGGGGAAAATCCGTGAATCCGTGTCTAATCCATGCAATCCGTGGCCCATTCTACGACAAGATGGCCCTTCAAAATTCTAATTCCACCAAAAGCAGTATTTTCGCCGCTTAGCAAAACAAAAATCTTCTTGCATAGTGGAATACAGACCGAGCGAAATCGAGCCTAAATGGCGACAGTGGTGGATAGAAAACAGCACTTACAGGGTTGAAAATCAGGGGATTAAGCCGAAGTATTACATCCTCGATATGTTTCCTTACCCAAGTGGAGCAGGGCTGCACGTGGGTCACCCTTTGGGCTATATTGCCTCCGACATTCTTGCACGTTACAAGCGCTTGCGGGGTTTCAACGTGCTTCACCCAATGGGCTTCGATTCTTTCGGATTGCCCGCCGAGCAGTACGCCATCCAAACGGGGCAACATCCAGCCATCACTACCGAACAGAATCTTGCCCGTTACCGCGAGCAACTCGGTAACCTTGGCTTTTCCTTCGATTGGAGTCGGGAAGTTCAAACCTCCAACCCTGCTTTTTACAAGTGGACCCAGTGGATTTTTATCCAACTTTTCAACCATTATTATGACCTTGAAGCTGACAAGGCATTGCGTATCAGCGATCTGGAACGCCGTTTCACCCAATCTGGCAATGCTGGCCTTCGCGCTGTTTGCGACGATGATACGCCCGCCGTTTCAGCAGCAGAGTGGAATGCCTGGAGCAAGCAGGAGCAACAGCAGTTCCTCCTCAAGTACCGCATCACCTTCCCGGGTGAAGAGTATGTAAACTGGTGTTCAGCGCTCGGCTCGGTTCTTTCTAACGATGAGGTGAAAGACGGTGTGAGCGAACGCGGCGGCCACCCTGTGGAGCGCAAACTCATGAAACAATGGGTAATGCGCATCACCGCATACGCCGAACGCCTGCTCGAAGGCCTGAATACCATTGACTGGCCCGAATCTATCAAGGAACAACAGCGCAACTGGATTGGAAAATCGGTGGGCGCATCGGTCAAATTTCAGGTGGAAGGCTTTGAAGATTTGTACATAGAGGTGTTCACCACACGGATAGACACGATTTATGGTGTGACATTCATGGTAATTGCACCAGAATTGGATCTGGTTAAAACACTTTGCACCAGCGAACAGCGCACCGAGGTGGATGGTTACATAAAATGGACCGCCGCCCGCACCGAAATCGAGCGCATGGCCGATACCCGCAAAGCCACGGGGGTTTTCACAGGTTCATACGCGATCAATCCTTTTACGGAAGAGCGTGTGCCGATTTGGATTGCAGACTATGTGCTGGCGGGATACGGCACTGGCGCGGTTATGGCCGTCCCTTCTGGCGATCAGCGCGACTGGAATTTTTCCCAGGAATTCAATCTACCCGTAGTGCCCATTTTGGACAGCCAAAAAGATTTAGATACCGCTGCCGATCCGAGCAAAGAAGGCCAATATATCAACTCCAAGTTAATCAATGGCATGCGGTACGCAGAAGCTGTGCCAATGCTCATTCAATGGCTTGAAGAAAAAGGATTGGGCCGTGGAAAAACACAATACAAGCTCCGCAATGCTGTTTTCAGCCGCCAGCGTTACTGGGGCGAACCAGTTCCTGCGCTTTGGGAGGACGGTGTGCCCTATTTGATTGACGAGAAAGACCTTCCGCTCGTGCTGCCTTCCGTGGATAAGTATTTGCCTACCGAATCCGGTGAGCCACCACTCGCCCGAGCCAAAGGGTGGAAATACGAACTCTCCACCATGCCCGGTTGGGCAGGATCTTCCTGGTATTTCTACCGTTACATGGATCCGCACAACGATCAGGCGTTTTGCTCGGAAGAAGCCATGGACTATTGGCAAAGGGTGGATTTCTACATCGGTGGCTCGGAGCACGCTGTGGGCCACTTGTTGTACAGCCGTTTTTGGAACCACTTTTTGTACGACCTGGGCTTGGTGCCGCATCGGGAGTTTGCCCAGCGTTTGGTGAACCAAGGGATGATCCAGGGCCGCTCCAACTTTGTCTACAGGGCTAAGGAGCGTTTTTTTGAGGAATACCTGATGCTCAAAGTGCTCAAACCTTTCTTTGCCGATGAGGGTCCCATCCACATTTCTGGGCCTGAGTTTGAAGAAGAAATCAAGTACGATTTTGCGTTCGAGATCAACAATCTCGTTATTGAAGTCACTTCCATTAAGCAATTGGACAAAATTGAGCGTATCCGCCAAACAGCCCAGGAGGATGGCAAACGGCTCATGGTGCTCTACACCGAAGAACTTACAGATCAAATCAACGAGCCGGAAGCCATTGCTGAAAAGGTACGCGAAGCGCTTGCAAGTCGGGAGGATTTTATCGTAACATCAAATCAGCCCAGCGCTGAGCAACTGTTTGTTTCGCATAGCCTTTTGTACAAATACAGCCCGGAGGTGGTTACCAAACTTCATGTGGACGTGAATCTTGTAGACAACGATGTGCTGAATTTGGAAAAAGCCCGTGCAACGCCGCAGTTTGCCAACTCAAATTTCAAACTTGACACGACGGGAAAGTATTCCTGCTCTTGGGAAGTGGAGAAAATGTCGAAATCCAAGTTCAATGTTGTCAACCCTGACGATATTATTGAGGAACATGGGACCGATTGTTTTCGGATGTTCGAGATGTTCCTTGGCCCTATCACCGACGCAAAGCCTTGGAATACAAAGGGAATAACGGGCGTGAGCGGCTTTTTGCGAAAATTTTGGAGCATGTTTTTTGAGGCTGAAAACTTCCGCGTCACCGATGATGCGCCTAGCCGCGATGAGCTCCGCATCCTCCATACCTGCATCAAAAAAGTGAGCGACGATATCGAGCGGATCAGTATGAATACCTGTGTCAGTCATTTCATGATTGCCACCAACGAGCTGCGTGCATTGAAATGTTCCAAACGCGCAGTGCTGGAGCCTTTGGTTGTTCTTATCGCGCCCTTTGGCCCGCACATTGCAGAGGAACTCTGGAATCGGCTCGGGCACAACACTTCTGTTTGTGATGCAGCATGGCCGATTCTCAACGAGGAAAACCTCAAAACAGACACGGTCAATTATCCTATCCAGATCAACGGTAAACTCCGCGCCAACATCGAGCTTCCCGCCGGCATCACCGCACAGGAAGCTGAAAAGGCGACATTGGAATTAGAACTGGTACAAAAATGGCTGGAAGGGAACACGCCTAAAAAGGTGGTGTTTGTGCCGGGCAGGATGATTAATTTGGTGGTGTGATGGGGGGGGTGTTGTTTTTAGGGGGGTGTGGGGGGGAGTTTTGCTGCCGCGGGCGATTCCCCCCGCCCCGCGCCCGGACCAGAAACCAAAAAAAAGAAAACCAAAAAAACCCAACATAGAACATCCAATTTTTGGACAATGATACATTTCAAGTCGTTTACTCAAAACAAGAGGAGGGTTCTATTATACCTAATCTATCTGCTGTTGTTTGTTTTTGCTTTGACCAAAGTAAAGGAGAACGGTGATTTTATTGGCTACGTAAATGCAGGCAATCTCGTATTGAGTCAGGGGGATATTTACAGCGATGTGTTTAATACCTGGCCGCCTGCTTTTAGTATAATCTCTGTGCCGCTGGCTATTGTCAATAATTTCAGTTTTATTTTTGTCCGTGTAATATGGATGGGGTTTATATTCTTCTGTTTTTTCTTTTGTATAAAGTCCTGTCTTGAAATTCTGAATAAAACACAATACACCTACAAAGCATTATTAACAGAGGTTTTAGCCACGCCATTTTACTTATTGGCCTTGTTTCTGTGTTGCCGTTCTTTTATGGACAATATCATGTACATGCAGATCAATGTAGTGATGTTGGCAGCCTGTTGTTATTATATTCAGCATATTGACGATAAAAAAACGGTGCTTTCTTCGGTGTTGTTAGGCTTGTCCATTGGCTCGAAAGTGTACAATATCCTGTTGCTCCCGGTGGCAATTCTATTCAGGAAATGGCGAAGTATAGGGTATGTTTTGCTGGGTTTTGGTATAACTTTTCTGCTTTGTCTATTGGTTTTTGGTGTTCAACAAACGATTGATTATCAAAACCATTGGTATAACGTGATCGCCTCTGTAAAACAAACCATTGTGCATCGGAATCAATCGCTTATTGCTGGACTGGTTCGGATGTTTTCTAATGAAAATTTGGCAGTAAACAGTACAGCCCCAATCATGGATCTGCCCTATTCTACGATTAATTCTATACAGATTTACATAATAGGGCTGCTATCGGCGATTTACCTTTTTTTGTTTTCAGGATTGGTAAGAAGTGCCAATAAGGATTTTGTATTCCATTCGTTTCTGCTCGTTTTAACCATGATTCCAGTGTTAACCCCAGTATCCTGGAAAGCAAATTACATTTTTACACTCCCAGCTTTTTTCTTTATCTGCCATACGATCCAAAATAAGCATGCAACAAGGGCAATCACCACCATATTCATTTTATCGTGTATGGCGCTTTGTCTTTCCAACGAAACCTTTATTGGCCGACCAGCTATGTATTTCCTGGAAAACTATAATGTCCTGATTGTGGGTGGAATGTTATTGTTCTTCACCCAATTGATGCAAATGCATGTATTGAAAAACAAGAATTTTTATAAGACTCAGTAAATGTACAAAAACAAAAAAGTTGTTGTCGTGCTCCCGGCATATAATGCCGCCCTCACGCTCGAAAAAACATACCGGGAAATCCCCTTTGAATTGGTGGACGAGGTCATCCTATGCGACGACCACAGCAAAGACAATACGGCAGCACTCGCCCTTTCGCTGGGCATCCAGCACGTGATTGTGCACGAAAAAAACACAGGCTACGGCGGCAACCAAAAATCGCTCTACAACAAGGCCCTCGAAATCGGTGCGGATATCGTGATCATGCTCCACCCCGACTATCAGTACACGCCAAAACTCATCCCGAGCATGGTCAATATCATCGGCGAAGAACTCTACCCGGTGGTACTCGGCTCCCGCATTCTCGGCATGGGCGCACGCAAAGGCGGGATGCCGATGTACAAATACATTGCCAATCGGTTCCTCACATTCGTGCAGAACACCTTGATTCACTACAAGTTATCGGAATACCACACCGGCTACCGGGCCTTCAGTCGCGAGGTGCTGTTGGGCATAAAATTCAACCAGAACTCCGACGATTTTGTGTTCGACAACGAGATGCTTTCCCAGATTGTCTATGCGGGTTTCGACATTGGCGAGGTCACTTGCCCCACCAAATACTTCGCAGAAGCCTCGAGTATTAACTTTAGCAGGAGCATGAAATATGGCCTTGGTGTGTTGCGCGTGTCGTTCTGTCACTGGCTTCAGCGAATGGGGATTTGGAAGTTTGGGATGTATCCGGAAATAGTTTCAAGTTAAAAGTGGCAAGTTTCAAGTCGCCTTCGCGTCTAAAACTTGCCACTTTAACAAATATTCCCTACTTGTTCTCTCCTCCAAATCCTTCAACACCACCCGCAGAGCCCCGGCTGAAAGCCCAATTTCTACCAAGGTAAGCACCAGGGAGGCGATCATCAAAAGCAGGCTCATGGCAAACAAAATTTTGGCCCAAACCTGCCAACCTGCGTAGATAAAATACATGGTGATAACGCAAACCAGGATGCTCGTTACCCCACAAACTTGCATCCATCGGATGAGCATGAGGCGGCGACGAAGGCTGCTGATTTGTTTTAACAGATCATGGTTTTTTTTCTCCTCGTATTCGGATACGAGTTTGCGGATGAGGCTGGCAATCGCCAAAAACTTGTTGGTAAACGCGATCAACAACAGCGATACGGCAGGGAAAAGCAGGGCGGGCGTTTGTATGTTTAATTCCATAGATAGTTGATTTGAGTATTTGGGGGAAGTTTCAGGTAATTTGTTTCAACTTGGCAATTTGTGCTTGCTATTAACAAGGTACGAAGAACGGCCAACGAATCCCAAGTCACTTGAAACTTCCGAAACTCCACCTTGAACCTATTTCCAAGACATTCGACTGAGGGCTTCGCCAAGTTTGTCGGGCTGTATGCGTTTGGCAACAATGCGTTTGTCTTTGTCAAGCAGGTAAATGACGGGCAGATTGACTGCCGCGAATTGTTTTTCAAGGTTTTCCAGGCCTTTGGGGCTGGCCAGATCGAGCCATTGCCAGCCTTGCTGCACCACAAATTTTTTCCAATAAACATGTTGTTTGTCCGTGTTCAATGCAATGGCCTTCAAGCCCTTAGGCGTATAATCCAGGTACGTTTGGTAAATTTTAGGCATCATTTCTTTGCAATGCTCGCAAAGCGGGCTGTAGAAAACCAGCATTGTAACGGGTGCTTCCAAGCCGTAGAGTGCATGATTTTTTCCTGTTTCGTCCTGTAATTCAAAATTGACTGCAAGGCTGCCCGTGAGGTTTGGGCGATGGACCTCTGCTTTGTAGGCCAGGCGTTCGAGGGTAGCCAGATCAAGCCAGGGCGTGTCGTCTTTTTGTTGGTATTTATCCACCAGGTGAACGAATACCCGGTCGGCTCCGGGGGCTTCATTTTGCTCAAAAAATTGCGTGAGTCGCAGCACTGAAAAACGGTAAAACGCTCCATTTCGGGGCATTTTTACCAGGACTTCATCTATGGCACGGATCAAAGAATCGGGCTGTGGAAACACATGCTGCGCAAAAAATCCATCAAAAAACGAGTGCCAGAAATTGTTGTACAAGAGTCGCTCGTCCTCAAAATCCGTATGGTCGAAATAGTGCTCGCGCGGCCATCGCCTGAATGCAGGATTGGGCTTGCCTTTGAGCATTGGACTTAATTTTTGCGGCGGTTCAGGAGGCCGAACAGAAAGCAACATTTGTGCGTAAAGCGTTGAGGGGTACTTTTTTGTGAACGCAATCGCTAATGAATCACCCGACCTGTACAGAGCCATAAGGTCCTTTTGTATGGGTTTCAGCGCTTCCTGATCGCCATTGGTGGCTCGGCCCACCATATCGAGCATTTGTTCGCTGGCCTTTATCTTTTCTTCCAGATTTTTTCTTTCCGCTTCGAAAGCAAAGTAGGCTGTATTTTCCTCGGAATTTTCGGCCACCCAAGCACCCGGTCCCGACATCGAGCCGCGCACCGTGAACGAATCCGCAGCACTTGCAAGCACGAAATCAAAGAGCCGCGAACCACCCGCTGTCAGGAAATACAGGCCTGGTTTCAGCCCTTCTTTTTGAAAAGAAAATCTGCCGGTATCCAGGCCAATTTTAACAGAATCAGCACGATAAGCTTTGCCCGCGTAGTAGTAGCCCAGCGTCACCATTGGAGCAGTCAGGCCTTCTATTTGAAAAGAAAGTGTAGCACGGAAGGACGTTTGCGCCTGAGCCGTTTGGCTGATAACAAACACGAATAACACGAAGAGGCCGTTCTTCATAAGACAATGCTTCACTTATTTTCTTCCTTCAAAAGTGTTTCAATGTCCTTCATAAACTTGTCCACATCCTCCGCGTTGGTGCCGTCGCAGAAGGATCGGACGTGCCGGTTTTTGTCTACCAAAATCAAACGACCGGAATGATCAAAACCGCCGGGGGCTGAAGGGTCTTCTTTCGCCACACTGAAATAATTGTCGGCGATGGCGTAGATGGCATCATGGTCGCCGGTTACCATGCGCCATTTGTTGCCTTCGATGCCGAGTTTTTCGGCGTGGCGTTTCAAGGCTGCCACGGTATCGTTTCGGATGTCAATCGAGTGCGAGAGGATCATCAAGCGGTCCTCGTTTTTAAACTTTTGATACACGCGCAGGCCGTTTGCTTTCACTTTTGGGCAAATGGTGGGGCAATGGATAAAAAAGAAATCTACCACGTAAGCTTTGCCCGCGAAAGTGGCATTGTTCACGATCTGGCTGTCTTGGTCAATAAATTGAAAATCAGGGATTTGGGGGTAAATCGTGTCGCCCGCCGGGTTAATGTCCCGTTCGCCGAGGATGGGGAGTTTACGCGGTTTTTCGTCCAATAGACAGCCTGTTGCGAAGGCGAAAAATAAGAGGAAAAAGAGTGGGGAAATACGTTGCATGGAGATGGTGAAAATGTATGTGTTGTTTGGGTGTGCAAAGGTAGTGGACTGAGAAGTGAGTTGTGCGCGAAATTGAATTCCCTCCAGCTGCAAAGCCTGTGCAGAAATCTCATTCCGACGTACATTCGCCCATTCAACCGCCGAAGCATCTTGCCGCCGCCGCCTTAGTCCAAAGACTAAGGCGAGTAAAAGCGAAGGAGGTACAACCGCTGCACATGAAAAAACTACTTTTCTCCTTCCTCGCCCTTTGCATCGCCGCAAGCCTCTCCGCTCAGGGAATGTGGCTCCCTTCCTTGCTTGAAAAACAGAACGAAAAGGACATGAAATCGCTCGGCCTGAAACTTTCAGCCGACGATATCTACCATCCTGTGGATCCCAGTATCAAGGATGCTATTTGTCAATTCGACGGTGGCTGCACGGGTGAAATGATTTCTCCTGATGGGCTGCTGCTCACCAACCACCACTGTGGTTATGATGCCATCCAGCAACTTAGTACGCTTGAAAACAATCTCCTCGAAAACGGACATTGGGCCAAAGACCGCGCTTCCGAGCTTCCGGCTAAAGACGTCACCGCCGTGTTCGTCACCCGGATGGAAGATGTGACCATTGTGGTTTTGCAAAACGTGACGGAAAACATGGGCGAGCGTGACCGTCAGTCGCAGATTGACAAAAACATCGCCAGCCTGAAAACAACGACCAAAAAAGAAAAGTGGGAAGAAGTTTCGGTGCGCCCGTTTTACAATGGCAACCAATACTATTTGTTTGTAACGCAGACGTTCAGTGATGTGCGTTTTGTAGGAGCTCCGCCCAGCAGCATTGGAAAATTCGGCGCAGATACCGACAACTGGGTATGGCCACGGCACACGGGCGATTTCTCGATGTTCCGGGTATATGCCGACAAAGACAACCATCCTGCGGCATACTCAAAAGACAATGTACCGTACCGTCCGCGGCATTTCCTGCCCATCTCGCTTGATGGGGCAGAAGAGGGTGATTTCACGATGGTGTACGGCTTTCCTGGCGCGACCAACGAGTACCTGACCGAAGCGGCGGTCCGACAAACAGGCGAGGTGCTCGACCCGGCAAGGGGTGGCCATTCGTGACCGCGCTCTCAAGATTATGGACGGTTTTATGCGCAAAGACCCGGCGGTGAAAATTGCCTACTCCTCCCGTTACGCCGGCATTGCCAACGCCTGGAAAAAATGGCTGGGCGAAATGCAGGGTTTGAAAACCTACGGAGCCCTTGAAAAAAAACGAGCATACGAAGCCGAATTCACCCGCAGAATACAGCAAAATCCGGATTGGAACATCCGCTGGAAAAACCTGTTGCCCCGTCTCAATCAACTTTACACAGAGATTGAGCCCTATGCTCTGGCACGCGATTATTACTTGGAAACAATGGTGCGCAACAATCAGATTTTGGCGCAGGCTGCCAATTTGCAACCGCTGGTAGAAGCCAACGAAGGGACGATTGAAAACCGGAGAAAAAACATTGCCGAAAATCTTGAATATTTCTACAAAGACTATCGACCTGAAGTGGACGAGGCTGTGCTGGCTGCAATGCTTGAGATGTACGGCGAAAATATGAAACCCGAATGGGGAGGCGCCGATGTGAAGGCAATGGCAAAGGATTTGGGAGGTTATGCCGACTTTGCTAAAGCGATTTTTGAAGGCAGTGTCCTTGCTAATCGCGAAAAAATGATGGCGGTGCTGGCCCGAAAGCCCGACGAAATTTTCAACGACCTGACGAATGACATAGCCTACAATCTTTGGGAAAGCCTTCAAGGCTATTATGTCGGAAAGGTTCAGCCTAAGCTTCAGGAATTGCAGCCCCAAATCAACCTGCTTCAACGCCAATATATGGCCGCCCAAATACAGGTATTCAAAGAAAAGCGCTTTTTCCCGGACGCAAACAGCACCCTTCGCCTCACTTATGGCAAAGTGCGTGGCTACTCCCCCCGAGATGCCGTGCAGTACGAATACCAAACCGATCTTGATGGCGTGATGGAAAAATACATCCCCGGAGATTATGAGTTCGATGTACCGCAAAAACTCATCGAACTCTGGAAGTCAAAGGATTACGGCCAGTATGCCACTGCTGATGGGCGTTTGCCTGTGGCGAGTATCGGTACCAACCATACTACGGGCGGGAACTCTGGTTCGCCGGCAATTGATGCAAACGGGAACCTGGTCGGACTTAATTTTGACCGCGTATGGGAAGGCACCATGAGCGACCTGAACTACGACCCCGCCATTTGCCGCAACATCATGGTGGATGCCCGGTATATTCTTTTCATCGTGGACAAGTTTGGCGGCGCAGGGTATTTGCTGGATGAAATGAAGCTGGTAAAAAGGGAAGAAGAAGCGGAAAAAGTGATTGCGCAGCAACACCAATCACCAATTCACCAATTCACCAATTCACCAGTCACTAACCCGTGAACCGTCCAACCCTCCCAATCTTTCAAGACATCTCGTTCAACGAGCACTACATCGAGGAATACATCCCGATGCAGCCCTTGCATACGATGGTGTTTGACCGATTTTGTGAGGATGGTTGGACGTATTGGTCGGACCAGATTTTCCGGCGCAATTACTGGGAATGGCGCGGACGACCTTGTCGGGTGGTTTTGCTGCGCATTGACTTGCGCAACTTTGAGTTTAGCAAAAGCCAGCGTAAATGTCTGCGACGCAATGAAGACCTGGTAATACTGCGTCGCCCTATTCGTATTGAGCCGATGCATGAGATGTTGTTTGAGCGGCACGCAAAAAGGTTCAGGCACAATCGCCCGGAAAGCATTTATGGGTTTTTTAGTGCTTTTAGCAGCCTGATGCCCTGCTATGGCATTCAGTTCGATGTGTTTAGTGGGGAAAAACTGGTCGCCACGAGCTATTTCCACATGGGGCGTAAAAGCATGGCTGCGAACTACTGCATCCATGAGCCAGATGAGTGGAAACGCGGCCTCGGCACCTTTACGATGTTGAAGGAAATCGAGTTTGCGATAGAGCACAAACGCCCGTATTACTATCCCGGTTTTGTATACGACGTGCCGAGTGAGTTCGATTACAAATTGAATTTCAACAACCTGGAGTATTTCGATTGGTGGGGCAATTGGTATCCACTGGATCGGATGCCTGTGCGCAACTGGCGCAGCGAATATGAAGTGGCGCCGCCGCTATCAGAAGATGAGTTAAAGGATTATAGAAAAGATTTGCCACTTTGAAATGTATGAGTGAAAATCAGCGGGTAAAGCCAACCGATGGTTTCAAATTGCGGTCTTAGAAAAAAATACATTTCAACATGAAACTACTACACCATCTATTCGCCGCGACTGCGTTATGTGCCCTCCTATTTTCTGCTTGCAGACATGATCCCCACGTTTATCCTGAGCCAGATCCCATTCCAAATCCCAACCCAATACGTTTTGATAATTTAACTGTGGGCCAAAGTAGCCGTTACATTGGGCTTTGGGGGGAGGACTATTACACGAACAACAACAACAATTTTGGATACACCGACGATACCCTTCAACTGAAAATTGTGGGTCTTGGCGTACAGGGCTTCAAAGTGGAAGAAACCTTCCATTTTACTGGCAATGTACTTTCCTGGCTGAATTTCGACAAAGACAGTGTGTATCACTATTATTTGACAGTCTCGGATGATACGCTGCGTATAAAACCGAGCCACGATAATTATGTGAATTCGCGCATGTTTGGATATTATACAGTTAAAAACGGCCTCGCCTTGGCGGACATCGTGGCGCCCAAAATTGAGATATCAGGTTAGAAAACAAACTTGCCTTACTGCGAATGTCGCAGAAATGGTTTTGTCGAGGATTATACGCTCTTTGGACAAACTTACCCAAGGCTGAATGTGGTAGTGGAAAATTCACCAATGTCCTTTGATGGCAACGGCGAAACCAATGTGTTTTCCAAATCAGCTGGCATTGTCCGTGTTTCAACATACAGTTGGTGGACGCAAGGCGGCATTGGTTGGGATTTGATTCCATAGGTGGTTTTGTCGCCCAGGGTTCATATTTGCAAAATATTTCTCTATAAATATGAATTACTGCGGAGGAATTGTACTTTTCGCCCCAATTTTACAATTCACCACAACTTTTCTTGCTATCCGCCTATGAAAAAGCAACTTTTACTCCTCGTGTTCCTCATGATGGGTTGGCATTCAGCGTATGCACAAATCCCTGATGGGAGCATCGCGCCAGATTTTAATGCCACAGATATCCGTGGCTTTTCCACAAACCTTTACACCGTTCTGGATTCAGGTTACACTGTTTTCTTGGACGTTTCGGCCACCTGGTGCGGCCCTTGCTGGGGCTATCACAATTCTGGCGCGTTTGAAGGCCTCTGGGACCAATATGGCCCTGAAGGTACCAACGAGGTCCGAATCTATTTTATTGAAGGGGATGCTTCCACCAACGAGGCTTGCCTCCATGGCCCTTCCGGCTGTGTCGGTGGCACCCAAGGTGACTGGACTGCAGGAACCCTTTATCCTATTATCCACACGCAAGGGCCTAGTATAGCCAGTAGTTACCAAATCAATTATTACCCCACCATTTTTGGTATTTGCCCACTCGATAAGAAAGTATATGAGGTGGGGCAGCTGCCTACATCAGGGCTTTATGACTTCATTGGTACTCATTGTTTGCCTCCTCCTTTGGTCATTACCACCAATAGTGTTACCAAGATCAAATGCCATGGAACCAACACAGGGGCGATTGATATTACTCCCAGCGGAGGCGTTCCTCCATATACCTATCTTTGGAGCAATGGCGCTACTACGCAGGATTTGAACAATATCCCGGCAGGAACTTATACCGTTATAGTGCGAGGTCAGGCCGACACCGAAGGCATTTCTGATCCTATAGAAGTAGAAGGCCCTGCTGCACCGCTCGTGCTGACTTTGGAGAATTCTACTCCGGTAGGCTGCAACGGCCTTCTTGGCACCGCTACAGTGAGTGCTGCTGGTGGCTGGGATGCCAACTATACCTATAATTGGCAAAATGGCCAATTGGGAGAAACCGCCTACAACCTCACAGTCGGCAACCATATTGTCAGCGTGACCGACGACAATAATTGCAAAGTGAGCATTACGGTAAACATGGCGCCCGTCGTGTATCCTACTGCTTCGATCGCCGATCCAAACACCATCACTTGCAGCCAACCCAGTATCCAACTCAACGGTACTGCTTCGAGTTCAGGGCCAGATATTGTGTATCAATGGTTCCCCGGCGTCGGCGGGAATATTGTGTCAGGTGGAACTACCACCACACCAACCGTAGATGCTCCGGCCAACTACACCATTCAGGTAACAGACTTAGTGACTACTTGCATATCTTATGCGGTCAAAAATGTTCCTGCAAACCTGGTTCAACCTGATGCCAATGCAGGGCCGACACAAACCATCTCCTGCCTTGTGCCTGAGGCTACCTTGCAAGGAACAGGCTCGAGCGGTTCCAATTTTAGTTACCTCTGGACGGTTGCCGATGGAGGCAATATTGTGAGTGGCGGAACTACACTCACCCCTGTGGTGAATGCTGCCGGAACCTATACGTTGAAAGTAACCAACAGCATCAATGGCTGCACGCGAATTTCGACCACCACAGTGAATGGTATTCCAGCACCTATGCTCAATACCACCAGTGGTACCCTCAATTGTATCGCATCGTCTGTTGCACTGATCACTACGACCAATGCTGCCAGCCCAACTTTCAAGCTGGACGGGGCCCAATGGTTATACCTCCTCCCTGCAAAGCCCTACGGTGAACGTTTCTGGATCTTATAACGTCGTGGTTACAGACAGCATCACTACCTGTACCAGCACGGCAACCGCCAACGTAACTTCCAACACCAATGCCCCTGGTGCATCGGCCACAGGCAACACACTCACTTGCGTGGTCAATAGCGTGGTGATCACAGGCGCCACCTTGGATACTGCCGCTACATTTGCCTGGACGGGTCCTAATAATTACAATTCAAGTTTGCAAAACCCGACCGTGGGCGAGGCAGGTACATACACGCTTGTTGTCACAGATACTTTGAATGGCTGTACTTCCTCTGCTTCAGCCGCAGTTTTGCTGAACAATACGCCGCCTGTGGCTTCTGTAGTTACGCCCGGCAATCTGAACTGCAACGTATCGCAACTTCAACTCAACGGAACGGGTTCTTCGCAAGGTTCAAACATCAGTTACGCATGGACTGCCACCGATGGGGGACATATTGTTTCTGGAGAAAATACTCAAACCCCGCTCGTGGATGCGGCTGGTACTTATACCATTTTGGTTTCAAATGCTACCAATGGGTGTACCCAAACGGCAACGGCCATTGTGCTGCAAAGCCTCAATGTTACAGCCGCTATTGTTGACCAAAACGATGTGCTTTGCTTTGGCGGCTCCAACGGAGAAGCCACCGCAGCAGGCGGAGGCGGGAACGGAAATTACACTTATGTCTGGAGCAATGGTGGCAGCACCGCTTCCATTTCAGGCCTTGGAGTGGGAACTTATGTAGTGGTGGTGACTGATGCGGAAAACTGCTCAGCCACGACTTCTGTACTCGTTTCACAACCCAGCGTTTTGACAGCCAACGCCAGCGCTACCGCTCAATCGGGCTTTGGCCAAAATGATGGAACGGCCACTGCCAATCCAACAGGCGGCACCGCCAACTATACTTATGCCTGGGACAATGGCGGCACAACACAGAGCATTTCGGGCCTGGCTCCCGGGAATTACAACGTGGTCGTCACAGATGCCAATGGTTGCAGTGCGGTGCAAACAGTTACAGTCAATTCGTTCAACTGCACCCTGGCTGCCAATATTTCAGGAACGAACGTAGTCTGCTTCGGCGCCAATAATGGTACGGCAGAAGTGTTTGTCACAACAGGGGCAAATCCTGCCACTTATGCCTGGAGCAATGGAGAAACTACCGCCGCAGTGAGCAATCTTGCTGCCGGACTTTACACCGTCAATATCACCGACGCCAACAATTGCCCGGCATTGCTTAACATCAGCATCAGCGAGCCAGCCCTTTTGGACGCCAACGCAACTTCCACCTCGGAGTCTGCTCTAGGCGCCAACGACGGCACGGCTACAGCCAACCCGACGGGCGGAACGGGGGCATACAGCTACCTCTGGAACGGCGGCGCCACCACCCAGAGCATCAACAACCTCGTACCTGGAACCTACACGGTGGTTGTTACGGATGAAAATGGTTGTACCTCAGAGCAAACGGTGGAAGTATCTTCCTTCCTGTGTGCCATTTCTTCACAACAAACAATCGTGGACGTGAGCTGCGCGGGTGCGGCCAATGGTTCGGTTACAGTCTCCCTCACGGGCGGAACTGCACCGTTTACATATGCCTGGAGCAATGGTGGTACTACTGCGACCATTTCCAACCTCGAAGGCGGTACCTACACCGTCAACGTATTGGATGCAAACGGATGCGACTTCAGCGCCAACGCTGCTGTTGCTGAACCTGCTCCATATTCTGCCTGGGATGTTCAAACCACTAACCCACTTTGTCCGAACGATGCAACGGGTTCGGCTACGGCCTCCATTACTGGCGGTACCCAGCCATACACATTCCTTTGGAGCAATGGTGCGGTGGGCAATACACTTTCCAATGTGCCAACAGGGACGTATACCATACAGGTGACTGACCAAAATGACTGTCAGTCCAGCACTTCTGTATCGCTCACGTCAACTGACATCGAGGCTCCGACGGTTACCGCCCAGAATGCGACCCTTGCCCTCAATAACAACGGTACGGTTCAGGTGACACTGGCTAATCTCTCGGCTCAATTTAGTGACAACTGCGGCATTGCCAGCACGAGCATCCTTCCACAAAATTTTGATTGCCAACAACTTGGCGAACAAACCGTGACAGTTATAGTAACGGACCTTTCAGGCAATACTGCTGCGGCAACTGCATTGGTAAATGTGGTGGACAACATTGTTCCAGTGTTGACCTGCCCTTCTGATATCGTGGCTTGTTCTTACAACAACGTAGTAAACTATGCATCGCCCGTGGCAGAGGACAATTGCCTTTTGGCTGGCAACGGTCAATGGGTAATAGACGGCCCGGCGAGTGGTTCGATATTCCCCGAAGGGACAACCACCGTGACCTATACTTACACGGACGCAAGCGGCAATGCTGGAAATTGTGCCTTCAATGTCAGGGTAACGAGCGCAGTAGTGTTCACCAGCGTGAACGTGAACAACGATGTGAACGGTCAGCAGGTCGGCTCTATCGACATCACTGTAGAAGGTGGCACCGGCCCATTCCTGTATGAATGGACCGACGAAAATGCCAACGTGATTGCCAACACAGAAGACGTGACGGGCCTCGGCGAAGGCATTTACCGTGTGCAGATTACCGACGCGAACGGTTGCATTTACGCCGAGGAAGACATCAAAATGCAAAATACCAGCAGCGCAAAGGAACCGGCTTGGCTCACAGGCATTAGCCTTCAGCCCAACCCGACAAGCGGCTTCACCAACGTTGTTTTCAGTCTTCCGGTGGCTTCCACTTTGGAAATCTCCCTGATTGACGCAACAGGTCGAATCCTCTTAACCGACATCAGCGAGCAGGAAAGCGTGGTCAGAATTGACTGCACAAACCTGCCTGGCGGGGTGTATTATCTGCGTTTCCGCACCGGTCAGGAAGTGGGTGTTCGGAAGTTGGTGGTTAGTAAGTGATTAGTTACAAGTTTCAAGTTTCAAGATTCAAGTTTCAAGTTTCAAGTTTCAGGCGCCTGCTCGGAGATACCGGGTGGGCGCTTGAAACTTTTAACTTGAACTTGTAACTAATTACCCCGCCTTCACAGGATTATGGAGGATGTACTTGACTATCTTTTCAAACTCGGCGGCTTCCTTTACCCGAAAATCAAAAGTCCGCTCGTGCCAAAATTTCCCTTCCATTTTCACGCTTCCATTTTGGGTATGTTTTTGAAATGTTTTAGGGTCAATGTGCTCTCCTAATTGTTGCAATGCTTTTTTCAAGGGCGCTTCCGTGGCATGTTGAATTTCTCCTACAATGTCGCGCAGTGGTTGGTATTGATAACTTTCAAGATCTTCCAAGACTGGCGTGTCGGCCATTGAGCTGTGCAAATCCAACAGCAAATGGACGTGGTTGGGCAGGATGGAATAGGCCAGCAGTGCATAATCCGACCCATCGCGACGAAGTATTTCGTCCGCAAGGATTTTGGCCAAAGCCGGTTCACGAAGGTAGGTATGGCCGTATTTTTCCAAGTCCAGTGCATCATCATAGCGAGCGAAAAGGCGTTTGCGGGCTTGCCTCAATTGTGCTGTACGATCAGGATGTTGGGCGAATTTGAGCTGTTTGCTGTAGTATTGAAGTGCAAGATTTTGCCCAAAACTCTCTGGCAGGGCATTCCGCAGCCGCAGGGTGACAAAGAAAACGCCTTCGAGTGAGGAGGGTAAGGATAGGGTAGGGGACTTGAAGGAATTCATTGGTGCGGTGGGTTTTGTATTCAAAAATAAGGGAAAAAATGTGACATCCGTTCTCGAAGACCTGAACATCTTTGAGATGTGGCTGCGGTGAGGAAGCTGCTGCTTAAAAAGTGAAATGCATGGCAGAAAAATCTCCATTTTGCACTTAACTTTGTAAAAAAATACTCAACCATGACAGCATTGGAAAGGGCCACCGCAATATTGCCCGACATGTCGCAAAGCGAGATAGCACAATTGGTTCAAAGGGCAGCCAGCAGAATCTCTGAAGATTTCCCGGGCATTGAAAAAACTCCGGGCGTTTGCGGAGGAAGCGCGTGCATTATTCGCACAAGGATTCCTGTTTGGTCTATCATCGAATACATTCAGATGGGCGTTGGAAAGGAGAAAATGCTCCAAAACTTCCCTTCTCTTCGTGCCCAAGATTTGGCAAATGCCTGGGCATATTACGATGCCAATAAGGAAGAAATTGACAGTGAAATCAAAGAAAACAACGAAGACTGAACCTTTATTAAAGTCCTTCTTCAATCTGGAGAAGATGTCTCCAGCCAATTAATTCGAGTCTATCGAGAGCAGAGATAGTTTTGAACTTGAAACTTTCAACTACTCCCCACTCTTCTTCCACTTCTCCATCTGCTCCCGCGCATTATCCGATAACACCGCCGGGTCATATTCCAGTTTGGAAAGAATGTCCAGCAGCGTGTTGATCCTGGCTTCCACGTCAAAAAACTTGTTGACCACGACCACACGGCGGCTTTCCACGAGGCAGTAGCCACTCTGGAAACTACCCTTCTCGTAACGGACAGTGTAGTCGAGCTCGTCGAAGACGTCTTCAATTTTTTTGAGGGTTGTTTGCGTGTAGCGCATATTGTATCGGGTTTTCGCAGCAATTTTGTGGGGCAAAAATACCACGCTCAAAGTCCAAACTTTCCGAAAGTTTTGCTTTCGGATTTCAAACTACTGAGGTTTCTAAAACCTCATGGGTTTTTAACACAACAACTATATCATGAAAAAACTCCCTTTCCTCCTCCTCGCATTTCTCCCCATCGTCCTTGCTGCTCAACCCCGTTTTCGCGCAGGCGCAGTGCTGGGACTTACCGCTTCCCAGATTGACGGCGACCTTTCGGCTGGCTACAACAAACTTGGGTTCCAGGGTGGGCTTCGCGTTATCACCCGACTAAAGGGCCGCACGGAAGCCAGCATGGAATTCCTCTTTTCTCAGCGCGGCTGTCAAAACGAACTCATTCCGAGCGAATACGACCCCAATCCATTTGCACTGACACTCAACTACGTGGAGGTGCCGGTGCAATGGCATTTCAAAGATTGGCTCATTGAATACGATGAGGAAAATCTCAATTATTACAAAGTTTCTTTCAATATCGGGCTTTCCTATGCACGTTTGATCAGCTCCAAGGTGGACGACGATTTCAACTGGCTCAATGGCGTAGCGCCTGATTACCTGAAAAAAAACGACCTCGGCATTGTGTTGGGCGCCAATTTTTTTGCCACCCGGAATTTGGGCTTTACGTTTCGCTGGAACCGCTCGTTTCTGCTGTTGTACGATTCCCGGAAATCCCCTCGTGGCGGAAAAAGCTGGAACAGTCACAATTTGAATTTCCAGACGGTGTACTTGTTCTAGAACTTGGAGCATGTCTTACTTTCGCGCCCAAATTTCACCCGTACATCTTTTTATGAGAAAACTACTTCCAGCTGTTTTAATGGTTTTTTGCGCTGTGGCGCTCCTTTTTTGTAAATCTAAAGACACTACCCCCCAAACGACCAATGGACTGAAGATAGAGAGCATCCAATTTTCCAAACGGCATTGTGTAGACGAATCCAAGGACTTGTGTGCCGATTTCAGCATTACTTACCCCGTTTTTTCGGGAGGGGATGCGGCTATTGCAGCGGCTTTAAACAAATCGGTGCAGAATTATGTGCTTAGTGCAGTAGGTGGAAATGGACAGTCCAATTTTGCTCAAGCGCTCGATACTGCGGGACAGCAGTTTGTTCAAATGTACCTGGATATCCTTAAAGAGAATCCTGATTATATAATGGGGTACTCCACCGAAATCACGGACTCCGTCCCTCTTTTGAACGCCAAAGTCGCAACCATTCAAATGGATGGCTATTCTTTCACAGGCGGCGCGCACCCCAACCCTTTTGGTTTGCTGGTTTCTTACGATCTCAGCAAAGGCGCAAAGCCCCTGGAAATCACTGATTTAGTGAGCGATACCAACGCTGTTCGCCCCGCTCTGGAGAAGGCTTATAAAATTTTGAAAGGGCTGAAAGAAACCGACCCGCTTGGTGATCTTGTTTATCCCGAAATCACACAACTGCCCATGCCTGCCAACGTCGGCGTGGTAGCAGAAGGCATTCGGTTCTTTTACAACGCCTACGAAATCGCGCCTTATGCCGTTGGCGCCGGCGATGTGCTGCTGACCTGGGAGCAATTGGGTGGTTTGGCGGACAAAAAGAGGTGGGTGGAATGAGTTCAAAATTAAACCGCAAAATGTAAAACCGGAGAACAGGAAAATGTAAAACCAAACGACGGAAACCCAAGCAGTAAGAACAGTTTAACCCCTCTTAGTTTTAAATTTTGCGGTTCTCCGGTTTTACATTTTGCGGTTTAAATTCCCTATCTTATGTTAGTTAAATACTTCATTCCGACTCCCATTGGCCGCATGGAAATTACCGGCAGCGAGCTCGGTGTCCGCACTGCCCAACTCTGCGAAGGACGCGAGACTTCTGCCGACGCTGTGGCGCAAGAGGTGACGGAAATGCTTGAAAATCATCCCGTTGCGGAGTGTGCCCGGCAGATTGCGGAATATTTCGCAGGAGCAAGGCAGGACTTTGAATTGAAACTGGATTGGGGTGGCGCGCCCGAATTTCACCGACAAGTGTGGGCGGAATTGCTGAAAATCCCGTTTGGGAAAACCACCTCTTATTCCGCCATCGCTGAACGGCTAGGCAACCCTGATGCTTCACGCGCCGTGGGTATGGCCAACCGAAGCAATCCCATTGCAATTGTGGTGCCTTGCCACCGGGTGATTGGTAAAGCCGGCGAGTTGCGTGGGTATTTCTACGGACTTGACACGAAAATGCTACTGCTTCGGCATGAGAATCCGGTTAGGTTTGCGGAACAGGGGCAGTTGTTTTAAAGCAATTACGATTTTGGAATTACGATTTACGATTTTGTTGATCCGAAAAGGCATGATTCTAACCTTCTTCGGATCAAAAAATCGTAAATCGTAAATCGTAATTCCAAAATCCAAAACCGTTTCTCATGAAAGTTAAACCGTTCCCTCAAAAGAGAAAATTGCTGTATCCTTGCCAAAAATTTTCAACTAGTTTTGTCGAACCTTTTTGAAGAATTATTTTCTTTAAAAATTGAAAATCAATTGTTTAGCGAATTAGTTCGGGGTTTAATCAAAGAAGGCAAACCCTCAAAATCTATTTGAGATAAAATCTGGCCTTTTATTTGTTGAGGCCGTTTTTCAGCCCCGTCCAAACCAACCATACCCCCCGAACCAACTAACCGGAAACATCCCAACCGCTCAATGGCATCTTCATACGGACCGAGGCAGTCGCTCTCTCAAAAACTACAGCAAAAGCTATCCCCCCAGCAGATTCAATTGATGAAACTGCTGCAAATTCCCACAGCTACCCTCGAACAACGTATTGAAGAAGAACTGGAAGCCAACCCCGCACTCGAAGAAGGCGATGAAACTGCCGACCTCTCAGAAGGCTTGAGCGATATGGACTTGTCCGACGCCGATCTGAGTTATTACGAACGCGAACAGAAAGTCGAGAGCGGCCAGGCAGACGATGATTTAGGGGGTGAAAGTGTCACTGCGTCCGAAGACGTGATTGTCGAGATTGACCGCGAAACTGCCGACGACTATGCAGATGAAGATGACTCCGTCAGCCTCCGCGACGACGATGGTCCCGACCTTGACGACTACCTCATCAATTTTATAGAAGACGACCCCTCGACCTACAAAACCCGCGACGACAGTCGGGGCGGCGACCAGGAAGACAAACAGGTGCCGCTTGCCTTCGAAAACACTTTTCACGAATATCTGGAGCAACAACTTGGAATGCTCAAACTCGACGACGAGCGCGAACACGCCATTGCGCTTCAGGTCATAGGCTCGATAGACGACGATGGTTACCTCCGCCGCGAACCTTCGGCTATGGTGGACGACCTGCTTTTTAGTCAAAACATCAGCACCCACGAGAAGGAGATCAAGCAAATTCTCCTAAAAATACAACGATTTGATCCACCGGGTATTGGCGCACGGGACCTTAGAGAATGCCTGATCCTTCAGCTCCAGCACCGACTTCGGCAAGACGATGATTCGCTTTCGCATGACGAAAAAATCGTAGTCCAGATAGCCTTGCGCATCATTGACCAGTATTTTGACGAGTTCACCAAAAAACACTACCCCAAGCTTTGCCGGCAACTCGGCATTGAAGAAGAAGACCTCCGCGACGCGATCAACGAGATTCTCAAACTCAACCCAAAACCCGCCAGTGGCTTTGCCTCAAAAGGCGACCGGGCCAACAATTATGTAGTGCCCGACTATATCGTGAGCAACCGCGACGGCGAACTGGAACTCACCCTCAACGCCCGAAACGCCCCCGACCTGCGCATCAACGACCAGTACCGTGATATGCTCAAGGCCTTCCACGATGGCCGAAACGGAAGGCGCGCCAACAAGAAAGAAAAGGAAGCCGTGCTTTTTATCAAGCAAAAAATAGACTCGGCCAAGTGGTTCATTGATGCCATCAAACAGCGGCAGCAAACCATGATGCTCACCATGGGCGCCATCCTCAAGCACCAGGAAGAGTACTTCCTCACCGGCGACCAAAAGAAGATCAGGCCCATGATTCTCAAGGATATAGCCGACGTGACGAGCCTCGACATTTCGACCGTGAGCCGCGTGGCGAACTCCAAATATGTGCAGACAGAATTTGGCACAAAACGCCTGAAAGAGTTTTTCTCCGAAAGCCTCAGCACCCAGGACGGCGAGGAAGTATCCACCCTGGAAGTGCGGATATTAGACAGCCCAATTCCGTCGGACTCAATTTTTTTCGGATCAAAACCTTGGCCATCGTCTTCTACGGTGAGCAGCAGATTCCCTTCGTTTTCAAGCAATTGAATGTTGACATGCCGCGCTTTGGCGTGTTTCAGCACATTTCCGATCAGTTCTTGCACCATGCGGTAGATGTGGATTTTTTCCAATCCCCCACTTCTTCGAGCGGGTAGTTGGAAAAAAGTTGGACGTCAAGTCCAGGCTGGCCTGGCGGGCGCGCACGGCGAGTTCTTCGAGGGCTGCGGGCAAACCAGTCTTTTCGAGGGCCTTCGACATGAGGTCGTGTGAAATGCCGCGCACTTCACGGTATGTAGCATCGAGGTCGTCGGCGATGTCGCGCGCCCGTTCGGCCATCTCGGGAGAATCGGAGAGCTGCTCGCGCAGCATATCCATTTTCATGTTGATGGCGGCGAGGTTGACGCAGGCGCCATCGTGGAGATCGCGGGCGATGCGCTTGCGTTCGTTTTCAGCACCGATTACCAGGGCATTCAAGCCTTCCTCCTTGGCGCGTGCAATCCGGAGTTCGGCGCGCTGGTTTTTTTCAATCAAACGGAGAAATCGGCTTACAGAAAAATAGAACACCAGTACCATTTCCAGAAAAAAAGCGGCGATCACGAAGGGCGGCAAAAAGAAGGTATTGGCAATGCCAAAGCCCGTCAACAAGTCGGCAGTAACGTCAAAAAATGCAGGGCTGAAGCCTAAATATTGCAAGGTAGTGGCCCCCACACCTACAAAATTGAGTCCTATAACCAGAATCAAGAAAGAAAAACGGGTGCGCTTTTTAAACAGCATTTCATAAAGCACCCATACCAACATTGTCATGCAAAACAGCATCAGGAATACAAAAAATGGATACAACACCCATTGGAAATTACCGAAAGTTTGGGCAATGATCTGAAAAAACAGCGTGGCGATCAATGCCCGGACGCTGCCGCTCACAAAGCGGTCGAACCGTGGGGCGGTGCGGGGCAAATCAAAATAGAGCCTGAAAAACTGGATGCCAAAAACAAGCCGAAGCGTATTGAGCGCCACCGGGACAATATGCTGCAATAGCGGATAATCAGGCCAAACGTACCAAAAACCAAGTCCCAAATGGGCCAGGATAAACAGCGTAGTGACGAGTATGTAAAAAAAGTAGTGCCAGTTGAAATACTCCCGACTGACTGCGATCAAGATTCCCGACAAAACCAAAAACAGGGTGCAAAACACCAGAAAAACGGTCATCAGAATGTCTACCACCCATTGCTGGTGATTGATTCGTTCGCCTTGTTCAAAAAAAAGGATCCGAAGGTGGAGCGGTGCATCTGACTCAAGACGGATAAAAATCTGAGCCGTGCTGTCTGGTGCAAGTGTAAGCGGGAAACGAAAGTTGCGGTTATTGGTATCCGGGCGTTCGGAGAAAGTAAAGCCTTTGGAACCAGTCACATACGAAGTGCGCAAAACGTCCGTCTCACTAAGTTCGTAATAATTGATTTTGGGAATGAATGGGTTAATGATTTCGGTAAAAAACTGGGTTTTGGTTTTGCCAAAAAGGGTCAAAGTGCTGTCGTTTCCTGACTTTGAAACGCAACCAAATAGGACCTTTTGGCGTACCGAATTCGCAACAGTCTTCCCGGATGGCAAATGCTGTTTCTGGCAATAGGCTTATTTCTGCCACGCTCATCGGGCGGTTATTGGATACTTCCTTGTACACACCGATATCGCCCGGCACTTCACCCGGCACAGGAAGCCCTTCAATCAGGAGACCAGAAAACCACTTGATGCCCGAGACGGCTACGATCAGCAGGCAACTGGCAAGGATAAGTAGGGGGCGTTTCAAAAGCGATAAGTATTTCTTGGCCAAAAGTAATGCGTTGGCAGCGTGCGGCAACCATGCCACACACTGCCAACTTGCAAAATCAATGGATTTAGTTGAGATCACCTGTTTAGAATGATTTGTTTCGACTGAGGCAGTCCATCCAAAACCATGTACACGAAGTAAGTGCCGTTGGGCAATCTTTGAAGATCAAGATTGTGGCGGTTGGAGCCAGCGCTGAGCAAACCGAGTTGCTCTGAAAGCACCTGCCGTCCCAATTGATCAAAAACCGAAACTGCGACTTCTGCGTCTTTTTGCAGGGAGAATGTAAGCATAACTGTGCCAGTGCTGGGGTTTGGAGTTAGTGCAAGTTGGGCAATGGCGGCAAGGTTTTCGACTTTGCGTTCGCTGCTGGTACCCGCGATAAGCGCCTGGACCATTTGCTGTAAATCAGCAATTTGGCGACCTTGTTGTTCGATGATGCGCTGCTGTTCCTGGACCGCTTTTACCAGCGGAACTGTGAATTCGGCATACCGGAGGCCATAGTTATCGTTTTCGTTTTGCGGCTTTGATACCCCACTGAAATCGTATCCAGACTCGGCTGCAGCCTCTTCAACTTCCTGCGCCAAAAACCCGGTATAGCGTATTTGTTCAGCGGCGTGGGCATTGGCATCGAGTTCTGCCAGTTCTTTTTCCACATCTTGGTGTTTTCCATTGCCTTTGGAGGCTTCGGCTCGGATACGCTCTGTCACACCATAGAAATTGTTGAGCGCCCGGATGTCATAATGGTATGTGACGGGCCTTAGGCGCATAATAAAATCAAGGCCGGAAACATCTTCGCGTAAATCCTTTTTGAAGCGACTGTCTGAAGTAACGGTAAGGTTCACTTGGCTCTCGAGGCTGGTGACCGTGGCATTGCCCAAACGGATTTTGTTACTGGCATTGGCTGTGGCAGCAAAACCAACAGCGGTAGCATTGTTGAAATTGACGACGGAAGTCCAGCGCCCCAGACCTGTGTTGTTCGAGCCTGTAACGTTGTAGTTCAAGGCATTTTCTCCAAGTCCGGTGTTGCCAACGCCGATTGTATTGCGGCGCAGGGCATCTTCGCCTACTCCTGTGTTGGCGCTGCCAGTCAGGTTGGCCGTGAGCGCGAGGTCGCCGAATGCAGTGTTGGAAGATGCAGTAGTGCTGCTATGAAATGCACCGTTGCCAAAAGCGGCATTCCATACCCCAGTCGTGTTTTTTGCAAGTGAAGCAGTTCCTACTGCCGTATTGTCGCCGCCCGTAGTATTGAGTCGAAGGGCATCTCTGCCTATGGCGGTGTTGTTATTGCCCAATGTGTTGGAATTCAGGGCGTTGTTGCCAAAGGCGGAATTGGATTCGCCTGTACTGCTGGCACCGTTGGTGTTTGACCCAAAAAAGGTATTGAATTTTGTAGGATCAATTAGTCCTGCTCTTTGGTTGTTCACTCGGAAGAGCAGCGGTTTGTTGTCCGTTGTACCGATAAAATGGAGGGCAGGGTTGGTGCTACTGTTTCCCAAGAATATTCCAGTTTTGGGCATTTACAGGATTTGCAATGAGCATTGAAATGGTTGAAAAAAAGCAAGCAGCGAAAAAAGTTGTCATGTTTTTCATGATGTCGAAATTTAGATTGGTTGGTGAATAAATCTGTGGCAAAAGTGTCCGTGCCCAGCTCCCGCCGACAACCCCCAAATGGGTGGTTTTGAAAAACTCACCCCTTCCCCCGTTTCCGGGATACAGGTTCTCCCCTTTACCCACCAGTACCGGGATTTTCCCAAACTCACCTTTTTCGGGGTTTTAGGCGCAGCCAAGTGCCTGGACTTTTGTGCCATCAATTATTGCTCACCAATCAAAATTTCGTCATGAAAAATTCAATCAAATTTTATCTGTTCATAGCCCTTGCGGCTCTTTTCAACGTCTATGCAGAATGTTCGCCCGAACCTATGGATCCGCCCCCTGACGATCTTGTAGGCAAATGGGAATCCTATTACTTCGAAAGCAATGGCAACGATGTTACCCAGCAATACCAAATGACGCTTCAGTTCAACGACCAGGGCCAATGCGTACAAACCCTCGTAAAGCCCGGAGCAACCATCTCCTCCAACCTTCAGTACGCCAAAAATCCGGAGGGGACTGCTGTGACCATTGGCGCCGCCAATCTTTTTATTGATAAAAACGATGGGACAAGTATTCGGCTGCGGTATCTTAACGGCGCACAACCGGCAGGTTTTATTGAGCCTTGGACAGCCGATTTTTTGAAGGTTGAATAAGGTTATAGCACCTCCAGAAATCTTTCTTAAACCTCATAGCCTTTATTAAACCACATAGTACACATAGTTTACAATTAGCAATTGTTCGATTTTCTAAACTATGTGTACTATGTCAACTATGTGGTTGCCAAACATCAAAATCAAACAGTCATGAAAATCCAACACATCTCCTTGTTTTTCAGCATTTTGGCTATTGCCGTTCTTTCGCTGCCCAGTTGCCGCACCCACGGCCCGGCATTTTCAGCCAATGCAGACCCCTATATGGCCAAGCCAGCGTATCGGGGTGAAAACGAAGGTGCATTCTATCTGTCTGGCCGCATCAACCAGGGCTATGAATATTATGAAGGCGAGAAGAATACGGGCGCGGAATTGTCGGGACATGTCTCGTTCATGTCTAAGCACATCTATGTCTGCGGCGGTTTTTTTGGTTATTGGGGCAAGTATGATGTGAATGCCGCAGTTAGTCCCATCACAGGCGGCGGTAAGCAGTCATTCAATGGCGGTGGTGTGCGGGGAGAATTGGGCGGACGTATCCCGTTGGAAAGCAATTTCGACCTGCTGCTGGGTATAAATGGGGAGATGTTCAGAGAAGGTGGCAAGTATGCAGACAATAGCAGCGAAGCACTGGCAGATTTCTTCACCCTTGGCTTGAGCCGTACCCACCTCAATATTGCACCTGCGCTCGACCTGCGTTATGCCCCACCGGGCAAATGGGACATCGGGCTGCGCTACACCCTGGATTCTTACATTTCCGTCTCCGACGTATTTGAATCGGAACAAGACAACAGTTACCTGCACCGCCTTACATTGCATACCACCATTGACCGCGTGACGGCCTATGGCCAAATCGGTTTCACGCCCGATGAGCAGCGCGTATTCAGCCTTGGGATGGCGTATGGGATTCCGTTCAAAAAGAAAGAAAAAGCGATGAAACTGTAACAGGGCTTCTTCACATAAGTCTATTAGCGCGGTAACCAAGGATTAGAAGTGACGCTTTTTCAAAAAGTGTCACTTCTTTTGTGGCCTGAACGGCTATTTGCCGCTGAAACAAATCCCAGCAAATCTATCTTTACCCATTCAATTCAAAATCAACGATCCATGAACAAATCTACCCTCCTTTCGCTCCTTTTTGTCTTTCTGTTTGCCGGTGTGGTGCAAGCCCAAGCCTTCCTCCAATTAGGCGCCATGCAGGTGGAAGACCAGGGCCATCGAATGGTTGCCACAAGTGATGGCGGTTATATCACCGCTGGCTCGGCGGGAACCAAAGCTGTGCTGTACAAAACCAATTGTCTGGGCGCTCTTGTAGCCCAGATCGAAAAAACATACATACCTGGTCCGGCTGCATTTTGGGACGTGACAGAGCTTGCCGATGGCAGTATTGTGGCGGTCGGCGGTGCGGGCTACGCTTCTCCAACCGACACCGGTGGCCATGTAGTTTTATTAAAAACCACGGCAGACCTGGTTGAAACTACGTCCTCCAGTTTTCAAATCCTGAATAAGGAAGCGCGAGGCTTATCTGTTACCCAATCCACCACAGGCCATTTGTTGGTCTGGGGCGAGGTGACTGGATTCTCAGTAGATTTCACAGACGCTTTTTTTCAGCGCGTCAGTCCGATCACCTTACAACCAACGGACAACCCGGTGATTTTCAACAACGGCGTTGATCTTGCCAAAAGCATCGTCCCTACTGCCGACAGCAATTATTTGTTGATTGGATCCACCTATACAGGCAATGCTTTTGATCCAGAGGCCCTCATTAACAACAATTTGCGGGCCTATAAAGTGGACGAAAACGGGGCGCTGCTATGGCAGGTGGCTGTTAATCAGGTGTTTAAAGCCAAATATGGTGTAGCGAGGGCCAGTGGTGCAGCTCAAAATTCGGACACGGGCAATTTCATGTTGGGTGGAACGCTTTTTGGCGGCACCGACGAGCGTGAACAAGACGCAGTTTTTGCGCTTATTGGCAATGACGGTACGGTGTTGGACACCACGCATTGCGCGGCCCCAGGCCAGCAACAATTTTATGGCATCGTAGCCCACCATGATTTTGTTGGTTTGTTCACCATTGCAGGCGAAAGTGAAGGTTCTCCACTCGGCGTGCCTTCCGTTGCAGTGGCGCAGGCTTATGAACTTAGCAATACAATCGCGTTTTCCGGGGCTACCCTTGACCCAGCCACTCCTATTTCAGTGCGCGATTTATTAGAATTAGACCCCGGTCGCATCGCTTATATGGGCACGCTTCCCGACAATCCTACCGTGCTTGGGTTAACCGATATCCTAATCATAACACCTGCAGCGACGGTAAGTATAGTGTATCAAAATTGCGCACTCGCTGCCACCTTCAGCGTTCCCGCTGTTGCATTCCAATGGTATCGTGAAGGTCAAGCCATTCCGGGAGCAAATCAGGGAGCGTTTTTCCCCACAGCGCCAGGGCTTTACCAATTGCAAATACTGGATGACAAAGGATGTTTTGGCGTATCTGATACCTTCCGGGTTGAAGGCCCTTTAGCTGGGTTCACAGTTGTTCCCGATGTGCTTACGGCCACATTTACCAATACCTCTCAAGGCGCCGTTACCTACGCCTGGGACTTTGGTGATGGCAGTACCAGTACACAGCCCAATCCCATGCACACGTATGCTGTGACGGGGGTATATTCGGTGCGGCTCATTGCAACGGACAATTGTGGGCTTAAAGACACGATTGTGCAGCAAATTGGCGTGACACCAGTCAACGAAGTGAGTTGGTTGAGCCATTTTAGCCTATCACCGAATCCGACAAGCGGCGTTTTCAATCTTGAAATGAGTGGTGCGCCCCAAGGGAAAGTGGAGTTCGCCATTTTCAATGCTGTTGGCCAATTGCTTAGTCAGGAGGCGGTTAGTTTCCAAAATGGATGGATTCAACAAAGCTTCGACCTTGGTCATTTGCCCGGTGGTGTTTATTCCCTTCAAATCAGGTCGGGCAAAGAGATGAAAAACGTGCGTGTGGTGAAGCAATAGAAACATGAGTCATCCCGAATTTTGATCCAATTGGTTTTGATTGCTGATTGATGAGTACATGAATGATGATTGTTGATGGAATGGTGGATTGATAATGGCCGATGTGCCGCCATCGTCAATAATTACATCGTCCCTTTACATCAAAAATCATCATTCATGTACTCATCAATCGTCAATCAATCAAAATCAGAGAAATCTCAAAATTCGGGATGACTCCTGTTTCATATCCCTCCCTTTTTTTGCGAATAATGGCAAAGACCCAACTTAAGCGGGCAGCCTAAAGTAGAAATTTGTACTCTTGTACCATAAACCGGCTGCAATTGAACATGAAACACAAACTACTGCTTTCGCTCCTCGTTTTTTTGGCTGCGCCCAGCGCACTATTCGCTACGCACAACCGCGCGGGTGAAATCCATATCGAACAAATCGGACCGCTCACCATCCGCGCCACCATCATCACCTGGACGAAAGCGAGCAGTGTAAACGCCGACCGCGATACCCTGGATATCTTCTGGGGTGACGGTATAAGCCAAAAAGTGCGGCGCTCCAACGGCAATGGCAACCCGCCACAGGGTTTCCCGCTTGCCAACGATATCAAGTACAACACCTATATCGCAGAGCATACTTACCCTGGGCCTGATAGTTTCGTGATTTCCATGACCGATCAAAACCGTATTGGAGGTATCATCAATGTGAACCCGCCTGCATCGGACAATGTGCCGTTTCACATCCAAACCACCTATGTTTTCCAGGATGCTCAGTTTGGCGGTACCAACCACACGCCCTATCTTTTGCAGCCACCGATTGACAATGCTTGTGTGGGCAAGCCTTACAAACACAACCCCAATGCCTCAGACATTGATGGTGACAGCCTTTCGTACGAACTCATCGTGCCGATGCAAGGTCCTGGCGTGAATGTGCCCAACTATGCCTTCCCGAACGAGATAATGCCGGGTATAAACAACTCCTTTCAACTCGATCCCGTTTCGGGCGATATTCTTTGGCAATCGCCGCAAGTGCCGGGTATTTACAATATTGCGTTCACCATTATATCCTGGAGGAAAGGCAAGATCATTGACATCACAATTCGTGATATGCAAATTTTTGTGGCCGCTTGTGACAACAACCCACCCGCGGTCCAAACAATTGACAAAATCTGCGTGGTGGCAGGAAATGACGTAACGTTTGGAGTAACAGCAACCGATATTGACTCTACAGATGTGATTTTGCTGACCGCGTTGGGTGCGCCCTTGACCTCGCCTTTCAGCCCGGCCACCTTCATGGCACCTACTGAATGGAAGAAATCGCCTGTGTCCGGCACATTCCACTGGACAACGGCTTGCGAGCATATTTCCAATCAGCCTTATTCGGTTGTTTTCAAAGCCACCGACTCGCTTACTACGCCGCAATTGGCTGATTTACACACCGTTTCTATCAAGGTGGTAGGTCCCTCTCCCGAAGATTTGCAAGCCGACGCCGCACTTGGTAATATTGAACTTAGATGGGCAAAACCTTATGTCTGTGAGGGGGCGGCGAACAATTATTTCCTTGGATTTTCGGTGTGGCGGCGACAGGGCAGCAACCCATTTGTGCTCGATACCTGCGACCCCGGACTTGAGGGGAAAGGGTACACCCAGTTGACCGCCATTACCAAAACCGTGCAAAACGGGCGCTATTATTTCAAAGACACGCAGGTGGAACGTGGGTTCACCTACTGCTATCGGGTGTTGGCAAAATTCGCCCGTGTTTCGGCGGGCGGCTACCCATACAACATCGTGGAAAGCCTGGCTTCCGAAGAGGTCTGCGCTCAACTCCCGCGCGATCTTCCGCTTATCACCAATGTCTCGGTGGAAGCCACAGATGTTGCAACAGGAAGATCAGAATCGCATGGTCAAAACCAGTGGGGGGCGATTTGGATACTGTCATCAATCATGGCCCGTATCGCTACCAGCTGCTTCGGGCGCCCGGGTTTACGGGCGGGGTTTTTACCGAATTGCCCGGCGCTTCCTTTGTCTCTAATACTTTTTGGGAGGCCAACGACACCATTTATGAGTTTGACGAAAACCTCAATACCGTGGACGGGCCTTATCGCTACAAAGTTGATTTTTACGTAAAAGGGACCACCTTACTCGGCTCTACTCGCGATGCATCGTCGCTCTTTTTAACCGTCGCATCTACTGACCAAACGAACATCCTTTCCTGGGAAGCCAATGTGCCCTGGAGCAATTACGACTACAAGATTTTCCGAAAAAATGATGTGACGGGCTTGTTCGATCCAATCGGAAATTCGACAACAAAAAAATACGAAGACCGGGGCTTGATCAATGGGAAGGAATACTGTTACTATGTGGAGAGTGAGGGAACTTACAGCGTTAGCGGGCTTTTAAACCCCTTATTCAACAAATCCCAAGAGGCCTGTGGCGTACCCATTGATACGGTTCCACCCTGTCCACCTGTTTTAGCTGTTACAAAT
Source organism: Lewinellaceae bacterium (assembly GCA_016708875.1). Taxonomy (GTDB): domain Bacteria; phylum Bacteroidota; class Bacteroidia; order Chitinophagales; family Saprospiraceae; genus M3007. Next base: position 73,154 of record JADJFA010000018.1, read on the forward strand.
TTGTGCGACGATCCAACGGCCAATCCCAGTCCACCTTACCTCAACAAGCTTTCCTGGACAAACCCCAACGAGGCATGCGGTGGAACGGACGACGCGGTTTCTTACAACATCTGGTACACGCCATTGGAGGGCGAACCGCTGCTGCTGTTGACCAATCAATCCGGCGCGACCAACATAACTTTCGACCATGCGCTCGAAACGCAACTAGCTGGTTGTTATGCAGTTTCAGCCATTGACTCGGTGGGCAATGAGAGTCTGTTGAGCAATCTTTTTTGTGTGGATAATTGCCCGAACTACGAACTTCCCAATGCTTTCACGCCCAATGGCGATGGGGCAAATGACATTTATACGCCTTTTCCCGGCTGGCGATTTGTACAAAGCGTAGACATGCAAATCTTCAACCGCTGGGGAAACCTTGTTTTCCAAACTACCGATCCCAACATCAGTTGGAGCGGCAAGAACGAAGGCGGAAATGAACTGTCCGAGGGCACGTATTTCTTTGTCTGCAAGGTGTACGAAAGCCGTGTGGGCGGGGTGGTTTTGCGAGGTTGGCTGTTCAGGGTAGGGTAATTGAGTTGGTGAGAGGGTAGGGCACAAGCGGATAAATGCTTAGAAGGGATTCACATTCTTTATTGCCAATTGAGTTAACTCAAAATTTGAGGTAAATGATCGTAGATCTGTTCCGATAACCGCGCCCTAATATTTACGCATTTGAGGCCTGTAAGTGGAAGTCACTCAGCCCGCATTTGATGCAGATAAGGGCAGGGCGATTTTATGAGCTATGGTTGACCGGAACGATTCGCCGAGGGACGAAAAGTTTGAACCTGCATGGTGTAAGACCCCGCAGAACCAAAAAGTCCCCGCCGAACGCATCGTTCGACAGGGACAAAAAAGAACTCTATTTATCTATGTATCAAAGCATGTCGTCATCGGAATGCATAACCAAAATGGGAATATCGCTGCTTGTCAGCACCTCATTGGTCACGCTTTTGTGCAGGATGTTGTCCCAAAAAGTGCGATGGTGCGTCACGAACACCATCAGGTCAATCCGATGAAAAAAAGCATATTCATACAAGGCGCCCACAATGTCTTCGCTCACCATTTTACTAAAAATGAAGGGCTTTTGGTAGTCCGCTTCTTTAAAGCTTGCTTCAAAACGCTCCCGTTGCGTGTCAAGGTTCTGCTCTCCTCCCGGCCCTACGTGTACAAAATGGATTTGCCCCTCAAAGCGCTTGGCAAACGAAACCGCCTGCTGCACAGAAAGCGCGTTGAGCGAATCGAAATCGCTGGCATACAGCATATTTTCAAAGCCGGTGAACTCGGCTAATTTGGAAACAAAAAGTACCGGGCAGTGCGCATTTCTCGACACCTCAATACTCACCGAACCAAAGAGTTTTTTCCCGATTCCCCCACGCCCGGTAGCCCCCATCACGAGGAGATCCGTATGACGTGAGTACTCGGCAAGCGCAACATCCGGGGCGCCGTATATGACCTTCGACACAATCTGCGGCGATTTGCTTTTGGATGCAAAAAGTTCGCCAGGCTCTCCGGCAAATCGGGAGGGAGGTTCGTATTGAACCCCTAACGCACCCATTGTTTCGCTGGTAAAAGCATCTAATTCCGACTGCATTGTTTTCGAATAACTGGATAAAAATCCAGAAGCAGACGGCACCGTACCTTCAAAGATGCTGTCCATCGCATACACGACTTCCAGATTGCTGTCCATTTTCTGGGCAATTTTCCAGGCAAACCCCAAGGCATTTGCTGAAACCTCGCTCATGTCAACCGCCACGCTAAGCGTGTGCAGGTGGAACAACTTGCTTTTGAAAAGATCTTTGTTTTTCATAAGTCGGGCGATTTCAGCGACTTCCGGCACATTACCCTGCAATAGGAGCTCCCCCTCAACCATGAGCGCAGGCAGGGCTGTAATCCCGAAAGCCTGCATGGCAATAGGGTCAGCAATTTCCAGCACTTTTCCTTCCATGGCATTGGATTCCAATGCCATGTGAACACGGTCCGCCAATAGCCGCGACGATTGAGCGTGCGCACCAAATATCTTGATGTGGATTTTGCCACAGCCTTGGCAATTGCCAGTGCAAGCTGCGGAATCAGCGGGAACGCTTGCTATTTCTTTCATAATCAGTCCTTGTTTTCATACACCAAACTTGAGTCAGCGGGTACTTGCTTCGACAAAGCATTCATAATATCATACGGTGTAAGCATGCCCACCAACTCCCCATCTTCTACTACTGGCAAGGCGTGGAAACGGTTGATCAGGAAAATTTCAAGCGCAACGTTGATGCGGTCGTCGGGAGCAACTTTGCCGAGTTTTTTGATCATGATTTCTTTTACATGCGTGCGCTCAAGCCGCAATTGATTCACATATTTGTCTTCTTCGTAGTGCGAGGCGCCGCCCATGAAAAATTCGAAGTCAGATCGGCTGACGATCCCCACTATTTCACGGAAATGCACCACAGGAATGTGGTGAAACTTGTGCGCATCAAATATTTCTTTGACTTGAGTAAGGTTATCTTCTGGAGCGACCGTTATCAAATGCTTGTGGTCGGTCATGAGGGAAGAGATAGGTGCGAAGATGTTCATAATCGAAATTGAAATTTATTTATGCAGTTGAATGATGATGCAAAGATGCCCCTTCCCCACTCGCAGCGGGAATGACGGCGGTTACCGAATCAATTGATTGAAATCATTGATAGGCATGAGGAAGGTTTCTAACTTTGCTGTGATATGAAACGAATCCTTGTTATCGAAGACAATTCGGATGTCCGCGAGAATCTCGCCGAGATCCTGACCCTTAGTGGCTACGAAGCTATTACGGCCGAAAACGGCAAAGTCGGTGCAGCCAAAGCTCAGGCAGAACTTCCTGACCTCATTTTGTGCGACATCATGATGCCCGAACTGGACGGCTACGGGGTATTGCACATCCTCAGTCGGCAGGCAAGTACTACCGACATCCCTTTCATCTTTCTAACGGCAAAAGCCGAAAAGGAGGATTTCCGACGGGGCATGTCGCTGGGGGCAGACGACTATATCACGAAACCATTCGATGATGTGGTGTTGCTGCAAACCATCGAAAACCGTTTGAAAAAGAGTGAACGGCTTCGCGTCGCCTCAGAACAGTCGAGCGGTTCGCTCGACCGTTTTATTGACGAAGCCCGAGCCATGGAGGCCATCAAACACCTTTCTGAAATCGCGAGGTGCGGCACTACAAGAAAAAAGACGTTGTGTTCCGCGAAGGAGAACACCCGCGTTGGCTTTACTTTGTAGAAAGCGGCAAGGTCAAAGTGTTCAAAACCAGCGAAGATGGCCGCGAACTCATTGTGAAAGTGGCACAAACCGGCGACTTTCTGGGCTTTTTAGCCTTGTTCAAAGAAGATGCCTACCCGGAAAGTGCTGCCGCACTGGAAGATTGCAGCATCAAACTAGTGCCCAAGCAGGACTTTGCGGCCCTTGTATTTGGCAACCGCGATGTGAACGCCCGGTTCATCAAAATGCTCGCAGGCCATATCGCCGAGCGCGAGCAGCAACTGATCGAACTGGCCTACAACTCAGTACGCAAACGCGTTGCCACTACGCTCACCCATCTTTGCGATCAAAGTGGCCCGGTTATCCATCTGCTGCGCGAAGACCTTGCTGCCCTTGCAGGCACAGCCAAAGAAACCCTCATCCGTACCCTCACCGATTTCAAAAACGAAAACATGGTGGACATTAAAGATGGGGTGGTGACGGTGCTTAAGCTGGAGAAGCTTCGGGAGATGCCGAATTGAGTGGGTGATTTTGATTGATGATTGATGAATACATGAGTGTTGATTTTTGATGGAATTGAAGATTGGGGTATTTACGATGTACGATTTAGCCAACTTATCGTGATAAATCATCCATAAAACATCAAAAAATCACCCATTCCATCAACAATCAACACTCATGTATTCATCAATCATCAATCAAAATAGCCCTGCCCAAATATCTAAATATCCCAACAACTCAATCTCCCTATGCGCTACGCTTTTGCATTTCTCCTCCTTGCCCATGGCCTGATCCACCTGATGGGTTTTGCCAAAGCATTCAAATACGCAGAAATCAGCCAACTTACACAACCCATTTCGCGGACTGCTGGCGTTTTTTGGTTGCTTGCCGCAGTGTTGTTTCTGGTGGCTACCGCAATGTTTTTTCTCCAAAAAGACAATTGGTGGATGTTTGCGCTTCCTGCGGTTTTACTTTCTCAGGGGCTCATTTTTATTAGTTGGCAGGATGCTAAATTTGGCACCATCGCCAATGTGCTGATCTTGATTGCTACGATTGTTGGATATGGAACCTGGAGTTATTACAAGCAGTATAAAAACGAAGTGGACAACGGATTGGTTGTTGCTGCCTCGATTCCCGAGTCAATATTGACCGAAGCGGATATGCAACATTTGCCGGAACTAGTGCGCAAATACCTTCGATACAGCGGAGCCGTCGGCAAGCCAAAAGTGAATAATTTTAAAGTTGAATTCGTGGGCCAAATCAGAAAGAATGAGCAGAGTGAATGGATGCCCTTTACCTCCGAGCAACACAATTTCATGGAGCCTGCCACCCGGCTGTTTTTTATGAAGGCATCCATGAAACACCTCCCAGTGGCCGGGTTTCACCGCTTCAATAATGGGAATGCCGATATGGATATCCGATTGCTTTCCCTTTTTAAAGTGCAATACCAGTCCGGGAAAGAAATGGCTATTTCAGAAACGGTTACTTTCTTCAACGACATGTGCTGCATGGCGCCTGCCACCTTGATTGACAAAAGGGTACAATGGCAGGAAGCAGAAGGAAATAAGGTGAAAGCCTCCTTTACCAATAATGACATAACGATCAGCGCTCAGCTGTTTTTTAATGATCAGGGAGCTTTGGTCAATTTTGTTTCGGAAGACAGGTATGCTGTTTCTGATGACAATAGTTTCAAACAACTCCCCTGGTCAACACCCTTGAAAGATAATAAAGTGATAAACGGGCATAATCTTGCAGGGTACGCAGAAACGATTTATGCTTACCCGGAAGGCGATTTGTGTTATGGTACTTTCAGGCTTTCCAATATTGAGTACAATTGCAAGCGTTTTTAATAGCACTCCATGCAGGTCACAAAATCTTCCGGGCTAACAGAAGCATTCAATGCGGAAAAACTGCGTCGCTCCTTGCGCCGCTCAGGCGCGGATGAAGCAATCATTGAACAAATACTGGAAGACCTCGAAGGGCAATGGTACGAAGGCATCAGTACCAAGTCCATTTTCAAACGCGCATTCAAGATGCTGAAACGACGGCACCGACCCGCCGCAGCCCGATACACCTTGAAGCAAGCCATGTTCGATTTTGGTCCCTCGGGATTTCCATTTGAAGATTTTTTTGCCGAGGTATTGAAAAGCCTTGGTTATCAGGTACAAGTACGCCAATTACTGCCTGGCGTGTGCGTCCAACATGAAATGGACGTGATCGCTGAAAACGCTGACACGCTGATTTGGGTTGAATGCAAATACCATCCAATGGCCGGGTCGGTAAGCAACATAAAAATACCCTTGTACATCCATTCGCGGTTTCGTGATTTGGAACAATATTGGGAAAAAAATCAGGCCGGAAAAAAGAGCCAAAAAATAGAAGGCTGGATCGTGACGAACACCCGTTTTTCCGACGACGCAATGGACTACGGACGCTGTGCGGGAATGCACTTAGTCGGTTGGAACTACCCCGCAAAAGGAAGTCTCCGGGAAATGGTAGACGAGGCAAAACTGCACCCCGTCACCTGTCTCACCCTCCTGACACGCCAGGAAAAAAACAGGCTGCTTGAACACAACATCATCCTGAGCAAAGCGCTCAGCAAACCCGGCAGATGGTCAGATTTTCTGCACCTTTCGAATGAACGCCGGGATAAGGTAATGCGGGAGGCGAGTACGCTTTGTCAAATGTGAATCCTGAATTTTACGCATTCTGTGGTTTGTTTGATTGATGATTGATGAATACATGAGTGTTGATTTTTGATGGACATGGGTGATTTTTGATTTTTTATGGATGATTTATCACAATGAGTAAGCTAAATCATCCATCGTAAATACCCCAATCTGCCATGTCCATCAAAAATCAACACTCATGTATTCATCAATCATCAATCAAAATAGCCCAACAATTGCAACCGTTTTTAATATCTACCTATGGACTGGCTACAATCACTTTCCGCGTACCTGAATCCCGCCCTGATCAGTCTGATCGTATCGGCTGGCATTGGCCTGATCATCGGGTTGGAGCGGGAATTCAACACCCGGGAGGATCCTGCCCATGTGGGCGGCATCCGCACCTTTGTGTTGGCCGCGATTTTGGGCAATGTGGCAGAATGGGCTTCAAATCACACGTCTCCAGTGCTGCTCATTGCGGTGTTGGCGGGTTTCTTTTTGTTGGTTTGTGTAGCCTATTATGTGCAGGCACAAAATGGAAAAATCGGTCTGACGACAGAGTTGGCTTTGTTACTGACCTTTCTTTTGGGCGTAGCCGTTTCAAAAGGCCTGATGCAGGAATCGCTGGCAGTGGTGGTGTTGATGACTGCCGTGCTGTCGCTCAAAGACGAGTTGCATGGTTTTATCCAGAAAATTACGGAAGAGGAGTTGTTTGCTTTCATCAAGTTCATCGTGCTGGCTTTGCTCATTTTGCCCATGTTGCCTACAGAACCATTCGGGCCGGACAACTTGCTGACGCCGAGGGATTTGGGATATATCGTGGTTTTGGTGCTTTCCATCAGTTTTACGGGCTATTTGTTGCTGAAATTTGGCAGTCCGCAAAAAGGCATTTTGTTGACCTCCATTATCGGAGGCTTGTTCTCCTCCACTTTAATCGCCTGGGTTTTTTCTGCTAAAAGCAGGGAACGGCCAGACCTCTCATCTGCCTATGGCTCCGGGATAGTGTTGGCGTCCACGATCATGTTTGTTCGTGTATTTATTTGGGCTGCCATCTTTGCTTTTCCTGTTGCGAAGGATTTATTTCTTCCGCTTTTGCTGATGCTCTTGGTCAGTTTGGTACCTACCTGGAAGGTGCTTCGAGATCATAAAAAGGAAGAGGATGCCGCCCCGCTCATTCCCGGCAATCCATTGGACATCAAAAACGCCATCTTTTTTGTATTTCTTTATATTGGCATCACCTTGCTCATGTCGGCTTCCCGCCAATGGCTCACCCCGGCAATGACCTATCTTTCTGGTGCGGTGGCGGGCATTGCCGACATTGACGCCATTTCTATTTCCACCGCAAAATGGGCGAGCACTACTATCGGACAAACCCGCGAAGCCGCCATCATCATTTTGCTTGCGGTAATGTCCAATTCGCTCTTCAAATGGTTGGTAAGTGTATTTAGGGGCCATCAAGCTTTGCGCAAGCCTGTTGGGATTGGCTTTGGCCTGGTGCTGCTGGTGGGAACAGGATGGCTACTGTGGTGGGTGGTTTAGAATTCAGCGGTGCATCTGAGGCCGGATTAACCTGAATTGGGCTGCATTTTCTACTTTTTAATGCAATCTTGCCGTATGGGGAAATATCGCAGGATTTTGGCAGCAGAGGTACTGATTGGATGCCTGTTTCATTTTCAGAATCTCCACCATAACTAAAACAGCCTTGGTTCCTCCTACCTTCCATGACCTTTGCCAAAATCACAGGCCATGAAAATATATGTTTCTACACGTATGTCCATTGCTGCATTACAGCAGGCATTCAGCGAATGCTTCCCATATTTGTCGCTCTCTTTTTTCTCCAAACCTCATGACATTTACCAATCCAGTCCTGTAAAATACCTTATTACAGAATGTACCACCACGCTCGAACGTATTGAGGCACAGCCGCATAGTGCCGATGTAGAAATATTCGCTGATATGAAGGTGAGCGAACGTGAACAACCGTTCGAACAGGAATTCGGCCTTCATGTGCAAGTGCTTCGCAAGGAAGGAAACGCGTGGGAAGAGACTACACTCACAGACAATCTCAGCCTTAGTGAGCAAAACGCAATGGCTGCAGCGGCACTGGATTCTGATTTGCACAGTGTTCCGCTTTCAGAATATCACGATGCCCGAACCGAATGGTTTTTGGGCTAAACTCAAACCTGGCGCCATGACAAAAACATCTTTTACCTTACTTGCAGTCATTTTTTCCACTTTCATTTTGCTTGAAAGTTGCTCTCCTTTCTCCAAGGTATATTCCGAAGAGGAGCCGGGCATAAACCTCAGCAAATACCATACTTATCACTGGTTGGATAATACCTCTGCCAAAGCGGGCAATGCCGGGCCGGAATGGCTGGCAGGGTCAACGCAAGGCAAAATCCGTGCTGCTGTCGAGGAACAATTGGGGCATTATGGCTTGAAGCCCTGCGACGAAAAACCCGATTTGATGTTGCATTACCATGTAGTGATAAAAAACGAGGTGTTGTATGTCCACGACTGGTCATGCGAAGGCGTATTTGAGGGTCCCGGTCAATATGAGCGGTGTCACCGTGTGCTGCCCGTACATTACCGCGAAGGCACGCTTATTCTTGACTTTATTGACACCAAAAACGGCAATCAGGTTTGGCGCGGTGTGGCGGTAGGCGTGTTGGAAAATTTAAGGCCCGAACAGGCCGATGCCCGCATCAAAGCAGCCGCCGAAGCGATTTTTACAAAATATCCGGAGAAACCGATTCCTAGTATTATTCAGTAATATTAAGCATGGAACAAGATGCTGTCATCCAGTGGCTGTTGAGTGGGGATATTTCCATTCAATATCAGGTTTATCGCGACTTGCTGTGCACAGACAAGCCGGATTTTCAGCATCTGATAAAAAGTGAAGGCTGGGGGAATCAATTACTTTCCAAAAGGTTGGAAAACGGTCACTGGGGGCAACGTTTTTATCAACCCAAATGGACTTCTACCCACTACACCTTGCTTGATTTAAAAAACCTGGCGATTGATCCAGAGATACCGTGCATTCAGGAAACGCTGAAATTGATTTTTCGGGAGGAAAAAGGCCCCGATGGGGGCATCCGGCCAATAGGAAGTACAATGAAAAGCGATGTTTGCATCAATGGCATGTTTATAAATTATGCCTGTTATTTTCAGGTGGAAGAAAGCGACTTGAATTCTGTGATAGATTTTTTGCTATCCCAGCACATGAAAGATGGTGGTTTCAATTGTTATTCAAATCGAAAAGGCTGCGTCCACAGCTCCTTGCATACTACCATATCAGTGCTTGAAGGATTTTAGAATACGCCCGCAATGGATATACCTACCGATTAAGTGAACTGCTTTCCGCAGCAGCAGCCTCCCGGGAATTTATCCTTATGCACCGTCTGTATAAGTCCGATAAAACAGGCAATATTATAGATCCTAAAATGACAATGCTTTCTTATCCCTGCCGATGGCGGTATGATATTTTGAGGGCTTTGGATTACTTTCAAAATGCCGGTATCGCCTGGGATCAAAGGATGGAAGACGCCATAGAATTGCTTTTGAAAAAACGATCCAAAGAAGGCACTTGGCCGCTCCAGAACAAACATCCCGGCCAGACGCATTTTGAAATGGAAAAACCCGGGAAGGCAAGCAGGTGGAATACATTGAGAGCCTTGAGGGTCTTGAAAAGGTATGAAATTCTGCTAAAAGGTCTGAACAACCGGGTGCGGCGGGGGGGGGGTGGGGGGGGGGTTCCGGGGGGGGGCGGCCGGCGTGGGCGTCCATTTATATGGCCGGTAGTGGGCGTTTGGGATCCCTTGATGCCGTTTTATATTTTCATTGCTACAGGCGGGTTTATTTTCCTGTGGATTTATCTAAAGAACTTGGAATAAGTTAACTTTGCTTTTGATGACAAATTCGCATATTTTGAGATATTCAACGATCGTATTTATAGCCGCACTGCTCCTTTCCGCCTGTAAAAAGGAACCCGAAAAAACCCAGCCCGTCATGGAGCGCATCACCGAATCCGTCTATGCATCGGGCATCATAAAAAGCAAAAAACAATATCAGGTTTTTTCCACCGTGGGTGGCCTGATCCAACAGATACTGGTCAAGGAAGGCGATGTGGTCAAAAAAGGAGATGCGCTGTTTGTCATTCAAAGCGAAACCTCCAAACTGAACACAGAAAACGCTAAACTCTCCGCTGATTTTGCCGATTTGAATACCAGGGGGGATCGCTTAAATGAATTGAAAAGCGTCATAGAAACCGCCCGGAGCAAAATGCTCAACGATTCGCTGTTGCTCTTGCGCCAACGCGGACTCTGGGCGCAACAAATCGGCTCAAAAGTGGAATTGGAACAACGGGAATTGGCCTATACCAGTTCAGTAAATAACTACGAGTCTGCCGTTCTTCGATACAAAGACCTGCAAAAGCAGCTCAAATTCGCCGCCGCTCAATCCCAAAAACTACTTTCCATCAGCAAAACCCTCGCACAGGATTTCATCATCCGAAGCCAAACGGACGGACGTGTGTACAGCATCTCCAAAGAATTGGGCGAAATCGTGAACATCCAAAGTCCGGTGGCCATCATTGGCGATGCGGAGGAATTCGAAGCGGAATTACAAATTGATGAAAGTGATATTGCCCGTATCCGCCTGGAGCAGCGTGTTTTATTAACGCTGGACAGTTACAAAGGGCAGGTGTTGGAGGCCGCCATTGCTAAAATTGACCCGCTGATGAATGAACGGACGCGTACATTCACTATAGTGGCCAATTTTACCAAAAAACCGCCTACCCTCTACCCAAATTTGACCACGGAGGCCAATATTGTTATTCAAACAAAAGAAAAAGCGATGACCATTCCAAGAGCATATCTGCTCAATGACTCGCTGGTTATTTTGGAAAACAAGGAAAAACGAAAGGTGGAAATCGGCCTGAAAGATTATATGAAAGTGGAGATATTGAGTGGCCTTTCTCAAAGCGATTTCATTCTAAATCCAACAAAATGAATATTTTACTTTTTAATAAAATAACGATAGGCACCATGATATTTGCAATTGTCATGTTGCATTTACTCGCAGGTTTTGGATATGCATTGTACAAAATCCAGTTTGGCTCTGATAAAAAATCGGCCCCAAAATCTGAGCAATGAACCTCAACCTAATCGCAGATATCGCAAAATCACTCCTCTTGGCGCGTTGGCGGCAATCTTTAGTCGCAGCCATTGGTGTGACGTTCAGCATTACTATGTTCATCACCTTGTTGGGCTTTATGAATGGGCTAAACGACCTGCTGGACGGTCTGATCCTGAACAGAACGCCGCACGTCCGCCTTTTCAATGAAATAAAGCCCAATCCCAACCAGCCGGTCAACCTATCCAGCGATTTTCAAGGTGGCCACAACTTCATTCAGTCCATTAAATCAAGTGGCGGGAGACTTGAAATTCACAACGGTGGAGCTATACTCGAAGCCCTTAAAGTGGATCCGCGCGTTTTGGGCATTTCGCCAAAAATAAGTTCCCCTGTGCTATACAATGCGGGTACTATTGACATAACGGGTGCGGTCAGTGGCATTGACGTAATCGCCGAAAGTGCACTGTTTTTTTTTAAAGATTATGTTCGGGAAGGCAACCCGCTGGATTTAAAAAACGTAAGCAACAGCATTATCCTGGGCAAAGGAGTAGCCGAAAAATTGTTGGCCGAGATTGGCGATATGGTGCAGGTAACCACTTCCAAAGGCGACCGATTGCCCCTGCCGGTGGTCGGTACTTTCCAGTCAGGGATTGCAGATTTTGATAAAGTACAAAGTTTTGCATCCATTGCAACGGTTCAAAAATTGCTTGGAAAACCAAACACCTATATCACAGACATCCAAATCAAACTGAAAGACCTTAAAACCGCCCCCGTCGTCGCCAAGGAATATGCCCGACTCTTCCAGGCGGATGCAGAGGATATTCAGACGGCAAATTCGCAGTTTGAGACAGGCAGTTTTATCCGCACCCTCATTTCCTATGTGGTTGGGATCGTGTTGTTGATCGTGGCCGGATTCGGCATTTTCAATATTCTCAACATGATGATCTACGAAAAAATGGATACCATCGCCATCCTGAAAGCCACGGGTTTTTCTGGCAGTATTTTACGTCATCGGGATTATGTTTTCGCTGATCACCACCTATTTGGCTGGTTATTTCCCTGCTAGAAAGGCAAGTAAAATTGACCCAGTTATAATTATTAGAGGGAAATAAAACACATAGGTATTGAACCACAAAAGGCACATAAGGACACAAAAGAACATATAGTCCTTAATTTGAACGCATTATGTTGAATGAGGATTCCATTTGACCTTTGTGTCCTTATGTGCCTTTTGTGGTTTAATACCCTAAGTGTTTGCTCTATAGAAATGACAAAAACTGTTCTCCAGTCCTCGAATATAAACAAAAGTTTCAAGGATCCGATTGTAGTCCCGGTATTGAAAGACATCAGTTTTTCCGTGGATCAAGGTGAATTTGTTGCCGTCACGGGCAAATCCGGTTGCGGGAAGTCCACGTTATTGTACATCCTATCTACCATGGACACCGATTACGAAGGAGATTTGCGGATAGATGGCGATCTGATGCGCGGCAAAACCGAGGCAGAATTAGCGCGCATCCGAAATGAAAAAATCGGCTTCGTTTTCAATTTCATTACCTGCTCAACGAATTCACAGTCCTGAAAAACGTAATGCTGCCCGGCTTAAAACTCCAGAAATTTTCGGCAGCCGAAGTAGAACACCGCGCCATGGAACACCTCAAAACCTTGGGAATCGAAGCACTCGCTTTAAAAAAAGCCAATCAATTGTCGGGCGGTGAAAAACAACGGGTAGCCATCGCGCGTGCCTTGATCAACGACCCCCTGATTATCATGGGCGATGAACCGACAGGCAATCTGGACAAAAAAACAGCGACATTGTCTTCGATATCTTCAAGCAACTTTGTGAAGAATTTAAACAAACCTTGCTCATCGTAACCCACGACCAAAGTTTCGCCGAAAACACCCACCGGATCATTGAAATGGAGGACGGGCGGATTATTGGGTAAAAACACTAAAGGTTTTCACACAACGCCACAACGGCACAACGTTTTGCTAATCAATAATTTATAACGGTGTGTCGTCGTGGCGTTGTGTGAAATCAACTACCACTTACTAAAAAACATGAAAGACACGATCTTCATACACTTCCTAGGCGCAGCCGGCACTGTCACCGGCTCCAAGTACCTCATTGAGGCCCCTGAAAAAAAATTCCTGGTGGATTGCGGGCTATTCCAGGGCCTGAAACAATTGCGCCTCCTGAACTGGGATCATCTGCCGGTAGATGTGCCAAGTATTGATTTTGTGTTGCTTACCCACGGGCACCTCGATCACGTCGGGTATTTGCCGCGATTGATCAAAGACGGGTTCAAGGGAAAAGTCTACGGCACGGCGCCCACACTCGACATTGCGGAAATCATCCTTCGGGACAGTGCCCGCTTGCAGGAAGAAGAAGCAGAACAGGCCAATAAAGAAGGGTTTTCAAAGCACCATCCTGCCAAACCGTTTTACACGGAAAAAGACGTGGAATCCACCCTCACGCATTTTAGCACGATTGACCTCAATCAATGGATTGATCTGGGAGGTCAGGTGAAAGCCCGTTTTCAGACCAATGGCCATATCATTGGCTCCACTTTTATTGAAGTACATGTGCAGGGCAAAAAATTCGTTTTCAGCGGGGATGTCGACCAAGAAGACGACCTCCTGCTTATGCCACCAAAAAAGCCTACAGAAGCCGATATTTTGTTTGTGGAAAGCACTTATGGCGATCGGCTGCACCCGGAAGGGGACGTGAAAGAACGGCTGAAAACCATTGTGCTTGAAACGATTGCAAGAGGTGGCTCCGTCATAATTCCAAGCTTTGCCGTGGAGCGCACGCAAGTAATGATGTACTTGCTCTGGCAATTGCGCATATCAGGCGAATTGCCGGATGTGCCATTAATCATGGACAGTCCCATGGGCGCTCGCGTGTTGGGCGTATTCGAAAAACACCGCGATTGGCACAAATTGCCCACTGCCGAATACACCGCTATGTGCGAGATGTTTCAGGTGGTGGAAGATTACCGGGAAACCATGAACTTGATTGACACCAAATACCCCAAAATCATCATTGCTGGCAGTGGCATGGTGACGGGTGGGCGTGTATTGAGTTATCTCCAGCACTACATTGAATACCCACAGCACACGGTCCTATTGGTAGGTTATCAAGGCGAAGGGACCCGTGGGCGACAATTGTTGGAAGGAACCCATGAGATAAAAATTCACGGCAAATACTATCCAGTAAAGTCTCATGTGGAAATCCTGCACGGCTTATCCGCGCACGGCGACCAAACAGAATTGCTGCATTGGATGAGCGATATAAAAAAAGCCCCTGAGCACATATTTGTGATTCATGGGGAAAAACAGGCCGCCGATACGTTTCAAGTGAAGATTAAGGACACTTTTGGCTGGCAGGCGGTGGTGCCTAATTTGTATGAAATAGTGGAGATACCGATAATATAGCTTGTTTTTGCCACGAATTGCACGAATTTTCACTAAATAGTTCAAGTTTTTTTAGTGTAAATTCGTGCAATTCGTGGCTATATTACCCTAATAATAGCACAACAATAACCATGGCAGAAAAATCAGCACAACTACAACTGGAAGTAGACACCGCCTTCCTCTACGAAAGCCTTGCAAATATTCAGGAAGATGCTTCCACAGCCGAAGTATTGCGGGAGTTGGCGGGCATCGAAAGAAGCCATGTGGAACATTTTCTGGCAAAAATGCGAGAAACAAAGCCCGATTTTCAGCTGCCACCGCCAAGCCTACGAGCCAGGCTCCAATTTAAACTTGGCGGTATTTTCGGGTACGATTTTATCATCGCCAATCTCTCGTCCGTTGAACGGCACATCGCCGTATCTGCCATTGAGGAAAAACGCAAGCACGGGGAAAAGCCCAGTGGTTTTGAGCACAATCACCTCAAAATCCTGGAATCCCTCTCACACAATTCTACCGCCAATGTAAGCGGTGGTTTTTTGTCCAAAATGGAAGGAAGGCACAAATCAGTGGGCGGCAATGCGTTGCGGGCTGCGGTGCTAGGCGCGAACGACGGACTGTTGTCCAATATGAGCCTCGTGATGGGTGTGGCGGGCGCGGCGGTTGCAAATGACACGATTTTACTGACTGGCTTGGCGGGCCTTTTGGCAGGCGCTATTTCGATGGCCTTAGGCGAATGGCTGTCGGTGCAGAGTTCGAGGGAACTGTTTATGAATCAAATTGCACTGGAAGCCGAAGAATTGGAAGCCTCTCCAGAGCATGAAGAATTGGAACTGGCGCTCATTTATCAGGCGAAGGGCATGGAAAAATCAAAGGCTCAGGAAATGGCGCATAAAATTATGTCCAACAAAGAAACGGCCCTTGAAACCCTTGTACGCGAAGAACTGGGCATTGACCAGGCTGAATTGGGCGGCTCAGCCTGGGAGGCGGCGTTGACTTCTTTTGTTTTGTTTGCAATGGGCGCCATCATCCCGGTCATACCCTTCTTTTTCACCAGCGGCAGCGAAGCCATTTATATCAGCCTGGTTCTCAGCGTGATAGGACTGTTCGGCATCGGCAGCGCGACCTCCCTTTTCACAGGGCGGACGGTTTGGTTTTCAGGCATCCGGCAGGTGTTGTTTGGATTGGTGGCGGCAGCCGTCACGTACGGCGTGGGACATTTGATTGGCGTTTCGATAGCGGGATGATCTGAGAGGGTAAGAACACGGATGACACAGATGGGACACGGATTGCACGGATTTTATCAATCAAAAAAAATCCGTGCAATCCGTGTCCAATCCGTGTCATCCGTGTTCCACCTATCACGCTGACTCTTTGGTTCCCATTTCCAATTCCTGAAGGTGCTCCTCCAAATCGGCGAGCCAGCTGTCCAACTGTTCGGTTGCTGTATTTTTCAAGCGCTCAAGCCATTGACGTCCACTTTCGGTGTAGAAAAGAAAGTAGGCAGCCCCTGCAATCAATGCGGCGGCAAGCAGGATTTCGGCAGCAGTTCTTTTTTGCATAATGTTTTAATTTTCAGGTTGATTGGTGATTTTTTCAGGGATTTTTTCAATCTCTGCTTCGGGTTTTCGCAGCTTGGCCCGGAGGTTGGATATACCGCTCCTGAGTTTGCCATAAACCTTGGTTTTTATAGAAGTACTTGGTGGTTTTTCTCCCAGTTTATGCCCTTCCTGCTTTTCAGGCCGCTTCCAAAATTTCAACACGACCGGAGTGAGCAATTTCAATCCAAGCGCCCATTTTGGGTCTTTGACGAGTATATCTACCAAAAAGGAAACCGGGGCGGGCAAGCGCCTTAGAATACTAGGTTCGGCTCGTCGGTTTATTGGTAGAAAACCCCAAAGCCCCGCTAACAGCCTTTTTGAGTAAGTTTGCTGGCTCTATTTCCTCCCTGATTTCACGAAAAGTCTCTTTCAAATCAGCACGTTGTTGCTCGATTTGGGCTTCTAATGCTGCCTTTCGGCGCTGGAGTTGGCTTGTTTTATCCATTTGTATTTGGGTTTTCTTCAGTTTCGTCGTGCAAGACGGATTCGAGGACCTTGTCGCGAACAAACGGGCCAATCCACCGATAAACGAAAAAGGCTATTGGCACAAAGATCAGCCCTGCAAGCGCAAAGCCCCCAGCACGGTGGCCAATAAGATCGCCTAGCCACCATGCGAAACCCATGCTGAAAAAGAACAACATGATGAGCGCGAAGATCATCAAGGTTAATACCTGGGCCAGGCTGGCTGCAATGCCGGAGAATTTTTCGGTAGCAGTGAGTGAAAAATACGCCCAGCGTGTTTCGATGTGCTGATTGACCTGGTCAAAAAGCCGGTGCAGCATTTGTTCGGTATCGGTTTGTTCTGCCATGTAATTGATTCGATTGGTTCGATTGATGGGATTGGTTAGATTGATTCCGTTGAAAACCCAATGGTCTATTTTCCGTGCAAGCGAAAAGCCAAGAGGATGCAAATTACAACAAACAAGGTGGTATAAATTAATTTGTTGTGCCTGGCCAACCAGTTGGGCAGGAAAATATCAAAATTGTCTTTGGTTGAATCGGAATATTTACGGGCCAAAACAGTAAGCGGGCACATTCTCCCAAAAATCAGTAATACTATCCCTTCTAATAAAATTAGGCCTATTCCTATCCAAACATATTTGTCAATTTTATTGACCACCACTGCATAGGCCATATAAAACAACACCACATTGAAAAAAAGCCAAATGAGGGTGTGAATAAGCTTGAGTACAAAGAGATTGGATTGCTTGGCTCGATCCATATATAATCTTGATTTTATAGTCAACGCAAAGTGGTTTTGAAACTGCAACCCCTCAACACCTTGGTTCTCAATCGAATCAATCTTCCAAAATCGAATCATTCGACTATAATTCCCTCAATGCTTCATACAATTCCCTTTCTTTTGCCGAAAGTTCGCGTGGAATCTCGACCATAATCTCTACATAAAGGTCACCAAAACTGCCCGAAGTATCATAAACAGGCATTCCAAGACCGCGCATCCGCAGCACTGCTCCATTTTGGGTGCTTGGCTGTAGGGTCATCACCTTTTCTCCGTGAAGTGTGGGTACGCGGGCTTTGCCTCCCAATACCGCAGCGACCAAATCTACCGATTGTTTGCATCGTAGATCATTACCCGTACGGGTGTAGCGAGGGTGCGGTGCGATACGGATGTTGAGCAATAAATCACCCGTTTTTCCGCCATTTTGACCAGGCTGCCCCTTTCCGCGCAAGCGAAATTGCTGGCCTTCGCGCACGCCTTTTTTCAACGTCAATCGGTACTGTTCTGTGCCGAGGGATAGCATCCGGGTCATGCCATTAAAGGCATCTTCCAGGGATATTTGCACTTCCGCCTCCAGATCAGCGCCATTGCGCGCTCTGGGAGCTCTGCCACGCCCTGCCTGCTGACCGCCAAAAAACTGGCTGAACAAGTCCTCAAATCGCTCATCATTTTCAAAATCGCTGGCATCAAAGGAAAACGGTGGCTGTTGCCTGGTTGTTCGTGGTCTTCCAGAAGCGCCGCCACCAGCCGGGCCGCCTTGTTGCACTTGTTCCCAGTTTTCGCCGTACTGATCGTACAATTTGCGCTTTTCCGGATCAATCAGCACACTGTTTGCCTCGTTTACTGCCTTGAATTTTTCCTCAGCAATTTTGTCGCCCTTATTCTTATCGGGGTGGTATTGCAAGGCCAATTTTCGGTAGGCTTTTTTAATATCCTCCGAGCTGGCATTTTTCGCAATACCCAATGTTTTATAAAAATCTTTGGAAGCCATAATTTGAATGCAAAGTTATCCGGGCTGAATATTTGCCTGGGTGACATTCGTCATCCCCACTCAAGACCTGCGTCATTCAACATTAAATACTTATCAGCCCAACTTTGTTGTAACAAAAACTGTAATGTCATGCCCGTTTTCATCAAAAATTTTGCTGAAATATCCATTCGCGAATTACCCTTGGTGGGTGGTAAAAATGCCTCGCTTGGCGAGATGTTTTCTCAACTGACCCCTAAAGGTATATGGGTGCCCGATGGTTTTGCGCTAACCGCTGATGCCTACCGATTGTTTTTGCAAGAAAATAAGCTGTATCAGCCCCTGGAGGCCATTGTCAGAAAATTGGACAAAACTAATTTTTCGAACCTCCATGAAATCGGCCAGCAAGCGCGGGATTTGATTCAAAACGCCCCGCTTCCTGCAAGCATTGTCGCTGAAATCAAGCAGGCCTATCGAGACTTGCGCGAACGAGAGAATGCAGAAATTTCACTGGCTGTACGCAGCAGCGCTACGGCGGAGGATCTGCCTTCGGCAAGCTTTGCCGGACAATTGGAGAGTTTTCTCAACATCAGCGGGGAGGAAACTTTGGTGGAAACGGTACACCGCTGTTTCACTTCCTTGTTCACCAACCGCGCCATTAAATACCGGGAAGATCAGGGGTTTGGCAATGCAGACGTAGCCATTTCGGTCGGTGTGCAAACAATGGTGCGCTCCGATTTATCGGCCTCTGGAGTGGCTTTCACCCTTGATCCCGATACGGGTTTCGACAAGGTAGTGGTCATCAACAGCATTTACGGACTGGGCGAAAACATTGTACAGGGCCGTTCTACTCCTGATGAGTTTGTGTTGTTCAAACTGCATATAGGCACCCAATTCAACCCGATTTTCCAAAAAAAACTCGGCGAAAAAGAATGGACTATGGTGTATGCCGATGCTGCAAAAACGGGCTTACCCGTTGACAACCAGAGGACTGAGCCTGGAAAAAGCGATGTATATTCCATTTCAGACGCGGATGTCCTGACCCTCGGCCAATGGTGTGCGAAAATTGAAGAACACTATCAAAAACCGATGGATATTGAATGGGCAAAAGATGGAATCACGGGCAAATTGTATATCGTGCAGGCCCGCCCGGAGACGGTTCATTCCAAGGAGACAGCGCAACGGGCACGTACCGTTCGGACGTACACCATCCAATCAAAAGGCAAAAAACTAGCGGAGGGCATCGCGCTGGGTGAGAAAATCTCCACAGGGCGGGCAAGGTTGCTTCGTTCCCCGAAAGAAGCCCATTTGTTGCAAGAAGGCGAGGTGTTGGTCACGGACATCACCAACCCCGACTGGGACCCGATTATGAAACGCGCGGCAGCCATCGTCACCAATAAGGGCGGGCGTACCAGTCACGCAGCCATTGTCGCCCGCGAATTGGGCACGGTGGCCATCGTTGGTTCTGGCGACGCGACGGATAAAATTCACGACGGCGAGGAGATCACCGTCTCCTGTGCAGAGGGCAAAACCGGGTTTATCTACGCCGGAAAAGCCGAATGGACAGTCACAGAAAAAGATATTTCCAACCTGAAAATGCCCCGGACTGCGCCTATGCTCATTTTGGGCGACCCATCGCTGGCATTTCAGCAGTCATTTTTGCCCAACCGTGGTGTGGGTTTGTTGCGCATGGAATTCATGATTACGCACCACATTGCGGTACATCCGCTGGCTTTGACCCGATTTGAACAACTTACGGACGACAAGGCCCGCAAAGAAATCGTACAACTCACAAGACATTACCGCGACAAAAAGGACTTTTTGTGGACAAACTCGCACAGGGCGTGGCGACCATTGCGGCAGCGTTTCACCCGCACGATGTGATCGTGCGCATGAGCGATTTCAAAAGCAACGAATACGCCAACCTCGTGGGCGGCAAGCAGTTCGAGCCGAATGAAGAGAACCCGATGATCGGTTTCCGGGGCGCGTCAAGGTATTATTCCCCACTTTATAAAGACGGCTTTGCACTCGAATGCAAAGCCATGAAGCGGGTACGCGAGGAAATGGGATTCAGCAATGTAAAACTGATGATCCCTTTCTGCCGCACGGTGGAAGAAGGCAAACTGGTGATAGAAACCATGCGCGAATTTGGGCTGGAACAAGGCAAAAACGGGCTCGAAATTTATGTCATGGTGGAGATTCCCAGCAATGTGCTCATGGCAGAAGAATTCGCTGAAATATTCGATGGGTTCTCCATTGGCTCCAACGATTTGACACAACTCACCCTTGGCCTCGACCGGGATTCTGCACTGGTGAGCGGTCTTTTCAACGAAAAAAATCCAGCCGTGATGCGGCTCATCGCTACCGCCATCCGAACCGCCCGGCGCAAAGGCATCAAAATTGGCCTCTGTGGGCAGGCGCCCAGCGACATGCCGGAATTTGCGCAATTCCTTGTAAACGAGGGCATTGACAGCATTTCCTTCAATGCTGACGCGCTCATAAAAGGCATCGAAAACATGGTGGAAGCCGAAGCGGACGAGCCACAGGGGAAAATGCAAATCGTGGAAGAAATGCCTCCGATGGAGCGCGACCATACCTATGTAAAACAAGTCCCAGCTACCAATCCGGAATGGGAGCAGGGCGGGGATGATCTGGTGTTTTATAAATGAATAATCTGCGGAGGCGTATGACCGCCCCATCAGTCACTTTTACAGCCATAAAATTGAAATCCATCATGCAAAAACGAATAAGCATTCCCTTCTTAACCATTCTGATCTTATTTGGAAGCATAAGACTCCATGCGCAGGTTCCAGTCCGCGACACCCTGCATGTCAACTCCATCCAAGCCAGCGTCCAATCCAATGGCGCATTTTTCTTGGCGGTGCAGATGGGCAATTTCTTGTCCCTGCTACCACTGGCGCAGCGCCGACTATTTCGCTGATGAAATCGGCAGGACTTTGGCTGGCCGGAAAAGACTCGGGGGGCAACCTCAGATTGTCCACCCAACTTTACAACGAAAACGGAAAAACGGATTTCTATCCCGGCTACCTCAGCGCCGATGGAATTCCGGACACCGCATTCAACCTCATCGCCAATGTGACCAGTATGGAGGTAGACGCGCACATCGCAGACCCCTTTTTACAGGTTCCCGCCGTCTATGCCTGGCCAGGAAAAGGAAATCCGTTTTTCAGCAACTTCCACAACTTTGATCTGCCTTTCAATACCCAACTGGCCGGTTTTTATGATAAGTTTGGGGATAATCAATACAACCCACTAGATGGAGATTATCCAGTGCTCGAACTGCGCGGCTGTCCTCTAAAATACAATGCCGACGAAGCAATGTGGTTCCCTTTCCACGATGTTGGGGCCCATACCCAATCGGGCGGCGAGCCCATGAATATGGAAATCCAAACACAGTTTTTTGGCTTCGATTGTCAGGAAGGTTCGCCGGTGGATCGTGTGGTGTACGTGGTGTACAAACTGATCAACCGAAATACTATTCCGCTTGATTCCTGTTATTTCGGCGTGTTCCTTGATTTCGAAATCGGCAACGGCGACGACGATTTCATTGGTTCCGACCCGGCCCGACAGATGGTATATGCCTATAACGGCGACGATCTGGATGAAGGTGGCTTTGAAAATTCACCGCCGGTGATGGCCGTTGATTTGCTCCGCGGTCCATACAACAACGCTACGGATGAACCTGTGGACGAATGGCATTTTGTGCCGGTAGACGATTCCAACCTCAATTCTCCGGAACAATATTACAACGTGTTGGCAGGCCGAAACCTGAATGGCACTCCCCTCCCGAACAATGGTCTGATGTACACTGGCGATCCGCTCAATCCTGCTCAATGGTCGGAAGTGAGCGACGGCAACACACCAGGCGAGCGGAAGGCAATGGCATCATTTGGGCCATTTACCATGTTTCCCGGTGCTGTCAATGAATTGGTTTTGGGCTATTTCTGGGTACGCAATGGTGCCAGCGGAACTGTGGCTGAGAACCTTTCTGTATTGGCCGCCAATGATACGCATGTCCAGGCTCAATTCGACAACTGTTTCAGTTTGTTTGACGGTTGCCCGAGTGGGGTTTCCACGAACACCCCGGCATCGGATTTACCCATTAGCGTTTCCCCCAATCCTTTTGCGGATTGGGTACAAGTGGAATGTGAGACATCTTCGATTCATTCCATCTTTTTGTACGACGCTACTGGTCGCCTTCTTAGAACCATTTCTGGAAATGGTGCTGCTGCGGTTACCATCCAAACTGGCGATTTGCCTCGGGGAATGTACGGTCTGCACGTGCGCAGCAACGACGGTCGTTCAGGTTATTTAAGTATAATCCACCAATAAAATCCCGACCATGCGCTATTTGATGTTGCTTCTGTTTTTTAGTCTGTCTTGTACCGCCCAGGCAGCTATTTCAGCACCCAAAAGCCAAGGAGAGACAGCTATTGTTCAGCAAACTATCCCTCATGGATTCGCGCCAAAAAAGCAGCGGTTTTTTGAACGGCTGCTTGAAAAAAAGTTGACCAAACGATTGATAAAAGCCGCAGGGGCATCAAAGCGCGACGGCAGAGGTTTAGCGATAGGCGGACTTATTGCCTTTCTGATCAGTGTAGTCAGCTGGGTTATTTCACCATTATTGGGCTTTACTGCCGGACTTCCCATGGCTCTTCTTGGGTTGCTATTTTCCGTCATCTGTTTGTCAAAGGCAAAACCATGGGATTCGGTCTTGCCCAGTCGATTAGCCATTTTGGGGATAGTCTTGAATGGGGTCGCACTTATCGTTGGCATTGCTATATATATACCGCTTATCGCTGGAAAATAATCAGCTTATGCTAAAACAAAGTGACTCATAGTTGCCACCAACAACCTGCCATGCAATAATTGATTCTTCTCTTATTTTTCAGCCTTCCCTACACCGCAGGGGCTACCATTTCAGCACCTATCAGCCATGTGGAAACTGCTGTTAATCAACAAACTATTCCTCAGGAATTTGCGCCCAAAAAACAGCGTTTTTTTGATCGGGTTGCTAAACATTTCCTGCAAAAACGGATTGAAAAAGCCTTGAGGCGTAGTGCTGGCGGAGCCGAAAAATTGTTGTCGATTTTAGGATTCACGTGCAGTGCCTTGGGAGCCTTTTTGTTTTTTACCAGTATAAATGCGGCATTGGTCCTACTCTCTGCCGGGTTAGTACTGAGTATTCTAGGTTTAGCGCTGTCCTCATGGGAGACAAAGCAGTGGGTAAAAAATATGGCGATTGCTGGAATCGTACCGCCCGCCGCCGTGTTGCTTTTGATTTTATGGTGGCTGGGTTCTCTTGACCAAAATGACTAATGAATGGGGTTTTCGCAGATCAAATGCCTCGCATATACGGCAAGTGGAACCATCAAGATTTGATTCACCACAAAATCCAGGCCATGAGACATGTAATTTTCGTGCTATTAATTAGCCTTTCCAGCATGGCAAGGGCTACCATTTCAGCACCTATCAGCCATGTGGAAACTGCTGTTAATCAGCAAACTATCCCTCATGGATTCGCGCCAAAAAAGCAGCGATTTTTTGAACGCCTGCTTGAAAAAAAGTTGACCAAACGATTGATAAAAGCCGCAGGGGCATTTAAGCGCGACGGCAGAGGCTTTGCAATAGCCGGGCTGATTGCCTTTCTGCTCAATGGGGTCAGCTGGCTTCTTTCTCCATTATTAGGTATTTTTGCCGTACTTCCCCTGGCTATCATTGGGCTGATATTTTCCATCATCGGCCTGTCGAGGGCAAAACGGTGGGACGCAAATGGCTCATCCAGACGATTAGCCATTTGGGGAATAGTCTTGAATGGAGTTGCACTTGTCTTTGGGATTGGTATATGGATCGTGTTACTAACTGGATTCTAATTGCTAAAACAAGGTGACACCTGGCTGTCACCAATTAAAGATTGGCAACCAACGTTTCCCAGAGCGATTGATAAGTCCAATTTGGAAACCTTTCAGATCGTCTGCCGAATTGATGATGCTGATCTGGACTCCGCGAACCCGACGGGCCTTGTTGATAAATCCCGCCACCTGAACCCCTTTTACTTCTTTGGCGACATTGATGAATCCTGCCGCCTGGACGCCTTCTACGCCCTGGGCAGTGTTGATGAACCCTGCCGCCTGAACGCCTTCCATTGCATTGGCTTTGTTGGCAAAGCCTGCTAGTTGCACACATTGGGGCAGGCTTGCACTTGTGTCGGAGTTGTCATTTTTACGGATAATGTTCAGCAGTCCCGATGCCTGGAGGGAAAGACGGGGACTATAGCGGGCAACATTGACCATGCCCGCCAACTGTATCCCTTTTAAAGTATCGGCTGTTTGATTGTATAAACCAGCGGCCTGCACACCAGAGCAATTGCCGCGGTTGAGGTTAAACAGTCCCGCTGCCTGGAAACCACTGACCTGATTTTTCGTGAAATTGCCCAAACCCGCCACTTCAACCTGACCTACGCCAGCAGATTGGCCTGCCAAAAGATTGACAGACCAGTCGTTTTTGACTTTCCCACTCAGTACGTGATTGGTGCCAATCATCGGCAGCAGCGAAATCTGGAAACGACGGTGCAGCGTATCCGGAAAATTCAGGTCGTGCCATTTGTCGCGGGTAGCGGCAAAGAAGTAATCTAATTCAGTGGCAGCTTTTTGGAAGGATTTTTTGAGATAATGGGGTGAAGCACTTGTATCAGGCACAGGGATTGGCACGGGTGTAAGTGTCATGGTCTGATACCTGGCCGTCTGCGAGCTCACCCTAAAAGTGGTATCCTGATATCCGAGACGCACAATCGAAACCTCTGTTTGTTTTTTAACTTTCAGGGAGTAAAAACCGCTCGAATCCGTCTTGGTAGCCCGTAAAGTCTTGCGGTCATACACCGTAACATTGGCCAATCGTTCCCCTGTATTTGGGTCGCGAATCACGCCACTCAGCGAAGATTTTGGGGGTTTTTGTTTCTTGAGGATCAAATACTTGCCGCTGCTTTTGAAGGTGTAGCCATCTCCCAGGATTTCTCGAAGGGTTTCGCGTACGGTCCAATCCCTTACGTTGAGCGTGACCCGGCGATCCGTGTCCAGAATTTTAGCATTGTACGACCATTCGAAACCTGCCAATGTAGATATTTCGTTGAGCGCTTGTTTTATGGGTATTTCACGAAGAGAAATACTCAAACGACGGGAAAGCAGGTCTTCTCCAGCTGCATGGAAGGAGAGGAGTAGGGAAAAAAGGAGGAAAAGGGAGAGTGCTTTTGCCACGGTTGTTTCGTTCTAAACAATTGACGGATGGGATAACTGGGGATTATGTCAAAAGCAAGAATGCCTTCAATTTTTACTGGGATTCCGCTCCGCCGTTGTTGTTGGCGAGGACGCCAACAACGGCAAATGCGGAATAAATTATTGATAATCAATGGCATATTAAAAAACGCCTTCCGTTGTCCTTCCGTTGTTGGCGTCCTCGCCAACAACAACGGCGGAGCCCAATGCTAAGTAAAACGTGATGATTTTACTTTTGACACAACCCCCAATGTGATTGACATATTGTGGATCATTCACAGCCAGCGCCATCCAAAAGAAAGCGCCCGTTATTGGACGTTACCTTTAGTGAAAAGGTTTCAGCGATCAGGCCCAGGACCCGTTCAATGGATTCATCGTTGAATGGGGCGTGAAGGCGGCAATTGCCTAAATCCTTGTTAATCAGTTCTATTTGGACATTGTATGCTTTTTCCAGAATGGGGATCACTTCAGACAGGGGCACATCATCGAAGACAAAACGGCGATCAAGCCAGGCTTTGACATTCCCGGAAGGCGGCAGCTTACTACGGATAATTTGCTCATTGGAACAATCAATAGTGGCTTGTTCACCGCCATTTAAAAAGATAATTTGAGGGCCAATTTGCACCTTCACCTTTCCTTCCTCTACACTGACCACTACTTTGGTTGAATCACTTCGGTTGTCCACATTGAACCGGGTACCAATGACGGTTACTTCCACTTGAGCCACCTCCACCACGAAAGGTTTTTCAGGATTTTTAGCTACCTCAAAATATGCCTCCCCCTGAAGTTTTACGCTGCGTTTTTTATTGCTGAAGGCCGTCGAAAGGCTGGAATGCTGATTGAGGGCAATGCTGGAACCGTCGCTAAGCGTGTCGCGTACGGTATTTCCAAGCGTAGCCAATGTTACAGGAGTTTCGCCCCCGGAATTTTGAAAAAACAAAATGGCCGCCGTCAAAAGCAGGATGGATGCTGCAATGCCCAACCACCATTGGTTCATGGCAATCTTTTTAGCCTTTCCCGGGGCCGGTATTTGCTGGATTTTTGACTTGGTCCGAGCCAGGGCAGTCTCTACGTCCAAGGGTCGGGCGAGGCTGCTTTGGGCGAGATTTGCCTTTTGCCAAAGCCTTTCCATTTGCTCAAAATACTGCTTGTTTGCTTGGGAAGAGCTACGCCAGGTTTCCAGCACAAGCGCTTCTGCTTCCCCGATTTCGCCCGCGAATAGTTTGGCAATGAGTTCATCTATATTTTCAAAAGTGTATTGCATTTTTTCATGAAAGTCAAAGGTTAGTGAGCCTTGTTAACAACAAAATCAGCGTCAGGTATTCCGCCAATTCCATCCTCAGTATACGCAAAGCCTTGCCCATGTGCGTTTCGACGGTTTTAATGGAAATGCCCAGTTGCTCGGCGATTTCACGGTATTTCAATGCTTCAAACCGGCTCAGGCTGAAAACCTCTCTGCATTGCGCCGGGAGGGTGTTTAAGGCATCCTGAACCCGTTTTTGAAGTTCAGGGTCATCTTTTGGAGCTTCATATTCATTTGCCATTTGTCGAAGTTGATGGTTGGCAAAACGTTCGTGTATTCGTTGTGCCCGGAGGCGGTTGAGCGCCTGATTGTGTACCATTCGGTAGAGGTAGGCTTTCAGGCTGTGTTGGAAATCCAGGGTGGTCCGTTGTGTCCAAATTTTTGCAAAACTTTCCTGCACAAGGTCTTCGGCTTCATCAAGGTCGCCATCGGTAAACGTATGCGCATACCGGACGAGGGGGGTGTACCACGCCCGGAATAATTCATCGAATGCCCTTTCGTCGCCATGCCGAAGGGCTTGTGCCTGCTTTTGATCTTCCGTTGTCAAATCGTTTGTTCCTGAATTAAAGACACCAAAGGTCTGTGCTTACCCTGATTGGTAGGTCCAAAAAAAATTTTTTACTTCATAGTAAGGGTGACTTCAGGGGAAGTGTGTCATAGGTTTAAATCGGTTCAAAACTACTTTCAGGAGATTCCAATGTAACCTTTTGAGATTTTCCACGGTCAGTTTGCTTTGAATCATTCAAAACAATCATTATCACACTAAAAAGTATTGCTATGAAAATTTCAGCTTTGAAAAACAGCGCCCTACTATGCGGCATTTGCTCCCTCTTACTGATCCTTCCTTCCTGCGACCCCTTTGGCGTTAAATCCACGGGCGATCTGATTACCCTGGATTTTGACGAAACTGACTTCCGCGGACTTGACTTAAGCGTACCTGCGAATGCAGAAGTACATATAGGAGATGTATTTAAAATCGAAATCACCTGCGAAGAAACCGCCATGCCATACGTGGAAACCAGGGTGGAGAACGGTATTCTGCGGGTTTATTTCGATCGGAACGTTCGGGATGTTGATCACATGAAAGTGGTGGTAACGGCGCCTTCCTGGAATCACTTTGATATCAGCGGCAGCGGTGAATAGAAGTGCTGGATGTTATTGAAGGGCCATCACTTTATCTGGATGTATCAGGGAGTGGTAGTATCAGCGCTATAAAAGCCCATTTTGACGAGGCGGATTTGCAGGTTTCAGGCAGCGGCGAAATCAGGATGGCCGGAAGCGGGGAGCACATTGATTGTAACATTTCTGGAAGTGGCAAGATAAAATGCTTTGACTTTGTGGTCAACACCGCTGATGTGAATGTTTCTGGCAGTGGGGATGTTCAGCTGAATGTCGCTGAAAAACTGAACGCCGAGATTAGTGGCTCCGGAGGCATTGTGTACAAGGGTAGTCCAGACGTAATTGCCAAAGTTTCTGGTTCAGGAACGATCAAAAAATTCTAGGCTAGCCGAGTGCTTCGCTTATGAGACGGGGTTGTCCCATAAGCGTAGGGGGAGATATTATCGCGATATTTTATTTCGTCTTTCTTGCTTTTAAACCTCGTAGGTTTTCAAAAACCTACGAGGTTTGGCCTGAAATGGAATAAAATATCGCAAACTTTCTGCGATTTCGCCCTGCCGTTGTTGTTGGCGAGGACGCCAACAACGGCAGCCTCACATTAAAGCATTGATAATCATTTGCTTTTGAACAAAGGTTGGCAGCCTATGCCGTTGTTGGCGTCCTCGCCAACAACAGCGACGGAGCTCAATACTATGCAAAAAGTGATTTTCCATTTGACATAACCCCGTTTATAACGCAATGAATTTCAGTGATTTAAAGAGGGTTTGATCCTCGCAATCCATTTAGAGAAGTGACAATTTTTTAAAAAGTGTCACTTCTACTTAGCGGCACCGAATTGCCCAGAAACCTAATCTTCCAAACTTTTATCCACACTCTTTTCATGGAACACAAAAAATACCTGCTTGCACTCGCTGCAAGCCTGCTCTTTCTTTGCCCCTTTAAAATCTTCAGTCAAACCCAAAACCTGAAAGGCCAGGTCATTGACAAATCTGTTCGTTACGAACTCATTGGTGCAACAGTGCGCGTAGCACCCTCAGACAATCCAAATGCCATTCCTGTAGGCGCCATCACAGATGAATCCGGGCATTTTCGATTGGCCAATTTGCCCCTTGGAAAATATACCGTGCTGGTGACCTACTTAGGCTATCGAAACGCAGTTTTGAGCAATGTAACCCTCGATTCCGGCAAAGAAACCGATCTGCTTATTGAGCTGGAAGAAACCGTAATGGAGCAGCAAGAGCTGGTCATCACTGCTGCGGTTGATAAGGAAAAACCGCTCAATGATTTGTCATTGGTATCTACCCGGACCTTTTCTGTGGAGGAAACCCGGCGTTTTGCAGCAGCCGTGAATGATCCTGCCCGCATGGCCACTTCCTACGCGGGGGTAGTGGCTGCAGACGATGGAAACAACCACATTGTGATTCGTGGCAACGCGCCCAACGGACTGCTTTGGCGCATGGAAGGCGTTGATATTCCCAATCCGAATCACTTTTCCAATGTTGGTACTTCGGGTGGTGGCATTTCAATCCTGAGTTCACAATTATTGAACAATTCCGATTTTTCCACGGGGGCTTTTGCCGCTGAATACGGCAACGCGCTTTCGGGCGTATTTGACCTCAAACTCCGCAAAGGCAACAGCGACCGGCGGGAGTTTACCATACAAGCGGGGGTTTTGGGGCTGGATGTGGCGGCGGAGGGGCCATTAGGGGGGACTGGTATTGCACCCGCCTCCGCCTCCGCCCCTGCCCGCCAAGGCTCGGCAGGTAAAAAGGCTACGGCGGGTAAAGGTTCTTATCTGGTGAATTACCGCTATTCCACACTTTCGCTCGTGGGGAAATTGGGCGTGCCGCTCGGGGATGCGACCACCAACTTCCAGGACTTGTCGTTCAATCTCTGGAAATCAGCAGGCAAAGCCGGAACATTTACCCTGTTTGGCTTGGGCGGACTGAGCAAACAAACCCTTCAGGGCAGCGCGGACACCGCCGTTTGGAGTGATAATCTGGACAAAAAATACCCTTATGTTTTTTTAGCAAATACAGGCGTTGTTGGTATGACCCACAGTAAAATCTGGGATTCCAGTACTTTTCTAAAAACAGCCCTGGTCTTTTCCGGCACTGAAAATGGCTTGAATGCACAAGAGTATCTGCTTCCAGATTATGCCTTGCGCCAGAATTTTGAAACCAGCTCGCGCCAAACCAAAGGCACTTTATCCAGCGTATTGAGCCATAAATTCAATGCTCGTCATTTTATTCGGGCAGGGGCATATGTCAATGTCTTAGGTTTCAAATTGCGGCAAAACAGTTACGATCAGGAAAGCGAACAAATGGAAGAGCAATTGAAGCAAAGCGGTACCAGCGAAACCATCCAGGCATTCGCACAATGGCAATACCGACCTACGGATCGCGTGACTTTCAACCTCGGAGTACATTCCCTCAGCATGTTGCTCAACAACAAGGTTTCAATCGAGCCTCGAGCTGCGCTCAAGTATGCACCCGATGCGACGCAGTCGTTTAGCCTGGGTTATGGCTTGCATTCGCAGGTGATGCCACTGGGGGTATATTTTGTAAAAAACGAAGCCAATCAAAGGCTCAATCCTGATTTGGATCTGAGCAAAGCACATCACTTCGTGCTGGCATACGATTATTATCCGCGAAAAAAACTGCATTTCAAAAGCGAGCTCTATTACCAGCACTTGTTTAATGTACCGGTGGATAAAGATGCAGCCAGCTCTTTTTCCATGCTCAATTAGCTCGGCGGGAACGTTATTCTCAGTCTTGACAACAAAGGACTTGGCCGCAATTACGGCCTGGAATTGACAGGGGAGCAGTTTCTCACCCGCGGCTTGTATTGGATGGCCACACTTTCGCTCTATCGTTCAGCCTACCAGGGCTCGGATCTGGTGTGGCGCAATACACGTTTCGACAGCCGTTATGCAGGAAGTGTTACCGCTGGCAAGGAATGGGCCTGGGATCGTCGCGGTAAAGACCGTTCGTTTGGCCTGAACCTGAAACTCATTAGTACCGGCGGTCAGCTCGATACCCCATTGATTTGGAGGCCTCTAAGGCCAAAACGAGACGGTATATATTGAAAATCAAGCGTTTACGGATAGGTTTCCTGCGTACTTCCGGCTGGATTTGGGGGTAAGGCTGAAACGAAATTATCGTCGTTTGACCACCACCTTATCGCTTGACCTTCAGAATGCTACCAATCGCCAAAACATTGGCGGGAGGTTCTTCAACACGGATACGAAGGCGATTGAAACCTGGCATCAGGCACCCTTGATTCCAGTTTTGGCGTACAGGTTGGAGTTTTGAGGAACTTACCCAAGTGACATTCGTCATCCGTACTAAAGACCTGCGTCATGCAACTTTAGATATCAATCAGCCCAACTTTGTTGTAACAAAACCTGTAATATCATTGAGCAGGTAGGCTTAATTCACGAAGAAAAAATCAGGTCATGCGATATGTCATTTTCCTGCTAATGGTTAGTATTCCCTGCATAGCGGCTACCTTTCTGTCCCTGTGAGCCACGGAACGGTATTGCAGCAACCTCATGGATTCGCGCCAAAAACAGCGTTTTTTGATCGGGTTGCTAAAAATCTTCCTTCAAAAACGGCTTAAAAGCCTGGGGCGCAGTGTTGACGGACGAAAACCGTTGTCAATTTTAGGATTCATCTGCACTGCGGTGGGGGTCATTTCATTATTTTTCCGGTGCAATTGGGAGTTTAGTCCTGCTCTTGGGTGGGTTAGTGTTGGGCATTCTAGGCTTAGCGCTATCCTCTGGAGCAACTAAAAGGTGGGTAAAAGGTATGGCGGTTGCTGCAATTGTTCCTCCCATCATCGTGTTGATTTTGCTTTTATGCTGGCTTTCTTCAGTGTCCTCCTCTTAACCAATTTGCAAATACGGCAAAGCGTTGCGGCGTTGCTTTCAATTAATTTGCATTACAATAATCGCCATGTCAACATTGAAGAAAAATATCGCCTTTCTATAAGGCGAACATAACCAGCGTTGCTTGGCGACCCATGTATTTATCCATGTTTTGTATGGCGATTCTATGGTCGCTTCTCCTGGATGCAAACACAAGTCCCGGCAGAACCCAACCTTGAAAAAGAGGCGCAATCCGTGCCTAAACTGCCTGAGTCGGAGCTTCCACATGCCAAAATTCCCGTCCAAAAGGAAATTGCCATTGGCCAATTCTTTCAATTTTTAGAGGAAATAGTCCGTCAAAACGATACCCTGAGCAGTTACACACTAAGCGAAAACCTGTTGCTCCGCGCCAACCCATGGATACTGGATACCCTCGTGAATACCGATTATTACCATCAAATGTCCTTGGGTAATTTTGTGTACGACCAGAAAGAAAATGCGGGTGTTGAAACAAGGTGACACCTTGCTGATCCCAGGCCCAAAAACGGCGGCTATCCTGCTTGAAAAAATGGCCAAAACCAGTCTCGATATCAATATTCCCGCTTTTGAACTGCGCATTATGGAGGGCGACAGTATATTGCATACAGTGCCTGTGCGGGTAGGAAAAAAACAAAAAAAATACCTCGAAGCGGCTGGGCATCGGGTAGACCTGAGAACCCGAACCGGTTCGGGCGAGATCATACGGGTCAATCGTTACCCTATTTTTATTGATCCTGTAACTGGAGAAAGATTCAAATTCACCAAACGCGACGACCACCAAACTACGCTCATGCCCCAAATCCCATGGCTTGAGCCTGCTATCAACGGGCAGCGTTACGGACAAATGATTCACCCCACAACCAATCCCCGTTCGCTTGGAAAACCTGCCTCCAATGGCTGTATCGGAGTCAGCGAAGCGGATGCCTGGCGCCTATATTTTTATGCACCCCTCGGCACCAAAGTGACCATACGATATAAGCTTCAAGAAATAAATGCTCAGGGAGATACACTTCGTTACGAGGATATTTACCAACTTTGGAGGGCCGGAAAAAGGCCTGTGCCTTTGGCCGTTGCAGGAATTTGGCGGGAAAACGGAAGGGATTTGTGTTTGTGATTCTATGTTTTGAACAATTGAATGCTTTATCTGATGCTAGCCCAAAACGACGATTTTAAATCATTCCTCCATGAAACTGGCGAAATATTCCGTTTCGTGCTGCGCTTTTTTCAGGAAGCATTTCGCCCGCGTTATGAAGTGGCGGAATTTGTGCGCCAATGTTTTGTGATTGGGTACAAATCGTTGCCGCTGGTCGCGCTTACCGCGTTTATCATTGGTTTGGTGCTGACGATGCAGCTGCGTCCCACGATGGTCAAATACGGGGTAGATGTTCAGATTCCGGCCATGGTGGGCATTGCCATCGTTCGGGAGATCGGGCCTATTTTGACAGCACTTATTTTTGCGGGGAAAATCGGCTCCAGCATTGGCGCGGAACTCGGTTCCATGAAAGTGACCGAGCAGATAGACGCGATGGAGGTTTCCGGCACCAACCCATTCAAATATCTGGTGGTGACACGCACCCTGGCCGCCATGTTGATGTTGCCAATACTGGTTATTTTGGCGGATGGGATTGCACTTTACGGCTCCTATCTGGGCGTGAATATCTACGAACCACTCACGTTCAACCTGTTCTTCAAAAAAGTATTCGACAATCTGGCCTACATTGATGTTATACCTGCATTTATCAAAACCTTCTTTTTCGGGTTTGCAGTGGGCATTGTTGGTTCTTATAAAGGCTATTATTCCCAAAAAGGAACAGAAGGCGTTGGGCTGTCGGCCAATTCGTCGGTGGTGGTGTCGTCTGTATTGATTTTTATCATTGATCTGATTGCGGTGCAGATCGCGGATTTGTTTCAGTAGCATTTGGTCATTTCGTTGACAAGATTGAGTCACCCTGAATTTGGTAACATTAATGATCCGTTTTGGCAACATCAAACTTAATTTGAACCAAAAACAAAAGAGCACAACAGTCGATCCAGTCTGCTGCGCAGGGTTTTTGATGTTTTTCGGCGATTTTAATTGTTACAAAGTCACCAATTATCCAATCACCAATAATCCAATCACATTATGCCAGACCCAGTTATAAAAATAGAAGGCCTTTGTAAATCGTTCGGCGACAACCATGTGTTGGACCATTTCGATATTTCGCTGCTTCGGGGAGAAAACCTTGTGGTGCTTGGCAAATCGGGTTCTGGCAAATCGGTTTTGATCAAATGTATCATCGGGCTCATAGAACCTGAACATGGGAAAATACAGGTGTTGGGTAAGAATATCCTGACGCTCGACCAAACGTCGCTGGACCATATTCGGGTGAAAGTGGCGTTTCTGTTCCAAAGCAATGCGCTCTATGACTCGATGACGGTGCGCGAAAACCTCGAATTCCCGCTGCGCCGCCATTCTATCCAACTAAATTCCGAGGAAGTAGAGGACATGGTGATGGAAGCCCTTCAGAATGTGGGACTTGAACATACCGTAGATATGATGCCAGCCGAGCTTTCCGGGGGGATGCGCAAACGAATCGCCTTGGCAAGGACGCTCATCCTCAAACCCGAAATCATCCTGTACGACGAACCAACCACCGGCCTCGACCCCATCACAAGCGTTGAAATCATTTCACTCATCAATAAAATCCAGGAAAAATACCAGACCTCCTCCATCATTATTACCCATGACATGAAGTGCGTCAAACTGGTGGCAAACCGTATTGCGATGCTGATTGACGGAAAATGTTATGCCATAGGCACTTACGATGAGTTGAGTGCCTCTTCCGATGAAAAAATAAGAGCCTTCTTCAATTAATTAGACATGAAAAAGAAGTCCATAAATGCCATCAAATTGGGCGTTTTCGTATTAGCAGGTTTGATGCTGCTTATTTTTGCACTTTATCTGCTGGGCAAAAACAAAAGTTTTTTTGGAAATAGTTTTGAGCTGAAAGCACATTTTAAAGACGTGAACGGCCTCCTGGTCGGCAACAACGTGCGCTTTTCGGGCATTGATGTCGGGAGTGTTTTGGACATTATGATCCTCAACGACACGGTGATTGAAGTGACCATGAATTTGAATAAGGACATAAAAGGCTTTATCCGCAACAACTCGTTGGCAAGCATTGGCACAGATGGTTTGATCGGCAACCGGGTGGTCAATATTGACCCGATGGGCGGCAACAAACCATTTGTAGAAGGCGGCGAAAGGTTGCCCTCCAGGGAAGAAGTCAACACAGATCAGATGTTGCAAACGCTGAACCGCACCAATCAAACCGTGTCAAAAATTGCCGAAGAAGTGCTCGCCACGGTTCAATTGATCAACCAAAGCAGTGAATTGACCAGTCTGTTGAATGATAAAAGTTTGTCGTACAACCTGCGCCGTTCGCTGGAAAACTTGCACAAAACGACCAAAAACGCTTCCATTTTAATGGATAATGCGCTCAGCACTTTTAAACTTGCATCCGAAGGAAACGGCACCATTGCCACCTTGCTGACGGATACCACCCTATCCACCGAACTCAAGCAGGTGGTGTCGCAGATAAGGACCCTGGAAACCAGCGCCGACCGACTTGTGAAGGACCTGAACGGGGTCATTGAATCCGTCGAAAAAGACATCAATCAGGGAAGCGGATCCGTGAATGCCCTGATGCGAGATTCTGTGATGGCCGACCGCCTGCGGGCCACCATCGAAAACGCCGAGAAAGGCACGGCAGCTTTTGCCCAGGACATGGAAGCGCTGAAGAGCAATTTTTTGTTTCGGCGGTACTTTAAGAAGCAGGAGAAAAAGGCAGCTAAAGCGGCGAAGCAGTGATGGGTGGGAAGGAAATTACATGACAAAAAGTTATCTGATATTCAGCAAAAACGCGGTGCTTCGCCTATAGAAGGATTGCCGACAATTGCTATG
>JADJFA010000019.1 GCA_016708875.1 Lewinellaceae bacterium
TTCCAAATGGAAGCCGTAGGCATGGGGGAAACGTCAAGATTGACAGCAATGTATTTACAAGCCAATCGAACAAAAGTAAAGGAGGGGTTTGCGTTGTGGATGGGACTTGCTTTTTAATCCCGAGCGAAACGCCCTTTTATTTTTTGAAGCAATAGACTTTGACAAATATGCAATGCCGAAGCAAAAACAACCAATGCCTGTAGTTTTGGAAGTCAGTTGCTGAAAATTTACACCCGTACGCCTAAACGGTACTTGCTCCAATTCTGTATAACTGACTGAACGACCTTAGAATACTTACTCCACGTTTTGTAAGTGCCAACCCAATTCCGTTGTTTTAATTTTTCCAGATTCCTTTGACTGTCTTTGGATGGCGGCCCAAGACGTAAGTGAAGCAGATTTGATAACCTTATCGGTTACCAATATTGTACCATGCGAAATGACTTTCAGGTACACAAAAGTTCAAATTCGGGAATTCGTCTTTCCTTGCCACTAATTGACAAATGCCAAGTGGGAGTAAGAACCTTTTATGTACCAATTCAACCGGCTCAAATTCTCCTCTCTTTTCACTATCTCACATTTTAGCCAATGCCCATCCACTTCCGAACGCCGATACCGTTGGTAGCGCGTACCCTCACCATACGTCCGCAAACGCCCGCTCTTGCGCGGTTTGCGTAGGTAGGCGGTGATGCGTAAGATGCTAAGCACTTCACCCGTGTTTAGAAATTCGTCTCTGTCTTTGGAAACTCCGGGCGCGTTGGAGATTTGCGCCAATACCATTTCGGCAACTGCCTGGGCGAGCTCCTCTTTAAACTTTTCGCCGGGCGTAATAACCATCGTCTGGTTCATTCAAAATGCGTTTAGTTATCAATACTTCACAGCCTTAGTGCATGAGCACACGGCATTTCTTAAATACAAGTCTTTTAACGCGGTGGAAGGGCTTTAAATCCAATTTGGATTTAACAAGGGGAAGGAGAAGAAATCCAACAATCATTTATCACTAAATCTTCAAATCTTATACAAAAATAAGGTAAGTTGGAAGAAACGAGCAAGCAATTGCCAACATAGATTGTTGAAAGTTTTCCACAAATTGTTAGTAATTTCAACGGTTATGCAACCCTAAGATTGCCCTCCAAAAAAGTCCCGAAACCTTGATGTTGTAGCGTTCGTCTTTTTGTCGGAACATGGCGGCGTTTTCTTCGCCTTCGATGCACAGGTATTTGTAAAATTCTTTTTCTGTTCGGTGGCCTGTGATCTTCATAATGGCTTGCACTGGAAGCAAAGCCGTCTTTGTAGCGCGTAGGGTTGCAAACGTTCGGCGGGCAGTATGTGTACCAATAATTTTATCAATGCCACAAAGGGGTTGCTAACTTCTTTCAGCCCCTTATTCATTTTTTGGTTGCTGACTGGTCGGGGCATATCAAAGCCATATTGAAGCAATATGTGAATGACATTGCCGGAAAGCGGCACAGTAACGCGCATTTTCGATGACTTGCTTGTTTTGCGGGGTTCGTAGTTAAAATCGTACCCATCCACCACTTCTTTGAGGTTGCTTTTGTGCAATTGTTTGTAGTCGCTGTACCTCATTCCCGTTTCGCAAGCCAGCAAAAACCAATTTCGGGTATCGTTGAGGTAAGGGCGTTTCTTCAAATCCAAATTGTAGCAGCGCATCCAAATCGAATTGCTCCAAGTAAATATTCCCCACCGGATTTTCGAGAATCTTGAAATCAGGGTGCAAGTAGTATTCGTGTTTGTTCCAACCATTCGCCTGACCAATTTAGGAACATTTTGAGTTTTTTAATGTAGTTGCCTACGGTATTCTCAGCGTAAGTTTCTGCTTTAGAGTGTGGGTATGTTCGCAGGAAGCGCAGGAACTTTCCGTAGAAATCAAGATTGATATTTTCATAGGTAAGGGCAAGCCGTTGTTTTTGGGCGAAGTGTTCCAAGTGTTTGCGCAAGTTTAGAATGTGCGACAAACTACTTTTTATTGTTCCTTGCCTTGGTGGTATTCGATGAATGCTTCATAGTCTGAAAGCAGGTCGCGTTCCACCTGCACTTTGTAAAGCCGTGTCCAGGATCATTTCTTTGAACTTGTCCGGGTGGGGCATCATTCCGTTTCGAGGCATCCCGGTAAATCCTTTCACCGTTGCGTTGGAGTACCTCCAACTTGTTGTTGATCTGCGTTGCAAAATTGACGGTGTGAAAACCTTTGGTTTTGAAATGCCGGATGGCGCATTTTCGCCCGTAGAAAATCGAAACCGCTTCCAATCTCCATTGACCTGGTAAACAACCTCGCAGTGGATAGGGGTAATGGTAGAAGGGGAGTGTTAGCACCTTTCCGCCTGTTTTGATAAAAAGTAAAGTTGATCTTTGACTTAGCCTTCAAACTTACATTTGGAACAAAGCGAGGTAAAACGAGGGGTAATTTTGTTTTCTTACCTTCTTTTGCTTTCCCCAACCATGCACAAATATACGATAAAGCCTTGATAAACTGTAATTTATGACGGGTTCGATTCCCGTACGGACTACAGAATCCCTTCATAACTAATTGGTTATGAGGGGATTTCTTTTTGTTGATACAAACACTGGACAAATCCCCTTCAATTTGACCCTTTTACCCCTTGAGGTCAGAACGGAGGCTTTGTTTGAGTTTTTTAAGCGGAGGTATGCCATGGGGATGGCGGCCTGAGGTCTTGTCTACTATCCACCCCAAATATCACCGCAGCAACGTAACATCGCCCTTCATACTTATGATTTCCCCATCAATAAATTCCAGTCTGGCAACCCATACAAAGACATCAATGTTCAAGGCCTGCCCTTTAAAAGTGCCGTCCCAGCCCGCAGGTTCCTCATTGGTCTTGATATTATAGGCCTGATAAATATGGCCACCCCATCGATTGTAGATCGAAAGGCTTAAGATCTGCTTCACGCCATCATCTGAAAAAATGGTAAAAAAGTCATTGACTCCATCTCCGTTGGGGCTAAATACGTTTGGCGCATAAACCCTTCGCTGTCGAAGTATTTGATAACAAACGTTGTCTATCGCTACACAACCATCTTTACTGCGAACCAGCACCTGCTGGCATCCGGGCCCGGTGGGCTGAAAACTATAAAGGAAACAATCCGCACAATGTAGCGAGTCCTCTGAGCCGGACCAAGTATAATCCATGACCTCGGACGGAGGTATGTTGACCACTGCTTTCAGGTCAATAATATCGCCCAGATTGATGTGTAAATCATTGTCCAGGTTGACGGTAAGAAGGATTGGTTCATCCAGATAAGCGTATGCTGTTATGGTGCAGCCATTGGCATCCGTAACGCAGAGTGTATAGTATCCAGCACTGAGTCCACTGATAACGGGTGTCAATTGTCCGCTGTTCCAATGAAAGGTATAAGGCGCCACACCGCCGCTGACCACTGCGCTCAAAGTGCCGTCCTCATCTCCATAACATGTGATGTTCGTTTTATCTGTTTGTGCAATCAAAGGCGGTGGCTCATGCACTTGAATTGCGGCGGTTGTAGTGCAGGTATTTCCGTCCGTAATGGTGACTTGAAACGTCCCGGGGCCAAGGTTGGAAAGATTGGCGCTGGTTTGGCCATTGCTCCAGGCATATTGGTAAGGTATTGTCCCGCCAGAAACCGATACCGAAGCAGTAGCGTCCTGAATCCCAAAACAGGTAACATCCGTTGCCGAGACGCTGCTGGTCAGGAGTGTCGGTTCTGAAATGCTCACTGTTGAAACTTCGGTGCAGGCATTTCCGTCCGTAATGGTGACTTGATAGTTTCCGGCGCTCAGGTTAGCCAGGCTGGCGCTGGTTTGACCATTGCTCCAGGCATATTGATAGGGTATTGTCCCACCTAAAACCGATACCGAAGCGGTAGCGTTCTGAATCCCAAAACAGGAGACATCCGTTGCCGTGACGCTGCTGGTCAGGAGTGTTGGTTCCGAAATGCTCACCGTTGAAACTTCGGTGCAGGCATTTCCGTCCGTGATGGTGACTTGATAATTTCCAGCGCTCAGGTTAGCGAGGCTGGCGCTGGTTTGACCGTTGCTCCAGGCATATTGAAAAGGTATTGTCCCGCCAGAAACCGATACCGAAGCAGAAGCGTTCTGTATTCCAAAACAGGTAACATCCGTTGCCGAGACGCTACTTGTCAGGAGTGTCGGTTCTGAAATACTCACCGTTGAAACTTCGGTGCAGGAATTTCCGTCCGTGATGGTGACTTGATAGTTTCCGGGGCTCAGGTTGGCGAGATTGGCGCTGGTTTGGCCATTGCTCCAGGTATATTGGTAAGGTATTGTCCCACCAGAAACCGATACCGAAGCGGTAGCGTTTTGAATCCCAAAACAGGTAACATTCGTTGCGGTGGCAGTGCTGGTAAGAAGTGTTGGTTCTGAAATACTTACTGTTGAAACCTGAGTGCAGGCATTTCCATCCGTGATGGTGACTTGATAATTTCCTGTGCTCAGGTTTGTTAGGCTGGCGCTGGTTTGGCCGTTGCTCCAGGCATATTGATATGGAATTGTCCCACCAGAAACCGATACAGAAGCAGTAGCGTTCTGAATCCCAAAACAGGTAACATCCGTTGCCGAGACGCTGCTGGTCAGGAGTGTCGGTTCTGAAATACTCAGCGTTGAAACTTCGGTGCAGGCATTTCCGTCCGTGATGGTGACTTGATAGTTTCCGGCACTCAGGTTGGAAATATTGGCGCTGGTTTGACCATTGCTCCAAGCATATTGATAAGGTAATGTCCCGCCAGAAACCGATACAAAAGCAGTAGCGTTCTGTATTCCAAAACAGGTAACATCCGTTGCTAAGACACTGCTGGTCAGGAGTGTTGGTTCTGAAATGCTAACGGTTGAAACTTCGGTGCAGGCATTTCCGTCCGTGATGGTGACTTGATAATTTCCGGTGCTCAGGTTAGCGAGGCTGGCGCTGGTTTGGCCGTTGCTCCAGGCATATTGATAGGGTAATGTCCCACCAGAAACCGATACCAAAGCGGTAGCATTTTGAATCCCAAAACAGGTAACATCCGTTGCCGTGGCAATGCTGGTAAGGAGTGTCGGTTCTGAAATACTTACTGTTGAAACTTCGGTGCAGGCATTTCCGTCCGTGATGGTGACTTGATAATTTCCGGGGCCAAGGTTGGAGAGATTGGCGCTGGTTTGGCCGGTACTCCAGACATATTGATAAGGAATTGTCCCACCAGAAACCGACACGGAAGCCGCAGCATCCTGAATCCCAAAACAAGAGATATTGCTTGCAGTGGCACTTGCCGTCAAGAGGGCTGGTTCTGTAATGGTGATGGAGGCAACTCCGGTACAACCCAAGACATCGGTTATGGTGACCAAATAATTTCCGGCGCTCAAGTTGCTGATGTTGGAACCAGATAAACCGGAATCCCAGGCATACTCATACGGGGCTGTTCCTGTGATGGCCTCGGCTGCCGCCGTCGCATTGGATCCACCTGAACAGGAAACATCCTGAGCGGTGGCATTTACGAGCAAATCCGGCAATAATTTCAATTGGATCGTATCAGAAATAACCCTGCAATTGAGCATTGCGATGTTCGGGAGCGAACTGGCGACTACCATTCGAAACAGGCTTCCATCAATCGGGTCGGAAATGTCAATACTGTCATTGTTGGAATTCGGGAGATCCTCCCAGGTCCCATTTGTGTAGATCTGCCACAGATAGACTGGGTTATTGTAAGGAGAATTGGCGAGCACCGAAGCAATCGTTGTCGGTACACCCTTGCAGAATTCGACGATTTCAGGTACCAGTAGGGTAGGGCCGCAGGCCCTGAAAGAGATATTGTCAATGGCAAGGTCATTCCCGTTGCCACCGGGGGCATTGTTGCGTAATGCGAGGTTTATGCTGGTTTGTCCAGGCGCAGTAGTGAAAGAAAAACGCACTGTACGCCATTGCTCATCCGGGGGAATGTCGCCTGTTTGGCAAACAGCATTGCCATCAATCAGAAAGGCGATGTTGGGGCGGATCAAATTCGGCAGATGACTTTCAATCAGCGAAATAACATCAATTGAAAACTCGTAAAGCGTATTTTCACAAACATCCACTGTTTTTTGATAAAAAAGTCCGGGCTGATAACTGGCGTTCACCACCATCATGTACCCATTTGCTTCCGGGCCGTTGTCTTCTATATCAATCCAGGCGTTCGCGGCGAACCAACCCCAGGGAGTTGTATTATTGGCTATACAGTAAAAGCCATCATTGGGTGGCGGATTTACCATATAAATATATCCAGGTGCAAGGCCCGGATCAGAGGCTACAATATTGGGTACACCGGAGCCAAAGTCTCCATTCGGGAAAATATTATCGCCCAAGGTGCCGGTGCAGGTACTGCTGCAGTTCGCCTGAATTACTTCAATTTTAAGCGAATCTGTATAAACGCGATCATATCTGTTATCCCCAACGGGATTGGGTTGAGCCAGCGAAACATTGTTGCTGATCGAAATCAATAGGACGAACCAGGTAAGCCGATGCATTGTTTGATCAAATCTAGGTGATTTATGAAGCATCTCCAATCGCCATAGAACTGAGGGTAAAAGTAGTATTCCTTAACACTTTGTGTGATTATTTTGAAGGGTACAGCCAATTTCCTTTCTCACAATCGTTTCTTTGCCTTGCGAAACGTACGTTTCAATTCCATGCCCACCATCATCAACCACCTCCACGAAACCGAACCTCGCTGGTTCGCCGTCCATACGCGCTCCAAGAGCGAGAAATTCGTGCAGCGTATGTTGGCAAAAAAGGGAATTCATGCCTATCTGCCCCTGCAAAAACTGATGCGTCGGTACACCCGCAGCACCCGCGTGGTGGAAAAACCGCTCATCAATTGCTACGTTTTTGTCAGCATTACGAAGGCAGACTACTTGCCCGTGTTGGAAACAGAAAATGTGGCAGGGTTTGTGAAGTCTAGTAAAGACCTGCGCTCTATTCCCGAAGCGGAAATCGAGATACTGCGTCGAATCACTCTGGAAAACGGTTTGGATGTAGAAGTGATCCCGGGTGGTTTTTCGGAAGGTGAACCCGTAGAGATCACTGCCGGAAACTTGATGGGGATGAAAGGCCATATCGTGAAAACAGAAGGAACGAGAAAATTCCAGATTGAACTACTCACGCTTGGCTACAGCCTTCTTATCAGTGTGGATGGAGCATTTTTGGGGAAATTGCATTAGGGAAATTTTATCTTTGCGGGCTCGCGCCCTCTGCCGAGAGGGGTGGAACACGGATGACACGGATTGGACACGGATTTTTAGATTCCAAATTGAGAAAATCCGTGTCCAATCCGTGTCATCCGTGTTCCACCCCTCTCAGTAAGGGCGCAAGCCCACACGCTTCATATTCATAATACGATGACACAATCCGAGCTGCTCGAACATCTGGAATCCGATTTGAACGAGCCCTAAAACAACTGCGTAGTAAATTCTCAGATCAACCCGCTGAAGCGCTGCTTTTGCGCCCCGGTCCAGGTAGTTGGAATGCGATGGAATGCTTCGCACACCTCAACGCCCAATTCGACTATTATCTCCCGCGTATCGAACTGGCGCTCCACAAAGCAAAGGCTCGCAGGTGGTTGCCCGCGCATGAACGACAATCCAATTGGTTGGGTCGAAGGGCGATTCATGCCGTTAATCCAGTTTATTTGGCTGAAAAACGGCGGCACAGTCCCAAGGCCATTAATCCTTCCAAGTTGTTGAAAGTGCGTGAAAATGAGGTGAAAGTGTTGCTTATCAACATGGAACTAATGCTCCGACTATTGCGGCAAGCGCGCGAGGTAGACACCAACAAACCCTCGATAAAACCCATGCGCTGGCACGTTTCTTCTTTTCTTTTGGGCGATTTGTTGGAATATCTGGTGCTCCATGCCCAACGCCATTTGCTGCAAGCTCAATCTACGGTTGTAGAAACCAGATCGGCGGTATCTGCCTCTTTGTAAAACGAGAGCAACATCACAACGCTCAAAAAACAAGGAGTAAGCATCAGATAGGTATAAGGCATCTGAATAAACCCATAAAAAAAGGCAAAGTAGAATTTCAGGCTTCCCAACAGAAAAAGCGAAAGACGTTGCATTTGAGCGCGTTTTTTCCACCAAAGAAAGGCGCACAGACCTACTGCTGCTAAGGAAGCAATCATTTGCCATCTTTGAAGCCCAGCCAAACGCGCAGCCATGTCTCCCCCCCATTCGTCCCGGAATATACCTGCCACGCCCATGCCGTCGTACAGTGGACCAACCTTGCCTGGCTGTTCCCAGCCTGCCAGTGCTGCCACAGAATAGTGCTTTAAGCCATTGAAGTAAATCATAGGGTCTTTAATCAAGAAGGGAATCACAAAAAGCAGCATCACGAAGCCCAAAACCCAGGCTGCTGTGCTGATCGCGAGCCTTCGGTTTTCCACCCAAACCATTGCAAAACACAGCGGCAACCACAGCAAAAAGGCATAACGGGATAGAAGGCAGAGGACTAAAAAGAAGGCCATTAATGCCCCTTTTTTTCGCGGAGACCCAGCCAAATACTCCTGGATTCTAGCCAATTGGAGTGCAAACAACATATAAAACCCCGCAATCATGATCTCT
Organism: Lewinellaceae bacterium; assembly: GCA_016708875.1. Lineage (GTDB taxonomy): Bacteria > Bacteroidota > Bacteroidia > Chitinophagales > Saprospiraceae > M3007. Next base: position 8,596 of record JADJFA010000019.1, read on the forward strand.
ATGGTATTGCCAAAGGTGGCATCAGTGCCTTCCTCAATCATAATGAAGTGGAAAAATGGCAATGCCGTAATGAGCCATTTGGCCTCTGTGCTAAGCCCCCACTTTTGGGCGCGTCGAATCATTGAAATCGTCGCGATGGCCCAAATGGTAAATGCTATCCATCGCTCGTCGAAATGAAATGCCGCCGCCGGCAAAAACGGCAGCCACATCATCGGAAGATAGGTCGGCGACAGGTCATAGCCAAAACTCTGAATAATGCTGTAAGGGTACTGTCCCTCCAACATGCGCTGGTTCATTACCTGAATGGTTGGCAGAATGTCAGAAAGGTGTATATCTATTGGAATGACGGTTATTTCGCGGTTAAAGTGGAAAACGCACAAGCCAAGACCAGAGATGGTCACAATTCCCAGTAGCCACTTTTCCCAACTGGCGCTCTGGATTTTTTTGCGGGCCTTTGTTCTTTCAAAAGCTGCCAGCACAGCAAAAATGCCCATTGCTGCGGCCAAAAGCGTTAGTACAATGCCATTTTCCCGTTGCCCCATGTAGCGCAGTCGCTGGGAGGTAATGAGCAGTATTTCGCAAAAAAGGAAGGCGATAAAAAGGGTGCGGTAAAGCTGGAAACGCATTGAGTTGGATGGTTGGATCAATTTTTACTGGAAGGGGGCAGTGCACTTTCCTGCACAATGTAGGGTGGGCGGCCTTTGCCTGTATAAACAAGCGGCCCAAATATTCTCCTATAATGCCGAGTGTGAGCAATTGTAACCCTCCCATAATCAGTACAGAAAGCAGCACCGATGTCCAGCCTTGCACCGTCTCTTTGAGTACAAAATGCGCGTAAACAGCATACATGGCATACAAAAATGCAAAGCCAGAAATAATGACGCCTAGAAAAGTTGCAACCCGCAGTGGCTTGACAGAAAACGCTGTAATGCCATTCAAAGCCAGCCGCAACATTTTCCTCAGCGTGTATTTGGATTGCCCGGCAAATCTTTTGTCAGGAGTGTAAGGAATGATATACTGCCGGAACCCCACCCAAGGGATAAAACCCCGAATGAATAAGTCGGTTTCGTTGGATTGCCGAATCAAATCCACCACTTTTCGATCCAGGAGACGAAAATCGGCTGCGCCCGGTTCGATGCGAACATCGGAGAATCGGTTCATCAAACCATAGAAATATTTGGAACTGAGGCGTTTGAACCAGCCCGTTTTTTCATCGTCCTGTCGGCTGGTGAATACGATTTCGTAGCCTTCTGCCCATTTTTCCAAAAAAACCGGGATATATGCAGGTGGGTGTTGCAGATCAGCGTCCATACAAATCACTGCCTTCCCGCGCGCATGATCGTACCCGCAACGCAGGGCGCTCATGTGACCAAAATTGCACGAAAAACTTAGGTAATGTACCCAATCAGGATGTTGTTGGTGCAATTGGCGCAGCAAACCAAGGGTTTTGTCGCTGCTGCCGTCATTCACGAAAATAAGTTCGAAGGAATAGCGGTCATGGAGATTTGCCAGGGTTTCTCCAATCTTTTGGACAGTAACGGAAAGATTTTCTTCCTCGTTGAAAGCGGGTACTATTATGGAGATAAGGGTTTTGTTTTCCATGTCGTGCGGCAAAAGTAGCCTTTCTACTTCTTTCGCGCAATCTTCACCAACATGTTCAATTTCAAATAATTGCGCTTAATTTCATTGTCTGTCTGAATTAGCAAGTGCAAAAGGGCTGGGAATGTTTAGAAAAGCCGCATCGCGGCGAAATGTCGGTAGAATATAGATGGATAATTAGGTGTGAAGGTGCGTAGCACCGGAACTTTTGGCAGGTGTTTCGGTGCTACGCACCTTACAAATCTGCTTAACACTTTATTTCTACCGACATTTCGCCGCGATGCGGCTTTTCCAAACATTCCTTAATTACTACGGAGGTTGCCACCAACTACAGGAAAAAAGACTTCATGCGGGAACGCGGCGATACGGAGTGCGACGATGCTTTTTCAAAATTTCTTTCGCATCAAACCCTTTATCTTTCCATACCTCATTGGCGCGTTTAGTTGCACGGTCAGCGAAAAAACGAGCCAGCATATCCCGTATTTGCAGCAGTTCTTCGTCTGAAATATTTCGGGAATAAAGGCCCAATAATTCTAATTGTAGATTGCTAAAGGGCTGTTGTAAAATCTGTTCAGGCATGGATATTTTAATTTTTGTACAAAAATAGTATTTCTAGCTCATTTCTTCCCCGCAATCTTCACCAACTCATTCAACTTCCACAGCGCATCCATCGGAGTCATGGTGTTCAAATCCAGTGAAAGCAGGGTCTCCTTAATTTTCAAGGTATAGTCGTCTACGTCAAAGATGTGCAGTTGCAGTGGTGTAGAGATATTTTTCACCTTTTTGCGGATTTCAGCCTGGGTTTCACTTTTGTTCCTTGCCCATTGGCCCGCCCTCCCTGCCTTCTACCGACTTCTCTTCCAGCGTTTTTTAGAATCTCATTGGCGCGTTGCACGATGGCTTGTGGCATACCCGCCATACGCGCCACATGGATGCCAAAAGAGTGGTTGGAGCCACCTGGCACCAGTTTTCGTAGAAAAACCACTTTTTGCCCTACCTCTTTGGTGCTGACATGAAAATTGTGAATGCGCTCGTGGCTCTCCGACAATTCGATGAGTTCGTGGTAGTGCGTGGCGAACAGGGTTTTAGGATGCGCGCGTTCGTTGTCGTGCAGGTATTCGGCCAGGCTCCAGGCGATACTGATGCCGTCGTAGGTGCTGGTGCCGCGCCCGATTTCGTCGAGCAGGATGAGCGAGCGGTCGCTGATGTTGTTCATAATCAGCGCGGTTTCGTTCATTTCGACCATGAACGTACTCTCGCCACCGCTTATATTGTCGGAAGCGCCCACGCGGGTGAACACCTTGTCCACCAAGCCGATGCGGGCACTTTTAGCGGGTACGAAACTGCCCATTTGTGCCATCAAAGTGATGAGGGCGGTTTGTCGCAGCAGCGCGGATTTACCTGCCATATTTGGGCCCGTGATGAGGATGATTTGCACCGATTCGCTATCGAGGAACACGTCGTTTGGCACAAATTGTTCGCCAATGGGCAATTGTGTTTCGATGACAGGGTGACGGGCTTCGCGAATATCCAACAGGGTCGAGTCGTCTAGTTCAGGGCGGGAATAATTGTTTTTTTGAGCGAGTTTGGCGAAAGAAAGCAGGCAATCCAGCCGCGCCACCAATTGTGCATTGTGCTGTATGGGTTGAATGTAATTTCCAATCTCCTCTACCAATGCGCGAAACAGTTTCTCCTCCAATTCCAAAATCTTCTCCTCCGCGCCTAATATCTTGGCTTCCAGTATTTTAAGTTCCTCCGTGATAAACCGCTCTCCATTGGCGATGGTCTGTTTGCGGGTCCATTCGGGCGGAACCTGGTCTTTCCATTTGGAGGTAACTTCGATGTAATAACCGAACACATTATTGAACGCGACTTTCAAACTCGTGATGCCCGTGCGCTCGATTTCGCGCTGCTGTATTTCGAGCAGCATTTCACGGCTGTTGCGCACCACGTGTCGGAGCTCGTCCAGGGTTTCATCCGCTCCGTCGGCGATGGCGCCGCCTTTGCGGATGTCGGCAGGTGGGTCAGGGGCGATGTCTTTTTCAATGCGGGCACGGAGCGTTAGGCATGGATTTAAACCTTCTGAAAGTCGGGCAAAAACGATGGACTGTTTACCCGACGTAGGCTTGCCGAAGTCAGGTTGGCCATTGGCTGTTGACTGACTGTGAAGCAGGGTTTTGACCTGTTCGATGGCCAGCAAAGCCCTGCGCAATTGCATGGCCTCCCGTGGGCTTATTTTGCCGACCGAGGTTTTGGCCATGAGTCGTTCCAGGTCGCCTATGTGCCGGATATGGGGTTCGAGTTCTTGTGCAAATTCCTGATTTTCAACAAAAAACTCCACCGCATCGTGCCGCTCGCGGATTTGACTGAGTTTAGTGAGCGGCAGCAAAACCCATTTTTTCAACAGTCTTGCGCCCATGGGCGATACCGTTTTGTCCAGCACTTGCAGCAGCGAAACGCCATTCTCATGGTTACTGTTTATAAGTTCGAGGTTGCGAATCGTAAAGCGATCGAGCCAGACGAATTGCTCGGTTTGCAATCGGCTGAGCGCGGTGATGTGGGAAAGTCGTGTGTTTTCCATCGCCGCGAGGTAATGCAAGGCAGCCCCGGCGGCCGTTTGTGCGAGGTCAAGTTCTTCCACACCAAAACCTTTGAGGCTGGCGGTCTGGAAATGGCTGAGCAGTTTTTCTCGGGCAAATTCTCGGGTAAAAATCCAGTCTTCGAGCGTGTTGGTGTAAAACTTGTCGCCGTAAATGGCCACAAATTCCTTTACCCGGCTTTTGGGCAGGATGACTTCTGCTGGTTTGAAACTTTGCAGGAGTTTGTCCACGGCGCCTGAATCACCTTCAGAGACAAAAAATTCCCCTGTGGAAATGTCGAGAAAGGCGAGGCCGTGTTGCTCGTTTGGCCCGTAGGCCAGCGTTGCCAGAAAGTTGTTAGCGTTGTGGTCGAGCAGTGCATCGTCGGTGGTCACACCGGGCGTAACTACTTCTGTGACAGCCCTTCGCACCACTCTTCCTGGCACCGGTTTTTCCATTTGCTCACAAATCGCCACGCGGTAACCTGCCCTAACGAGGCGCGGGAGATACAGATCCAGGGAATGGTAAGGGAAGCCCGCCAGTTCGATGTCGGAGCCGCCATTGTTGCGGCTGGTGAGGGTGATACCAAGGGCGCGACTGGCCTTCACGGCATCTTCTCCAAAGGTTTCGTAGAAGTCGCCCACACGAAAGAGCAGTACCGCATCGGGGTACTTGATTTTCACCTGTACGTACTGCTGCATGAGCGGCGTGGTGGGCGCGCCGCTGGGGTTGGTTGTTCCGTCTTTTTTTGTTCGCGCCATTTTACTAGTCATTCATTTCCAATGGATTCCATGAAAAACACCAGTGCGTTCAAATGCCGGGGTGTTGCATCCTCAGGACATCGTGCTTTGATCTCGCTGAATATGAATATATCGTCTGGGGCAGCCTCGCTTATAAGTTGCTTCGCTTCCTCACTAAATCGGGCGCCTTTGTTTCTTACAGAATGCGTGAACATGACGCCTTTCTCATAATCTGCTCCGATATGGGTGATTTTGTATCCAAGTACTTCACATTTTGTGTCATAGTCCAAGTTCTCATGTCCAAGCCAGATACCTGCTTGGGCTTTGAATATTCCAAGGGCTATAGTGTCAGAGCTGGTAAATCTTGCACCCAATGCAGGGATAGGGTCGGGAATTCGCTTTGCCCTGAATGTCTGCTTCATAGTAGCTGGGCCTGTTTTGGTGTACACGGACAGCGTCACTTCTCCGGGCAGAGCGACTTTCAGATTGTATTTGCCTGTCCCGGTATTTCTCAGTGAACCTTTGTCCGTTTCCACCCGATATTCAGAAGACGATAGTCCTTCAACGGAAACCTGAATGGGGTTGTCAACTCCTACGTATACCACGTTCATTTTCGATAATTGGATGGAAATGGCGGGTTTACTATCGTTGTTTTGCGCAACAAGGTTACCGAGCAAAATACAGTACCCAAAAAGTACGAGGATAAGGTATTTGGTCATAGATTGAATTTGTCAAAGTGTTCACTAGGGGCAAATGTAACAAGCCCAATTGCTTTCTATTCATTTCGTTTTCCACAGCGTATTTTTGCCCAATGAAGCACTTAATGTTTGTTTTTCTTTTGGGTCAAATTGGCCAACTACATGCCAAAATCTGGCAAGTTGGCCCAAGCCGTAGCTACCTCGATCCATCCGCAGTCTCCAGTTTAATTGCCGATGGCGACACCGTAGAAATAGACGCCGGACTTTACACCGGAAATGTGACCAAATGGTTTGCCAACAACCTGGTTATCAGAGCTGTTGGCAATGGGTATGCCCATCTGGAAGCAGCGGGAAACTACTCCGAAGGCAAGGCCATTTGGGTCATAAAAGGCGCGAATTGTACCGTGGAGGGAATCGAATTTTCTGGCTGTCAGGTGCCCGACCACAATGGCGCTGGCATCCGGCAGGAAGGTCAAAACCTGACTTTGCGCAACTGCTATTTCCACCACAACGAAATGGGCATTTTGACCTCGAATGACGGTGTGAGCAACTTTGTCTTCGAGTCTTGCGAGTTTTCTCACAACGGTTATGGCGATGGTTTTTCGCACAATATTTACGTGGGCAATGTGAACAGCCTTACCATGCGCTATTGTTATTCGCACGATGCGAAAATCGGGCATTTGGTAAAAAGCAGGGCGAGGTTTAATAACCTGTATTACAACAGATTAACCGGCGAAAACGGCGATGGGAGTTATGAGGTAGACATGCCAAATGGAGGCCAGGCTATTTTGATTGGAAATATCATTGAGCAATCGCCCAACTCGCAAAACGGAGGCATAATCTCCTTTGCGCTCGAAAATCAAAGTCACCCGGAACAACAGATCATTTTGTCGCACAACACGATTGTGAACGACCGTTTCAGTGGGCGTTTCCTGCAATATTCCAATGCAACAACGCTAGTCAAATTGGTCAATAACCTTTTCCTAGGCCCCGGAACACTCCTGCAAGGCACAAGCTCGGCCATGGACACTACCCACAATATCTGGCTGACAAACATCGCCGATGGCATGCTGAGCGATCCTGCGAATTATGAATACAGGCCAACAGCCGGTTCGCCTTGTGTAGATGCAGGCATTGATCCGGGTAGTTTCAACAATGAGCCATTGACCGCTTTGTATGCCTATTTGCATCCGCTTGGGCGCACGGCTCGCTGGTTTTCCGGACTGGCACCCGATGTTGGCGCATACGAACATCTGACGGTTCCGTACCGAACGGTGGAAGATGAGACACCTCTGACGGGTTTTTCAATTGCGCCCAATCCTGTTGAGGGCAATCGGATTTTGACGATTCAAACCAAACAGCCGCTTGCTTCTGAAACCACTGCTTATTTGTTTGACGTGCTAGGGAATCTTTTACAAAAACTGGAACTTCTCAGGCTCAGCAGGAATTCCCAATTCCATTGGCAGCATTGGCGCCTGGAATCTATTTCCTTAATATTCAAGGACTTGGGAAAGGGAAATTGATCACAGTGATCTAAAGTAGCTGCCACAACTTAATCACTTCCACCGCTTCCCGTACATCATGTACCCGAAGTATGCATGCACCCTGTTGCAGTGCAACCATGTGCAAAGCCGTAGTGCCGTTCAAAGCCTCTACAGGTTTGATTCCGAGTGGTTTACAGATCATGGATTTTCTGGAAAGCCCGGCGAGTACGGGCAGGTCAAGCACATTTTGAAAGACGTGCAGGTTTTTTAGCAGGGTGTAATTGTGCTCCACCGTTTTGCCAAACCCAAACCCGGGATCAAGGATGATGTCTTTAACGCCCAACCCGCGCAGCACTTCTATTTTTTGGATGAAAAAGTCCAGCACTTCCGTCACAACATCCTCGTAATGAGGTTTTTGTTGCATTGTGTCGGGAGCGCCTTGCATGTGCATCAGGATGTATGGAACGCCCAGTTCGGCCACGGTTTTGAGCATTTTAGGGTCAAGATTTCCGGCCGATATATCATTGACAATACTTGCGCCAGCCTGCACGGCAGCATTGGCGACCTTGGCTCGCCAGGTATCTACAGATACAATCGCGTTTGGGAAATTTTTCTGGATGGCCTCAATGGCTGGAAGGATACGGAGCATTTCCTCCGATTCGCTCACTTCAGCGGCGCCTGGTCGGGAAGATGCTCCGCCAATGTCAAGGATACTCGCACCTTCACGCAGCATATTTTCTGCTTGCTGCAAAATGCTCGCTTCATCGGGGTACTTACCACCATCGAAAAACGAATCGGGTGTGATGTTGAGAATGCCCATCACGACAGGGCGCGATAGATCGAGCAGCTGGCCTTTGCAGTTAAGGGTCATTTATTCCGCTTGGGAAAAAGTTTGCGCAGCAAAGTCATGGGCGAAAAATCAGACATGGTAAAAGTGGATTCCACGAACACCAGTTTCAGGCGGCGTTTTGCACTTGAGACGGCAATAAGCAGCGAACTTTTGCCTTCTTCCTGAACCTTCTGCACCGAATCCAGACGCCAGTCGTTCGATTGTATGGATTCATCAGGTTGTTGTTCTTCAAGTATGTCGGCGGGATGGTATCCTTGGGCTTCGAGGGTCTGGAGTGCTTCGGAAACGGATTGATTTTGTTGCATAGTTGGACAGCAGGACGTTGGGATTTTGGGCAAGGATAACTTTCAAAGTCAAAAGAACGAACTTATTCCAAAAAACGCGGCTTGTCGCTTAGAAATAAGTTTTCAACATTTTGGTTCATGGGTTTCGTATTAATTCTGATGTGAGTGGCGCTAAAAATCCTAAACATTGCATCCCCGGAAATAAATATCAAATTCTGGCTCCTGTATGTATTTTTGTGCCTGTATGTTGGCCTTGGGTAGTCTGTTTTGTTGCAGACCTGACCTGCGGTTCAAATGTTTAGCGCACCCAATCACCTTTTCTAACCAATCAAATCAATAACGAAATGGCAAAATTAACATCGTTTTCAAAGCTTTTAATCGCTATTCTGGTTGTCACAGCGATTTTCTTTGGCGGAAAATACCTGTTTAACAACACAGAATTTGGCAAAAAAATGATCGAAGAGAGTGCTCAAAACGGCACTGCAAATGACACTAAATCAGATTCAGACCCCAACACCATCAACGTCGGCGTTGTGACTTGGGGTGGTTATGCCGGTGGGCAGTATTTCAACGAAGGTTTCAAAGCGAATACACAATCCCGTTTCTATAAGGACTACGGTTTCAAAGTGGATTTCAAAGTGCTGGACGATTTTGAGGCCAGTCGTGCTGCCTTTAAGAATGGTGACGTGCAGCTGCTCTGGTGTACCGTGGATGCCCTGCCGACTGAGATGGCGGCACTCCAGGCTTTCGACCCGCGTATCGTGTTTCAGGCGGACTGGTCTCGGGGCGGTGATGCCGTGGTGGTCAGAAGGGGGATTACCTCGGTTGCTGACCTGAAAGGCAAAAAAGTAGCAGTGGCGGAATTGACACCTTCACACTCCTTTTTGATTTGGCTCCTGGAAGCAGCCGGCATGAAACCCTCTGATATTGAGATTGTTAAGCAACCCAGTGCCATTGATGCCGCACAGGTTTTCAAAAGCCAACAGGTGGATGCGGCAGTGGTTTGGAGCCCGGACGACGAGCTTTGTGTGCAAGCGGTACCAGGATCCAAGATTTTGGAAAGCACCCGTTCTGCGTCCAATATCATCGCGGATGCCTTCATTGCAAAAGGCAGCTGGTTGGAAAAAAACCGGGACAAAGCCAACAAACTATACGAAGGCTGGATGAAGGGGGCTGCTGAAATCAATGCCAGCGACGCCAACAAGCGCAAGGCCGCCAAAATACTCTCCGAGAATTTCGATGGCGTATCTGAAGATGCCGCCCTCAAATCCATAGAAAATGTGCGGCTTTGCACCCACGGCGATAACCTGAACTTCTTCGGCATGAACCCTGATTACAAAGGTGTTACTGGCGAAAATCTCTACAACCGTATGTCCAACACCTATCAACAATTGGGTTACATCGAAGGCAAGGTGCCCAGCTGGCGTTTGGCCATCAATACCGAGGCCATCAAAGCGGCTACAGCATTGACCAGCGCTACCGGCCAGGCTGCAGAAGGCCAAAAGCAATTCTCCGTTGCATCAGAATCTGCCAGAACCAAGGATGCCATTGCTACCAAACGGGTGAGTATTTCCTTCCGAAGCGGCGAATTCCAGCTGGACGAAAATGCCAAATACATCATAGACAAGGAGTTTGTGGACATTGCTAAGGCGTTCTCCAATGCCCGTATCCGAATCGAAGGCAACCGCTACCTACAATATGCCTAAGAACCGCTTCATCATCGTAGGAAACGGCCCCGATAAGTCGGTGGCAACCAACGACACAGAAGACGGGCGGGCCAGGAACAGAAGGACCGATTTTGAAATTGTTGGTGAGTAACAGCCATAAAATAATATGTCGCTATTCAAACTGAGGGGTGAATTGGGCTATGCCCATCGAATCGTGTTGGCCGTGCTGGGAGGATTAATTACCCTCGCAATTTGGTGGGTATTGGCAGAAGCCTTGTCCTCCCAGCGCCCGGTCGTGGAAGGCGGGCTGCGTGAGCTGCCTTCTTTATTGGACACTACCATCACAAAAGTGCAACGGGATTCTATCCTTCGTCAGGATTCCCTGCTTACGGCCAACGCCAGTTCCTTTGAAAAGGTCTATCCGGTACTGCCACCACCGAGCAAAATACCCGACGCATACCGCCAACTCATCGCGCATGACCAACTGATTGCCAATACCAGCCGAAGCATCTGGCTGAACATTCAGGGCTATCTCTGGGCCTTGCTCATTGCATTACCTATCGGTTTTGTGCTTGGTTTGATTCCGTTGTTCAGGGGACTTTTCAGTCGCCAGATTGATGCGCTTCGGTATTTGCCTTTGTCGGCGCTCACCAGTTTGTTCATCGTGTGGTTTGGCTTGGAAGACACGATGAAAATTGCCTTTCTGGCATTTGGCATCTTAGTTTATCTCTTACCCGTGATTGTGCAGCGGATCCGGGAAGTAGAGGATGTGTACGTTCAAACAGCATTCACGCTGAGTGCGACCAATTGGCAAACGTTCCGTTCCGTTTATCTGCCTGCGGTTTTTTCCCGACTGATGGATGATATCCGGGTGCTGACGGCCATTTCTTGGACGTATATCATTATCGCCGAATTGTTGAACCGACAGGGCGGTATTGGCGGGTTGATATTCATCAAAAGTAAAATGGGGCAGATTGACCGCGTATTCGCCATGCTCTTGCTCATCATTGTTATTGGATTTTTGCAAGACCGGTTACTCTCTTATATAGATACCCGGTTAAATCCGCATAAGTACCTGAAATACAAATGGCCCGGTGTTCAGGAATGTCAATACGGCATCTTTTTTATCCTGTTGACATTGCTTGCCAAAGCACTGCTGCCATCTTACATCCCGGAAGTCGTTGTCTGGATCGCTGTAGTTGTCGGGATCGTCATGATCGTGCTGGGCGAGCTTAAGTTGGCTAGTGCTTCAAAATTAAAATGACCATGGTGCAATTTAAGGATACCCATTTGCCCAATATTATACAATTGGAAAACGTGAGCCAGTCGTATGATGGTGGCAAATCCTACATCATCAAAGATTTCAATCTGCTCATAGAAGACCACCCGAGCCGTGGGCAATTTGTTGTGCTCCTTGGCATGTCGGGCAGTGGCAAGTCTACTATTTTGCGCTATGTGTGCGGCTTGCAAAAACCGACTAGTGGAACCATCAAAGTACATGACAAACTAGTCACTGATGATTCCCGCATCAGCATGGTTTTTCAACAATATTCCTCTTTTCCCTGGATGACCGTGCGGGAAAATGTAGCTATTGGCCTGAAATTCAAGGGCATGGATGAAAAGACCCGCCTTCAAAAAGCCCAGGAAATGATCGAACTGGTAGGGCTGGCTGGCCATGAAAACAAATATGCACAATATCCAACCCTTTCAGGCGGGCAATTGCAACGGGTGGCCATCGCACGCAGCCTGCTGGCCAACCCCGATATACTGTTGATGGATGAACCATTTGGCGCATTGGACATCAAAACCAGGCTCCAAATGCAGGAGTTGCTGATCCAGTTGTGGGAAAAATTTCACTCCACGGTTATTTTCGTAACCCACGATATTTCGGAAGCAGTCTATCTCGGCGATGATATCTACATTATGAAAGCAGCGCCATCGCATATCGTGGAACACATCAAAATTGACATTGCTTACCACCGCACCCGGGAACTCAAGCGCGAGAAACATTTCACGGAATTGGTGCAGGAGGTGGAGGACAAGATGGTAAAGGTGTCGAATATGGGGTAAGTGATGGAATTTCCTTTGGGTCAGAAGGAAATGTTGAAGGAAGTTGTATCGCTCCTGATTATATATACCGAATCGTGGTAAGGGCTAAGTTTAATACTTGAGAATGTCGGCCACGGGGTAAAACTCCAATAAATGTCAATGTTCTCTTCAGACGCGAGCCCTAATGTTACCTCTTTCGACGAAGCACTTGGAATTTCATAGTGGGTTTTTAGAATATACCCATATGAAGCCCTAATGCTGATTCTTGAAGCGCACTGTAAATGGCAACATAGATGGTATCATGAATACCGGCGCTATTTTCCAAATTTAATTTTAATACCCCGTCTCTAGGTATCATTTCAATAATTACATCATTCAACCCTGTGTGCAAAGGTACGACGAGCGTTCCCTGCCCTCTTGGTAGGTAACCTTGGCGCATAACCTGGTAAATACTGAAAGGGTCATAGCTTTGGAAATTAAATTTTCCATCCACGTCCGTGAATACTGTTTGAAATTCATAATTATTGGGCGGTGCAACTTCATTATGAGATATCCGAAATTCAACTAGTGCATCTGAAAGGGGGTCTCTGGTAACTTTGTCAATTACGGTGCCATTTACCCTTGTCGTTTTGTCTTTGTCACAAGCTGCAAGCCCGATCAAGAAAACAGAAAAGGAAAGCAAAAAACAGCGTGTAGGTAATCGTATCATAATTTGGATGGAAAGGCCACTCCCGCAATGAGCAGGAACGGCCTTTCCTTTTTGGCACAAACCCATTTTACCGCACAAATGCAAAATACATCAGCGCCATTAAGGCCACGGTAGACACGGCGATAATGAGCAGGAACTTGCGGTTTTCAGCGCGGTCTTTCTCAGATTTGTGCTGTCTCGAAAACTTTTGTTTGATTGACATGATCTATATGAATTTGTTGATTTGAACTTTGTTGATTTACGATTTACGATTTTGGATTTACGATTTTTGGCGCTAGGCTTGGAAGAAACGCCATGTGCAAGCCCCAATCGTAAATCGTAAATCCAAAATCGTAAATGCTCAAGTCAGCCCCTTCTCCCGGAAAATCCTGTTCAGCCATTTGAGCATTGAAAACAGGGCGAGCGCCGCAAGCATGAGCAGCACAAAATTAACCCAAAAAAAGTTGGCTTTATCATCATATTTATCCCACATCGTGGCGAGCACCCCGCTCATTTTATTGCCCAATGCGGTAGCGAGTTGCCAGCCGCCCATCATCAGGCCCGTGATGTGCCGGGGCGCCATTTTCGACACCATGGAAAGGCCCATTGGACTGAGAAATAGCTCGCCTACGGTAATAACGCCATAAGCAGCAATGATCCACCAAGCGGAAGCTTTTTCAATCCCGTTGTGGCAGGCGTACACCGCCATGACCGTGACCAGTGTGCTAAGTGCAGACACGACCAGGCCCCAGCCGATTTTGGCGGGGGTGGTAGGCTCCTTACCTCGTCGTCGCAAATAGGCAAAGAACCATATCACTAAAGGCGTGAGCACTACCACAAAAAATGGATTGACCGACTGGTAAATTTCCGTGGATACTAGGGACACTTTTTCCTCAACCGGCGGCCTGTCACTTGCTGGAATATTGAGGAAATAAGGATTGAAGGTGTTGATTTTCAAAGGTTTGCCATCTGCCCCTTGAGTAGTGCGGAATTGCGCATCATATTGAGGGTAGAGCGTATCTTTCATCGTCACCACCTGCGCCATTTTGAGGGTCTCGGCTGGTCCGGCTACCCAGGTGGCCATTTCGCGGTCGGTATAGAACTCTGCCCAGGTGGTAAGCGCTGTGCCGTTTTGCTTAAAAATGGCCCAAAAAACAATCACCACGGCATAGATGGAGAGCAGCACTTTGATACGTGGTTTGTCCTCCTCTGTGGCTTTCCAATAGGTCCATAAGTAAAACGCCACTACCGGAATGCTGCCAAAAAGGAAAGCATCGGTGGAGTCAGTGCCGAATATGTTGCCAGGAATCATCCAGCCAGCGATGCCCGTGACGATGGCGGGTAGAAGCACCGAAGAGAGCATTTGCCCAACGCCCATTTCACCCTTGACGGCAGGTTGACGAATATCAGCATGGGCGTAGTGTTTGGAGCCGATCATGAACACAATCACTCCGATGAACATCCCAATACCAGCGGCGGCAAATGCGGCGCCCCAGCCGATATTGTGTCGAAGCCAGGCTGCAAAAAAGTTGCAGACGAAGGCCCCGATGTTGATGCCCATGTAGAATATGTTGTACCCCGTGTCTTTGAGCACTCGGTATTTCTCCTCGTTATAGAGGTTGCCGAGCAGTACAGAAATGTTGGGCTTGAAAAAACCATTGCCCAAAATCATCACGAACAACGACGCATAAAAAGTGGTCAGACTGTTCGAGACGGCCAACATCAGGTAGCCAATGCCCATCAGGACGCCGCCAAGTATGATGCTCCGACGGTAACCCAAAAGTTTGTCGGCCAAAAGCCCGCCCATGAATGGGGTGATGTACACCAACGCGATGAAGGTGCCAAAAATATCCGAGCCTTGCGAGCGCGTCATAGCCAAGCCCCCATGTTCAGAATCGGTCATGTAGAGCAGGAAAATCCCGATCATGAGGTAGTAGCCGAAGCGTTCCCACAATTCAGTCAGAAAAAGGTAGGGTAGTCCCGAAGGATGATTTTTGAACATAAGGTGGATGTTGGACTTTTAGACAATGGACTTTGGATTTGCACCCGGCAAATGTAGTTTCAAAATCAGTTTTTGCAAGTCACAGATTCAAAAATCAAAATACGCAGGCTGCGATTATCTTTGCCACCCTAACCAAGAGGTGATGAAGCGATGAAGTGATAAAGCGATTTTGCGCTCTATCGCTTCATCACTTCATCACTCTATCACTTCATAATGAGATGTTGAAGAAAATCCTGTTGCTCGTTTCTATATCGTTCGCCTTTGCAGAACTTGCTTTTGCCCAACAACCCACCGTACCCGAAGGCCCATCTACAACGGCGCCCGCCGTGGTGGAGGCAGACAGTGTGCTCGTGACGGTTATTCTAAAGCACCAACAAGACAAGAACCTTCCTGAAATACGCCGAATCCTCGAGGCGCAAGGTTTTTGGGATATTTTCCCACCGCAAGACGTGCGCGTGGTGACTTGGACACTGGCAATGGGGCTTGGCCACATCATTACCCTGCATGTGCCAGCCGGGGCGGTGCGTCGGCTCAACCTTGCACTCGAAAACGGCGCATGGGGAGCCTTCGATACCGAAATCTATTTGACCTATGATTATCAGTCCGTTTGGCAAGACTATATCGAACGGCGGGAAGAAGCCAAGGAAGACAGAAATTGACCCTTAGCCACTTCGTGAAAAGTAAAGCGCCCTCTTTTTCGTGATTGAAAAGGAGGGCGCTTTGCTTTGGCGGGGACTAGTTCAACCGTCAAAAATCCGTGAAGTATTGTCTAGCCCGCCGACCCAGGTTGCGCTCCACGCCTGTGGCATCCTGGTAATTGTCACCATCCACATATTCGGTCAGGTTGCGATTATACAGTTTGCGCTCCCACTTTGGGTCCTGTATTTCGCCGCGAGCAGTGGAGTGTAAGGTGATATAATCTTCCCCGGCAAGGGAGGGATTGTAGAAGAGGAATTTCACATTGGTCTGGTTGGTCTTTGGGAAATTGTAATAAATCCAGATTTCATAGGGCGAAGCCCCGGGGTCGTCTTCCACATGCATCAAATCATCGGGCGGACCAAAGCGCAGGTAAGCGCGGCCCCGGTCGGTCTCGAAACCGTAGCGAAACCCACTTTTGAACTTTTCATGTACTGAACCGGCGAGCGCCATGTAACGACGGTAAGCGGCTTCGGGGTTGTTTGGGTCTTGTTGAACGAAATGCCTGAATATGAAAAAGCGCTTGTTTTTTAGGTCTTTGTCGCGATTCACATTATTCAACATCTCTGCATCATCACCAACTACGATGGGCGAGAGCGCTGCAAGGGTATATTTTAGTTGCTTCTCATCAAGGTTTTGGGTGAACTGCTTCGCGAGCATTTCGTCTGTAATATCGCTATCGTTTAAAGGTATGAAAGGATTGCTGCGCTGGAATTTTAGGCTGCGTGTGGCAAGCAGATCGTTGGCGGCATTGCGGGCTTCCACAGTTAGCATGAAATTGCCGCTTTCGAGTTTGCTGATATCCATTTGGACCAACAAAACGTCTATGCTGTTTGGTTTTTTGCGCTGGCTGCCCGTGGAAATCAGGGCTTTGGTTCCGTTGCTTTGTTCTTGTTCGATGTAATACCGCACGAGATAGTCGGCATCGTTGACGCTTTTATTGGAACTATAAATTTCGCCATAAAAAGCAAGGCGCGTCGTGCCACGCTCGTAAAAGTTGAATGGCAGGGGTTCGAGGAAATAGCCGTTTTTAGTGAAAGGAGTAACCGTTTCATCGCGCTTGAAACTGCGCAGCAATTGTATTTCGCTGAGGTAGAGGCTGTTAGGGAATCGGACACTGAAAGGCGTTTGATAACTATCCTTGTTCTCCATGGCGTTGAGGTCTTGCACCGATATTTCCAGTACATAATCGCCCTCTGGCAAAGGAAAGCGTTTCACATCGAGCAGACTCTGTGGGGCGTCCACAAGCGGGCTTTGGAGCTTGTACTTGTCGAAAGCGACCACCTCATCGCCTTTTTTAACCATAATCAAGATTTCTGCGCCCGCCTGAAGTTTCTCTCCTTCCGTTTTTTTATACAAAATAGACACCGCAGCGATCTCGAGGTTCACTTCAATGTATGGTTTTCCATCGGGGGTATTGTAGGTGGCAAAGGACACACCCAAGTCAAGAGCCTGAGCATATTGGGTACATACTATCAGCATCCATGCTGCGAGTATGACACGTAAGGTTTTGTTTTTCATAGACTTGCCTTATTTAACGGTGAAGGATAAACGATGAACTTTGGAGAGAGGGCATTGGTAAATTATGCCGTAAATCCTGGGTTTTAAACGCTCATCAAATGTAAGGGCTTTTGCAGATTTTTGGGCGAACACTTTTTTGCAAAAGTCAGGTTTCTGGTTTGTTTACCACATAGTTCACATAGTACACATAGTTTGCCAAATTGGATCACTATGTGTGCTATGTGAACTATGTGGTAATATTTAGCTCCCAAAAATAAAATACATAAGCATCAAAAACACTACTATCAACAACAGCGGCACCCACACTTTTCTGAGTCTGAATTTTCGTTTTACATGCTGGCCGGAAGCAGAACGGGTAGCCCTGCCTTGGTCAAAATAGGTGACGTAGAGGAAGCAGAAAAAGTTGATTCCCAGTGTCAGCAGCAGGAAAAGGTAGGCACGGTTCATTGAGTCCGTGGTGGGCGAGAGTTGCACGAGATTGATGGAATAGGCCACTGTAGCAAGGAAGGAAGTGATGATGAGTTCACCCACCTCCTCGAAATTGGTGCGGTGGAAAATTAGTACGAAAATTGGCAGCGCGCTGAACATCAGGAATGGCACAATGATTAGAATGATGGCTCCCCACGGACGGCGGCTCACATTCAGGCGCACATTGAGGCTTTTGTATTTTTCAAGGTATTTGGCGCGGTCGAGCGTATCGAAAGTGATTTTGTCCAAGGAACCAAGGGCATTGGTCAGTTGATTGTCGAGCGTTACGAAATACTCATCCGTTTTCCAGTCGTTGAAATAAAAATCCTTCTTTTTGTCCTTGATTTGCAGGCGACTATAATCAAAACTGATCTTGATTTTGTCACTGCTGCTAAGTGCTGTGATCGGGATTTTCACCTCGTGTTCGTCAAACGGAAAATCGAAGGTCTCGAACTGGCCCAAGAACTTCCCGCTGATGCGGTAAATGCGCACGATATACCGGCCGTCATGCTCTTCAGCAATGCGGTAACGATTGGCCTCCTCGCTACTGATATTGTCAAAATCAATGTATCCCTCCTTGTCAATATACTGCGAATCGGCGATGACCCAGTAAAGTAAATTGCAGTCGAAGGTGTTTTTCTTTACGTCTATTTCATTTATGTCAATTACATCAATGCCTACGCGGAGGTTTGGAATTGAATTGCCTGAAGTATTAATCTGGGTAGGACAGGAACGGGTTCTACCGCTTTCCGTTTCGCTGAAGGTAGGTTCTTTTTTCAGGATGCAGGTACTGTCAAACTCATACAACTCATTGAGAATCGCAATTTTACGATTCTTTAATTTTTGAAAATAGCGCACCAGACCCCGCCGTTCCGTTTGGCCATTTATCAGTGCAGTTTCAAAAATATTCATCGCATCGAAGCAGCGCCGAAGCGAATTGTCTGTGTTGCTTTGGTTGAAAAATTTGGCTGGAAACTTTTGTGTCAATGCTTTTTTGAACCGGTAAACTTCCAAAGGCAGCGCCTCACTCGAATTGTCGAAACGAATGACGGTGTGCCCTCGTTCACGCGTGATCTGTTCAATGGCCTGATCACCAATGTCTGTCACACCAGGCAGTCCGATGATGGTTTTGTGCGGCAAGCCCTTTGTTTTCTGCAAAAAGCGCATCACCAGATTGCCATAGCCGCTGTGCGTATTGAGCAAAATAACGCTTGGCTCCGGCTTGGAGAACTCGTGCATAAGGCTGCGTTCCAATGCCATCGCATAGTCTTTCGGCACTTCGCTGTTGTTCACATACCGACTTTGCAACAGTTGCACCAGCGTGTCGCAAGGCAGATTATTCTCTTTTATCAGGGAGGAAAAACGCCTGTGTAACAAGTAATCCTTTTCCGTGATGAAACCAATGCGTTTTGCCTTCAACACCTCTTTAATGAACTTGACCAGATAAAAAGGTTGCGGATCATTCGGTTCGAGGAAAACCGTGTTATACCCAAAATCAAGCTGGTTTTGGTCAGCATTGGTGGCAATTACGGGAAGCCGACCCTTTATAATCTCAGCGGCGTGGCGTATGTGCCGGCCCCAGGTGTTGTCAATCACCAGCGCCACATTTGTATCAGCAGCAATGGCTGAATAAAGCGATTGGATCGTGTCTTCTTTGAAATCGCACTGATAAGATTTGAGCTGATATTCCACCCCGTAGTTTTTGGCGTTGAGTTGCGCCAAATAGGCTTCAAATGCCATCAAATGTAAGGAATCCGTGTAACTGTTGGAACGGGCCTTTGCCGTGTCCTGAAAGTTAAAACCGAGGTAGGCAACATAGCGGAGTGGTCGTCCCGAAAGCCCGACCGCAGCGACAGTGTTGTTGTTTTTGCAAGAGAAAAAGAGGCCTGCGGCAAGGCAAAGAAGGAGAAAGGCGGCAATTTTTTGCATGGCGGTGGGGGGAGTAAAATTGGTTTTGGGCGCGAAAGGTAGAAACCAGAGGATGATTTCTTATGGTAAAACCGCAAAATATAAAACAGGAAAACCGCAAAATTCAAAACTGAGAAAGACGAGATCGTAAAATGCTAATCGCTGGAAAGCATGAAAATTTACAAAAAAGCAAAAGAGGATTGGATTTTGTAATTCAAATTTAAAAATAAGGCCTTTATTTTAAATTTGAATTCTAAATAACGGCAAAAGTCAGCTTCACAGCTGCTTTTTTATCCAATTATGCTGGTCAAGAAACGCGTGTTGTAACTCCTGAAAACTATGACGAATTTTTGTTGAGCTAAAAGAAAAAGCGGCCTCCGATCTACTCGGAAGCCGCTTGCGGGGGCAAAATCTAAGCCATGATGCCAATTTATGGCCCGTCTTTGTTAAAACTCCGACGGATAAAATACGTTATTTCTTGAATTTTTCGACTCGATTTTCACCGAGGTGCAAAGTGTAATCCCCTTTCGGGAGCGCCTCAATGTTCAAAAACCAATCAGCAGTTTTGGAGGAAAAACATTTTTCCTGCATGATTTTCCCTTCCGCATTGGTGATTTTTGTTTTCAGGCATTTCATCGGCATCTCGTCGGCTACGAACCAGATACGTTTTTGCGAAACGACCACTTTGATGTCGGTCGGGTCGCCACCTTTTGAGTCGTGCGAACCGCAGATTGTGATGCACGAAGCGTACAAAGCAGTGTCAGAAGAAGTAGTAGCATATGTGTGTATTTGGTTGAGGGTAAAAGCAAAAAGCAGCACAGCGAAGATTTTGGATTTCATAACCTTAATTTTAGTTGGTTCGATAGACAAAGGTTCAGTCAAACAGGTTGCAGTTGTCTGTTCAAAAACGATGGACTGAGGATTTAGGCCGATGAATAGTCATAATTCTGTAATGAAACTATCAAACACTTGCCAGATTTTTGAGCCTTTGTTTTGTTACACAAAGCTGATGCTACTATGAAACTTTTCCCAACACTATTTTTAGTCCTTTTTTCCGCCTTTCTCCTTTCGGCTCAAACTCAATTCCAACTCGACTCCGCTTTTATCCGCGACCATTTTACCAAACGTGAGGTGATGATCCCAATGCGCGACGGCGTTCAGTTGTTCACTTCGATCTACACCCCCAAAGATCAAAGCAAGCCTTATCCCATTATCCTGCGACGTACACCTTACTCCTGCGGACCCTATGGCACAGGCTCTTTTCAAACCAGTTTTCAAAATATGAATCTCGCTCGGGCAGGCTATATTTTTGTTTTCCAAGATGTACGAGGACGCTATATGAGCGAGGGAGAATTCGTGGATGTACGGCCTTTCGTCCCTGCTACAGACCCAAGTCCAAAAGGCAAAAAGCAAACAGACGAAAGTTCAGATACTTACGACACGGTTGATTGGCTGTTGAAAAACGCCGGCAACAACAATGGCCGGGTAGGCGTAATGGGTATCTCGTACCCCGGTTTTTATGCCACGATGGCAATAGTTGCAGGGCATCCGGCCATCAAGGCAGTTTCGCCGCAAGCACCAGTGACGGATTGGTTCATCGGTGATGACTTCCACCATAACGGAGCGTTTATGCTGATGGACGGCTTTGGTTTTTATTCAGGCTTTGGCAAACCGCGGCCTAAACCTACTACTGAAGGCCAACCCGGGTTCAGCAACTGGAACACGCCTGACAATTATGACTTTTTTCTTCGGGCAGGCGCCTTGCGCAACTTCGCTACAAAGTTCGATATGGGCAAAATCCCATTCTGGAACGACCTTATGGCACATCCCAATTACGATTCCTGGTGGAAGGCCCGCAATCCCCGACCGCACCTAAAAAATGTTATGCCCGCTGTGATGACTGTTGGTGGTCTTTTTGATGCAGAAGATTGTTGGGGAGCCTGGAACACCTATAAAGCGCTTGAAAAACAGAACCCTTCTACACATCCTAATAGCATCGTCATGGGCCCCTGGGTGCATGGTGGCTGGGCGCGTGGTACTGGCGAACGGCTTGGAAATGTTGTCTTTGGCGCTAAGACCAGCCCGTTTTATGAGCAGGAAATCGAGTTTAAATTCTTCGAACACCACCTGAAAGGCAAAGGCAAAATGGACTTGCCCGAAGCATACGTTTTTGAAACGGGTAGCAACCAATGGACCACTTACGATGCCTGGCCTCCCAAAAACACGGAGCAGAAAAAGTTTTACTTCCAACCCCAAGGCAAACTGTCTGTCCAGTCACCAATCACCAATTCCCAATCACCAACCACCAATTCCAAATCACCATTTGAGCAGTACATCAGCGACCCGGCCAAACCAGTGCCTTATACGGAAGATGTACACTTGGGACGCACCCGTGAGTACATGTCTGACGATCAGCGTTTTGCCGCTCGACGCCCCGATGTGCTTGTGTATCAAACGGAAGTGCTTTCTGAGCCGCTCACAGTCACTGGTCCTGTCGTGGCTGATATTTGGGCAAGCCTCAGCACCACTGATGCCGATTTTGTGGTTAAATTGATTGACGTTTTCCCGGACACGCTTAAAGGCACAGAAAATGGAGTGCCAATGGGTGGCTATCAAATGCTGGTGCGTGGAGAGATTTTCCGGGGACGCTATCGGGAGAGTTTTGAAAACCCGAAGGCTTTTGAACCGAATGTGGTGACGAACGTAAAATTTGAACTGCCAGATGTGGCGCACACTTTTTTGCCGGGCCACAAACTGATGGTGCAGGTGCAGAGCAGCTGGTTTCCACTCGCCGACCGCAATCCGCAACAATTTGTCAATATTTACGAGGCAAAAGATGAGGATTTTGTGCCTAGTACGGTGCAAATCCACCGGAGTCTGTTGGGGTCTTCTGGGGTGATTTTACCGGTATTGAAAAAGTAAAATGTGTGCAGACCTCGTAGGTTTTTAAAAACCTACGAGGTCTTAGTCTCACAAAAGAACATCCGCTATGAATAGATTTTTTTCTCTCCTCTTCCTCGGGGTATTGACCCAATCGGCCTCCGCTCAAGTCACTTTTCAGCAAATACCCGGCCTGACATTTTTCGATAGCGTCGGCTATCTCAATGGCGTATCCTGGGTTGATGTGGACAACGACGATGATCTCGACGTATGCGTGACGGGTTCTGGGGGCACTTTTCCCAACTTCACAAACATCAGCGGGATTTACCTAAATAACGGGAACGAAACTTTTACAAATACTGGCCTGCTCAACAGTATTCAGAAAAACGCTTTTCGCCACGGTTGGGCCGATTATAACAACGACGGCAACCTCGATCTCTACATCGGGGCGACATCGAACAGCAACGGAATCAACGAGTTGTGGACAAACAATGGTGGCACGAGCCTCACCTTAACGCCAAACACCGGCGTCACCCCGAACGTAGCTCAGCCTTACGAAGGTACCGTCAGTTGGGCGGATTACAACAACGATGGCTGGGCCGATCTTTTCCTTCCACGTTGGAACGATTTAAAAAACAGGCTTTTTCGAAACAATGGGAATAGCACGTTCACAGAGGTGACGGTGGGAGCAATCGTAAACGACCTGGCCTGGACCTCAGGAGGTTTTTGGGGTGATTATGACAACGACCGCGACCAGGATCTTTTTGTAGTGAATTACCAAATAGGGACCTCTGTACCTGCACCAGGCAATAACCACCTTTTCCGAAATAATGGGGACGGGACATTCACGAAAAACACCAATGCCGGTCAGGTGGTCACCATTCAACAAAATGGACGCTCGGCCAACTGGGCAGACGTGAACAATGATGGTTTTCTTGACCTTTTTGTCTGTAATCAGTTTGGCCAGGATTTGCTCCACCTCAATCAGGGAGATGGAACATTTACAACCAATCTTATCGGTGGCACTAACCACACTTCATGGTCGTCCAACTGGGGAGATTACGACAATGATGGTGATCTTGATTTGGTGACCCTTGGTTTTTGGAATACGGACAGCCGCTTTTGGGAGAACGATGGCCAAGGGAACTTGAGTGATGCGACTGCCAGTCACCCAAATATATTTCCCACTTCTACCAGCGGCTCCAATAGCAACGGCGTGGTATGGGTGGACTACAACCGCGATGGCTGGCTTGATCTGCACATTACGCAACCCGATTTGTTGCCTGACCGTTTTTTTGAAAACGAAAAAACGACCTGTCGTTCCTGGCTCGAAATCAAGTGTATTGGCATAGAATCAAACCGTGCGGCCATTGGTACTACCCTGAGAGCCAAGGCACAAATAGGCGGAAATTCGGTGTGGCAAATGCGGCAAGTTTCGGCACAAACTGCAGCAACGGGCAATAACCCAATGCTTCAGCATTTTGGCTTTGACGATGCTGCGCAGGTAGATTCTTTGGTGGTAGAATGGCCTTCTGGCCAGACCTGTGTTTTCACCCAAGTCGCTGTGAATCAAATCATTGACATACAAGAAGATTGTACCGTCAAGGCGACCCAAGCCGCCCCGCCCCTGCCAGGCACCACCCACAACACAACAATTTGTCTGCCTTTTGAGGGGATCTTTCAGTTTCAACCAAATTCTCCAGCGGGAGGGACTTGGACTGCCAGCTGTGGCAATTGCATCAACCACAACGGTTTTTTCAGCCCACAAAATTTGCCCGCAGGTGAATATCTGCTGCGTTATCAGCAAGGGGGAATTTGTGATGGAACGGCGGATACTTTCTGGATCAATTTGGTAGAGCCACCTATTCTCATGCTGTCAAATGATACAACAGTATATGAAGGGATGGAAGTGCCGCTTGAAGTGTCAGGCGCGTCAACTTATGAGTGGCAGCCAAGCGGAAACCTGAGCTGCGGAATCTGTGCTGATCCTGTTTTTACGGCAGACACCACTACTGTTTTCGTTGTTATTGGGCGCGATGCTGCGGGTTGCATCGCAACAGATAGCATGACGGTGACTGTGCTCCCAGAACTTAAATTTGATATGCCCAATGCTTTCACGCCCAATGGCGACGGAAGCAATGATGTGTTCATGCCGGCCTTCAAGGACGATATTTTTAAACTATTCCACATGCGTGTTTTCACGCGCTGGGGCGAATTGATTTTTGAATCTAATTCGCCCAACCAAGGCTGGAACGGGATGTTGAAAGACATTTCCCTCCCTTCAGATGTGTATGTTTATATTTTTGAATACAGTCTGACCGATGGGCGCTCGGGACAGAAAAATGGGGATGTGACGCTGTTGAGGTAACAAAAAACAATTATCATCCTGAATTTTGAGATTTCTCTGATTTTGATTGATTGACAATTGATGAGTACATGAGTGTTGATTTTTGATGGAATGGTGGATTGATAATGGCCGATGTGCCGCCATCGCCAATAATAAAATCGTCCATTACATCAAAAATCAACACTCATGTACTCATCAATCGTCAATCAAAACCAATTGGATCAAAATTCGACTCATGTTTATGTTTAGCTATTGCCGCTCAAATACAACCTGATATCTTGTGTTGTTCTCAATGATTTCTGCTGTCATGCTCGTTTCTGAGATGGTCACAATGTCCCATGTTTTTTGGTCGCCATCCGCGTAGTTAAGTGTGACGTCTTGTTTGGAGTGGTCTTCGACCCAATCGCCATTGTACAATTGGATAAATTTCTCTGTGAGCGGCACGGTTCTTGTCAGGATAAGGCTGAATTCGCGGCTGTCCTCAAGATTTAGGTCAAAGGTGTAGGTTGTGCTGGCATCTGCCCCGTCAATGGTGACATTTGTGGAAAGCCAATGGCCGACGAGTTCGTCTTTGAAAGTTTTTTCTTTTTTGCAGGCGACAAAAGCGGAGGCCAGAAGCAGGAAGGCAGCAAGGTTTAAAACTGCGTTTTTCATGATAAGGAAAGATTGATAAAGTGAAACGATAGAAATGAGAAATTGTCCGTCAGAAGCAGGACGGCGCATAAATGCCCAAGTCTCAAAAAATATTGCCACCTGAATACCCCCTTTAACCAAACCATAATTGTAACTTCGCCGATTGTTTGCGTCGTTACGGAACATCTTTTACAAAATAATCCCCACGCTTGCCCTCGGCTATTTTCCGCATTTTTCTTTCAAACCATTCTTGATTCAAATTATGCAAAAGAAATACGCCACAATTGTAGTTTTTTTTCTCTTCTCCCAAATTGGTTTTGCACAACTCAAGCACCTCAATCTCAATGTGAGCATGAATGGTGGCTACTCTCAATTGGCCCACAAAACTGATTTTCAAACCACCCCACTTTACAACCTTTATGATTTTGTTGCCTTTTCACATGGCGGCAAAGACGATTACACATGGGAAGAATTTCTTGAAACTTACAAGATCAAAGACCACTTTGGTCAGCCACGTGTAGGCTTTTCAGCACTTCTGACATACCGCGATTGGCCCATTAAAGCGCTGGGTGAGGCCATGTCTTCGCCATCTTCATATACACGGTCTTCCTATGCTGTTACTGTAGGCTTGGGAAAAGACATGTACATCGCAGACAGCACCTGGTATTTTTCTTTCCTCGGAGGTTATAAATACGTCATTAGAGACTATGGTTTTGGAGCCAATACAATCGTCAACAGTATTGGGGTTCCTGAGCAGCGCGATAATGCAGCCTCGTTTTTTGCACCTGTGAAGCCCCTGGGGCGTCCATCAGGAGATTTGTTCGCCGTTAGGGTGGGTTTTGCAAGAACACTTGATTGGTACTATCGCTGGAGCGTCGGCGTTGAAGCCTACTACGAACTTGACCTTACAGATAAGATCGTGCGGAGTTCTCGCATGACCACATACGGGGCGCAAGTATATGTCCGGTGTAAGATTTTTGGGAAAAATGTGGAGGAGGATCGCTATTACCCAAACCCTGCAGGAGGGAGAAGGCATTAAGCCTCTATTCCACCATTAAAGTAGTAACGCCTATTTTGCCATCCAGAATGGCACGCACGATATACACGCCCTTGGCTTTCGCCTGAAAGTCAAGGGCGATTTTGTTATCCTCAGCATACCCTTGAGAAGCAAAACACACGATTCCGGTTGGATCAAAAACTGTAATTTCTACTTGTTTACCAATAGAAAATAAATTTGAAATTAAAATCACTTGACCCGTTTTGGAAGGGTTGGGATAGAGTTGTAATTCAATCGACTCACTTTCTGATAAAGGTTCATCATTCGGAAATTCATACGTTCCAAGAAATTCTTTCCGAGCAATCACAAGGGTCGTCCCTCGATTAAATACAATACGTTTCCCCGTTACGTCGAGCGCTGTGTCGCGATTGACAATACTTGGGTGCTGAAGTGAGAGAAACATGAAACGGTAGTCCGGCGTGAATGTGATGCCCGTTGGCTCGGAACCTGCAGGGGTTGTAGCGAAAAGGGAAATTTTGGGGTTAGCCGCAGTGTGGCTTGGCTTTACCATCCAAATATGGTTGTCGCCGCCATCTTGCAGCACCCAAAGGTTATTGGCATTGTCAAAGGCGAGGTTGTCAGCTCCAATGCCCCATGGTGTCCATTTTGTTGTACCGGCTGTATGTATGGGATAAAGCGTGTTTTCTACAAAAATTTCCAAGTCTGATATAGTGGTTCCATTGTCCTTAAACCGCCAAATGCGCCCGCTGAACTTTGCGGCGAAGTAGATTTTGCCAGCAGGGCCGATCTCCACATCTTCAATTCCGGAGAAATTCCAGGCACCTATTTGTTGGCAATAAGCATTGATGTTGTTGCAGAATTTGGGTTTATAATTTGGCACTTGCACCCAGGCTGCAGTGGAGGAGATGGAATCATCACGAACCAGCACGAAAAGTTTTCCCTCGGCCAACTGCCTCTTTTGTGCTGCTATATACTTGAAAATATAGCCGTGTGTCTGGTCGTCAGCACCCCAGTAAAGCGTTTTTTGATCAGCAGCAATGACGCAGTTTTCGTGCAATGCATTGCCTGCTTTCCAGATTTTCTGGACAAATTGCCGGTCGCTTGGACGGGATTCTATCAGCCAGCCTGAGTCGTTGTAGCCATTGCTGTCAAGATCACTGGTCAAAATGGATTCTTCACCTGAAATAACAGTACCCCAGGGAGTTATACCACCAGAACAGGGCCTGTTGATGCCACCAACTGCCGAAAAGTCAATGGGGAGGCCTTGCTCAATTTCCCAGAATTTATGGAGATGATCGAATGTGAGGTCAAATACCGTAACTCCACCTTGAAGGCTTGCGATTTCGTGGTTGAGCGAGAGGTAGCCAGAGTCACTTCGTGCGTCTATGGGTACAAACGCTGTGAAATCAGGGCCATATCTCAAATTAGAGCCGTCTGAAAGTGTATCACCCGTTTGTGCCAGCACTTGAAAAGCGTGGGTGTGCGGCAATACCAAAAGCCCTGTCTGGCTTGTGGGTGCTACGGACATGAAATTACCGATGTTTTGTGCAGCAAGCAGAAACGGAGTCAAGCAACAAAAGAAGACAGTTGTCCACCGGTTGTATTTCACTTAGATGATTTTTAATCTATCGGTAGATTTGAAAAGGATGGATATGATCACCAACCTTTTGACATCATTTTTTTTCCAGCACAGGCAGTTTCATGTCTAGCTTTTCCAGCCTTTCCACGATGGTTTTGGCCATAAAATAATCTCGGAACCAGCGGTTATCCACCGGGCAAATATGCCAGGGGGTGGTGCTTTTGTTGATGGCGTATTCGTATGCCTCCATGTATTTGTCCCAGAGTTTGCGCTCTTCCCAATCGGCATCATTGTGCTTCCAGAATTTAGTAGGGTCGTCTAGGCGTTGCTGGAGTTGGATACCTTGTTCTTCCAACGAAATGTGCATATAGAACTTGAAAATCAAGGTGTTGTTGTCGAATTGAAGGAGGTCTTCAAAAGCATTTATCGCTGCCATACGCTTCTCCACACGCTCCATGTCGATCCAACCATGTACACGCTGTATTAAAATATCCTCGTAATGGCTGCGATTGAATATGGTGGTCATCCCTTTTTCAGGCGTCCACCGATGAACCCTCCAAAGGAAGTCGTGGGCAAACTCTTCCTCCGTCGGCTTTTTAAAGCTCACCAAATCCAAACCTGCGATGGTACAATGGTGGAAGACATTGCGCACAGCCCCATCTTTACCACTCCCATCCATGCCTTGAAGGATAATTAGCATGGAGTATTTGCCTTGGGCGTACATGATGTTTTGAAGTTCGCCGAGGCGCTCAACGAGGCGTTTGGTCTCGTCTTTCAGGTCTTTTTTTTCCAGGTTTTTGGGTGCTTCCGTTGGGAAGGAGGAGAGTTTGATCATAATTACGCTGGTGAGAATTTGTGTCTATCTGCTACTTGTAGGCATAGATTTCATTAAGGGCTTTGTCAAGTGGAATTACTTGGTCATTTGCCAAAGAAGAAGAAAAGGCTAATACCTGCAAAACATCCTCTTTGGCTACCCAGTGAAATTCCTTCAGGAAATCTTCAATGCTCATGCCACCTGCAAGATAGGCCAGTACAGTGCTCACGGGAATTCTTGTTCCTTTGATACGAGGCTTACCCATACAAATCTCTTGGCTCACAACTATACGGGGGAAATTCGAAAACGAGTATTCCATAATTTGCGATTTGGTATTGAACTACAAATGTACTCAAAATCAATCCCAAATCTAGGTCTGGTTGCTTGATTTCTATTCATATACCCGGTTAATGGTTGAATTTATACACTCATCGGCTCCAATTTCTCACTTTTCACCCCATACTTCTTCATAAACTCCTTCACTGCTTTTTCAGTGATCTTGCCCTGCCTGTGAAGCAGACGCACCGCGGCAAAAGCGATGTATTTTGGTGAAATTTCAAAGTAATCACGCAGATTTTCGCGGCTTTCGGAAAGGCCAAAACCATCAGTTCCGAGCGGTGTAAAATCTTTGGGCATCCATGGCGCGAGTTGGCCTGCTGTAAGTTTTACCCAGTCGTTGGCGCTTACGAACACGCCTTCTTCTCCTTTCAATTGTTGTTGAATATAGGGAACGCGTTCCGGCTCACCAGGGTGCAGCATGTTCCAGCGATCGCAGGAAACTGCATCGCGGTATAGTTCCGACCAGGAGGTTGCGCTCCAGACATCTGTGCTAACTCCTTCGTTTTCAAGTATTTCAGCGGCTTCAAGCACTTGTTTCATGATCACGCCAGAACCAAATAGATGGGCTTTTGCACCTCCTTTGGAGCTGGTTTTTTGGAATCGGTAAAGTCCTCTTTTAATGCCTTCCTCCACCCCTTTGGGCATCTCAGGCATCCAATAATTCTCGTTGTAAAGCGTGATGTAATAGATTTTGGGTTCGTTTTCTTCATACATACGCCGCAAGCCGTCTTGCACAATCACGGCAAGTTCGTAGGCAAATGCCGGGTCGTAAGTGATGACCGATGGAACAGTTTGTGCGATAAGGATTGAGTGGCCGTCCTGGTGTTGCAGACCTTCGCCGTTGAGCGTCGTACGACCAGCAGTTGCCCCCAGCAAGAAGCCTTTGCACATCATGTCGGCAGCGGCCCACACCATGTCGCCCACGCGCTGGAAGCCGAACATGGAATAGTAAATGTAGAACGGAACGGTAGGAATGCCGTGGAGCGCGTAAGCCGTTCCGGCGGCGGTGAAAGAAGCCGTTGCACCGTCCTCATTGATGCCTTCTTGAAGCACTTGCCCTGTTTTCGATTCTTTGTATTTTATAACCGAGATTCCGATTTCGAGCGGGGTGTAGAGTTGGCCTTTTTGATTCCAGATTTGAACTGAATTGAAGAGTGGCTCCATGCCAAAAGTCTGGGCTTCGTCTGGCACAATCGGGACGATGTATTTTCCAATTTCCGGATCCTTTATCAGGCTGGACATTATATCCACCATCGCCCGGGTGGTGGAAGGAAGTTTATCCGCCTCAATGCCTTTTTCCGCAAGCGCATTCCCTTTCAATTGTTTGTCAAAAAGCGAGAGTTTGGGAGCTTTGAACTTCTCAAACTTATCAGAACGCTCAGGGAGGTAACCACCAAGTGCTTTGCGCCGTTCGTGGAGATATTTTGTCTCAGGCGAATCGGGACCAGGAAACCAGAATTTGCCTTTTTCTGCTTCTTTGTCGGAAATCGGTATTGCGTAACGGTTCTTCGTTTCTACACGCCCTTCAATATTGAGGTCTTTGGTCTGGTGTGCCTTGTTTTTGCCTTCTGCCCATTTGCCCATGCCATAACCTTTCACCGTTTTCACGATGATGGCCACGGGTTTGTTTGATTTTACGGCTCGGTCGTAGGCAGCAAAAATTTTCTCGGCATCGTGGCCACCGCGCCGCATTTTGCCGAGTTGTTCATCGTTAACATCGGTTAGCAGAGCCGTTATTTGCTCGCTAAGGGCATCATTCCCGATCAGCATTTTGCGCGTAAACGCACCGTCGTTGACAGAAGCCATTTCTTGAAATTGGCCATCCACCAAACCCTCCATACGTGCCAGTAAAACGCCTTCCTCGTCTTTTGCCAACAACTCGTCCCAATCGCTGCTCCATACCACTTTGATAACCTCCCAACTCGCGCCAAAGAAATGCCGTTCTACTTCTTGAATAATTTTACCGTTGCCGCGCACAGGGCCATCAAGGCGCTGCAAATTGCAGTGAACAACAAATACTACATTGTCCAGATTCTCCCGGCTGGCCAGACCAATCGTTCCGTATATTTCTGGTTCGTCTATTTCACCATCGCCGATAAAATGCCAGACTTTTCCACCGTTCTGTGGTTTCAAACCCCTGTTTTCCAGATACTTAATGAACCGCGCCTGATACAGCGCAGTCATAGGCCCTAAACCCATGCTCACCGTGGGAGCCTGCCAGAATTTGGGCATCCGACGGGGGTGTGGGTAACTGGAAACACCGCCCAGAGTCTCTTGCCTAAAGTCGGCAATTTGCTGCTCTTTTAATCGGCCTTCCCAAACCGCGCGGGCATAAATTCCAGGCGAAGCATGGCCTTGGAACATGAAAAGGTCTCCACCATAATCTGCCGAGCGTTTGCGCAGGAAATGATTGAAAAGCACCTCAGTCATGGTCGCTGAAGCCGCATAAGTGGCAATGTGGCCACCGAGCGCGAATTTTTTGTCTTGCGCTTGCAACACCATCGCCTGGGCGTTCCAACGTATGATATTTTCGATACGCTGTTCTAGTTCCAGATCGCCTGGGTAGGCGGGCTGGTCTTCAGGAGCAATCGTGTTCTTGTAAGGCGTATTGAGTGCCGCCCCGCCAGTGGCCGCTCCATGTCTGGCGAGCAAAGAGCGGAGGGCTTGAAAGAGTTCTTCGGAGCGGATTTTCCCCTGACTATCAATGACTTCTTCGAGGGCTTCAAGCCACTCTTGCTGTTCTTGTTTCCAGTCGTCTTGCGTATGGATGTCTCCCATGATGTGAGATGGTGAGAAAGTGATAAGGTGAGAGAGTGAGAAATTGAGATAGGGTAGGCAAAGGTAATTAGATGGTCGGAGAGTCGCGGCAAAATGACTCAATCAACAATTTTGCATTCAAACACTGCTGCAAAATGCCGTTTCAATTTTCCCTTCACCTCTTCCATATCCACCTCATGTCCAAGCAGTTGCGCAAGCGAAGTCACGGTTTTGTCCTCGTCGGCAATACCACAGGGGATAATGTGGTTGAAATATTCAAGCGGGGTATTCACATTAAAAGCCCAACCGTGCAGGGTTGTCCAGCGGGAAAGGTGAACACCGATGGCGCAGATTTTTCGTTGGACCTCGGAAGTCTCTGGAGACCTCGGAGGTCTTTGAAGACCTCCGAGGTCTCCAGAGACTTCCGAGGTCCATACCCCAGTATAGTCCTTTATCCTGAACCCTTCGATCCCATACTCGGCAATCGTTCGGATAATTACTTCTTCAATATTGCGGACGTAGCGGTGCACATCCGTGAAAAAACATTCAAGGTCGAGAATAGGGTAGCCCACAATTTGTCCCGGGCCATGGAATGTAATATCGCCGCCCCGATTGATGGGAAAAAATTCGATGCCTCGCTCGACAAGTTCCGCCTCCGAGAGCAAAAGATTTTCCATTGATCCGCTTTTGCCAAGGGTATAAACAGGGGGTGTTCAACAAACAAAAGTTGGTGTTCTTGGGGATAAGATTTTGGCGTTAAATGTTTGTTTCTCAATTTGTTCTCCACCAAATTGCGGTGCAGCGCTGTCTGGTAATCCCAGGCTTCCTGATAGCGCATCTTGCCGAGGTCTTGAAATCGCACGGTTTGCATGGCGCAAATGTCGGGTTTTTGTCGCACGCGGCGACGCAAATGATTTCACGCAACGACGCAACGGCGCGAGGATGGAGACTCACGTTGCATCTTTGAGTCGTCGCGTGAAATCAATAAGCTTGCTACCTTTCGCACAAAATCTGTTACCATGATACCTATTCACCTTCGATTTACTGCAATTCTATTCCTCCTCCCCAGCTTCTTTTTTGCCCAAACCTTCACCGGTGTTGGTGGCGTTATCTTAGATGACGGCAATTCCAGCACATTTGATATTCCCGCGAGTGCCTTACCCAATGTATTGAACACAACTGATTTTGGGGTTGAACGCGTGTGCATCAACGTGGTACACACATGGTTGGCCGATCTTTCTATCAGCCTCCGTGCTCCTGATGGTACATTGATTCCGCTCGTGTCGGGTGTGGGTGGCGACACCGATGGTTTCGTCAATACCTGTCTGAGCAGCAACGCAAGCACGACCATTTTCGAGGTCTGGTATCCATTCACGGGCGAGTTCCGGCCTTTTGGCGACATGGGTCAATTGAACAACGGCCAGGATCCCAACGGTAACTGGCAACTAATCATCCTCGATACCTATGCCTTTGCTGATGCTGGCGAATTGTTGGATTGGAGCATCACATTTGGCTCCAATCCGTGTAAACCCTTCCCCTTCGAGTCGAGCGATTTGCCGATTCTGAAAATTGCCACAGGGGGGCAAACCATTATGAATGAACCCAAGATAGATGCCCAGCTGACAATAATTGACAATGGCCTGGGTCAACGCAACTACCTCAACCAAACAGATTTTGCTTATTCAGGGCCTATCGGGATTGAATTGCGCGGCAACAGCTCGCAAGGGATGCCCAAAAAGCCGTACAATTTTGAAACCCGCGACGACGAAGGGGAAGACAAAGATGTGGAATTGATTCGCTTGCCAGCAGGAAGTGATTTTGTGTTGGCTGCCAATTTTTCTGACAAAACCTTGATGCGCAACGCATTGGCTTATGAAACTTTTCGTCAACTCGGCCATTATGCCACCCGGACCCGCTTTTGTGAGGTGGTGCTCGACAATACCTACCAAGGGGTGTATATCCTAACGGAGGATATCCGCCGCGACAAAGACCGGGTGGATATTGCCAAACTTAAACCAGAGGATACTACCGGGGTTGCCCTCACCGGGGGGTACATTTGTCGGATTGACTGGAATCGCAGCCCAGGCTGGAATTCGCAGTTTTCGCAGCCGAACAGCCCCAATATTTTCACTTATTTCCAGCACACTTACCCTCGTTGGGACGAACTTCATCCCACGCAACAAAGTTATATTCGCAGCTATGTGGACAGTTTTGAAGTGGCCTTGCATGGCCCTGATTTTCAAGACCCTGAAGCTGGATGGCGCAAGTTTGGAGCAGAAAATACTTTTGTTGACTATCTCATTCTCAACGAGATAAGTAAAAATGTGGATGGTTATCGCCTCAGTACTTTCTTCCACAAGGACCGGGACGATAACGGCGGGAAACTCCGTATGGGGCCACCTTGGGACTATGATTTGGCCTGGTACAACGCTGACTATTGCGACAATTTCAACACCACTGGCTATGCTTTCGACATCAACTATGTTTGCGGAGATGCCGGGGTGCCTTTCTGGTGGGAAAAACTGATGGCCGACACGCTTTTTGCACAAAATCTAGCCTGTCGCTGGCAGTCTTTACGCGATTCCAATTTAAAGAACACAAACTTTTTTGGCGTTATAGATTCCATGGCAGCGGTAGTGGAGGAGGCGCAAGGACGAAATTTCGAGTTCTGGCCCATACTCGGAAAATATGTGTGGCCCAACCCAGGTTTCCTCCCTCCTACTTATGCTGGTGAGGTGGCAAAGATGAAAGGATGGATCTACCAGCGTTTTGAATGGCTAGATTTCGCATTTGGACAAAACCTTCCAAACCTGGATGCCAATTTTACAGCGAGTCCGCTAAATGCTTTTAATTGGCAATTTTCGGCGACGGAGAACCCCGGCTATATTTATGCCTGGGATTTTGGCGATGGAACTTTTGCCGATCAATCAAGCGTACAGCACGAATTTTTAGGAACGGGTACTTTTGAAGTAAAACTCACAGTATCAACCCCTTACGGTTGCAGCAACACGAGCGATCAGATTATCCATATCATTGATGTAGGTTCCAATGACGCGCTTGCATCAGAAGGCTTTCGTTTTTTCCCCAATCCTGCGCAAGAGGTATTGAACCTGCATTTGCCCGAAACTTTTTCCGACAAATTCAATCTCCGGATGCTGAACGTGTTGGGTGAAACAGTTTTGGCAAAATCCTTTTTTCAAGATGAAAAACAATTGGCCATAAGTGTAAAAGATTTGCCAGCCGGGGCTTATTGCCTTGAACTTCAGGGTCAATCGAGACAAGTGTCAACCCGCGTTTTAATCAAACTCTAATCTCTTTGCCCGTTATTACTGCTTTTCTTTGTCCCAAAGCCTGTTAATCATGTCAGCACTATGAAAAAGATTATACCCTGCGCTCTGCTCCCATTTCTCCTTTTTCTTTTGAAAACCAATGACTTGGAGGCGCAACAAAAATCAGTTGCCCGCCGATGGAACGAAGTGATGCTCCAGGCCATCCGGGAGGATTTAGCCCGGCCTCCCGTGCAAGCCCGCAACCTTTTTCACGTCTCTGCGGCCATGTGGGATGCCTGGGCAGCGTATGATACCCTGAGCGCGGATACCTATCTGCTAGGCAAAACAGTAGGCACTCATAGTTGCCCGTTCGATGGTGTGCCAATGCCTGCTGATATAAAGGCCGCGCGTGATAAAGCCGTCAGTTTCGCGGCCTATAGAATGCTGTCGCGCCGCTTTCAAAACTCCCCGAATGCGGCTATGAGCCTGGCCAGATTCCGAAATTTAATGACAGAACTTGGCTATGACTGGACCTTTAGCTCCAATTTTTACCAGCCTGGCGACCCGGCTGCCTTGGGGAATTACATAGGTGATTGCGTGGGCTTTTACGGCCTAACTGATGGTGCTAACGAAGTAGGCAATTATGCTTACGTTGACTATAACCCAGTGAACCCGCCCATGAGGCCCGACAGTGCAGGCAACCCAACAATGCTCGACCCCAATCGCTGGCAACCACTGATTTTAACCAATGCGGTGGACCAGCAGGGTAACCCCATTCCTTCGCTCCAAAAATTCCAAAGCCCGGAATGGGGTAGGGTACTGCCCTTTGCAATTCCAGACTCTCAAAAGCTTGTATATCAACGGGGTGGAAAGGATTGGCCAGTGTACCATGACCCAGGTCCGAATGCGTTTTTGGACACCGTTGACGGGGGAGGAACCTCTGAAGATTATAAATGGAACTTCAACCTGGTGTCAATTTGGTCCTCACATCTTACCCCAGAGGATAGTGTAATGTGGGATATTTCACCTGCTACCATTGGAGATACGCCTTGGCTCCCTACCACTTTTCAGGAATACAAAGATTTTTACAAAATAGAAGGAGGAGGGCCTAGCAATGGTCGTCCAGTCAATCCTAAAACAGGCCAACCCTACCAACCACAAATAGTGCCTCGGGGCGATTATACACGGGTATTGGCCCAATTTTGGGCGGATGGCCCCAACTCGGAAACCCCGCCCGGCCACTGGTATTCCATCTTGAACAAGGTAATGGATCACCCAGAATTTGTACGAAAATTCAACGGAACCGGCCCCGTGTTAGATTCACTCGAATACGACTTGAAAGACTATTTTACCCTTGGAGGGGCCTTGCATGATGCCGCGATCGCAGCTTGGAGTATAAAGGGTTGGTACGATGGTACCCGCCCTGTAACTGCGCTTCGGTATATGGCAGATCGTGGACAAAGCAGCGATCCAGCCCGGCCTAATTTCGATTTGGCGGGCATTCCGCTCGTGCCTGGATACATCGAACAAGTAGAACTCGGAGATCCCTTGGCTGGTGCGAACAACCAGCATGTAGGGAAAATCAAATTTTATACCTGGCAAGCCTTTGACTCTATCAGCAATCCCGTTACAGATATCGCGGATGTGGGTTGGATTTTAGCAGAAAAATTTTGGCCTTTTCAACGAAAAACTTTTGTAACCCCACCCTTTGCCGGCTATATCTCCGGCCATTCTACTTACTCTCGTTCTGCAGCAGAGGCGATAACCCTTCTAACTGGTGACGAATATTTCCCAGGCGGTTTGGAAGAATACCATATCGCGGCCAACAGCGGTTTTTTAGGCGTGGAAAAAGGCCCAAGTGTGGACGTGACGCTGCAATGGGCTACCTACCGCGACGCATCCGACCAAACGAGCCTTTCCCGTATTTGGGGCGGAATTCACCCGCCTGAAGACGACATCCCAGGTCGAAAAATAGGAGCGATGGTGGGCACAGCAGCGTATTACAAAGCAAAATCCTACTTTTATAACAATGACCAGGATGCAGATGGATATGATATAACACAGGACTGCGATGACGACAACCCCAACGTTTACCCGGGTGCAACTGAGCTGTGTGATGGAATTGACAACAACTGCAACCAACAAACAGATGAAGGCCTGGTATTCAGCATTTATTATCCAGATGCTGATAATGACGGTTTTGGAGACATTAACGCCCCGCTTAATTCCTGTTTGGCTGCGGCGCCTGTAGGTTTTGTGACGAACAGCATGGATTGTTTGGATAATAATGCTACGGTCTATGTTGGTGCGCCGGAATTGTGCGATGGCTTGGACAATGATTGCAATGGACAAGCAGACGATGGTTTAATATTCACCCTTTATTACGAAGATGTGGATGGTGATGGATTTGGTACACCCGCCAGTAAATTTCCGTCTTGTGAACCAAATCCTCCGGGGGGATTTGTTGCCAATAGTCTGGATTGCAACGACAATAATGCAGACATCCACCCCAATGCTACGGAAACCTGTGATGATATTGACAACGACTGTAATGGCATGACCGATGACGAACTTCCGCTCAACACCTTTTACGCAGATGCAGACGGCGATGGCGATGGTGATCCAGCAATCTTAACCACTACCTGCCATACAACGATCCCGGTAGGATATGTCGCCAATGCAAACGATTGCGACGACACCAATTCGGCCATTAATACAGGGGCCACAGAAATCTGCGACGGAATTGACAACAACTGTAACACGGAGATAGATGATAACCTGCCTTTATTCTCTTATTACGGCGATGCCGATGGCGACAGTTTTGGAGGCAATGTCTTGACGATTACCGTTTGTGCTGTTACGCCTCCAACAGGCTATTCCGACAACAACCTCGACTGCGATGACAACAACGCCGCCGTCAATCCCAATGGCGAAGAAGGCAGCATTCCTGATG
Source organism: Lewinellaceae bacterium (assembly GCA_016708875.1). GTDB lineage: Bacteria > Bacteroidota > Bacteroidia > Chitinophagales > Saprospiraceae > M3007. The sequence continues at coordinate 46,418 of JADJFA010000019.1, forward strand.
GTTTGGACAATGATTGCAATGGTCTGGTTGATGATTTCGTGGCCGTTTCAGAAGTGTATTTGCAGGTAAAAACCTACCCAAATCCCGTGCATGAAACATTGACCATCCTTTTGGAAGAGGTCCTTGGTGAGGCAGATGTTCAGATCTCAAACATGGAAGGCAAGGTTATGAAAACCAATCGTTTGGACTTCACACTTGGACAAGTTTCGCTGAGTTTTGCCGGGCTGCCGCAAGGGGTGTATTTAATGCGAATTGCGGATGTGTCAGGAGGCCGTTATTGGGTACAGCGGGTGGTGAAGATGTAAGTAGAATGTCCAATGTCCAAGGAATTTCCAATGTCCAAGGCTCAGATGAACTTGGACATTGGACATTCCTTGTTGGACATTTAGTATCCCCCGCCGCATCATCCCCCCTTCCATCTGCTACGCCCTGCCATTTTCCATTTGGCAAGCGGATAATGGCTTCCACCCGGCCAATAGGGTCGCGGTAGTTGATATGATGCCCTAAACGCCTCAATTTGGCCTCTACCTCTTCCGAAAGGCAGCCTTCCTCCAGCGAGATATGGTTGGGCTTCCATTGGTGATGGAAACGTTTGGCTTTCACTGCCTCAGGAAGGGTTTGGCCAAATTCCGAAACATTCACAATCACCTGAAATACACTGGTAGGAATCGTCGTGCCCCCGGAGTGCCTACAACCAGCCAGTTTTTCCCGCCTTTGGTCACGATGGTTGGGGTCATGCTGCTGAGTGGTCGTTTTTTGGGCGCGATGGCGTTGGCTTTGCCGCCCACTGCTCCGTAAAGATTGGGCGCACCGGGTTTTGCGCTAAAATCATCCATTTCATTATTTAGAATAAAACCTGCTCCTGCTACTACCGTACGCGATCCATAACTGTCATTTAAAGTTGTTGTCACCGAAACTGCGTTGCCCTCTCTGTCCACCACAGAAAAGTGCGTGGTTTCTTCGCTTTCCTTGATTATGCCGGCCCAGGTTTCCCAGTTGGCAGATGCAGTGTCCGGTTTAAAAGTAGCGATTCGCGATTTTATATAGGAAGAGTCTGTGAGTGTTTTCAAGGGCACTTTCCAAAAATCGGGGTCGCCCATGTGCTGGGCGCGGTCTGCAAAGGCGCGGCGTTCGGCCTCCACCATCAGGTGTATGGCAGCGGCAGAATGGTGGCCATAATTTTTGAGCGGGAAACCATCTATCATACCAAGAAGTTGGCGCAGGATGATACCCCCGCTGCTCGGTGGAGGCATGGTAATGATGTGCAAGTCTTTCCAATCAAATTCCAGCGGCGTGCGCCATACACTTTTGTAGGCTTTTAGGTCTTCAAGTGTAATGAGCCCACCTTTTTTCTCCATTTCTTTGAGAATGAGCGCCGCCGTTGCTCCTGAGTAAAATCCATCGCGGCCATCGCCTGCAATACGCCGGAGCGTTTGTGCGAGGTCTTTTTGGAGTAGCCAATCTCCTGCTTTCCAGCTTTCAAATTTTACAAAAGCCGGGCTAAGGCTGCAATGACGGGCGAACGTAAGTTTTTCCTCATTCAACTGTTTGGCTTCTTGCTCCGTGATCTGAAACCCCTTTTCGGCAAGATCAATGGAGGGTGTGACTACTTCTCCCCAATTGAGACGACCATGGTAAAATTGAGCCTGCCACATCCCATCCACCGTACCCGGAACGCCACAAGCCAAGGCGCCGAAGCGACTTTTATTTGCCAAGACATTGCCTGCTGAATCGAGGTACATGGCTTCTGTGGCTGCGGCGGGTGCTTTTTCCCGATAATCGAGTGCGAGTGTTTTTTTGCCTTTGGCATCCCGATAGATCAGGAATCCACCTCCACCTATATTGCCCGCTTGTGGGTACACCACAGCAAGGGCAAACTGCATTGCAACCGCTGCATCAATGGCATTGCCGCCTTTTTTCAAAATATCCAGACCCACTTTCGTTGCCAAAGGATGCGCCGAAACGACCATGGCAGTATCCCCAAGTGCCTCTTTTTGAATGGTGTAAGGGAATGGAAGCAGTTGAGCAAAGCTGCAAAAGGGAGATAAAAGAAATGCGAAGAGGATCGGCAGCGTAGTTTTTTTCATAATTTAGGTAGCGCGAAATTCATTTCGCGGCGGCAAATGTAAAATGAAAAAGCCCGAATTCGGCAACTGCCAAGGTCGGGCATCGGGGCTGATAGTTCAAATAGGCTCCACAAAAGGCAATAAAAAACAGGGCACCGACTGAATAATCAGTAGCACCCTGTATAACCCCAAAAAACCAAATGAAAACTTCTTAAAAAAACACCTAAGTGGTGAAAATTTGCTTACTTAATGTCAGATTGCATTTCGATTAACACTACTGACAGGACAAAGATACGAAGTGTTTTATTTTATACAAGCCCCCGGTCTAAAAAAAATCTTTTTTAACGCTGCGGAAATTCGCGCTCCATTGTGAATTGAGAAAAGATGCCTAAAATTCTAATGTTGGGAGATAGGGCTGGACCTTTTTTAGACTTCTCCCTGGTTCTATAAATTTTAAATTTTTTTTTGTTGATTTTCCAAATGCCAAGATTACAGCAAAAATCACCAACATTTGTCCCCGGAATATGACAGCAAAAAATTCTATCGAATCAAATACGCGCCGCTAGCCTGGCTCATTCTCTTGCCACTCTCCTCTTGCGGCAGTGATAACGAAGCGATCGTACAAGAAAAAGTGGCGGAACGCGTCACGGCTTTCAAAGCAAAAAAAAGTGCAGAATGCCTTGAATCCTTGCTAGAAACTGCAGAACAAAAGGTGGATTCCCTTCTGCTTACCGAGGCGCAAAATGCGCTAAACGATTCCTTGTCGCGCCTCCGCCCTTGGCGGCCTTTTCAACCTCCGCCCATTCAACCCATTGATTCACTGACGGTTAAGCCAATATTTGATGGGATTAAGCCAGATTTAAAGAAGGGTGGGGGATAAGTTGGTGATTGGTATATTGGTGATTGGTACATTGGTGATTGGTATGCTAGGACTCCAATTTTACCATTGCCCATTGAACACTTGTGTACCAATCACCAATACACCAATCACTAATATACCAGTCACCAATATACCAATCACCAGTCTACCAGCCACTATTTCCCAATAGGCAGATTCCCAGCATTTGCCAGTCTTGCCACCGGGTACATCTTGTGGGTTGGTTCATACCAGGGCGAATGGCGGTACACCCAGTCAAGCTGAGCCGCGCTATCGCCAGCAAATTCAGGATCGGCCTTGCGTTTCGTTTCCAATTCGGCTTTGACCGACGGGTTTTCTTTCAAAAACTCAGCAGCCAGGTCTTCAAATACATATGCTGAGAAATATTCTTTCTGCATGAGCACCGGTTCAAAGAAATTCCAGGCAAACCAGGAATCGGGAGCGTTTGGCTCCAGGGTCTCCAACAAGTAGCGGTTGGCGTTTTGATTGACAAAAATCACGTAATCGCCTTTGCTGAACTTCCGTTTGACCATCTTTTTCTCCATTGTCACCCCGCTGTGATAGTAATGACCTTCCCAGGCATTTCTTGTTTTGAAGTCCTTGATGAAATAAGTTTCTGTTTCTAATTCCACGGCTTCCATGAGTCGGTTCATTTCCACTCCATTCATTTCCAAGCGCTCTATGACATTTTCCCATGCTTGGGGTATAATGTAGGCTGCTGGCTTTGTCACTGTCAAGGATGGATTGAAATAATTGTAGTAGGGAATCTGCTTCTGGTAAGGCTCTTTGCGGTCGTACCATAGGCGCGGAAGCCCACTCACTTCTGAAGGTTTGTATTTTGCCTCGTAGCCTTTGAAAGTGATGCTGTCGTGCTTCTTTTGATCCATCGCATAATCAAGCGCGAATTCCTGCTTGCTCCGGGTTGTTTCCCAGGCTTTGGCGCGGACATCCCGGATTTCAGGAATATGGCGTGACATGAATTGCACCACTGCATCCATGAAATGATAGGTGCTCCACACGCGATCTTTAAATGGCTTGAGCATGTGTCTCTGGCATGAATCCAATGGTGTTCCATAGCGCAGCGTAGCCAGTAGAGTACCGACCATAATCGCAAAAGCCCACGATGCCGGAGTCTGGTGTTTCTTTGGGAGAGTCCACATAGGGTATCATTTCCCATTTTCTGCCTTCCATATCGGCGTAGAGTTCGGGAAGCATTGTTTCCTGTAAAAATTGACCAAGCGGAGCCTCCAACTTGTTGTGTTGGGTGGCAATGAGCGTCATTGTATATTGATAATCAGCACCATTGCTGGTATGGTTGTCCACAAAAATATCGGGCAGCCAAGTCGTAAAAATCTGGTTGAACGTGCGGGCATTACGCGAATCGCATTTTATAAAATCACGGTTGAGGTCATAATTGCGGGCGTTTCCCCGAAAACCGTAAGATTCAGGGCCGTCCTGGTTGGCGCGGGAATAGGGTCCGCGGTTCAAGCAGCCGTCCACATTGTACACTGGAATGATAACGAGCACCAAATGTTCAAGGGCTTTTTGCAGGGCAGTTTTTTCCAGATAATCGCGCAATAACAAAATGGTTGCGTCAATTCCTTCCGGTTCGCCTGGGTGAATCCCGTTGTTGATCAACAAGATACGTTTCCCCGATTGCCGTATTTTTTCTGGATCGAATTCCCCGCTGGTGTTCAACACCGCAACGTGAAGCGGCTCTCCGCTGTCGGTACTTCCCACCTTTGAGAGGTGAAACATATTGGGATAGGCTGCCGCCATCTTCTCATAACAAGCGATGGCTTCATGGTAAGTAAGCGTTTTGTTGTCGTTCGTCTCGAACGGTATGCTGAAATGCGCCATTTTAGGTGGGTGGTTAATGTGTCGGTTGCAGGCGACCACGCAAAGTGTGGCGAGCAGCAGCGATATTTTTTTCATGATAATAATCTCGCCGCGAAGGTAGGTAGCTGGATGTAAAAAGTGGTGGCACGGACTAAAGCCATGCCACCACTTTTTACGTTGCCTTACTGATCAGCGAAGCGCGTATTTAAGCATAGGAATATTGCGAATACTCCCTGAGTTCGCCTTACTTCTGCGCTCTCACCTCCACAATCTCCACCCTTCTTTCCCGTGCAGCATCCGGGTGATAGATGGAGTTTCGTTCGTCGTTGAGTTTGTCGCTGATGCCTGCTCTGGCAGTAGTTTCCCCAAAACTGATTTCTGTGATTTTCAATTTTCCGGAACGGAGATAGGGCTGCAATATTCCGTCGGACCAGGTTTCAAAATGATTGCGCACACTGCTCACGCGGCGTTTGCCTAGGTTGAGGTTGTAATCGCTTTCGGCGCGTGGGCTGGTAAAGCCTTTGATAAGCACTTCGATGGCTTCACCACGTTCCAGGTGGCTTACAAGGAGCTCTGAAAGTTGCCCTAAAAGATCGTAGCCCTTGCGGATTTCATCCTCAAAAAAATCATCTATGCGCTGTTCTGCTTCCTCGAGCAAAACGCCGTCAATATTGCCTGCAAAACGTTCCCGGTATTCAGATTGGCGATCAAGATAAGCCTGGGCGGTTTCTTCATAGCTCCTTTTGGTGGTAGTACGACGGGTTCGTTTATCTGGCTCGTCGTTGTCAAAATAGAGCGGTAAGCCATTGAAATCTACCAATTTAGGTGGTTGAACGGGAGGGAGTACGGGCAGGGTAGGGGGGAGATCAGGTTTCTTTTCGACAAATACTGGGACCGTATCGGTTGGCGGAGGAGCGGGACTTTCAGGGACAGGAATTTTGAAAGAAAAAATATCGTGGCAAGCCGCCTTTGTTTTTTCATCGAGGTAAAATGCCCCCTTGCGGTTGCTGCTCAAATAACCGTTTTGGCCGTCAGGTTTCAGATAAAAATACAGGTCGTTGAAACTGGTATTTAGCCCTGGCCCAACATTTTGAGGAACAGAAAATTTGCCATCAATTTTATCCGAGACATAAATATCATAACCGCCCAAACCCGGCAATCCTTCCGAACTGTAATACAGTTTTTGTGTGGCTGAATGGAAGAACGGCGTGCCGTCATTCTCGGCTGTATTCAACGATTCCGCATTTTTAGGTTGTTGAAATTCAGGTAGATGTGTGATTTTTTTGCCCGGCAATGGAAGGTTGCAGGCGCAGAAAAAGTTTGTGTCGAGCGGGAGTTGCCAAAGGTCAAGTTTGCCTTTACCTCCTGGTCGGTTACTGGCAAACCACAAAACAGGACCTTGGGTATCCTCGTCGAATCCGATGCTTGGTTGGGTATTGGTGTAGCCGGGCAGGTTAATGGGTTCTGGGAGGCGAATGGCCGGCAGCCAACGGTTGCGGCGGTCAATGACCGAAAGCCACAGTTCGCAGCGTTTGTCGTAGGCGTTCAGGTCTTGGCAAACCGTGAAAAACATATAGTGGCCATCGGGCGAGAAGGCTGTGTGGGCAATGTGTGCTGTGTCAGCTGTTGGGAAGCCACGCCCTGGTTCCCGTCCTCGCCCGCCTTTGGTTGCGAGCATCACCTTGTTCATCTTGGCTTTTTGCTTGGACTTGTCGCTTTTTTTATCGAAGCGGTTGGAAGCGTAGAACAGGGAGTCACCTACAAGGGTGGGAGCGAACTCATTCCAAGGGCTGTTGATTTCTTTGCCTAAGTGCTTGATTTCTACGCTTGTTGGTGTGGCTGCGAGGACAATAGCTGTTTGGCAAAGTTCAATTTCAGCCTGCGCTTTTTGAAAAAACAGAGGCTCCGCCTTTTTGGGTTTTTCATTTAAAAATTTCTCGAAATAGGAAATTGCAGCCTCGTAGTCACCTTGATTTTTTTTCACCTCAGCCATGCGGAAGTCTACGAGCGGGTGTTTTTCCTTGTGTTTGGGAGAGCTTGCGATTTTCTGGTAGGAGCGCTCGGCTTCAGGGAAGGATTGGTACATCCGGGCGCTCTCGCCGTATTTCCACCAAAGTGAAAAATCGTTGTTGTTGCGTTTCAGTACGTCGCTATAATATTGGACGGCTGCACCGTAATTTTTATTCCGAAAAGCCTCATCACCAGCACGTTCGTAAGACCGAAGCGATTGGGCGGCTATACTGGAGTAAATAAAAAGTGATGTTAAGATTAAAAGGACTTTTTTCATAGTAGTTCATTTATTACAACCGGTGGGGAAAGGGGATGATAGGCCAAAGGGTATTGCCTAACGCACCGATTGTTTTTTTTGGTTTGTCCCGGAGTATTCAAAAGTTACTCGATATGAAACATTTTTGGGGCTTTGTATGATGACAATCAACAAATTAGGGTTGTAAAAATTGCTCAATATTTTTTAAAAAACAGGGCAACATTTAACAACTTTTGTAACCGGAACTGGAACTACTCGCCATACTACCGCAATTTCTATGCCGCCCCGCCCCTTGGTGGCCTCGTTGAATTTTGAGGTGTTCAAATCATAGCTAATCCCGACCAGCCAATTGTTGCGTTCCAGTTGTATGGCAGGTATGATGGCATCGCCCAACCGGGTGGCCAAAGTGGCTCTTACTGAAGTCACATTAGCAAGGCCTGTACTCAATATTTGGCGTATTCCGGCTCCAATAACAATTTCTTTCGCGCTTTTCATGCTTTGTGCCGCAGCAAATGCTACGATGTCCGCTTGTTCCCGAATTTGATAAATGCCTTCAGAAAAAATGCATGAGCGCAGCGGCAGCTTTGCTTCATCAATACCCCCCAAACTTACTACGGGCCGATTGAGGTGAAACGCCCCAACACCTACCGTGGCGCGGTTCCGGGACTCAGCAGATTGGTAATGCCATGAAAGTCCGCCAGACAGTGTAGGGGTAAAACCGGAACTTTGGCCAAACGGCTCTTTAGAAGGCAACGCAGGGTCAAAAAAATCGTTGGCCCACTGATTTTTGAATTTCAAATTGCTGATGTCCACTGTGCGCTGCGCTGCGGCTATTCCAAAACCAATGGTAACAGCACTTGTCTTGTTAAGTGCGTGTGCTGCGCTGATGTTCAATCCAGCCTGGGTCCAGGAAAGGTTAGCGTCGCCTGCCTGGTCGTTTTGAAGTAAAATGCCAAAAGAGACAAGACTTTTTCCACGCTGAATAGCTTTCCAATCTGCTGACACTGAATAAGTTTCGTAGGCGACAGGCACCGTTCGCCACTGAGAACGATATATCCCAGCCACACGCCATTCGCCCTGAAACACTCCTGTAGAAGCGGGACTTAGGTGCAAGGGATTGAGGTAAAATTGAGAAAAATGCAAGTCTTGCGCAACCGCTGGCGCACAACAAAAAAACAGCCCAAGAATGGTGAGAAGGATGGGGGGATACATAAGGACGATCTGTTTGGCCGGATGTGCGAAGGTAACAAAGGAAGCTTCGCCGAAGATAGTATTTTCGCCCCATGAATTTCGAAGTTTGTGCCACAAATATCCAATCAGCCCTTGCTGCGCAACGCGCTGGGGCACATCGCATCGAACTTTGCTCGGCTTTGGATGTAGGTGGGCTTACGCCATCCATGGGCCTGGTTCGAGCGGCGCGTGCATCTGGAATTCCTGTTCATGTGCTGATCCGTCCCCGTGAAGGCGATTTTTGTTATACTGAAGCCGAGTTGGCGATCATGCTGGATGATATTCGGTTATGCAGATTAGCGGGCGCGGCAGGTGTGGTGGTTGGTGCGCTCACGCCAGAGGGATTGCTTGATATGCCCAAAATGAGGGCAATGAGAGCCGCGGTTAAAGGTTTTGAAATGACGTGTCATCGAGCATTTGATTTCACCCCTGATCCGGAAGAAGCTTTGGAACAACTGATTGAAATGGGTTTTGACCGGGTGCTTAGTTCGGGACAATCGAATTCGGCTTTTGAAGGCCGGTTTGCGCTGAAAAAATTGGTGGAGCAGGCCAGAGGGCGCATGGCCGTGATGCCAGGGGCAGGGATTAATGCTCAAAACATTCGTCAAATTGCGGAGTTTACGGGGGCAAAAGATTTTCATTTCACCGGAAAAAGAAAGGTGTTTGCTAGTGGTGTAAGAAATATTCCCGGATTGGAAGCCTGGCATTGGGAAAGTGAGGTGGAGACGATAGGAGAAATTATTAAAGCTGTAGTGTAGGCTTTTACAGTCCTTAGTTCATCGTTCATCGTTTACAGTTCCAAAATTGGATTCACTTACACAAATCGTTCTAGGCGCCGCATGCGGAGAAGTGGTAGCCGGCAAAAAAATCGGCAACAGGGCAATGCTCTGGGGTGCTGTCGGCGGCACGATCCCCGACCTTGATGTGTTTGCTTCATTTTTTTGCGATGAGATTGCAAGCACCTCGTTCCATCGCGGTTTTATGCACTCGTTTTTATTTGCTGTACTTGCGCCCTGGGTATTGGCCAAACTAACTCAGTGGTTCTACGCTGAAAACGTTTACAAACGACGAGGCTACAAAGCCGGGGCGATGGCCATTTGGCTCATTTTTTACCTCGGCGCAGCGACGGGGATCAACTTCATTCCCGTTTTGATGGGCGAAGGGCTGAGCTGGTACGCGCTCGTGCCGACACTGGTGCTGGGCGCTTGGTTCGTTTGGAAACTGTGGCGCGATTACTGGCAGCGCGACTTGAAAATGGTGGAAGCCTCTTACGGCACCTGGGTTGCGCTATTCTTTTGGAGCATTTTCACACACCCTATTTTGGACTGTTTTACGAGTTGGGGAACGCAAGTTTTACAACCCTTTAGTGACTTGCGGGTACAATGGTGTACGGTGTCGGTGGTGGATTCGATTGCAACAGTCCCTTTCTTGATATTGCTAGTGGTGGCTTCCCGCATTTCAAAATCCAATCCAGCACGGGGCTGGTGGAATTGGGCGGGACTAGCGTGGTTTTGTGGTTATTTGCTCGTCTATACCTTGTGGCATAAAAGCGTAGTAAACCACACTTTTGAAGAAACCTTAGCCTCGAAAGGTATTGGTTATCATCGGTATTACACCAATCCAAGCCTTTTTAACAACATCGTCTGGAGCGGGGTTGCGGAAGGAGATACCGCGTATTATTTCGGACAATACGGTTTCAATGACTGCAAACGCGTATTCGAGCCAATTTCCGTCATACCCAAAAATCACCATCTACTTGACGTGGTACCGCCCGATTCGCGTGCTGGTTATTTCCTTCGTTGGTTTTCAGATGGGTACTTTAATGTGCTTCCTTACAGAGGTGACACCTTGCAGGTGAACGACCTTCGTTTTGGGCTTTTGGGCGATTCATTGCGGGGTAAAAACTATGTTTTTCCTTTCCTTGTGTTCAAAAATGAAATGGGAGAATGGGACATTCTTCAAAACAACCGCAATAAGGAAAACATGGAAATGAGTAAAAATGCATTTGGCGATCTTTGGGAACGGGTCAAGAATGGAAGCAGTGCAGTAGCAGTGGGCAGGGGCAGTAGGCAGGTTGCAAATTCTTAATCTTTATCCGCCATAGCCGCAGGTGAAGCCGGGAATCACTTCATCACTTTCACCCGCCATAGCTTTAGCGAAGGAGGGCACCATCACTTCATTAAAAATGCGCCAACGCACCATTACCGCTTTCTTTTTCGCCGCCGTTATGATGGGGGGGATTTATGGGGGGAGCAATGCTTTCAAGATACTTTTCACGATCATCGTAGTGGGAAGTCTGTGGGAACTGTTCGCAATGCTATTGTTACAAGACGAACCTCACAAAATTGGCAGGAAAATATGGGGGACTTTGGTGGCAACGTTGCCCTTTTTATTGGTTTTTTGGAGTAATTCTTTGAATCGGCCCGGCATGATTTATTTATTGGTCCTGCTTGTTTTTGCCAGCCTTGCCGCTGAACTATTTTTGAGGTCAAAAACCCCCTTCCAAAACGTGGCCGTCTATGCTCTTGGCTTTGTTTACGTCTGTTTTCCGTTTATTTTTCTCAACTGGATAGCGTATGCCAGTAGCCCAACGGACTATGCCCCCAACCGTGTCCTGGGCTTGCTTTTGCTGGTCTGGACGAACGATACGGGTGCATACCTGACAGGAAAGCAGTTTGGAAAGCACAAACTTCTTGAACGCATTTCACCTAAAAAGACCTGGGAAGGCACCCTTGGAGGAGCGGTGTTTACCGTTCTGATCGCGTGGGGTTTATCATTCTTAATCAAAGACTTTACACTTCCCCAGTGGCTGGCGCTGAGCCTGGTAGCGGCTATTGGCAGCAATATCGGCGACCTGGTTGAAAGTATGCTCAAGCGCAGCGTAGGCGTGAAAGATTCGGGCAGTTTTATGCCTGGCCACGGCGGATTTCTCGATCGCTTTGATGCGTTTATTTTTTGTCTGCCGTTTTTCTGGCTGGTGTTGCAACTGGTTTGATTGGTATGATTGGTGCGATTGATTCGATTGATTCGATTATTATGATCCGAAGAAAGCATGGATTTTCCTTTCTTCGGATCATAATAATCGAATCAATCGAATCAATCGCACCAATCGAATCAATATCCCATCGCCTTCCCTGCACTTTTCCAGGCAGTTATTCCTCCCTTCAAGTCATAGACTTTGGTGAATCCCAATGAAGAAAATTGGCTGGCGGCTTTAGCACTTCTGCCCCCCACCGCACAATACACCATGACCGGACGATTTTTATCCAACTGATTGATTTTCTTGGCAAAATCAGCCTCCTGAATATTCAAATTTTGGGCTCCAGCAATGTAGCCGCTTTGAAGTTCGCCAGGTGTACGCACGTCAACGAGTTGGACCGTAGAGTCGCTTTTCAGCATGGCTTCAAAGGCATCAGGAGTGAGTTTATTTTGGCTGTAACCAGTGCTTGGGGAACAGGAAAGCCCCGAAATTATGAGCAATAAAAGTAATGTCCGCAGCATATTTTATATGATTAATTGAATTGATTCATTACTTTTTAACTTCTTAATCCTTCACCGCCATTCCAAATACCCCAACACAGACAGCACCAGAAAAACAAGGTATTGAAAACTGGTGAACACATATCCTTTGACAAAGTAAAGCGGGATGGAAGCAATATTAGTAACACCCCACCAAATCCAGTTTTCGAGTTTCTTTCGCGCCATCAGCCACATCGCCGTGTAAGCTGCCGCCGATGCAAAACCGTCTGCCAGAGGAACCGTGCTGTTGGTAAAGTTTTTCAACACGAAAAAGAGGACAGCCCAACACAAAAAGAAGAAAATCAAGGAGTTGCGCCATTCAATTGGGGTAGATTGGCTGATATGCAAGACGGGTTGGCCCTCGTTTTTTTTCGACCACAAGACCCAGCCAATCACACTCATTACAGTATAGTAAAAATTCACGCCCGCTTCTGCGTAAAGACCACCAACAATGCACAGGTAAATGTAAATTGTGGTATTGATGATGCCCGTGGGATACACCCAGATATTTTCCATGCGCGAAAGCATCACACTGGCAATGCCGAACACCACAGCCAAAAACTCCAGCCAACCCGTGGCAAAAAGACCGTCCAGAAACTGTTGCCAAATATTCATGAGAACTTACAACTTTTGTGCTTGAATTATTAACCACCTAGCGCATATGGAACCAACCACATAGTCCACATAGCACACATAGTTTAGAAAGACAGCAGGTTTAAAAACTATGTGTGCTATGTGAACTATGTGGTTAATTAGAATGCTATGTGGTTAATAAGAAAATACTAAACGTTACGAACGGAGATGCGGGTTGACCATTTTGATTTTGTTGTAGTTGGCGGGGGCATCTTCGGGTGCTACGCTGCTTTGTACCTCGCAGGAGGCGGGGCAAAAGTGGCGATTTTAGAGAAAGAAGACCGACTTTTTCAAAAGGCGTCGCTCGTGAACCAGGCCCGGCTGCACAGTGGTTACCACTATCCGCGCAGCATTGCCACGGCGGCCATGAGCGACGAGCACAAAGCCCGATTCACCGAAGAGCATCGCCCATTCGTCAATCAAACTTTTGAAAAGTTTTACTCCATTGATCGCTACGGTTCTTTTACCGATGGGCCCCAATTTGAGCGTTTTTGCGAGTTTCTCAATATTCCTTGCGAGCGCGTGACCGAGCACAACTTATTCAATTTCGAGCGTTTGGAAGCCTTGTACCGCACAGAGGAGCACTCTTTCGACCCAGTTTTGCTCGGCAATTATTACCGGGATAAAGTGGAAAACAACGCTGGCATCACTGTTTTCAAAAAAGCGCAAATCCAACGCTCAGAAACCATAGGCAACGAATGGTCGATTGACCTGAAACTTGAAACTTTCAACCTGAAACTTTCAACTCCAACTGTCATAAACGCCACCTATTCCGCCACAAACGCCATAAATCAGATTTTTGGCGTGAACGAGCTGGCCCTTACCCACGAGATTTCAGAAATAGCATTTGTCCATTCGCCGCAGTTTGGGCAACGTGGCCTAACAGTGATGGATGGCCCATTTGGCTCCATTATGCCCTATGGTTTGAGCGGTCTTTTATCACTTTCTTCGGTGGCCTATACCCACCATAAAATTTCCTTCGACGCGCTGCCTCGTTTTGATTGTCAAATGCCGGAAATAGACCCGGCTTGTCGCCCGGAGGCACCGGGTATTTGCACCGAATGCCCTCGACGACCTGTCTCTAACGCCACCAAAATGCTTGCTCAAATGCAGCAGTATTTCGCTGAGCATGTGCAGTTTACACAAATGTTTTCTTACTACACCATCAAGTCGAAGCTCAAAGCCAGCCATATTGATGACGGGCGGCCTACGGAAATTTTGCTTTTGCGCGATAACCCAAAGTTCTATTGTCTTTTTGCGGGGAAAATCAATTCGATTTATGAGGTGGAGAAGATTGTTTGAATTCCCCCATTTTTCTATTCCAATTATTCTTAGGATGTTTGCCACCTATAAAACGTATCCTCCCGGAATGAAGCTCCCCCATTTATTTGCCCTCCTCATATGCCTGCAAGCGGCGCAAGTCGTTTTTGCTCAAAAATCACCCAATGAATTCCTGCCTCACAAACTGGGCGAGCAGTTCACCCCGCACTATTTGCTGAACGCTTATTTCGAGCAACTTGTGGCTGCTGCACCAGCCACCATGCGATTGGAAAAATACGGCCTTTCCAACGAGTCCCGGCCTTTGCAAATCGCCATTTTCTCCTCTGCCGAAAACATGGCGCGGCTCGAACAAATCCGAATAAACAACCTCCGCCTCGCCGGAATGGCAGATGGGCAGCCCGATATGAGCAACCCCATCGCCATCGTTTGGATCAGCATGAGCGTGCATGGAAACGAAGCAGCCGGCTCTGAATGTAGCCTGGAATTGGCCTATCGACTTGCCACTCAAACCGACGAAAAAATAAAAGAATGGCTGAAAAACACAGTTGTCATTCTAGACCCAGCCCTCAATCCGGATGGCTATGATCGCTATACGCACTGGCATAGAATGGCGGCCAACCTCATTAAAAATACCGACCCTGATGCCCGCGAACATCTTGAACCCTGGCCCGGCGGCCGGGTGAACCACTATTATTTTGACCTTAACCGCGATTGGGCCTGGGCAACACAAGCGGAAACCAAACAAAGGCTCGTGATCTACCATCGCTGGCTGCCGCATGTGCATCCTGACATACATGAGCAAGGGATAAACGAGCCATACTATTTCGCCCCGGCTGCCGAACCGATGCACGAACTCATCACCCAGTGGCAGCGTGATTTTCAAGGGGAAATTGGAGAAAACAACGCCCGCCATTTTGACAACAATGGCTGGCATTATTTTACCAGAGAGGTTTTTGACCTTTTTTACCCTTCGTATGGCGACACATACCCAACTTTTAACGGCGCCATTGGGATGACTTATGAGCAAGGAGGAGGGCCTCGAGGAGGACGTGCCATCGAGACGGATAATGGCGATACGCTCACCCTTCACGACCGCATAGAGCACCATCTCACTACCTCACTTTCTACCATTGAGGTATGCAGCAAAAGTGCACAGCCACTGGTTGAGAATTTCCGGGAATACTTTCGCAAGACTTCCTCTCAACCACAAGGACAGTACAAAGCATTTGTCATTCGCGAGCAGAATGACCCAAACAAGCTACAAGCACTTTGCGAACTGCTCGACCAGCACCATATTAGGTATGGCCGAGTAGGTGCAGGGCTTAGCGGGTTGAAGGCTTTTGACTATGCAAGTGGCAAGGAAATCAGTGCGTCCATCAATCCCAACGATTTGGTTATCAGTGCGTATCAACCACATTCGGTAATGGTGCAAACTTTGTTTGAGCCAGAAGCGAAATTGGCCGATTCTATGACCTATGATATTACAGCATGGTCGCTGATTTTTGCGCACGGCCTGGAGGCTTATGCACTGAAGGAACGCTTGGAACCCAAAAAACCTTATGAGCCTTATCGCCCACAAAA
Organism: Lewinellaceae bacterium; assembly: GCA_016708875.1. Classification (GTDB taxonomy): domain Bacteria; phylum Bacteroidota; class Bacteroidia; order Chitinophagales; family Saprospiraceae; genus M3007. The sequence continues at coordinate 61,710 of JADJFA010000019.1, forward strand.
GGATCTGGCTACGGCATCGCCTTACGCATGGTGTGTTCACCGCAATTCTCTGGCGGAGGCAAAGTTCGTGGGGGAGCTGATGCAAAAAGGGGTTCGTGTGCGTACAGCCACGGAGCCATTCAACCTTGCTGATCAACAATACGATGCCGGAGCGATAGTAATCTCAAAAGCCGACAACCGAAGCTTGCTGGCCGAACTCGATGGCATAGTGACCAAAGCAGCCGAATCGGCGAAAGTGCGGCTTTATCCAGTGTTCACAGGCTCTGCTAAGTCGGGCAAAGACCTTGGCTCAGACGTTTTTAGTTTACTGAAACACCCCAAAATCGCAATGGTATATGGCGACGATGTGAACGAAAACTCGTTTGGCCATACCTGGTTTTTCTTTGAGCGTGAACTGGGTTATCCAGTCACGCCCATTCCACTCGAAATGTTGCGGAAAATAGATTTGAGCAAATACACTACCCTGATTTTTCCAAATGGCAAGTACAGTCTGGACGATAAAACGCTGGAGATCATTACCAAATGGACCGAAAAAGGTGGACGACTCATAGCGTTTGAGGGTGGTGTTAAGGCTTTTGCTGACCAGGATGGCTTTGATTTGAAAACGAAGGAGACTCCCAAAAGAGATTCATCCTTTCACCGAAAACCTTTTATGACCCGTCAGCGCGATGGTCTTAGCGACGGGCTGCCTGGGGCAATCGTGCGTGCTACAGTAGACAATTCTCATCCGCTCACATTTGGGTTCCCCAATTACTACCACTCACTCAAGACACTTTCGGATGCATTCGAAATGCCCGAAAGTGCAGATGTTCCGATTTATTTAGAGGAAAATTACAAGACTTACGGCTTCATAGGGAGTCGCGTAAAACCCCAGTTGAAAAAAACACCCATTGCCATTGTTCAAAGAATGGACGAAGGCGAAGCCGTATTTTTTGTGGACAATCCGCTTTTTCGAAGTTTTTGGCAGCAGGGGAAAGTACTTTTTGCGAATGCATTGTTTTTTTAAGATTTTGTATTCCTACCAACAACTTTTCCTGCCAGACCTCGCCCTAACCCAAAAATTAGGCCGCGAAACCTACGAACCATACTATCCACATATCTGGAAACCAGGCGGACTGGATTGGTATATGGAACGTTGTTTTGGCACAGAAATCCTTACTAATGAACTTGTTGACCCCAACATTGAGTTTTGGCTGGCGAAAGACGAAGCAGGACAAATGGTTGGTTTCCTGAAGTTTATCTTGGAAAAGCCTGTTCCTGACCACCCAATCAAAAATGCCCTTTACCTCGAAAAGATATATTTAATGCCTGCTTTTTTTGGGAAGGGTGCAGGGCAACATTTAATCGCGTTCTGCAAACAACGCGCTGCCCAACTTGGCCGAGCGGCCGTTTGGCTGATGGTGATGAAAAACGGCCCTGTGTGGGCCTACGAAAAAGCAGGCTTTCAGACGCTTGGGGAAGTGAACTGGGATTTTGAGTTCCTAAAGGAGGAAGAACGCGGCGGCTGGGTGATGATTTGTCCCTTGGGATAAAAAAAACGCCCTGCGGTTGTTATACCGTAGGGCGTGTCGCATGGTTACGCTGAAAGGAGATTTACTCCTTTTCTTCTACATAGCGCCACTGAATTTCATCTTGCAGAAATTCGTGTGCGGCAATGATCGCTGTGTTAGGCAGGCGTTCGTAGAACTTGGAGATTTCAATCTGCTCCTTGTTTTCCTGCACCTCTTCAATGGTATCGGTGTGTACGGCGAATTCCTCAAGCTTGCGCTGGATCTCCCATTTCAGATCGCTGGAAATCTGGCGGGCACGCTTGCTGACGATGACGAGACTCTCGTATATATTACCGGTTTTATTCACCAGTTCGAGTACGTCGCGAGGCTGTACATTGGCGTCGAGGCCTTGGGCCTTGGTTTTGATATCGCTCATTTTTTGACTTTAGGCTTTAGGCTTTAGGCCTTTAGCGTTTATTTACGATGTTGTCTATCAAGGGCTTATGGTCAAAAGCCATAGCCGATGGTTGTCAAGTATTTTTCAATTTTTTCTTAACGGCCTTCTGGGCTTGTGTTGCGTCTTTTAGGGTCTCCTTAATTTCTTTAGAGTATTTGCCAGAAGGATATTTCTCCAAAAAATCATTACAACGGGTAGCAGATTCGCCGTAGCGCTCTTCCTTCTTTTCTACCACAGAGTTTTCAGCCAAAAGGAAACTTGCTTTGGCAATGAGGTAGCGAACGCGCTCTACATCAGGGCTTTCAGGGTAGTCGCGCAGGAGATTGTCAAAAGATATGACCGCCGATTGGTATTGCCGGAGATCGTAGTATAACTGGCCTTCTGCGAAGGCTTTTTGCTCAAGTTTGCGGCGGAGTTCGTCAATCAATGTATTGCACTCAGCCACCTTTTCAGACTTGGGGAAAAGGTTGACAAACACCTGAAATTCTTCAATAGCCGACTCTGAAGCCTTTTGGTCCAGACGAAAAGTGGGCGAAAGTTCGTAGTTGGAATAAGCCGACATAAAAGCGGCATCTTCTCGCAGCGGTGAATTGGTAAAAGTGTTGGAGAAATTCTTGAAATAGAAGGCCGCCAGCAGGTACTGTTTGGTTTTGTAATGGCATTGGGCGTATTCGTAATAGGCCTTTTCAGCACGGGCATCGCCGCGCAAAGTATTGATTACCAGTTCAAAAAGGGTTAGTGCACGCTGATAATTCTTCTTTTCGTAGTATTTGAAAGCCGTAGTAAGGATCAGCTCTGCGTTGCCGCTCGTGCGCGTTCGCTCGAAGTTGCTTTTACAGGAGCTTGCCAAAAAAATAAGGGCAAAAAGCAGCGGCCAGCCAGACATTTTTCTCATAGGGGCGCAAAGGTAAATATTGATGAGCGATAAAACCGCAAAATTTAAAAAGTGGGTTGCTTTTGAACGGAATTAGGTAGAATTAGTTTTATACAACTGCAAAGACTCAGCGATTAGGATGCCCATTGAACGTTGAGCGTTGCCCCAGTGCGGCCTTGGAGCAAAAAAAGGTGTTGGAAAAAAGTAAAGTTTGACATTTTAGGGTCAAAATTCATTTCAACACGTGCATTGTTCATCAGCATTGAAAACTACCTTTGCCGCCGATTTTCAAGAAACCGCGTGAATTGCCTATTTCCGAAACTGTTAAGAACAGTTGGCAGATCACGATAAATCAGACTCAAAAAAATGGCAGCCAGCGAACAAAATGCGCTAATAATTTCTCTTGAAGAGCAGTTTCAATCCAAAATTGACGCAGACATTCGTATCGAGCCAAAGGATTGGATGCCCGATTCTTACCGCAAAACGCTCCTTCGTCAAATTAGCCAGCACGCGCATTCTGAAATAGTAGGGATGCTCCCTGAAGGGGTTTGGATTACCCGTGCACCCTCCCTCAAACGCAAGCAAATCCTCCTCGCTAAGGTTCAGGACGAAGCCGGGCACGGCCTTTATCTATATGCTGCCGCTGAAACTCTTGGTATGGGCCGCGACGACATGTACGAGGAACTCCACTCCGGCAAAGCAAAATATTCCTCCATTTTTAATTACCCTTCCAGCTCTTGGGCCGATGTAGGCGCTATTGGTTGGCTTGTAGACGGCGCGGCGATTTTGAACCAGATACCCATTTGTCGGTGCTCTTACGGTCCTTATGCCCGCGCCATGGTACGGGTGTGCAAGGAGGAAAGTTTTCACCAACGACAAGGTTTTGAGGTGTTGCTCACGCTGGCCAACGGTTCGCCAGAACAACGGGCTATGGCTCAGGACGCTATCAATCGCTGGTATTGGCCTTCGGTAATGATGTTTGGCCCATCTGACGGTGAATCCACCCACAGCGAGCAAAGCATGCGCTGGAAAATCAAACGATTCAGCAATGATGAACTGCGTCAACGCTTTGTAGATATGGTAGCCGAACAAATCAAGGTGCTCGGCCTGCAACATCCCGATTCGGATTTGAAGTGGAATGCCGAGCGCGGGCACTACGATTTTGGCGCAATTGACTGGGACGAATTTTGGAATGTGGTAAAAGGCAACGGCCCTTGCAATCGCGAACGCCTGGAAACCCGCCGCAAGGCTTGGGAAGAAGGGACCTGGGTACGCGAAGCAGCCGTGGCCTATGCCGAAAAGAAGAAGCAACGTTCAGAATCAATTGTAACATTAGCCGCGAAAGCCGCTTAAAGACATACACTTCAAACCTGGGAGAATAAGGCTTTTTTGATTGACGATTGATGAGTACATGATTTATGATTGTTGAATTGATGGGCGATTTTGGAAGTTTTGATGGATGATTGATGGGAGATCGGCAATCGAAAATCAAACCTCTACCTCAACAATCATAAATCATGTACTCATCAATCGTCAATCAAAAAAATTCTGAACCACCTCCATATATTCAGGCCTCAGCCTTGACTTCTTACTCCCAATGTCTCTCCAACAAGCACCCATATTTGTAGCCTATTCCGAATTGCACGGTAAGGGTGTTTTCGCTGGCCGCGACATCGAGGAAGGCGAAGTGCTGGAGATTTGCCCAATCATTTTGTTCCCAAAAGAAGAACTGGCCGATGTGCGCAAGACCGTGCTCGATGATTACTATTTTGATTGGGGCGAGCGTGGCGAATGGTTCGCATTTTGTCTCGGCTTTGGTTCGCTTTACAACCATTCTTATACTCCAAACGCAGAATATGGGATGGACTTCGAGGCCCAAACCATTGATTTTTACTGCATTAAGCCCATTCCTGCCGGCTCGGAAATTCTCATCAACTACAACGGAGATGCCAATAATCACGAAAAAGTGTGGTTTGAAAAAGAATGATTGAGCGATTAAACAGAAGGCAGATAGCCGAATTGTTATGAAATTAACCCAGCTGTACAAAGAGTTTTTCGAGAGCGAGAAATCTGGGGGGATTGTCTTGATCGCCTGCACCTTGCTCTCTCTGGTGTTGGCTAACTCTGCCTATGCTGAGCAATACTTCCATTTTTGGCATTATGAGCTTGCTGGAAGGCCAATCGAGTTTTGGGTCAACGATGGCTTGATGGCTATTTTTTTCCTTTTGATTGGACTGGAAATTGAGCGGGAGGTGTATATCGGGGAACTCTCCAGCTTCAAGAACGCCATGCTCCCGATGGCTGCCGCGTTGGGAGGAGCAATTGTACCTGCCTTAATACATTTTGGATTCAACCACGGAACGGAATACCAGACCGGTTTTGGGGTTCCGATGGCGACTGACATTGCCTTTTCTCTTGGCATTTTATCCCTTTTGGGCAAACGTGTCCCCAACGCTTTGAAGATATTTTTAACGGCAATGGCAATTATTGACGATTTGTTGGCCATCATTATCATTGCCATTTTCTATTCAAAGGGATTTTCCTTAGGGTATTTCACTTTGTCCATAATCGTATTTGGGGTATTGCTCGCGCTCAACAGACTTAAGGTGAAAGCCTTATGGATTTATTTGGTTTTGGGGCTTTTCATGTGGTATTTTATGCTCCAGTCTGGTATTCATGCTACTATAACGGGAGTTTTGCTTGCCTTTGCTATCCCGTTTGGTAAAGGGGATAAATCGTCAACCTCTTACAAACTGCAACACAATCTGCACTTGCCCGTAGCATTTATTATCCTGCCCTTGTTCGCCTTGGCGAATACGGGGATACGGGTGCCAGATGACTGGGTAGGCGGACTGCTCTCTGCCAATAGCCTGGGCATTGCATCGGGTTTGGTATTTGGAAAACCAATAGGCATTCTGCTGTTTTCGCTACTTGCGGTCGCCACTGGCTTGTGTGTACTTCCTTCTCCAATAACGAGGCGACATCTATTGGGAGTCGGTTTTTTGGCGGGAATAGGGTTTACAATGTCAATATTTATCACACTTTTAGCATTTGAATCAAATATCGTGATCGTTCATTCAAAGATCGCAATACTGGTCGCATCCCTTGTTGCAGGAGCAATCGGGTTTGTAATTTTGAAATTTACACTTTCTCAAAAACCAACTATAGACGAGGATTGAGCAACGGAAAATCAAAAACCAAAACTTTCATCATCAATAAGAACATGAAAAATCAACAACCAGAAGAAACTACCTACCAAACGGCTTGGACGGAACTGCAAAAAATCGTGAATGACCTGCAAGGCGGCTCGGTGGGCATTGACGAACTCACTGATAAAATCGAGCGTGCCGCTGAACTGGTGCGTTTTTGTCGCGAAAGGCTTCGCTCTACAGAAGATGCTGTGGGGAGGTTGGGGCAGTAGCAGTTTTACCCGCCATAGCTTCCCGCCGCCGCCAATGGCTAAGGCGAGTAAAAGCGAAGGCGGGGGCAGATTTGGGTAAAATCAAATTTCAAAAGGCTCAAAAACAGGAACGCCCGGCATCTGCAAAGATACCGGGCGTTCGCGCTTTATGGTTGAAAATCAGCGCTTATGCTGCTTTTTACCGCCGACTTTGTCCCAAATTTTCCAGTCTTTAATTTTCTTGCGCTCGCGCTTTTCGATGATGTAACGCAAGGAAACCGATGCTCCGTTCCATTCAAATGGGCGGGATTGATCGCCTGACAGATGGAGTTCTGGTTTCCAGTCCACCGCTAAATTGATCCTCCCTAAGGAGACTTCGAGGCCCGCTATTCCACTCAATCCCATTACATTTTCGTGCAGATCACTGGCATCGCGTACAGAATTTTGCTGCCAGTAATAGTGGGCTCCCAGGCCGGTGTAGAAATTCGTGCCCCGGAACAAGATTTTGCGGTGCTTCTCTGCAAGCAGGGTAACACCAATGTCTTTTGAAGCAATGAGCGGGGTGTGCAGGATTCCCTCGACCGTCCAGCCGTTTTTGATGTATTGTTGTGCGGTGAGAGACAGGCCGTTGTCGAATCGGATGCCTGCGGCTGTTTTGTATTTCTGGGCAAAAGTCGGGGTCGTGAGGAGGAGAGCGAATAAAAGCGTGCTTAGGAAAAATCGGATCTTTGTCATGAGCATTTTTGTCTCGTTTTGTGTAAAACTGTTGCCCAAACGGGACGGATCGCGGGGTGTTTTTCAAGGAAAAATCGTTTAATGAATTTTTAACCGAAACCCGCCCTATTTTGCGCCCAAGTGTTAAAAACAGGTAGAACAAACGCGCAATGAACTTCTTCCAGATCGGCGAATTTTTCCGCTTTTATGGTGCTGCGATTACAAAATATCAACTCCACTCTCCTTTTGTGTTTGAGTTGGCCTGTGCCGTGTTGGAAGACGAACGCTGGTTCTATGCTTTCCGCGACGTGGAAAAGGTGCGTGAAAAAATGTTGTCGAGCGATGTGGCTGTGAGCGTAGTGGATTTTGGAACGGGTGGCGAGCATGAGAAACTGCCTGTAGAAAAAAAGAGAAGCGTTCGGAGCATTGCGAGGCAGGCAGGAAGCTCAGCGGGACAGGGTCAAATGCTGTTTCGATTGGCCACTCACCTGCGGCCAAACACCATGCTCGAACTTGGTACATCTGTTGGAATAGGCGCGATGTACCTGGCGTCTGCACAAAGGGAGGCAAGGCTTGTGACGCTGGAAGGCAGTCCTGAAATAGCCCATATCGCGCGCATGAATCTGGATTTGCTGGGACTGGCAAAAAACGTCGAAGTGAGGGAAGGTCCATTCGAGCATACATTGTCGTCCGGGCTGCAAGAATTGCAACAGTTAGATTTTGTGTTTTTTGATGGCAATCACCGCTCTGAACCTACCCTTCGCTATTTTGAAGAGTGCCTGGCTTTTGCCCACGAAAAAACGGTGTTTGTGTTCGACGACATGCATTGGTCACAAGGTATGGCTGAGGCATGGCAAAAGATCAAAACCATCCTCGCGTGACGTTGACGATGGATTTTTTTGAACTTTCGCTGGTATTTATTGACCCTGATTTCCGGGAAAAACAACATTTCGAAATCCTGCCCGTCTGCTGGAAGCCATGGAGGCTTTTTTAATGAAGTGATGAAGTGATGAAGTGATTTGGTCCCCAAATCGAAAATAATCGATCTCCAATCAACAAATAACCAATCCCCATATCAACAAATAACCAATCCTTGCTACTCGACCTTTCATATCGCCAGATTTGGAGAATCTCCGCACCGATTATGCTCGGCTCGGCGGTGCAAAATGTGATTGCCCTGAGTGATGCGGTTTTGCTGTACCATAAAGGCGAAGTGGAATTTGCCGCGATGGGTTTTGTTGGGGTTTTTTACATCACCATTGCAGCCATCGGGTTTTCGTTTTCGAGGGGCGGGCAGATCATGATTGCACGTCGAATGGGCGAGTTAAAGCCAGACGCAGTTGGCCATACCTTCCACACCATGCTGCTTTTCGAGCTGGCTTTGGCTTTGCTGATGTGGGCATTTATGCGTTTTGGAACGGGTTGGTTTTTCCAGTTTTTCTTGGAAAACTCTCCAGAAGTTTACAAAAAAAGCCTCGAATACATTCATTACCGATCCTACGGGGTCTTTTTTAGTTATGGGGGTGTAGCGCTTATCTCCCTGTATTCGGGCATTGCCAGGCCGCGGATTATTTTGGCTACTACATTGTTATTGGCAGGGGTAAATCTCGTGCTGAACTACGCGCTGATATTCGGAAAATTCGGTCTTCCGGAAATGGGCATCGGCGGATCCGGGCTGGCGAGCAGCATCGCGGAAGGGGTGGCATTTGTATTCTTTGTGGTTTACATGATTTTTGATAAAGCGAATCGCCCACTTCACATATTTTCCATTCCCAAACCTGATTGGCCAATGACGATGCAGCAACTCCGCATTGCGCTGCCAATCGTGGCGCAAGCGGCGGTAGGGCAGGGGAGTTGGGTGTTTTTCTTTGGAATGGTGGAGAATTTGGGCGAACGCCCGCTGGCCATTTCAAACCTCGCCAGAATGGTGTATCTCTTGCTTTCCATTCCACTTTGGGGCTTTTCTACCGGCGTGAATACCTTGGTTTCCAATCTTATAGGCCAAAACCGACATGCTGAAGTCCTGGCAGCAGCCTGGAAAACAGGCAAACTATGCTAATTTGTAACAATGGTAATGGCAGTTCCCATTCTCTTGTTTCCAGGCCAATTGCTATACCCGCTTTTGGGAAAAGACGATATGAGCCTGATCACAGAAACCCAGCCAGTATTCTATTTCCTACTGGGATTACTTACCTTCTCCACATTTGGCGCCGTTTTGATGAATGCACTGTCTGGCACTGGCGCGACTTGGTTTGGCCTGAAACTCCAGACCTTTTGCATAGCCATGTACCTTGGTTATGTTTACTGGGTGACGAATTTTACGCACTTGGGTTTATTGTGGGTTTGGGCTGCAGAGTTGCTCTATTGGGCCGTTATGATCGTGTTTATTCTGTTTTATTTAAGGTCTGAGAAATGGCATTCGATGCGTTTTTGACAGGCCACGTTGTTGGCTGTTTTGTGCCAATTTAAAAAAAATAAGTATGGATTGCAAGTAGTTTTGGCAGAAAGCCTTTGTTTCGCATTGCGAATTCGCATTATTTTTCTTCGAGCGCATTCGTTTTACCAAAACTCTATTCAAATGACTCTTTCTTTTCGTTACGCCCTCCTCCTTTCTTTATTCTCTTTTTTTCTTTCTAACCCAGCTGCTTTTGCACAGCCTTGTCTTTGCTTTGGCACAGAAACCCTGAATTGCACGACCGGGGTTAGGCCTACCCCTTTTCCGCTAAGCACCTCTCGTAGTGTGACTTTGGAAGTTGCAGATATTCCAAGGTCGCTGGACACCTTCGCAGGTGCGCGCTACAAGGCTTTTTGGATTTTTGGCGATGGCAATTTTAAGTATTTTGAACACCAGGACTCCATACGCGATATTGGCACCCTTCGCTATAACTATACCTATCGTCGAGCTGGGAGATACGCGCCAGAAGCGGTTTTAACGGAAAAGAAGAGCAACACTCGTCCTCCCGTGCGTGACCGGCGGATCATCCAAATTGGAAACGAGGTAGCGCCTGGCCCAGGCAATGGCTTCGTCCACCAACTTTCAGCGAACGTAAAAACCGTGGATGTTTTACCGAGCGACAGCATGAGGACGCATAACTATCTCACTGCTTTTGCGGTATCGACGCCAAGAGACCCTGTCAACACCGGGATTTACTTTTTTTACAATTCACAAGTGGCCTTAGGAACCCAACGGGCCGCCATTATGCACGAGACCGTGGATGTGAGCTTGCCTGATTACGCTGGTTCAAATTACACAGTTGGCACTACCAATACTTTGGGAGAAATGGGCAATGCGCTTGGGGTAGAGTTAAGACGGCGTTACAATAATTACATTTTTGTGCCAATCACTTCTCAGAATTTCAGCAATATGCCACCCGATACGGATTTTGATGAATATCGCATATTCCCAATCCTGAGAACCCTTTGGGAAGAAGAAGGTTTGCCCAAGTGCAGGTTTTTGGCTGTGGTGGTTGGCTCAAGATCGGCTTTGGAAGCAAATTCCCCCGATTTTGGAGTAACAGACAGGGTAGATAATGCAACAGACAGGGTAGATAATACAGAATCGGCAGTAAATGCAGAGGTAGCCAGAGGCGACTCTTCAACAGGGTTTTTCACGCCAGAAAAATTGGCAGAACTAGAACGCTTGATCCGCAACTTTTTTCAAGAAATAAATCTAGACGAACCAGTATATTACGATTCTACTCAAACCCCGATGTACGTTCGCGGTATGTATGAAGTGGAAGTCCCAATGGTAGGAAGCATTGATCCGAATGAGTTGGAAGTGCTTACCGTTTGTCCGGCTGAAGGGGGCAAATATGATGTGAAATTGCGCTTACAAGTGTGTAACCGTGGAATCATTCCAGTTCCGAAAGACAGTATCATGATCCGACTAGTTGACCATACGGCTGGGTTGTTTAGCGACTTTAAGTTCATCACCGATTCCGCAATAATGACCCCAAGACTCACTCGTGACGCGGCGTCGAATAGCTGGCAATTCCAATGGCATACAGGACTGAACGCCGTGTACACCCTTGAAGATGCTGAAGGAACTCCCTATGAGCCGATGTGCCTGGAAGTTTATTTTACGCTAAGGACGAATGAAGCGGGGGTAAAAAAATTGCTCAGGGGCGAGGCATTGGAAATGTGTGCAAAATTCGGAGGCTCCAACTTCGCTGAAGAGTGCCATTTTAACTTTCCAGTGGATTCAATCGCATACGACCCCAAATACGGGTATAATTGCAAATCGCCAGAACCTGAAACTTGCGCATGTGGCCTGTTGTGCATTCTATTGATCGTCTGTCTGTTGGCCATCCTGCTTTGGTGGTTTTTCAAGAGAAACGATTGAGTTTGCTTTATCCCAACCGAAGCGGCGCGTGGCGAGGTATTGCCATGCGCCGCTTCGGGTTTTCCCGTTCTTCAAAAAAACTTAGCAATGAACCGATTCGGTTTCCCCTCCGCGTTGCTTTTCTTTGGGCGCTTTTTCACCCCATGTCCAATTGGCTGGTCAGACTGCCGAAGAATTTTTGGAAACAGCCTATAACAGCTGGGAGCAAGGAAATTTGGATGCTGCTATTTCTGCCGCAGATACTGCCGCGTCAATGTTCCGAAAGAATTCGGCGTGTGCGGATTGGCTCAAATGCCGTTTGATAGTGGCCAATGCAGTGCACGACCGGAGCAGGGACCCATTTCAAGCCTTGGCGATCACGCAAAGCACACTCGCTGAGCCTTGGCTCAAACTACAAAGCGAGGAGGATCAATACCGCTACTGTAAGGTTTTGATCATGAATGCCTGGCTTGCCAAACAATTGGATGATTACACACAAGTGAGGGAGGACATGGAAAAGGCCTACTCCCTTTTTAAGAAGCACCTTCCGACTAAAGGCCCCAAGGTTGCAGGCTCCATTTATGCGGAATTGGGCAATGCATACGTGCGGTTCAAGGAGTATGAGGGCGCGCGCAAGGTTTTTGAGGAAAATTTTCAATACAGCAAGTCGTACCCGGAGTGCGCCAAGTTCAATGACTACGGAAGTCTGTATTTTTCCCTCGGCCCTGATTCCTTGCCGCGGGCTATGAGCATTTTCCAAAAAGGATTGGATTTTAACCAGAATCAACCTCCTGACAGCAAACTCCCACCAGCTGAGGTGAAGCTATTGCTTTTGAATAAAGCAGAATGTCTCGCCCAAATGGGGCGTTATGAGGAAGCGCTGGCTGTAAACAAATATGCAGCAGATTACCCCCTCTCTTCCAACGACGAGAGTTACAATCGGTGCCTTTTCGGCCTTTATGAGAATTATGGGATCATTTACGCTGGCTTGGGCAAAAGTGGGAGGCGTGAAAATTATCCCTTGTCAGTAAGGTGGTATCGAAAACAGATTGATGTCATCGCTAACCCACAGCTGCAATATCCGAAACGGGAAATCGCATTGGCACAAATCGCATTGGGAGAGGTTTTGCTCGATTGGGGTAAACATCAGGAAGCACTAAAAACCTTCCATGAGGCTATGCGTCTCGTACTCCCAGTTGTCGGAAAAAATCCAGTCTCTGAGCCTACAATTTCGATGCTTTCCGCTGAATCCATGCTGCTGCGAGCACTTTACGGTAAAGCCCGTGCTTTCAACGCCCTCGGTCAATTGGAGCACGCGCTAAAATGCTTCGAACTCATTCCCATTGTAGAGGCCAAACTTCGAGCTACCCACGCTTACGAATCCTCCTCCTTACTTGCTTTAAATGAAAGCCGCCAACGTTTCCATATGGCTGTGGACATTGCCTGGCAACTTTTTGAGGGCAGTACTGGCAACCCAGCGTTTGCTGAACGTGCCTTTCGGCTCACCGAACTTGCTCGTGGGATGCTTTTGCTTCAAAGTCTTGTGCAAGCACGAAATTTCTTGCCCAGCCAAATTCGCGAAAAGGATGACGATCTGCGGGTACGAATGGCCTGGCTGGAACATGAGATTGCGGCGATGCGGGAATCAAACAATTCAACTGACGCAGCAAAATCAAAGATTACGAAAACCAACTTTTCGATCTAAAACTGGAAAGGAAAAATCTGCTCGCCGACTTTCCCAGCTACAATGATCCGGATTCGCTTTTTTTGGAAGTACTGGCCGCAAAGGATGTACACAAACTCCTGCGCCCCGACCAGGCAATGGCCGATTTTTTCCTGACAGAAACGGACGCATATATTTTCAGCTTTGACGCCCGGGGCGATTTCCGGTGGCGAAAAGTCAGCCTGCCCCAAGCGTTCCGGGAACAAACAAGAGATTTGGTCACCTATCTATGGAAAGGGGAAGACACTGGGCGCGAACAATTTCTGCGCCAGGCATGGCTGCTCGATAGTCTGATGCTGAACCCCGAACGATCTCGATTTGGTACTGCCAAAAGCCTGGTCATCGTGCCAGACGATGTGCTGATGCTTGTTCCTTTTGAGATTTTACTCAGTCGTCCGCCCAACTCAAGTGGGAGCACCTGGAGAGACCAGCACTGGCTTTTGAATGATTACAACTTTGGCTATGCGTATTCTGCTACGCTATTGAACATCCAAAATGACATCAGCGAGGCACACGAAAAGACTGCTCAAAAACCGCCTCATGTATTTGGAGGATTTGCGCCAAGTTATGCTGAATCAAGCGCGTACAAACTCCAAAACACCTGCTCAATGGTGAAAAATGTGCGTAAAATGCTAGGAGGCCATGCCTGGTGCGACGACAGTGCGACCGAAGAACGTTTCAAAAATTCAGCACCCAATTACAGTACTCTTTTGCTGGCTATGCACGGCATTTCTGACAATGAGTACCCGGAACTTTCCCGCTTGCTTTTCGGCGATCCAGGGCCGGATTCTTTGATAAATAACAATATACTTTACGCCTCAGAACTTCAAATAATGCGCTTGCAAGCCGATCTCGTGGTATTGAGCGCTTGTCACTCCGGCTCCGGCAGGCTGGAACAGGGAGAAGGGGTGTACAGCCTTGCCAGAGCTTTTGCCGCAGCACAGGTGCCTGCCACCGTAATGAGTCTTTGGCTGCTCCATGAAGGCACTGCCCCACCACTGGTGGAGGCGTTTTTTAAATATTTGCAAGCGGGCAAAACCAAGGACGAAGCCCTTCGGCTTGCAAAACTCGACTTTCTAAAAAAGGACGAAAATTTTGAAATGACGCACCCGTTTTTCTGGGCTGGTCTCGCCGCCTCGGGCGATATGGGGCCTTGGATTTACCTGCTAAACCCACTTCCAATGTTGACTGGTGGTGGTTTGTGGCCATTGGTGCAGTAGGGGTAGTCGGTGCCTGGTGGTGGAGACGGCGGACAAAATCCATGATTCCGAATTGAAAGGATACCCTCTTTTTCCATCCTTTTTCCCACCTTTGCGCCGCTTTTTAGAAAAAAGATGGACTCGTACTTGTTCATCGTTCATCATTCATCGTTCACTCGTTCACTCGTAATGCAAGAAGATTTGTTCAAGCGCATCGTGTCGCACTGCAAGGAATACGGATTTATTTACCCCTCATCAGAAGTATATGACGGCTTGAATGGCGTGTATGATTACGGCCCAATGGGGGTTGAATTGAAAAACAACATCAAAGAATACTGGTGGCGTGCCATGGTGCAGATGCACGAGAACATTACGGGCTCGACTCAGCTATTTTCATGCACCCGCTTATCTGGAAGGCAAGTGGTCACGTGGACGCGTTCAACGACCCGCTTGTGGACAACAAGGACTCGAAAAAACGGTTCCGCGCGGACGTGCTGATTGAAGGCGAGATTGACAAGATGAACGGCAAGGCGGATAAAGAAGTGGAAAAAGCAGCTAAGCGCTTTGGAGAATCATTTGATGAAAAAATGTTCCGTGAGACGAATCCACGAGTTTTGGAATACACCAAAAAGCCGATACTGTCGAAAAACGTCTCGCTAATGCCTTGAAAAACAATGATATGGCTGATTTAAAAGCCATCATTGACGAACTTGAAATCGCCGACCCAGACAGCGGCTCCCGCAACTGGACCGAAGTACGTCAGTTCAACCTGATGTTCTCTACCCAAATGTCGAACACGGGCGAAGGCGATAAACTCTACCTCCGCCCAGAAACTGCGCAAGGCATTTTCGTCAATTTCCAGAACGTTCAAAAAACCACCCGTCAGAAAATACCGTTCGGCATCGCCCAAATCGGCAAAGCCTTCCGCAACGAGATTGTGGCGCGGTAGTTTATTTTCCAGATGCGCGAATTCGAACAAATGGAAATGCAGTATTTCGTGCGCCCCGGCACCGAAATGGAGTGGTATAACACCTGGAAAGCGCGTCGCATGGCCTGGCATCAGGCCGTTACGCCCGCTGCCAAATTGAAATTCAAAGACCACGATAACCTGGCGCACTATGCAAACGCGGCAGTGGACATCCAGTTTGAGTTTCCTTTCGGATTCAAAGAACTGGAAGGGATACACTCACGCACCGATTTTGACCTGCGCAGCCACTCTGAATTGTCGGGAAAGAAGTTGCAATTCTTTGATCCTGAACTCAATGAGCACTACACACCTTTCGTCGTAGAAACCTCTGTTGGCTGCGACCGGATGTTCCTTGCAGTGCTGAGCAATGCCTTGGTTGAAGAAACGGTGCCCGATGCACAAGGCGAGGACAGCAGCCGCACCGTGCTCCGAATAGCACCCGCACTGGCGCCCGTGAAATGTGCCGTGTTGCCGCTTCTGAAAAAATAAAGAAGAACTCGTCGGCAAAGCCCGCGAAGTGTACGACAAGTTGAAATTTCACTTCCTCTGCCAATACGATGAGAAAGATGCCGTCGGTCGTCGCTACCGCCGCCAGGATGCGATTGGTACGCCTTACTGCGTGACGATTGACTTTGAAACCCTCGAAAATGACACCGTGACCATCCGCGAGCGCGACTCGATGCAGCAGCAGCGCGTCCACATCAGCGAGGTGGCGGGAATTGTGGGTGAGAAGGTGGATATGCGGAAATTATTGGAAAGCATTGCATAAAGTAAACCCGTCCTACGGCTCAAAGCCGTAGGACGGGTGGCGTTCTTAATTATAGCACATTCGCTATCTGTTCTTTATCTTCTCCAATTCGTCCTTCATCTGTACCACAATGCGCTGAATGTCAGCGTCATATGCTTTAGCACCAAGGGTATTGATCTCGCGTCCGATTTCTTGCGAAATGAAATTGAGCGTACGGCCCAGCGATTCCTGCTTGCCGTCCAGTTGCTCGAGAAAATATTTGCAGTGCTGCTCCAGGCGCTGTTTTTCTTCTGACATGTCCATTTTCTCCAGATAGAAAAGCATCCTGTTCAAAACGGTTGGGGTCGAGGTTCTCCTTGCCAATTCCTTCTTCCATGTTGTTGCGGATGCGGTCGCGCATGCGCACAAAACGTTCTTGCTCAAATGGCGTAACCTCTGTTAGCAACAGCATAATATTGGTGAGGCGCAGCCTCAGATCGGCTTCCAGCACCTTGCCCTCCTGACGACGAAAAGTCTTCAAGTACCGTCTGCGTTTTGTACCTCGAGCAAGACATCAATTTTACCGCGTTCTGCATGGTCTGCCACGATTTTGCGGAGCTCGATTTCTTTTTCCTTGTAATCGCCGGGAAGCCGGAGTTTCACGTCAGTTACTTTTGGCATTGAGTGCACGCACTTCGGCGGTGAGGGTTTTTTCGCCGTAACTGCCGTTTGCACGCCCGTAGCCGGTCATCGAAAGCAACATATCAGGTTGATAATGAATTATGAAGGGGAAAAATAAGGAATTTAGCAGGCAAATTTATTTCATTGTCTGACTAAAATTAATTGGGGAGCGGGCGCAAATGTAGGCAAAACACATTGGCTCAACAGTTGTGATAAAATTTTTGCCAATTTTGTTTGCAAATCGCTGAAAATGAGCGAGGTTGCAGCCTGAAACACGGAAGAAGGTTGTATGAACAAAACGAAAGACGAAGGCTAAGATTTTTGATGCTAACCAATCCCTGAATTTTTCTGCCGAAAGTTTGCACGGGCAAGATATTGTGCGAACTTTGCACCTCGATTTTTCAGAAAACCCTATTTTCGTTTATAATTCATTCTAAATCAACGAGATAAAACATGAGAAAGGCTGACCTTGTGAATGCAATTTCCGAAAAGACCGGCGTTGCTAAAGTAGATGTCTTGGTGACGCTTGAAGAACTTTTCAAGGAAATCAAATCTACCATGACGAAAGGCGAAAATGTTTATATTCGCAGTTTCGGCTCCTTTGTCATTAAACGTCGTGCCAAAAAAGTTGGTCGCAACATCAAAAAAGGCAAAGCCATTGAGATTCCGGAGCATTACATTCCGTCGTTCAAGCCTGCCAAGATCTTTACCGACCACGTGAAGAATCAAGTACACTCGTTGCCGGAGGACTAAACCATCGCTTTTCAAAAGAAAGGCAGCATCCGGCTTCCGTGGCACATTCGTCGCGGAAGCCGGATGCTTGTTAGCAAACCCAATAGATGAACAAAGCGCAGATATTGACCGTTTTAGTCGCAGTGGTTGTCTTTTCGGGACTCTACTTTGGGTTTGATACAAAACCTGACAAGCAAAAGATTACCGAACGCTCTCGTGCTTTGCAAGGCGAAAGCACGAGTTTTGAAACTTTGCTTGAGGAAGCCATCACAAAATTGAGCGAAAATCAAGCGACTCAAGTGGCGGAGGTTCAGCAACAAATCAAAGCAGCTAATGAGGACGAGCAGCGTATAAAACTGCTAAAAAACCTCTCGGGGCTCTGGTACGATTTTGGGCATTTGGCGGTAGCAGGAGGTTTTGCCGAGCAGGTGGCCGAGTTGGAAAATGCAGATTCATCGTGGTCAGTAGCAGGTGGGACATTTTTTACTGGACTTATCGCTGCAAAAGATCCGACGTTGCGTCAATATTGTGCCAGTCGCGCGGTCAATGCTTTTGAAAGTGCTGCGTCATTGGCGCCTGAAAAGGTGGAACACCGGGTAAACCTTGCGCTGGTTTGGGCCGAAAACCCTCCGCCCGACAACCCGATGCAAGCGGTGCTTATGCTGCGCGAATTGGAAAGCAAGCACCCCGAGAATGCATCGGTTTACAATGCACTGGGACGTTTAGCAATCAAGACCAACCAATGGCAGCGAGCCATAGAGCGATTGGAAAAAGCCTGGTCGCTTGACAAAAAGAACCCAAATACTCCTTGTCTCCTGGCTACGGCCTATAAAGGAGCAGGCAACATAGAAAAAGCAACCGAGTACGCCACCCTTTGTCAAGGGAAGTGACTCATAACTCATAACCTGCCACGTTCAAGCGTGGCCATTAAATTTTCAGAGCAGTATGCCTTGCGGAAAAAAACGTAAACGACATAAGATTGCCACCCACAAGCGCAAGAAGCGCCTGCGCAAGAACCGTCACAAAAGAAGCGTTAAGTAACTGAACCACAGGTACTTGTTCATACTATTGACAAGCGCCGAAGGGGTCAGCGACATCGACGCGGACGTCGAAAATAGCGAAACTTTCCGGGAGCGATTGCGCTCGGAAAGTTTTTCGCTGTATGCCGCATTTGGACACTACATGGTCCACCTTTTGATTGGCAGTACCCATAAACAGTTCTTTGGCAAGCATTTTCACCCAAAAAGTACCCTTTATCTAAAGGAATTCGCTGCATTTTTGATCTTTCCAAGCAAAAATGAATCAGCCCTCCTTGCCGAGAGAACTGTTATTCCTGCGCAACTCGATCGAAACCAATTCGATCACACTTTGCGCTGCCGATCCGCCGCATTTCCCGACGGCCATTTCCTGCCGCCTGCGCCACCCCGGTGCTTGGTGTGAGGACTTTTGACGCCTGTGCAAAACCATACATCCTAGTGGATAAAGAACTAATCATCAACGCAACCGAATCGGGCGTTGAACTTGCACTCATTGAGAACGGCAAATTAGCCGAACTCCACCATCAGAAAACCAACAACAACTTCACCGTAGGTGATATTTTCATCGGCAAAATCCGCAAGATGATGCCGGGGCTGAATGCTGCTTTTGTAGACATCGGGCACAGCAAAGATGCTTTCCTGCATTATACCGACCTGGGACCGAAACTCCGCTCGTTGACCAAATGGTCGAATGGGGTCGCTAATGGCAGTATTCACACCTCCAAGCTCGACAATTTCAAGTACGAAGAGGAAATCGTGAAAACGGGCAAAGTGGATCAGGTGCTCAACAAGCGCTTCCCCATCCTTGTCCAGATTTTGAAAGAGCCAATTTCGACCAAAGGCCCGCGCCTTTCCTGCGAAGTGACATTGCCAGGGAGATACATGGTTATCTCTCCGAGATGGTTTCAGTCGCATCGTAGTGAATGACAAGGATTTGTTTGCTGATATACGCACTTATTTGCAAAATATCAGCCCTGATCAGGTCAACATTGTGCAATTGCACAACAACTCGAAGCCCATCTTCGACACTTTCGGCGTGACCCGACAGGTAAAGGCTGCCTTTGGCAAAACCGCCACGATGAGTTCAGGCGCCTACCTTATCATTGAGAAAACAGAAGCGATGCACGTCATTGACGTGAACAGTGGACATAAAATCGTAAGCCATGACGTGGATCAGACCATCTTTGGGGTAAACCTCGAAGCTGCGGAAGAGATTTCGAGGCAAATTCGCTTGCGCGACATCGGGGGGCTGATCGTGATTGATTTCATTGACATGAAAAACCTCGAGCACAGGAAGCAGTTATCCAAAGCAATGGAGGATTTCATGCGGAAAGACCGGTCTCAGCACACGATTTTGCCGCTTTCCAAATTTGGCTTGATGCAGATCACGCGTGAGCGCGCCCGTCCGGAAATCATGGTGAGCACCGCCGAAATGTGCCCAACTTGCAACGGTACTGGCCAGGTGAACCCCACGATTCTGATGACGGACGATATTGAACGCGATCTTGAGTTCATCATGCAATCGAGACCTAAATCACCGCTGCAATTACGCGTACACCCATTTTTGGAAGCCTTCCTCAAAAAAGGTTTCCCAAGCAGACAAATGCGCTGGCTTATGCGCTACAACAAGTGGGTACGCGTGGAACAAAACACGGATTACCATCTTACGGAATACCGATTCTTTGATGGAAATGATGATGAGATTCGGCTGAATTGAGGGGGGAGGCAAAATCTCCATAAACAAAACGGCTCATCCCAAAGATTTGGGATGAGCCGTTTCTTTTCCAGCGTATTGTCGTCGCCGTTTACTTCCGAATCAACTTCCCCTTCTCGTCTTTCACCACATGAGCATCTTCGTAACCCATGTCAACGAGGGTATTGGCAATCTTGTTAGCACTTTCCATATCCGGGTAACGGCCCAGTAGAATGATCGTCATCCCGGGCGTATTTGGGGCTTTGCGTTTCTCTACAACGCCCAGGCCTTCCACCGGTGAGGCATCAAAACTTTCCGGTTTGGAAAGTGCTGCGATGCGCACATAGTATGGGTAATCGGGTGCAGGGGTAGTGCTATACACAATAGGAGCAGGAGCTGCGGTCACTCCTTTGGGAGCAACAGGAGCCGGTATCGCGCTCGAAAGCAGGAAGTCCCTGATATCCGGGTCATCGGCGCGCTCGGTAATGATGGTCGCATCCGGGAAACCTCGGCGAATGGCTTCTGTTTTGCCGATTTCGGCCTCTTCGTAATTGCCCCATACACCAAGACGTACTTTTGTGTAGCCGTTTTCAGACTTCGAATAAAGATTGCCCAGGCCATTGAGGCGTGTATAATCACTGATGGAGATGGATTTCCCAGATGCGAAAGAACCCAACTGAATGCCGTATCGAACAGCAGCGTTACCACCTTTCCCTATTGGAGCAACGGTGTTGTGCTGAACTGGAGCGAGGTTTTCGTTGCCAAGTATAAGGGTTTCATCCGCCCCACGTTCTTCCACTACCCAGGCGCCTTTGAAATTTTTGTCCTTCAATACCTTTTTAAGGGTTTCATCAGCCTCCGAGAGGGTAGGGAAGATACCAAGTCGGATTTTATTCATCCTATCTTCTGATTTGACATAGATATTGGCAAGTTTCGTCAGAGACTCGTAATTGCGCAGACGGGCATCAGTAGGTTCCTCTGGCATAGCCGCCAATTGGATAGAGTAACCGTTAAATTTGTCTGGCACGGGTGTTTTTACTGTTTCCCGTGGATAAACGCGGGTTATGATAGGATTGCTGGCATTGGGGTCGTTGTATACAATCGGTTTAGCAGTGTTGTCATATTCCACATAGCCATCCCGTTTTGTTGTTGTACTGGAAGCCCCACGATCCTCAGCATATACTTTGTCAAGATTCACCGCAGCGATACGGTTGTTGCCGTTGTAAGGGAAATTGGTACGAACCACCGCATCGGTATAGCCGTATTTGTTGTACGAGACGAGGTAGGTAAGGCCAGGCTCCAGGTTGAGCGAATAAAAGCCAGCCTCGTCGGTGTTCGTTTCCAACACGCCGTCTGGCAACTGTACTTGAACGGTTACTCCACGAATGGGTGCTTGTGTCCGAGCATCGAAAACGTAGCCCCGGAAATCTTCGCGAACGTCGTTGCCCAGGGAGATTTTGATATTTTGTTTGCCAAAATCTTTTATGCAATGGTGGCTTCCGGAATCCTTTTTTGCTCAATGTTACACTGCAATCAATTGGGCGCAGCAATTCGTCAAAATAAAACTTGCCATCGCCGCCAGTTATGCCCTTGCCTCCATAGCAGTCGGCAAGGTTTACATCAGCGTCTGAAAGCGGGAAACCACGCTCATCAGTTACCAGCAGATGAAGGCGTCCTGTGCCTTTTTCGCTGCGTACCTGGTCATTGTAATTGATATCGCCTGGCGTGAAATACCCGTTGCACGGGGGGCTTTCGTCGCGGTAATTGCCAGTACTTTTATCGTTGTCGGCCAGCGAAATCATCGTCGTTCCATTTTTGGTCACCATCCAAATATCTTCATTCCACGCCCGCCGCTACGTGTGCTGGTGAGGTAGCCAATATTGTCGTTACCATTGAAAATGAAGCCATAATCGTCCCGGGGCGAGTTCACACCAGGGCCGACGTTGAAAACTTCCGTGATTTCTTCCCGACCCAAGGATGCGCGGAACACATCCAGTCCACCGAAACCATTGTGCCAATCTGAAGAAAAATACAAGTCTTCTCCATCAAAAAAAGGTGTCACCTCATTGCCGGGAGTGTTGAGCGGTGTACCAAGGTTAGTGGTTCACTCCAGCCAGTAGAGGTCCAGTTGGAGACATAAATATCCCAACCACCAAAACCGCCTGGTTGCGTAGAGGCAAAAATGAGTTTGTTGCCACGGGAGACAGACATGGGAAGCCTGTTGCAAAATTGGAGCCATTGTAAGTGAATGCCTTCACGTTTTCCAGGTATCGTCTTCTACATCAGCGATGTAGATGCTCATGTTCATACCTGTTTCGGCAATCTGCCGTGTCCCGCTGATAAATTTGTTTCGGGCAAAAAGCAACACGGCGGCCATTTGATGAATAACTCACAGGGCCTTCATTGCGGTTGTTTTGTATGTCAGCACGCAAGAAAGAGGGTTTTGGAAGTACGTCGCTTTCAGGATTGCGTTGGCTCACAAAAAGGTAGTTGGTATTGCCGCCTTGCGATTCTGCTGCTGCCTTGCCTTTTTGCACAATGTCAGTGCGGGCGGAGTTGAACGCGACACGTGTGTAATAGAACGCTGCGCCATAATCAGCAGCGCTGGTATTGATCGCTTCGTTTTTCACCTGCCATTGTGATTCCTTTTTGGCATTTTTACGGCGTAGTGGGCCGCATTGGCAAAATGCCGCCCAACTTTTCGTTCGTCTCGGCATAAAGCAGGAATTGATCTTTCGCACCGTCGTAGTCAGCAGTTTGCATCAAGGCTTTACCCAGGCGAAGCGGGACGTCCGACTCCATATTATAGGTATTTTGAGCCTTTTGATACCACTCAACGGCTTTTTCTGGACGATTCAGTTGATAATTGCAATCACCAATGCGGGCAAGTGCATGTGCGTTGGTTTTCTCCTCTTGGAGGACTTGTTCGTAGGTTTGGATGGCAAGATTGTAGGAGTAAAGGTCGAACTGCCGGTCAGCGCGGAGGAGTAACTCGTTGACCGTTGACTTTTGGGCGGAAAGCAGTTTGGCAGCGCAAAAGAACGCTACTGCCAACCACCCGGCACGAAGTTTCGTGTTCATAAGCAGCATTGTTTTGAGCACGGATGAGGGAAAAACTAGGTGTGATGATTTTTTCAAACGCGAAAAACCAACCCCGTTCACCAATGCCCGGTTTTTGAAAAAAGATTTTAAAAAAATGTAACACGAACTGTTAGAAAATAGCGGAACGTACTAAGGGGCAACAAAACGGGCGTAGAACTTCGTTTTGGCAAACTTAGTATAGTGGAGAGACTATCTTTGAAATGAGGGACGGTGCAAAAGTAAGGGGTAATACAATACCGCGCAATACTTTTATTGGGATATTCAGATATTGCAATATTTAGAAATATCCCTATATCTGAATATACTAATAAAAAAGCGCCCCAGAAAACTCTGGAGCGCTTAGGTGCGGGAAGCGAGACTCGAACTCGCACGACCGTGAAGTCACAGGTGTTTGAGACCAGCGCGTCTACCATTCCGCCATTCCCGCATGCTTTAGTTGGCAGTAGCAGTTTCAAAAGTGGCAGTAATCCAAAAGTGCCGATTGCTGCTGAAAACTGCCTGCCAGTTAAGCGGGTGCAAATTTAGACAGATTTTCTTTGATGCGCAACAAATACCGTTTTTTGAAAAAATAATCTCGCACTTTTGAAGGTCGGCATCGCTGCCAGTGATTTCGGTCCAGCTGGAAACGATGGGCTGAATGCTTGTTTCTAATTCACCTTCAAGATTATTTACTGCTTGCAAGGTGTTAGCGTATCGTTCTGTATCGAAGTCTGAACTCAACTCCATCAATGCTTCATTGATGTCCATCATTTCCATCAGAAAATCTTGAGGAAGGCTTGGGGTTTCATTGTTTAGGCCAAGTAAACCTTTCATTTCAAGCACATAACGCACTCGGTTGTCAGGGTCGGAGAGTGTTTTGAAGGCTTCGTTGTTGCGTGTGGAAAGCTCCAGCATTTTTACCTGTTCAGACTCGTCCGAGAGGGTATGGAAATCAGGGTGGTATTTTTTGCTGTTTAGCAAATATGTCCTTCGCACCGCAGCTTCGTCAACGGAAAGCGCAACTGGAAGTTGATAAAATTCAAAGTGATTCATCCTAAAAAAGCCTCCAAATATCCAGTCCCAACGCAACAATCATCAGGCCAATGAGCAGGAAAAAACCGACGGTGACAGCGCGCTCCATGAAGGTATCGCTGACTTTGCGACCACTAACTACTTCCCAGATAAGGAACAAAACATAGCCCCCGTCGAGCGCAGGAATCGGAAGCAAATTCATAAACGCGAGAATTATACTTAGGGAGGCCGTGACAGTCCAGAAAATCCGCCAATCCCAAGCGGGATCGAACAATTTGCCAATACTGATAACACTGCCGAGGTTGTCTTTAACTGAAAGATCACCCTTGAACATCATGCCGAAAGCCTGCATTTGGTCGGTGAGAAATCCCCAGCCCATTTCGACACCTGCTGGGAAGGCCTGGGCAAGGGTATAGTTCTGTGTCTCTTTTTTAAAAAATTCGTCATACTTTGGGCCTACTCCGATGGTTCCATGCTCGCTGATGGTCACTGTTTTGGAAAGCGTGTCGCCTTTTGCGCTGATAATGCCGAGGGGGATGGTTTGGTTTTTGAACTGGTCTGCCAATGGCTTGAACTCCTCAAAAAACGTCATAGACTGGCCATTGACCGACACGATTCTATCCCCTTTTTGGATGCCTGCAATGGCGGCAGGTTTGCCAGCCAGTGCGGTATCCACCACAAACGGCACCCTTGCCAATAGGAGATCGCTTTTCTTGATTTTGGGCAATTTCTTTGCAAAATCGTTTGAGAATGTAACGACTTGCGTTTGTCCGCCGCGTTGCACATGGCTTGGCGCGCGCCATGAAGCATCACGGTTTTTCTGAAATCATTGGGGTCAAGCCGATCAAAAGGCTTGTCGCCCACTTTCAGAATCAGGTCGCCCTGTTGGAAACCATTATTCAGCAGGAGCGAATCGAAAGCCATGCCATTTTCTTGCAATTCGGAAATAGGGATATAATTTCACCCCAGCCCCAAAGCACCATTGCAAAGAGGAAAAAGCCGAGCAAGAAATTGACCGTTACCCCGCCAATCATGATAATCAGGCGTTGCCAGGCCGGTTTGGAACGAAATTCCCAAGGTTGAGCAGGGCCTTTCATTTGCTCTTTGTCCATACTCTCATCTACCATGCCCGATATTTTGACATAGCCACCTAGTGGGAGCCAGCCAATGCCGTATTCTGTTTCGCCAATCTTGCGGCTCATCAGTGAGTTGAATGGTGGAGCATCAAAGAACAAATAGAATTTTTCGACGCGGGTCTTGAACCACTTGGCGGGCGCAAAGTGGCCCATTTCGTGCAGTACAATAAGTATGGAAAGGCTGAGCAGAAATTGACAAACGATTGATAACGTATCCATTAAGGGTGAGAAGAGTGAGAGAACTTATATAGGTTTGGGTGAAAATGGGAAACCCGCCTTCGCCCTAAACGGGCTATGGCGGGTAAAAGTTTGGGGCAAAACTACGGAAGCCGTTTGGACATTCTGTTATAAAGCGTACTCAACTCCCAATTTCTCGGTAGCGTTGGGTATTGGCAGGGTCTATTTTTGACATAATTTGGATGACTCGTTCTTTCTGTGGCCTTGGTGCGATTTTCCACATTTCCCCCGTTTCGTCTTTTTTCGCATAAGAAAACATCTGTATGATCATCGAATTAAAATAGGCTCCACTAACCTTTTCAATATCTTCTAATGCGAGTAAAACGGCCGCTTTCCCTTGGTCAGCATTGGTGCTGAACATGTCCAAGCCTTTGCGATGATAGGTATAAATGGCGTTGCGGAAAGGCCGAACACGGGGATTGAGGAGGTTTTCCATGATCCAATAGCGATTTCGGTTTTTGCCGCCATCGCCTGGTCTCCAGCCTGGAGAAGAATTGGTGCTGGAGTTTTGAATATTGGTCACTATTTTTTCTGCCGTAAGCAAATGAGGCTCCCCACCATACTGTGAAAAGGAGTCATAATCCATGGCCAAAATGATATAGACATAAAATGCCAGGAGCGATGAAAGATTCGATTGTCAGGATTGTCGCGCAGAAACTCAATCGGTTGATTTTGCTCGTAGGTGAAAAGCACATCCTTGTCTAAATGGGAAAGCAGGGGGGTATCGTAACCGCTCCCAAACACCGGGCGCGTTGCCTGCACAGCAAGTTCAGCCTCAAAAACGTTGCCGTCCAACTCTTTTGAAATGGTGAGGATAAAATTGCACTTTATCCGCTCCACTTGTTCAAAATTCTCGTTGGTCCACTTGGTGTTGTTCAAAAAATCTTTCAACGAAACCTCTAACTGGTCAAATACCTTTCGGTCGTTGCGCTGGAGTTGCGGGGTGCTCACCCTAACGCTTGCATTGAGTTCACTTTGTGCGTAAACGGTTGAAAAACCAATGGAAAGCGCGAGTATAAATGTGATTTTCTTTATCATAGACCTGTGGTGATTCAGATTGAAAATGGAAGGGCTTGCAATTAAGCAACGCCCTGACGCATTATTTCTGCTTTTGGTTGGCTGCCTCGCAAATTTCTGCCACAATATCTTGCGCCACGGCTGTTTTGCTTTTGAGCGGAAAATCCGTGCGAGAGCCGTCGCGCCGTAAAATTGTAATTTTATTCGTGTCGTGGCCAAAGCCAGCACCCGCATCGCGCATCGAATTTAGCACGATAAAATCAAAATTTTTCTTTTCCAGTTTGTGGAGGGCATTGGATTGTTCATCATTGGTTTCGAGGGCAAATCCAACAATGGTTTGGTGTGATTTTTTGATCTTTCCAAGTGTGGCTGCAATGTCCACCGTTCTTGCCAATTCAATTGACAGGTCGCCCTCCTGCTTTTTGATTTTCGTTTCTGAAACTACTTTGGGTCGGTAATCTGCAACTGCAGCCGCCAGAAATTACAATGTCTGTTTCCGAAAAACTGATTCGCAAGCGTCGTACATTTCCTTCGCCGACATGACGGGAACCACTTTTATCGCTTTATTGGAAGGAGTCAAGTCTGTTGGCCCTAGCACCAACGTCACGGATGCACCTTGTCTTGCAAGTTCTTCTGCAATCGCAATGCCCATTTTCCCAGTTGAATGATTGCCCAAAATCGCACCGGACCAAGCGGCTCGAAGGTGGGACCTGCTGTTACAAGGGCCTTCAGATTTTGCAGCCCTGATTTTTTCGGGCTTGCCAACAAGTTGGTATCTGCTTGGCCGTCAGACAATTGGCCTGCCAAAAATGCAACGATTTCCTCTGGCTCGGCCATGCGGCCATCGCCTACGAGGCCACTCGCCAGTTCGCCGTGCCCAACAGGGATAATCTTCACACCATGTTCCTGCAATCGCCGGATGTTGGCTTGAGTAGCTGGGTGATGCCACATGTCCAAATCCATTGCCGGAGCCACAAAAACCGGGCATCTGGCAGATAGATACACAGCGCTCAAAATATTGTCGCACAAGCCATTGGCGAGTTTGGCGAGTGTGTTTGCGGTGGCTGGAGCAATAAGGAGGGCATCGGCCCAAAGACCTAGCTCTACATGGTTATTCCAGCCCGATTCAGACACCACCTCTGTAAAAACAGGGCGTTTGGAAAAGGTGGAAAGCGTGAGCGGTGCCACAAATGCCTTGGCGGATTGGTCATCAATACCTGGACCTCTGCCCCTTGCTTCACCAACAAGCGCGTGAGAAAAGCGGCTTTGTAAGCAGCAATGGAGCCAGAGATGCCTAGGATGATTTTCATAGATGTTCTAAAAAAGTATGGCTGCTACCCCTTTGGTCCGGCAGAGACGATTTCCGCGCTGGCTTGATCTGTGTATTTTTCAAAATTCTGGACAAATTCCTTGGCCAGCGACTTCGCTTTTGCATCATACTCTGCCTTGTCGGTCCAGGTGTTGCGCGGATTCAAAATATCATTGGAACGCCTGGACAAGTGGTCGGGATTTCCATTCCGAACACCGGGTGTTTTTCAAATCCCACATTGTCCAAACCACCCGTGAGGGCTGCTGTGATCATTGCGCGGGTGTAAGGCAATTTGATGCGGCTTCCAATGCCATAAGGGCCTCCGACCCAGCCAGTGTTAATGAGCCAAACTTTAGCATTGCTTTGCGAGCTTTTGCCCAAAAGGTCGGCATAACTAGCGGGTGCAAAGGAAGAAATGGTGCGCCAAAACAAGCCGAAAAGGTTGATTTAGGCTCTTTTACGCCAACTTCAGTTCCTGCAACTCTGGCCGTATAGCCACTGATGAAATAATACATCGCCTGTTCTGGCGAAAGTCGCGAAAATGGGCGGTAGTATGCCGTAAGCATCGCAGGTTAAGAAAAATATGTTCTTAGGATCACCAGCTGCGCGGCTTGGATTTACGGCATTTTCAATGTGGTTGATTGGATATGACACGCGTGTGTTTTCGGTAATACTGCGGTCGGCGTAGTTTACGGTGCGGGTGTTTGGGAAGAATTTTATGTTCTCCAGAATTGCACCGTGGCGAATTGCGCGGAAAATGTCCGGCTCTTTTTCGGCGGTCAGGTCAATCGTTTTAGCATAGCAACCACCTTCGAAATTGAATACTTCACCTGTGCCCCAAGCATGCTCGTCGTCGCCGATAAGCGGACGATTTGGGTCAGCGCTGAGGGTAGTTTTCCCAGTGCCGGAAAGGCCGAAAAACAGGGCGATGTCGCCATCTTGGCCCACATTGGCAGAACAGTGCATGGGCAGCGCATCCTTCGTACGGGTAGGCAGCACAAAGTTGATGACGGAGAAAATGCCCTTTTTGATTTCGCCTGTATAGCCGGTTCCTCCGATGAGAAGACGACGTTTTTTTACGTTAACAATCGCGAAGTTGTGCTGGCGTGTGCCATCCACTGCTGGGTCCGCTTTGAAGCCAGGGACGCAAAGCACGGTCCATCGGGGTTCAAAATGAGCCAATTCTTCATGGTCCGGACGAAGGAACTATGTTGCTGGCGAATGATTGCTCCAGGGTATTCCGTGACGACGCGGGCACGGAGCCGGAAATCGGGATTCGCGCTGGCATTGGCTTCGACGTCGCGAACGTACACGTCCTTTTGCGCATATAACTGCACCTTTGCGCCACAGCGTCAAATTTCTTTGGCTCGAAGGCAAGGTTTACCTTTCCCCAATTCCTTTATTGGCCGTAATGCTATCTTTTACAATAAAACGGTCGTCCGGGGAACGGCCCGTGAATTCACCCGTATAAATAACCAAAGCCCCCGAATCCGCCAATTGTCCCATGTCTTTTGAGATGGTATGTTCTACCAATTCCTCTGGAGAAAGGTTCCAGTATGCAGTTTTCCAGTTTTTAAGCCCAAGTTCTTGTAGGTTGGCGCTGGGGTTTTTGTGTCCTAATTCTTGCATAATTTACTTTTGAAAAATTGGTTCGTCAATAAAAATGCTCAGAAGTCTAAATCGTGGAGAGACTCGGCGACGGCGTAAGGTACGGCGGAGGTTTTGCAATTTACTTGCTAAACAAAGGCTTTGCTCTCACAAATTTTTTAAAAAAGTAGCGCCCCAATGCAGGGTTCAAAATCAGACTAGACCTGCTTTAGCCAAACTTGAGCATGCGTGAAGGAATACTTCTGATTAAGGGGCTTTCATCACCCATCTCGCATATAACTGTATTACTTCTTGCCAGCACAACGTACAGGCCGGAAGGCCAATGCTGACAGGGAATATGGCAGGTTCTTTCCGTTGATGTTGTTGAAAACCAGCGTTTTCCAGAAAGGTCAAAAACCTCGACCATGCCAGGTATTTCCATAATAACATCAAATGCCGTAATAACTGGATTGGGGTAAACGCTCCATTGAAATGCAGATGTTTGCGGCTCGAAACTATTTACCATCATCCCAAAACGGGCTTCACAGTCAGTTTTGTCTTTCAGAAAAGAACCTGTCCTTGGCTGGTATGCTGGAAGTGTTGAACGCCGATGGAGGCCCGATGAGGAAATCTGTGCCTGACAAAAAGGAAGGTAACTGCTTGAAATAGAGTGAGGTATCTTCTTGCGCGGGGCGTTCCGGCCGGGATTATAGTTCCGCCTTGGCTGTTACCCTGCTCGAAAATGGTCGGCGCCGCTCACGAGGTAAAGCCCCTGAAATAAACCAGCGGGCACTATTTCGTTGCCCAAAATATTGAGCGAATGCTGGTAACTCGGTTCGGTGGTGATTAGGCCATAACCAGTGGTTCTATTCCGGAAAAGCGTATTGAAAGGCCCGTTGTTGCCATGTGAACCATCTGGGCGGATATTCTCGCAAATATTGCCTTCAAAAAGATTGTGGGACGGGTATTGCCGTGCAGCACGATATCGCCAGCGGCGTCATTAGGAAATTCTTCCCAATAAGGATCTGTAGAAAAATTGTATCCCAAAACGTTGCCGTTGCTGCCACTCTGGAGGAGCATGGAATGGCGCAGGTGTTGGAAAATATTATTCTGGGCGCGGTTGTCGCTTGAAGTGAATTCGAACACAAGTCCGGTAGGCCTGCCCTCCGCCGCCGTAAGCAAATGCATCATGGGCGTAGCAGCCGTACACTTCGCAATGGGTACTGCAATCGAAGGTAAAATGGGCGAAATTACAAACCTCGCTTTCTACGCCTACCAACCAGCATCGCCTGGAATACTCGAAAAGTATGTTGGATCCGATTGGGACATTTGCATCCAAACGTTTGATTTTGAGGCATTCCAGTCCAGCATCGTCCACCGGTTCAATCTTGCGGAGCCTTGGGTGCAGCGCCCAATCGCAGTCCAAACGAAGGGGGTGATTCACCCGAATTTTGTCTTGCTCTTTGGCAAGCACGTCAAATAATTGTCCCGCAGAACCAAGCGCCCAATCAGAATAAATCAAGTCAGTGTCGTCGAATTGCAAGCGCACGAAATCACTTGGTTTGAAATCTGTTTCTGCATAAAGCAGCGTATCGCCACGTAATGCACTCTGCGTGAGCAAAATGGCATTACTGTCGTGCTCTATGACGCCTCTTGAAATGATGCAATTTTGCTGAGCACTTCCAAGATCAAAATAAAAGGTGGTAAGATTTGCCCCTTCGCCCCGTATAATGAGGCTGTCCCGCAAATGCACTGGGTTATGAAAGAGGTATTTGCCTGCTGGAAAATAAATCACTCCGGAATGTCCTTGCAAGGCTCCCACGGCCTGTTGAAACGGGATTTCATTGAGCGTTGCACTGTCGCCCGAACCTCCAAAATCGAGGATATTGAGCACAGTGTTGTATTCGGGAATGGGGGTTTGACGGCCAGCCGAAGGCCAATCGCTTCGGCGTTCGGGCAGTAGACTTTGCGTTTTGGAAAGGCTAGGGGATAGGAAAAAAGCGAAGGCAAACAGTATGAATATGCGCATCTTCGGGTTGATTTTGCGCGAAAAATAAGCGAGTTTTGAAATCTTTAACCACTGCTTATGCAACTACAACCCGGATGTCGCGTTTCTGGGTAAAATTCAGAAAAATCGCCCACACACAGACTCAATAATGAATAAACTGCTTTTCACTTTTATCGCCCTGTTCTCTACGCAATGCCTGATCGCGCAAACTACTGCGGCACCTGAAAAAATGACCCCAGGCAAAAAAAGTGCTTGATAAAATCCGAAAGAAATACGATGCCTATAAAACCGTGGAGGCCACTTTCTCTTTAGCAATAGAAGTGCCTGGACAGCCAAAAGAAATGCAAAAAGGCTCCATATCGCAAGAAGGAAACAAATTCCGACTTGATATGAGCGATCAGATAATTGTCAGCGATGGTACCACCACTTGGGTCTATCAAAGAAAATCCAATGAAGTACAGATCAACAACGCCGACCCAAACGATGCCAACGCATTGCTCACCCCAAAAGATTTGCTCAGTCGCTATCAAAAAGGGGATTTCCTCTACACCATTACCGACCAGACGAATGAGGGTGGCAAGTTGCTCACGCAAATCGAGTTCAAACCTAAGGACCGTAATTCGGAATACTCCCAAGCTCGAGTAATATAGACGAGAAAACCAGGCCATCAAAGCATCAAGGGTTTTGCCAAAGATGGCTCTCGTTACACTTTTACCATTACGCGTCTTTCGCCCAACAAAACCTTCGCAGCCACGCAATTTACATTTGATGCCAGCCAATTCAAAGGGGTGCGGGTGGAGGATTTGAGGATGTAGTTTTTAGTATCAAGATAAAAGTAACAAGTTAAAAGTAGCAAGCGCACACGGGTGAGCTTGCTACTTTTATCTTTTTACTTGCCACTTTTAACTTTTTACTTGCGAATAGCTTCCACTGGATCCATGCGGCTTGCTTGGGAGGCGGGAATTAGACCCGAAATAACACCTACCGCAGCGGAGGTAATGATACCCCAAAACGCATTGCTCATCGAAAGGTGAATGTCGAAATCAATGGCGGCGGAGATGCCTGCTGTGACGAGCCAAATTAGCAACAGACCTAAGAGGCCTCCGAATAGACACAATACAACGGCTTCAATAAGGATTTCGAGGAGAATGAACCAGCGTTTTGCGCCGAGTGCCATTTTATGCCTATGATGTTGGTTCGTTCGCGCACGGACACAAACATGATGTTTGCTACCGAAAACATTCCCACCAAAAGCGCGAATCCCCCGATGAAAATCCCCGCCACATTCATGGTGCCGAATAGTTTGTCAAATAGTCCGCTGATGATGGACAAAGTGTTCAGGGCAAAATTGTTTTCCTCCCTTGGCCTGATTCGGCGCTCACCGCGCAGCACCCCAATAATTTCGTCTTTCAGTTCTTCAACATTTACGCCTGGCTTGGCTTTTACCTGAATGCTGGTTTGATGTCCACGCCCATTGCTGCGTACTCCGAAACCTCGCCTCGCAAGGTTGTAACTCACCAGCACGCCATTGTCAAAGTTGAAAGGCTTAAGTAATTCTTTCCCTGATTTTGGTCACCCCGATGATGCGAAGTTTTCTTCCGCCAACACTAACGTCTTTGCCCAAAGGGTCAATACCCTGACCGAATATCCCTTCGGCAACCATTGCACCAAGGATACACACGTCGGCGCCGCTCTGATACTCGGCAGCGGAAAAATAGCGCCCTTCGCCATCGAATTCAATGTGAAAAAGCTCGTAGCAGTCCTCCGTGATCCCAAGGAAAAAGGCATCTTCCACACTTGAGGATTGCCATTTGACGGTTTTCGAGCCTAGAAATTGCCAATAACCCACTTTATCTGCCAATTCGAGGTCTTCTTTGAGCCGCTCATACTCCTGGAAAGTGAAGCTGGGTCGGCGCATCCATTTCCAAAAATTCTGGCCCGGGTCTTCCCCCCAGGAGAATTTTTCGATATAAATCACATCGTTGCCGAGTTTCGCCATTGAGCCGCGGATGTTGTCTTCCAGGGAATTGACTGCACTCTTGACCCCGATAATGCAGAAAATACCAATCGTGACGCCGAGCAGGGAAAGAAAGGAGCGGAGTTTGTTGGCCCATAACTGCTGCCAGGCTTGCGCCGCACCTTCGTAGAGGATTCGGAGGAAATGTTTCATCGAGACGTAGATTAAGATATTGGGATATTATGATATTGGGAGATCTCCCAATTTCCCAATATCATAAAAAACTCGCCGAAGGTAAAATGCCTTGGTGGGGCAAAATGCAGGATTCGATGAAAAGCAAAAGTTGCTGGATGTACGCTGGAATAAAGAAGTGACACTTTTTTAAAAAGTGTCACTTCTGATGACCTAAGATTTTTCCTGTCGTTCCTTTTCGCGCATTTGTTCACTAGTCATGGTGCTGCCATCGTGGCTCCAGCCCGGCGGGCCGAACACATACCAAAACTTGGAACGGAGGGGTTTTTTGCTAAACAGATCTTTGAAAATGTTGATCCACTCATGGAATACGATATTTATCGGATCTCTTTTCTCCAGCGGTTTGGTAAGGCCATAGCGCAGTGGTTGGTAAGCTGTTTCGGGCAATTCTGGCTGGAATGTCCCAAACCATTTGTCCCAAACGATAAGGAACATGCCAAGGTTTTTGTCGAGGTAAAGCGGGTTGGAGGCATGGTGCACACGGTGGTGCGAAGGTGTGACGAGTATGTATTCGAGCCAGCCCAATTTGCGCACATGCTCCGTGTGCACAAGAATGCCCCAAATTTGGGTAGCTGCAAAAACAAATAAAATGTCGACAGATTTGAATCCTGCCAGGCAAAGCGGTATGAAATAGATGAAACGATACAATGGCTGAAACACCGAAGAACGGAATCCCACAGTCAAATTATACTGCTCAGAAGAGTGGTGCGTGACGTGCACTGCCCAGAAAAAGCGGCTGAAATGGTCCACCCGATGCAACCAATAATACAAGAAATCCATGCCAACCACCAGCCAAAACCAATACCAGAAAGGAGTGGTAAATTCAAATAGCCGATGCACCCAAAACCATTGGAATATAACGAGATATACCAATCGGAAGGCCAGGTCAACACCGCTATTCAATAACATCAAGTATAGGTTTGTCAGGGTGTCGCGCACCGTGTACGACTTCGTGTGGCGGTAATGGCTTAATAACATTTTGGCCACAATGACCACCACATAAAGTGGTGTGCTGATCAAAATCAAAAGTTGCTCACGCAGAGATTCCATGACGTGGATTGGTGATTGGTGTATTGGTGACTGGTGATTGGTAGACTGGTGATTGGTTTATTAGTGACCCTCCTTCGCTAAGGCTACGGCGGGTAAATTGGTGGAGTTCAAAAGGCATTTTGCGCTACCCGGAAAAGTATCCAGGTGCTTACCCCCATGAGGATAAAGCCTGCAACGCGCACGATTTTTTCAGGTAAACCAGGTTTCAAGTGTTGGCCTATTTTGTGCGCCAAAAGCACTTTTGCGAGGTCGGTGCTAAACAAACCTATTAAAGCAGAGGCCATAAAAAAACGGAGGTACAATTCATCGCCACTAGGTGCTTCGGCTCTTGCAGCGGTGGCCACGCCCAGCCAAAAAAGCCAGTTGGATGGGTTGGTCATATTAATAGAAAAACCTTGGAGGTATGCGTATCGACGTTTGGCAATGGGTTTGGTTTCATTCATTTCCTTGTCAAAATCCCGCTTGTTTGGCCATGCAGCCGTAAGGCCAAAACCGAACAACAGCAATCCACATACCAGTCCAAACCAACTCTGAAACAAGTTTTCACTGGTTATAGCAGCCAGCCAACCAGCACCCCACCAACTTGCCAATACCATGAGCAGATCGCTCGTGAATGCGCCAGCCACCAATGCTACCCCCTGCCTCATTCCGTGGGCAAGGGTAGTGCGGATGTTCATAAAAAAAAGCGGTCCAATAAGCAGACCATAGGCCAATCCAGAGAGCAGGCCTTTTATTATTGGCTCCATATACAGCGTCGTTGCTATTTTCGCGGGGCAAAACTAATAAGTTCGGGGCGTTCAGGAATGTATCAAGCCATCAAACCCCTCAATTCAGAACGCTTCAAAACCAAATCTTTCTTTTCACCTAACCATTTTTCTTTACAAATGAAAAATCTCCTTTTTACTGCGCTCGCATTTGCTGCCATACTCGTCAGCCTTGGATGCCCTAAACCAGTTCCATTACCAGTCAAATTCAGCTTGGATCGGCCTTTTCCACTTAAGGTTGGACAAACAGCTGAATCTGAAGCGGTTCAAGGCTTTACAATCAATTTTAACAAAGTTTCTGCCGACAGCCGATGCCCCATGGGCGTAGAATGCATCACCGCGGGTAAAGCGGATATAGTGCTGATCTTGACCAAAGCTGGCGAGACTCAAACCCTTACACTGCCTTTTACCATTACCAACGGCACAAGCAATGTCACAGATTTCAAAGGCCATACGGTGCGTGTAATGGGCGTTGCCCCTATGAAATACAAAGACAAGGAAATTAAACCTGATGAGTACGTCATTACGCTGTCAGTGATAGAAACACCGCCTCCTGTACCTGTGGCGAAATTGGGAGAAGATTTCACACTTGGGGTAGGGGAGCGCATTGGCCTAGAAGGCGAGCCTGCAAATTTCATCCGCTTTGATTCGGTTGTGGGCGATAGTCGTTGCCCCGAAGGCGTTCAGTGTATCTGGGCTGGCCGTGCGGATTGCGTATTCTCCCTGACCAACGGAGATCAAACGCAACAAGTCACACTCGCTTCTGGAGACTTGGGAAAAGGCGGCCAAGGCGAAACCAAATTTGGCGATTACACTTTGAAAATCAAAGCTATAGCACCACCTAAAAAGCAAGGTCCGCCGATTCCGCAAAAGGATTACAAGGCGACTTTGGTGTTGATGAAGTAACAAGTTATAAAGTTAAAAGTTACAAGTGGCAAGTTGGCCAACGTGCAACTTGATAACTTGTAACTTTCTACTTGTAACTTTCTACTTGTAACTTCCTACTTCATTCCGTGCTTTTGATCCGATACTCACCGCTTTCGAGCCTTTTTTTGGCGAACTCAAAATACTCCGGGACCACTTCAAATCCCAGATAGCGACGGCCTTCAAGGTGGCTCACCACAGCCGTTTGGCCTGAGCCAAGGAAGGGATCGAGCACCAAATCGCCGGGCTGACTGCTATAAGCCAGAATTTTGCGAATGAGTTCTGCGGGAAGTTTGGTAGGCGTTTTCACATCGCCCGTCCAATATTCGCGGGGTATGTTCCATACATCTTCCTTGTCTTTATAATGGGCGCTGCCACCCTCAGGATGGATTGCGTCTTTGGCGTACCGGGCGTAGGGATAAAATTTTCGCTGCTTTTCATTTAAGCTGACAAAAGCACATGGTAATGCGAAGTGACGTATTTGCGCGTGGTGACAACTCCGAACTGGTACTTCCACACCAAATGGTTTACCAGGGTCATGTCCAAATCGTCGAGCGCGATGAGCAAATCCTTCAGATAATTCCAACCCGAAAAAATGTAAAGGCTTCCTGTTGGCTTGAGTACACGTTTTACCTGTGTCAACCAGGCGCGGGTAAATTCCAGGTAATCGCTTCCTTTCACCTCATTATAGCCCACTAATACTCTGCTACCTACCCGGTTGTAATTGCCTCTTTTGGCTTGGAACTCAATACCAAACGGCGGGTCAGTAATGACCAAGTCAACCGATTGGTCGGGCAAGTGCCGAGCCATACCGGAGATGCAATCTTCGTTAAAAATGATGTTCTGAGGTGTTTCTTGAAAATTGGACATTTCTTTTTTTGCACCTGTCAACTGGCAGGCAATTTTGACATTTTCAAGTGGTGAGTTCCCTCAACATTTCTTCCATCTTTTTCCGCTCCTCCCTTCGAATTACGATGGTAGGCGCTGCAGCGCGTTCGGTACAATCCTCCAGAGCGCAGCGTTGGCAGGTCACATTCACTATTCTTTTGGGAATGGCAGGGTCGTCCCAGAATCGGATGCGCTGTTTGGTATTATCGTCAAGCAATACGCCTAAGGTCACGCTTACATTGCGCCCGGGGGTCGGGTGGCCGGGCTTGGCAATGGCAATGCAGAGATATTCTTCGCCGCTTGCCACAAAAATTTCACGCTGAATACCAACGACTTTCAAATTCGGACTTTCGGATTTTACCTGTTGCGTTTTCAGGTTATGGAGCAATGAAATAGACAACCAGCGACGACAATAATGCTCGCCAAGTCCAGTGGCATGAGGCTGATGGCGGCGGTTGAGATGAAGTTCCTTGTCCATCTCAAAGGCATCTCGATCGAGATCGTGTACCACCCGTTGGAAAAATACTTTGTCGAGGCCAAAATCCTTCGTGAGTACGTTGAAACGCTGAAACAAGACTTCGGGGCTGGCCTGGTATTTTGTCATAAATCCGAGGAGGCTGTCAGCATCCCATTTTTCATTGGAGAAAAATTGCCCGATGTCTTGCACAAAGGATTCGCGATTTACCAGAATAGCTACTGCGAAATAGGCCGCTTTGTAGTTATTCAACACTTCCTCAAAAGAGTTTACACGCAGAAAATTGGAAGCCCAGGGGCGTTCTTTCAGCCCCAATTCATTGAATCCCAACTCCTTGGCCAACTGATAGGTTTGTTGATGTTCGTTCAGTTGGCCGTTCAGGAGCAGACGCCGCGAGTGAGGGTTGAATACCGAGCGCAACCAATGGAGCGGTTCGTAAGCATCTAGTCCATTCGAAACGATGGTGCAGCCATGCTTTTCTTCCAGAATCTTCGTGAGCATCGCGAGCGAAACCCCGCCGTTTTTGGGCAGTTGGTGTGCTTTCACAAAATCACTTGCTGCCAGTTCTATTTCTTCAAAATAATTGTTGCGCAATTCCTGGTAAGCCCTCAAAGCAGCGAAGTAAAAATGTTCTTCACGAAGGGCGTAAACACGGGCAATTTCGAGCAACGCCGAGATGAACGCATTGACTTTGGCCGGATCGCTGGCGATGATTTCCACGAGCGGCTGCATACCGATGCCAAAAAGGTCAAGCGGAAGTTCGTTTAGGAATTTGCTGTGGAGCAGTTCGCCAAGTGGGGCGAATTCCTTGGTCAATTCTGGTGAAATCAGGAAATCATAAGGGACTTCCAGTACCTCGGATAATCGCTTTCTATACTCGAGTAACGGGTATTTTTTCCCTTTTTCAATCTCATTCAGGTATGAAATTGAAATACCGGTTCGCAAGCTCAATTCTTCAAAATTCCAGCCGCGTTCCTGACGGAACTGTTTGATTTTCAGCCCAAAAATGATTCGTTGTTGTTGAGATGCGGCCATGATGGGGGCGAAGATAGGGTGGTGATTGGGGAAATGGTTATTGGTGATTGGTGGAAATGGTGATTAGTGGATTTGGTTATTTGGTATGCCCTCAATCATTTACTTTTTCTCTTCGGTAAAGCATCACCTTGTCTAATTGGACGTGACAGGTTTCTTTTACTTCCGAATTTTCTTCCAAATCCTGATGGATGTTTCGGTTGGAATAAATCAGCGTCTCAAAAGTTCGTTCTCCGAGGAAAAAATTGCCGCAATCATTTAAATGCAGAAAAACTTTATTGTCAGCCGTTAGGGTAAACCCACTAAGGTTCATTTTGGAATTCACCTTAGATAGTATGTTGTAATAATCAGGCTTTCGATTCATTTCTTCCAGAACTTTTTTGTTGAGTCGAACATTTATTGAGTTACCATACAAAGGATCTTTTGAATGATAATCTTTTGCTAAAGAATCGCGGACCAAAATAAGGTTTTCTGCAATGCTTCGATATTGGGCAAGATTTTCTGAAACGTAATTTGGCGGGCACTTTTTCGGTGTGCTTAGGTAGAGCAAGATGAGTACAACATTAAGTAGTACAAGCACCAGAATTTTGGGTTTATCGCTCATAGTGGCAATTGAAATTTATTGAGGAATAGCACCTTGTTGTACACTGTAGGCTACTTTCCCCATTTCCTCAACTGACTCAGCACCGCCGCAAAATCCTTTGGCAATTCAGCGTTGAATTCCATGGTTTCTCCTGTGACCGGATGTTGTATTCGCAAACGCGCAGCATGGAGCGATGTCCGTTCCATAATCGGTCGTTCCTCTTCTGTGAATTTGCCTAGTTTGTATTTTTTGCCCTTTATTTCTGATAAAAGAAACTGCTCGCGGCGGCCATACAATGCGTCAATGGCCAAAGGGTAACCGATACTCTGGAAATGCACCCGAATCTGGTGGGTACGACCTGTTTTTATTTGCGCCTCTACGAGTGTGAATCGCTGGAATCGCTCCAGGGTGCGGTAAAAAGTTAAGGACGCCTTGCCCGAATTTGTCACCGCCATCTTGCCGGGAATGTGATAATGTTCGCCAATTGGTTTGTCAATCTCACCTTCTTCATGGTGCAATACGCCGTCTAACAGCGCGAGGTAAAACTTGTCGGCAGTGTGGTGCTCCATCTGCATGGAAAGGTGGCGGTGCGCGGCTTCATTCCGGGCGAAACAGAGAATGCCGCTTGTCTCCCGGTCGAGGCGATGTACAATAAACACCTTGCCGTACTTGCTTTGCAATGCAGCGACTAGGCTGTTTTGGTTGCCAGCCCGGTCGGGAATGGTGAGCAGCCCTGCCGGTTTTGATACAACAAGGATTTGTTCGTCGTCGTATATTAGGTCGTAGTTCATAATGGTATCCCGGAACAGCGTTCCGGTGTTTGGTATCCCGGAACGGCGTTCCGGGCTGCAATTTTGAACCCCGGAACAGCGTTCCGGGCTACAATTTTGAAAACAGCTTCACGCGCCGCAGGTAATGCGCAACAATGATGCTTCCAGGGTATATGCCATGTTCGTTTTCGGGCGCAATCTTATGTTTTTCAATGATTTTCGCCACTTCCTGACGTTTTCGCAGCGTTTTTCTAAAACTATTGTAGAAAGAAAAATGCGCCCGAACAATTGACCAAATAGCGCGGTATTGGCCCTTGACCAGAAACCTTGCACCTGCCAAGCCATCGAGCAACACACGCGCAGGAATGAGCCAAAGGAGTTTTCCCCAGGGCTCGTTTTTCAAAAGGGAGTAAAGGCTGTTTCGGAAATTGAGGAACACTTTGCGCGGGTTTTCATATTCGAGTGTGCCGCCGCCCAAATGCCACACAACCGACTGGGGTATACACCAGACACCATAACCTGCCCTTTTCAATCGCCAGCAAAGATCAATTTCCTCATTGTGTGCAAAATAGTCGCCGTCGAAGCCGCCAAAAGTATGGTACAAGTCAGCGCGAATAAAAAATGCCGCACCAGCAGCCCAGAAACACTCCTGCGGGTTGTCGTATTGTCCGTGGTCAACCTCCCGCTGA
The DNA here is from genome assembly GCA_016708875.1 of Lewinellaceae bacterium. Classification (GTDB taxonomy): domain Bacteria; phylum Bacteroidota; class Bacteroidia; order Chitinophagales; family Saprospiraceae; genus M3007. The sequence continues at coordinate 102,516 of JADJFA010000019.1, forward strand.
CTAAAAATCCGTCCACGGCAAAAAGGGTAGCCCAGACGATCAATCCAGCCGCCAGCGGCGCCCGCGTACTCAAATTGTTTGCCCGCCGCCAAGCTTTAGCGAAGGAGGGGTGATTGGTTGATTGGTGATTGTAGAATGGTGATTGGTGGATTGGCATTGATTGTCTGATGCCCAGGCCAATATTTTGGGTTGTGCAACGGCAATAGTGGGGTCTTTTGCATGGCCTCCAAAATTGGATTGAGCCAACCAGGGGCAACTTCCACGTCGGAGTTCAGGATGACGCGTAAATGTCGGCTTGCACTTGTTGAAGCGCGCGATTATAGCCTTCAGCGAATCCCCAATTTTGTTGAAGATCAATCAGCTCTACTTCAGGGTAGTGCTCACGCAGAAATTCCAGGGAGTCGTCGGGCGAGCCGTTGTCGGCCACGATAATCCGTGCTCCGACACTGTTCGAGACCACGGATGGTAAGAATTGTTCGAGGTGGCGACGGGTATTGTAGCTCAGAATTACAACGGCGACGTTGGACGTTGGATTTTGGACGTTGGACTTTGGACTGGATAGGTCTTGATCCAAGGTCCAATGTCCAGCATCCACAATCTGATCCAAGCGCTTTTTAATTTCTGCTGTATCCTCCTCGATCTGTTTTTTCAGTGCATCCAAACTTTCCAGCTTTTTATCGGGGCGGATAAAATCCAACACTTCTACGCGCAGGTTTTGGCCATATAACTCTCCTTCGAAATCAAGGATGTTCACCTCAATGACCCGTTTGCCATTAGGTGATAGGGTAGGGCGGGTGCCAATGTAGAGCGCGGCCTTATTTGGGCCAACTTTGGCAGCATAAATTCCTTCCGGCAACACCAATTTGTGCGGGTCTGCGATTTCAATATTGGCGGTAGGGAAACCGATGTTTCGACCAATTTTTTGGCCTTGAACCACCTTTCCAATGAAAGCATAAGGATGGCCAAGCAATCGGTTTGCCAAAAGGATGTCCGTATTTTCTAGTGCCTTCCGGATTTTGGAGGAGCTGATGGAAATTTCGTCAAGCACCTGCGCGGGGATTTCAACTACCTCAAAACCAAGCGCCTTTTCAAATTTTTTCAAAAACGCAAAATCTCCCTCCCGGCCTGCGCCAAAGCGATGGTCGTAGCCGATGACAATGAATCGTGGGGCAAACTTTTTAAACAAAAAATCCTCGACGTATTGAAGGGGAGTTTGTTGAGAAAACTCGAGGGAAAAGGGCACTACCACTACATAATCAATGCCAGCCTCGGCGAGTAGTGCTATTTTTTCGTCGGTGGTGGAAAGTAGTTTGAACGTACTGTCCTCTGGCCTCAACACTGCACGAGGGTGAGGGTCAAAGGTGATGACTACACTTTCGCCCTTGTTTTTTTGTGCTAAAGCCTGTACTTGCTCAAGAATACGCCGATGGCCCACATGCACGCCGTCGAATGAACCGATGGTGACAACGGCGTTTTGAAACTTGGGCAATTGAGATAAATCGGTAAAAACCCTCATAAGGGCGGCAAAGATAGAAATCAAGTGCGCCTAGACCTCGTAGGTTTCAAAAACCTAGTGAAGTGACGTAGTTTTTATTACCGTCCGTAGGCCTGGTGTTGAAATCCCTAGGGCCATGGTGTGCTCTCTTGTCTCATAATACTTGATCAGCGCAGCATGATTTTTTGTGCCTGTGTGCCCGCAGCATGCCTAATTTTCAAGACATAAACACCTCCAGAAAGATTTGGCAGGAGCACAGGGTACGCCCCACCTGCCTCAGGAAGAATGGCATTTTCCTGGTACAGCAAAGAGCCTTTCATATCATACAGTTCGAGCACGGCTTCCGTGAATGCACAATACCGAACTTCAAGCACAAAACCATTGTCTTGTCCGGGTTGCTGATAGGCGTACAGGTCGCATAGTGGTCGCGTGGGAACAATACCCACATTACTTTGGAACGTCGCAGTTGTCCAGTCACCGTGCTGTATTTCAGCCAATTGTGCCATTGCGGCAACGGTGGCTTTCACCACATTTGACATGAAGGTAAAATTCAGTTTTTCGTCTAATGTATCTCCAGGGGTGTGGTAACATTCATTGCGGAAATTGGCGCCATCGGTGAGCATGAGGGCTTTTTTTCCGGCAATCCAGAACGGGGCATGGTCGCTGCGCTGCAAATCTGGAGCGATGGAACCATCTCCGGGCACATCGAGTGTAATTACCTTTAAATCAGGCACATACTGTTGAGCGGAATTGCTGAACAGCAGCGCAATGGACTGGGAAGCCGTGTTTCCTACATTGGTAATGAAATCGCCCCGGTATTCGTTGGCAGCCACGGCAGCAGCAGCGGCAGGGAATAGGAAAGGGAAACCTTGTGGAAGTGTTTGGGTGTTAGGCTCATCGCTCCAATAGCCAATCATTTCGTGATTGAATACGCCTTCAATTTGTTCAGTCGCAGGAATACCCATGCTAACATATCGTGTACTGCCCACCAAACCCGATTCTTCCAGGTCAAATCCGATAAAACGCAATGTCTTCTTAGATGGGTAACGGCTAAATATCCGGACAGCCTCCATCACCCCTACAGTACCAGAGCCATTGTCGTCGGCTCCAGGAGCGTTGTTGACGGTGTCATAGTGTGCGTCGTTTATCACCACTTTTTCCGGCGAAAAGGTGCCGGGAAGACTGCCTATAAGGTTTTTACCCGTATAATTCCCCATCGGAACATCCTGTTCTTCATAGTGCAAGCCGGCATTCAAAAACAAGTTTCTAATAGAATCCCGGGTCGCGTTCAAGTGGGGCGTTGCCGGCAGTACGATGGCGGATTCCTTCCACAAATTCGAGGTTGGCGCGTAGGCGATTGCTGTCTACTTCATTCACCAGCGCCTGAATATCAAAGGCTTGCTTGTCGTCAGCCACCAATCTGACTGTGAAAGATGCGGAGCTGTTGGCCAGTGTTGTAATGTCGCATGTGATGCTTCGGTTGCCGGGTTGAATGGGGAAACCCACGTCGCCAGTAACGGGGATTTGGCCGGTTAGGGCGTAAGTTTTACCGCCATTGTCCGAGAATTGAAGCGCTATTTCCAGCGGGTCGTTTTCGTTGTCGCTTACATCATAGCTGATGTCAAGGGTCAGATTGGGCCAATCGGGAGTGAGCGTCAGGTTTGTAATTTCGGGGACTTGGTTTTGAGCAATAAGGCAAATTGGAGCGAGCAAAAGGAGGCAGGAGGCGTAGATTCTTTCATGGCAGATTTTTTAGTCGTCAAATGATGGCAGCGTGCGGGCGAAATGAATCCACAAAGGCACGCTTAACAGCGTGCCCATTGCAACAAACAAAACCAACTAAAAAACCTGCTTTTTCTCTTCGCAAAAACTGTTTCTTGCGAATGATGGAATAGAAACGAGCGAGGCTTTCTGTTCGCTGCTTGTAGGTTGAAATTTTTTAGAAAAATATTATTCCTGTGACAACGAGATCCAGGCTGATAGTTCCCCTTGAGGCAACATTTAATTCCAGCAAGTCAAGTATGGAGCCGATAACATTCAACTGAAGTTCGCCCTTGGCCTGTAGTTTTCCCTGAGCGTCTGTCTCGTAGGAAATAAAATGGACTTCATATCTGCCGGTTTCAAGGTAAGAGAGATTGAAACTCCCGTCACTTCCAACAGTCGAACTGGTTACGGCATTTTTGAATTGCACTTCAGAAGTACCCTGTGGAAATCTTTCATTCACATCGTACTCTCCAGTTTTATAAGCATAAGCGATGATTTTGTCGCTGCCCGAAACGCCGTCGGAGCACGTTCCGATGATATTTCCAGTTTTACCTTTATCTACAAGTCGGACAGCCTCGTACAGCTCTGCATTGGTAACAAATTGGTATTCAGTAGTGGAACCTGTTTTGTACATGATGGATTTGCGAAGATCCATGTCCACCAATACATCGGTGGTTTGGTTTGCTATGGTCTCGAAACTGCCTTTTGCTTTCAAAACCATTTCGCTTCCGCCTTCTAGTTTATGTTTGATGCCAGAAACATCTTCCACATAACAGCCAAAGTTATTGCCACTGGAATCGGCTTCTGTATCGAGCACCAGCACAATTTCATTGTAGGTTTTAGCATCCAAACTGCCCTCTCCCAACAACTTGGTTTGCCCGTTTTGAAGGGCAAGAAGGTCAAAACTGGTTTTTCCACTAAAACCGGCCCAGGACTTGCCATCTATCTTAATATCTACCACGGTGATGAATACGCTTTTGACGTTAGGATCGTCAACAGGAGCATCTGTGATTTCGATTTGGCCCGGCCTGAATTATTGCCAATGTCATCATCTTTCAAGCAAGATGACATTGCGAATGTAATAGCCCCTAAAAGCATCAGCGCTTTTAGACCAATTATTTGATTGTGTAGCATAGTGTTTGTGTTTGATTTAAAGTTAAGAAGTATGTTTTATCTATTCCGACTAAAGTAGAAATGCAAGCCCACCACAAAGTCCCAAGCCTGAGTTTTAGTGCGGGTGGTTTGATTGCCAGTATCAACCCGCAAGTCATTTCTGCTGATGCCGTAGTTGTATTTTACCTGAGTTTCCAGTGAAACGCGACCGTGGGAGAAGATGGAATAACCTGGCCCGATTCCAAAAGTCATAAGCTGCGTTTTTGCTAATTGGGAATCTGTGCCATCTGAAATTTCCGTTTCAGATTTTCCATAACCGTACACACCGCCCAGGAACAAAGCCTGATCACCTGCAAACGGGAAATAAAGCCGGGCGTAAGGTCCAAAAAGTAGTTTGGTGTCAGACGTGCTTGGGGAACCGGCAGTGTTGTCACTATTGTCTTTGGAGGAGCTTACCAAATAATCCATGCCGAGACCCAAAACAAAGTTGCGTGCAACGAAATAACCAATAGTAGGTGTGAGGTGCAGCTGATAACCCGTATTGCCCCCTTTTTGAACGGTACTACCGTTGTCAATTTGAATGGTGGTTACAGAATTGACATAACCCACACCCGAGCCGATGACAAAATTGCCACCTCGAAGTGCATCCTCATCGTCTTCTTCGTTATTGGGTGCTTGTCCCTGATCGGCAGGGGTAGCGTAATTGTTGTTGTTATTATTACCCGCTTTTTGGTAGCCGTCATCTTGCGCTGAAAGGCCGCCTTGAGCCAGCAAAATTGCTATTGCAAGGGAGGAAAATTTGCTTGTGGCGGACTTCATAATAGAATGGATGTTTTGTTTTGTTAAAAGTGCTTCATATCAGAACACTAGCCTAAGCAGGTGCTGACTACAAAGAAGGCGTGGACAATAAAAATAGGGAATTTTCCGAAAATAAATCCTGCTGCAAAGGTCAGAACCTGCGTATAGTCGCAGTTACATAATTACTTGAAAGGATTGCAAAATTCACACTTTTGCGGGGGATTAGTTTCACGCAACGCCGCTAAGACACACGTGTTGGAGATATTACAAACGACCTTGACGGCGCAACGTTGGATATCGCGCTTATCATGCGCTGTTGGTCCTGGGAGCACCAAAAACTTCGAATCGGAAATCGCCGAACCAGCGCCGCCGTATCTTGAAAGGGAGTATCTTTAAAATGGTCCTTTTTCCACAAAAACAGGGATGCGGACTCATAAATCTGTTCCAGAGGCTCGCCATCATTAGGTATCATGCTGTGCTGGATCTCCCGCCGTACGATGTCTTTTTTCCCGTCGCCATTGTAGTCGAATATCCAGCTGCCTGTGAGCACTTGGCCGCCATCACCGCCGTACCATTCCGCTACTGTAATTCGCTCGGTAAACAGCCGTTTGGATGCATCGTACAAAAAAAGCGAATGATGTTGAAACCAGAACTGCCTGATTTCCACCCAATAAGCGGAAATGTTGCCGTCCAAGGAGAACTTCTTTCGGCTCAGCACAGTAGCCTGAGTAGCGTCGGCCAGGTAGTCAATTTGTGCCAGCAGGGCAGGAGGGATACTTGTGAAAAACAGTCGGTTGGGAATGGTATCTCCTGCCAAGGGGTTTTCGTTAGAAATTTCGATGTGCAGGGTGTCGCCTAAAGGTGATGCCTGAAAATAAGCCAACAACGCGGCATCGGGTGATGGAATCGGAGCGCGGCAGTTGGCCAACATTAGGAAAACAGTGAAGCAGAAGCAAATGGATTGTACCCTGCATTTGGGCATCTGGGTGTCTGTAGATTTTTCCATGATTTTAAACAAACATTAGTGGTAGCTTCTTGTTGAGTCGCTGCTTTAGCGTAGCCCCCCCCGGCGGTTAGTCTGCAAGGTTAAATAAATTTAGAACTCAACAATAACAATGCGATTTCCAACACTTTTACCTATATTCATCCTCTTTTTAGGTGCTGCGCAAGCCCAAAATACTGGTACGCTCACCGGCTCCGTAAAAGACAAACTCACCCAGGAACCCCTCATCGGCGTCAGTATCAAAGTCGAGGGCGCGGAGATCGGCACTCAACCGATGTCGAGGGTAATTTCCGTATTTCGGGTATCCCGCCCAAATCATACAATGTGGTGGCAACGTATGTTGGCTATGCCGCACAGACCAAATTTAATGTGGTCATTACCACCGGAAACGCCAATCAGTTGAATTTCGAACTCGAACCTGATGGCAAGACACTCGGTGAGGTGCTCGTCTCCGTAAATCGCTCGGTACGCATTGCTTCGGCTGAAACGCCTCTTTCCGTCCAAAACCTTTCAGTTGAGGAAATCAAAAGCAATCCCGGCGGCAACTTTGATATCAGCAGGGTAGTGCAGGCCCTGCCCGGCGTGGGCGGTGTGGCCGGAACAGGAGGCGGATTTCGCAATGATCTGATTATCAGGGGCGGTGGGCCAAGCGAGAATGTGTTTTACCTCGATGGAGTGGAAATTCCGGTCATCAATCACTTCACTACCCAGGGCGCTGCAGGCGGTCCAACGGGAATGCTCAACGTGTCGTTCATTGAGGATGCTACCCTGGCCACCAGCGCTTTCAACGCACGGTACGACAACGCACTTTCTTCCGTATTGCAATTCCGACAAAAGGATGGCAACCCGGAACGCATTCAAGGCAACGTGCGTGTGGGTGCTTCTGAAACGGCTTTAACTTTAGAAGGACCGCTGGGCAAGAAGAATGGAAAAACGACCTTTCTTGCCTCTGCGCGGCGCTCGTATTTGCAATTACTTTTTGAGGCGATTGGTCTGCCCATTCGCCCGGATTACTGGGATTTTCAGTACAAAGTGACGCACAAAATCAACGCTAAAACCACCTTCACGGCCCTTGGCGTGGGTGCAATAGACGATTTTTACTTTGAAGCGCCCAAAGATGCAACCCCGGAAAATCTCTACATTTTGAGTTCGGTGCCGGGCGTGAATCAATGGAACTACACGCAGGGTTTCGCCCTTAAACGCCTGATTGACAACGGTTTTTGGAACCTGACCTTCAGCCGGAATATGCTGGACAACAAGCTGGACCAGTTCGCCGACAATATTGATGGCAAACAATCGGACGAGGCGAAACGTATTCTTGGTATCCAAAGTCAGGAGATCGAGAACAAACTCCGGTTCGATTTCAATCGCTACGTTGGCGCCTGGAAATTCAGCGCGGGAGCCATGGCGCAATACGTCAAGTACAACAACAATTCCTACACCCGGCTCCGTTCAGAAATCCGGGATTCCTCCGGCAATGTCATTCAACCCGCAGCTGAAATCCGATTCAATACGGCCATTGATTTCTTTAAATTTGGCTTGTTCGGACAGATTAACCGAACCTTTTTAGCGAACGATTGGGTGTCTCGGCGGGTATACGCTCGGATGGTAATAGTTTTACGGATGACGGGGCTAATTTGTTGAAAACCATTAGTCCACGGCTAAGCGCGAGCTACGCTTTTGCCCCCAAATGGAAACTCAATGCCTCTGTAGGCCGCTACTTCAAAACACCCTTGTACACCGTGTTGGGTTTTCGCGACGATGCAGGGATATTGGTCAACAAAGACCAGCCCTACCTCCGCAGCGATCACTATGTGGCAGGCCTGGAGTTTTTGCCAACGCGGGTATTGCGCCTGACTTTGGAGGGCTTTTACAAACAATACGCAGATTACCCGGTAAGCGCGTTCGCCGGGGTTTCGCTGGCCAATCAGGGGGGCGGATTCGGCATTTTGGGCAATGAAAAAGTGTTGGCGGTGGGCAAAGGGGAGGCCTATGGAATGGAACTTTTTGCCCAACAAAAACTGAGTAAAAATCTGTATTTCACAGGGTCGTACACCTTGTTTTGGTCAAAATTCAGCAATCAAAATGGCGAATTGATCGCTTCGGCCTGGGACAACCGTCACCTGCTTTCCTTGCTCGCTGGCTACAAATTCCGGCGTAACTGGGAATTGGGCGTTAAATACCGTTGGCAGGGTGGGGTACCTTACACGCCGCTTGATCTTGATGCCAGTCGGGTGAATTATGCAACCATTGGTACGGGCGTATTGGACAAAAGTCGCTTGAACTCGCTTCGTTTGGGTAATTTCAACCAAATGGATATACGGCTGGACAAAAAGTGGAATTTCAAGCGGGTTACCCTTGATGTGTTTGTAGACATCCAGAATATCCTGAACGCAGTAAATCCAGCCCCTCCCAATTACACCTTCCAGCGTACAGCCGATGGCAGTGCTTTTGTCACTACCGACGGGAAAGCCTCAATGGCAGACGGAAGCAATGCGATTCCGATTTTGTTGGAGGATACAGAAGGGTCTTTGTTGCCGAGTGTGGGGATTGTGGTGGAATTTTAATGGTTGGTTTGGCAAAAAAAAATGACCGGGTGACTGTCAGTCACCCGGTCATTTTTTTTGCCAAACCTAGATGGCCAACTAGGGACTGACCGGGGTTTTGTCCACTTCAATGTGGATCACTCACCAGGTTGATGCTCGTCATTTATTGCGATGCCACAAAAGGGGAACCTTGCAGCGAATTTGAACAATAAAACAAGCATCGGATGAAACGTTTAATAATTTTAGGAGCAGGGACCGCTGGCACCATGATGGCAAATCACCTGCACAATCACTTAAAGCGGGAGGACTGGGAAATAGACATCATTGATGAACGGGAAGAACACCATTACCAACCGGGGTATCTTTTCCTGCCATTCGATATTTATAAACCCGAGGATATCACCAAACCAATCCGGGATTTTATCCCGCACGGAGTCAATCTGATCAACGACCAGATTGATAAAATTGTTCCAAAAGAGCAATATGTGAGCATGGTCAATGGCGATCGGCTTCATTATGACCTTCTTATCATTGCAACGGGCGCAAAAATCGCTCCAGAGGAGACTGAAGGAATGCTGGGCGAGGAATGGCAGAAAAGTGTGTTTGATTTTTACTCCTTTGAAGGTTCGCTTGCCCTGCGCAACAAACTCCGGGATTGGAAAGGCGGCAAATTGGTGGTACACATCACAGAAATGCCGATCAAATGCCCGGTTGCTCCCATCGAATTTGCTTTTCTGGCCGATTCGTTTTTCAAAAACAAACACATGCGCGACAAGGTGGAAATCACCTATGTGACACCCCTGAGCGGAGCGTTTACCAAACCAAAAGCAACCACGGCGCTCCAACATTTGCTAGACGAAAAACACATCCACATTGAAAGCGATTTTGCCATTGAAAGCATTGATAATGAGAACAAAACCATCATAGACTATGGTGGACGGGTCATTCCTTTTGATCTGCTGGTGACCGTGCCAACCAATAAAGGGGACGAACTGATTGCCCGATCCGGTATGGGGGATGATTTGAACTTCATCCCGACCAACAAGGCAACGCTGCAATCCAAAAACTATCAGAACATTTTTGTGCTGGGTGATGCCACGGACATCGCTGCATCAAAAGCAGGTTCAGTGGCGCACTTTGAAGCGGAAATTCTGACCGATAATATCCTTCGTTACATTGCTGGAGAACCGCTCAAGGAAGAATTCGACGGACATGCCAACTGCTTCGTGGAAACAGGGAACGGAAAGGCACTGCTCATTGATTTCAACTATACCCACGAGCCAGTGGAAGGCAGTTTCCCCTTGCCGGGAATTGGTCCTTTGCGCCTGCTGAAAGAAAGCCGCATGAACCACATGGGTAAACTGGCTTTTCGCTGGATTTACTGGAATATGTTGCTGAAAGGTACCCACATTCCTTTTGTATCTACTGCGATGCAAGAGGCTGGAAAAGACTTTGCTTAACCTAATAACATAAAAATCATGAACAAAATAATTGCCGGGGCAACCGTACAAGTCAACGAAGAAGGTTACCTCACCGATTTCCCACAATGGAATAAAGAAATCGGAACTGCTTTGGCTCTAGAAGCCGATATCAATATGACCCCGCGTCACTGGGAAGTCATTGACTATCTACAGGGGGAATTCAAAAACGAATCGCCGCTGAGTATCCGGAAGATCGGGAAGAGTGGGGTGGTGGATATCAAGGAATTCTATCAGTTGTTCCCGATGGCGCCTTTGAAAACAGCCTCTAAAATAGCAGGGATACCAAAACCTGCCAGTTGTATCTAATTAACCACATTTAAAATAATTAGCCATGAGCGAATATAATGGTGAGATCAGAAAAATGATGATCATCCTTTCAAAGGCAACCCTTGAAAACGTGTACGCAGCATTTGTACTCGCCAACGGTGCAAGAATGGAAGGGATCGAAGCAGAAATGTTCTTTACGTTTTTTGGCCTGGAGGCCATCCACAAGGAGAAACTGGAACATCTGCACATTGCAACGGTTGGTAATCCTGCCATGCACATGCCTACCATGCTGGGCGGACTACCGGGCATGGAAGCACTTGCTACCCACATGATGAAGAAAGAAATGGAGCGGATTGATATGCCGGATGTCCACGAATTTCTGGATATTTTAACGGCTTCCGGGGTGAAACTCTGGGCCTGTAAATTGGCTATGGATATGTTTCACTACAAAAAAGAGGACATGTACGACGATATTGACGGCGTAATTACCGTGGGCGATTTTTACAAACAAGGCAGTGGCATTGGAACACACATGCTGTTCATTTGAATGAGATTAGGATAAACCGTACAACAGGAAACTTGACTCAAGTTTCCTGTTGTTTGATTGACCTTATTCTCCCGCAAGGCTCGGCCTGCTCAACTGTAATAGCCTTATTCCGGCTCCCAATCAACAATGCATTGCCAATCAGCCCCAATGCAGCCAAAACGGGTGCAATTATTGCGCCGACTAAGCCAAAAGTCAAAGGAATGGACATTAGCTCCTTGCCTGACTTATCGTGGATGGTGATTTTCCTGATATTGCCTTCGGCAATCAGTTCTTTTACTTTTTTGACAAGGATTTCACCATTGATGCTGAACGATTCATGTGTTTTGTTTTCCATGATAGTGTATTTATTTTGAAACAGGTTAACGATTGAAAGTGGTTTAAGTTGAGGATTTTCGATCATCCTGACACGCAAAATTAAGGCAATTAAAATGCCTTGGCAGGATGACATAAATCACTGGCCAACATAAGATTTACCCGACATTTAGTTGAACTGTTTTCGCACTTTTGCAGGGTTATGAAACGATCTCTTTCCCAACTGCGCGCTTCCGTCGAACGCATTTATCAAAATCAGAAAACTGCGGAACAAAACGCCGGGCAAATCATCGCACACGTCTACCCGGAGCAAAAACCGAGTATCACCAATCTTATCCACTACCTCACATTGCGGCGGGAAGACTTGCGGGCAATGCAGGATGACTTGCACGATGCCGGGCTTTCTTCTTTGGCCAGCGCAGAGAGTCATGCAATGCGTCAGGTGCAGGCGGTATTGCAGCGTTTGGAAGTAGTCATTCCGCAAAAAGAAATTTCGGTGTTAGATGCTGCTACGGGTGCCAGATTACTCCAGCACCGTGCTACGGAACTCTTTGGTCCAAAGGAAATTGATAGCATACCCCATCTGATGGTAACCTTTGAATCAGGCATGGCCAAGAATTATATGGCTGTGAAAGCCCTGGTCAAAGCGGGCATGAACATCGCTCGGATCAACAGTGCCCATGATAATCCTGAGGAATGGGAAAAGATGATTGCCAATGTTCGCAAAGCGGCACAAGTCACGGGTAAATCTTGCAAAATTTATCTCGACTTGGCGGGACCCAAAATCCGCACCATATTGCTGGGAAAAGGCAGAAAAAAGGGACGTTTGAAACTGAAGGAACAGACACGGTTTCTTCTGGCCGAAACAGGCGCCCCATTCGATAAAAAGGAAAAAGTAGTCGGCTGTACCTTGGCTGGTGTGGTGAAAGATCTGCGCAAAGGCGACCGGGTTTTGTTTGACGATGAATTGTTTGAGGCCATTGTAGAAGTCCCCGACGACGAGATGGCCACCCTGCGTGTGACCCGCGTTTCTGCGGCAAAGCCTTCATTGAAACCGGAAAAGGGCATCAATTTTCCGGATACTGAATTATCAGTGCGCTGCCTGACGGATTACGATAAGTCAGTGATTCCCTTGCTTTAGAGCATGCCGATATTTTAGGGTTTTCCTTCGTACGGTCTGCTGCGGATGTGGCGGAATTGCAAAAATTGTTGCGACTTGAAAAGTCCAAAAATATCCCCATCATACTCAAAATTGAAACCTCTGAAGCAGTTCAAAACCTGCCGGCATTATTGTTGCAGGGTATGTCGGAGCCATTATTTGGTGTCATGATTGCCCGGGGAGACCTCGCGGTTGAAATCGGGTTTGAACGTTTGAGCGAAGTTCAGGAGGAAATTCTGTGGCTTTGTGAAGCGGCACATGTCCCGGTTATTTGGGCTACGCAAGTGCTGGAGACTTTAAACAAAAGCGGCATCGCCACCCGTTCAGAGGTTAGCGATGCCGTTCGCGCAGCACAGGCCGAGTGTGTAATGCTCAATAAGGGCAAGTACCTGCTAATGGCACTGGCCACCTTGCAGGATATTTTGCAACGCAGCGCCGGGCACCACGTTAAAAAGCGCTATTCATTCCGGCCCTTGATGATCGCGGAGCGTTTTTTGGGAGCAAAGCAATAGTAGAGTTATAGGTAGCCTATTTTTTGCGCCACCCGCCTACGATTGCGCCAATAAGCACGAACAACAGGAAGGAGTAAGAACCGTCCACCAGGCTAAGACTCATCGGATTCTGGGCAAACATATTGCCGGTGAGTATTCCAAAAGCCATTAACAGACCTATGCCACCGCCCGCGAGCGCACCGCTTTGCCAGGTGCTGATGTTCATTTTGTTGAGCAGCCAATTCATTATCAATGCATAGACGACCATGGCTACGGTGTTGACGATCATTGGAGTGGCCGTCATGGGTATTTCAGCACCATTTTTGAACATTTTATCGCCCTCCATGGTGAAACCGTTGCCTGCCATCCATTGGCTTTGGAATAGGACGCCATACCAAAGGAATCCCATGAGCATACTTACAACAACAGACGCCGCAATGGCAAGCCAGTTTGTTTTTGCTTCCATAAATAAGATAGGTTTTGTTTTGAAAAAATGTGAAAGAGGCTGCAAACGTACTGAATAAAATTATTTGTTTATAAAAATCGTTCAATTATTTTTTTTTGTTTTAAGTCTATAAGTAAGTGGGCAAAGTAGTTTCACAACGCCACGACGACACCACGTTTTAAGATTTTGATTACCAGAGCGTTGTGTCGTTGTGGCGTGAATCGACGCTTACTAACGCCACTCAATTTTCACTCTTATTTTTCAACTGTTCCAACCAAAAAACCATGTCTGAAGCCAAATCTTTGTTCATCTTCTTTTTAAATAATGCAACCAGCCAGCCTTCCATACTTTCCTCTACCTTGACCAAGGTGGAGCCGTTTTTGTGCTCCAGATACCAATTGTGAATAGCCGAGCCACCAAAAGTGACTCCACTCCAGCCAAATGCACGGTTTGTATTTACAGTATGGAGAATCGAACGAATACTTGCGCCATTGATTTTCCAGTTGAATTTTGCTCCGACCCTAGGAGCTTCTTCCAGCATTGCCCAACTGATTTTTGGGTTCCAGTTTGACCACTGGTTAATGTCGGTAAGTACGGCCCATACCCTATCCGGGCTTGCTTGAATCAGTATTTCCTTGGCTTGAAAGACAGGGGCTTTTGAATTGACTTGCATTTTGATTTAAATTAAGTGAATGATGGCACAAAGGTCAGCGCGCCCTCCGGCCATTCACTTGACAAAAATCAAGAAATTCGTTCGCTGCGTTTTTTTTCGAATTCGGCTGAAGGTTTTCGGGCGTCATTCCTAGCATAGAAGCCAGGAATTGGAGGGGCACCAGATTGAAGAGTTCAGGATTGTAACTAAAAAGGCGTCGTATCGCTCCTCAGCGCTCAAAGCCAAATGCGTCACCACCCGATCCTCCAACACGGTAAAGCACCGCGCGATGAAGGTTTTTTCAATCTCCGGCCATTTGGGCACCACTTGCCCTATGTGGGCGTAATCGGCTTTATTGATTGCATAGATTTCACAATCTGTCATGGCCTGAATATTTACCCGCGCAGGTTTTTCAAATAGAAAACTTGCTAAATCCGCAATGAAATAACCAGGTCCTGAAATCCATTTGGTGATTTCCCGACCATCATGATAAAAAAACTCGCGCATCAGTCCGGATTGGACAAACCCAAGTTGTTGGGCAAATTGCTTTTCTTTCAGGAAAAAGTCGTTGCGCCGAAGAGAGATTGGCTTGAAGAATGGACTTATATTGGCCACCTCTGCAGCAGGGAGATGGAAAACGGACTGGATTTGCGTTATGAATTCGGAAGACATGGTGCGGCTTATAGTGGAAATGGTTGCAAATAACGGTAACAAGCAAAAAGGGTAAGGCAAATCTGGCAGAGATTTATCGGGCATATGGTTAAACGTGAGAAACCTTTATGCAACGCAGGGAAGTGCAACTTCGTAATTTCGCAAATCATAATTGTTTACTTGCAGATGAAAAAAAAAGGATTTTGCCTCGTTTTTTGCTTCCTTTTTGGTAAATTGTTCGCGCAAATTGATTCCCTTCCTGCAGTCATGCGCATTTTATCCGAAACTGGAAATGCATACCATCCTGTGTTTTCCCCTTTTTGTAATGATCGTTGTTGGTTGAATGAACGGGAGTTTGACCTTGTTTCGCGGAGGTTTGTGCCAAAAG
Source organism: Lewinellaceae bacterium (assembly GCA_016708875.1). GTDB lineage: Bacteria > Bacteroidota > Bacteroidia > Chitinophagales > Saprospiraceae > M3007. The sequence continues at coordinate 117,628 of JADJFA010000019.1, forward strand.
ATTCGGCTTCTTGCATTCCAGTTTCCGGTCAACGTATATGGCATGCTTCCTACCCGCTTGCACCGATTCCTACACGACTTTGGTGGAAAGCGGACCCTTATCACCCGAATTTTTTCTGGACCCATGAATATCGTCAGGATTATCAGGAAGACTGGATGAATCGGGTGGACACCTTAGTTATTTGGCGATATGATCTAGCAAAAGCACAACAGGATTCCTTTCTTTCCATTGTAACAGGCGAAATTAATATAGGGAAATCGGGCATTTGGATACAAAACAATAAAGAATTGATATTGCTGGATCGGTTAACTGGTAAAGTGATTGCTCGGGCGGAAAACCCATTTGGACCAGGGCGTGGGATGGCTTCACAACTTTGGGGAGACGACCTGCTTGTTTCTGACCAATTGCTTTATAATTTAGTGCGCCGCGATTTTGTGCCTTTTTTCCCACTTCCGTCAGAAATGGAAGGGTGTAAGTCGCCCGAAAAACTGGAAATTCAAGGTGAATTATGTCTCAGTAAGGTCAGAATAGAAGGGAATGTGTACATATATCACCTTATTGCACCCGGTCATCCTCCTATTAAGTTGCCTTTCACTCCGTATTATTTCCCTTACCAAAATCATTTGTTGGCGGTCAACCCACCTTTGGCCTGGCTGTGCGAAAAGGATACATTGATCGCCTTTGATTATACCAATGGAACATTTCAAGCATATCCAGGTAGCACGAATACACCTTTGTTTGGCACCCATGAAGGACGTTTTTTGGGATTTTATTCTGAATCAGGACTTTCTTTTTGACAAATACAGCTGCCAGTTTCGGGTGCTGCAATTGCCATTTGGCCATAAAACGCCCCGGAATTTTACTTCAACCGATCAATTTATTATCCTTACATACGAGGATCACTGGGAAATCATTGACTTTTCTAAGCTGGATATAGGCTTTCGTCGTTCGTCTATACTAGAGGAATACAATGTCTTTGAGCAGGAATGGCGTGGGCAAAAGCAAAGCGCTCAGGAGGATTTTTACAAAACTTATAAAGCTTATGTGGCTATTTACAGTCGTTACAAGAATAGTGAAAATCCCAAAATAAAGGCCGCTCAGGAAAAATTTACTTCCATGATATCTTACCCACTTTATGTAGCACCAGATTCCGTTATGGAGCGAGTAGCCAAGGATTTCGATATGGGGCGTTTCGATCCCAGTGTAACTTGCAAAATTGCACAGGGGCTTTTGCGGTATTTTGGTAAAAATGGGAGATTAGAAGAAGCCTATTCATTGTTGGCCATATTAGAAAATGAGCCTTGCTTTAATCAGGAATTAGAAGATTATGGATCGGAAATCCACCTGATTAAAGGCACAAAACATCAGTTGGATAGTCTCGCTCAATTGAATTTGTCCGCCGATGAAAAACTTTATGCAACGGGCCAAATCTGGTTCGAATTCTCTCTAAAAAAACGCTGGTTTTGGTACACCATGGATCCTCGCCGCGATCTCGAACAGGCCTATGATTACTTTCGAAAGCTGATTCAACAATATCCCAATAGTCCCTGGGCAGATAATGCGGCGTATGCCTTGTTTCATTATGTTGATTATAGGGCGAATACTACTGATGATGAAACGCCTAATGGAGATGATCGCCAAGCGTATCTGTCTTTTACTCAATTTTTGAAAGATTAC
>JADJFA010000020.1 GCA_016708875.1 Lewinellaceae bacterium
TTTTGGAGCTACCCGAAGGGCGGGATTTTTAGCTCAAAACTTGATTTGAAAAACTAATGTTTGATTAACCACAAAACTGTCTTTGGAACACGAAACCCCGCCTTTTGGGTAGGTGCTGTTAAGGGCTGGCTTTGCTTCATTTCTATTCTTGGCTATTTGTCATTGTTTAATAAATTCTCCATGGTATAATTTGCTATCATCGGTTTGACATTTTATTAGATAGAATCCTGGGCCAAGTGACGAAACATTTATCCAATACTCAGTGGTGCCATTTTGTTTGTTGTCTAGATGGTATTCTTTACCCAGAACATCATATACACTTAATTGATTTATCTTTCCAATATTTTCTTTTAGTTTAATTGTAAGATGTTCAGAGGTTGGGTTTGGATAAATATGAAATACCGAGGGCTTTAATTCATCAATTCCAAGTGTTGAAACAAAATGAGCTTTGAAGTTGATAGCAGCTGTTGTCAAAGTGTCAAGAAAAACAGCATTTAATGTATCAGTAATTAGACCATTAGATTCCCAATGCGAAAATTGATAACCAGGCATTGCAAGAGCTTCAATTTGAATTGGTACACCATCAAAATAAATTCCATTCCAGGGATAGCTGTCAGGTGAAATGGTGCTGATATTTATTTCCCCTCCATTGGAAGGAAATACATCTAGTTCAACTTGTACCTGTTGGGGTAGGTTGAAATTACTTTGTATCTGATTTCTCATATTGTCAGGTCGACAAGCCAACTCATCAGAAAACAACTGATGATATTGCAAATAGCCATTCATATGAGCAGGGACATTATTAGGATCACCCCAACGAGCAAAATGAGCAGGCATCTCGGGTAGTGTCTGGTTATACATTGAATTTTCAATTGCCAAAAGTCGAGATGGCAAATACACTGTATTCATTTGATCGGCAAAGCGATTGATAAAGTAATTGCGGAAGCGATCGTTTTGAAGTCCTCTCCAAAAGACATTGAAATGGGGATTTCCCGGGTCTACAGTTTGATGATTGATTATCCCTCCAAGTAGGTCAGTAGTGCAGTTATAGTTATTTGCACCATTGAGCCATCCATGATTGGGTAGCAGGCCATATTAAAGATCAAACAAACAATAACGCCACCTATAATTTGTAGCGTTGGAGCGATAAATTTTTATGTTGTTATAGTTTGCCCCCCAATCAACGTTATTCATCCATAGTTCAGCAATGATATAATCGTTGTAATATATCATATCAACATACTGATCAGCTTGTGTCCAGAAATTGCTATCCAAAGGATTTATTTGAGAAATCGAATCGTTGGCTTCAAAAAAAGGTTCAACATTTCCCTCAATGGCTCTTAACTGAAAGCCGTAATTAGCGCTTGAACCTAATATATCGATGGTATTCTCGATAGCTCCATCGTATATCTCAAACATTTCTGTATTGAATTTCTCTTTCATGTCATATAATCCCCAATATTCTCCATTTATGTAAACACTTACTGGCCTGCTGGCAGCATAATAGGAATTTGTACCCTCGCCCATCATTTTTACTTGCACTGCATCTTTAAAGGGTAATACCATATAAACTCCTCCTCCATTGAAAAGGTAAAAATCACTGTATTGGTTGCGATTAGGACGGTCAGAGAGAAAAGTTCCTATAGCTGGTCCCTGACCTAAAACGCCATCGTCAAGTTTGATTCTGAACGGTCGTTGCGGATTGCCTCTTGATCCCCAGCCACCATCCATAATGATACCTGCTCTCCTTGAAAAAAGCAGGTTGTGATTGGCTGTAGAATCAAAGTAGTCAATGGAAGAGGCTTTCAGTAAGTCCAGCGTTGGATTGTCGAACATACCTGTGGGACCGAATAAGTTTAGCGAATCGCTTATTAGTGATATGATTGGCGTTGTATGATTTAAATTGAATAAATAACTGGCCGAGGTAATTGTGCTTGGAATATATCCATTGAGAAAAGATCTTGCTCTAAGTATAGTTGTTTGAGAAACTGATATTGGAATGCCGTTCCATAAAATAGAGTTAGTGTCGGGGTCGCACCCATTGAGTGTGTAGTATATAGAAGCAGCAGGGGTGTTGGGGTCTGAAATGTTTACTGAAAAAGCACTTGTATAAATCCCACTGCTTACTGATAAAACAGGTGCCATGGCATAGTTGACGGCAGGTATTGATCCGTTGTTGGAAAGTCCGGGAGTTGGCTCACTAAATTTCTTAATTGTAACTGATGCATCAGGAAATCTTCCGGCACTGACATCGTAACCGGGCCCGCAATTTACATTAAGTGAACTTATCTGTATGTTCGAAGGGTTGTATAGTTTGATGGTTTCGCCATTGGAGCTGATTTTAAAATTGGTATGATTGAAATTCCCATTGGCAGTAATAAAGTTCGATGGTAATGAATTAATTCCGGTATTTGCGAGACTAATGTCAAACAACTGGAAATTTGTTGGACATGTTGCGATTACATCAAATGCCATAGAATCGATGTTTCCAGCTGAAAGGCCAGCTGATACCAATTCACTTGCTGTATACAAGTATTGTTGGCGAGCACCTTCGTACCAGTTGCTGTAAGCCGATGGATAGTCATAAAAACCATTTTGAATGATGCCAGTTCCAACAATAGAGGAGTTAAAGCGTATATTGGGGCGTTGCTGGGCGTTACTTCCTCCGCTGAAGCCGCACGCGGAATTTGGGTAATTCAATGCAATTGTAGCCGAATTATAGGTTGTGGCACTTTGGGAATGAATAGTATTGCATTGGTAAAACGGGTTATAAGTGCAAAGATTTAAAATAATGTTAGAAACGCCATCCCAATAGAACGGGTTTGTAAAATAATGAGGATTCCATCCAATTTGAGGTGCAAATGTGCTATCTGATAAAACATTTGTAAATGAAGAAGATGCGAATCTGTCTTTCCCGCTGCAAAAAACTATGATGTACTGACCAGGTTGGACAATCTGATGCGGAAATGCCCATTCACCAGGATTTGAATTATCGCTCAAACTATAATTGAATAAGTCAATTGCAGTTGAGCCGGAATTGTAGATCTCAATCCAATCCTCAAAATCACCATCTTCGTCACTGATGGTTGAGTAGTTTTTATTACTACCTTCATTGATTACTAATTGTCCAAATGTTTGGTTCGCAATTAGCGCCAAGAGAGCGATTAAGACTATTTTAATGTTGATTATTTGCATGTGTTCTTTTGCAAAATTTATGTTTCGCTGTCATTTTATTTCTTGAACTTTTTAGCTTGCCCTTAACTCGGTTGAAAAACCGGTGATTAAGTAGGTCCCGCGCCGTGAGGCCCCAAAGGGGGCCCCATTGAAAATGGGTGTTCTGCCGCGGTCCGCGAATCTGCGGGGCAGCCCGGCGCTTTGGCACTGGAGCAAGGATAGCTGGTTATGGTCTCCCTTTGCTGCATTTTCCCTTGCTCCGGTTTCGCGGATTGTCCGGGGGGGGGGGGGGCGCGGGGGGGGGCCCGGGTTTTGGGCGGATGGTGCCGTCAAGCTATCAACTTTCGCGGTCGAGCGCCAGTGAGGGTTGTAGCCGCCGCTTAGATAAATTACGGATGGAGGCACCTCTTTTATGACCTGGCAGAGTGAAGCCCAATTTGTCTAAATCAAGCATCTACGAAAGCATCTACCACTGCCAATATTATCCATTGCGATCATGTCATCAAGCGGGGTGGTGAAAAGGCCAAATTGCAGGCGATTTTTCCCGGTTCGGTGTGCCATGTTTACAGTTATTATGTCAGGATGATATAATCTATCAAAGATAATTGGAATCTATTGATGCGTATTTATAAGGATGGCTTTTTTTCACAATCTGACTATTGCTTACCCGCAACTAACGACCAAGAAAAAAGACGCAATGCAGGACATGCTCTAATATAGCACTTATCCCGCATTGCGTCTTTTAACTATCCTATCCGTTGCAGGAAATTTATCCCTTCCCCTCCACCTCATCCAAAAACGCCTCCAAAAACTTATTAAACTCCGCCGGCTTTTCCATCATCGGCGCATGGCCGCATTGATCGAGCATGTGGAGCTGGGAGTTCTCAATCAGGTCCCTGAATTTTTCTCCCACAAAAGGCGGGGTCACAATATCCTGCAAACCCCAGATGAGCAGGGTGGGGGCTTTGATCTTGTGGAGTTTGTCACCTATGTTGTGCCGCACGGCTGACTTGGCGGTGGCCACCACCCGGATGGCCTTGCCCCGGTAGTTCACGATGCTGAACACCTCGTCCACCAGTTCCTTGCTGGCCACAGCAGGGTCGTAAAAAGTTGCCGCTGTTTTGGCCTTGATGTATTCGTAATCGCCGCGCTTCGGGAACGCCGTACCAAAGGCACTCTCGTACAATCCAGAACTTCCGGTAAGTATCAAAGAAGCGATGCGTTCAGGATGGCCAATCACATACAGCAGCGCCACGTGGCCGCCCAGCGAATTTCCCAGGACGTGTACCTTGTCATAACCTTTGTATTCCACAAACTTATCCACAAAATCCACCAATCCAGATACCGAAACCTGAAAAATGGGCAACTCATAAATGGGCAATAGTGGAATCACCACATTGTGTTTATGCGAGAAGTGATTGATCAGGTCCTGAAAATTGCTGAGCGCTCCGAACAAGCCATGCAACAACATAAGCTGAGTGCCTTCGCCGCCCGTTTCGATGTATTTAAAACCTTCTTCTTCTTTGATCTGGAAATTCATGCGCGGGATGTTTCTGATTGATTCGATAATAGGTTTTAGGGAGTATATGGGCAAAAGTAGAAAAAAGCGTTAAAATTAAGCGCGCGCCTACATAAGCGTGTCGCAATATCATAATATCCCAATATCAGAATATCTCTACTCCTTCCGCAATTGATAGCATATCCACAGCACCACACTCAACAGCACCACCGCACCAGCCTGATGCGCCACGCCCAGATCCACGGGAATACTGGCCTTGCAATTGATCACGGTGAAGATACCGAGCAGCACCTGCACACCCACCGCCGCAAACATCCACCAGGCGCTGCGCCTTAAAAGCGGTGAAATGTTTTCCTTCAAAATTTTCCACACAAAGTACAACACCATGAGCGTTAGTAGGTAAGCCGTATTTCTGTGCAAAAAATGGATCAGTGCCGGCATAAACGGATTGGTGTCGTAGTGGATAAAACTATCTGCTACCCAATGACTTCCGTCCAGCAAAACCGAGGGAAAATATTCCCCGTTCATATCGGGCCAGGTCGGAAAAAATAGCCCGGCTTTCGAGCCTGACATGATGGCGCCCAGTGCAATCTGAAAGAATACAACCCCAAATATTATCCAGGCAAATCGCCTAAAACGAGCACTTGAATAAACGGGCAATTTTGGCGAAGCAGCCAAAAACCAGGTCCATAGTAGGTAGGTAAAAATCACCAGGGCCATGCAGAGGTGCAGCGTCAGGTTGTACGGATTTTACCAGGGTCTTTTGATGAGTCCACTGGCCACCATCCCCCATCCAAAAAAACCTTCAAGGCCGGCCAAACCCACCACCATCAACATCCTGGGCAATAATCGTCTAGACATCATTCCACGCCACAAAAACCAGGCAAAGGGAATGACAAAAACAAAGAACATCAGCCTGGCCCACAAGCGGTGGAAGTATTCCCAGAAGTAAATGAACTTGAAATCGCCCAGCGACATTCCCTGATTAATCTTCTGATATTGAGGGGTTTGCTTGTATAATTCAAACTCCGCTTGCCAGTCAGCTTCATTGAGCGGCGGGATACTACCAGTCACAATCTCCCAACGGGTGATGCTCAATCCGCTACCGGTAAGGCGTGTTACGCCGCCAATAATGATCTGCATAAAGATCATGACCAACCCTGTGATCAGCCAGATTTTGACTGCGCGGGAAATGTTGAAATCGTCTGTGAAACGCATTGTAAAAAAGGGAGTTTGTTGTGCTAAGTGGTATTATTTTGAAACACATAGGCACATAGGACACATAGAGGGGCCGGGGATAAAAACTATGTGCCCTATGTGCCTATGTGTTTCAAAATAATAAAGATGTGTTTCATCCAACTATCAATGTTTTTCAAACTTAAAACAAAAGTAGAACCGTCTTTGCTTTAAGTTTTCCATCCTTGACTCCTTTCTATGAAATTTAGATGGTTTAAAAAAATCCCCCTGCGGGCATCATAAGGGCTGTTAGTTTGTGGATAACGCTGTAACATTATATAAAGAAAGCGCTACCAATAGAAGTTACCAGCTTTGCCAACAGATTGCCCACAAGAAAGGGTTTTTATAATCAAGCACTTGCCGATTTTTCAACACTCAAACCTGCAAACGTTTAGAAACGGGGTGTTATATTTTTACGAGAGAGGTGTGTTGTTAACCCGTGTTTGCGGGTGTGGGCTTTTGCACAACACATGGTCTGCTTGTTGGTTTTCAACCTCGCCTGGGGTGTACTGTTGTGAAAACTTGTGCATGAATGAAGGGTTATACACACTCCATTCCAACTTTGGCACTTCTTCAAAACCATTGTAAATCAGGGGAATAGATGCGCTGAAAAAAGCGACTGTTGATAAGTGTTTAAAACAAAAAATATTTAAACGCAAGTGGTTGATTATGAGAATAATGGATAATATTTTACCATACGTATCCACTTTTAATTTTGTAAAATGTTATAAAATATGGGTTGTGTTTGGTTAATGATAAAACAATCTGGCTATTGTACAGCATCGTACTATTGAAAGTTGCCGCATCTTTGATAGAAATGGGAACAGTACTCATTCCGAATTTTTCTAAAGTCCCGTTAGGGACTGAATATCGGTAGATAACAGATGAAATTTGGTTGCGTGCCGTAGGTACGCGATATGCGGTTTTTAGATCGCGTACCTACGGCACGTTTATTCATCAAAACAATATTTCTACCGATATTCCGTCCCTCTGGGACGTACTGGTCTCAAATTCGGATGACCCGAGTTTATATTTATCGCATTTCAGCAGGAATCGCCGACATGCTTTTTAGGTTTCCATCGCGCAAAACCCATAGACTAATGCTCCGACCGATAGATGCTTCGTCGAGCACCTTATGCAGCGTGTCAATAGAATCAACGGGTTTTCCCTCGAACTGTACAATGATGTCGCCGGCACGAAGCCCCGCTTTGTCGGCAGATCCACCGGATTCTACACTTTGAACCTGGATGCCTCCTTTGGTATTGATTTCCAAAGCGTTGAGCCATTTTGAAGGCAATGGAACCGCCTGTGCTCCGATGCCCAGCATACCCCGGCGCACACGTCCTTCGAGGATCAATTTGCCCACCACCAACTTTGCTAAATTGGAAGCAACCGCAAAACACAATCCTTGTCCCGGTAGAATCACAGCAGTGTTCACCCCAATCACCCGACCGAAAGAATCAACCAAGGGTCCACCTGAATTTCCAGGATTGAGCGCTGCGTCGGTTTGAATTACATCATCAATAAGACGACCTGTTTGTGTACGTAGTGTTCTGCCCAAGGCGCTCACCACCCCGGCAGTCACAGAATATTGGAAACCAAAAGGGTTACCGATGGCAATGGCAATTTGTCCCACTTGCAGTTTGTTGCTATCTCCAAAACGGGTGGGCATCAAGTTTTCGGCATCAATTTTCACTACGGCAATATCGGTGGCCGGGTCGTCGCCCACGGTACGGGCATGAAAACTTCGACCATCGGGAAGGCTCGCTTCGATGTGGGTTGCGCCATTTACCACATGACTGTTTGTCACCACAAAGCCATCGGTGCTAATGACAAATCCACTTCCTGATCCGGCATTTTGGCCATTTCCACCAGGTGCTTGCCTTTGTCTATTCTGTTGGGTTTCAGGTTTTTGAACTTTTAAATGAACCACTGCGCCACTTACTTGCCGGGCTACACCCGACACCGTTTTTGAATAAGTATCGAGCAAATCGCCGTCCAGATCGGCAGCCGTTCGAGGGGAAGAAGAGAGCACATCGGGTACTTCTTCTGAAGCAAGAAAATCAAACATGATAAAATGAGTTTGGGTAAAAAACGGCGGGCGCAGGGAATTTTCAATGCAGCCTTGGCGATAATTGTGCCAGAGACAATTTGGCAGGATGTTGAGATATTGGGAAATTAGGATATTGAAATATTTGAGTTTATTCATAATATCCCAATATCCTAATTTCTTATTATCCCCCAAACGTCACGTTCTTCGCTTCCGTAAAAAAGCGCATGGCTTCCCAGCCGCCTTCCCTGCCTACACCTGAATTTTTTACCCCGCCAAAGGGAGTACGCAAATCGCGCAACATCCATGTGTTCACCCAAACAATGCCGGCTTGTAGATTTTCGGCCAGGTAATGGGCGCGTTGAAGATTATTGGTCCATACGGTTGCACTAAGTCCATAAGGCGTGGAGTTCGCCATTTCCAGTGCTTCGGAGTCAGCGTCAAAGGCTTGGATCGTTGCTACCGGGCCAAAGATTTCTTCCTGGTTGGTGCGGCATTCGTGGGACAAACCCTCTATTACTGTTGGCGCTATGTACCAACCTTTATCAAAAGGTGCAGGCATTTGCAATGCGGATCCACCGGTCAAGATTTGTCCGCCTTCCTGTTTTGCAAGGTCAATACAGCCCAGCACTTTTTCAAAATGCATCTTGGAAACTACGGCTCCAAGGTTGTTGGCGGGGTCGTTTGGATTGCCGACTTTCAGGTTTTTCACCCGTTCGACGAAATCTTTTTTGAACCGGGGGTAAAGACTTTTTTCTACATAAATCCTGGAACCACAAAGACATATCTGGCCTTGATTGTTAAAAGACGACCGTACGGTAGTGTCCAACATCTTCTCATAATCACAGTCGGCAAAAATTAAGTTTGGATTTTTTCCACCCAATTCAAGGCTCATTTTTTTGAACATCGGCGCAGCGATGCGTGCGATTTCCGAGCCGGCCCGGGTGCTACCCGTAAAAGAAATGGCTTTTATTTTTTGATGGCGAACAATGGCTTCGCCGGCCCGTGGGCCAAGACCGTGCACAATATTCAACACACCAGGTGGTAAACCCGCCGCGTTGCAGATGTCACCCAAAAGATAAGCAGTGAGTGGAGTCACTTCCGATGGCTTGCCTACCACACAATTTCCTGCCGCCAAGGCAGGGGCTATTTTCCAACTGAACAAATATAGAGGAAGATTCCAGGGAGATATGCAACCCACTACTCCAAGAGGTTGGCGTAATGTATAACTCAAAGAACCAGGGGCGTGGTGGCTTTCCGAGGAAAAATGCAGCAATGCTGTGGCGAAGAATTTAAAATTGAGTGCTGAACGGGGGATGTCTACCGTCCGGGCAGTAGTGACTGTTTTGCCTGAATCTGCACTTTCGGCTGCTGCGAGGGCATCAAGATTTTGGAGTATTCCATCTGATATATTGCGGAGTATATCATGCCTATGTTCGAGTGGTAAGTTAGACCAAGCAGGAAAAGCCGCGCTTGCGGCTCGAACGGCATCTTCAATATCTTCGGAATCGGAGTCGGGGATTTTGCCGGAAACTGTTCCGGTACTTGGGTTGAAATTATCAATGTACTGTCCATTTTTTGGAGGCACATTTTTTCCGTTGATATAATTATGGATGACTTGCATTGGTATCTGCTAATGTATGGGCAAAGATATAGAAATGCCATTCAGTGATTGAAGGTGTTGCGCAATCAAAGGTCGGAGTAATTGTTCCACGTGGAACAATAGTTTATGGCAAATGGAGCGACACACTATACTTGACCCAGGTATTGTCCCTAACCCTCGTAGGTTTTTAAAAACCTACGAGGGTTTAGATTTAGTCTAGGAAGTAACCTAGTACTTGTGCCTATGTGTTTCAAAAAAAACTTTATTGTTCCACGTGGAACAATGCGCGTGAGCAAAAGAAGCAAAAATAAGTTCTTCTAAATCTTGGTAATAACTACCTCTACCCGGCGATTCTTGGCGCGAAGTTCTTCAGAGTCATTGGTGCTGATCGGGTTTTTTGCCCCATACCCTTTGGTTTCAATTCTTGTGCCAGCACATCCTTTCATTATCAAAAAATCGCGAATGGCTTTGGCCCGGTCTTCAGAAAGTCGGAGCAAATCTTCGGCCTTGCCAATATTATCAGTGTGACCTTCAATCCGAATATGCAGCCCAGGGGTTTCTAAAAGAATTGAGGACAAGCGCTCCAATTCCCCAAAGGAAGCTTCCAAAACCACCGCTTTTGATTGCTCAAAAAAGATGGGGCGCAGTTCAATTTTTGCATTCACTTCCAAAGGATCAAGAAGCAAATCCAGGTATTGCTCTCTGAAATAGTAATAGTCGCGCCGAAAAAGAATCTCCTCGGTTTGTCCCGAAAAACCGCCCTTTTCAGGGATAAGATCAAACTTTACCCCCTTGGGTATTTTCAAACGAAAGGTGCCATCTTTTGTGCTCAAGACATTGTGCGGATCGCCAGAAGCGCCATAATATAGTCGGGCATCTTTTATCAATTCCCGGGTTTTACTGTTCAAGACCCGGCCGATCACTTCCAACTCCGTTGCCTGGGGCGGAGCAATCCGCACACGATAAATATCACTGTTCCCTTCACGCTTTGAAGCAAAGTAGAGAAACCCCGATGTCATGTTGAAATACGGTTGGCTTTCATCGAATTTTGAATTCATCGGCTCAAACAACAAGGCTGGAGACGACCAGTTCTTCCAGGTATCATCCAAACGACGGGAGGTGTAAAGGTCGTTTCCGCCCGAACCGCCACTTCTGGCCGAAGAGAAAAACAGGGTCTCATTGTCTTCAGAAAGATATGGGGTGGTTTCCCGGCGGTCTGAATTTATGACATTGCCCAGGTGCTGGGGTGCACTCCATTTATTCTCCCCTTTTTTGAAACAGACGTACAAATCCATGTCACGAGAATCAGCGCGGATGGCAGAGAGAACGAGGACTTTTCCATCAAAACTCATGGTCAGACTAACATCTGAAGTAATGGTGTAGTAGTCGGTTATTTCTACTGGCTTTGGAAAACTCCAGCCAATGCTGTCAGAAGTACGGCGCACGAGCGAAAAACCTCTGTCCATATTCCCATTGCGCTCAAACTGGTTGATGACGTAAAAAGCATTGGGATCCGGCGTGATGCTCACCATACTGTTGGGTAAGGCGTTGTTCAAGGGATAACCCGGATGCTCTACCGCAGAGAAATCAAAAGAGTCGCCTCTTGCTATCCAAATGTCCTGATTAAAGGCGGAGCGTTCGGGGTTGTAAATGGATTTGCCTGCAATTTGGGAATAAACATCAGCCAGGGCAACGGGATATTTTTCTGGAGTTAGTGCTATATCCACACTGTCTATAAGAAGTGTGCGCTCAAACGTTGGAAAACCTACGCGGGTGAAATGTAAGGTGCGCCCGTCACGGCTTGGCACGGGGGTTATTTCGTCATAGATTGAATTGATGGATGGGGGAGATTTTCCAAAACGAAATAATTATACGTTTGGGAAAAGCAAAAATTGGCAATGAAAATGGGAAAAAGAAGCAGTAAGGATTTCATGTGCGGAGAAACAAAAAAGTTAGGCATTCAGTTTTAGCCACTAATTGCACAAATTTTCACGAATCCCATCGAAGGGAAAGTTCGCATGATTCGTGAAAATTTGTGCAATTAGTGGCTAAATGAAAAAAAGCGAGCCGCCTCATTTGGGCAGCTCGCTTTTCAAACGAAGCATAATATATACCTATTATTCGTCGTCGCCTTCGAATGCCTCAAAGTCAAACAAAAGGGAAAAACGAAGGGTGTTGTCCAAGGGGTTGCGCTGGTTGCTGGTAGGCACCAGGTAACTAAAGTTCAAGCCAAAGATGTTGTACTTCACACCAAGACCAACGCTGAAATATTTGCGATTTCCTTTGGAGTAGTGTTCGCGGAAGTGCCCGATACGTACAGCAAATTGGTCATCATACCAGTATTCAGCACCAATACCTACCGTTATTTCTTTCAATTCTTCTTTGAAACCGCCCGGCGCATCACTAAAAGATTGGAATATTCCACGTACTGGTGAGTACTCCTTGTAATCCACAACACCATTTCCATCGGCATCACCGAGGTCTGGACGAGGGGTTGGCACCAATAGTTTGTTAAAATCAGTGCTAAATGTGATGGAGTTGAATTCATCCAACTGAAGCTTCAACCCGGCGCCAATACCCAGGTTGGTCGGGATATAATCGCGGTTGACCGAGTTGGTGTAGGTGATTTTAGATCCTATATTGCTGATGGCTGTACCGAAAGTGAATTCACCCTTGTTGTCACCCATTTTAATGGGCGTTTTGTAGGTCACTGAAATGTCTGCAGCACCTGCCACACCTGGCTTGATTTCGTTGCCTTCTACCACACGACCCGTTGCAAGGTTAGAATAGATAAATTTTGCACCAACTGCAGCAGAAAACTTGTCGGTCAACTTACGGGCATAAGCACCGGTAAATTCAAACTCATTGGGTCGTCCTTGTCCAAGCGATTGGCCAGTCTCGTCCGTGAATTCAATATCACCCAGTGAAAAATACCGGAGGCTTGCTCCCACGGCTTGAAACTTGTCCAAACGGTAGTATCCAGAAAGATAGGCGAGATAGACATCATTCAGACCAAGGTTGCGCATCCAAGGCGTATATGTAGCAGAAATGGACACATTTTTATCTGCAAAGGCCAATTTGGAAGGATTGTAGTGCATGCCGTTCGGGTCAATGGACGTAGCAATACCTACATCACCCATAGCGCCACCTCTAGCGTCCGGCACAATCCGAAGAAAGGGAACAGCAGAAGTGACAGCGTTGGCACAAGGCTCCCCTGTGATGGGGTTGCTTCCATTGACACAATTGGGTTTAATTTGCCCGTACAAGGCTGTTCCCGTCAGAGTCAAAGCCGCCGCGAACAGCGACTGTGCGAGTAATTTATTCATGATAAGCAAGTGAATTTAGTTGTAACGTTTTGGTGTACTAAATGAAGCAAATTAATTTCAGGCAACGCCGCAACGCCGAAACGTTTTGTAAATAGTATCGTTTCGGCGTTGCGGCGTTGCCTGAAATTAATTTGCCTGTTCCTTAAAAATTATTTCAAAATAACCAGTTTTTCAAAATCGCTTTGGGCGGTGCTGTTTGCACCAGCGGCGTCTGTGCCACGTACTTTTACCCGGTAAAGGTACACACCCCGAGCCAGCGGATCACCATATTCATCGTTCCCATCCCATTGCACATCACTCGAAATGCGGTAGCTATCGTTGTTTGTAATAGTCTGTTGAATGGTCTTAACCAAACGCCCCGACACGCTAAAAATGCTGACCTGTACGTCCAGGATTTGCCCAGCCAAATTGTGTTCAAACTGGAAATAAGTGTTGGTTGTGAATGGGTTAGGGTAATTCAGTACATGCGCAAGCGCCGCTTTTCCATCTTCGGCCACCACAAACTCCGTGTATCCCTCGCCAGGATTGTTTGCAATGTCCCAGCCTTTGACTTGTAGCGTATGACGACCCGTAGAAAGATTGCGCAAGGGATAAATGGCCTGTCCTTTTCGGGCATCGTCCTGAGCACTCTCATAAAATTCATTGAGTACCAAGGTTTCCAGTACGTTTCCATCCAACACAGCTGTCAGATCGTGACCGATGTTGGTTCCGGTAACATTCATGCCATAATCGTCCGAGCATTTCACCATTACTTTTGGGTTGTTGTCAGTAATGCCGCCAAAAGCAAATGCGTCTGTGTTGAGAAAGGCTTGTACGACTGGAGGCGTATCGTCTTGAACCAAACCAGCATTGCCTCCAATGATGATATTTTCATCGCCCCCAGCAGCGTCTAGCGGTGTTCCATTTTCGGCATAATAACTGATCTTGCCTTTTCCAAAGGTGTAATTAATGTCTTTTGGCACTACAAAATTGACCTTAAAAACGCCGTTTAGCACCTTCGCACTGCCTTTGAAAATAATGTTGCGCTGGACTTTGAACTTGAGAAGTCGGCTATTTGGGTCTTGTACCAAGGTTTCAAGCGTTTGCGCTTTATCAAAAACCGTGACAAAAACCCGGCCAGTGAAATTGTCCAGGAAATTGCCGAGGGTATCGGTTACCATACCTTCAAGTTCCACGGGCATGAGCGCTCGCAATGTGTCCGGTTGACCGAGCGTCACTGATTGTCCGTTTATTTTGGTAGTCGCCACCCGGTATTCTGGCATGGCAAGATGCATGGCAGGGTCGCCGAGCAGGGTAAACCGCCTTGCATTGCGAACATCACTGGTGAGTTTGTTTTTGGCATCCTTCAAAATGTCGCCAATGGTCCGATATTTTCCGTTAACCCGTTGAAAGATAAAGTCTTGTACCTCATCGGTTAAGTCCTCATTTCCCGCGATATAAACAGATCGAACCGTGGTGAAAAGCCCAATTGCGCCCGAATTGATTTTCAAAAAGGCCTGCTCTCCACCCGTCAAGGTGGTATAATCGTCATAACCTCCAAAAGTGCAGGTAGCGGTGATGAGCAGTGGGTAACGATTGGGATTGTCCCAGCCGGCAATATCGTTGTTATCTACTACACGCTCCTGCGATAAGCCACGAGGACCGCCATGGCCAATATAATTGGCTACGAGCATACCCTTGAACATCTCTGAATTGATGGCGGCTTTTGCATCCGGATATCTTTGCCCAGCCGAAGTAGCCACCTGTTGGTAAGCATCAAAATAAATTTTGCCAATATTGAACCAGGATTCAGCGTCAGCATTTTCTGTGGCAAGTTTATCCGCCTGATCTACATGGGCATTGCCATCTTCATCATCAGCGATGTAAACTGTACGCAAATGCCAATCGCCGAGGGTAGCAGGGTCTTTGTCGTATGCAACGATTTTGTCTACAATGGCACGGGCCTCATCGGGTGTTTTGCAAACAAAACGGCCTACCGCGATATCGAGTGCACCTGTGAGGGAACCGCTTTCATCGGGGCTAAGTAGCGCGTAAAAGTCGTCGGAAGGAAAAGCGTCAATAGGACTAAAGGATTCAGCTGTCTCAAAAGCAGGGATGAAATCCTTGTTATCCTCGCTATTGGTATTGTTTTTTGGGTCGAAAGAAGCGTCCCCAAAAAGGAGCATAAATTTGAATTTATTGGGATTTCGTTCCAAAAGCATCCTGGCAAAATCGCGGATAGCACTCGGGTCTTTTGCGCCAGAAGAAAACTCGTTATAAAGTTGGTTAATGTCAACAGTAGCTACATCCAAGCCGGAATAGCTGCGGCGATGTTCAGCAAGACGAAGGGCTTCAGCAAAAAAATCAGGATGATAAATGATCACAAAGTCCACATTATCAAGCCCGTGCAGGTTTTGTGCCCCGAGTTTCCCCGCAGTTTTTTCAGGTTTTGAAAAACCAGCCGCATCGGTAAACGCCACGAAATTCCGAAGTATGCCTAAGCTTGCTGTGCCGAATTCTACCACTCCCCCATTCTGACTTTTTTGTTGAATAAAGGGCGTTTGCGGATTTGTTACATCCCAAATGGTTGTGTTCCCACTTACACCAGAGAGTCGAAAAGTAGCGAAGTCTTGGGAAAGGGTTTTCAAATCGCGGAATTCCAAAATCGGCCCGGCCATGGTCAAGCGCCGGCGGGCATTTATCTCGATATAATCGAGCCAGCCCTCGCTTTGAGCGCCTACCTCCGGGTACACTACTTTTGCCTTGAAGGCATCTGTTGAGGGCTGAATACTGCCCCCTAGAACGGCATTAGAGGCATAAGGTGCGTCGTTATTAGCAACCGCAACAGTTGAAATTGTTTTTGAAAAAGTTGAGCCGCCGACTTCAAGTCGAACGGTTTGACTCACACCGCTACGACCCGCAAACTCGCTGCGCACACGCGCTTGACTACCTTGCACCAGATTGGGGAAACTGAAGTCGTATTCCTGCTGTCGGGATTGGTAAAAATAATCACCAAACCAGCGCTTTCCAGAACCTTGCGAAGAGGAATTAAAATGCAACAGGTTGTTTTTTTCTTCCTCAACTCGTTGATAATCATCGAATTCCTCGGTAATATAGGTAGCGGCCACGCTTGGTTTTTCCGAAATACGGAGGCCAAAGCCGTCGCCAGTTTTGATAAAGTACCAGGCATGGTGGTCGTAAAGATTGACACGGACCGTTAGTTCAGGGTCGGTGGCGTGGGGGCGATAAATCCAGGGACGCGGGCCCACGGCGTAGAAAAGTATGTAATCGCCGGCATCAAATTTGCCATCTTGTTCGCCTATTACTTGAATGGAATTTTCAATCAGGTCATCGGCACGAGCGTCGCTGTTTTTTTCTGGCAACATGGCCCCACCGTTTCCATAGAGCCGGATACTTCGGGGGTCAATATTGTCCAGGTCACTAATGCCCAGTTCGTTTTTAAGGAAGGCATAATCGAGTTTGTAAATGCCGTTTTGTGCTACACCAAACTTGTAAACGGTTCCACTGTTTAGTACAGAGGTATAGGTGAATCCATCGCGGTTGCCGGCAGGGGTAGGTGGTATCGGTAGGGGCGTAATGCGTACATTGAGTGTGAATGCCGTAGCGCGTTCAAACCCGCTGCCGACTTTTCGCACAGGTATGAATTTTACGCGGCCAAAGAATTGATTGCGTTCGTGTTCCACCAAAGTCTTGATTTCCAAATCTGTGCTCAGGAAAGCATCGTCGCTGGAAGGTTTTTTGGGATAGGATTCCCATTGAACAGAAACGACGTCCACTTCAATGGTGGATTTGCCCGAAATGGCAAATCGCTCGGAGAAAAGGGGGAGCGAACGAGCCTCGTCTCCGAAGGAACAGTCCTCAAATTTCCACACCTCAAACGGCGAACCGTCAGCAAGCATGTAGTTTGTGGGCGCATTGGCCCACTGCAGGCTTTGCTGAATGGTTACGGAATTTTGGGCGCTCAAGGCAAAGGAGCCGAGCAATAAAAGAAGGGGGAATAGTTGATTTTTCATATCCAAAATCCAAATTTTACAAGTGCGGTGAAAGGACGCAAAGCAGGGCAGGCGGGTTGCCTACACAAATTTCCTTTCTTTGTGCCAAAATTGTTGCTGTGCGTGCATTAACATTCTTGTTCCTCTCGGTTTTGTCTTTTTTCCTTTTTGCATGTGGCACAGGGGACAAACGCGACATCAGCGAATATTACTTCCCGGTAAAAGACCTGCGAGGCGGAAAAGTTTATGAGTATGTAGTGTCGCAAAACGACTCCGTAATACCGGAATATTGGCACTATCGCACTTTTGTGCGTGATAGTGGCCTTTTTTTGGTTGGAACCTACTACGATCACCACTTTCAGATCGGCCAAATTGTTCGAGAAAAAATCACAAAAAGTGGTGCTTTGGCCAAAGAGAGTCATCTCTACGAAGCAGATCCAAACCCAGAAGCGGAGGGAGGACAGATTCATACAACGACCATTATTGAAGCACCGAACAAATTCCCCTTTTCTGTCAGCGACTCATCGGGTGTTTTTTTGTTCAAACTTCAATTTCATCCGCCTGAAGATCCGGAGGCCACTATATATGTGGAGCGCAAAAGAAGGTTTTTGGGTGACGCACCCGATTATGAATATGACGGTAAAAAGTATCGCTGCATCAAATTTGAACTACGAGAGCGCATTGGCAACGAAAAAGACGATAAAGCAGCTGTGGAGGGGCATGGCGAAGAGTGGTATGCAAAAGGCCTTGGCTTGGTTTATTATAGCAAAAAGTATGGTAGCGGGGCGTTTAAAATGGAGGCAAGGCTAACCGATATTTTCCCCATGTCGGAATTGGAACGGAAGGCGACTACCGTTTATGGGGAATAATATCATTAAATCTTTGAAAAAATTATCTGCTTAGGCAACCCGATTGCCCTAAATAGCACCTTTTTCCACCCCGTAATTTCGTGGGGCGGAGCCAAAATCTCCGCATTTTTGAATCCAAACCTGCTTTTCAAGATTTTTGACATGAAAAATATTTGGAAAATAGCCCTTGCGGGTGTGGTACTGCTGTGCGTGGTAGCCACAACTGCCTGTGTCACCACCAAAAAGAAAGGGCAAGAAACCAGCAAGACCAAAAAATTCTATCACTCCTTTACCAATAAATACAATTATTGGTTCAATGCTGACGAACTCTTCCGGCTCACTACAGATAAACTTGAAGAGCAGCATGTTGACAACTACAGCCAAATTCTGGAAATATATCCCTACGCTGCTGCTGACCCCGGTAGTGCCCAAGCCGAATTGGATAATATTATCCTAAAATCCGCAAAAGGGATATCGCTTCACCGGCCAGGCCGCTGGACGGACGACAACTATGGCCTCATGGGTAAAGCGCAATTCCTCAAACGGGATTTCGAAACAGCAGAAGCTACCTATAAATTCATTCGGGAAGAGCAGGATCCGCGCCGTACCACCAAGACCAAGTTAAAAAGCAAAAAGTCATCGAAGCAAAAAATTTCGGAGAAGAAGAAAACCGCCGCTAAAAAAAAGAAAGAAGCTGCAGAAAAAAGGAAGAAAGCCGCCGCAGAGAAGAAACGGAAGGCTGCTGCTGCAAAAAAGGCCCGTGCAAAAAACAAGAAGAAAAAATCTGGTGAGAAGGAGAAAGTAGAGACTAAAACCACTACAACACCCGCAGTTGTCCCCAAGGACAGCGAAGAAATCACCGTAAAATCCGACAATCCGTACGACCAACCATTTGGCAGAACGCACGATTTCCCGTCATCCATGGTGTGGTATGGACGGACCCTAACTGAACGGGATAAGTATGACGAGGCGGAATTTCTTTTCCGCGAACTTTGGGAAGATCGGAACTTCCCAGCAAACAGACAAGACGATCTCGCTACAGCAGAGGCGTATCTTTTTATCAAACAAAAGCAGTACACCAAAGCAATTCCACCGCTTACAAAGGCCATTGAGCTAAGCGACAGTAAAAAAGAACGCGCCCGCTTGTCTTTTATCCTGGCCCAATTGTACGAACGTGCAGGGCAATATGATCAAGCCTATGCCGCCTACGATAAAGTGCTGAAAAACAGCCCGAAGTATGAAATGGAATTCAACGCCCGCCTGAAACAAACTACAGCAGGTTGGTCTAATAGTAATATTAACAGCGAATCAGCCCTGAAAACATACGAACGTATGCTCAACGATGACAAAAATCTTGAGTATCGGGACCAGATTTACTTTAGCATGGCTGACATTGCCCTACGCGACGGGCAAAAAAAGAAAGGGATCGAATATTTACGTAAGTCCTTGGATTACAACACAAACAACACAGCGCAACGCGCTGAAACCTACCTCAAACTTGCCGATATTTATTTTGAAGAAGAGCAATTTGTGCAAGCCAAGGCTTACTACGACAGTACACTCACAGTTTTACCCGCAGAAGATCCACGGCGCGTATTAGCTACGGAGTATGCCACCAACCTCAAAGACATTGCCCGACTCATTCAAACCATTGAAGCCAACGACAGCATCGTTCGGATCTTCCGTATGTCAGATGTAGAACGCAAAGAATTGGCAAAGACCATTAAAAAGCAGCGAGAAGCAGCACAAGCTTCGGCTATACTGGCCGGCTCGAAGGATCCCGCTGCGGCTGGCCCAGCTAAAGCACCAACGCCAACTGCTGGAAACAAGCCCTCTTCGTTCTATTTTTACAATGACAATTTCTTGAAAAAAGGACGGAAAGACTTTGCGCGTACCTGGGGTGACCGCAAACTTGACGACAACTGGAGGCGAAGCAACCGTCTGGTAGCTGGAGGCCTTGATGAAGCGGCTGGAGGAGACAGCAACCGCACTAATGTAGTGGCGGATGCCGAACTAAAGGATATTTTTGCCAGTATCCCAAAATCAGAGGCTGAACTTTCGGTGATTCATTTGGCAACTTATGAAGCCATGTACCAACTTGGCACCCTTTATCGGGATCGCTTGCAGAACAATCGCAGGTGTACGGGTACACTTGAGGAAATGCAGGCCAGATACCCGGATACGGCTCGCTATGAAAAAGAAACATGGTATTACTGCTATCTGGCTTTCACGGACCTCAGCAACCGTGAGCGTGCACAGTTTTACTACGACAAATTGGTAGAAAAATACCCCAAAAGCGCTTATGCGCGTACACTCACGGACCCCAACTTCCTCAATGCGACCAAAGAGCGTGAGCGTGAGCTCAACAAATACTACGAAGACACTTACACGCTATTCCAAAAAGGCGTGTACAAAGAGGCCTTGACCAGATGTGAAGAAGCCCCCCAAAAATACGGTTCGCAGAATCCACTTGTTGCCAAATTTGCCTTGTTGAGTGCACTTTGCACGGGCAACCTTAGTGGGAATGAAGCCTATTGTGCAGCACTTGGCGAGCTTATCAAACAATATCCAGAAAGCCCCGAAGCCACCCGCGCCAAAGAAATCGCACGTTTGCTTGCCTGTAAAGGATTTGAAGTGGAAGAAAAGAAAAAAAACGACACACCTGTTGACGAAGGATTTACCATAGAGGATGACAAACTGCACTATTTTATAGTAGCCCTTACGGGAGACGATGTGCGCCTGGACGATGTAAAAGCGGCTGTCTCGGATTACAATAGCGAACATCATAAAGCCGAACAACTGCGAATCTCCAATATTTTTCTGGGTACTGACACGAATACGCCCATTGTAGTCATTCGTAAATTCGATACCAAGGAGCAAGCGATGCGTTACTATAACGAGGTCAAAAACCAAAAGGACTTTTTGGGCGAAACAGCCAAAAAGACTTACAACAAAGAGCTCTTCGCAGTGACGCAGGAAAACTATCGTCGCATTTTGAAGAACAAGACCCTTGATCGTTATCGGGAGTTTTTTGAGGAAAACTACTTGAAAAAATAAAAACAATACGATTGGATACAAATCGAGGCACTGGGTTTTGAACCTTGTGCCTCGATTTTTTATATTTACACAAAATGGCAAAATTCAAACTGACCCTCGAATACGACGGTTCGCGTTATGCAGGCTGGCAGCTTCAAAAAAACGAACGCACAGTGCAAGGAGAACTTCTTCAAGCAGCAGCTAAAATATTTGAAAATCAGCCAGTTGAAATCTATGGCGCAGGCAGAACGGATGCTGGTGTGCATGCCCGAGGGCAAGTAGCCCATCTGGAGATCGCCAACACGCGCCTTTCTCCAGAGCAAATAAAGGTAAGTCTGAACGACGAACTGGGGCATGCTATCAATATCCTGCATGTAGAAAAGGCCCACCCAAAATTCCATGCGCGGCACGATGCTCGCAGCAGAAGCTACACCTATCAAATCTCAAAGAGGCGGGACGCTTTTGGCAAAAAGTATGTGTGGTGGGTGCGTGATACACTTGATCTAGGCGCAATGCGCAATGCGGCAGCCCGGCTCGAAGGCTTTCACGATTTCCGTTCGTTTGGCGTAAACGAAAAAGAAGGTCAAAGCACCCTTGTGGATCTTGATCGCGTAGAAATCAGGGAGGATGGAGATCGTATCTACATACACATCACAGGTTCTCACTTTCTTTGGAAAATGGTTCGTCGTATGGTGGGAGTGCTGGTAGAAGTCGGGCGGGGAAAGATGACGGGACTGGATGTTGAAACGTTTTTAAAAACAAATTCCAATGAACCGGCACGCTATACCGCACCACCCAGCGGCTTGTTTCTGGAAAGAGTAGACTATTGAAAGACGAGGCGCAAACGGGTCTCCTCTTACCATAAAAAGCCCCGCTCCGAAAACTTCGGTGCGAGGGCCTGGGGTAGAAGCAATATTTGGTTAGAAATGTGCTTCCAAAGCCGTTTTTGAGCTGTATTGCAGGATGTTGTGCAGCACAGTGGGTGAAGGATTGAACTGAACCTTGGGAAGTTGTGCTTTTGCAAGCAACAGGGCATTGAAATCAGCGCAGATTTCAGAGTCATCTTCTATCAAATGCGCCATTTCTACTGCGTCCCCAGCGGATAGTTCGCGGTACAGAAATTGTACCATTTGTGCATCGTATGTGTAGGTTTCTTCCATAGGCATTTTGCCGTACTTTGGCTAGTAAATTATTGAAAAATCGCGCATAAAACACCGACTTTGGGTGGGTTATTGCATTTCCAGCAAGAATATTTTGTAATTTAACATCAAAGTACTTAAAGGCACATTTTAGCCCGAAGCCGATGGGGCGATTTGCCTACTTTTGCCCGCCAATTAGCAGATTTCAGCAGTACTCCCTTGGATGCACGAGTGCCGCGTCCGGCAAATCAAACAGAATGAAAGGAGTAGAACAAATAGAACAGACCTTGCACAACCTCGCTTCGCCAAAGCGAGGCCATACGTTTTGGGGCTTAGTGATAGTGATGGTGCTGGCTTCTCTTTTGATTTGGGCAAATCATGGCACTTGGCTCCGATCTCCCAATGAAGTCATGTTTGCAAAAAGTTCTGATGGTCTAAAAAATTACATGACCACAGCCTGGTTTGTGCAACACGATTCCAGTTATGTCCACTTTGGCGGCATGGCATATCCATTTGGCGATCATGTCCTTTTTACAGACAATCAGCCAATTTTATGTGTGGCGATAAAATGGTGGAGCCAGCATGTTTTTGATGTGCGAGGCCAGACGATCGGCATTTTGCACCTTTTCTGGTAATTTCCATAGTATTTGGTGCAGGGGTTATCTACCTATTGTTTCGAAAACTCCATCTACCCGCCTGGTATGCTGGTATTGCTGCTTTAGGCATCGGATTTCTTTCGCCCCAATACAACCGATTCGACGGGCATTTTGGCCTCTCTCATATATGGGTGCTGCCTATGCTTTTGTTGTTGCTCTGTAGGTATGAAGAACTGCATAGCCGTCGCTATCAAAGCCTTTTGATTGGGATACTTATCTGGTTTTCATCGCAGTTACATTTTTACTATTTGGGGGTTTCGGCCATATTTTTGGGTTTTTATACCTTGTTTCATATCCTGCGAGACCGATCCTGGCGTAATTTCTGGACTCGGTTTAGTCACATGATCGTGATGATAGTGCTTCCGTTCGCGGCCTTGAACATCTGGACCCACTGGTCTGATTATTGCCCTGACCGGGCTGCGGCACCGTACGGATTCACAAATTACATTGGACGCTGGGAAGGTGTTTTTTTGCCGTATAATTTTTTCCCGATGCACCAGTGGATCAATGAGAACATCACTAAAATCAGGGGGATGGACTTTGAGGCGGAGGCCTATGCCGGTCTTGCAGCATTCGTATTTACGTTGTGGCTCATTTTTAAACGACGTTTTCGGCTTTTTGAACCAGAATGGGAACATGCAGCCTATCACCGGGTACACAAAAACTACCTCCGCGGTATTTGTTTTGCAGCGTTTGCAACCTTGATTTTTGGCCTTGGTTTCCCGTTTTCCATAAAAGGATTGGAGTGGATGGTTAATTACCTTGGCCCGCTTCGACAATTCAGGGGACTTGGGCGATTCACCTGGGCTTTTTATTACATCATCAATATTTTGATGTTTTATATTTTATGGAATAGAAGTCAGCGAATGCAAATGGGCAAGCAATGGATGACCTGGTTAAAATCCCGTTCGGAAGTTGTGGCGAAATATTTCCCAAACGTAGCAAAATGGAGTCTGGTCCTCATTCCCTTAACCGTTTTATGCTGGGAAGCCTTTTATTTTCAAAAACACAAAGCATTGCCATTGATGCCAAGCATAGCACAGCACAATGCCGTGGCTGCTTCACCGGATCATTGGTTAAACAAGGTTGATTTTGCTCGTTTTCAGGCTTTTATGCCCTTGCCTTATTACCATGTGGGTTCAGAAAATCTATGGCTTGAGGTATATTATCCGCTTTTCAAAAAGGTGCAATACACAGCGTTACAAACGGGAGTGCCAGACATGGGTGTAAATCTGAGCCGTGCTGCAATCGGCCGGATGGTAAAATCCATGCAGTTTTCCCTGCACGCCTGCGAACCACCAGAATTACTTTCCGAGCTTCCCGACAACCGCCCGATTGCGCTCATGATTGAAATGAGCAAATGGGAAGAGGTTCAAAAAAAATATGGGCATCTGCTGGACAAGGCAACCCAAGTGTATCAAAATCCGGAGCTCAAGATAATGTCATTAATACCGGATAGTGTTCGTGCCTGGTCTCAACAACAAGCACTCCGCGTTTTAGCAGAGGCGCAACAAGCTAGTGTCAATGCTGGCCGCGGCTTCCGCAGCGAAAAACAACCGGGCTGGTACACCAGCATCAACTTTGATTCAATTACCACGAGTGAGCATGTTTTTCAGGGCAAAGGATCCGGCTATGGGAACATTGGAGACACTACCTGGATTTGGAATAAACCAATGCCAAAAGGGACATACGAGTTTAGTATTTGGACAAAAGTAGACGAGGACATGGGCATGACCCAGGATGTCAAATTTTTGGAGAAAAGTCGTTTAGATGGACACCAGGTTTATTTCAGGAAAGAAACCTTGCGATCAGAAATAAAGACCATTGTTAATAGCTGGGCTTTGTACGTATTGTCTTTTGAAGTGCAGGAGGACAATTCAAATTTGGGCATTTTTCTCCATAAAAAGGATGCAAGTGCGCCTTTTTGGTATGATGAGGTCATGATAAAAGATAAGAATTTCAATTTGTATCGTCAGGAATCAGGGTGGGTAGTCCGCAATAATTATTGGTACAAACTGCCAAAAAACTGGCCAAACAAGAAGTGACACTTTTTTAAAAAGTGTCACTTCTAAACTCAGATCCATGCAAGTACTATTAAAAAATGCCCATCTCTTCGACGGCATTTCTAAAAGCCGGGTCCAGGACATTTTGCTGAAAGATGGCCTAATTGAAGCCATAGGCGACCAGATACCTTTGCCCCAAGGGGCAGCATTGTGGGAATCATCCAATCTCTGCGTATCTCCGGGCTGGCTTGATGTAGGCGTATATGCTGCCGATCCTGGCTTTGAGCATCGGGAGGATTTGACCAGCGCGGCAGCAGCAGCAGTAGCAGGAGGGTTTACTGCCATGGCTTGCTTTCCGAATACTGACCCTGCCCTGCACACCAAGTCCGAGATTTTATATGTGAAAAACAAGGCGAATGATTTGCCCGTGTATTGTTATCCAATCGGAGCGGTTTCCCAAAGTTGCGAAGGAAAAGACTTGGCCGAACTATTTGATATGCATGCTGCAGGAGCAGTGGCCTTCAGTGATGGCAAACGCTCGGTTCAAGATGCAGGGCTTTTGTTGCGGGCTTTGCAATACGCAAAAGCCTTCGATGGCTTGATAATCAATGTCCCCCACCATAAAACCATTGCTGCGGGTGGGCAAATGCACGAAGGTTTGATGAGCACTTCGCTTGGATTAAAAGGGCTTCCAGCTTTGGCAGAAGAACTCATGGTACAACGCGACCTCAGCCTGCTGGAATATTCCGAAGGCCGCTTGCACATTCATTTGATTTCGACGGCAAAAAGCGTGGCGCTTGTAAGAGCAGCAAAACAAGCCGGGTTACAGGTCAGCTGCTCCGTAGCGGTAGCGAATCTCTGCTTCAGCGAAGAAAAACTGGCAGAATTTGATTCCAATTGGAAAATAGTGCCTCCGCTCCGCAACAAAGCCGATGCTGATGCTTTGCTTGAAGGCCTGGCCGATGGGACGATTGATTTCATTTGCTCGAATCATAGCCCCTGGCACGAAGAAGCCAAAAATCTGGAATTCACCTATGCCGAATTTGGCATGATTGGGCTGGAAACCGTCTTTTCCCTATGCCGCACTTTTTTGGACAAAAAATTGACGGTCAATGATTTGGTTGAAAAATTGAGCCTTGCACCGCGCCGGGTTTTGGGATTGCCCATTCCAAAAATTACTAAAGGAGAACGCGCGGAGTTGACCGTTTTCGATCCTGAACTCGAATGGGTACTGGAAGCAAAAGACATCCGCTCCAAATCGAGCAATACACCCTTTATTGGTCAAAAATTCAAGGGAAAGGTCTTGGGAGTGTTTAGTGGCAAGTAACAAGTTTCAAGTAACCACATCTTACCTCAAAAGCATCCTTCAACTTTCAACTTGAAACTTTTAACTTGATACTATAAATGCCCTCCCGCCAACCCTCCGCTTTTGATTGGTTTTTGATGTTTTTGCTTGCCGCGATCTGGGGGGCATCCTTCCTGTTTATCAAGCGTTCGGTTACCATTTTCAATCCAATGCAAATGGCCATGTGGCGGATGGTATTAGCCACGGTGCTTTACCTGCCTATCGCTGCGGCCTACTGGAGCAAGATTGACTGGCGGCGTTGGAAACCTTTGGTTATCGTGGCATTTTGTGGCTCCGCAATACCCAATTTCTTTTTTGCAGTGGCCCAACAGCACGTTAGCAGTAGCCTTGCTGGTGTGCTCAATTCCCTCACACCGCTTTTCACGCTTCTAATCGGCACGGCATTTTTTGCCATGAATTTCTCCAGGAATAAAATCTTAGGTGTGGCGATAGGCTTGGCCGGTGCGGTATTATTGGTGCTTTTTAATGCAAGCAGTGGCGTGTCGGGCAATGCGTTTTTTGCGGGTCTTTGTGTGCTTGCTACCGTATGTTATGCCATCAATGCAAACACGGTTAACACCCAGCTTCGTGAGCAACATCCTGCCGGTATTGCTTCGGCAGCCTTCGTAATAACAGGAGGTGTTTTTATGGTTGGGCTTTGGTTATCAGGCGGTTGGGCGGTTGCATGGCAGCACCCTGAAGGGATGATCGGGCTTGGCTATATATTTTACCTGGCTGCATTGGGCACGGTAATCGGCTCCATCATGTACTTCTGGCTTCTTCAGCGCACGAGTGCGATATTCGCAACATCAGTAACCTATCTCTTGCCAATTGGCGCCATCGCCATTGGTGCTTTGGACGGGGAGGAGATTGGGGTCATTGACTTTGTGGGTACCGCAGTGATTTTGTTGGGGGTGTATCTGGCCAGGAAATAAGATCACTCTTTTTTTAAGAGGCCATTCAACTCCCGGAACAAATCTTCCAGTCGTTTTTCGGGGGGGAAGTTTTTATCCCCCCAAACAGCTCGGCTTACCATGTCGCCATCCTGAAATTCCAAAAAATTATAGATGTTACCGGGATGGTGAAATTCCATTTTAGCAAGGTTGAGTGATTCCATCGTTTTGAAAAGTTCCTTGGCCTTTTTGCCTTTCGTTTTGCCAGCCTCGGAAGTTTTGCCCATAATGTCTCGGCTAAAAATCTGGCCATTTTCACACAAAATATGCGCGCTCTCTTTTCCCACAAAACCGCCTCCATTGCCCCAGCGGATTTGTTTTTCCGGGAGCTTGTCGCTGGTGTACTTGGGGTGTTTGCAAGCCAGCCAAAGAAATATTGTGGCTAAAACGGTCAGGGAAATAAGGACTAATTTCATTGAAAATCAATGTTTTGGAAATGAATATTGGTGAAAGCGGGTAAGTTAGGCGGTTACTTCAAGTAACTGCCTAACTTTCAGATCAAATCTTTTCCAATGTCCCGCCGGAAGTACTTTCCTTCAAACTGGACGGCTTTTGCGTTTCGGTTCGATTTGCGCAGGGCTGTCGGGATGTCTTTTCCAAGGCAGGTAAGCGCAATTACCCTACCGCCAGCGCTGAGGCAATCTCCTCCTTTGGTTGCGGCAGTTCCGGCGTGAAAAGCAATGCCCCCTTTACTTTATCCAGCCCTGAAATGACTTTCCCCTTTTCATATTCGCCGGGATAGCCGCCACTCACAAGAAAAACGGTGGTGGCTGTGCGCTTATCCGTTCGGATTTTAACACGGCCAAGGCTTCCAGCTGCGCAATGGCCAAACAGGCTTACGAGATCATTTTTGAGGCGTGGCAGCACCACTTCGGTTTCCGGATCCCCCATCCGACAATTGTACTCAATCACAAAAGGCTCTCCGCGCACACTTATGAAACCAATGAAAATGAAGCCATTATAAGGGATTTTTTCTTTTTTCAAACCTTCCACTGTTGGGCGGATAACACGCTCTTCCACTTTTGTCCACATGGCTGCATCAACAAAGGGCACCGGACTTACAGCACCCATACCTCCTGTGTTAGGCCCGGTATCACCCTCTCCTATGCGTTTGTAATCTTTTGCTTCCGGCAATATTTTGTAGTTTTTCCCGTCGGTCATCACAAAAACGCTGAATTCTATCCCTTCCAAAAACTCCTCCACGACCACGCGGGCGCTGGCTGTACCAAATTTTCCTCCAAGCATTTCGCGCATTTCCACGGCAGCTTCCGCGTTGCTCTGACAAATGACCACGCCTTTGCCTGCCGCCAAACCGTCGGCTTTCAAAACGATAGGGAGGGCGTGATTTTTCAAATAAGCCAAACCAGCCTCGAGGGTTTCAGATGTAAATTCTTGATAACCAGCAGTTGGGATATTATGCCGCAGCATGAATTTTTTACTCCAGGCCTTGCTGCCTTCCAACATTGCCCCGGCTTTTGAAGGCCCAATCAGGGGGATTTTTTTCAATTGTGCTCGTTCCTGAAAATAGTCCCAAATACCGCGAACAAGGGGTTCTTCAGGGCCGACAACGACCATTTCTATTTGGTTTTCGAGCACAAATTTTTCGAGGGCAGAAAAATCCAGGGGGCTGATCGGCACATTTTGGCCTAAAGCAGATGTACCAGCATTCCCGGGTGCTATGTAAAGTTTGGAGCAGCGTTTGCTCTGTGTGATTTTCCATGCAAAAGCATGTTCGCGGCCACCAGAGCCAAGTAGAAGGATGTTCATGGCGGGTAAAGGTAAAGCACCGTGGTAAGGTTATGTTAAAAAGCAAGGTTTCTGCTATGCGGAAGTGTCTGATTTTTTTCTTTTGTGCCCGCAAATCAATGCTACATGGAGCGTCTGCTCGCCATTCTGTTTTCGGTCACATTGTTTCTGGCAACCTCGCCACCCCGAGGGCTGGACGAGGCTTGCGACTATTCCGGTGGAATTTGCACAGTGAAAGAAAGTTGTTCGGCAAAATCAGGATCTTCCTGTTCTAATGAGGAGCCTTTCAACCTAGATTTGTCGGATACGAAAAACGAAGATGATTGCGGAGAAAAATCAGGCTGCCCACTTCCAATTTGCTGTGTTTATGGTCCATGTTGCTGCCTTTGCGTAGTGCCAGAGCGCCCTGTTCTTCACATCGCTCCGCCACTACCTGAGGAAAAACGTGTAAAACCAGGCGAACCGCAAGGTTTTTTGCCCCAACAGGTTTGCCTTTCAATTTGGAAACCTCCTTCCTTTTCCGTTTAAGTTTACAGAAATGCCTTTGTGCGAAATTATCCGTCAGAATATTTTCTGGCAACTCCGGAACGTAGTTCCAGAGTACATTCAATAACTTAAACTGAAATTTCACATCATGAGAAATAAATCTTTGGCCATAGTTGCCTCTATACTGCTTTCTGCAGGCATCGCTTTTGCATTTGTTGGTGCAAACGGCTCGGCTTGCTGCTCACCGGAATCTTGCTGCTCACCAGCATCTTGCAACATGTCAGAGCAGACTTGCTGTGACATGCCTTGCCCGATTCCGTGCTGCGAGGATTAAGCAGAAGCCATTTTGATGGCTAAAAGGAAAGAAGGCGAGGGTCGTAAGACCTTCGCCTTCTGTTTTTGGGCAACGTAGAAGTGACACTTTTTTAAAAAGTGTCACTTCTCAAACCAGCGTTCCGGGCTACTGCCCAAAAACGTACTGAACAATGTTCGCGCCCATCTGTAACGCTTTGGTTCGCAGTTCTTTAGGGTCGTTGTGTATATCGTCCCATCCATCGCCGAGGTCGGTCTCGAAATTGTAGTAACACACCAGGCGACCTTGGTAAAGGAGTCCAAAACCTTGTGCGGGCTTACCATCGTGTTCGTGGATTTTTGGGATGCCGTTGTTGAAGTTGTATTTCTGGTGATAAATAGGGTGACTGAAGGGCAATTCCACAAAATCAAGCTCAGGAAAAACCTTTTTCATGGCTGGACGAACAAATGGGTCCAGGCCAAAGTCGTCATTTAAAATCAGAAAGCCTCCACCTTCAAGATAAGCGCGCAAGTTTCGGGCTTCGAGGTCGCTGAAAAGCATATTGCCGTGGCCAGTAGCGTACACGATGGGGTAATTAAAAATCTCAGCACTCCCAGGCTCTACGGTGGCATAATCAGTGGCATCGAAGTTGGTGCGGAGGTTTTCGTTGCAAAATTTGGCGAGGTTTTTCAGCGAGTTCACATCGTTGTACCAATCTCCACCACCGCTGTATTTAAGCAAGGCGAGCTTGAGAGTGGGAGGGATGGCTGGCTGAATTGGCCGGAAAGCCGTTGCCAGCAGAAAAAATATTCCTAAAAGAGGGTAGCGCATTTATTTGAATTTCAGATTTTTATAAAGATAGCCTCTAAAACTTGGAATCCTCCACACTGTTCAGATAGTCTTGAATTTCCCCAACAACAGATTTCACGCAGCCATCATCAAAAGGTGATTTCAGGTTTGCTAGTTTTACCAAATTGAGAAATGACTGACTCCCTCCTGCCCGGCAAAGGCGAAGATAATCGCCCCAGGCCGCATCATGGTCACTGCGGTCTTTCACCCAAAACTGGAAGGCACAAATTTGTGCAAGTGCATAATCAATGTAATAGAATGGAGAATTGAAGATGTGGCTTTGTTTATGCCAAAAACGGCCCATTTCGAGGTGTTCAATACCATCGTAATCTCTCTGCGGCAGGTAGGTTTTTTCCAGTTCCCGCCACACGGCGTTTCGCTCGGCTGGGGTCATGTCTGGTTTTTCATACACAATATGCTGGAATTCATCAACCGCTACGCCGTAGGGCAGGAACTGAATAGCACCAGCCAAGTGCATGAAATGATACTTATTGGTCTGTGGGCCAAAAAACAGATGCATCCATGGCCAGGTAAAAAACTCCATACTCATGGAGTGAATTTCAGCTGCGTCGGCGGTTGGCCAATGGTATTCTTCGAATAGGAAATTGCGGCTGCTCCAAACTTGAAAAGCGTGGCCAGCTTCGTGCGTCAAGACATCAATGTCGCCGCTGGTGCCATTAAAATTGGAAAAAATGTAAGGGGCTTCATACTTGCTAATATAAGTGCAGTAGCCACCAGTGGCTTTGCCATCTCGGTTAACCAAATCCATAAGTTTAGCCTCCTGCATTCGAGTGAAGAAGTCATCGGTATCGGGGCTTAGTTCGTGGTACATTTTGGCGGCGTTCGCTACAATTTGCTCGGGCGTTCCGATGGGTTTTGGATTTCCACTGGAAAATTTGTAATCCTCATCGTAATGCTTCAGTGCTTTGATTCCCAACCGTTTGCGCTGGCGTTCATAAAGATCGGAGGCGATGGGAACAATATGCTCGCGAACTTGGCGCCGGAAATTTGCCACCATGTCGGGAGTGTAGTCAGAACGGTGCATCCTTGCATAACCGACCTCGGTAAAATTGCGAAACCCTAACTTTTGCGCAATACTGTGCCGCAGTTTTACCATCTGATCAAAGATGTTTTCTATCGCCTCAGCATTGTCCGCATAGAAACCCCACTTTGCTGTGGTGGCATTTTTGCGCGTAGTACGGTCGTCAGATAGTTCAATGGGGAGCAGGCTACTGAGGTTGTAGGAATTACCTTCAAAGTCCACTTTTGCGCGGGCCTTAATTTTGGTGTATTCAGTACTGAGCGCGTTTTCTTGCTTTAAATCTTCGAGGATGCTTGGTTGGAAAGTTTTAAGCGACACTTCCGCCAAAATGAAGAGGTGGTTTCCATATTTTTCGGCCAAAACCTCCCGAAATGGCGAGGAGAGCAGCGCTTGAAAAAAACGGTTGTTCAGCGCTTCAAAAGAAGGAGAGTGTTCATCAAAATATTGATTTTCAGCCTCGTAGAAAGGATCGGCAGTGTTGGAGGTGTGCCGTACATAACAGAGGTTGAACATGGAGCCGAATTCCTCCCGCACCGCCACAATGCCAGCCAGAGCCTCTTGCTGCTTGACCGCATCAGTCGCGTTTTCAAATATAGAAAGGTGTTTTTCAAATTCTTGAGAAACATCCGCCATGTTTGGGCGCGAATATCTGAAGTCGTCAAAAGTGGTATTGGTCAAATTTAACGTGGTTCTATTCATATTGAAGCGGTTTTATAGGAATAAATTCGTGATATAAAACGCGAAAATACGGGAAAACGCCCGGGGCGAAACGCTTCATCGAAAAGCAATGTGCCGCAGAATCCAAGCAAACCGTTATTTTCGCCACAAAAACAGCATAATAATGCGAATTTTACTTCCAATTTTGTTCAATTTTGTCTTTTTTGGACTAATAAGTGCCCAAAGCACGGCGTATGTTATCCATTTTGGCCCCACAGCGGGCCTTCAAAAATGGGATAATTCCTCTGGGCGGGAACCCTTGTTTCAATATCACGCCGCCCTAAGTATGGAGACCATCAATAATGAAGAAAATCGCGGCTCCTTTTACATGCAGCTGGGATACCATGTGAAAGGCAGTGCCACGCGCTATCGTTTTTTCAATCTTAACTCAGGCGCGCCAGGCGGCACCTTTACTGAACGCTTCATATTCAACAACATTTCCTTTTCACTTGGTGCGAAACAGCGGTTCAAAGAATCCAATAATGGACGTACCCGTTATTTTTATTTCGGTGGGTTAAGGGGAGATTACACTTACAGTACAAACATTGATGACCTTACGGCCTCCGACCCGACCAGAAAACTATACTATCCACTCATGGGTGGAGTACAACGTTGGAGCAAGTGACAAGTTTCAAGTGGGCGCGTTTCAAAGTGTAATTGGAGAGGACAACTTGAAACTTGCTTACTTGAAACTTGCTAACTTAAAACTTGTTACTGTTGCAATTCCTCCCAATATTCCACTGCACGGCGCGTGTGCGGGATGCAAATAGAACCTCCGACCAGATTCGCAACCGCAAAGACTTCAAAAATCTGTTCGGTTGTTAGTCCTAACTCATGACATTTGCCGAGATGATATTTGATGCAGTCGTCGCAGCGTAACACCATAGAGGCCACCAAACCAAGCAATTCTTTGGTGCGTGTGTCAAGTGCGCCTTCTTGGTAGGTCTGGTTGTCGAGGCTCCAAAACCGTTTGATTACTTTGTTGTCCTGTGCCAAAATGCGCTCATTCATGCGCGTACGATAGTCGTTGAATTCTTGTACAAGTGACATTTTGTGAATTTTTTATGTGAAAAGTGGACGGGTGTGGCCCCTAAAGATTTTTAAAGACAAAGACCTGTTACATATTGTTCATCAATTACCTACCACCAATAAAAATGCTCCGTGCTGCTCTTTTGGACATGTACAACGGCGAACAGAATCGCGGTATTCCGATGTTGAAAGGCATTCTGGGCCGTTATGCCGAAGTACTGGAATTCGACCACTTTGATGTTCGGGCGAAATGCGAAATCCCGGATACTTCGTACGATATCTACCTCTTTTCAGGCGGCCCTGGCGACCCACTTGAAAGCGGCGGCAAATGGCAAGAGCCGTTTTTCAACCTCATTGAAGACCTGTGGCAACACAATAAGCAGCCTTTGGTGGAGAAGAAGCATTGTTTTTTTATATGCCATTCGTTTCAAATGGCTTGCCACCACTTCGGCCTTGGAGAAGTGACCCAGCGTTACAAAATGTCGTTCGGCACTTACCCTGTTTACAAAACGCACGACGGCAAAGATGAACCGTTTTTTGAGGGCTTGCCAGATCCTTTTTATATCGCAGACTTTCGCCGTTATCAAGTCACAAACCCGCAGCACAAAAGGTTTAAGGCAATGGGAGCACATATTCTGTGCCTCGAAAAGCTCCGCCCGCACGTTCATTTTGAACGGGCCATTATGGCTGTAAGGTTTAGCGAAACAATGATCGGCACACAGTTCCATCCAGAAGCCGACCCGGAAGGCTTGTTAAACTATTTTTTGGAAGAAGAACGAAAAAAATCTATTGTGGAAGAACACGGGGAGTCACGTTACGATCGAATGATACGCGATTTGGGAAATCCACAAAAGATCCAGCGCACTTTTGAGACCTTAATACCGGCTTTTTTGGAACACGCACTCGAGGCCTTTGAAGTGCTGGAGCATGCCTAAACCAGGTCGCTAAAAAGGCAACAAACAAAAGCGGTTCAAAGCATCACTGCTTTGAACCGCTTTTTGCAAAAGTGGGTGGGTTGAAAACCAACCCTTTAAAAATCAAGCGTTGACATTCTGTTCCAAGTAGGAGATCGCTTGACCTACGGTTTGGATGCCTTCTGCTTGCTCGTCTGGGATAGACACATCGAATTCTTTTTCAAATTCCATGATGAGTTCTACCGTATCGAGCGAGTCGGCACCGAGGTCATTGATGAAGCTTGCCTCTGGAGCCACTTCTGATTCATCAACACCTAATTTGTCAATGATGATTTTTTTAACGCGTTCGGCTATGCTTGCCATGTTTTTCAAAACTTGTTGGTGAAAAAAAGTCTATTTTTCTGGGGGCAAAGAAACGCCAACTAGCAGGTTTATCAAACATTTCAGCTTTATTTTTTTGATGGGGGAGAAAAGGTAATTGCCCTAACTTTTCGTAATACTAACACTTAGTCTTTTCGTCGGTAAACAAAATATATGATTTTTCTTCCTCTTTTAAAGGGTTTTGAACAACAAAGACACAAAACAGCGGTGATTTTGGTTTGAAAACCTAGCATTTGGTGTTATTTTTGCGCCGCCAAGCTTATTGTAAAAACTACACTTAAAACACAAAAAAAGAATGACACTTTCGGAAGCAGCAGCATTGCTTGAAAAAAACAAGTCCCACCTGCGCAAAGATGGCTCGCAGTTTACTAAAATCGTTGCCACAGTAGGGCCTGCCTGCAGCTCCCCCGAGAAACTCCTTGAACTTATTGAGGCCGGAGTGGACGTTTTCCGGCTCAACTTTAGTCATGGTACGCATGCAGATCATTTACAGGTTATCGAGCGTATCCAAGTCATTAATATGAAGCACAAGCTTCATATCGGCATCCTCGCAGACCTGCAAGGCCCAAAACTTCGGGTGGGCAGGATAAAAGACAATGCCCTGCTCCTGGCCGAAGGAGATATTATCACGATTACGAACGACGAGCAAGCGGAAGGTACGCTGGATAATATTTACATGTCATACGATCAGTTTGCCGAGGACTGTGAAGTGGGTGAGCGTATTTTGATGGACGATGGCAAGCTGGTTTTTGAGGTGACAGAAACCAACAAAAGAGATAGGGTGCGCCTAAAGGCTGTTCATGGCGGTGTGTTGAGCAGCAATAAAGGGGTGAATCTTCCGGATACAAACGTCAAGCTTCCCGCCCTTACTGAAAAGGACAAGGAAGACCTTGACTTTATACTCACCCAAGATGTCAACTGGATTGCGCTCTCCTTCGTTCGCCGGGCTTCAGACCTTGACCCGGTGAAGGAAGCCATCGAAAAAGCTGATCATCAAGCCAAAATCATGGCAAAAATTGAGAAGCCGGAAGCAGTTAAAAACCTGCGTGAGATTATCCGGGCTTGCAACGGGATCATGGTTGCTCGGGGAGATTTGGGCGTTGAAATGCCCATTGAGCAATTGCCAATGACTCAAAAGGACATTATTCACATGTGCATGCAGTATGCAAGACCGGTCATTGTGGCGACACAGATGATGGACAGTATGATATTGAACCCTTCGCCCACCCGCGCTGAAGTGACCGACGTTGCCAACGCTGTATTGGATGGTGCAGATGCGGTGATGCTTAGTGGTGAAACATCTGTAGGCAAATACCCGGAACTTGTTATCAAGTATATGACCAAAATTATAGGGGAAGCTGAAAAACAGTATTGGCCGCAGATAAATACACGCCGTCCGATTCCCTCAAAAAACTTTATGCTCTATCACTCAGATGTCATTTGTTTTAGCGCCTGCAACGTAGCAGAAGCAATTGGCGCAAAAGGTATTGTTGGGCATACCACATCGGGTTATACGGCTTTCAAAATCAGCAGCTTCCGGCCAAAGTCACAAATTTTTATCTTCAGTGACAAACACATCAAACTTGGTGCATTCAACCTGTTGTGGGGAGTACAATGCTTTTACTACAATCGCTTCACCACAACCGATGAGACGATTCAAGATTGCACGGATATTCTCAAAGAAAGTGGCTTTGTGAAAGAGGGCGATACCATAATCAATACAGGCTCTATGCCTATGGGACGTCGTTTACCGACCAATATGTTGAAGGTTACAGAAGTGGAATGAGAGCTTACCTTTGCGCCCTATGACTGAAATACGCATACTTAAGATTCACAATACCCTTTCGGGTAAAAAGGAAGAATTTCGCCCCATCACCCCGGGCCATATCGGAATGTATGTCTGCGGCCCCACGGTTTACAGCGACGTCCATCTGGGCAACTGCCGCACGTTCTGTAGTTTCGATACCATTTATCGTTACCTCCTGCACATCGGCTTCAAAGTGCGCTATGTGCGCAATATTACCGATGTTGGTCACCTAACTGACGATGGTGAAGACCGCATGGCGAAAGGAGCGAAAGTTGCACAGCTCGAACCCATGGAAGTTGCCCAGCGCTACACAGTGGGTTTTCATGAAGTGATGCGGCTTTTCAACACCTTGCCGCCCAGTATCGAGCCGCAAGCGACGGGGCATATCATCGAACAGATAGAAATGGTGCAGAAAATCCTGGACCAGGGCCTTGCTTACGAGCGCAACGGTTCTGTTTATTTTGATGTGCCCAAATTTTCCACCGTATATCCGGACGTTTACGGCGCGGTGAGCGGTCGTATCCTTGAGGACCTTTACACCGAAACCCGCGAACTCAAAAGTCAGGAGGAGAAAAACCACCCTGCCGACTTTGCGGTCTGGATGAAAGCGCGCCCACAGGATTTGATGGTGTGGAATAGCCCCTGGTCTGTTGGATTTCCCGGATGGCATCTGGAATGTTCTGCCATGAGCACCAAATATTTAGGCAAAACATTTGATATCCATGGCGGTGGAAACGACCTGAAATTTCCACACCACGAAAACGAGGTGGCGCAAAACCACGGGGCTTGCGGGTGTCACCCAGCCAACTATTGGGTTCACACCAACATGTTGCTGCTCAAC
The DNA here is from genome assembly GCA_016708875.1 of Lewinellaceae bacterium. Taxonomy (GTDB): domain Bacteria; phylum Bacteroidota; class Bacteroidia; order Chitinophagales; family Saprospiraceae; genus M3007. The sequence continues at coordinate 36,985 of JADJFA010000020.1, forward strand.
GGCAAAAAGATGAGCAAAAGCGATGGTAACACGATTTCGCCCACGGAACTTTTCACGGGAAACAGCGAGCACACAAGCAAGGCATATTCACCCATGGCGGTGCGCTTTTTTATGCTGATGGCACACTATCGCAGCACACTTGACATTACAGATGATGGCCTGATGGCGGCAGAGAAGGGCTTTCTTAAAATCATGGAAACCAATCGCTTACTACAAGGCCTGGTAGTGAATGCCCGTGATTTTGACGGTTCTGAAACAGAGGCTGACCGTACTATTTTGTCGCTTATACAGGAGGCTTACGCTGGCATGGACGATGACTTCAATACTGCCATCGCAATTGCTGCACTCAATGAAATGGGCAGTTTCGTCCACAAATTGGTAAATCAACAATTGGCCTCTAGCGATGTCTCCCCTTGGGTGATTGAGCGTTTGAAAATCACATTTAGCACATTCCTTTTCGATATTTTTGGCCTAGCCGATGAATCTGCTGCGGGCAATGACAGCGGTACTTTAGAGGGCTTGATGGGTCTTATCCTCGAAATAAGGGAACAGGCGCGCACGCAAAAAGACTGGAATACAAGCGACAAAATCAGGGACGCCCTATCTGCAGTTGGTATTACAGTAAAAGACGGGAAAGAAGGGGTGAGCTGGACAAAGTCATAAAATATAACATAGCGTCCCGCCATTTTGCCAGAAATTTGCATCCTCTTAAATGAATGCTTTCTCTGAACATTAAACCGCACTCCCATGTCTAGCGACGATCGCATCCGCAATAGAGGTAATGTCCGAATGCCACTGCTCATCCTTGGCTTATGTATGACGGCCTTTTACATCGGTCTTGGCTCTTGGCTGCTTTTGGACAAGAGCTTCATTCCGTACATTCAGCTGGAATTCCGCAACATTTTTGCCATTTTACTACTTGTTTATGGAACCTACTGAGGCTGGAGGGTTTATGCTGATTACTTTTAAACAACATTGTTATGCTTCGCAACATATTGATTTTCACAACAGTATCGCTTCTATGGATTTCGTGCGCCGAGCGCGACAAGACAGGAAAGGTGCTTGACACGATCACTACCGGCGAAATAACCATAGCAGTAGAAGAAGGATATAAACCCGTCATTGCATCTTGTATTGATGTCTTCGATTCAATATATCGCACTGCCAAAATAAACCCGCGCTATGTATCCGAGGGGGAGGCTGTGAATGCGCTCATTCAGGATTCTGTGCAGGTCATCATTATCGGTCGGCAACTGACATCAAAAGAGAGTGAATATTTTCAATCGCGCGGCTTTTCCCCGCCAACAACTGCTATTGCGTACGACGCGCTCGCAATCATACTGCATCCGGAAAACCAGGACACAGTCCTAACCGAACAACAAGTACAATCGTTACTCAGCGGAAAAACAACAACCTGGAAAGAAATCAACCCAAAATCTGCATTGGGAAATATTCAATTGGTTTTTGACAACCCCTTGAGTGGAACCCTGCGCTATGTGCAGGATTCTATTATTGCGGGTCAAGAACTTTCCAAACAGGCGTCGGCGCTGAAAAGCAATGCAGAGGTGATTGAATATGTCAGCAAAAACAAAAGCGCCATCGGTATCATCTCTGCCAACTGGATTTCGGACACAGATGACGTTGGGGTACAAAAATTTATGCGCGAAATCAAAATTGCTGACGTGGCTAAAGAGACCGGAAAAGAGGGTTATGGGCCATATCAGGCGTATCTCGCTACAGGCGATTATCCGTACAAACGCACGGTGTACATCATCAACGCCCAAGCCCGGCGCAACGGCTTGGGCGCCGGATTTGCTTCCTATTTAGCCAAAGATGGCCAACGGATCATGCTCAAAGACGGCCTTTTGCCAGCAAATGCAGTAACACGGTTGATTAAATCTAGCCGCTAAACATTAAATGTTTGTCAAAACTGCGGTTTGGGCGTCTTTTTTTCCCCTGAATTGCGTCAGTATAAAAAGCGGAGTTCGCCACCGAAAAAAGGCTAGCGAAAAACGCCATTTGTTTCTAAACACAATACTTTTTCCGAACAATGACAAATCTTCTGAAAAACGCCCTTTTCCCTGTGGCAATTCTCTTTGCCCAAATTGCCTTTGGCCAAAGCCATGCTGCGGGTATCGAAGCAATGCAACTCGAAGAGTGGGACAAGGCAATAAGCATATATGCTGGCCTTGTAAAGGCAAATCCCGCGGATCAAAGCGCTTTTTTGAGCCTTGGCAACGCCTATCTTGCTAAGGGCGACAAGGAAAACGCCCTTGCTAACTTCAAAAATGCATCGAATACCAATTCCGATGCTCCCTTGACTTATGTTGCCAATGGTCGCGTCCTTTTGCTGGAAAACAATCCGGTAGAAGCCGAAAAACAGTTTGGCAAAAGCAAAGAAGTATGCCAAAAAAGACATGACTACCTGGAGGCAGCTTGGTGAATCTTATTTCTACTATATCGCTCCTGGGACGAAGAAACCCAACCTCGCCAAAGCTGAGGAGTATTTTAAGGCAGCTCTAGAAATTTCTTCCAAAGATTTTGCCCTTCAAATGTCGCTTGGTGCAGCTTATAGAGAAATGTCAAGTGGTGGGCCAGCGGCCCAACATTATGAATTTGCGGAAGTTCTGGAGCCGAAAAATCCGCTCCCCAAGCTCATGTTGGCAAAGGTTTATCGTATTGCCAAAGTGCCAGAAAAGCCGCTTATTTTCTACAATAAAGCCATACAAGTTGCGCCTAATTATAGCCCTGCCCTGCGCGGTAAAGCGGAGTATTTCTTCTTTGTGAAATACAACTATGATGAGGCTGCAAAAGCGTATAAAGAGTTGATAGACAATGGCGCTGAGGTAAAAATTGAGGATGAAATGCAGCTTGCTAATAGCTATTACCTCACAAAAAACTGTGTGGCTACCAGCGAACTGGTGGAAAAAATCCTGCAAAAGGACCCCTCTAAAAACTACCTACGTCGGCTTCAGGCATATTGTGATTTTGAGAATGGTGAATTTGCGCGAGGTTTGAAAATTTTGGACGACTACTTTAAAATTGTTCCTCCCGAAAAAGTGCTCACCTCCGACTATGAGTACCACGCCAAATTGTTGGTACAAACCAAGGGCGATACAATGCAGGCCATTAGTGATTATAGAAAAGTCATTGCCATGGACAGTAGCAAATGGAGGGTTTACGAGGACATAGACAAGCTGGAATGGGCCCGTAAAAACTACTGTGGCTCCCTGAGCGCATACAAATCGTATATCGATTCTGTGGAAACCCCGAAAGCAACCGATTGGTATAATCTTGGCATGCGCCATTATTTCTGTAAGGAGGATTCAATGCACTTCCAAAATGCCGTAATGGCTTTTGGTAAGGTGACTGAAATAAACCCTCAAGCAGCTATTGGTTGGCTTTGGGCTGCTAAATCTGCATTAAAAATGGACCCTTCACCAGATTCCATTGCGGTTCACCCAGAATTGGCAAATGAATATGGCAAGGCAAGGGTGTACTATGAAAAGTACACGGAGCTGGCAGAACTAGAGAAAGAAAAAAACAAAATAGAGCTATTAAAGGCCTACCCGTATCTTGCATACTGCTATTTTGTGAAGGTAGAGCTGACAAATTCAACCCTGTTATGGACAAATGGCAAGCGATGGAAACAGACCCGGCCCGGCTTCAAACAATTACAGAAATGAGGGAGGCTTTTGGCAAAGAATCTGCGCCAAATGGTGACGGAGGGAAGAATTAGGAGAGAATAGCACAATTCAGACACACAAGGGGCTATCTGCAATTCGCGGGTGGCCCCTTGTAATTGAACGCGGGTTTTTGCTCCTGTTTTTTGTCAAATACCGTCAGGCAGCGATATTATTGCTTATTGCATCTGTCGGAATGCGTACCTTCGGGGAGTTTGCAGCCCCAGCGAGCCACCTATATAGTTCTCCCAACTATCGTAATCCTTTGAACGAACATGAACTTATCCGAGGTTGCTTGCGCGGGTCAGCGCAGTGCCAGCGCGACTTGTACGAGCGTTTTGCCGGCAAGATGTACGCTGTGTGTCTGCGGTATGCCCGGACTCGGGAGGATGCTGCTGACATATTGCAAGAAGGGTTTTTAAAGGTCTTCTCAAAACTGGGGCAGTTCCAGTTTCAAGGATCATTTGAGGGTTGGGTGAGGCGTGTGATGGTGAATACAGCGCTGCGGGCTTACCAGAAACAACGCTTTGAGTTTGAACAGAGTGGTTACGAACGCTTGCCAGACATGCCGGTAGAACCCGATGCCGTTGCGATGCTTTCAGCAACAGAACTGTTAGACCTCGTGCGCCAATTGCCGGATGGGTACCGTGCTGTGTTCAATTTGGTGGCAATTGAAGGATACTCACATGCAGAAGCGGCCAATCTATTGGGTATCCAGGAAAGCACTTCCCGGTCGCAATTAACGAAGGCGCGCCGACACTTGGAGGAGGAAGTAAGAAAACTGGAACAGACATTGATAAATAAAGATTTTTAATCATCATAAATAAAGAGGCTGGAATTTCCCCAAATTCAACTTCGAAATCAAGTACAGCATTATGGAAAACCCGAATTATAAAATTGACGAAATTTTCCGACAGCGGCTGCACGATGCGGAAGTGCCCCCCCCTCCGTTCGTGTGGCCGGCTGTGGAACATGCGCTGCGCAAACGCCGGCGGCAGTGGATATTGTGGTTGGTTGCTTTTGGTGTCGTAGCCGCCTGTGCTGCAGGGCTGTGGTTCTCAAATCCATGGGGGAATGAAAATACGCGAGCTGTCTCCGCTCCAAGTGCTGATAATCAAACCAACAAGCAGAATGAAAGCGTCTTTGAGCAGGAAAGCAGTGCCCTGGGAAATTCTGAGAGATCAATTTCAGAAAAACCAGAAACGGCACGATCAGAAAAATCAAACAACGAGCTGCAATCCCAAAAGAATTTGAAGAGAAAACCATCTGCTACAGAAGATCAACCGTCCAAATTAAACCTAATAGAATCAACACCTACGCCTGAATTGATTGATTTTGCCGGAGCAGCAAACGCAGCGGCAGATCCTTTAATGATCGAAGATTTACCAATTACTCAGGCGGGACAGATTTCTTCAGTATCCACAAAACAAAAGGACGCTTCCCCAAAACTATTCAAACCTCATTCTCGACGAAAAAAAGCCGAGCCAAAATTTTGCTACGATTTTGCCCGGCACCCAAGCGCATGGCTAATAGACGTGTATGCTGGACCCTCATTGGCACAGAGCTCGATGACAAGCCGTCTTGATGACGAACCTTACCTCAACGAACGATTGGCCACGGAACAGCGTAGTGTGGCCATGAATGCAGGGCTTCGTGCTTCGCTCATGTTCAATCGCAACTTCCTGGTTCGTACGGGATTGCATTATGATCAAGTGACAGAAGTATTCGAATTCATTGACCCAACCTCTGTTACCTACATCCTGCGGTACAACAACGGTGATCCTACTCCCGACACTTTGGGGGTGCAGTATGGGGAGAACTACCTGAAAACCTACAATCGTTACGGAATGCTTGACATCCCGTTAATGGTAGGGGTAGAAATGCGTCGCGGTCGGTCAGGATTCAGCATCAACGCAGGCATTTCAGCAAATGTGCTATTTCAAAAAAGAGGTGTTATCATTGATCCGCTCACACATGAGCCAGCACGATTTGGCCCGACCCCCGATAAGCCTAAGAACATCGGCCCGGGTGCCACATTGAGCCAGGAAGTATTTCGCCCGAATGTGGGTCTGAGTGCCACGGCGAGCATTCAATGGTACTGGCACCTAAATACTCGTCTGCGCCTATTTGTAGAACCATCCTTCAGGCAGGTGTTGCGCCCGGTTTCGGTGGACAGCCATCCGGTTGAACAGCGTTACAGCATTCTTGGGCTGCGTCTGGGTGCAACAAGAATTTTTTGAGAAATGAAAAAAAAGAAAGGCGAGCAGCGCAAAGCGATCAAAAAGCCTCTAGTTAATTGTTCAAAACACCGATATAAACGCTAGAAAAATGTTACGCATTCGATTTTCATATTGGCCGATATTGATTCTGATCTTGTGGGGTTGCCGCAAGGATGTGGAAGAGTTTCAGCCTTACTCGCCAACTGCGAATGAGCTCGGCGACCTGTTGTCCGAACAAGTGCCCAACCCTTCAACGCACTCGACGTTTACCTTCAACTATCTAACGACCGACAAAGTGCTGGAAACCCCCAGCGGGGCGCAGATATTTCTAATTGATACAGATCACCTCTTTGCCAATGCCAATTCCGGAGATCCGGTACTGTGTAGCACTTGTCCAGATTTGAAAATTGAGGTGACGGTCGTGTTGGACAAGGGTGATATACTTGCACGAGGATTGAATACTATCGGGGATAGCGCAATTCTTTTTGAGAGCGGTGGAATGGTGCGTATTACGGCCAGCTGCAATGGCCAGCAATTGGCACTGTTGCCAGACCGAACCTTAAAAATACAGATACCAAACAATGACCCTCAAAGTGGCTTTTTTGTGTTCAATCATATTGGATCAGTTAGCACCAGTCAGCAGTGGGCAAAAAGTGATCAGGAGGTTTTTGAAGCGGAATGGCCGCTTCCACTTGGCATTCAACAAGGGTACGAACTACTTGTGAAGAACCTGGGTTGGACCGCTTGTGGGCGCGCCTTGTCAGACCCGAGTTCACTTTTCTGTATCGAACTCCCCACGGGATTCGCTGACCAGAACACATTGGCATACCTTGTTTTTAAAAACCAGCAAATCGTTGCACCGCTTCAGTATGACCTTGGCCGAAACAAATTTTGCTACCCTAAAACCCCGGCAGGATTTCAGGTGCAGTTGGTGGCAGTGAGCAAATTGGGCGAACAATATTGGCTTGGAAAGGCTGAAACCGAGGTTGGTACCAATGCCACATTTCAACTGGGCACCCAGCAAATAACCGAGCAAGCAATTCTAAATTTCGTCAAAAGCCTTTGACATTCAGATAAATATCCGTGTTTAGTAATTTCGTACAGAGCCGAGTCGGAAAAGTCCGGTTCGGCTTTTTATTTTTTATTTCGAAGCCTAAATCGAGGCAACAAAAACAAGACCAGGGAAAAAACAACAGCCAGTACAAATTCTAACAACAGCACCGTAAAAAGACCACATCGGTTGAAGCCAAAGGCTACACAAATGAATAGGAGATTCACCCCGATCAGCACTCCTGTGGTGCTGGAATGGCTAAGCCCACAACGGAGCAACTGATGGTGTATGTGCGTTTTGTCTGGGGAGAAGGGCGAACGCCCCTTTAGAATACGGCGCATTATAACCGAAAGCGTATCGTACAAGGGCAAAATGAGCACAGCCACGGCAATGGCTGGAGCGGCCCCAAAAATGTAAAGATCGCCTGAGGGAAGTTTGTGGTTTGTCTCTATAAATGAGATGGCAAGGATGGCGCACACCGTACCCATGAGCAAGGAACCCGTATCGCCCATGAAAATTTTAGCGGGCGAAAAATTGTACCACAAAAAAGCCAAAGTAGCGCCTGCGAGCGAAAAGGCAACGACTGCCAATGCGAGCGCACCCATTAAATGCAAACAAGTTCCAAAAACCAGACAAGTCAAAAGACCTACGCTGCCCCCCAACCCGTTTATGCCATCAATGAAGTTAAAAGCATTGACTATCCCAACGATAACGACAATCGTAAGCATAAAACTTGCGGGTTCCGACAATTCATGCAGACCAAAAAAGCCATATAAACTTGCAACCTGGACATCGGCTTTATACGCCAAAATAATCGCCACCAAAAGCTGCCCGCCCAATTTCTTCGCTGGGGAAATGGGCAGCAAATCATCGAGAATACCTATCAAAAAGACAAGTACAAAAGCAGCTAGAATATATTGAAGCATGCCAAAACTACCCACAGGAGTCCACAAAACAATTCCACAAATCGTTCCAGCGAAAATACCAATACCACCCAACGATGGAGTCGGTTCTTGGTGGGAGCTGCGTTCGTTGGGGCGGTCATAAAGCCGCCGCTCCTTTGCAACCTTGATAATAACGGGGATAATCAAAAAGGTAAGCGTGAAAGCAGTGCCGAAACCAAGCAGTAAGGCGTACATAGGAATTCGGTCGGCATTATGGAAGCCTGCGGTAATGGCCCATTTTGCTGTATTTATCAATTCTAGCGACGATACGCTCTTCCGGGTCTTGCGTTGTTAATTTGGCCAATTCAGCCTTGATATGCTGTTTTAAAGTTTCGGCCATTTCCTCCGGAGCATTGTGTCCACCGCCGAGCGGCTCTTTTACAATACCATCAATAAGACCAAAAGAAAGCATGTTGTCGGCGTCTAGCTTGAGCGCATCTGCAGCTTGCTCTTTGAAATCCCAGGAATGCCATAGGATAGAGGAACAAGACTCGGGTGAAATAACCGAATACCAAGTGTATTCAAGCATGAACACCCGATCGCCCAGCCCAATGCCAAGCGCTCCGCCCGAGGCGCCTTCGCCGATGACATAGCACAAGATGGGCACCCGCAATTGAGCCATTTCGAACAGGTTGCGAGCAATGGCTTCTGCCTGACCTCGCTGCTCGGCTTCAATCCCGGGATATGCCCCAGGGGTATCAATAAGGGTCACCACGGGAAAACCGAACCGTTCTGCCATCTTCATCAGTCTCAACGCCTTGCGATAACCCTCAGGGTTGGCCATACCAAAATTGCGGTATTGGCGCATTTTGGTGTTCACTCCTTTTTGGTGACCGATCACCATCACAGTTTGGCCGTCAAAATCGGCGAGGCCGCCCACAATTGCATGGTCGTCTCCGGCACAACGATCTCCGTGGAGTTCGACAAATTTTTGGCAAATCGTTGTCAGGTAATACAGGGTATAAGGGCGTTCTGGATGTCGCGAGAGCTGCACTTTCTGCCAGCCGGTAAGGTTGTAATATATTTCTTCGCGCTTGCTTTGGATTTTGCTTTCCAACTCGCGCGTCATGGCGCTCACATCGAGCTCGCCTTTTTCGCCTACTTCTTTAAGTTTCTCCAACTGTTCGTAAAGCGCTTCTAGAGGCTTTTCAAAATCCATGAAGGTCATTGCCATAGCGAGGAGTAGATGTTTGAACGGTCTTTGAATAGGGGGAGGCAAAGATACGCTTCGAGTCGTGGTTTTTCTTAGAGGACTCCATCCTCAATCTTCTTGTAAAATTTTTTCATAAAAATTTGTTGCTCCGGTCAGAGAGAAACTATCTTTGCACCCGCTTTTGAAAAGAAGCAACGGATTGGTAGTTCAGTTGGTTAGAATGCCGCCCTGTCACGGCGGAGGTCGCGGGTTCGAGTCCCGTCCAGTCCGCAAATAAAAGGCTAACGTCCTGTAATCAGGGTGCTAGCCTTTTTTGTTTTTGGTTTGGGTAGGGAATTGGGTGTGGTTCTGCGATTTGTGATACAAATCAGTCCCGCGGGTCTCGGGCGCCCGGGCGGGGGGGGGGGGGATCCTTTTGTGGGGGCTTTTTTTTAGGAGGGGGGCGTGAGCGGCTTTTTTAGAATAGTAATTCCTTTTTGTAGTCCACGTATAACCACTCTGACTCAAACGGTTCGCGGGGGCCCCCCGCCCGAAACCCCCGGGGCCCGGCCCAACGGAAAACCGCACGGGGGGGGGCCCCGGGGGGGGGGGTGGGCCATTTTGGTGGTCCCCTCCCTGGTGGTTGCGTTCAATGGCTTTTTTCAAAGCAAGTTCCAAATTCTGATTTCGTGTGGTTTTGCCCCGGCTCGCCAAAATAAGTTTTAAGTCTCCTTCCTTATTAAGTTTGTTTTTGAGCAGGTGCGAAAGCAGGTCGGCGTAAAACTCAGCCTCTTTTCCATTGTGCTTGTTTTCGTAAAGTGGCGGATTTCCCACCGCTTCAACTTTCCCACGAACGCCTGGGGGGGGGGGGTTTTTTTGCGAATGCTTGGAATGCCCTCAAAATATCGGTCACGCGCCGTTAACTTTTGCAACTGGACAACCTTTTGACGTACTTCCTCCAAAGGCTCTTTGAATTTTACCATGCCAATCATAAAGCATTTGGAAACGCCATTTTGCCCAATGATCGGCACTTTCCCTTTCCCGTAAAAGGTAGTGTCTCCTGCTTCATCCAAAAAACGGTGGTTGTCTTGAAACAGTTGTGACATCATTTTTTGCTTTTAATTCCAAACATTGCACGGTGTACCGCTCAAAGCCCAAACAGGAACACTATAGCAGCCAATCCGGATTTGTTTAACAAGTGATTCGCTCCAACTAAAGAAGAATAAGCAATCACTTTTGACGAACCTCTTTTCGTTTAATGACAAAATGCAATGTTTTTATCCCTGCCCCCTCTTCTGTAAAATATGATTGACCAGATCCCCCTACTGCATGAAATTTAAAGCACACATGCTGTTAAATTTTGCGGGCTTTCCTGTTATTGGGTCTGTCAACATTTCAGGCGTTTTAAACCAACCCGTAACATTTTCACCATAGTTGACTTCGACCTTGAGTTTTGAAGAAAAACCGCCGATAACTCCGCTTATTTCAGCAAACCGCCAAAACGTTGAATCGGGTGACACAGATGATTGTGCGTCTGCAAGATGTGGAGTGCAGTAGATTAGAAGTATGGCTAATAAACGTTTCATCTTATTTAAGATTTGTTAGAAAACAAAGATAGCAAAATAGAGCCATATTTTTTATCTTGCAAGTGTTATTTATATTATGATTTTGGCAAAAGAAGGTTTCAAACAGCTCATCAGCCAGTTCCATCGGCACAAAAAGACCCGGCCCTGACGTTTCAAGACCGGGGTTCTCGCCTATGAAGCATAAGACATCTGAACCGGTTGGATGGGAGTTCTGGGGCGGGTACTGTCAATATTATTTTTAGTTACAAAGGCAAATTACTCCCCGCATGTGTCAACGGAAGGAGATCAAAGGGGCATAGCAAAACCACTAAGCGGGAGACATCGCTTTGAAGGAAATTCGCACAGCAAAAATTTAATGAAGGAAAGAAATGCCCAATATAAGGGCAAAATGGGCGCGTGAAGCGCCAAGCGTAGCGGTACAAACCTGCTCATGGGATAATCGGTTGTTGTGATGTAATCGGTACATCAGCGTCTGTTGCTTCGGATTACTCGGATTAAAAATGACACACAAAAATAACCAAATACTCCAGTTGGAGCTCAATTTTGGGTAAATATGTCGGCTGTTTGTCTTTTTTAACGATTGGGGCAGATTTCAGACGGTATAGAAACCGCCCCAATTTCTACCATATTCCTCCCAAAAGGCCACAACCTTGCTCCTGGCCGGGAATTCGGAGTAAATCTCAGCGTCTTTGATGCATTTTAGCACATGACGGGTGGGGTTCGAGACTTCCTCCGGCAGCGCATCGGGCGAGAACCAGGCAACGTCTTTGAATTTTTTAGTCTCCAAAGATTCTGGTTCACCCGAGAAACGGGAGGCTTTGAAATAAAGCACCAACAAGGTTTCGTTCTTTTGGAGTTTGTGGCGGTGCAGTGTGTGTACCAGTTTAAGGTCTTCTGGTTCCACATGAATGGAGGCCTCCTCTTTGGCCTCCCTGGCAAGGGCCTCTCTTGCAAATTCGTGTTCCTCGACGTTGCCGCCGATCAGCGTATAGCGCCCGCCATTACGCTTGGTTTGTCGAAGGAAGAGCAGTTTTCCGTTTTCTTCGAGAATGAGGCGTACGGCGAAAATGAGCATGACGGGGTAAAAATTCTATTAGTATTTGAAAATCAAAGGGTTGTGATATTGCTCATTCAATGTAAATCGCCAGCAAAGCCGTTTCAACGGCTGCTTTAGAAGCCTTTTGTGTTGACAATTCTTTTTGTTTTTTGCTGCGCAGCACGCGAATATCTGCCTGTGTTTTTCTGTAAAGATCTACCTGTGCCTTGGTGTTTAGGATGCGTTGGATGCTGGCGAGTGTACCTTTTTGAACGTTTTGCACCTTTGCACGGTAGAGCGCTGGGTCGGATCTTTGAAAAGCCGCGATTTGTGCCATATTTTTCGATTTGCGCACTTGAATCGTGTACATCTGCTTCGCTTGGTCAGCGTTGAGCTTATACTTTGCCGTTAGCGCTTCTGTCGCTTTGCGAATCTCTTGGTCGTTGCTGGTGGCAGGCGCAGTACTTTCTGCTTTTTGGGCATTCAGAACGAAGCCACTCTGTAAGAGCAAAAGAAGAAAAAAGAGCGATTTATTCATGATATCAAACAAATTAACCGGTTGTGAAGGCTTAAAAAACGGGTTCAAAAGTAGACAAACTTCGCGGTTCTGTGATTTATTATGGCGACGCAGATCTTGTGGTGTTCATTCGCGCAATTCTTTAATTTCTTCCTCCGCTCCACCGATTTGAAGTTTCCAACCAGCACCCTCCACCATAAAGCGTACAAGATCGAGCATTTTTGCACCTTGTTCATCTGCTTCTGTCAAAAGCCTGCTTTTCAAGGCATTGTCGCGGATGAGGTCTTTGGCGCGTTGGTTTATCCGCGTATAATCTTCAGGAGAAAATGAGGCAAACAGCCCTTCCGTTATGTCGTAATAATCCAATGTATGGTCAATACTCAAGATTTCCGGTTTGGGCAGACCGCTCATTCGAATGGTTTTTGTGATAGGATCAGCCTCGATATTCAGTCGTTCCAGATTGTAACCTGCCGAAACGGTAGCCCGTACCCGCACCAACACTTTTTTATCCCAGAAAAAAGAGAAATAGCCTTGATATTCAGAGTAGTTGTAAATTTCTGAAAACGTCCCTTCCACAGTGCTGAGCTTGGCCACGGCCTGTATTTTTTCTAGCAGTACTGTGGAGTCTTCCACTGGTTTAGACCCAGTAGAAAAATAACGCCAACTGAGCCAACCCCCGACTATAAAAGCAATAACGATGGCGAGAAAAGAAGAAGAGCGCATAGATTGGAGAGATTTGAGCGGACAAAATTGCGAATAATAGGCATCACTTTCGCTTTTCGTGCAAAAGCCTTCTGAAATCCTTCAGACAATATTCAATAGAATGTACGACACGGCTACATTTGCCCGCGATAACGCACCTACAGATAATGCTCATTTTCAAAAAAGTAACCGATCTGCGCCGATGGATTGGAAATCAAACTACCCCAGTAGGCTTTGCGCCCACTATGGGAGCACTTCACGATGGGCATCTCGAGCTTGTTCGTATGGCAAAACGGGAGGGCTGTCTCGCGGTGGCCAGCATATTCGTGAACCCCACTCAGTTCAATGATCCCCGCGACCTTGAAAAATACCCCCGGACGGTTGAAAAGGACACTGAATTACTCCTTTCAGCCCATTGCGACGCGCTTTTCATCCCTTCGGTGGAGGAGGTGTACCCGCCGGGGGAAAACCTTCGCATCGAACTGGATTTCAAGCATTTGGACAAAGTGATGGAGGGAAAATTTCGCCCCGGCCATTTCGAGGGCATGGCTACCGTTGTAAACCGCTTGCTCGATATTGTGCGTCCACATCGGCTATACATGGGACAAAAAGATTTTCAACAACTTAGTGTTGTTCGCGATATGATCCACCAACTAGATCTGCCAGTCGAGCTCGTTATGTGTCCAACAGTTAGAGAATCCGACGGCTTAGCCATGAGCAGCCGAAATATGCGTCTTACGCCAGAAATGCGTGCGGCAGCCCCTGCAATACACCAGACCTTGCAATGGGCAAAATCAGCACTGAACAATAAGCGTCCAATAGAAGATATTCAATCGGAAGCCCTTTCAAAACTCGCAGCGAATAGTCTTCGTCCCGAGTACTTCGAGATTGTGGATGGAGAAACATTGCTCAATGTCGGCGATCACAACGAAAGCGATTTCATTGTGGCCTGTACCGCAGCTTTTGCAGGAGAGGTGCGGCTTATTGACAACCTTGTTTTAAAATAAAACTGGCCACTAATTGCACTAATTCATTCCCCAAAAGAGTCCTCTTCGTGTAAATTCGTGCAATTAGTGGCAAAACTCTTCAGCATGAAAAAACAATCTAAAACGCCGCTTTTCAACACGATTCGCAAGGCATTCGGAATGGCACTTGCAGCCGAACGCCGCCAGACTTCTGCAGAAGATATTGTACAGCGCAACGAGGAATATAGCCGTTCGCGCCGCCGGTTTTTAGAGAACATGGGTAAAACAGCAGTGGTGGGAAGCCTCGTCCCAAAACTTGTTTTACCAAAAGGGGGCAACTTTTTCAATCGCGCCATTGCTCCGCGTATCGCGATTGTGGGTGGAGGCATTGCGGGCCTGACAGCCCTTCACAGCTTGAAAAAGAGTGGACTGGATGCGACTATATACGAGTCGTCCAACCGCGTCGGAGGGCGGATTTTCAGCGTTACGGATGCAATGGGCCCCAATTCCTGGACCGAATTTGGGGGCGAATTCATTGATACCAACCATGCTGATATGTGGCGTTTGGCAGAAGAGTTTGGTCTCGAATTGATGGATTATGCCCAGGCGTCCGAGACCAAGCTCATCAAAGAAGCCTTCTTTTTCAACGGACAACATTACACTTTGGCTCAAGTAGTGGAGGAATTTCGCGGTTTTGCGCCGCGCATGCAGGCCGATATTGACAAGCTTGATGATGAGATTTCCTACAAGGCGACGAGTAAAATAGTGAAAAAATTCGACCGCATCCCACTTTCCCAATATTTGGAGCAAATTGGAGCATCGGGTTGGGTTAAGAAACTCATCGAAGTCGCTTATGAATCCGAGTACGGTCTTTCGCCAGATGTTCAATCAAGCCTAAATCTGTTATTGCTCATCTCCACGGAAACACCTGATGGTCAATGGGAAGTTTTTGGCGAGAGCGACGAGCGATACAAAGTACGCAACGGCAACCAGGGCATTCCCAACGCAATTGCTGAACGGCATGCCAACCATCTTGAAATGGGGCTTGCGTTGGAGTCCATACGCTCTAAAGGCAGTGCTTATGCGCTTCATTTTGCGGGCATGTCAGAGCCTGTTGTGGCAGATTATGTGATTCTTACCATACCCTTCACCGTGCTGCGAAGACTCGAGGTAAAGCTGGATATGCCTCCTGTCAAACGAAGGTGCATCAACGAATTAGGCTATGGCATCAACGCCAAACTGATGCTCGGCATGAAAAACCACTTTTGGAGGGCAAAGGGATATACTGGCCTTGTTTATTCAGATAACGGCATCCCAAACGGTTGGGACAATGCCCAACTCCAGACCCCGGACGATCAAGTGGCCGGACTTTCCATCCTTTTTGGAGGCAGACGCGGCACCAACGTGGGTCATGGCACCCAGGAACAGCAAAAAGACAAGTACCTTAAATTGTGGGAGCAGATTTTCCCCGGCGCTACGGCTGCGTTCAACGGCAAAACGGCCCGTATGGACTGGCCGACCTACCCCCATGCTTTGGGATCATACATCTGCCCGACAGTAGGCCAGTACACCAGCATCGGTGGTGCAGAACAAATGCCACTCGGCAATGTGTTTTTTGCCGGAGAACATTGTGGCGGTGATTTTGCCGGTTTTATGAACGGTGCTGCCCAAAGTGGCCGTGAAGCGGCTGAGGCGGTGTTGATGAAAGTGAAATAACAAGGAAACCGTATGATTTTTGGAATTGCCCCCTTCTTCGAGGCCAAATTCCAAATTATCGTTGGTAAAAATTTTAAGCGAGGTTTGTTTTTTCGCTTAGCGCGGATGTATCTTTGCAGCCGTTTTTGAAAAATGGTGTTTTTTAGGGACTTGATCTCGTAGCTCAGTCGGTAGAGCATCCCGATTTTAGATCGGGAGAGTCATCGGGTTTCGGATTAATTCAGATTACAATATAAGATCTCGTAGCTCAGTCGGTAGAGCACTTGACTTTTAATCAAGGAGTCATGGGTTCGAATCCCATCGAGATCACAACTTTTTAAGCCTTCCCAGTTTGGGAGGGCTTTTTTATTTGCCTTAGTTACTCGCCCGGGATTTCATAACATTAATAAAAGCCTCCTTACGCCTCCGCGCAAGCGGGATGATGGATTTATCTGTCATTAGTAGGCTGTCGCCCTCGTCTTTGGCGAGTTTTCTTACAAACTTGGTATTCACCATATGCGATTGATGCGCCCGAAAAAATGGCGGTGCGGGCAGCATTTCTTCAAAACCGGCTAGAGATTGCGCTGTCAGGTGCCGCTCGCCATTTTCCAAAAAAACAAAACTGTAATTTCCTTGCGCTTCGAGGCGCGTGATTTCCTCTGTGCCAATGAAGAGCAAACCATCCCCAGTATTCAAGGTAATTCGGTCAAAAAGCCGGGTGCTGGCGTTATGACGGAGTTGATTGAGCTGGCGATGGTAATCGAGAGATTCTCTTGGTTGGGCAGCCTTTTGAACTGCCATGATAAGTTCTTCTGGATCAATAGGTTTGAGCAAATAATCCAGTGCGCTGTATCGAAAGGCGCGAAGGGCGAATTCGTCATGAGCCGTTGTGAAAATGACGTGGAACTTCGGATTAGGAAAGTGGTCAAGCAGATCGAACCCCGTTCCATCGCCTAAGTCCACATCCAGCAAAATCAGGTCGGGAGAAAGCGTTGGCAATACAATAATGGCTTCCGCAAGCGAAGAAGCTTCGCCGACACAACTAGCTTCGGGACAACCTCTGCTGAGAAAGCTTCGGACTGCATCACGGCAAGGTTGTTCGTCTTCAACAAGGAGGATTCGAATGGGGGAGGGCATATGGGTGTTGGCTTGTGTTCAATCGTGGCTCAAAAATAATCTTACCTCGCCGAATTTCATTTTTTTCTTGCCGCGTATCATCTGGGAGGTGCCGATGGTCATTAGGTACGGTGGGGCAGGGTACCGTGTGCATAGTTTTGAGGAAGAAAATTTCCATTCAATTACTTCAGAAATCAAAATTTGAAAAACATGAAAAACCTCCTTTTGCTATTGCTCCTCATTGGTAGCAATACAGCAATTCTGCATGCGCAAACTACTTGCGCTAACAGATGCCTGAATTTCGACGGGAAGAACGATTACATCCAACTCTCCAAATCACCTTTAAAAGGCAATGCCAATTTCACCCTTGAAGTCTGGTTCCGCTCCTTGGACAGTGATAGCCTCCCGAACTGCCGGAGCGGCAACTTTGAGCGGATTATCGGCTGTGGTGGCAGCCGCTTCGAGATTGGAGAGTGTGCAGGAAATTTTAGCTTCTATACCAACGCAAGCGGCGTGGTTAATTCGGGCGTCCTTACCAACGATGGCAAGTGGCACTATTTCGCCGCCACTAAAGACGCTACTACCTTCCGGTTCTTTCTGGACGGCGACCTGGTAATGAAGTACGACTTGCCTACCGGAACGGCTTTCAATTTAGATAACACCTTCCGCATAGGTCGTTGGCCGGGCAGTGGCGGCCTCTCCGAAAGTTGGCAAGGCGATATTGACGAAATCCGCATTTGGGATTCCGCGTTGCCCGAAGCAGCGCTGTTGGCAAACCGCGACTGCCAGCTGACAGGCAAAGAAACTGGATTGATCGGCTATTACAACTTCGATCAAGGAAACCCCGCAGGCAGCAATTCCAATCTCAAGACCCTGACCGACTTGTCGGTATCTAATAATTCGGGTATTATATATGGCTTTGCATTGACGGGTACGGCGTCAAATTGGATGTGTTCGGGAACGCCGCAGGCGGTTTTTTGTGGCGATCCAATGATGATCACGCCAGGCTTACGTTCGCCGACCAGCGGTGAAGTGGTGCAAAGCTCGCCCACTCGCAAACTGCGCTTCGACTGGTCAGCACCTTATGGGCAGGTGAACGATGTGCAATACAAGATCGAAATTTTCAAGAATACCTCGACCGAACGAGACTCCATCGTTAATCTCGAGCGGGTATTCGCAGACAGCTTTTACAATCGTTTGAATACGGAAGTTATGGTCAGCGAGTTGGGGCCGGAACCCAACAAATTAGAGCGATATACTTGGCAGATCACTACAAAATATTCCGGGCTAGGAAGTCAATGCGCAACCGGTTGCGCCTCACCCCAGCAAGGCTTTTTCTTGCAGTCCAATCCCTTCGACGTAAACGTAAGTGTGACTTATTCACAGCCGGTCTGTGCACAACCGGCTTACACCGCTTCGGCAAAGGTGCGCTACAACCTGACCATTACCTTGCAGAATTTATCATTAGGAACAGGAACGGGGGCGGATCTCAATTTTGGGAAACACTTGCAAGCTTCGCCGCAAATCTTATTAAAGGCCCTTCCAGGCAATTTTGATGTTATAAATGACATCACTCCAACACCTTCTTTTCCACCTATTCTGCTTTACAATGCCAGTTTCACGTTCTCCTTTATTGTGGAAGTTCCATTGGGTACCACCAACCTGATTTTTCAGCCTTATTTCCATTCCGTTGCAGTAGGTCACGACGGGTTTCCGATAGCGACTATTGCTCCACCTGTCACGATACCCTTACCCCCTTGTATTTGTGATCCCTGTAGGGATTTTGCGATACAAGTGACAGGGACGACGCCGCCTATTGGAGGTTCCCGTGCAAACTTCAGTATAAACCAGAATATAACGATCAATGCAGGCGCCCGCCCGATCATTCGCGTACTGGCAGAGATCATTTACTTTGAACATAGTACGACTTGTTGCCCAACCATCTGCAACACGAAACCAAATTCGCATGCTGAATTTATATCTGGCACCCTGCTTAATTCCGGTGGAACAGATTGGCAAAACAGCGGGAAGCCCATGGACTTCATAGATGGCTCTGCTGGACCGGGCGATCAAGAATCCGCAGCGGTCACCTGGTACAGCATTACGAGTGCAGGTGCCTCATTGAACAATACACCGATCCACCTGGAAATCGCCGTCCCCAATTTGGGAGGGCCCACTCCCTGCGAATGCTATAACCTGTGTATCCGCTACAGTTTTTTTGACAAAGACTGTAAGGTGTGTGAGGCCGTGCGCTCGTACAGCACCTGTTCAACCCTTCCCTCTGCAAATTGCCGTTAACCCTCCCAAAAAAATTATTATGAAAAAGACGATTCAACTTCTCGCAGCTTGTGCACTATACCTGGCTGCTCTTGCGCCGCTGGCCGCACAGACCATTACGATCAATAAATGCCTGGTTGGCCCTCCAATACCTTCCTATCTGGGGAATTATTCAATTATCAAATTAACATCGTCGTAAACGGCGGTACGGCTGTTGACCTCGAAATTCAAGACCAGTTGCCAGCGAATCTGGGGATTGATCCTAGTAATATTATCAATCCCGACATGACTTGCAATGGTCAGCTTATTCGGGCGACGGTCAGTGTGACAGGTGGCACTACGGGAGGATGCGATGGGCGCTACCGATTCGGCGCATTGATAAAATGGAAGTTTACCGGCACCATCTGTTCTGGGATGCTCTTTGCCCGCCAAATAAGCGTCAAATCCATTGAAGGTGAAGCCTTCGAGTGTGAGCAGATCAATCAGGCTTCGGCTTGGGCATCAAACATACTATGTTCTGCCACACCTTGGCCTAACCCAAGCTATACTAAAAGGATATTTTTATCTAACTCCATTGTGATTAAGATAATCGCTAACAGTGATTGGATAGTCACGAAAAAGTCCATTGGCTACGTTGGTGTCAATGTTATTCGGTACAAAATCACCGTTAACCGTAAAAATCCTTACAGTCGGATTGGCTTTTACAACCTGTACAGTCCGATTATCACCGACTGGGCACCGCCAGGGGGAATCATTGGTTCGGTTAGCAAGCCCGGAACGCTATGCCCAACCATTTCTTATGTGACGTCGAACATCGCGTCCATTTCTCTTTGCAAACTTGATATTTGTCAAAACTGGCCACAATATTTCTATTTAGATGTTGCTTATCCGTGTGATGCATTTCCAGCAGGAACATCAGTGGATAACTGTATCAACCTAACTGGCCAAAGCCCGCCGGATTGCAACACCGGGAAACCACCGTATAAAGAACAACTTCAGATTTGCGCCAAAAAAGCGATTGACCCACTTGGGTGCGTTAACAATTGGACGGGGACTAGCGGTGGTGGCCCTAATCCAACACCCACTTATACCTTCCCTGTCACGCCCACGGCCTACGTTAGTTACCCAAATGGGCCCCAGGATGATACCTGCACGAACGACATTCTTCCCGCATTTTACACTACCGAATTGAGCATTGAGAAGGGCGAGACTTATGTGGCAAACCACTTCCCGGGCTGCCAGGGGCAGTACTACATTCGTATCTGCAACAGCGGCAATACCCCGGTTACCAATATTTCAGTCGTGGATAATTGGCCACAGCCATGCTCATACCTTACCTTATTATCCACTCCTAATTATCCGTCAGATGCTTTCGACAACGTAAGTTATTCAGGCTGCGCATTAGGGCCGTCTTGCTGTCCAAGCACCATAAATTTCAATGAAAAGCCAGGGTTCACCTTGTATCCCGGCCAATGTATTATGATCTATATGAACTATGAGATCAATGCAACTACGCCATTGAACACGGTGCTTAGTAATTGTGTGACAGTGAATTGCGACGGGACTTTTGGTCCGCCTGCGCCTTTGTGCCCAGGCTACCCACTGTTGCCGTTTTCTAAAACGGTATGCTATGACTTTACCACTGAACCCGCGAAAGCGAAACCGAATATCTGCAAGTCAGTGGAAGGCACTACCAATTACGAACCTGGGCAATGGGTGCGCTACAAAATATGTATCTCGAACTATGGTGGCGCAGGTTTAACTGGTGTACTCACCGATTTGATCGATCCCACCTTGACTAACCCTTCAATCATTGGCTACTACTATTCTCTTAATGCCGGTTCAACCTGTCCCAACCTGCCAGCCATTACCCAATCATATGGGCAGTTGCCTCCAGGCTTAATTTCAGCAAACCTGAGCGGCCCATGGAACATCAATCTTCCAGCACAATGCGAGGTGAATAAATATGCCACCTTGTGCCTGCTCATTCAGGCACAGGTAAAAGCGTACACACCGAGTGGCACCTACTGGAATAGAACAAAGCTAATCCCAACCGGGGAAAAGCCGCTCCTAGATTCAACGGCCATTACCGTCGCTCAGACAGCCGTGGCCCAGACCTGGAAGTGCGTTAAAGGCGATCTTGATGCTGATTTCAACGATTCCGGGACAGCTACGCCGGCTGGCATGGTCAAATTCAGGATTTCTATACTCAATAGTGGCAACGTTCCGCTGACGGATTTCGTGGTGGGCGACCAATTGCAGGCTCCGTTTACCACTTTCAGTAATGGACCAATCAAAGCCTTCATAAGCAGTGGTCCCGTTCTGGATGCGGGATGCCAACTCAATGTCGGGACTGAATATTCGGTATTCACAACGACCTATCTCAATAAACTACCCATCCCCATCGAATGCCTTACCCAAAACGGTTGTACGTACGGGACCTGCCCTCCGCTAGATATTTGGCCGCCGCCGCCTACGGGTATTGTACAACTCAAGTTTGGCGGGCTAATACTATTGCCCGGCCAACTGCTTACGGTGGAATTGACGGCGATCGTCCCGCCCACCGTCCCGCCCGGTGCCAGGATGTGCAATAAGTCGTGGGTGCGCGCTTGCAACGCAATAGACAATACACCGACACAGGTCTCTACGGCATACGTTTGCCTGACCATTTCCCCCTTTGTGCCGAACTGTTGCCCTAAGGATATGCAACTTGAGATCCAGCCGATTGCCAATAGCACAACGATAACACCGGACGCGGTAGGTCCTAAAATGCTGCTGGAAACGAGTTTCAGCCTCCTCGCTTCTTCAACCGTGCCAATACAAGAAGTGCGAGTGACTGTCGTGGATAAAACCATTGACTATCAGCCGGATGCCGCTTGTGTTCAGTGTTATACCCCGTATAGATTTCTGGGCACTTTTGCCCAGTCCCAGGTTAAATTACAGCCGACTCTCGGTGCTTTGCTACTCAACCCATACTCGGTCATAAACAAAGAAATTGTATACAAACCTGGGCACCCCATGCTGTTCTCCCCTGCACAAACTTTAGCGGTCAGAATCAGGTTACCGGATTTACAAAACATTCCCTGCTGTGAAACGAATGGGGAAATTTGCCTGAAATTCGTGTTTAAAGATGTGAATTGTAATTACTGTGAGCGGGTAGTATGTATACCTGTAAACTACCAAGGACAATAAATATCTGATGCATTAGACTGGGCCACTTGCGGAGTATTATTCCCGCAAGTGGCCCAGTCTGTTTAAGCAGCACAGTGTCTCTGGAAGGATAAAAATATCAAATGACGATTTTAAAGTTTTTTGCATTTGTTCCTTTTACTTTTACCGGATAGCAAATCGAAAACCCATCCGGAAAATGCCTCAATTCTCTAAAAACACCCTTTTCGCTCTCCTCACTGCATTGCTCCTTTTTCATGTTGTATTAAATGCCCAGCATCCTTCCTGGCAAAACTTCACAACAAGGGATGGATTGCCTAGCAACGAAATCTATGGCATGCTGCAAGACAGCCGGGGCTTGCTCTGGTTCTCCACCGATCAAGGCATTTGCCATTTCAACGGCTATGAATTCATTCGCCCTGTCGATACCAGCGCGGCGAGAGCTGGCTCGACGTTTCAAATTGTCGAAGATGCTCTAGGCCGAATCTGGTTCATGCACCTCGACGGAACACTTTCAATTATTGAAAATGACACAGTGCGCTTATGGAAATACAACCATCTTTTAAAATCTTTCTTACATAAATACAGAACGACAAATCGTTTTGCTATAGAAAAAGATGGGGTAGTCTGGATACCTTCATTAAAATACGGTTTTTTGATCGTACGGCCCGATGGCACTCAAAAGATTATCCCCGAACTGGGCCGACCTTCGGATATTTTTTCAGAAATAGACGGGCAATTTATTATGGCGAGTGAAGAAACGAAGGATGGCATTGGGGAATTGAATTTTATGCAACGCACCAATCAGACGCGTGAAATAATCCAGTGGCAAAATGGAAAAGCGCTATCCATGGGACGCTTTCCGGCGGATTTAAAGAAAGTGTATATAGCAGAAGGGTTTAAAATTTGGCGTTTTAAAAACGGTGATATTATTGGACGATATTTACAAACATATTATCTTATTCGAAACCATGTACTAATATGGCATGGCCAAAAGCAAGGCTGCGCCATAGCACTTTTTGAAGACTCTGATGGAAGCATACTAATGACGGTACCGGATGGAAAAAATCAGGGTTTGCTGCGATTTCAATCAATTGCGCATTTTCAACGTGATGAATTTGAAAATATCCTCCCCGGACAATCTGCTTCTGTAGCACTCCGCGATCAGGAAGGTGGTTGGTGGATTTCTACTAATGGTGAAGGTGTTTTTTATTGTAATAATCCCGCGCTCAACCTCCTCGACACAAACTACGGGCTGCCTACTGCTGAGGTGAAAGCACTTGCTTCCGATGGTCGGAAAAGGATGTACGCCGGGTTGCGCGGTCTTGACATTGCTTTGTTTCAGCAAGGCAAAGGTCGCCCAACCTTGCTTCCTCCTCCCCCAATTTACGAGATGCAGGCGTTGCGCTTTGATACATTGAGTGGCCGACTTTGGTGCAGCAACTCTCTATGTTTTCTGAAAAAAGGCCACTGGATTTTCGCAACAAACTCTATCAAGCGTAAACATGGGCGCTTGTATATCAATGCCAAAAAGATCACAAGCGATCCTACTGGAACTCATTGGTTGGCTAGCTCTACCTATGGTTTTTTTTCGATAGACCCCAAGACCGGGGTTGCTGTTCCCAATAATACCTCAGCCCCTGTGCGTAGCTTCTCTGTTACACCGGACTATGATGGAAATCTTTGGGTCACAATTAATGAAGGCTTGCGCCTCTGGCGCAATGGAGGTTATGAACTCCCCCCATTCCATCATCCTGCAATGCGATTCCCGGCTCGCAACATGGAATTATTGCCGTCAGTCGCTGGCGGAGGCATGGTCATCGCATTCCGCGGCGGAGGGCTGCTTATTCGTGACAAGGATGGTAAGTTTACCCATCTCACTACCCGTGAAGGGCTGACCAGCGACGTATTGTCAGATCTCGATATTACCCCGGATGGCAGGATCTATGCGTGTTCAAATGCAGGACTAAATATTCTATCCCCAAAATCAGATGGCAGTTGGAGGATTGAAACCTTTACGACAAAACACGGGCTGCCTTCCAATCAGGTAAATGATGTGGCATTCTTGGGCGATGAAATTTGGATAGCAACTGACAGGGGTATTGCCCGTTTCCGGGGAAAGCCAAACTCCGCTCCCATGCCGTCCCCTATTCTGGAAAAATTTGTAGTAAACAACCGCCCCTCGGTTTTTTCCGAAAATCTCCAACTTCCTCACGACAAAAACAATCTTGCTATCCGTTTTTATTCTCTCCATTTTCGCTCCGGCGGCGACATTCCCTACCGCTACCGCTTGCTTGGTGCCGATACCGCTTTCGTGTACACGCGCACTCGTGAAGTAAATTTCGCCAACCTTTCTCAAGGCCGATACACTTTTAAAGTACAAGCCCAAAACGAGGATGGCGAATGGAGTGAATCCGCATTGTGGCCTTTTGAAATTCGACCACCTTGGTGGGCTACCTGGTGGTTTCGTTCACTCGTTGGGGCGACCCTCGTGGTCGCCCTATACCAGTTTTATAAAAACCGGCTCCGATCTATCCGTCGAGAAGCCGCCGAGCGGGAAAAAATACGCGATCTAGAAACAGCGGCTTTGCGGGCGCAAATGAACCCACATTTCATTTTTAATTGCTTACAAGCCATTCAATCGTTCATTGCCCAAACCGACCGGGATGCAGCTGCAACCTACCTTGCCCGGTTTGCAAAATTGGTGCGGCTGGCCCTTCATGGTTCAGTGGATGGGCACCACACGCTGACCGATGAAATAGCAATGTTGGACAACTACCTTCACCTGGAGCAACTGCGCTTCCGAGGAAAATTTGAATTCTCAGTTCGTGCAACAGAGGGGCTTGATACCGCAGAAATAAGCCTTCCGCCCTTGCTGGTACAACCTTTTGTGGAGAATGCGCTGATTCATGGCTTGCAGGGTCGTGAAAGTGGCGGCGTTGTAGATGTTGTTTTTGCCTCCAAGGGCAATCTGTTAGAAGTTTCAGTTACCGATAATGGGCAGGGCTTTTTGGAAAACAACACGTCTGAAAAAACTGCGCATAAATCAGTTGGAATGATGCTTACCCAAAAGCGCTTGGATTTGCTGATGGGTGGAGGGAATTTAGAGTCAGAGCATTTTGTTAGAGAAACCGTTTTGGATGAAAAAGGAACGCCAATTGGAGCTCGGGTTCAGATATTGATACCCATTTAGCACTCAAAAAAATCCCGCATCTATTCAACCAGAATAAATGCGGGATGCCAAAAAATGATCTTGAAAAACCTGCCTGGACCTACTACCTAAAAATATCAATAGACCCCTTCAAGCCCTTGTCTTCAGGTGTAGCCTTGAAGATGTAGAAATAGGTTGCATCCGGCAAGCCTTTTCCGGGTTCTCCAAACAATTCACCACGCCAAGCTTTGTCTGGATCGTTGCTGTAGGGTGAAGCCTCATACACCTTGTTTCCCCATTGATTGTAAATGGCCAAATGATTTTGCGGATAAGGCTCAATATCAAGGCATGGAATCATGAGGTAATCATTCAGGTCATCGCCATTGGGCGTAATGATATTGGGGACATTCATACAAATCCGTTCCCGTACCGCAATGGCCACAATGCCATCATCGCAAAGGTTCGGACAGGCTTTTGAACAGAGACTGTAAACAAAGTAAACAATCTTATTGGTGGTGCCTGCTTGATAGGAAAACAAATCGTTTCCGTGGTCTATCAGCCCCGGCTGCGTGGTGGTCATGGTTAAGGTGTAATCATCTTGCACATAAGTATCGTTGAGCAAGACATTAAAATCAACCAATATTTCATTGGTGGCAACTTCATAGTACAAGTCATCTTCTGTATCGGGGGTAACACCCATTCTTACGAGGGCCGAATCCAGCGGTGTAATGCAACCATTGACGTTGGCGGCCACTGTGTAATAGCCGATCAAGGTGGTATCCAAGTCTACTATTACTATATTGTTATTGTCGGCATATGGTGGATTTGGGCCTATCCACATGTATTGTGCCCCGGCAATCGGCGTGGCCGACAAGGTAATTTCGTCGCCTTTACAACCGATGGCATCGCTTACCTGAGGGTTTAGCGGCAACAAAGGCAGCACTTCTATTTGAATAGCGCAAAGACTGGTATTGCCAGCATCGTCTTTTGCCTGGAAAGTCAAATTATGCAAACCCAAGTCAAATACAGACGCAGTTCCCTGGCCTCCAATTTGCGTCACTTCAGGAAGGCCACAGTTGTCGGTTGCGTTGGGAAATTGAAACTCAAACTCAACGCCATCGCACGTGCTGATTGTGTCGGTAGCGGCAATAAACGCAGATGGATCGCTCAAAATCATGCCACTGATGTTAATCTTAACAGGCGAAATTGGGCAACTGAACTGTGGTAATATTGATTCAGTCACAGTAACCGTGAAGCTGGTAGTTACAATGTGCCCTAAGGTATCCTTGAGGGTGTAAATGACTTCGGTTGCACCTATCTGGAAAGTATCGCCAGGCTCGTAATTCGATTCCAAGGTGAAGGGGCCGCAAATTCCCGTTGGTGTTGGCGGGGTCCAGGTGGCCACAGCCTCACAACCAATAAAGGATTGATTGACCGGAAGGGTGGCCAAACCAATGGGCGGGCCAATCACTTCCACCACAAAAGTACAGGTGTCCTGATTGCCACTTGGGTCCACCACAAATACATTAACCGTCGTAAATCCTGCGGGGAAAACATCCCCTGAGGCAGGAATTGAATACACTGTTGGGTCGGCATCACAGTTGTCGGTAGCAATAGGCTGCACCCAGCTCACTGGTATACTGCAAAGCTGGGCATCCACAACCTTGTCGTCCGGACAACCACTGAAGGTGGGTGGAACGATATCAACTACCGTGACCACGAAAGTGCAGGATGCCGTGTTCCCCCAAATATCGGTGGCGGTATATTGAACGGGAGTGCTCGTTTCCGGGAACAAGGACCCGGAAGGAATACTAACGTCTACCGTAACCGCAGAGCAATTGTCCGTAACGGAGGGAGCCGTCCAATTGACAATGGCATTGCATGAATCCGTATCCACACTGATGTCTTGTGGGCAGTTGATCAACACCGGCGGCACTATTTCCTGGACGGTTACTGTAAAACTGCATTGTGCGCTATTTCCAGAGGTATCTACCGTGGAATAGGTAATGGTTTCAATACCCGTTGGAAGTATTGTACCGATGGGAATATTGACGTTGGTAACAAGGGTGCTTGGATGATCGCAGGGGTCAGTTACCGTCGGCGCTGTCCAGTTTACTGCTGCTTCGCAACTTGTTACATCCGCGGTGAATGTGAGGTTGGGGGGGCAATTAAGGAGCACGGGAGCAGTTGTATCGCTTACAGTAATCGCAAACGTGCAGCTCGCTGAATTTCCAGTTGGATCTTCAACCGTCATGGTTACCAGCGTTATGCCCACTGGGAATGCCTGCCCAGAGTTGGCAGTTGAGATAACATTAAGCGCTGCGCTACAGTTATCCGTCGTTACGGGCATATTGAAGTTGGCAATCGCGGTGCATGTCGCTCCATTTGCATCCATCGCGATATCAATCGGACACTGGATCATTGGAGCAACCGTGTCCTGCACGGTTAAAATCTGGGTGGCCGAAGAGGTATTGCTGCATTCATCGGTGGCGGTCCAGGTACGTTTTAAGGTATAACTGTCGGGACTGGCACTGTTCATGATGGTTTCGCCAACAAAAACGATGTTTGGGTTGGACGTACAATTATCTGTGGCAGTGGGTGTTCCTGGCACAGGCACAGCATCGCAGTTCACCGTAAGGTCTGAAGGAACAAAATTGAAAACAGGTCTTGTAAGGTCTTGTACCGTAATGATTTGAAAGGCCGTTTTGGTATTCCCGCAATCATCTTGGGCTGACCAGGTTCTTTTTAAAGAATAGCTGTTCGGGCAAGTGCCGTTGGTGCGTGTTTCTCCAGCATAAGTAATGGATACATCCGCGTCGCAATTATCAGTTGCAGCCGGGGTACCAATAGGCGGTACCGATTCGCAACTCACCGTAATATTCACAGGCACTGAAACAAACTGGGGTGCTGTGATATCCTGAACGCTTATTTGCTGCGTTGCTTTTGAGGTATTGCCGCAATTATCGGTTGCAACCCATTCTCTACGCAGCAAGTAAGTATGCGTACAATTGCCGTCAATTCGCACTTGGCCGGAGTAAACAATATTTACAAAAGCGTCGCAATTGTCCGTTGCTGTTGGAAAACTTACTGCTGGGATAGCATCGCAGTTCACGACCTGGTCGGATGGGACAAGGGTAAAATTCGGCGGAGTGATATCCTGAACCGTGATAATCTGGGCGGCGGTAGATGTATTTCCACAACTATCTCTTGCCAACCAGCTCCGCGTTAGCGTGTAAGAATCCGGGCAAGCGCCATCTGTGCGAACCACACCCGTGAAAAGGATGCTTACACTGGAGGCACAATTATCCGTGGCCGTAGGAGTTTCGACCGCAGGGATAAGTTCACAACTTGTAGTAAGCGCCGCAGGGATAGAGGTAAACACTGGAGGGGTTGTATCTTCTACCTGAATCGTTTGGATTGCGCTGGTCGTGTTGCCACAATCATCGGCGATGGTCCATTTACGGGTTAAAGTGTAGGTGTTAGGGCAGTTTCCATTGGTTCGTATCGCTCCATCGTATGTGATGGTTAAATCTGTGTCACAGTTATCCACTGCAGTCGGTGTGCCGACCACCGGAATTTCAGAACAGCTAACCGTAACACCGGCAGGCACAGAGTTTACAACGGGCTTTGTGTTGTCTTGTACCGTAATTTTTTGCGTTGCAGCAACAGCATTACCGCACTCATCTTGCGCAGCCCAGGTTCTCGTCAAGGTATAACTACCAGAGCAGGCTCCATTCGTCCGTACTTCTCCCAGATAAGTGATGGTTACATTAGCAGAACAATTGTCGGTGGCCACGGGTGTTCCGACACTTGGAACCGATTCGCAACTTACCGTGATGGGTACTGGTACAAACGTAAATGCTGGTGGGGTTATATCGCGTACCGTAATCGTTTGGGTTGCCGTACTGCTATTCCCGCAGTTGTCGGTTGCAATCCAGGTCCTCAGCAGGGAATAGTTGTAGAGGCAACTGCCGTTTGTACGTTGTTCACCGATGTACTGAATACTTACGGTAACATCGCAGTTGTCTGTTGCCGTAGGATTGCCAACCGCTGGAATAGCATCGCAATTCACGGTTAATGGCGCAGGAACAAAACTGAAGCCTGGGTGGGGTAATATCCTGTACCGTAATTGTTTGGACAGCAGTTGTGGTGTTGCCACAGCTGTCAATTGCCGTCCACATCCGGTTGAGGATATAAGAATCAGGGCAAAGGCCATCTATTCTGGTATCGCCGTTGTAACTGATATTGACACTGGCAGCGCAATCATCTGTTGCAATGGGCGAACCGACTGCCGGAATAGCCTCACAGCTGACCGTAATGGCTGCTGGTACCGAAGTAAACACGGGGGCCGTAATATCTTCCACAGTGAGTGTCTGAACAGCCGTGGTTGTGTTGCCACAATCATCGGAAATGGTCCATTGGCGCTTTAAAATGTAACTATTGGGGTAAGAACCATTGATTCGATTAGCACCGTTATAGGTAATGTTGGGCGTTGCATCACAATTGTCCGATGCGGTTGGGCTGCTAACTGCCGGGATATTGGAACAACTCACCACAGCATCTGCCGGAACCGAAAGGACTACTGGAGGGGTAATATCCTGTACGGTAATGGTTTGTGATGCGGTGCTGCTGTTACCACATTCATCCTGCGCCGACCAGGTGCGGACAATGGCATAGTTGCCGGGGCAGGCGCCACCTGAGCCTGGTGTGGACTCGCCTAGATAGGCTATTACGACGTTTGCGGTGCAATTATCCGTGGCTGATGCTGTACCGACGGAGGGTAAAGCATCACAGTTAGCCGTTGTCGGCAATGGTACCGAAGTAAATATTGGAAGGGTAATGTCCTGAACGCTAACCAATTGTGTAGCACTGGAAGTGTTGCCGCAATTGTCCGTTGCAATCCATTTTCTGGTCAAAAAATAATTATTCGGGCAATTGCCATTCATCCGTGTTTCTCCGTCGTAAACGATACTAACTGCTGCATCGCAATTATCTACGGCAATCGGTGTGCCCACAGACGGAATAGCGTCACAATTTACTGTCAAGGGATCTGGAATAAAACTGAAGACAGGCGGGGTAAGGTCGCGCACCGTGATAACTTGTTCGGTTGTTGTAGTGTTACCACATTGATCCCCCGCCAACCACCTGCGGCGCAACAAATAAGCATCAAGGCAGGCACCGTTTTCGCGTGTTTCACCAAGATATGTGACGGTAACCGTTGGAGAACAATTGTCAGTGGCCGTAGGGGTTCCAACAGCTGGCAAAGATTCGCAGGAAACCGTTACATCGGGAGGACTAAAAGTGAAAACCGGTACGACTAAATCCTGAACGGCAATCGTCTGAACAGCCGTCCGGGTGTTGTTGCAATTGTCTGTAGCCGTCCATTGACGCGTCAGGGTATAACTATTCTGGCAAGAACCATTGGTTCTGGTTTCGCCATTGTACGTAATGGTTACATCCACATCACAATTGTCGCTTGCAACCGGGGTGCCGACACTGGGAATTGCTTCACAGGAAACCGTGGTATTGCCTGGCACCGATGTGAAAGTCGGCGCGGTAATATCCCTCACCGTAATCAATTGGGTAGCAGTTGCGCTGTTTCCACAATTATCATCTGCGCGCCAGGTTCGGACCAGGGTGTAGGTATTCTGACAGGCGCCGTTGGTACGAGTTTCTCCGATATAAGTAATGGAGGTGGATGGGTCACAATTGTCCGTTGCGCTGGGGTGCCAACGGGCGGCACTGATTCGCAGGAAACAGTAACATTGGCTGGTACTGTAGTAAACGTTGGGCTTGTGAGGTCCTGAACGGTAATTACCTGTTCGGCTGTTGCAGTGTTGCCGCAATTGTCTTCCGCTTTCCAGGTTCTGCGCAAGGAATAAGAATCTGTGCAAGAGCCGTTTGTACGGGTTTCACCTAAATAGGTAATGGTAACAGCGGCATCACAATTATCCGTAGCAATTGGGCTACCCAATGCCGGAATTGACTGACAATTCACGGTAACATTTGCTGGCACAGACGTAAAAACAGGGTTCGTAACATCCTGCACACTAATGATCTGAGCTGTAGTTACTGAATTGCCGCAGTTGTCCACTGCTCTCCAGGTTCTCGTCAAGGTATAGGTATCAGGACAAGCGCCATTGGTGCGTGTTTCGCCCAGGTAAGTGATTACAACATCTGCTCTACAGTTATCCGTGGCTTTAACGGTGCCGACAGGAGGTACAGACAGACAATTCACAGTAGTATTGGCCGGAACTTCATCAAATACTGGCGGTGTAGTGTCTGCCACTAATATCAATTGAGTAACGGTGATGCTGTTTCCTGAAGCATCTGTTACACGGTATCTTCTTGAAACTTGAAGCGGGTTTCCGGGACACGAATTGCCGCCGAGCGCACTCTCACTCAAAAAGCTGACTGTCGGAACACCGCAGTTGTCTGCTTCTGATGTTACTACGGAGGGGTCGGGTAATGGGATGTCACCATAGCATTGCACCCCAGTCATATTGGGAGGATTGCTGGCAGTGGGAAATTGATTATCCACTACTGTCACGTTAAAAAAGCAGGAAACGACATTAGAGCCATCAGTGACCTGATATTCAACATTGTTCAAGCCAACCTGAAATGGCAAGCTGTTCGACAACTGTCCAACTCCATTTGCAGTAGTTGCTCCAGATACAATATAGGAAAGTTGTGCTGCGGGACAGTTATCACTGAAAACAGCGTCAATTCCTGGTATGGTAGTGGTACAAAGATTGAGGGATGCAATGCCGTTGGCGTTGGAGGGACAGGAAAGCGTGGGAGGCGTGTTGTCTACTGTAAGTACAGTCGCGCTTTTGACCTCAGAACAGCCCTTTGCATCTGTTACAGTCACGGTATAAGTCCCGGCAGTGAGGTTGTTGATATCTTCTGTCGTTTTTCCGTTCGACCATATATACTTGTAGGGAGCAGTACCGCCGCTTGTGGTTAAGTTGACCATCCCAATCGGTGCGCTGGCACATGGGACAGGAGTGGTGCTGGTTGTCAGGTTTATTTGTGGATTTATTTTAACCAAAGCAGAAGAGCCACAAGTCAGTACATAAGCGGGTGGTGGCCCAGCCGGATCAAATAATGCTGAAATGCTTATGGAGTAAGTGGTATTTACGAATTGTGCTACTTTATAAGGGCCATTATCCAAGCCAATATTTGGAGTCCACAAATATTCATAATTTAAGGAACCGCTACCGATGACAGACAACGTTACCGAATCGCCTGGTTCACACAAGGTTCGGTCATTGGGATTTCCGGAGTTGTCGAGAACAGTGATGGCTGCATCGCAACAAACACCGGCTGCATCAAAACAGCCAGCGGTATTGACATCAGAAAAAGCGTGTAGGGCATTTGCACCGCTGCAACTGGCCAGTTTGAACATGTCAAAGTAAATGGTTTTCAAACCATTACAGCCATTTTCATTTATGCTCCCTGGGGAAATATGACCACCGTTGAACAGCAGAATACGGGCATCAGCACCTAGTTTAAGAAAACAACTTGTCGTCCAATGGAGTACACCTCCATCCACAATCAGGCGACCTTCAAAAGGCAGCCCCCCTAAGATTGGTTCATAGCACACATCAAGCACAAGCGTATCTTTAATGATGATGGTGTCTGTACCAATTGGGCAGGATGCGAATGGGTTATTTGAGGCGAGAATTTTGGTGTCGAAGACACACGTTTGAGCATTGCTGTTGAAATTGAGCAACGCGACAAAAAATGCAGCAAAGAAAAGGATTGGGTAAGACCGGTTTCTTTGGTTTGAGTTTGGAAAATTTTTTTCAAATGGAAACATACTGTCGTCCTTATAGTGTGAGTAATTAACTTCAGCGGCGGGTTATTTTTCAGATTGCAAAAAAAACCGATAGGGAGGACGAAACAGAATGGATTAGCTACTTAACATCGTGTTAATGCGAACCGGAGAGTGGGAATGGAGTAAAAGAAAGGTGATTTGGGCAACAAATATAAATCAATTGATAACATTTGTTGCTAATAAATACAAACAAAAATTGCGCCAAGTTGGCGCCAATCAGATAAGTTAAATTAAATATTCTGGTTAATGGGCATTAACAAAAAAAGCCCAACCTGTAATAAAACGAACTGGCCTACAATTTTGAGTTGGCACCGAGTCCTCGGGAACCTACTCTCCCGTCCCGACTTCAGTCGGGATTCGGAATGAGAAGAGGTAGAAACAGAAATGCCCCGCTGTCAGAAGACAACGAGGCATTTTGTTAAATTGAGTTGGCACCGACCTACTCTCCCGGGACATCTGACCCAGTACCATCGGCGCTGACGGGCTTAACTGCTCTGTTCGGAATGGGAAGAGGTGAACCCCATCGCCAAAGGCACCAACAACTCTTTTTACCCGCCGAAGCCCGTTTCGGGAGAAGGAGGGTACCCGCCACATTGGGAGGGAATTCTTAAATATCTTTGACAAAAACTGAGAAGGAACAGGGCATACTTAGTAAAAGTAGTTATTCAAGCCTGAGTAGCCGGGTTGCAACACTGAATCGGAATCCATTGACAGGATTTCTATTCGATGATGTTGAATACTTGAAAAAAAAAGGAAGTTAACGGGCAATTAGTAAGGCTAGGCTGCACACATTACTGTGCTTTCACCGACCTCCTATCAACGCAGTAGTCTCCTGCGGCCCTTAAAAGATAATTCATCTTGAGGTGGGCTTCGCGCTTAGATGCTTTCAGCGCTTATCCCTGCCAGACATTGCTACTCGGCGCTGCACCTGGCGGCACAACCGATACACAAGCGGTCTGTCCACCACGGTCCTCTCGTACTGGTGGCAGGTCCTCTCAATCATCTAACGCCCACAACAGATAGGGGACCGAACTGTCTTGCGACGTTCTGAACCCAGCTCACGTGCCGCTTTAATGGGCGAACAGCCCAACCCTTGGGACCTTCTCCAGCCCCAGGATGCGACGAGCCGACATCGAGGTGCCAAACCTCCCCGTCGATATGAGCTCTTGGGGGAGATCAGCCTGTTATCCCCGGAGTACCTTTTATCCTTTGAGCGACAGCCCTTCCATGCGGGACTGCCGGATCACTTTAGCCGCCTTTCGGCCCTGGTCGACCCGTCGGTCTCTCAGTCAAGCGCCCTTGTGCTAATACGCTCTGCGTACGGTTACCGTCCGTACTGAGGGCACCTTTGCAAACCTCCGTTACACTTTAGGAGGTGACCACCCCAGTCAAACTGCCCGCCATGCACTGTCTGCCCCTCGAAGGGGCGTTAGGACTCAAATAACCAAAGGGTGGTATTTCAACGTCGGCTCCCCGGATGCCAGAACACCCGGATCAACGCCTCCCACCTATCCTACGCATCAGATAGCCGAGCCCAATGCAAAGCTGCAGTAAAGGTTCACGGGGTCTTTCCGTCCCGTTGCGGGTAATCGGCATCTTCACCGATACTTCAATTTCACCGAGCTCGTGGCTGAGACAGTGCCCAGATCGTTACACCATTCGTGCAGGTCGGAACTTACCCGACAAGGAATTTCGCTACCTTAGGACCGTTATAGTTACGGCCGCCGTTTACCGGGGCTTCAGTCAAGACCTTCGAGTTACCCCTAAGCCCCTTCCTTAACCTTCCGGCACCGGGCAGGTGTCAGGCCATATACCTCATCTTCCGATTTCGCATAGCCATGTGTTTTTGCTAAACAGTCGCCTGGGCCTCTTCACTGCGGCCCCCTTTGACAGGGGCGCCCCTTATCCCGAAGTTACGGGGCCATTTTGCCGAGTTCCTTAGCCACGAATCACTCGAGCGCCTGAGGATGCTCTCCTCGACCACCTGTGTCGGTTTACGGTACGGGCGGCACGTGCCTGATGTTTCTGCGGCTTTTCCTGGGGGCTTGTCCAGTGGGTTATCCGCGCGGCCCGAGAGCCTTGCGGTACTATCGCCTTACGGCTTCAACGTCGTATTCCGTCACGACGCACCACCTTTCCTGCCCCGTCCCCGCTTCACAACACGCGCCGGCACGGGAATTTTGACCCGTTTGCCATCGGCTTCGCCTCTCGGCTTATCCTTAGGTCCCGGCTAACCCTGATCCGATGAACGTAGATCAGGAACCCTTGGTCTTACGGCGATGACGTTTTCCACGCCATTTATCGTTACTTATGCCTACATTTGCTTTTCCATGGCCTGCACGGCTGCTCACGCAGCCGCTTCAACGGCCTGGAATGCTCCCCTACCGATCTTACGATCCCAAAGCTTCGGTGTACGACTTGACGCCCGTTTATTTTCCGCGCAGGGGCGCTCGACCAGTGAGCTGTTACGCACTCTTTAAATGAATTGCTGCTTCCAAGCAAACATCCTAGCTGTCACTGCGCCCCCACCTCGTTCCTGCGAATTAGTCGTACTTAGGGACCTTAGCCGTTGGTCTGGGTTGTTCCCCTCTCGCCCTGTGACCTTCGCACCCCAGGGCTCACTGCCGTTACTATATGCTGGCATTCAGAGTTTGTTAAGGGTTGGTAGGCGGTGAAGCCCCCTAGCCTTCTCAGTAGCTTTACCTCCAGCATACATTCCACGACGCTGCACCTAAATGCATTTCGGGGAGTACGAGCTATCTCCGAGTTTGATTGGCCTTTCACCCCTACCCACAGGTCATCCCAAAACTTTTCAACGTTTACGGGTTCGGTCCTCCATCCCGAGACTATCGGGACTTCAACCTGCCCATGGGTAGATCACCCGGTTTCGCGTCTACCCCCACTGACGAAGTCGCCCTGTTAAGGCTCGCTTTCGCTGTGCTTCCGCGCCTGAAGCGCTTAGGCATGCCAGTGAGGAGTAACTCGTAGGCTCATTATGCAAAAGGCACGCTGTCATTCCAAGTAAACTCAGAACTCCAACCGCTTGTAGGCGCATGGTTTCAGGGTCTTTTCACTCCTCTTCTCGAGGTTCTTTTCACCTTTCCCTTACGGTACTTGTTCGCTATCGGTCTCCTGGTGGTATTTAGGCTTGGCAGATGGTGCTGCCAGGTTCAGACAGGGTTTCTCCGGCCCCGCCCTACTCAGGGTACTGCTAGGTAATAAATGCATGCCAGATACGGGGCTATCACCCTCTATGGCCGCTCTTTCCAAAGCGCTCTCTTATACATTTATAGTCCACATCGCAGCCCTACAACCCCAGCGGGCACGCCCGCTGGTTTGGCCTCCTCCGCGTTCGCTCGCCACTACTTGCGGAATCACTTTTGTTTTCTTTTCCTCCTCCTACTTAGATGTTTCAGTTCGGAGGGTTGACAACTTATGTTCACAGATCTTCAATCTGTGGGGTTCCCCCATTCGGACACGCGCGGATCAATCGGTCGTTTGCACCTACCCGCGCATTTTCGCAGCTTACCGCGTCCTTCGTCGTCCCCAGGAGCCAAGGCATCCCCCATGCGCCCTTATTCACTTCCTACTCTTGCCTGGCCATAAAGACCAAGTAATATCATTCAAGCATCCTTACGGACTACTCGTATGGCTCAATTACTTTTACCTTTCTACTTCTGTTCCTTCCAGTCTTGTCAATGAACTTTTATCGTAAAACCGCAACTTTTAAACCACGGTGTTGGATACGCTTTTTCTTTTGGGGCGGCAAAGGTAGAAATCCTAACGGTGGAAGAACAAGGATTTGTAAAAGTTTTTTTGAAGGTTTTAAAAAACCTTATTTTGGGCTTTAAAATCAAGCTAAACCAACGCTTACTCATGCAAATTAAACTTCCTCAGCTGCTTGAACCCTTCCGCGAGCAGCTACTTCAGACCCAAAAGAGTTTTATCCGGGCCACATCGCAAGCCTTGCGAAAAACCAAACTCTGGGAAAGCAAAGTGGGGGGCGTACCTTATTTGCCAAAAAACTTAGCATGGCCAACGAACCCAGAAGGACGCGGACTTTTTTTCCTCGCTCAAATAAACTTCGCTGAAACGCCGCCGCTTGCCCCATTCCCATTGAAAGGAATCCTGCAGTTTTTCATCAACGACGATGACTTATACGGTATGGATTTCGACAACGGCGAAAACCCAGATACCTTTCGAGTGCTGTTTCATCCTGAAGTAGTTGAGATCGAATCTCAGCTACAAACAAAATTACCAACCACCACTTGGGATGAATCCATGCTTCCGCACCATCCGGACGAAAGTTACCCTTTAATATTTGGGCTTGCAGAAGAGGTGGTGCCG
Source organism: Lewinellaceae bacterium (assembly GCA_016708875.1). Lineage (GTDB taxonomy): Bacteria > Bacteroidota > Bacteroidia > Chitinophagales > Saprospiraceae > M3007. The sequence goes on from JADJFA010000020.1 coordinate 74,414, forward strand.
ATTACGGACTATCAATTTTACCAACAATTGGGAAGCGAATTTTTTCGGCAATTCGGAGAAAAAGAATGGGATGTGATGGGCGAATATGAAAAATCTGTGCGGTCACAGGGGCACAAAATTGGAGGGTATGCCTATTTTACACAAGACGACCCCCGTCGCCCAGACGATCCAATGCTACTGCTTTTGCAACTCGACTCTGATGAAGGTATGGATCTTATGTGGGGGTGACATGGGGGTAGGACACTTTTTCATCCGTGAACAAGACCTTGCGGCACTTGATTTTTCTCGTGTGCTGTATGACTGGGATTGCCTTTAAGATTTATTGACCTCGGAGGTTTTCGAAAACCTCCGAGGTCAATAAATCTTAAGAAATTCGTTCCATACCACCCAAGCGGCCTGAACAGTGGCCTTATCTTCCGGATAGGTAACCCCATACCACTGGCTATCGCTGTGGAGCACACGGACGCGGACATCGCCAGATTTGACCAGGTCATTTACAACCAATGGAATGAAAAATTCGGCTTTGGGATTGGCGCTGCTTGCAAGCACGAATGCTCGGAATTGCGTCTCAATATGATCCACCACAGAATGATGTAAACCCCACAGGTTCATAGACACAGGCGAATTGTCTGGCAAAAAATGCCGTCCTGTTTCATCGCTGAAATGGATTCCATCAGCATGACGCTCCACTTTAGTGCGCTCGGTCACCCCGCTTAAAAAGCCATTGTCATCCACAGCACAAACCCCACGAGACACAGAGCCGTTCTCAGAGAGCGTGTTGCCCAGTTGGTAGGCGACCATCCCATATTCTTTGGGTGAACATTGGTTACGGAGAAAAGCTGATAGATGATGGAAGGCATCCTCACCGTAATAATCATCGGCGTTTACAGTGGCAAACGGCTCGTGTAGCAGGTGTTTGGCAGCAAGGATAGCATGGGCTGTACCCCAAGGTTTTTCGCGACGGGGTTTTTCGGCAATCCAGTCGAGACAAGAATCCAATTCTTGAAAAGCATATTCCGTTCGGATTTTGGCTTCCACCCGTTTCCCCACTTTTTCGCGGAATGCCTCCTCAATTTCTTTCCGAATAACAAAAACGACCTTGCCAAACCCGGCTCGAATCGCGTGATGTACGGAATATTCCAAAATGGCCTCGCCACCGGGCCCCATGCCGTCTACTTGTTTCAGACCTCCATAGCGTGAGCCGATGCCAGCGGCTAAAATTAAAAGTGTTGGTTGCATGATTATGTTATTTGTTGAGTAAGCGGGTGCAAAATTCGGAAAGCAAAGCACATTTTAGGACATTTGATAAAAACAAGCATTAAAACCGAAGTGCCAATCCCCCTTTTCCTTTTCTATTTTTGCCCAAAAATTATCTTGATGAATACATTTCGCTCTAAGGTTACGATCCTTGTTTTTTTTATAACACTTTCTTTTTCAACAGTTTTTGCACAAAAAACGACTGTGCAAAACATCGAAAGTCGTGTAGAAACCTTGCTCGCCAAAATGACGCTCGATGAAAAAATTGGTCAGCTCAATCAAGTGCCAGGCGATATCAGTACAGGCACGGATGTGAAAAATGACGACCTCCTCTCCCAAATACGGACGGGTAAGATCGGTTCGGTGCTTTCGCACACCAATTTTCAAAACAAGATTACCATGCAGCGGGTAGCAGTCAAAGAAACTCGGCTTGGCATACCACTTGTATTTGGGTTCGACGTCATCCACGGCTATAAAACCATTTTCCCAATCCCGCTTGCCCAAGCAGCCAGTTGGGATATGGGCCTCATTGAACGCATCGAACGCATTGCCGCTGAAGAAGCCAGCGCAGATGGCCAAAACTGGACTTTTGCCCCGATGGTAGACGTGTCGCGTGATCCACGTTGGGGCCGCGTGATGGAAGGTGCCGGGGAAGATCCTTTTCTAGGCAGTCGAGTGGCGGAAGCCAGGATTCGCGGTTTTCAAGGGGAAGATTTGGCCGCGAACAACACGGTGGCTGCCTGCACCAAGCACTTTGCCGGTTACGGCTTTTCGGAGGCAGGGCGCGATTATAATACAGTAGATTTGAGCAATCAGCGCCTCCGCGAAATAGTGCTTCCACCATTTCAGGCTGCTGCAAATGCGGGGTCTGCAACGTTTATGAACGCCTTCAACACCCTTAACGGTGTTCCGGCGAGCATGGACAAGAATTTGATAACCAATATTTTGCGCGGCGAATGGGCCTGGAAAGGCATGGTGGTGAGCGATTGGAATTCCTTTGGTGAAACCCTTGTACACGGCGCAGCTGAAGATGACACCGACGCTTCGGCCAAATGCCTGATAGCAGGCAGCGATATGGATATGGCGGGTGGAACTTTTCAAAAGGGGCTTAGGAAAGCCCTTGAAAGCGGGCGTGTTACCCAGGCGCAGATTGACGAAGCCGTTCGCCGTGTTTTGCGTTTCAAATTCTCCCTTGGCCTTTTTGATGACCCATACCGCTATCTCAATCAGAAACGCCACGACGAAACTTTGGAAAAACCTGAATACCGGGAAGTTGCCCGGGAAGCCGCCGCTAAAAGCATGGTTCTGCTCAAAAACGACGGAGGTTTATTGCCGCTCACAGAAGGCAGCCGATTCAAAAAAATTGCCATCATCGGGCCATATTCAGACAGCAAAGGAAACAAGGACTATTTGAGTTTTTGGACCTTAGGTTTGGGATTGCGCGAGTATGATTCCACCAAAGTTGTTCGCCCCGCACAAGCCCTGAAACCCGAACTTGAAAAACTAGGCTTCGAGGTAACAGTAACCGAAATCTGCCTCGATGCTACTTGTACGGAAAAGGATTATTCCGCAGCGATCAATGCCACCCGAGCCGCAGATATGGTACTGGTTTGCGTCGGAGAGCGAGGTTTTGACTGCGGCGAAAGCCGTTCTGTGGCAAGTCTCGAACTGCCTCGAAAACAAGAACAAATCTTGAGTATTCTGGGCAGATTGAGCAAGCCTATAGCAATGGTGGTCTTCAACAGCCGCCCCTTGGTGTTTGATTGGGCCAGCCAAAACATACCGGCTATCCTCGTAGCCTGGCAGCCCGGTTTTGAGACAGGGAATGCCCTCGCGGATGTGCTTACGGGTAAGGTAAACCCCTCTGGTAAGCTGCCCGTCAGCTTCCCGCGCTCACTTGGGCAGGTGCCGATTTACTACAACCACCTCAATACTGGTCGCCCGCAAGAACAGCAAGGCCAGCTATGGACTAGTGGCTATCTTGATTCACCAACATCACCAGCATATCCATTTGGATTTGGCCTGAGTTATACAACCTACTCGTACTCAAACCTTAAACTCAGCAAATCGCGGTATAAATTGGGCGAAACCGTGGAGGTTTCCGTCACAGTGACCAATACGGGCGGTCAGGCCGGAGAGGAGATTGTGCAATGTTACACCCGCGATTTGGCGGCAGATATCGCACGACCAGTTAAGGAGTTGAAAGGTTTTGAAAAAATCAAACTCAATGCTGGAGAAAGCCGCGTGGTAACATTCCAACTTTCTGAAAAGGACCTTTCGTACTGGAATAATGACTTGAAATGGAAAGCGGATCCAGGTAAGTTCAAGGTGTTTGTGGGAGGGAATTCGAGGGATGTGAAGGAGGGGGAATTTGAGTTGGTGCGGTAAGGAAAATTCAATGTTCAATGTCCGACAAGAAATGTCCAAGTAGGTGCGTAGCCTATTAATAATGTGGTAGCATCAAGACGGGCAACGTTGGACATTGGACATTTCTTGTTGGACATTGGACATTCTAAACCTCCTGCCGCAACACCTCCAACGGCGGCTTACTCACCACCTCCCGACTATTCAGCAACCCAATGATGACCGTCAAGGAAGTAATAGAGAAAAATGTCGCCACCAGCGGCCACCATTCAATCTGAAAGGGAATTTTAAACGCAAACACCGCTAAGCCCCAAGCCCCCGCCACAGAAAGACCCACACCTGCCAGACAAGACAGCGCACCCAACAAGAAATACTCCAAGGCATTGATACTCAATATTTGCCGGCGACTCGCGCCCAAGGTGCGCAGCAACACGCTCTCCCGGATGCGGGCAAATTTGCTCTGGTAAATCGAACTGAACAGCACCAGCAAACCCGTCAGAATGCTAAACATTGCCATGAACCGAATCACAAAAGAAACCTTGCGCAGCACCTCATCCACCGAGCGCAAAATCTGGGTTAGGTCAATGGCAGAAACGCTGGGATATCGCTTCACCAATTCGCTCTGGAACTTGGCCGATTGATCCGCGTCTTGCACTTTTGACACAATACCCTGTAATTGTGGCGCACGTTCCAAAACGCCTTTGGGGAACACCACCAGGAAGTTGGTCTGCACCCGATTGAAATCAACTTTTCGCACACTGGCAACCTCGCATTCGAGCCGTGCTCCTTGTACGTTGAAAACGACACGGGTACCTATTTTTGCCTTCATGGAGCGTTGCAGCCCATCAGAAATGGAAACTTTGATCGGCTGGCCGGGCGTGTGTTCACCAACCCATTCTCCTTCCACGATTTTCTCTGTTTCAATCAAGGTGTCGCGGAACGTAACCCGGTACTCACGATCCCAGACCCAGCGAGAAATACGATCATCCTCTGCTCGGGGAATACCACCTTGGCGACCTTCCTCATCTTTAGGAAGCGAATCAGGATCGGGATGTTCCAATTCGTATTGCTGTTTTGTTTGTCCATCAATGGCCTCCACACGAGTTGTCACCACTCCGACTTGCTGCATCAGCGGCATTCCGTGGTCGCGCACCAATTGCGCCACGCTGTCTTTGTCATTAGCCTGAATATCAAAGAGAATCATATTGGGCTGAGTACCGCTCCCAGAAAATTCGACCTGTTTCAAAAGCAGGGATTGAATCAAAAACAAGGTCGAAAGCAGCATCGTGCCCAAACCAATTGTGACCACCAGCAGCACCGTTTGGTTTTCGGGTCGGAACAAATTAGCGACACCCTGCCGAACGACATAGCTCAGTTTTTTGGGAAAAAATTTGCGCAGTAAAAAAGTCAACACTCGGGCAATACCCCACAGCAACACAAATGCGGCCGCAATACCGCCCATGAAAGCCAGGGTTTCTTCCAAATCGCGTACGAGCCAATAGGTGAAACCGAAAAGCGTTGCCAAAATTGCGGTGTAGACTACCCAGCGCAAAAGGCGATTATCAGCTTCTTGTTCGCCAAAGGAAGCCCGCAAAGTGCGCAGCGGGGAAGTTTTCAAAATGCCTGAAAGCGGCAACAGTGCAAACAACACCGCAACGATTAATCCCAATGCAACGCCCTGAGACAGTGCGGAGTACGAAAAGTCCGTGCTCACATTTTCGATGGGCAAAAGGTCTTTAACCAGCATTGGAAGCAGCTTTTGGATAAGCGAACCGGCTATTGCTCCAACTACAGCTCCTAAAAGGCCAATACCGGCCACCTGCAGGAGATAGACGTAAAATGCCTTGCGACCGCTGGCGCCCAGACAGCGCAGGATGGCGACTGTGGGCAATTTGTCCTTAATGTATATGTGTACCGCGCCCGCCACGCCAATGCAACCGAGTAAAAGCGCTATGAATCCCACGAGGTTGAGAAAGGTGCCAAAATTGCCAAATGCCGCACCTATTTTTTCGAGCGGTTTGATCAATGCGTCCGGGTCTGCCGTGGCAGGCATTTTGTAAAAATACTGGTAGTCTATTCGGCTGCCGCGCTGCACAAGTCCCGTAGAATCAAGCCATTGTGCAGGAATGAATACAATAGGTGCTATGCTACTGGCAACGCCCGCCCGACCTGGAGAGGAAAGCAGATCACCCTCGATGCGAAAGGTGACGTTGCCGATTTGAATGCTGTCGCCCGGTTTAATGCCAAATTGGAGCAGCAGCGCATGGTCTACCAAGGCGGTTTTTCCTGTCCGGAATGTTTGCCAGGCGTTTTCAGGCTCCGTTTTCCATTTCCCATAATAAGGATAATTGCCCTCCAGGGAACGAATGAGAGATAGCCGGGTACCTCCACCATTTGGGAAGCGGATCATGCTCATAAAATTGAGCACCTTGGCTTTTTCTACCCCCGGCTGTTCAATTTTTGCCAAAATGGAATCCGGCGCGGGCTGGTTGGCATCCAGCAAGAGGTCAGCTCCCAACAAAGTTTTGGCTTCCCGGTCAATATCAGCCATGAGGTTGACAGAAAACGAGCGCACCGCCGTCAATGCAGCGATGCCGACAGTGATGGCAGAAATAAACAGCACAAGGCGGGCGCGATTGCGGCGACTGTCGCGCCAGGCCATTTTCAGGATGAAAGACATAGGCAGGGTAACAACACGAGCGGCCTACTTAAATGAAGGCTCTCCTTGTGACAAGCCTAAACGGAGGAGGCCGGGAAGAGTTGAGTCAGGATAGGAAAAATCCGATGAACCAGTAGAACAAAGAGACGAACTTAAGCACCCGCTTTGTGCCGACGTTTAGTTGTAATGCAAGCGAGCGAATAGCCAGTGATTAACTTTCCGCTTACCGATCAGTTTCTTCTACGTATTCAAGAATATCAGAAGGCTGGCAGTTTAGCGCTTTACAAATAGCTTCTAAAGTGCTAAAGCGTATGGCTTTCGCTTTTCCTGTTTTTAGAATGGAAAGGTTAGAAAGTGTTAGTTCAACTTTTTCTGATAGCGCGTTAAGCGACATTTTTCGCTTTGCCATCATTACATCTAAGTTTACAATGATTGGCATATTTAGACGGTTAAATCGTTTTCATTTTGAATTTCAAGTCCCCTTTTAAAAATAGTAGCAATAACATAGACGACAGCCGCCATCAAAATAAAAGCTTGACTGTCAACCCAAAACTGATTTAGTTGGTCGATTTCGTATCCACGATGTTCCAAATTTTTAGCTGTTTGTCGAGCTACGTAACTTAACAAGCCTATGGATAGCGTGAAGTAACTAATTTGTGTAATTTGTTCTGAAACAAAACTGTTGAATGGTTTTGACAAATCAAGTTTGTAAAGAAGTATGATGACTAAATAAAATAAGTACGCTTTCAAAATGGAGATGACCAATATAAAAGTGTACGAACTGTAAAAAGCCCATTTGCTAAGCCTATACATTTCACTTAAGTCTAACTTTTGATATAAATTTTGGACAAATTCAGGTTTGTATAGGCTGAATATAAAATTGACTATCAAGCCTCCGGCTTCAATGCACAAGCCAACGAAGATGACCCAAGCCACAACACTTAGGACTTTAAATACGAAGTTGTTTTTTTCTGACATCATTGTTAAAATTTAAATTGATGCCGCAAAGGTAATAAATATTTATTGATAAACAATAAAAAAGTGTTCTTAATCAAAAAATATTTTTTGAATCCTTAAAATACTTGTGATAAGTCGTTGATTATTAAAGATTTGTCACTGAGTCTATAAGTCCGAATATGAAGGCGAGTTTTGTTTGCATGGGCAGCCCTCCTTTCGAAAAAAATAAAAACTACCCCGATAAAGACATAAAACAGGAATTTTGCCCCACTATGCCAACACTCGACAACATCCAGATCCACGACCTCTCGTTCGTGCCACTTATCTCCGAAGAAGAAATACAAGACCGCGTCCGGGTACTCGGCCAGGAACTGACGGATCGCTACCGAGGTAAAAACCCCTTGTTTATCAGCATTTTAAGCGGGGCGTTTGTCTTTGCTTCTGATCTGATTCGGGCATTCGACAGCCATTGCGAGATAGGATTTGTCAAACTGGCTTCCTACACCGGCACTCGATCCTCTGGGGATGTTCAGACCGTAATGGGGCTGGATAAAGACCTTCGTGACCGGCACCTTGTTGTGGTCGAAGACATTGTAGACACTGGCCGGACGCTGCATTTTTTCCTGGAGCATCTTCGCGCTCAACAGCCAGCTTCTATTTGTACAGTTACCTGTTTGAGAAAACCAGAAGCTGCACAATTTCCTGTGCCAGTGGAATTTGTGGGCTTTGATATTGGGGACAAATTTGTGGTGGGTTATGGCCTCGACTACGATGGACTAGGGAGGAATTTGGCGGGAATATGGCAGCTTAAGGATTAAAATGCCCACATACAGGATATGCTCGGTATTTTAGCCCCCGAAGGAAGTTCTTAGAGGACATTGGACATTTATTTCCCCATCTTTGTCCTCCCAAATCCTGATTTTTCACCCACCCACCTTCTTTTTTGCATGAAAAAAGTTATTTCCCTCCTTGTGCTGCTAGTCTCTCTGGCAGCCCCCTCGTTTGCACAGCATAACAAAACACGGCCCTCTGCTACTGGCAAAGCCCCTGAAAACCCTCAAGTTTCCTGGCCTGGCAAAGCCGTAGTACCACTGGCAACCAACCCGTTTGGAGTAGCCACACCGCGCCCTAAACCGTTGCCATTGCTCCAGACCTCGTTGGCTTCAGGACAAGCGGAAGTCTCCATCGTGCGGGGCGAAAATGGCTTACCGATCTTCTTTGAAGGCAAAACCGAGGCTTCCGGGAATGCCTCAGAAAGCAAACCTATTGGGGAACGCGCGCTGGAATACTGCGCAAGCCTTCAACCACAGGGCATCACTGCGCCTGAAGTGGAATTCGTGCTGCAAACCGCTCAAACCGATGAGCAAGGCAATGCCCACGTTCGCTTGGAACAGGTGTACAATGGCCTGCCCGTTTGGGGTGGCGAAGTAATTTGCCACACAAAAAGTGGCGCATTCGAACGCATGAATGGGCGGTATTTCCCCACGCCAAAACTTTCCACCATTGTACCTGCGATCAGCGCAGATGCTGCGATTTTGAAAGTTAAAACCGAAATCGGGGTTTCAAAAATCAAAACAGATTGGTCGGCATCTGATTTGAAACTGATTGATGGCCAACCATTTACAGCCAGTTTGATCGTTTTTCACCCAAAAGAAACACTAACGGGCGAACGCCTGAGCTGGCATGTAGCAGCCCGACCAAATGTGCTCAGCCGTTCCGAATGGTTCGTGGATGCGATCACCGGAGAAGTCTTGAATCAATTTGAGCATACCTGCAATTTGACTGGGCATTTGCACAATGCTATGGGTGAATGCAGCAATCATGCCTCCCCCAATCCCCAAATCTTCGAATCACCAACAGAAGATGAAGAGATGGAAACAAATGTCAATGGCATTGATTTGCTGGGCGTGAACCGTTCTTTTATCAATGGGGGCTGGCAAAACGGTGGCCAATTCTTGCTAGAAGACGCGAGTAAAACCATGTTTAACCCCAGTTCATCCAATATGCCCAATGATCCGGTGGGCGTTATCGTCACGCTTGATGCTTTCAACACTTCCCCTGAAAACCAGAATTTCACTGCAGATTTTGTAGTTTCAAATAGCGCGACGTTTACGAACAAAGCAGCTGCAATCAGCGGACACTACAACAGCATCAAGAGTTTTGATTATTTCTTTTCAAAGTTTAACCGCGAGTCCATTGACGGTGAAGGAGGAAACGTGATAAGCATCGTGAACGTTTCTGAAGCCAACAGCACCTCCATGGAAAATGCGTTCTGGAATGGTCAGGCAATGTTTTACGGCAATGGCGGCAGCACCTTCAAACCACTCGCTCGCGGCCTCGACGTAGGTGGACACGAGATGACGCACGGCGTGATCGAAAAAACGGCCAACCTCATTTATGAAAACGAAAGTGGTGCGCTCAACGAATCCTTTGCCGACGTGTTCGGTCAGATGATTGACGGCGACCTGAACGACTGGAAAATTGGCGAAGACGTAATGCAAAGCGGCGGCGGCCTCCCTTCTGCCCTGCGTGACCTTTCAAACCCGCACAACGGACAGGCCTCCAACAGCCCATTCTGGCAACCTAATCACACCAACGAACAGGTCATGGGCAGCAATGACAATGGAGGGGTACACGCCAACAGTGGCATTGCCAACCGCGCGTTTTTTCTCTTTGCCAGTGATGCGAGCGTCGGCACGACAAAAGCTGAGCAGGTGTACTACAAGGCTCTGCGCGATTACCTCGTGAAATCCAGCAAATTTGTGGATTGCCGTCTTGCAGTGATTCAGGCTGCGACGGACCTTTATGGCGCTGCTGTAGCAAACGTGGCGGCGAATGCTTTTGCTACGGTCGGTATCGGCGGCAGCGTACCAAGCGGCAACTATCTTGGACAATTAAATCCGAACCCAGGCACAGAATTCATCCTCTGTGCCAGCGATGACGGCAGTGATTTGGACCTCGCTTCCAGCACAGGTCAGGTACTTGGATCACTCTATACTCAAGGTGTGAAAAGCCGTCCAAGTATTAGCGATAATGGGATTGACCTGGTATTTGTAAACGATGCTGGGCATATCATTGGAATTTCCATGAACTACCAAACCAACCCTATCACCTTCAGCACCTTTCAATTGAGCGATAATCCTGAATGGGGGAATGCGGCGATATCTAAAGACGGTCGTTTCGTGGCGGGTATTACAGACTTCGAACAGCCCCGTATTTACGTCTATGATTTAGCCAGCCCATTTGGGGAATCCGAGACCTTTTACCTGTACAACCCAACTTATTCCCAAGGGCAAATCACAGGCGATGTGCAATATGCGGACGTGCTCGAGTTCGACTATTCTGGAGAATACCTGATGTACGATGCGTACAATGATCTTGACGGTGTTGGCTACTGGGATATTGGTTTTGTGCGGTATTGGGAGAACGACCAGTTCACCGATGGCGGCAACGCTTTCATCACAAAACTCTTTACGGGGCTGCCTGAAAAAGTGAGCATCAACAACCCCGCAATTGCGAAAAATTCGCCTTTTATCATCGCTTTCGACCTTATTGACGAGATTGGTACACCGCGCAACGATATTTATGGAGCCAACTCAGAAACAGGCGATTATGATGCGATCATTATCGACAATGGTGTACTTGGCTGGCCTAACTACAACCGACTCGACAACAAACTGCTTTACGAAAAGGCGAATGGAGTTGACTACAATCTGCGGGTACAGGGGCTGCAGCCCAACAAGATTCAGGCGCTTGGCAACAGCAGCCAAATTGTGTCTTTCCACTATTGGGGGGTGAATTATGCCAACGGTATCCGCAACCTTCAGGTGGGTACAAATGACGTTACAAGTCAAAATTTTGAGGTAAAAATCTCACCTAACCCTACAGTTGATTTTGCACAATTGACCCTTCGCGCCAATGACGCATCAGAAGCAATTATCAGTGTTCACAACCTCTTGGGCGAAACGCTGATGACGCGCTCGGTCAATATTTTAGAAGGCGAAAACCAGCTTGATATTGATCTCCAAAACTTGCCTTCCGGCAATTATGTAGTGCGCGTTGCAGCTGAAAATGGAGCGGGTGCTGCATTGAAGTTGGTGAAGATTTGAGTTATTTCACGCAACGCCGCTAGTGTTATCTCTCACAACGACACAACGTTTTATATTTTGATTATCAAAACGTTGTGTCGTTGTGGCGTTGTGTGAAAAAATACAAGCCTCCCGTTTTGGAATAAATATCGCGCATGGAAACCGAGCAGCCAATAGATTTCAGAAGGTATTTTCACCCCAAAAAACGCGCGCATGAAATATCTTTTCTTCCTTTTTCTAGCGATTCCATCAAGCATTCTTTTTGCTCAAACCCCTGAAATCTCCCTTTCCAAAGGCTTGGTAATCAAGGAATCGTGCAGGATCACGCCAGGCAAGTACGCCATTGCTCCAACGTCAGAGAAAGAGACTTGCATTACCGTTTCCGGCGAAAATCTCGTGATAGATTTCCAGAATGCTGAAATGCGCGGAGCAGTTGAAGGCGTTTTACCCAATCTCTTTTCTGGCACGGCCATCGTGATAAAAGGCAAAAATATTACCCTGAAAAACGCACGCGCAAGAGGCTACAAAATCGCCCTTTACGCTGACGCGGTGGAAGGGTTGGCACTCGAAAACTGCGATTTCTCTTACAATTACCGCCCTCGACTGCGTTCCATCCGCGAGCGCGAAGATTTCTCCGATTGGCTCAGTTACCATCACAACGAGCAAGACGAATGGCTGCGCTATGGGGCGGGCATTTACCTGAAAAATTGCCCACGCGTTACGGTTAAAGGATGCCGTATCACGGGCTGCCAAAACGCGCTTCTGATGACTGGCTGCAACGACGGACTGGTGTACAACAACTTTTTTGCTTTCAATTCCGGCCTTGGCATCGGGCTGTATCGCAGCAGTCGCAACCGGTTGATGCACAACCGATTGGACTGGAATGTAAGGGGTTATTCTCACGGCTTTTACCAGCGTGGGCAGGATTCTGCGGGCATTTTATTGTATGAACAGAGCAGCCAAAACACCATCGCCTACAACTCCGCAACGCACTCCGGCGACGGGCTATTTCTCTGGGCGGGACAGACAACGATGGACACCGGCGAGGGCGGCTGCAACGACAACCTGATTTTTGGCAATGATTTCAGCCACGCCCCCACGAATGGCGTTGAAGTCACTTTTTCGCGCAATCGAATTCAGGGCAATATCATTCGGGAATGCACCTACGGCATCTGGGGCGGATATAGTTTTGAAACCCTCATTTTGGGCAATTACATCGCCGATTGCAAAACTGGGATCGCCATTGAGCACGGCCAAAACGACACCATCCAACGCAACCTTTTTCAGGATGATAGCACGGGTATAAACCTTTGGGCACGCGAAACACAGCCCAGCGATTGGGGTTACGCACAAAAACGCGACACCCGCAGCCGCGACGCGGTCATTGACCGAAACGTGTTCCTTAATACCCGCAAACCCCTGAAAATCAGCAACTCCCAAAATATTTCCGTCAATGGTGAAAACCTCTTTTTCGATTTTGAAAAACTTCTGGAGACACCTAAACCCAACGAAAACCTGAAATTCCTCCGCAACGACCTTTATGGCACCGAAACAGAAATCGCGGAAGTGTGGGCCAAACCCGAACTCACACCCTCCAAAAACCTCAACTTTTCGCATCCCGGCAAAGATCCCGAAAACCCGTATGCCCCACTCGATATTCCGGTCAATGAGCTCAGGGAGCCTGACAGCCTGCCCGATGGGATGCTGGCCGTGCTCCCCAATGGATTTCCCCGTGGCCGAAAGTTTATTCTTGTGGACGAGTGGGGGCCATTCGATTTCCGCAGACCCATTGCCACAATTGATACAGCCGCGGGCAATCTTTACTCGCTCGTGCTCATCGGCCCCTCAGGCGATTGGAAAATTTCAAAAATGGAAGGCGTGAAAACGGTCAGCGCAAAAAAGGGCACAGTCCCTGCTACAATCACAGTGGAGCGCGACCCAAAAAGCGATGCGGTTTTCATCGAATTTGAGTACAGCAGCCCACAGGCGATTCGGACCGTTTTTGGAGAAATTGTGCCAACCGGGAAGGTTTACAAGTTTGATTTTCAACGTTTTGAGAAGAAAATGGAATGGCATGTAAAATTCTTCAACTACGATAGCATTCCCAGCCCGGAAACATTTACGGCAAAATCTCCCATTCACGAAATACGAAAAGAGAGCCTTGCTTTTGCCTGGTGGGGCAGCCCTGCCGAGTCCGTATATGAAGACAAATTTGCCACGCTCTCCACAACGAACATCGACATTGCCCCCGGAGAATATACCCTCGAACTTACTTCCGATGATGGTGTTAGGTTGTACCTCGATGGCAAACTTTTGATTGACAACTGGGACGTTCACGAACCCGAAACAGACGAAATAACCGTCAAACTGGGCGGCAGGCACAGCATTCGGATCGAGCACTTTGACGCGGGTGGATTTGCCGCGCTTGATTTTCGGATGCGCGTGAAGAGATAACTGACTAACACAATAGTTTGTATTAACACATAGGCACAATAGGACACATAGGCCTGATTTCCAACACTATGTGTCCTATTGTGCCTATGTGTTTAATATGAACTATAAGTGTTCTTGTGTTTAGTATCGTACACTCTAGATTTATGGAAAACTCGTCTGGTAATAGCCAAATTGGTCATTCACTAGTTTCACCCCAATACGTTAGGCTAATTTTGGCCTCAAATTTTTTTAAACATTTCATGAAAAAACTGTTTCTGGTTTTCCTGCTTAATAACCTCTTAATCAATCTATTCGGCCAAACCCCCGCAGAACCTTGGCCAACCAAAATTACCCCCGAAATCCGCGTCCGCTTAGAGCGTGGCGAATCTGCCGATGTGCTGCTGATTTTTAAAGAAAAGGCCGATTTACGCCCTGCCCAAATCTTGAAAACCAAATCCGAAAAAGCCCGGTTCGTCTTTGCCCGCTTACAAGAAACCGCCGCTCGATCGCAGCAAACCGCGCTTAAAATTATAAACGAAACCAGGGTCTCCGCCAATACACTTTTCCTCGTGAACGCGCTGGCTATAGAAAAAGCAGATGCTTCCCTGCTTCGAAAATTGGCGGAACTCCCTGAAATAGAAGCCATTGCGGCTGACCCTTGGGTAGAGTTTGTAGATCCAACAGAAGCTATCCATAATTCAGAGCCTGCCGCTGATCGGGATGCCGTCGAATGGGGCATTGCTAAAATCCAGGCTCCGGAAGTCTGGGCGTTGGGCTATTCCGGACAAGGCATTACGGTGGGTGGAGCCGATACAGGTTTTGATTGGACGCACCCCGCTATTCAGGCTAAATACCGCGGCTGGACGGGTGATGTAGCTTCCAGTGAGCACAATTACAACTGGCATGATGCCATCCATAATTTCAGCCCGCTGAACTATGATACACTTGGAAATCCTGGTATCAATCCTTGTGGACTCGATTCGTCTGTTCCTTGCGACGATAACAACCATGGAACGCATACCATGGGCACCATGACGGGTGACGACGGCCAGGGCAACCAGATTGGCGTGGCGCCAGAAGCGCGTTGGATCGCTTGCCGCAATATGGAACGCGGCTGGGGCAAACCCTCCAGCTATATTGAGTGCTTCCAATGGTTTCTCGCGCCCACCGATTTGGGTGGCCTAAATCCAGATCCTGACCGCGCGCCACACGTCGTCAACAATTCCTGGTATTGTGCGGTGGAAGAAGGCTGTACAGATATGACTGTCAACGAGTTACTCCACACTGCGGTTATCAATCTCAAAACTTCCGGTGTTGTGGTGGTAGTGAGCAATGGCAATTCTGGGCCAGGCTGCTTCACCGCCTCCACCCCGCCCCCTTATTTCGAGGAAAGTTTCAGTGTTGGGGCTACTCGCTCCGATGATTTTATCTCGGGATTCAGCAGCAGAGGTCCGGTTTTGGTTGATGGGAGCAATCGCATGAAGCCAAATGTAAGTGCTCCCGGCCAAGATGTACGCTCCAGCATTCCAGGTGGAAATTATGCCAATTTCAGTGGCACGAGCATGGCTGGCCCGCACGTGGTTGGTCTCGTGGCCCTTGTGCTTTCCGCTAACCCTGCCTTAGCGGGACATGTGGATGATATAGAAAATATCGTGGAAAAATCGGCCATTTACTTCGCCGATACTTTGGATTGTGGTACTAGTTCCGGCGTTGCGCGACCCAATCATGCCTATGGCTGGGGGCGTGTGGACGCACTGGGCGCGGTGCAAGCTGCGCTGCAATGGCAGCCACCCGTCGGTACAAATTCGCCCGTTTTGCCCTCCGCAATGGTATCGCCCAACCCGCTAAATGAGGCCGCATTTTTCAAATTTGAAAATCTTTCAGGAGAAACGTTTTTGGAAATTTTCAACGCCGAAGGCAAACAGGTTTTTGCTAAAAAGTGGCTTGCGCAAAATCAAGAAACCCTGCGGGTTCCTTTTGAAAATCAACCAGCTGGCGTGTATTTCTGGAAATTGAAAAGCGGGAATGGGGTGGCTAGCGGGAAAATCATCAAGCATTAATCCCAAAAATCCGTGTCTAATCCGCGTCATTCGTGTTCCACTTTGTACATAATGGAACACGGATGACGCGGATTAGACACGGATTTCAATACGCCTTTGCAAAAAGCACCCGCCGCTCACTAGGCTTACCAGTCCTAATACACTTCCCCGCCTCATCCGGCCAGCCGAGTGGGATGCAGCGAATGGTCGCCTTGGTTTGGGCTTTAATGTCCTCTTCAGTCTCTGTGGTTCCGTCCCAGTGTGCGTAAGCGAAACCGCCTTTATTGTCCACCACATCCACTAATTCTTCCCAGGTATCTACCCGTGTGATGTGCTCGTCGCGGTAAGCCTTTGCCCGGTTGAACAGGTTGGCCTGAATCTCGTCGAGCAGGCTCGCTATATGGTCTGCGATGGTGCCGAGTGGCACGTTGGCTTTTTCCTTTGTGTCGCGTCGAGCCACTTCTACCTGACCTGCTGCGAGGTCGCGTTGGCCAAGGCCGAGACGCACGGGGATGCCAATCATCTCATATTCAGCGAATTTGAAGCCGGGGCGGTTCTGGTCGTCGTTGTCAAT
>JADJFA010000021.1 GCA_016708875.1 Lewinellaceae bacterium
TAACCAATCACCAACTATGAACGCAATCATCATCGGCGGTGGCATCATCGGCCTTAGCACCGCCTACTATCTCCAACAAGAAGGCTGGGATGTGACCGTGCTCGAGCGCGGCGACGGCACAGAAGGCTGTTCTTTTGGCAACATGGGCTACCTCTCGCCCTCGCATTTTGCACCCTTGGCGCAGCCGGGAATCATCAGTCAGGGCATTCTGTGGATGTTCAAACAGAAAAGCCCATTTTATGTGCGCCCGTCGCTGAGTTGGGGATTGATGGACTGGGGAATGAAATTCGCCCGCGCCTGCAACGCCGACCATGTGAAACGCAGCGCAAAACCGATGGCCGAACTGCTCCTGCTATCACGTGATCTCACGGCGCAGTGGGAAACAAGCGGTGAAATGAAGTTTGATTACGAGCAGAAGGGCTGCATCAACTATTTTCAGACTGCCAAATACGAAAAAGGCGAGCTCGACAACGTGCGCATGGGCCGTGATCTTGGCCTCGATATTGAGATGCTCGACCGCGCCCAATGCCAAGCGCTCGAACCCGAACTTTTGCCTGATGTGCGCGGCGCGGCATGGTATAAAGACGACGCGATATTGTACCCAAATGAACTCATGCGGCAACTTTTCAATTACTTGGAAAAACGCGGCGTGAAGATTATCCGGAATGCTGAAGTCGTTGATATTCACAAGGATAAAGGGGAAATTTCGGCAGTCAGGTATCGCAAATTAAGTGAGGGCCTCACTTTAAGTGAGGCCCTCACTACGCCGGATTTGGTCGTATTATCAGCAGGCTCCTGGTCCCAACCCCTTGCCAAATTGGCCGGAGAATACCTACCCATGATGCCCGGAAAAGGCTATTCCATGACGGTGGATGTCCCGCACCAACCCTTGCGCCACCCCTGCATTTTATTAGAGGCAAAAGTCGCCATCAGCCCTTGGGCCAAACGGCTGCGCATTGGCAGCACCATGGAAATCGGAGCCATGAACGACCGGATTTTGTTTCCGCGGGTACAGGGGATTTTGGAGGCGGTGCCGCGTTTTTTTCCTGCTTACACCGAAGACCCAGCGTTCCGAGAACTTGCTGATTTTCAAAAATTGAAAGAAAAAATGCGGGAAAAAGTCTGGTTCGGCTACCGACCGCTTTCTGCCGACGGAGTACCCTACATAGGTTTTGCAAAAAAAACGAAGAACCTGATGATCGCCACAGGACATGCTATGCTTGGACTGAGTTTTGCTGCCGGGACTGGGAAATTGGTGGCGGAAATGGCGGGTGGGAAGGCTACGAGTATTGGGGTGGGGGCGTTTGATCCGGGGCGGTATTGAGTTTTCTTAAGCAGAGGAGATGTCGGCCTTTTACCTATGCGCCGCTTTACTCGGAGAATTCCCAAAAAACATGACAGCGATCCTAAGCGCCAGATAAGTCAATCCATCAACTCCCTGAATTTGATTTTAAAAGCAGCCAAATCTGTGTCTTTCAACTCGCCAAGCCGAGTAATAACGTCGGCTTTCTTAGCCGTAACAATTCTGTCAATCTTCAATACAGAAGTTTTGCGAAGGCCGTTGGTTAGAGTAGGATTCAACTGCAATTCATTGGTTGAAAGTGGCGAGTGAACGACCGAGCTAATGGCACACAAAACCAAATCTTCGAATTGGTCTTTTGTCTCGCAGACTACGACAGCAGGCCGGACTTTTCGATTCGGGAGTTCGGCAAAAGGGAAAGGTATTAAAACTATGTCGCCAGTTTTCATGCAGCTTTCTCAACTAAAAAATCTTGATAAATATCTTCCTCTTCGCTTTCCCAGAAAGAGAAGGCGTCCGTTTGTGCAGCAAAATTTCGAACATCTTCCTCGTCATCAATTGCTTCAATAAAAGTAATGATGACTTTGAATTTGCCTTTTGCTGGCATTTCCTCCAATGGAAAGAATTTTCCACCTTCGTATATGGCTGGTATAGCAAGCATACTTGAATAGATTGAATTTTAGATTGCGTTGGCTTCTTTCATTTTGGCTTACAAAATTCGGCAATACTTTTCAAACCGCCAACTCACCCCTCCTTCGGCAAGGCTATAGCGGGTTACCCTCCACCAACTCCCTAGCCGTCGCAATTGCCGCCTCACTAGGCGGATTACCGCTCAACATCACCGCAATAGACCGCACCCGCTCATCGGGTGCGAGGATCCGCACATTGGTCACCGTGCGCTGGCCTTCCACTTTTTTGAACACGAAATAATGCGCGTCGGCGCGGGCGGCAATTTGCGGCGTATGTGTGATGCTGATAACCTGGTGGCGGGCGCTCAATTCCTTGAGAATCACACCCATTTTAAGAGACACGTCGCCGCTGATGCCTGAGTCAATTTCATCAAAAATAAGCGTGGGCAGCGGGATCGCGTCAGCCACCAGGCTTTTAGTGCAAAGCGTGAGGCGGGAGAGTTCGCCGCCGGAAGCGACGTCCTTGATAGCCAGGAAACGGGCGCCGATATTCGTAGCAAAGAGGAATTGCACGTCATCGAGACCTGTTGGGCTAAGTTGGGAAAGTTCGGCGATTTCGACTTTGAGCCGGGCGTGGGGCATGGAAAGTTGGGTGAGCATGGTCTGCACCCGCTCCTCAAATTTGGGCGGCACAGCGCGTCGGCGTTGGCTGAGGGTGGTCGCGGTAGTCCGAAGGCTCTTTTCCTGTTTAACAATGGCTTGTTCGAGTTTTGCGATTTCGCTGTCGAGATTGGTATAGCCCGCCGTTTGTTGTTCAAGATCGGTCTGAATTTGAAGGAGTTCAGGAATGCCCGATACGCCGTGTTTTTTCTGTAGTTTGTAAATTACATTGAGCCGTTCCTGTGCATCAGCTATGCGTTGCGGATCGTGTTCTGTCCCTTCGGCGATGCGTTCAAAATCTTTGGCAAGGTCTTGCAAATCAATGATCACGGCGTCCATACGCTCGCTCAGGGCCGAAAGTTGAGGGGAAAGTTTACGGGTAGGTGTGAACTTGCGGGAGAGTTCCTGAAGTTGGCCAATAAGGTTCATCTCGCTTTCGGAAAGATGAATATAGGCCGATCCGTAACTGCGTTTGATGTCTTCTGCGTTGGTAAGTTGGGCGAGTTCGCCTTCGAGGGTTTCTTGTTCGCCTTCGATGAGTTCGGCGGAGTGGAGTTCTTCCAATTGGAAGCGGAGGAATTCCATCTCTTTTGCGCCACTTTGGCTGCGTTCTATGAGCTCAGCGAGCCGTTTTTTATCGGCGGCATATAGGCGATAACCTTGTTGGTATTCCTTGAGCATCGGGCCGTTGTCGGCTAATGCATCAATCATCCGCAATTGAAAATTGACATTGTGGATGTCGAGGGTGTCAAATTGTTGGTGGAGGTCAATAAGGTTCTCAGTAAGCCGCTGAAGCACCTGATTGTTGGCGGGCGTGTCGTTCACGAAAGCACGGCTTTTACCCGTGGGGGATAATTCGCGGCGGATGACCACTTCGGGATCGTAATCCAATTCGTGTTCCTCAAAAAATTCGCGCATGTCGTACTCGGACACGTCGAAATAGGCTTCCACCACACATTTTTCCGCGTCGTTGTAAAAGACTTTGGTGTCGGCGCGTTCGCCCATGATGAGGCCGAGGGCGCCAAGCAGAATGGATTTTCCCGCTCCGGTTTCGCCGGTAATGATGGTGAGTCGCTCGGAAAAATTGATTTCGAGTTCGTCTATGAGCGCGTAATTTCGGATGTGTAGGCGTTTCAGCATGGGCTGTTGGATTTGGAAATTTGCCTGCCTGCCGGTAGGCAGGGTTATTAGGTTATTGGGATATTAAGATACGGGAAATTTTTGATTTTAGGGGCGAAAATAATGTAGTGGAGGGATTTTTAGATCGCTATTTTAAAATCTTTTGTTTTAAAAGGCGCGGGCTGCTCCGAAAATCGGAACAGCCCGCGAAAAAGACTTTGGACTGTAGACAATGGACTCTGAACCACAATTGCACTGATTAAGTCCACATCCATGTCTACATGGGGGGTTGCACTGGCCTCAGTCGCCCCAAACAAGGGTTTTCGGGAGGCTTTTATTTACCGCGCTGCACCACCAAATTCCCATTCACATACCCCATCTCCGTCACTAAGCGGTATTGATACACGCCTGCTGGCAAATCAGGCAACTTGATGTCCAAAATTTGTCCACCGGGTAAAATTTCGCCTTGGAACAATTGTCCCAAAGAACGACCGTCGGTGCTGTACAAATCAAATTGAACGCTGGAGGTTTTCTCAACCTGAATGTTCAGGAAAATCCGATCCTGCGCTGGGTTTGGATACACCCGCGCCGATATGATGCCCTCCAAATTCAAGATGCCGCTCACACAGGCTTCTACAAATACAGGCTCAGACATACCCACACACCCTTCCAGATCGGTCATAGACATGGAATAAATGCCCGAAACTGTTGCGGACCAGTTTTGTCCGGTGGCGCCAGGTATTTCAACGCCATCCAAGAACCATTGGTAGTTGCTCCCGATTGGGGCTGTCAGGTCGCAGATATTGCTGACCTGCACCGTTGGCACGAAAGGTGGGTGAATGGTCACGATGACGGCATTTGAAGGAGGGCTGTCGCCACAGAAATTGAAAATGTTGCCCGTAGTTGCTGTGTAAGTGCCTGCTGTAGAAACAATAATGCTCCATCCCATTTCGCCGTTCGACCAAAGGATCGGGCAGTCAAAGCAACCATCGCTCATTACCTCCAGTTGGATTGATTCCCCAGGACAGATTGAGATAGTGTCGGCAGGCCCGATAAGGGGACTATCGGGCAAAAACAAGGTGAGCACTTCGATAGGAATGGAAGCAGGGCTGTTGCCGCAAGAATTGTTGAGAATGGCTGAAAAGCTTGTAAAAGGTGCAAACCAATGTATCGTAATGCTCGGCCCGGTCTCGCCATTCGACCAAGCTACGCTACAGCCTGGGCACACATTCTCCAAAGTCAGCACAACGGAGTCGCCGGGGCAGAGCATTGTATTGCCAGAAGCAGAGATCGTAGGTGCATCAGGCACAGTGCTTACGTTGACCGGGATGGCATTGGAGATTGGGCTTTCACCGCAGATGTTGCTAAGAGTAGCGGTATAGATTCCTTCCATGTAACAGTGATACTCTGGCCCAGTTTCGCCGTTAGACCAATGCACGGTGCAACCAGAACAACCGTTTTCTGCTGTTAGCACGATGGACTCGCCAAGGCATAATGCTGTGGGGCCGGATGCAGATATCGTGGGTAAATCAGGTAAGGTTGCTGTGGTAACACTGAGGACGTTGGAAACTGGGCTTTCACCACAAACGTTGCTAAGAATAGCTGCATAAAAACCCTCTGTAGAAACCGTGATGCTCGGCCCGGTTTCACCTGTTGACCATTGTACGGTACAATCGGGACACACATTTTCTGCTGTAAGCACAACCTATTCGCCGGGACAAAGCGCCGTTGGAGCCGGATGCAGAGACAATAGGGGCAGTAGGAACGGTGTTAACGGTGACGTTGATTATGTTGGAAATGGGGCTTTCGCCACAAACGTTGCTGAGGATGGCGGCATAAACGCCCTCCGTGGAAACGGTAATGCTCGGCCCGGTCTCAGCAGTAGACCATTGTACGCTACAGTCTGGACAAACATTTTCTGCTATAAGCAAAACTGATTCGCCCGGACAGAGTACCGTGGAGCTTGATGCAGAGACTATAGCAGGAGCGGGGACAGTGTTCACAGCGACGTTAATTACGTTGGAAACCGGGCTTTCACCACAAACGTTGCTGAGGATGGCCGCATAAACGCCCTCCGTGGAAACAGTAATGCTCGGCCCGCTTTCAGCAGTGGACCATTGCACACTGCAGTCGGGGCAAATATTTTCTGCCGTAAGCAACACCGATTCTCCTGTACAGAGCTCCGTGGAGCCTGATGCAGAGATGATGGGGGCCGTGGGCACGGTATTCGCGGTAACAGAAAGGGCGTTCGAAGCCGGACTATCGCCGCAGGTATTGTTGAGTGGATCGCTTACAGTAGCCGTGTAAGTTCCTGGAATGGAGACTGTAATGCTTGTCCCGCTTTCGCCGTTCGACCAGTTCACGACACAGTCTTGACACACATTTTCTGCTGTAAGCAGTACCGATTCGCCTGGGCAAAGCACGGTATTGCCAGATGCCGTTAGAATTGGTGCAGCGGGTGCATTTTTTACAATGCCCGTCACCGCTATCCGGTCGCTTTCGCAGCGTTCGGTGGTTTCGACCTCCATATCGTACAGGTAATAATAGTAGTCAAGGCCCGCTGTGGAGGATTTGATCTGCATTATTCCAGGAATAGAGTAAGGGTAACTTACACCTGCATTGTTTCGGTATAATCCGCCCGGGCTGATGCAGCCTAATTGTAAATTGGACCCTTGGGGTACGTCTATGTCCAGGTTAATGCGATTTTCGCCGTCGTTCACATAGATGGTTTTTTCGAGCAAAACATTGTTATTGGCATCCCGCAATCGAAACGTACGGTCAGTGGCCCCGTTGGCATACACTGTCGCAGATTTTATTCGGAATGGCTTTGAGGCATCAATAATCAAATATTGATCTCCGCCGTGGTCGCCGCCACCACCAATGCTATTGGTAGCAGGGCCTACATGCGCCGTTGAGAAAAAGTCTGTGCTGGAAGCAGTGTAATAGGTGGTGGTTTGGGCAATATTAGTTGTAAACACATTGCCTGTGAAAAGCGGCTGCGTCGAAGTTGGAGCGTCGTACCAATTAATCTGATCTCCTGATTGCACAGTTGCTTCCAGACTGACTTCACCTGGGTCGCAACGTTCGCCATTGACTACTAGAGGTTCGGAGGGGTCAAACAGGGTGATGTAATTTAATGCTTCAAAGGTACTTTCACCTGTAGCATTGGAGGATTTCAACTGAACCGTATAGGTTCCACTCCCACTAAACGTCACCGTCGGATGTTGCAGCGTGGAAGTAGCAGGCGTTCCGCCTTGAAAGCTCCACTCCCAAGCGGTGGGTGTATTGGCGGACTGGTCAGTAAACGTGACCGTCATTTCCTGGCAACCCTGGCGCTTGTCAGCAGTAAAGGCCGCCACAGGGGCCAGAGGTTGGTAAATGGGAGATTCCCACAATCCCCGACCATAAGTGCAGGCAAAAATGGTGTTGGATACATAATTGATTTCCAGTTCATAAACACGCGCATTGGGAAGTCCGTCAAAGAAGCCGACCCATTGTCCTGCCAGGTCGTCGTTGGTGTAAGAAACATACCCAAAACCACCAACGTAGATACCGTTTTTGCCTGTGTTTTCCCAAGTCGCGCAGTACTTGGTGCCAGAGGGTAGACTCGCAGCAATATTCGTCCAACTTGTCCCGGCATTGGTAGAATGGTACACGCCTGAAGCCGTTACAATGAGCAGTCGGAGTGGATCTAGCGGGTGAACGGCAATGTAACTGATGCTGTTCGTGCCCCATCCTGAAGTAATGGTCGTCCAGGTGGTTCCACCATTTGCGGTAGTGAACAAATTAGAACCCCGAGAAACGTATATGCGCTTGTTGGTGGAGGGCGCGAGTTTCATCTGGTTCATATTTCCGTTATCAAAGTCGGAAATTTTTGTCCAGTCGCTCCCATTATTAGAAGTCTTCCACACATCCGCAAAAGCGACATAAATGGTGTTGGATACTTGAGGATCCTGTTCAAAAGGTGTGACCCAGGCGCCGTCTTCCACATCTGGTGGCTTGGAAATGGAACTGCGTGTGGTGCCCTGGTTGGTGGAGCGGTACATAGAACCGTTTTGTGAGGTGCCATACAGGTTGTTAGCATTGTTCCAGCTTACAAAAGTCTCCATCCCATCGGCGCCAAGCCAGTCCACCCAGGCTCTGTTGGCGCCTCGCATGACACTGGTGCCGTTGTCCTGGGAGCCGCCGGAAACCACGTTGGGGTTGGTTTTGGAAACGCCTATTTTGTAAAACTCCCGAATGCCAAGACCAGAGGTGCGGTCAACGAAACTCGCGGCTCCGTCTATGCTGGTATAGAGGCCGCCGTCTGAGCTAACAAACAAGGTGTTTCCTACAAATTTGAGGACGTTAATATCAGCATGGTTGTAGCCAACGCCGAGTGAAGCAGCAGTGCCAGGTGTCCAGTATGAAGTGAGGAAAAAGGATTCGCCTCCATCAATGGATTTCCAGGTGTGGATGCCTCCAATGTGAACTTCCTCTGCATCGGTAAGGCTGGCTGCAATGTCCATATTGCGAGGCGCTTGGCCGCTGTCATCGTCGCCCGTTTCGCTGTACCCAAAATAGTTAATTTCACTACCATCAACGAGCTTGGTGAAGGAGGCGCCACTATCAGTGGATTTGTAAAAACCACCAAACCTGCCGCCACTTGACTCCACCACATACACTACACTGGGGTTTGCCGGGCTTACCGACATCCTTTTGTAATTGTTGTTGGCCGTGCCAAAACCGCTTATTTGAGCGAATGAAGTGCCGCCGTTGGTTGAGCGGTAAACCGAAATTCCGGAAAAATAAATCGTGTTTGGATCCCCGGGTTTAAACTCCACATCATAGCCGGGCACACCGCTGACGCCAGCTACGGCACTCCAGGTACTTCCGCTGTTGTTAGAAACAAACAAGCCGTTGGACTCGGACACGGCATATACGATATCGGGGTTGGTCGGGTGAAACTGGATGCGGCTGACCCTTCCGCTGCCGGTTACGTTTCCTGTTGCGTTCCAGCTTGCGCCTGCGTTGGTGGAGCGAAAGATTTTGCCAGAGGTACTTCCCCAAATGTAGAGGTTGCTGTTGTAAGGTGAAATTCCAAGGCCGTACACGTCTACCGTAGAGAATTCGTCCGTGATAGGCGTCCAGGTGTTACAACCGTCCAGGGTTTTCCACACACCGCCAGTGGGGCTGCCTACGATAATATGATTGGTATTGCCTGCATCAATGCCAATGGAAGTGATGCGTCCCACGCCGGGATTCCAGCTGGAAGTCGCGTTCCAATAAGTTGGGCCTAGTTGCTGCCAGCCTCCTGCAAAACCACCTGATTCGGTCTGCTGGTTTTGCTTTTCAACAAGCCGGTAATCACGCGCTCGTTGGGCCAGTTCGACATTGGGGATTTTAACGCCCCGCTCATCTAATTCCATCTGGGCGGTGTACTCCCATCGCTTGTAGGGCTTATAGCCCTTTCCACGCTCCTTTCCAACGATGTTGAAATAGGCCTCAGCCTCTTGTTGAATTTCTGTAAGCGTGTAAGTGCCTGCCTCAATCATTTCAAGGTATTTTTGGGCGGAGGCAGGGAAAAAGAACAATAAGAGCGTGAGCAGCGAGAGTAAGCGAAGGAGCATAACGATTGTTTTAGGTAGTAAATAAACGCCCTCCTTCGCGCTACGCGCTTCGGCGGGTAAAAAGGAGCATAACGATTGTTTTGTATGAGGAGAAAACCTTCAAACAAAGATACTTTGTTGTTAATAATTGCCAGAAAAGATGTGGTTATAGTGTCATTTTTGAGCAATTGGCGACAAATTGTTAAAAGTCACAATTTGGCAAAGAACGATGGTCTACTTTGTTGCGCTTTTTTGCATTTTAAAAACGCTAAACATAATCTCATGCGCACAATCACACTACTTCTGTTGTTTTCTGGCCTCCAATCATTGCAGGCCACCGCCCTTGGAAAGCACAAATTTTATTCTTTAAGCGATACCCTGCCTACCATAATTTGCCCACCCAACGCCACAGTAAACACCAATGCGTTTTCGTGTACAGCAAACCATGTTTACAACGTGGTGGCCTCCGATGATCTCCCAGGCTGGACTTTGGTTCAAACAGCCGGACTCCCTTCCGGCTCGGATTTTCCAATCGGCATTACAGTAAATGAATTCTTAGTGACAGACGTGGATAGTAACGCTGCAACTTGTTCTTTTACGGTCACCGTAAAAGACCTGACACCTCCTGTTGCAGTCTGCAAACAGGCCTTAACCGTTTCTATCAGTGCAAGCGACGATCTCAATGATTGCTATTTGACGAACGGGTCTGACCAGTTTGCCAGCGTACTTTGGTGGGATGCTGAATTATTTGACAATGGTTCCTTTGACCAGTGCAATGATGTAATGTTGACAATTCGGCGATTGCCGCCTTATTCTAATTTTGTGCAAACGCTCAATCCCGTTAGAGGCATGCCGCCTTGCAACAGCGTATTCCCTTCTTTCCCGAGCGAATACGAGCGGGCGATTTCTGAGCAGAATTCTATAAAGTTTTACTGTGGTGAGGTTGGTTCCACGCAAACGGTGTCGCTTCGTATTTACCAACTGAATGACGACGGAACCGTTGCGTATGATCCGATCATAGGATTGATTTACAATGAGTGCTTCGTAGATGTCACGGTGACAGATAATGTAAAACCCGTATGCTCGCCGCCCGATGAGGTGAACGTTTCTTGTGAAAATTTTGACCCAAGCCTGATGTCTTACGGAACACCGGCAATGTTGGATAATTGCTGTATTGACACCATTAGCATGTCGGCGAATTACGACCTGTTCGACACACTTTGCAGCCGAGGTACCATTACGCGCATTTTTACCGCCTTTGATTGTAGCGGTAATTCAAGTTCTTGCAGTCAGCGTGTAATGGTCAATTATGCGCAAAGTTATTTTATTAAATTTCCAGACGACACCTTGGTGACGACTTGCAATTCGACGGGTGTTTATGGTCGTCCAGAGTTCTTTGGGGAGGATTGTGAACTTCTGAACGTGTCGTACGAGGATGAAATATTCGGAGTTTTCTGGCCCGACGCTTGTCTCCGAATCGAGCGAACCTGGACCGTCATCAACTGTGCGTACAATCCAATCTCCCCTTTACCATGTACCAAACCCGACCCACCGCTTTATCACGCCTGAACGGCTGGCCCTACCATTTCAGCTTGTGGCACCCCCATACCTTGGGCGCCCACCATTTCAAAAATAACCCCATTGGATACCGTTGAAACAAACTTTTGCAGCTTTTGGAATTCCAATGCCAATGGTTACCAATACAAGCAGTTTATCAAAATTGCAGACAGTACCCCACCCACTTTTGTCAACTGCACTCCAGGAGTTACAGCTTCTTAGTCCACCAATACCACCTCTATACAATGTTTTTAATCCGGCATCTCCAGCCCAAAATTTAGCCGAAAGGCAGATAGATCTTTCCATAGAAGCCACCGATACTTGCTATGGTGGAAGCATCAATATTCGCTATCTCCTCTTTCTGGATTTGGATGGGGACGGAATTATGGAATCGGTGGTGAATTCGATGAACCCGCCCCCTGCCGACACGATTTATTACAACAATTTTCAAGCCCCCAACTACATCGGCGGAACGCCTGTCTCTTTTGACAATCGCCCCGTGGCGCAAAACCAAAAGTGGCGGTTTGCGATCGAGGAAACCATTGTAGGAAGTTCCAGAATCGCGAACCTTCGTTGGAACAGAGCTGCATCGCCCAACAGCTTTTTAGTGCCGGAACTGCCCGTTGGGACACACAAAATCAAGTGGTTTGCTCAAGATGGCTGCGGCAACGAACGCGAATGCGAGCAGGTTTTTACGCTCGTGCCCAACCCATTTGAGTGCATCCCGCCAGCCGATGTGGTGCTGAGCTGCGAGCAGTTTGACCCTAGTCTGTTGGAATATGGCGAGCCAACTTTTTCGGGTGGTTGCTTTTTGGTGGACTTGGAAAAATCGGCCAACTATACCCAGTTCGACACTGTTTGCAGTAGGGGCACCATCGTCCGTGTTTTCGATGCGGTGGACGATTGTGCAAGTACAAGCCAATGCAGTCAGCGTGTGATAGTGAATCATTTACAGGATTATTATATAAAATTCCCGGATGACGTTTATACCACATTCTGCAATGCTATAGGAAGCTATGGCGAACCGATTTTATTTGGCAAGGGTTGCGAGTTGTTGGCGTTTGGCTATACTGATCAAATGATTACTCCTGTGCCAGATGCATGCATAATCATCGAAAGAGATTGGACAGTGATTAATTGGTGCACGTACAACCCGCTCCAAAACATAAGTTATGTGCCAAATCCTACACCAAATGTTTTTACGAACAATCCTGCCAATTGGCCCGGCCCTACGGTTTCGGCTTGTGGCACTGCGCCGCCCTGGTCTTCTAGCATTGTAAAAATAAGCCCTACAGACCCGACAGCAACAGATTTCTGTACTTTTTGGGCTGCGAACACAAACGGCTACAAATACACGCAGCACATTAGGATCATTGATGCTGAGCCCCCCGAATTCCTTGAATGTTATACTGACTTTTTGTACTTAACGGATCCTACACAGAACGATCCAGCGTTGTGGAATAACGTATTCAATCCAAATCTGCCAATGCAGGACCTGCGTGAAACGCCCATTGACCTTACCGTAACCGCAACCGATGCTTGTTCGGGCGCCAATGTGAACATCGAATACCTGCTTTTTCTAGATTTGGATGCTGATAGCCAACAGGAAACGGTAGTAAATTCCACAAGTCTGGGCCAGAATGGATTAGGCTGGAACAATGTGCGGTACAACAATTTCAACACACCCAATTTCAGTGGTGGAACGCCTACCAGCTTCGATGCCCGAGCTGTGCCAGCAAACCAAAAATGGGGCTTCTCCATTCAAGAATCCGTGTTTGGTACAAGTAAAATGGCCGCCTTGCGCTGGAACACCGAACAATCGCCCGCCGCCTTTGCGCTACCAGAACTGCCCAATGGCCGCCACAAAATCAAGTGGTTTATAACCGACGGTTGTGGGAACAATACAGTGTGCGAACGAATTTTCAGCATCGGCGACACCACCCTGGTAGGATCGCAATCGCCTGAAAACGAAGGCTTTGCCCTTTATCAAAACGAGCCAAATCCTTTCGGCAGTAGTACAACGATAAGGTTTCAACTACCGCAATCCACCTCGGCCACCCTTTCCGTTTTTGATGTCGAAGGCCGGAGATTGTTTCAGCAAACAGCCGATTACGCTCAGGGGATTCATACAGTGAGATTTGAAAATGACCAACTGGCTTCATCTGGGATTTTGTTCTACAAATTGGAGGCAGGGGCCCATACAGCTTGGCGGAAGATGGTTTTGTTGCGGTAAGCGCTCCGCGCTTTTTAGGGGTAATGGCACACGGATGCCACGGATTAGACACGGATTTTTTCTTTCAAGATTAAAATCCGTGTCTAATCCGTGGCATCCGTGTGCCATTCGTACATTCGGTTGCGGTTAAATGAATTTCGCCCTACGTTTTTTACGCAACAACGACCGGGTTTTCTACTTTTGCCACAATCAATTTCAGTAAAAACCCAATCCGATGCTCCAAGCTGGCGACAAAGCCCCCGATTTTGCCCTCCGTTCCAGCGACAAATCGCTCGTGAAACTTTCCGAACAGCGCGGGAAAAACGTGCTGCTATTATTCTTTCCTTTTGCGTTTACGGGCGTTTGCACCAAAGAACTCTGCATGATGCGCGACAGCCTCGCGGAGTACGAAGACTTGGAGGCGCAGATTCTGGCGATCTCGGTAGATAGTCCGTACACACTCGCCAAATGGAAGGCAGAGCAAGGTTTCAATTTCCCAATGCTTTCAGATTTCAACAAAGTCGTGAGCAAAAAATACGACACGATCTATAAAGAATTTGGGCTCGGCCTGAAAGGCGTTTCTAAACGTTCTGCATTCGTCATTGACGGTCAAGGGATTGTTCGATATGCAGAAGTGCTTGAAAATGCCGGAGAACTTCCGAATTTTGAGGCGATAAAACAAACATTGAGAGTGATTGGTGTTGAGTGATTAGTGATCAGTACTTGACGAGGACCACTAACCACCCATCACCAATCACCCATCACCCATCACCAATCACCAATCATGCCAGTTACAAAGCCCCTTTGGGAAGAAGACGAGGACGTACTCGTGATGGACGACATCGGCACAGGCTTGCCGGCTCAGATCATCGTGTTCAACGACGATCACAATACTTTTGAATGGGTGATTGAGTGTTTCATGCAAGTACTACAGCACGCCAGCGAACAAGCCGAACAATTAGCCCTCATTATACACAATAAAGGGAAAGCCACCGTGAAATCCGGCACCAAAAAAGACCTCATTCCACTCTGCGAAGCCCTGCTCGACCGAGGGCTTTCGGCGGAGGTAGAGGAAGCGTAGTAGCAGTAGGCAGTAGCAGGTTTACCCGCCGTAGTTTTAGCGAAGGAGGGAGGCAGTGGACAAGAATCTAAATTCAATTCACACCGATATTTTTTTCACCAAATCCTATTTTCTTATCATGGAAATACTCGACCAATCTGGCACCCCAGAACTCCGTAAAGCTGACAACGGCAATCGTATTGTTGCCTACCTCATTGACGTGATCCTCATCGGGTTAATGAGTTTTGTTCCCATCGCTGGCTGGATCGCCGCAGTTGCTTACGGCCTCACCCGCGATTCGCTGCCGTTCCTCGATGGACAAAGCATTGGTAAAAAAGCCATGGGCCTCCGCGCTGTTACAGAAGATGGCCAACACCTCACCAACAACTGGGGTCCGGGTATCATCCGCAACATAGTGCTGTGGATTCCGCTTTTCCCTTTGATCGAGCTCATCGTTTTGCTTACCAATGATAAAGGCCTCCGCCTCGGCGACCAGTGGGCAAAGACTAAAGTGATTTCGATTAAGTAATTGAAACCAAACGTGTCAGCACGTTTTTTAACAACGGCGGCAGGGGCAGATGCACTTGCCGCCGTTTAGTTTTAAACCGCAAAACCGCAAAATTTTAAATTCAAAATGTAAAACCAAACCAACTGATCCGCTCCTCCAACCGATGTTTGAAGTTTCGCTATGTTTGATTTTACATTTTAAATTCTCCGGTTTTAAATTTTGCGGTTTTTTTAATTTTTCATGCCCGTATTCTACCTCCCCGACGACGATTTTCGTGTGTTTCCTCACCCTGACGGAGCGGAGCCAAGTGGCCTTGTGGCCGTGAGTGCCGACCTGCACGAAGACCGTACACTCCTGGGTTACGCCAACGGGATGTTCCCCTGGTTTGAAGACGGTGGGCATTATTTCTGGTTCACCCCCGATCCGCGTTTTGTGTTGTTTCCCAAGGAGTTGCGCATACACAAGAGCATGCGCTCCATCTTCAATCAAGGCAAATTTCGCTATTCGCTCGACACCTGTTTTGGTGCTGTGATACAAGCCTGTGCTGCTGTACCCCGCAACGAACCCGGCCCCGATAGCACCTGGATCAACGAACAATTCATTGCCACTTACACCCGTTTGCACGAACGAGGTTTGGCGCACAGTGTGGAAGTATGGGAGAACAATGAACTTGTAGGAGGGCTTTACGGCATTTCAATAGGGAAGATTTTTTTTGGCGAAAGTATGTTTGCGCTGGTACCGAATGCCTCAAAAGCAGGGTTTATCACCCTGGTTCGTGCACTCGAACAATCTGGTTTTTGGCTCGTGGACTGCCAAGTTGAAACGCCCCACCTTGTCAGCCTCGGCGCTCGTGGCATCCGCCGTTCGGAGTTTTACGAGTACCTTACAAAGAATACTTACGAAAAAACATTGGTGGGCAAATGGGAGTTTGGAGAGGAGGGGCTGAATCTAACCCCGTATTAAACGCCCCGTGTGCGGTTTACTAAACTTGTCAATTATGCTACGAACACTATTGCTCTTCGTCTTGCCTCTCTCGCTTGCAGCGCAAAGCCCAGGCAAAAGCGACATCCTCCTGTTTTCCCTCACCAAAACCGCCGACAGTACCTGGCGGCCCGAAGCAGCAAGGTTCCTCACGGCATTCAACCGGGGCGGCTACAACAACCAGCCCAACTTCTTCGGAAACAACGAACTATGGTTAACGGCGCAGTTCCCGGCCGACACAACCCAGACCGATATCCTTGCCCTCGACCTGCTTTTAAAAACCCAAACCCGCGTGACTGCCACGCGCAGCACGGCAGAATATTCGCCAACTCCCATGCCCGGCGGCAAACGCTTTTCGTCCGTACGCGTGGAGGAAGACGGCAACCAACGCTTGTGGTCTTTCCCGCTCGACCGCTCAGACAACGGCAGGCCAGAATTCCCTAAAATTTATAATGTGGGTTACCATTGCTGGTTGCGCGACACCCTGGTGGCCTTCTTTATCGTGGGAGAAAATGAGCAGCCACACACCCTCCAGATCGTGGGTACCAAAGGCCAAAAGCCACAGCGCATTGCCTCCAGCATCGGGCGTTGCCTGCTGAAACGACCCGATGGCAAACTGCTTTTTGTGCAAAAAGCTACCGAGCAAACCTGGTATCTCAAAACCTGGGACCCAAAAACCAACACACAAGAAATTGTGCTGAAAATGCCCGCAGGCAGCGAAGATTTTACCCTTTTGACGGATGGAACTTTGCTCACTGGCAGCAACGCAAAACTTTTCCAATTCAAAGCCTCCCGCGATGCCGACTGGAAAGAGGTGGCCGATTTGAGCAAATTTGGCGTGAAAAAAATCACCCGACTGGCTGCAAGCAAGGATGGAAAATTGGCAGTGGTAATTCAGTGAAATTTCTCGACTACCTTCTTAAATAAGCCTTCGTACGAGCTTGTGCATTGGCACGCACATTCAGGTAATACAAGTTCAAATCTCCGATGTGGTAATTTTTCCTCTGGAACAAAAAGCTTCCCTTAAACTTCGGCTTGCGCGCCAAAAGAACCCCATTATAGACCTCAGCATCCGTTATTTGTGTATATATTTTCTCGAAAGGGCGTACCACTCCACCAAGGTTTAGCGATTTGGGAGCATATACGTTGTCGGTAGTTGTCCAATTGAGCGGGTTTGTGCAAACAACGTTCTTCTCAAAGCCTGGACTGTTGTCGAGGTTTTTGAGGGTAAATT
Source organism: Lewinellaceae bacterium (assembly GCA_016708875.1). GTDB lineage: Bacteria > Bacteroidota > Bacteroidia > Chitinophagales > Saprospiraceae > M3007. The sequence goes on from JADJFA010000021.1 coordinate 16,849, forward strand.
TTTGAAGTCCATAATTGCGCTCCCAAGTGCGCCAGGAGCAAAAACAGTTGGTCTGTTCTACGCTCTGACAAGGCTTGAGTGTCTTGAAAAAATTATTTTTTACCGGCCAACCCACAATATAGGCTGCTACCAATTGTGATTCCAGGGGTGTTCCTTCGATCATTTCCCGAATTAAAAACATGGCATGTCGAGCGCCCTGGCTGTGGCCCGCAATGATGAATGGGCGGCCATTGTTCCAATGCTCCAAATAATATTTAAAAGCTGCTTTTGTATCTTCATAGGCGAGGTCGAGGGCAAGACGTGCCGATGCCGTGTCTTTTTTGGTAAAGAAAGCATGGAGATGCGCCTGACGATACCGGGGCGCGAACACCCGGCCTGCACCATTGAAAAGGGAGGCTTGGTATTTAATGGTGCCCTCATCAGTTTTAACATTCGTTTTTGTGTCTGAAACGCTGGCATTCCAATAGCGTTGATGGCTGCTTTTCCGGAGACCGCCCGTGTAGGTAGTTGGGTAAAAAAAAATAACATCTACTGGAGCATCTTTTTGGAGGTCTGGTAAATTTGGGGAAGGCGAAAGGTCGGCGAGATCGGATTTGTCAGGGTGAGCAGCCCAATTTTCGAGCGTGGAATAGTCAGGTGAAGGCGGCACTTTCGCTGCATCGAAGGCCTTTTTAGGGCGCACAGCACAAGAAGACAGGAAAATAATGGCAAAAAGGAGAAGTACGCAGTTTTTGTTGTTCATCTGAAAAGATAGTTTGATGGCCGAAACTTACGGGAGAATCACCAGCTCAGATTCGTTTTAACCGCCCAAGCCCTATTTACCCGTAAGTTTGCAGCCCAATTTCTAAATATCTTAATATCCCAATATCCTCTCCACCCCACCATGCAAATTCTCTTCGAAGATCAAGACCTTCTCGTCATAAACAAACCCTCCGGACTTTCATCTGAGAGCGGCACTGCTCGCCATCCATCGGCAGAAAAAGAGGCCTTGGAAATGCTCCAACAAAAACTATTGGACAAAGTGGAGGGCATAAGCATGAAAATCAGCCCCTACCTCCGCGCGGTTCACCGCCTCGACCGCGCTTCGAGCGGGGTACTTATTCTCGCAAAATCAAAGGCCATGCTCACCGAACTGATGAACCAATTCGAGCGTCGTGAAGTGGAGAAAACCTATCAGGCTTTGGTAGAAAAAGCGCCGCCTGCCGAATCGGGTATCCTGACACACTGGCTGAAACGGGACGAAACAGGCAAAAAGGCGCTCGTGTTCGACCGCGCTGTGCCCGATACCCAACCATGTGAATCGGAATATAAATTGCTAGAAACCAAGGGTGAACAAGCACTGCTGGAAATCCGGCCACGCACCGGCCGGTTTCACCAAATTCGGGCGCAGCTCGCACACATTGGCTGTCCTATTGTGGGCGATGTGCTGTATGGCGGCAAATTTTGGCGCGAGCACGAAATCAAACTTCACGCCCATCGTTTGGCATTCAAGCATCCTCGTACCGATGCGCCAATGGTGATTGAAGCAACGAAGTAGCGGAAAGTTTCAAGTTCCAAGCCTTTTTCTCAAAAGTCCAAAATCCCTTCATGCGATATTTACTATTCGTCCTTTTCCCAAGCATTTTGTTCTCTCAAACAGAGAACCAAGTCCTTGATCCTGATATTTGTACTGTTCAACTTTACTTGGCTGGCTCGCCCCTTTCGCAGCCAATCGTGAACCTGAAAACTAGCCCCAATGTGCTGGTGCTTGAATTTGATCACCTGGGCGATCAACTTAAGGATTACAAACACTGCAACAGCGATTGGCAGCCCTCGGAACTGGACGAGAACGAATATTTGGATGGCTTTACTGAAGATCGAATTATTACGGTGGAAAACTCCTTCAACACGCTTGCCACCTATACCCATTACACACTTGGCCTTCCCAACCGGAATATCCGCTGGGTTCGTTCGGGTAACTATCTGCTCAATGTTTTTGATACAGAAGATGAGGATCGCCTAGTATTGGTGCGGCGGTTTATGGTGGTGGAACCTTTGTGGCGCATTGACGCAGAATTCGTCCGTACCGCCCAGGTGGAAAAACTGGACACCCATCACGAAATTGATTTTACCGTAGTGCCCAAAGGCGTCCGAATCTCAATGCCTCAAAACGACGTAAAGGCTTTTGTGCTGCAAAACGGTCGTTGGGACAATGCCCTGGGGCCGCTCAAGCCCTACATCACACGGGGCGACAATCTGGTGTTCGACTATCAGGATCAGATTCTTTTCCCGGCAGGAAAGGAGTTCCGGTTTTTCGACATTCGGTCTTTTGATTACCGGGGAGAATACGTGAAAAACATTGTGGACAAGCCCACTTACTTTGAAGTGACGCTCAAGCCAGATGAGTCACGGTTTGACCGGCCAGTTCTTTTTCGACCCGATGCCGATGGGCGTTTTGTCATTGAGAATCAGAATGCTAACCAGACTTTGCTCCAGTGCGATTATGCCACGGTGCTTTTTTCAATAAAACAAAACCTCCCGCTTGACGACGCGGACGTATATGTGTTCGGCGAACTGACAGACTGGCAACTAAAGCCCGAATTCAAGATGCAGTACGACGAAACTACGCAGGTCTACTGGTGCGACACCTGGCTCAAACAGGGTCTTTACAATTATCAATATCTGGTAGTGGATCGAAATACTGGCAAACCCGATCTCGATGGGTTTGAGGGAAACTGGTATGCCACGACCAACCAATATACCATTTTGGTTTATTTCCGGCCTTTTGGCGCGCGTTACGACCGATTGATGGGAGCAGTTACGGTGAATAGTAGTAGGCAGTAGATATGGGGCCTCGTCAATCAACCAAATCATTTCTATCCGAGATATTGAATTACTCCCCCGCCCGCTTCGCTTTCTCCCAAATTACCGTCTGTTTTCCACGCAGAAGCCGTACAAAGCCGGCGTACATTGCCCAGTTCATCAGGCAAAAATAGTAGGGTATGAATAGTGCTTTGACCTTCAATTTCCGTTGTTCCAAAAACCAGCCGGCCAAAGCGGCCAGGTAAAAAAGGGTTTGCGCCAGCAACAAAATTTGGTAGAAAAGACTTCCTTCAACAGCGATCAAGATATTGATTACCAATAAGATGGGCAGTAAAAGCGGCGCCAATGTCCACCGCAGCACCCGATGTGATATATATTGAAAACTCAGCACCCCATAGCGCAGCGGGTTGAGGAGCGGGGCGAGCCGCCATACCGCCTGCAAGCCCCCGGCAGCGATCCGGACTTTCCGTTTCATTTCTTCGGCCACTGAAGCGGAGGAGGCTTCTGCCGCCCAGGCTTCAGGCTCGTACTGCACCCTCCAGCCGCGTTGTGCGATCCGCATGGTAAGATAAAAATCCTCCACCAGTGTATCGGAAGGCACGGGTTCGTAACATTCCGTGCGGAATGCAAAGAGCTCACCAGCGGCACCGACAACGGACCAAAGTTCTGCGTCCCACTTTTTTAAAAGGCTCTCGTATTTCCAATAGATGCCTTCGCCTGCGCTGCTCGCATCGTCTTTTTCTGCCATGGAAATCCTTTTTTCTCCTGCCACAGCCCCTACCTGCGGGTCAGCAAAATGACGGACAAGTTGGTGGATGGCCTCAGGGTTCACCAGCGTATTGGCATCGGTGCTGACCACTACTGGGCTTGCAATTTGCTGCATGGCACGTTGAAAAGCGGCGATTTTGCCGCGTCGTTCTGGTTGGTGAAGCAGGCTCCAGCGCAGGTCAGGAGGATAAGGATAGGTTCGTACAAGTTCGGCGCTGCGGTCGTCTGAGCCATCCGTCACGAAACAGAACTGAATGAGGTGCCGTGGGTAGTGGATTGCAATGGAATTCTCAATTTTCCGACGCATCCAATCTTCCTCGTTGTAAGCGCAGACGACGAAACTAACTTCGGGGAGTTCGGCAGATTCGGGTTGATGAACAGGTTTAAACAAACGTTTGACACGCAAAAATGCCCACAATACAAGCCCATAGCCGAGGTATGCGTAGAAAATGAGGGCAAGCCCCGACCAAAAAACGATTTTGAGCACGCGCAAAGGGTTTGAAGCGTCAAAGGTAAAGCGAGGGTTTGCTGGATAGTTGCATCCTAGTAAAATTGGGCTATTTGCGCTGGGTATTTTTCCCTTTTCTATAGTTTAACTAAAAAGACAAATAGATGTCTATTGGGGTTCAAAAAACTGATAAAGAGGCGATTATCCATTTTATTAACTAGAATTCCATAATAATTGCAATACCTGTGGGACTAGAAATTAGCTTGGTGAATCTTCCTTTTTTGCAAACGGCATTATCTTTGTTTCATACAGTGTGTAGTTGAATATGTGAATCTTACAAATTTCATCTGGAACTGTGTAATACCTGAATGCTTCTAAGTGCTCACCTTTGTACGGTCAAATAGTGCTTATTCGACTCAAGTATTTCAAAACCTCCCAGGTTTTAATCCTTACCTCCGCAAATTTATGTGTGAGGTATTCTTTTGTGTGTAGATTAATCCCCCCTTCTGTAGATACAACTGTTTGCTAAACAGCAGCAAACGCTTTTTGGCACACCCTAATGTGTGGTGGGCCTAATCATTGACCAAACATCGATTACATTATGAGCAGAAGGTTACTTCTTGTTGAAGACCATGATGGTCTTCGCCGGATTATTGGCAATTTTCTTTCCGAAAATTTTGATGTCGTAGGGGCTAAAAATGGCCTTGAAGCCATGAGTTGGCTTAGCAAAGGCGTGATGCCCGATATTATCGTCACCGACACTACCATGCCGGAGATAGACGGTGCTGCCTTGCTTTCTAATTTGCGTTGCAGCGGTCTGTGGGCCGATATCCCAGTGGTGGTGCTTGGTAGCGGGAATACAGACGAGGGTGCCGAAGAACACCGATATAGGATGCTCGGCGCCTACGAATACTTCGCCAAACCCTTCAGTCCCACCAGACTCCAGGATCGGCTGATGGATATCATCGGCTGACAGACAGGGACAAACTCAACAAACACCGATTTACTTAATTTTAATCATGCATCCCAACCCGCACACTTCCGATTACAAGCTCGCTACAATGCGAGAACTACTCTTTGTTGGCTTTGACCAAAGTTTTGATTCCAGCATACAAAACTTCCCGTATCAAAGCACAACCTACCAATATTCCATTGAAAAAAACGGCTTCCGCGCCTTTTTATGGCTGGGAAAGCGTGTAGGGGAGCTTGCTACCTACAACTTGCCTTATGCGGTTTTGTGTGATCTCGACTGGCTCATCAGCGACCACTTTCGGCTCGCACAACAAATGGCCGCCGACCCCGATCTCTGCTCTGTACCGCTCGTGGTGTTCACCCACAAAGGGAAACCTGCCAACAAAACTGCCCTTTCTGCAAATGGCATAGACGATTGCTACACCGTCCCGGTGGATTGGAAAATGTTGGAAAGCCGCTTGGCTTTCCTAAACCAATACAAACCCCAGGTTCTAGAAACCGGCAACCGGGTAAAGCCTGAAAGTTTTGGTTTCCGTATCCCATTTGGGAAACGCATTTTTGACCTTGTAGGTGCTGCTTTAGGTATCGTGCTCACATCCTGGATTTGGATGCCCGTAATGTTGGCAATTTGGCTTGAATCAAAAGGCCCAGTTGTGTACAAGTCAAAACGAGTAGGCTCTGGTTATCAGGTTTTTGAATTCTTGAAACTCCGTTCGATGTATGCCGGCGCTGAGGAGCAATTAATAGAGATGCAGCACCTCAACCAATACCCAAACGGAACTTCGAGCGGCAAACCTATTTTTGTTAAAATTGCTCAAGACCCACGCATTACACGTGTAGGGAAGTTTATCCGGAAATATAGTATAGATGAACTGCCGCAACTCATCAACGTTCTGCGCGGCGAGATGTCGCTCGTTGGAAACCGCCCGCTGCCGCTCTATGAAGCAGAAACGCTTACCCGCGACGAATGGAGCGCTCGTTTTCTTGCGCCGGCAGGCATCACGGGGCTGTGGCAAATTTCAAAGAGGAGCCAGCCCGATATGACTGCCGAGGAACGCATCGGTCTTGACATTGCTTATTCTCAAGAAAAATATTCTGTATTGGCCGACCTTAAAATAGTGCTAAAAACCTTCCGTGCATTTGTGCAAAAGGAGGATGTTTGAGTTAGGCTTGTGTGTTTAGAGCTGAGCGTTTATGGTTTCCATTATCACCGTCAATTACAACGAAACAGCAACAACCTGTGCCTTGCTCGACAGCATCAAAAGGCAAGGCTACCGCGACGTGGAAGTGTTGGTCGTGGACAATGCCAGCCGGGAAAACCCCACTTCCATTTTTCAAGTTCAATACCCGGAGGTAAAATTTATTCGAAGCGAGCAAAACCTTGGCTTTGCCGGGGGGAATAACCTTGCGCTCCCCTTGGCTCGGGGCGAATATCTTTTTTTTGTCAACAACGATGCTGAAATAGCGTCTGGCTGTATTGAGCAACTATTACAACACTTTGAATCTGAACCGAATACCGGGATCGTTAGTCCCTTAATTTGTTATTACCCACAAGCCGGGACTGACGGAACAACCCCTACTCCCATTGTTCAATATGCTGGAATGACTCCTTTATCCGCCTTCACAGGCCGAAACTACACCCTAGGTGAGCGCGAACCAGACCATGGGCAGTTTGCCAAGCCAAGCCAGACTGCCTATGCCCACGGCGCGGCTATGATGGTACCCCGAAAAGTACTGGAGCAAGTTGGCTCGATGTGGGAAGGGTTTTTCTTGTACTACGAAGAATTGGACTGGTGCGAGCGCATCCGTCGGTCGGGCTTTGAGGTTTGGGTGGAGCCACAAGCCCGGGTTTGGCACAAAGAAAGCCTTACCCTCAACAAAATGGGAACGACCAAAACCTACTATCTTACACGCAACCGAATACTTTTTATGCGCCGCAACTTTGGGGGCTGGAGGCTGCTGGTGTTTTTCGCTTTTTTGATTTTTGTCACCCTGCCTAAAAATGGCCTCGTCTATATTTTGAAAGGCGAATTTGAAAACTTGAATGCGTTTTGGAAGGGCATTTTTTCAGGGATTAAATCATCAACCAACTTTCCGAAAGTTTAAAACTTTCGGAAAGTTCTCGACGCGCCATGAACCTCTTGTTCGCTTTAATTTGCCTCCTTATCGTCTTGCAACTCGTGTACCCATTTGTCACGGTGTTGTTTGCGCAGTTATTTGGGAATGAAAGACATGCACTGAAACTGATCGCCAATTTACCCGCTGTAGCCTATGCGAAGGAGGGTTACCAATCCACCAATTTACCCGCCGTAGCCAAAGCGAAGGAGGGTCAACCAATCTACCAATTTACCAATCACCATTACGCCTGCATCATCACCGCGTACCGCAATGCCGCCATTGCCCTCCCTCTAGTCGAATCCCTCCTCCAACAAACGCACCAAAACCTGACGATATACCTCGTAGCCGATGAATGCCCCGATTTTGATTTCAACATTTCTGACAAGCGTTTTGTGCTCCTCCGCCCCAGCGAACCACTCCGACTAAAAGCCAAGAGCCTCCTCCACGCCATCGAAAATTTTCAGATCCAGCACGATTATATAGCAGTATTCGATGCAGATAATCTGGCCCATCCGCAGTTTTTGAAGGAGATAGATCACTTTGCCATTTTGGGTTTTCGATGCGTACAAGGACAGCGCCTTGCCAAAAACCTTGACCCCACTTATGCCGCGCTCGACAGCATGGGTGAGCATTACAAAAACTACATCGAGCGGGAAGTTCCATTCCGATTGGGAGGATCGGCGGTCATCAGCGGTTCTGGCATGGCCACCGAAACTTCCCTTTACATGGCCTACTTAGCCAGCCCGGAAATTGAGCAAGGCAAGGAGCAGGGAAAGAAAATGTTGCAAGAGGACAAGATTCTCCAAAACTTCCTGCTTCGAGATGGTAATCATATCGCTTATGCCCGCCAAGCCATCGTGTATGATGAGAAAGTAGAAACCGGTGAAGCCGTAGAAACGCAACGCAGCCGATGGCTTTTTTCCTATTTCCAAAATGTACCCAATGCGCTGGGCATCCTTCGGCGAGGGTTTGCAAGGTTGAATTTTAACCAACTGTATTTTGGGTTTGTCACGCTTGCGTTGCCTATGTTCATCCAATTAGGTCTGGCCGTAGGTTTAGCAGTAGTAGCGATTTTTATTGAGCCGATATGGAGTGCCATATTGCTAGCCGCCCTCGCCGTTTTCTCCCTGAATATCTTGTGGTCGCTCCGCCTGGATGGTGCTCCGCCAGAGGTGTGGAGGGCGTTGTGGCAGGTCCCGAAATTCTTGCTGCGGCAGTTAGTGGCGCTATTCAAAATGCGCGACCCGAACAAACATTTCAAGCATACCGAACATCGGAAGATCGTATCGGTGGACGAAGTAGTGGGCAAAAGTCCTGAGCCCAATCGGAAATCTTGATTGTTCTAAATTATCCCAAATCTTGCCTTGGCTTTTTAGCCGAGCACTGCTTTTCCTCCATTTTTCTTGCAAAAAATATTTTTTGAAAAAAAAATGACTTTGCACCCAACCGCATTGTTTGGCATTGCGTATATGATTGTGAAAAAAAGTTTGCAAAACGCTTGCTTTTTCCAATTAAAAAATCTTACTTTGACCCATTAAAAATAGGAGGTTCGCCATGACAACTAAACGCTTTCCTTTCGCAATTATCCTCATCACCTCCCTTGCTGTCTCCATTTCTGCGCAAACGACGGCAGGGAAAACATTCACCAAGGCTTTCAACATTGATGGCAAAGGCACACTCCGGCTTGAACTCCCAGGCGCCATTGACCTGAAAGTGTGGGATAGTCCCAGTGTCCGTTTTGAAATCAGTGTCAGCCTGCCTACTGGCAACGGGCCTATGCTGAACGAACTTGCCAACATCGGTCGCTATAATCTATCCTCAAAAGTAGATGGCGACGCGCTCGTGATCACCGCCCCTAATTTACAGAAACAATTGAAAGTGAAAGGTCAAGAGTTCAAGGAGACGCTCACTTTTGTAGTCTATGTGCCAAAAGACATACAAATTGAAATGTTGCCGAGTACTACCACCTTGGCAGACGCTAAAAAATGAGGTTAATACCCTTGGTTTTCTACTTAATAAATTGATAAGGCAATGTGCCCGAGCGTGTTTGCGTTCGGGCATTTTTTTGTTTGGCTTCTTGGGCCGACCTTTGCCCAAAATTTTTTAGGAACATGAAACTACCCCATTTGCAAACGCTGTTTATTTTACTGGCTTTCAACACCCTTGCCAAAGCCCAGATGGAACGCACCATGTACCAGGTATTTGAGGTGGATTCTGCCCAAACGGTACAATTTGAGGTAGCAGGCGAATATGAGGTGCTCGAATGGGCCGGCAATTCGATTCTGGTAGAAACCAACGTACAGATTTGGGATGCTTCGCGCGAAATACTCGCTGAGCTGATCAAAATTGGCCGCTATGACCTCGTCACGGATTCGTCTACAGTCCCTAACCCCAAGCAGATCAGGATTTATACAAAAAATATTGATCGAAAACCCATCAAACGCCTTGATGGTCAAAAATGCCTCGAGATTGCGGTTACCAAAATATTTATACCGGACACCTTTTACATTTCTGAAGACAAGCAGCGGCTGACGCGTAAAGGGGGCTAGTAGCAAGTAAAAAGTTTTAAGTAGCAAGTAACATGCTACTTGTTACTTTGTACTTGCTACTATAACTTATTCTTTCCCGATAAAAACGGGACACAAAACATTATGGCACAATTAATTGAACTCGTGCTGCTTCCGCACGAACGTGAAGATCAAAGCCTGTTGCTGGAAAAAGCTGCACGTCAAACCGGCCTTCGCCCTGACCAAATTTCCCATCTCGAAATATTGAAATCTTCGCTGGATGCGCGTTCACGTCAGCCGGTTTTTCGGGTGCGGGTAGAAGTGTTCGGACCGGGGGAAGTTTTTACCCCAAGGGCTGCTATTCTCGATGGTTTCCGTCCCGTGGATGGAAAGAAAAAGGTGCTTATTGTTGGAGCGGGTCCGGCGGGCTATTTTGCTGCCCTGGAATTGCTGGAGCTTGGTATTCAGCCCATTGTGCTCGATCGGGGCAAGGACGTGCAACTCCGTCGCCGCGATTTGAAAGCCATCCAACAGTACGGAGAGGTCAATCCAAATTCCAATTACTGCTTTGGCGAGGGTGGGGCTGGCACCTATTCCGATGGTAAACTGTACACCCGCTCATTGAAACGCGGCAACGTGCAAAAAGCCCTGCAACTCCTGGTCGAACACGGCGCCAAAAGCGATATTCTCAGCGAGGCGCACCCGCACATTGGCTCGAACAAACTACCCGGGGTGGTGCAAAACATCCGGCAAACCATCTTGCAATACGGTGGCGAGGTGCATTTTGAGCAATGCGTCACAGATTTCATCTTAAACGACGGAAAAATACTGGGTGTTCGCACCCAAACAACAAAACCCGAAATTTCGCCTTCGCAGGAATGGTTTGCAGATGCCGTCATTCTTGCCACCGGCCATTCTGCCCGCGATATTTATCGCTTGCTTTATGCCAAGGGCATCCGAATAGAGGCCAAGCCCTTTGCGCTGGGCGTTCGAGTAGAACACCCACAACCCTTGATTGACAGCATTCAATACAAGCAAAATCAGCGTTCGGACGAACTCCCTGCGGCAGCTATAGCTTGGTATGTCAGGTAGGCGGGCGCGGTGTTTTTTCCTTTTGTATGTGTCCCGGAGGCTTGATTGTGCCTTCGGCTACTGCTCCTGGCGAAATCGTGGTGAACGGCATGAGCATGAGCCGCCGTGATTCCCCTTTTGCCAATTCAGGCATGGTGACTTCTGTAGAGCCCGAAGATCTTGCGCCTTGGGCTAAATACAGTGTATTTGCAGCCATGGAATTGCAGGCAGAAGTGGAACAACGACTTTTTGCAGCGGGTGATGGCAGTCAAAAAGGGCCGGCGCTGCGCCTCCCGGATTTCATTGCAGGGAAAATGTCGAAGGATTTGTCTCCTAGTTCCTATATCCCGGGCTTATACCCTGCGCCAATTCACGAATTACTTCCGGGCTTCATTTACAAGCGTTTACGCGAAGGTTTGGCCGACTTTGGCCGCCAAATGCGCGGATTTCTCACTGCTGAAGCCAATGTGGTGGCTACGGAAAGTCGTACGAGCTCGCCCGTGCGTATTCCCCGCGATCCGGCAACTTTAATGCACCCTGAAATGGAAGGGCTTTTCCCATGTGGGGAAGGCGCGGGCTATGCGGGGGGCATTATTTCGGCGGCAATGGATGGGCAGAATGTGGCGAGAGCGGCGGGCTTTGGTGATTGGTTAATTGGTGATTGGTGGATTGGTTAAGTGGTGATTGGTGGATTGGTTTAATGGTGATTTTGAATCTTCGCCACTAGTCCACCAATCACCAGTTTACCAATCACCAATTAACCAATCACCTCGGTACCGTCCTCAACTGCTCCTCAATTTCGCGCAAACGGATTTTCTTGATAGAGTCCACCAAATGGGGCAATTGTGTGATTTGCGCGGCCTTACAAAGGCTGTCATACTCTATTTGTGCTTTGGCTATTTGCGCATTGGCAGTAGAGTCAATGCGCGTGCGTGTTTCAGCATCGAGGGGCGCGTTGGGAGAGCCGCAAGCGAGTAGGCAGAGGGCCGTTGCAGTAGGCACTAGCAGTTTTACCCCCCCCGCCTGCCAAGCCTTGGCGGGCAGGGAAGTTTTAACGTAGGAGGGAGGCAGTTGCAGAATGCAGTAGTCAGACGAAAACGCGCATTAGACATGACGTGGCTTTTTTGACCTTTATTGGTAGCGGGTTATCAAATTACCCCCTCCTTCGCTCAGGCTCCGGCGGGTAAAAAATCCCCAAATCACCGAATCAACATTAACTCAGAATTCTGCGCTACCCGGATACCTCGGGAACGCAATCACATCGCGGATGTTGGTCATTCCAGTAACGAAAAGTATGAGCCGCTCGAAACCAAGGCCATAACCCGCGTGCGGGGCCGTGCCAAAACGCCGTGTGTCAAGATACCAGGAAAGTTCGTGTTCCGGAATGTGCATTTCCTGCATCCGCTGCACAAGACGGTCGTAGCGTTCTTCACGTTGTGAGCCACCAACGATTTCGCCGATGCCAGGGAACAAGATATCCATAGCCGAGACCGTAGGCCCGGGAACGCCTTCTTTCGGCTCGTCCTGGCGCATGTAAAACGCTTTGATGGCAGCAGGGTAATTGGTCAGGATGACGGGTTTTTTGAAATGCTTTTCCACCAGATATCGCTCGTGCTCGCTTTGCAGGTCGGTGCCCCAGCCTTCAACGGGATATTGAAATTTGCCCTTTTTATTCGGCGTGGAGTTTTTCAGGATATCAATTGCCTCGGTGTAAGTAATCCTAACAAACTCATTGTCAATCACAAAACGCAGTTTTTCAGTCAAAGACATTTCGCTGCGCTGATCCTGCGGTTTGTTTTTTTCTTCTTCGATGAGGCGCTCTTCCAGAATCTTCAAATCGTCGGCGCAATGCTCGAGGGCATAGCGGATTACGTATTGCAACATCTCCTCGGCGAGGTTCATGTTGTCGTGTAGATCGTTGAAAGCAACCTCTGGCTCAATCATCCAGAACTCGGCCAGATGACGCGTAGTATTGGAGTTTTCGGCACGAAAAGTGGGGCCGAATGTGTAAATTTCTCCTAGCGCCATAGCGGCCAGTTCTCCTTCCAATTGACCGGAAACTGTGAGGTTGGTGCTGCGCCCAAAGAAGTCTTTTGAAAAGTCAACTTCTCCGGATTCAGTGCGAGGTGGTTTCCCCAATTCAAGTGTCGTTACGCGGAACATTTCTCCCGCGCCTTCAGCATCGCTGGCCGTGATGACCGGCGTATGCAGGTAGTAGAAACCCTTGTCATTGAAGAATTTATGAATCGCAAATGCCATTGCGTGACGAATACGGAACACCGCAGCAAAAGTGTTCGTACGAAAACGCAGGTGGGCATTTTCGCGCAAAAACTCGAGGCTTTGCTTCTTTGGTTGCAGCGGGAATTCGTCGGGGTTACAATCGCCGAGGATTTCTATTTGGGTGGCCTTTATTTCCACTTTTTGCCCTTTGCCCAGACTTTCGATCAGTAGCCCCGTCGCGCTGATGGCCGCGCCGAACTTGATACGGGCGAGCGTTGCTTCGTCCGAATTTTCAAAATCCACCACCACTTGCAGGTTATTGGACGTAGAGCCATCGTTGAGGGCGATGAACTGATTGTTGCGGAAGGCTTTGACCCAGCCTTTTACGGTGACTTGGGTCCCGACTGGTTCAGTGCGAAGGAGTTCGGCGATTTTTGTGCGTTTCATGTAATCTAATCTCACAAAGCGTGTGTCCGAGCGAGCAGATCGCCTACCGGATTCCTCCTAGAATGACACGACATGTTTTTAAAAAGAGGCGCAAAAGTAGGCTAAAACCCCGATTTTGAAAGGGTATGCTTAGAACTTGTTTTTGGGACAAAATCGTTCCATGCAAACAAGTCTATTCAATTTTCAAACTCTTGACCTCTCCATTGGGCGTAACCAGCAGGAATTCCTTTTTCACGACCGTTTTTTCCGTGGGCATCCGCTCTGGCAGCGTGAACCGCATAACAAGGTTGTAGGAAAACTGCACCGCTGGCTCTAGTATTTCCGGGTTGATAACGATGTCGTAATCGTTGGCGGGCACAGCGTTATAAAAACGTGAGGTGATCTTGTCGGCGGAGTTCACCTTGCTGTTTTCGTCAATGTCGAGGCGCTGCGTGCTGAAAGCCTGGTAACTTTCGTAGCGGTTGATCGGATAGGCCACCCAGGCGTTTTCGGCACTTACCTTGTAGGCAGAATCAAGTTGGATGCCCAGTGTTTTGTATTGATTTTCAATGTTTTTAAGGTACTTGAAAGTCGTTTCTCGCAATTGGGAATAAATGGCTTCGGAGTCTTTGACAAAGTAATCCACCTTGACGATGTCGTAGATTTCTTGTCGGGCAGCGGCGGTCACGATGCGCTCCAACAATGTCGGATCGGTGTATCTTATGTGGATGTTTTTCTGCAACTCAAAGCCCTTGGGAATCTCGGTGTATGTCTTGCGCGAAAACAGTTTTTTGCTTACATCGTACTCGTATTTTGGCAAAAAATTCACCATATCCACATAAATATCGGCATCGGAAATGCCGAGGCTTTTGAGATCGGCGAGGAGGCCGGCAAGACGGGTATTCAGCACGGTGTTGGTCTCATCAGCCGTTTTTCCAGCCTGTGTCACGCTGAAAATGGCCGTGTAAGCACTGGCTTTTTGGTTGTAAAGCGTGTTGATGCTGATTTCAATCTGGTTGTCGCCGATGAAATGTGCAGCCTTGGGCACTGCACGATACTGGGCGTTTGGGACGATGTTTTGGTAAGTCTGTTGTTTTTCGCCGTAATTGCCCATAACCTGAGCACTAAGGGATTGGCAAAGGAGTGCGAATAGCACGAGTAGGAAGTTGTTTTTCATTTTAAATCTGTGAAATTGAATGGTTTAAACGTTGGAGCACCCTCCTTCGCACTTCGTGCTACGGCGGGTAAACAAAAACGTTCGTCTATCCTGGAAAATTGCCATGTCAAACTTTCGGCCTTGACTTTGCCGGGAGGCTCTACTTTTGCAACCGAATAAAGGCTTTGGTTGTTTTCCGAAGCCAGAAAAAGAAAAGCATGTTCATCGAAGTTTTCAAAAGCAAAATACACCGCGTCCGCGTTACGCAAGCCGACCTTAACTACGTCGGCAGTATCACCATTGATGAAGATCTGATGGAGGCCGCAAACATGATAGAAGGCGAGAAAGTGCAGATCGTGAACAACAACAACGGCGAGCGTTTCGAGACCTACACCATTCGCGGCGAGCGGGGCAGCGGGGTTATTTGCCTTAATGGCGCAGCTGCACGGCGTGTGCAGGTAGGCGATATTGTTATTATCATTTCCTACGCTTACATGACGCCGGAAGAGGCTAAGGACTTTCGGGGCACGGCGGTGTTTCCTGATGAAAATAATAGATTGGTGAAGGGAGGGGGAGCCCCCAGAGAAGACGCGTAATTTTTAGAATTGATATTTGAAAATTGCAGCATTTTTTTGATTGATGAATGATGAATACATGATTTATGAATGTTGAGCAGGCAAACCAGCAGGCCACCCTCCCCGGCGAAGCCCCCCCCCGCCGGGGCCCCCGCCCCCCCCCACCCCACCCCCCGCCGCCCCCCCCCCCCCCCCCCCCCCCTCCGCAAACCAGGAGGGGCCCCCCCCCCGGGGCCGCCCCCCCCAACCCCCCCCCCCCCCCCCCCCAAAAGACCCCGCCCCCGTGGAACTCCACCCCATCCTTGTGGCAGCCCCCCCCCGGAAAAACTCTTTAAAAAAAAAAGGAGGGCGGGGCCCGGGCAAACCAAATTTTTCTTATCTTTTAATTTAAAAACGAACCCCGCGCGGCTCCAAATTGATGGGCGATTATTGGAATTATTATGGATGATTGGCGGGACATCGGCAATCGAAAATCAAACCTCCAACTCAACAATCGTCAACCATGTAATCATCATTCATCAATCAAAAAAAGCCTGATTCCCCTAGATTTTACTTCCTCAGGCCCCCAGCTCCACAGTCCCATCTGCATGTCTGGCAAAACGCCCCTCGGCTCTATCGTGTACCTGATCGTACCTGCTCCAGGGCCAGCCGCCAAACTTCGTGGCGTGGTAATCTTCAAATGCCTGTTGGATTTCTTCTTTGGTGTTCATCACAAATGGGCCGTACTGAATCACTGTTTCGCCAATGGGCCGACCTTGCAGGACGAGGATTCTTGCTTCTTAATCGCCATTTGTAATGCTCAAATCCACCGCAGCATTGACCACCACAGCATGGTATTTTTCAATCACTTTTCCGGCCAGGGTTATTTGATTGCCCAAATAGAAATACAAACAACGATTGATGCCCTTGCTCGCTTTGGGAAGGGTAAAAGTGGCCCCCGGCGCCAATTTCATATTGAAAATAGCCACCTCATTGGCAGCATCGGCAGCCCAGGAATCGGGTGGCGGGGCTGGAGCGATGTGCTCGTGCAATTTACCCGCAATCACCTCTACTTCTGTGGTTTTTCCGCCAGAATCGGTATGGTTTAGTTTAGGAATTTTACTGCCCCAGAGCATTTTGAAATGCGGCTCAACCATCTTGTTTTTCTTAGGCAGGTTGAGCCAGATTTGGAACAGTTCCATGGGGTTTTCCTCGTCTTTTTTCAACAAAGGAAACATTTCGGAGTGCTGAACGCCCTTGCCGGCTGTCATCCATTGCACGTCTCCTTCGCCGTATCGCCCCGAAGCGCCCAATGAATCGGCGTGGTCAACCAAACCGTCGCGTACCACGGTAATGGTCTCAAAACCCCGGTGGGGGTGGCCTGGGAAACCCGGCACTTTTTTGCCATGGTACATCCGCCAGCCGTCTTTGATGATAAAATCATCGCCCAGACTACGGCCTTTAAGCGAGACGGCAGGCCCCATTTCCTCATTGCCTTTTGGAAACTTGTCCTCATGATGAACACAAAACAGAAATGGGTCGAGGGTATCCCAGGCAAAGCCCATGGGCTTTACTTCGAGAATGGGATCAGCGTCGGGTTTTTGTTCGGCGGTGTGGTCGCTTGATTTTGACTTTCCGCCAGAAGGCAAACCTAACATAGCCAGTAAGCCCATTGAAAATTTGGTTAAAAGCCCCTTCGGTTGTCTTTGTTGGTGCGCAGATTGCTTGTTAAGATACAGTTAGTCGCTTAGTTTTTGGTAAACGAGGGGTTTAATTAAAAACAGGCGGGACAATTTACCCACAAGAATGTTTGGAATAACTGAGAGAACCCTGTTTTGAAGTCCCTGGCACGCCCGAAGCGATCATCGAAAAGCCAGGCTCGAACGGTTTCAAAGCTTGGGCTTTGTCTTCAGTCTTCGTGTTGATCACGAAGAGCACAGCTTGTTTGAAGGCGGTGTGGAATATTTTCCTTCCAAAGTTTTGGGAATAAGAAGTGATTTTTTAAAAATTAGAGAATAAAGAAAATATATTGTGATGTATTTAATAAATAAAAAATTGATAGTTTTAAAATTTAGAGAAGAAAGTGAAAAAAAGAAACCGGTTAAGAAATTGAGAAAATTTTAAAAAACACGTTGATATGTTGAAGCGGGCAAAAAAACTTAGAAAAGCAAAAAAAAAAAAAAATTAGAACTGATTGTTTTGTTAAAGAAGGATGATTTGAATGTTTATATTAGAAAAATTGATGAATTGAAGAATAAAAGTTGTAAAAAATTGTAAAATAAAGTGTTGGGAGATGAAATTTTTATGTTGGATTTGACGAACAAAGGTTTTTCTGTATGTTTTTTAAATATTTTAAAATTCAACAGAAACAAAAAAAAGTTTTTTTTGTTAAAAAAGTTATTTGTTAAAAAAAAAAAATAAAGTTTTTGGAAAGGTAGATATTTTCTTTGAAGTTGTTCAAATGGGAAGGATCGAAAAAAGTTGGTTGTAAAATTAATTAAAGTTGTTAATTTAAAGTTGAAAATATTTTTTTTTGAGAAATTATTTTTTGTCAAAAAAAAAATGTTGAATATTTTAAAAAATAAATTATTTTTTTGTATTTTTAGAAGTCCAAAAAAAAAAAAAAATTTGTAAAAAAAAAAGAAAAAAAATATGTTTTTATGAGTTTTAAATGATAATTAAATTTAAATTTTGAAAGATGTAAGGAAAATAAATAAGAAAGAATGAAAGGTTTATTGATTAGAGAAAATACAAGTAGATTGAAAATTTAAGGAATTTGTAAGAATTTTTTGAGAATGAAAAAATGTTAAAAAAGGAATGATTTTGAAGAAAGATATTGTTTTACAATAAGATTAAAGTTGAAAAAGATGAGTTAAAAAGTATTTTATGTGAAAAAATAGTAAGTTAAAAAAATGAGATGGTTGTGGTTTTTTAAAAACTTATTTGAGAATTTGATATTTGTAAAGAATATTTTTATAATTGTTTATAGAGAGAAGATGTGTTAAAAGAAAAAGTTTTAAGAATAGAGGAAAAAAAAGGAAAAAAAATTGATTTGTTGAAAAGAAGTGATTGGTAAGGAAGAGGAAAGAGGAAATTTAGAGAGAAGAACAAATGTTTTAGATTTTTGCTGTTTAGAGAATGAAATTTGTTAAAATGGAAAAATAATATGAAAGGAAAATTGAAAAGAGAGAGGAGAGAGAAGAAAAAAAAAAGAAAGGTTTTGGGAACAGTTTAGACAAAGGGAAGGGGAGAAGGGAAATTTCAAAAAGGAGGGTGTTTAGAGAAAAGGAAAATTGCGAGAAAGAAAAAGACCAAGGAAAAATTTAAACATTGATACCGTTATTGAAGTATTGGTTGTTAGGATAAAAGGAAAAGAAGAAAGAAGTTTGATTGGTTAGAAAAAAAGGAGATGTAGAGAAGAAAAGGTCAAATTGAAAAGGAGAACGCCGATTTATTTCAGTCAAAGAAAGGGGGGAAGGAAAGGACAAAACCAAGGTAGCAAAGAACAGGACTTAGCGGGTGTCCCATATTTGGTACAACAAAACTACCGCAACACCGTCACATCTCCTTTATAAAACACAGAAACCCCATTGAGAAACCTAACCTTTAATTACATACAAATATACCCCCGCAGCAGCCTCTTCCCCATTGACCTGCCATCCCAACCCAGCGCTCCATCTGACGCCTGAAAACCCTTGATTTTCAAAGATCAAACTGCCCCATCGGTCATAGATTTGCATCAACTCAACCTGTTCTACATCTTTGGCAGCAAAGACAGTGAAATAATTATTCTGATTATCAGAACCGGGCTTGAATACATTGGGAATATAAACCGTACCCTGCAATACCCTAAGGATCAAGGCGTCCGAAACCGCACATCCAATGGTGTCTCTTGCATAAAGCGTATAGGTGGTCGTCTGGAGTGGAGCGGCAATGGTAGTCAAACAAGTATCACAGTCCAGGTAGATTGCCGGCGTCCATTGATAGGAAATAACACGGCCAGGATCGCTTATTATACCCGTCAGGGATACTGCATTGCCCAAGGCAATGGTAGTATCACCGATTGCTTCGATTGAGTTTAGGACAGGCGCCTGCAAAGGATCAGGATCTGAGACGGTTACGGTGGTCGAGACAGGGCAAATACCCGCTCCACTTGCCGAGACGGTATAAGTACCTGCCGTCAAATGCGTTGCGGTCGGTGCAAATTGTGGAGGCACAGTACTCCATTCGTACGTTGGGTTGCCTGAAGTTGATTCAATCTCTGCACTGGCAGTTCCATCCTTGCCACCCACGCAGGAAGGAGATGTACTGTTGGTGTTCAAGCCTATTACTTCAATTGGAAAAGTAACCGTGGATACCCCGCTACAATTGCTCGAAGCTTGTAAGGAAACCATGTACATCCCAGGGCCGCTAAACGTATGAACCGGGTTTTGTGAAGGGCTTGCATTCGACGCACCAGAAGCAGGATCGCCAAAATCCCAGCGCCAGGTATCAGGGCAATTGTCGGAAAGATCGGTAAAAGAATAAGCGTTATTTCCCGTGCAAATACTGCTGAAATTTGCCGCAATGGCTGGCGCGTTTTCAATATGAATATCATCAAAAGCCACCCCATCGTAGTCATTGCAGGTGGTGCCTGCTCCAAATACAAAACGAAAACGCACATTAGGTTTCCCTGCCAACTCAGTCATGCAATGTTTGGCAATTACCCACCCGCCACTACCATTTCCTCCCAGACAGCTGCCTGAAGTCGGCATAATACTTCCCGCCCAACCATGTCGGGGGTTGGCAAGCGTACTCAATTGACGGTTGGTTTGTTTGGCATTCCCCAGGCCCAATCATCCCCATTTCCGCCAGAAGTCCAACCGCCTGGCGAAACTTCAAAATCCTCCTGGTAAGGGAAGGTAGCAATAGGAGTGACACATTGGGCATTGGCCTGAATGGGCTGAAAAAAGCAGGTAAAAAAGAGGGGTATGGAAAGCGGGAAGATGATTATTTGCAAGGTTCGCCAAATCATATTTTGATTTCCCGTGATTGAAACCACGGGGTTGTGTCAAAAGTAAACATCATCACGTTTTACATAGCATTGACTTCCGCTGTTGTTGGCGAGGACGCCAACAACGGCAGGCGTTTACAATATGCCATTGATTATCAATAGCTTGCACCGCATTTGCCGTTGTTGGCGTCCTCGCCAACAACAACGGCGAAGCGGAATCCCAGTAGAAATTGATGGCATTCTTGCTTTTGACACAACCCGAATTTCGGATTTGTAAGAAATTAATTTCACACCTCAATCCACATTCAAGCCTGGTTCGATTTTTAGCCCCCCCCCAAGGCTATGAGTGTGCCATTTCTTTGGCTTAGCAACCTTTTTGCAGGTTTTTCCGCGGTTGCTTCCGATGCAGCAGTAGCTTTTTTAGCAGGTTTTTTTTCCACCTCCCTCCTTCACATTGGCTTCAGCGGCTAAATCTGCTTCCGCCTTCTCCGTCGCCTCTGTTTCCGCCGCAATCCTCTCCGCTTCGCGTTTGGCTTCTTCAAAAATGCCGTGTTCGCGCATGAAATTGTACCACTTGATACATTTCTGGATATCGCCGATATGCACCCGGTCGCGGTCGTGATCCGGGAGCACGGCTGTAAAATAGGCACGCAACTCAGGACTGCTGGCTTTCGGGTCGGCGGGCGGAGTGGTATCGTGCAGGTCCAGCATTTTCTGGAAAACCTCCACGAGCGGCACCGTGTTTTCGCCTTCTTCGGTGAATGTGTAAACAGCCACCGTAGCAAGCGGAGTGATCTGTTGTTGGCGCACCGGCACGAAGCGGGTGCGACCTTCTTTGCGGTCATCAATGATGACACCGTTGGCACGGCTGCTCACAAGTTTGTGTACACCGGGCGCGCCGGGCACTACGAGATATTTGTCTAAGTTCATTTTTAATAGAGTGATGAAGCGATGAAGTGATAAAGTGATTTGAGGCGAGCAGGATCTAAAAATCACTCTATCGCTTCATCACTTTATCACTTCATGCTCAAACGGTCATTATTTCCTTCTCTTTCGTGTTTACCACAGAGTCGGTTTGTTCCACGTATTTGTTTACAAGGGTTTGCAGCTCGGCTTCTTTGCGCTTTCCGGTGTCTTCGGGGAGACCGTCTTTTACTGCTTTTTTGATGTGTTCGAGGGCTTTGTGGCGGGCATTGCGTACACCAACCTTGCTTTCTTCGCCCACGTGCTTGGCTTTTTTTACCAACTCTTTGCGGCGCTCTTCGGTAAGCGGTGGGACGGAAAGTCGAATACATTCGCCATCATTCTGTGGGGTAATGCCAAGGTTGGCATTGATAATTACCCGTTCGATGGGGTTTACCATATTGCGTTCCCAGGGTTGAATCACGATGGTTCGCGCATCGCTGATCTGCAGGTTGGCTACCTGGGTGATCGGCACCGGCGAACCGTAATAGTCCACCATGAGGTCGGCCACTAGGCTTGTAGAAGCTTTGCCTGTGCGAATTTTAACCAGTTCGTGGTCAAGGTGTTCCAGCGCTTTTTTTTCATGTGGGCCTCTGCTTCGGCCATAATTGCATTTACGTCTTCCATATGTCAAGAATGTGGTCAATTTTTTAAGGAGGTCAATGAGGTCAAAGTGATAATTTGGTCATTGTGTCAGAGGTGAAAAGTCAACACACAACCGTTTCACGCCGCAAATTTCACCAAGTTTTCCTTTTTATTTGAAAAGACGTGAGGAAAATCTGCACCTGCGTACCTTGGGGCGGTATTGAAAATGCATTTACTTAGTTAAAAAACGGTTCATGCCCGAACTGCACGAAATAAAACGAACCTTGTCGCGCATCGAAAAACTGGAGCGGGATGTCAGTCTCAAGCAGTTGCAAATCAACAGTTTGCTGGCTATCACGCAGGCAATCAACGACAACGTTGCAGCTGCCGATCTGTTCAATATGTACAACACATTCTTGCGCTGGGAAATGGAACTCCGCAAGATGTGTCTTTTTTTGCGCGACAACGATACCTGGGAGTGTAAAACGCATTTGGGCATTGACGAGGCACTGTTGGAGCATGATATCGGCGCCGAACTCGATCGCTACCGCAGCACACAGGGCCTTGAAAAATCGGAACATCCGCTCGTCCGGGAATTCGATCTGGTAATCCCGGTATTACACAAAAACGAAGCCATCGCCTACGCTTTTATTGGCGGTTTCAAAGACGATGACGATGTGTACAACAAGGTGCAATTCGTCACCACCATCACCAACGTGATCGCCGTAGCCATCGAAAACAAGCGGCTTTTCAAGGAGCGGATGCGTCAGGAAGTGATGAACCGCGAGTTGGAAGTGGCCGCCGAAATTCAACGAACACTGGTGCCCTGGAGGCTTCCTTCAGGCAAAAATTACGAGCTCTCGAGCATTTACAAGCCACACTATGCTGTGGGAGGGGACTATTACGATGTGGTAGAATTCCCCGACGGGCAAATCGCTTTTTGCATCGCCGATATTACTGGTAAAGGCGTGGCGGCAGCCCTGTTGATGGCCAACTTTCAGGCCAATTTCCGTGCCCTTATTACCCGTCGCCCTACGCTCGAAGAGATTATAAATGAACTCAATGCAGCGGTTTTTAATGTGACACAGGGAGATAAGTTCATTACCCTTTTTCTTGCAAAATACGATTCCAACACACGCACCCTGCATTACGTAAACGCAGGCCACACGCCTCCTGTGCTGATCTCCAAAGGGGAAGTCGTGCTGTTAAAAAACGGTTGTACCTCCCTGGGCTGGATGCCTGAATTGCCTTTTCTCGAAATCGGCGGACTCTGCCTCACGGACGAGGCGATTATTTTTTCCTATACCGATGGACTTACTGAAGTCCGAAATTCAGCCGGAGAGGAATTTGAGGAAAAGAAGCTGCTTGATTTTTTGAGTAAGAACGCCACTGAAGGCGCAAAGGAACTGAACACCAAATTGCTCAAACATATTGAGGCCTTCCGCGGCCGGGAGCCTTGGACGGATGATATTACGGTGTTGACTTGTAAGGTGTTTTGTTGAGCGTTTAATTAACGGCAAGTAGCATTCAACCCTAGAGAATAAACAACATGTTCAAAAAAACTTTCCTATTCATAACTACTATCTTAGCAGCGACATCAGTTTCCACAGGCTATGGCGCAACTGATGTTTTAAAAGGCAGTGTCAATGCCGCAACATTTTTAGATTGGTTCAACAGCGCAGAAAAATATCTGTATGTAAAAGGTCTTATTGTATTCGACTTAATTCCTGCGCTTTTTCTTATAATTCAGGCAGTTTTCTTTTTTAAAGACAGAAAGAAAATTAAAGGTTTATTTACTGTTCTTGCATTACTTGCAAATCTTATCGGAGCATTTCTTGTCATACAATATGCTTATCCTATTGCTTCCCAAATAGCGACTTGGACGCCTGAGAATATACCTTCAGACTGGATCAGTCTAAAAGATAATTGGTTGAGTTATATTGACCTTCACGGTTTAATGGGTATATTGGGATGGCTTTGTTTTGCCATAACTTACTTTGTATCTGAAAGAAAAAATACGGCGGTAAAGCGGCTACCTCGTTTTCTTAATTTTTCTAAAAACGCGCTGGCGTTTTTTCTAACCTTTATCTTAGGAATGGGTGCGGCAGGCTTGTATGCATTTTGCCTTTTCCCATTTCAGTATGAAATTTCAGGGGCAACTTTTATTGAAATGCACCGCCCTACAGATTTAGTTATGAGGAAAGTAGGGCCAATAATGTTTACATTCATAGTTTCGTTAAAAGTAATACTCGCCACCCTTTTCTTTATTGAAAAGAGCAAGTATAAAGGATGGCTTATTATAGCCGCATTAATTTTCCTGTTATGCGACACTTTTATTGCTTTGCAATACAATAGACCTATAAACGACTTGTTTCTTACTTGGACGCCAACTACTGTACCAAACAATTGGGCAAGCATAAGAGATGAATGGCTAAGCTATCATTTATACAGAAACATATTTATGCTCTTGGGGATTATTTCTATTCTACTTACTTTTTTTGTTAAAAAAAGAGGAGAGCGCAACACAAGCATTGTGAGATTTGACAAAAAAAGAGAAGCAGATGTAGTGCAGTAACTTATTACATGGGCCGAGAAGGAAATGGAAGCAAAGTTAAAACGACTGATTTCCTGATAACACCAAGTGCGGTGGGAAGGCGCCAAGGAACTGAACACCAAATTGCTCAAACATATAGAGGCTTTCCGCGGACGGGAACCTTGGACGGATGATATTACGGTGCTGACTTGTAAGGTGTTTTGTTGAGCGATGCATGAGCATCTAAGCAAAGGCAGAATCTGACCGAGATCAGCGGGGATCAAATCCTGATTTCATCTCCGAACTCCCCACCATCGCAAGGCAAAAAATGTTGAGCGTCACTTTAACCAACATTAATTATGAAACGACAAATTAATAAATGGACATTTCAGATAACTATAACAGGTCTGTATATTGCAGGACTTTTACTCGTAATTATATTAAACCCAATTTTGACATACGCCAACAAAACAACACATAATGACTATACAATCTTTCACAATAAACAACTTGACCCAGCTCTGGCAATCAAGCTTGACCAAGCGACAGATCTTTTAAAAACAAGTGAATTTTACAACTCCAAATTACAACTTGACATTTGCTTAAATGATGGTTCGGAATATCCCCAAATTATAAAAACTATTCGTGGACCGGCATTTGCGTGGGGTTTCTATGATAAAGTTGTTCTGCAAGGAGTTGCAAACTATAAAGACAACTATGTTGAACTAAATGGCTACAAATGGAATTTGACACAACTGTTAGCACATGAAATGACACATTGCTTACAATTTTACAAATTAGGATTTTGGAAATCCAAACCCGTTGCAAATATTCCAAATTGGAAATGGGAAGGATATGCAGAATATGTGTCCAGGCAGAACAATGACCAAAAAGACCTTGCAAGAAATATTGCAAGGCTTATTGCGAGTGATAAAAATAATTGGGAAGTAAAATTTGAGGATAGTACAATTGTATCAAGAGAATATTTCGACTATTGGACATTAGTGCAGTATTGCATGGACATAAAAAAAATGAACTACAAACAAATTCTTGCAGACACAACAAGCGAACAAACGGTGAGACAAGAAATGATGGCTTGGTTTAGTGGACGAGAATAAAAGCGAACCCAAAACTTGGATTTAGCAAAAGTGGGACGATAGTGCTTAATTCAACATCTGTGCTTCTAATCCCACTTTCACTAAGTCCCAAATCGTATGTGAGAAGTGTAAGACACAGCCAAGAATCAACAGAATATTTAGAAAATGAGAGCAATTGTATATTCAAAATATGGGCCGCCAGAAGTTGCCAAATTAATGGCAGTGCCCAAACCGTTACCGAAAGACAACGAAGTATTGGTTAAGGTTTATTCGTCAACGGTAAATCGGACTGATTCGGGTTTCCGTAGTGCCGAATACTTTATTTCACGATTTTGGACTGGACTGTTACGACCAAAATATCAAATACTGGGTTGTGAGTTTGCAGGGATAATTGAAGAAATTGGGCAGCATGTAACAACCTTCAAAAAAGGTGATAAAGTTTTTGGGTTTAATGATAAAACCTGCGGTGGGCACGGAGAGTATTTAACAATTGCTGAAACTGATGCGGTTATAAATATGCCAGACAATTTAAGCTATGATGAAGCGGCACCACTTACGGAAGGAGCACATTATGCTTTAGTGGATATAAGAGCGGCAAAAGTTGAACCTGGACAAAATGTTTTAGTTTATGGAGCAACTGGTGCTATTGGTTCTGCTGCGGTGCAATTATTGAAGCATTTTGGAGCAATAGTAACAGCAGTGTGTAATACAAAAAACGTAGGTTTGGTAAAATCGCTCGGTGCAGATACTGTTATTGATTATCAGACACAGGATTTCACGAAGACAGAAGATAAGTTTGATTTCATCTTTGATGCAGTTGGAAAAAGTTCATTTGGACAATGCAAACCCTTATTAACTAAAAAAGGAATTTACATTTCAACCGAGTTGGGGAAAATGGAGAGAATCTACTTTTTGCATTGACCACACCGCTTTGGGGTGGCAAAAAGCTTTTGTTCCCAATTCCAACCATCACTAAAGAAGACGTAATATTTTTGAAAGAACTTGTTGAAAAAGGAAAATACAAACCTGTAATTGACAAATTCTACAGGTTGGACCAAATTGTGGAAGCCTACAAATATGTTGAATCGGGACAAAAAACAGGAAATGTTATTATTAAAATAGTTGAATGATAATATCACCAGCCACTGCTTGAAAGGCTCAGCCTTGGGCGAAGGGATAGACTGTATGATTCGGAACATCCCCTAGGTGTTCGTAGCATCGGTTTTGTAACCCCCCCTAACCCTCCACCGCCCCACCACGCCACCTTGTTTCGCCGGAAGTGCTCTTTCCTCGGGCAGGCCCTGTTAATGCAGGGCTGAAGCCAGGTTAGGTTTTCACGCTTTTGCCGCCTTTTGGTTTTTTTCTCCACCGAACCCCTCCCGCGTTTGCGCTTTTAAAAAAAGAGACGACGCCACAAAGGCCACTGCCTGATTGTATTTACTTTGTTGCGTTACCATACGTCAAGATCTTTCCTCCCCTCCTCGGCTCACCCCCCCAGGCAGGGCGTTTGCAGCCCTGATCCCATTTAGCAACCCAGGGCTGGGAAAGGCGCACCCCGATTATGCCAAGCCTTAGTACCTTGCAACCTTTACAGGGCATGGGTTTCAACGAAAGCCAGCGTTCAAACCCGGGAAGGTGAGTTACTATCCGGCCGCCTTGGCCATGGAAAAGAAGACGCACGGTTTAGCCTCTACCGCCGCCCCCCAGCCCTCACCGCCACCCGGAAGGGCTCCGGAATTGCTAGCCTGAATAACCCACTTTACAGGCTGGCTCGAAGCCAATGCTCACCAGCCAAGGCCTCAGGAAAGTGTTGGGAAAGGCGCACCCCAATTATGCAAATAGCCTGAATAACCTTGCACTCCTTTACAAGGACATGGGCGACTACGAAAAAGCCGAGTCGCTCCACCTCGAAGCTATAGCCATCCGGGAAAAAGTACTGGGTAAGGAGCACCCAAAGTATGGCTCAAGCCTGAATAACCTTGCAAACCTTTACAGTGACATGGGCAACTACGAAAAAGCTGAGCCGCTCTTCCTCGAAACCATAACCATCAAGGAAAAAGTGTTGGGAAAGGCGCACCCCGATTATGCAGGGAGCCTGATAAACCTCGCAGACAACTATAGGTTGATGGGCTACTACGAAAAAGCCGAGCCGCTCCTCCTCGAGGCCAAAGGTATTTTTGAAACCCTGCCCAATGGACGCAACCACGATTTTTACAGCAAATGCCTCACCAACCTAGCTATCTTTTACCATTCCTTAGGCTACTACGAAAAAGCCGCAGCGCAATGCATAGAAGAAACACTGGTGAATCGATCCCTGTTGGAAAAGGCGGTGCGCCACCTTTCCGAACGTGAGATGGGCAGTTATCTGAGCAAAAACTTCAAAAGCCAAGACCTTGCCCTCCTTTGCCCAAGTATCCGACTGCAAAAAAGTGGTGCCAGCCTGTTTTGACAACACTCTTTTCTATAAAGGCTTTCTACTCAATGCCGCCAACCAGGTCAAGCGGCTAGCTTTTTCAGACTCCATCACCACCGAAAAATTCAATCTCCTGAAATCCTATGAGCGCCGCCTAGCCGCCCAGTACACACAGCCAATTGCTGACCGCGACAGCACAGAAGTGACCGAACTGGAAGCCCAAGTCAACGACCTCGAAAAAGACCTCGCCCGTACCGTTGCTGGCTACGGGGAGGCGATGCGGCAGGTCAACTGGCAGGAGGTTCAACAAAAACTGGTAGCGGGTGAAGCTGCGGTGGAGTTCGTCCGCTACCAATTTATAGAGAAAAGGCAGTCTGACACGATGTATGCCGCCCTGCTACTCCTGCCAGAAATGGAACAGCCCGAGTTTATCCCCCTTTTCAAGGAAACACAGCTCGACAGCCTCCTGTCCAGACTCCTCGGGAGCGGCACCGCGGCAAAGGCAGACAATCTATACGCAGCGCGCAGCATAATCCCCATTCCCCAAAAAACGAACTGCCCCAAAACGTGTTCGAACTTCTATGGCAACCGCTGGAAGAGTCGTTGAAAGGCGTGAAAGCGGTCTATTTTTCTCCTGCTGGCCATCTGAGCAAACTAAACCTCGGCGCTATCCCGACCGGAGAGGGCAAAATACTCTCCGACCGGTACAATCTGGTACAACTCGGCAGCACCCGGCAACTCGTCGTCCCTCCAGAGCTGAAAATAAAGAACAATGATGCGCTCCTATTTGGCGGCATCCAATACGAAATGGACTCGACCGCAGTCAATTTGATGAACATCGATTTGAAAATCAATAGACTGATTGCCACGAGAGGCGGATTGAGCTTTTCCCAAACCGATTCTACCCTTCGTGGCGGTACTTGGGATTTCCTGCCAGGAACGGAAAAAGAAGTTGTTTTGATTGAAAAAATCATGCAAACCAGCGGCATCGAACCCCAAGCCCGAAAAGGTTGGGCAGCCACAGAGGAGGCCTTCAAAACCATCGGGCAGAGCGGAAAACCATCTCCGCGAATTTTGCACCTTGCCACGCACGGTTTCTTTTTCCCCGACCCAAAAACAGTAGACTTCGGACGGCAGACGGCGGATGGTGCTTCGGTGTTTAAAACTGGACAACCCGCTCATCCGCTCTGGCCTGATTCTATCGGGCGGCAACCTAGCATGGCAGACTGGGAAGCCGCTCAAACCCGGCATGGACGATGGCATTTTGACCGCTTACGAGATAAGCCAAATGAATTTGGCCAATACCGAATTGGTCGTTTTGTCCGCCGTGAAACCGGCCTCGGCGACGTCCAAGGCAACGAAGGGGTTTATGGTTTGCAGCGCGCCTTCAAAATAGCGGGGGCGAAATACTTGATCATGAGCCTTTGGCAGGTGCCTGACCAACAGACTTCCTTACTGATGACCGCTTTCTATAAAAAATGGCTTTCTGAAAAAATGGAGATACCAGTGGCCTTCCGTGCGGCACAAAAGGAGCTGCGCGATGCCGGGCTGGCCCCATACCAATGGGCCGGTTTCGTGCTGGTTGAGTGAGGTGCTTGCTCAATATTGCTGGCCAGATGATTGGACCGGACTACCAGATCCAACGTTGTTTGCGAAAACGGTTTGACTTTCGATCAAAGGCCGAACGGGAATCATAAAATTCGATTTTTCACTCGACCATAAATTTTGACACACTTTTCTGGACATTACCTATCGCTTGCGCGAGATTAGCGAAGCGTATCTAGCACCTTTCCTGTCGGCTGTGCCGAAAACTCCAGCAGGGTTTTGGAAAAATGTACAAACCGCTAACATCGGTTTGGCAATATGGCGGCTACATAGGCACAATAGGACACATAGTCCCGATTTTCAACACTATGTGTCCTATTGTGCCTATGTGTTTAATAAATTTATTTTTGCGCTAGGCACTTACTTCTTATAATCCAAAATATTCAAATGCTTCCCACAAAACTCGGCGTCATGCGGGTCATTGGAAGCAATGACCACCAATCTGTCGGCAGCATACTCCGAAATGAGTTTCTTGTACCATTCCACCCCTTGCACATCTAGGTTGGTGGCTGGCTCGTCAAGGAGCAGGATGGGCGTGTCGGAACAGACGGCAAGGGCTAGTTTTAGCCGTTGTTTCATGCCTGAGGAAAAAAAGCGGATTTCTTTTTGACGACTGCGGGGCAGGGCCAATAATTCATAAATACTGGCGGGTGTAAAGCCGGGTAAAAAGGGCTTCAATTTGGCGTGAAATCGCAGTGCTTCTTCGAGCGTGAATTCTTCGATGAGCTCAATGTAAGGAGCAGCGTAACTGATATTTTTGTAAATCGCTTCTTCTTTGATTCTAAGCCCTTGATTATCAAAAAAAACCTCGCCCTTGGAAGGCGTCAAATGGCCGGAAAGAACCTTGAGCAAGGTGGATTTCCCGGAGCCATTGGGACCCAAAATGGCCCAGCGTTCGCCCGATTGAAGGCTACCGTTTAGTCCCCGGAAAATCCATTCGAGGCGGTATCGCTTGCCAATGTTTTGAAATTGAATGGTCACGCCCGGTAACCTTTGATGATGCCCCGTTTTGAAGTTCGCGCAAAATCGAGGATTTGGGTTTTGTGCTCGCTGTCAGGAATTTCGGCTTCGATGATTTTCAAGGCTTGTTTGACGCTGTGCCCACGAACATAGAGGATTCGGAAAATGTCTTCGATGTGGTGTATATCCGCTTGTGTAAAGCGACGTCGGTGCAAGCCAATACCATTGATACCTACATAGGAAAGCGGTTCGCGGGCGGCAGTAATAAAAGGCGGCACGTCCTTGCGCACCAGCGAACCACCCCCAATCATCACTTGTGCGCCGATGCGTACAAATTGGTGCACAGCCACCATTCCCCCCAAAGTAGCCCATTCGCCAATGTGTATGTGACCTGCGAGCGTCACGTTGTTGGCCAGCAATGTATCATGCCCGATATGACAGTCGTGTGCGACGTGGACGTAGGCCATAATGAGGCACTTTTCGCCGATAGTTGTTTTGCCTCCAAATTTGAGGTTCCCGCGGTTGAGGGTACAGCATTCCCGGATGATGGTGCCGTTTCCAATTTCGAGTATGGCATTTTCTTCGAGGGGGTCTCTTGTTTGCGGGGGCGCGCTGAGCACCGTACCGGGAAATACCCGGCATTCTTCGCCGAGGCGCGTACCATTCATGATGGTTACATTAGGGGCAATCCAGCAGTTGTCGCCTATGGAGACGTCCTCTTCTATCGTGGTGAAGTTGCCGATGTGTACGTTTTTGCCGATTCGGGCATTTGGGTGCACGTCGCGGAAGCCGTCGGTATAATTCATTTTTTTAGAATGGGTTTGTTCACGCTTCTGGGGGAGTTTCTTTGGTTCGGCGCACAATTTGCGCAGTGAGTTCCCCTTCCGAAACGATTTTACTTCCAACGTATGCCGTGCCTTGCATGTGCACGATACCACGCCGTATGGGTTCGAGGAGTTCCATTTTGAGTATCAAGGTATCACCAGGCATCACTTTCGCCTTGAACTTGGTATTGTCAATCTTGAGGAAATAGGTATCCCAATTGCCTTTGTCCGGTACGCTATGCAGCGCGAGAATGCCGCCCGTTTGAGCCAGCGCCTCGATCTGTAAAACGCCCGGGAACACTGGGTTGCCAGGAAAATGCCCCTGAAACAAAGCCTCGTTGATGGACACGTTTTTTACGCCCACAATGTGTGTTTCACTGATTTCGATGATCTTGTCCAACATCAGGAAAGGGTAGCGGTGGGGCAAGATTTGCATGATGGCATTTACATCGAGCACGGGTTCTTTCTCCGGATCGTATTTGGGGATGCCGATGAGCCTTCGCTTTTCAATGAAGTGTTTTTTGAGGATTTTGGCAAACTCTATATTGGCGGTGTGTCCAGGCTTGGTGGCCACAATTTTCCCCCGTATGTGCTTGCCAATCAATGCTAAATCACCAATTACGTCCAACAGTTTGTGCCGAGCGGGTTCGTTTGGAAAGTGGAGTTTCACTGTATTCAGCACCCCTTCTGTTTCCACTTTAATGCTCGGTTTGCCCATTTTTTTGGCCAAATTATCCAACTCATCCTGATCCATCCTTCTGTCGGCAATTACGATTGCGTTTTCTAAATCGCCTCCTTTCACCAGGCCGAGGTCGAGCAGTTTTTCCAGTTCGTGCAAAAAAACAAAGGTGCGGCAGGGTGCTATTTCAGAGGCATAATCGGCCAAATCATGCAAAGCTGCAAACTGTGGCCCCAGCACTTTGGAGTTGAAATCAATCATCGCTGTCACCTCAAAATGATCAGCAGGAAGGGCCAGCAATTCTGTCCCGGTCACTTCGTCTTTGTAGGAAATCGGCTCTGTAATTTCAAAATATTCGCGATCGGCTGTCATTTCCTGACGCCCTGCTTTTTGCAATGCTTCCACAAAGGGCATCGAAGTGCCGTTCATGATCGGCATCTCGGGGCCGTCTATTTCAAGCAGCACATTGTCGTAACCCAAGCCCATGAGCGCGGAGAGTACGTGTTCGACCGTGGAAACTTGCGCTTCGCCACTTTTGAGCGTTGTGCCTCGGTTAGTGGAGTAAACGAGTTTCACATCCGCTGGAATGATGGGTTGCTCTGGCAGATCAATACGTTGGAAGCGGAAGCCATGGTTGGCATCGGCAGGTTTAAAAGTCAAAGTGACGTTTCGGCCTGTGTGCAGGCCCACGCCGCTAACCGAGACAGGGTTTTGAATGGTGGATTGCTTCATATTAAGGAAGTTGGACTATAGGACTTTGGACATTGGACATTGTTAAGTTTGGAATGGAAGCGCAGTAATTTGCTTCACATAACATACATCCTGTTCAAAGTCGAAAAATCGGCTGTAGGAAAAATCGGCGGGCAAAAGTACAATTTGCAGATGGAAAACGAAGCAATCTAATGTCTAAGGCCCAACAATCTAACGTCCAATGTCCCAAAGTCTATCGTCCAGCATAAGGCGTTCGCGTCACGATACTGCGCCCCAAAGTGAGTTCGTCGGCATATTCCAAATCCCCACCAAAGGAGACCCCCCGTGCTATGGCACTTACCTGAACCCCCAAGGGCTGGAGTTTTTTAGAAATGTAAAAAATGGTCGTTTCACCCTCAATAGTCGGGCTGATGGCCATAATGGCCTCTCGTATTTCGCCTTGCTTTGCCCGTATTTCTAACGATTCAATATTCAGATCAGAGGGACCAACTCCTTCGATGGGTGAGATGATGCCACCCAACACGTGATACAGACCCCGAAACTGGCTCGTGTCTTCAATCGCCATGAGGTCGCGAATATTTTCTACTACACAAACCAGCGTGCGGTCGCGGCGTGGGTCGGTGCAGATTTGGCACAATTCGTCGTCAGAAAGGTTGTGGCACTGGCGGCATTCTCGAATACCCTCGCGCATGGCTGTTAGGGCTCCGGCAAATTGATCTGTGGCCGCCTTGTCTTGCTTAAGCATGTGCAACACAAGCCGCAAGGCCGTTTTTCGCCCGATCCCGGGAAGGGAAGCGAATGCTTCGACGGCTTTTTCGATGAGTTTGGAAGAGAAGGTCATGGGGCAAAGTTAGGAAAACGGCGATTCATGGATAGAGGCCGTCTTCCATAAGCAATCTCCGGTGGATGAGCCTTTCTGGATCGTTAAGATGAAGTGTTTTTATAGTTGCTTCACCAATTCTTGATTTTGGCAAAATTTCTCCATGATCTACCAAAAAATGTTCTACCCAAATGTGAATACGTGGGTTGAAAAGGGCAACAATATCTTGGTAGGATTCCAAAAAAGTACTTAGGTCAGTGCCTTTAAATTGGTTACAATGCGGGCAAGCGTATGCAAGATTCTCTGGCTCATCTCCACCACCATGCTTCAAACTTGCAATGTGGTCAATTTGAAAAGGGAGGAAAAGATATTCCTGATGAACGCGACAATATTCGCAACGGTGAGCTGCACGTTCGGCTACAAATTGTCTGACAGAATCTGGTAGGCGACGACTCATGCTTCAACAAGTCGGCGGGCACGGACTTTAGCCAAGCCAATCAAAAGATCAAGTGCCAAATACCGCTCCAATTCAATGGATTCCTCCCAACTGATGTCCCCTTCTTTCTTTTTATCCACCAGCTCTTCCACCCGTTCGGCCATGGCAGAAGGAGCGTGGAGCTTGAGAACTTGAGTAGGGTTGAGTCGGGCAAGGATTTCGGCCACATCGCCAAAAGCTTCGGAAACAGTCATAGCTATTGAAGTTTGTGCAAAATTAACGATTTTTTGGCAAATTTAGTCCCAAGCCTCTAGCATTTAGAATGGATACTTCACATCAGTCAAAAACAAACCTTCTGGTGGCACACTCAGACTCTTTTTCAAAGGTTTTTGTTCGTCCAAAGCCTTTTTTACATCTTCCACATGCAACTGCCCTCTGCCCACCTGTACACACGCTCCCACAATCAACCGCACCATTCCCCGCAAAAAACGGTTGGCCGTAATGTGGAAAATCCACTGATGTTGCTCCGGGCGTTGTTGCCAAAAAGCGGTTTTCATTTCACAAGCGTAATGTTCCAAGCCACTGTCGGTTTTACAAAAAGGGAAAAAAGCCGAATAATTCGTCAACAGGGCTGCGACTTCCTGCATTTTGTCAAAATCAAGGCGCTTGTAAAGCGGGTAATGCCAGGCCGTTTCAGTGGAAAACGGGTCTTTGCGCAGCGACACAACGTATTCATAACTACGCTCGTAAGCATCAAAACGGGCATGGGCTTCGGGTGAGACAGGCCTGATTTCATGCACGGCTATGTCATTCGGTAAGAGACTGTTGAGGCCATTTAGAAACGTGGGTGGCAGGATTGCTTCGCTGTCAAAATGCGCCACATAATACCTGGCATGTACACCCGCATCTGTACGCCCACAACCTGTAATCTCTATTTTACAGCGCAAAATGGTACTCAAGGCCGCTTCCAAAGTGGCTTGCACCGAAGGCGCATTGGGCTGTACCTGCCAGCCAGCGTACCGTGTGCCGCGATAAGAAAGGGTTAGAAAATAGCGCATCGAAAGGCAAAGGTAGGGTATGTGGTTTGAAGGGGTTTGGGGGGTTGTAGTTTTTGCCTTGCGCGGGGGGAATTGGTATTCAAACAGACCCCGTCCGGCAAACGCAAGGAGCTTTACTTTGCTGAAAAGGACCTTTGGAAAGTGATCCGCCAAATTATCATCAACCGAAAAAAACGTGAACTGGAACCCGTACTTCGGGTGCTGGACGAATTGGCCGCCGTGGAGGAAAATTGTCCAAATTCGGAGCACTTTTGTACGGTGGTGCGTGATATCCGCAAGTTCTCACACAAGGCAAATCAGACGCTCGATACAATCATTAAGGCGGATTCCCATTGGCTGGGCGGAGCGTTTTTGAGTATGGTGCGGTAACAAGTAACAAGTTTCAAGTAGAAAGTTAAAAGTTTAGCCAGGGCTTGGCATTCTTTTAACTTTCTACTTGAAACTTGTTACTTTTTACTTGAAACTTTCCACTTGTTACTCACTGAAACATTTTTTCAATCTCCCCGGCATATTGTTTCATCACTACTTCACGCCGAACTTTCAAGGTCGGAGTAAGTAATCCGTTCTCTGGCGTCCAAGACTCGAAAAGCAGGTGGAAAGCCCGGACTTTTTCAATCGTGCCGAGCCGGTCTTCATTTATTTTTTCTATTTCCTGACGGAAAAACTTTTCCACTTTTGGGTTCAAGACCATGAATTGTGGAGAGGTCCAGTGTACCTTGTTTTCCTTGCACCAGGCTTCCAATTGTTGAAAATCAGGAACAATCAGAGCACCCACAAAAGCGCGGTTTAGTCCTAGCGCCAGGGCCTGGCTGATATAGGGTGAGCCTACCAACTGTTGTTCGACAAAAGCCGGGGCGACAAATTTGCCTGTGGTCGTTTTGAAAACCTCACTTTTCCGACCCGTTATTTTCAAAAAACGCTTGTACTCGAACCTCCCCAAATCCCCAGTCCGAAACCATCCATCAGGCGTGTATCGCTCAGCGGATTCTTCCGGTAAATGCAGGTAACCACTTGTTACGTTTGGACCGCGTACCTCCACCTCGCCATTGCCTTCCTCGTCTCGTTCCTCTGCAATGCGTACTTCCACACCAGGCGCGGGAATGCCCACCGTGCCAAAATGCACCCCGCCCGGCTCGAAGCGATTAAACGCAATGACCGGACTTGTTTCCGTAAGCCCATATCCTTCGCGCACATCAATCCGCGCCGCTGAAAAAAGCCTGCCAAGTCTCGGTTGCATAGCCGCTGCCCCCACTGCGATATACCGAATACGACCACCCATTCGCTTGCGCCAATGCCTGAAAACGAGCAAGTCAGCCAACCAACGTTTCAGGCGGTAATCAAAAGGCATGGCCAGACCACCCGCGTAAGGGAATCGCTCGCCGAGTGCAATGGCCCAATCGAGGATTTTCTTTTTAAGGCGTCCACTTCTGTTGCGCTCATCCAGGAGCCGTTCGTGCATGCGTTCGAGCACCCGGGGCACTGCGGTGATAAAGTGGGGGCGTACTTCTTGCAGGGTTTTGGGCAAGCGTTCCATACTGTCTGCAAACCAGATGGGTGTGCCAGCGGCCTGGTAGGTGAAGCATACCATTCGCTCCAAAATGTGGCTCATCGGCAGGAAACTCACTGCGGCTGTGTCGGGGCCAACAGGGACGATGGCGAGCACAGACTTGACGTTGCTGACGATGTTGCGGTGGCTGAGCATCACGCCTTTGGGAAGGCCGGTGGTACCCGAG
The DNA here is from genome assembly GCA_016708875.1 of Lewinellaceae bacterium. GTDB lineage: Bacteria > Bacteroidota > Bacteroidia > Chitinophagales > Saprospiraceae > M3007. The sequence goes on from JADJFA010000021.1 coordinate 53,301, forward strand.
GTGTAAAGCAGGGTAGCGAGCGCGTCTTCCTGAATGCCATCGCGGTAGTATTGGATTTTGCCGGCCAGGTGTTCGTCGGGTAAACAGACGAGATCGTTCCAGTAATGTATCCCGGAACGCTGTTCCGGGACTCCCGGAACAGCGTTCCGGGACAACAGGCTGTTCCGGGATTCAAAAGAAAAAACAAACTCCACCTTCACCCCGGCAGATTCAATCCTTTCCAACATTTCTTCATTGCTAACAAAACACGCTCGCAGTTTCGCATCTTTGGCTATGTGCGCAATTTCGTCCAAGCGAGCCGTGGCATGAATGGGCACCGGGACAATGCCGACCTGCAACATAGCCATATCAGCAATGATCCATTCAGGGCTGCCGCAGTGCGCCAGAATGCCCACACAATCGCCTGGGTGCAGACCAATGTGGAGCAGCCCTGCGCTAAGCTGGTCTCTTTCAGCAAGGAGTTCGGCAGTAGTCCAGGTTTTCCAGGAACCGTCCACACGACCCGCTGCCGCCACCTTTTGGGGGTAGCGAATTTGCTGATATTCAAGGATTTCGAAGAGACGGGAGAAGTTCATACATCATAGTTCATTCATCATCCTTCAACAGCCATTCGCCTAATTTTCACAACAGAGAAAATAATCAAACTAATCACAAAAAACACTGCCAAGGCCCGCACGCTGTCTCGCATATCGCCCGTGATTTGCTGGACAAAGCCGAAAGTGAAAGTACCCACCACCGTGGAAATTTTGTCCATCACATCATAAAAACTGAAGTAGGAAGCCGTGTCGGGCGTGTCTTCTGGGAGAAGTTTGGCGTAGGTTGCTCTGGATAGCGATTGTATTCCGCCCATTACCACCCCGACTCCGGCGGCCAAGAGGTAAAAATCGAGGCCGGTTTGCACATAATACCCCGTGATACACACTACTGTCCAAATGACGAGCATGACCATGATGGAGAATTTGTTGCCTTTTTTGCCAGAGAGTTTTGCCGAAGCCCAAGCGCCACCAATGGCCACGATTTGAAGGATAAGTACCAAGTAGATAAGTTTTTGGGCGTCAAAACCCAGCACTACATCCGCAAAGGTGGAGGCGAGAAAAAGGACCGCCTGAACACCAGCATTGTAGCAAAAAAACGCGGAGAGAAAACGCAGGGCATTGGGGTTCTTTTTGAGGTTGCGCCATGCTTTTCGGAGTTCTTGATAACCCTTTCCGAGCAGGTTTCCACGGGTTTTTTCACGCGAGTCTTGCGGCAGACGGCGAAAAGGGATTTGAGAAAAACCTATCCACCATAGGCCAACCATGACAAAGGCAGTTGGTACGGCAAGCCCTTTCGCTTCAAAGCCGAACCATTTGTAATTGCTGATAACCACCAAATTGATCAGCAGCAAAATAACGCTACCAATAAAGCCATAACTAAAACCCTTAGCACTCACATCGTCATAACGGTCTTCGGTGGCGATAATAGGCAGAAAAGAATTGTAAAAAACGATGCCGCCTGCAAAACCAATGGTGGCCAGGATAAAGCCCGTAACCCCTACCCAAAGCGTATTCATGTCTGTAAAAAACCACATGGACATACACGCCAGGGCGCCCATAAGCGAAAAAAAACGCAAGAATGCTATCCGTTTCCCTCCATAGTCTGCAATGCCAGAGAGGATGGGCGAAATGGCTGCAATGATCAAATAGGCCAGCGAAATGGAATAAGCAAACAATGAAGAATTCGTCATTCGAATACCCGCAACCTGCACGTAATCAATGGTTTCTTTGATTCCGTCGCCCGTCATGGCTAGGAAGTACGCCGGAAAAATGGCGACCGTAATAACGAGCGCATAGGCTGAGTTGGCCCAGTCGAAAAACGCCCAGGCATTGATGGTGCGCGGGTTGTTCTTGACGGGGGAGAGGGTTGTTCGAGTGTGTCCATTTTATTAAATGTAAAACCGCAAAACCAGGCCGGTGGGGGGGGGTAAACAGGAGAACCGCAAAATTAAAACAAGGGAAGTCCATCTGACCAAGTTCTGACAATCGGGCCTTTGGTTTTAATTTGCGGTTCTCCTGTTTTACATTTTGCGGTTTAATTCCATTTACTCTACCACCACCTCATCCACAAAAAGCCAGGCTCCGTTGCTTGCGCCAGGCTCGTCTTTTGGGATGACTCCGTAGGTTTTTGCCACGAATTTGAGGTAGCGCCCTTTGGCATTGGGTGTTTCGAGGACCACGTTTTCCACCGTTGCGCCAATGAGCGCTTCGGCATCTATTGTTTTGGAAATCAGGAGTTTAAAGTTAATGCCGTCGTCCGAAATGTACACTTCTGCGCCTTTTGGAGGCCAAATCCAGGATGCTTTGGCGTTCACGAAATTGAACGAAACTTTGCCAAATGCCGTGGCTTGTCCAAAATCAATTACCGGGTCAATATCGTGGTTTACGAGGCCCACCCAATGGTTCCAGGTTTTAATGCCGCCCGTCACGCCATTGGTCAACCCGAACTCGTCGCCGCCGGTGTATTGCTCGGGTTTTCGGGGCATGACATAAGATTTGCCGATGGCCTTGTGGATCGTGTATTGCACAGACATCGCCTTCCCCAAAGGTTTTGTTTTGTTAAAAACAGCTGCCCTCAAAGTCGTGGTTTTCGTAATTGGAATCGGCGAGACGTATTTGGGCGCATTGGGCGAAGGTGGTTTGCCGTCTGAAGTGTAGCGGATTTCGAGTGCCGGGTCGTTGACTTTAAGTGTTACCTTATTGTTTGAAAACGAGGCGGTTACGTCATAAAAACTCTTGGAGAACTTGAGGCTTGATGCGTCGAGCCGATTCATGTGCGGTTGAATGCGCCGCACAAAATCGGTCCAGTTGCGCTTTGATTTGGGCGACCACACCGCTTCTGCCAGCGCACAGGCACGTGGGAAAGCCATGTATTCTACCTGTTCAGATTTGGGCATGTATTCCGTCCACACATTGCCTTGAGCACCAAGGATATGTTTGGCTTCTTCGGGCGAAAGTTCTTCTGGTATAGGCTCGTAACTGTATGCTTTTTCGAGCGTGGTGAGTCCCCCAATGGCTGTTGGCTCAGAGGCCGGGTCGCTTTGGTAATGATCAAAATAACAGTGTGTACCGGGCGACATGATGGCATCGTGCCCAGCCCGGGCCGCTGCAATGCCGCCTTGAGTGCCGCGCCAACTCATCACAGTAGCTGTGGGCGCCAGTCCTCCTTCTAATATCTCATCCCAGCCGATAATTTTTCGGTTGTGGAGCGCGAGTGTTTTTTCTATACGTCGAATGAAATAACTCTGGAGTTCGTGGGTGTCTTTCAATTTTTTGTCCTTCATGCGTTTTTGGCATTTTGGACAGGCTTCCCAGCGCGTTTTGGGACATTCATCACCCCGATGTGGATATAGCTGCTGGGAACAACTCACATACTTCCGCCAACACATCATCAAGAAAAGCGAAGGTTTGGTCATTTCCTGCACAAAAAACATCGTCGAAAACGCCCCATTTTGTAGCGGCCTCGTAGGGTCCTCCCGTGCATCCAAGATCAGGATAGGCAGAAAGTGCAGCCATCGAGTGGCCCGGCATTTCAATTTCAGGAATGATGGTGATGAAACGCTTTTTGGCGTATTCCACGATGTCTTTGATTTCCCGCTGGGTATAAAAACCGCAGTATTTTTTGCCGTCGAACTGGTGCGGCATATCGTTGTAATGGCCCACCAATGTTTCCTTTCGGCAGGAGGCGGTGCGCTGTAATTCAGGATATTTCTTGATCTCGATGCGCCAGCCTTGATCTTCGGTCAAGTGCCAGTGGAAGGTATTGAACTTGTGCATCGCCAGCATGTCAATGTATTTTTTGACAAAAACTGGCTGGAAAAAGTGGCGACCAACGTCCAGGTGCATCCCGCGGTAGGCAAATCGCGGAGCGTCCTGAATGAGGCAGCTCGGGGCTACCCATTTTACACTGCCATAGCTGTGTGTACCGCCGAATTCTGGAGGCATCAGTTGCCGGAGTGTTTGCACCGCATAAAAAGCACCAGCGGCCGTCTTTGCGCGAATAATTACCGCGTTGGTTTTGACTTCTAAAATATAACCCTCATCAGATACAATGCTTGGATCTGGCAGGAAATAGATGGAATTGCCCTTTGGTTCCTTGAATTTTTTTAGCGGTTGGCTTGTGAGCCGATAACCAGTGCTGGTGGCGGTCATCGCCATAAAGTACTGGGCGGGCAGTTGCCACTCGGCCTCGCCCTCAGGCGTATAGATCCGGGTGTCTTTTTTCAGTGTAAAAAACCCTTTACGAGCCTCCACGCTTTGAGGCAAAGGGACGAGGTTGAAAAGGTTGGGGGCTGGCTGGCAATTGGCAAAAAGCGGGAAAAAAATTAAAAGGGCCCAAAATCGTATCGTCATAAGGGTGGTTTCGTCTATTTGTCGGCAAGGTAAGAAACCACAATCGTCAGCCGTTTGCTAAATCTTCAAATTATTTATCAAATATGAGTGATGTTTGGTGCTCAAACATGACATTTGTACCGTCTAAGGACATAAAGAACAATTCAACAAGCGGAATAATGGGGCAGACAACAGAAAATACGCCCTCAAAGTCGCTTCGTTTAACTAATTTTTACGGTAGGAAGAATGCCAACGGCGCAAGGAAAAGTCCTTGTGCCGTTTGGTTTTTTTGAAGGAATTCCTCAGCAAATCACCGCTCCCTCCTGGTTCACCAACGAAAGGTATATCTGGCTCTCTAAACCATGCTTGGCAAATGCCTTCTGCATGGCCGCGCTCGCATTCTCGGCCACCAAACTGTTGGCGCAGAGCGCAAAAACGGAAGGCCCTGCTCCAGAAATACTGCATCCCAAAGCCCCTTCGCGCATGGCAGCTTCCTGCACATCATAAAATCCGGGGATGAGCACAGCGCGTTGAGGTTCAATAATTTCATCGCGAAGGCTTCGACCTACAAGCCCCAGGTCGCCGTTGAAAAGTCCCACAACAAAAGCCGCTAAGTTGGCACTTTGTCGCACATGTTTTTCCATGGGCACTTCGGGATTCAACATAAGGCGGGCATCGCGGGTCAACAATTCCAATTTGGGGTGCACAACCACAACATATAACCCCCGTGGCACATGCAGCCGATGCACGTCGAGGCTGGCATTGTCGCGCACCAGCACGATTCCGCCGAGGAGTGAAGGGGCTATATTGTCTGCTTGTATGCCTCCGGAAGCCACCTGTTCACCGGCCCAGGCAAAGGGTAGCAGCTCGCGCTTGCTAAGCCCGGTACGCAACAATTCGCTTACGGCCAAGGTAGCAGCTGCCGCACTGGCCGCACTACTGCCAAGCCCGCTATTGATGGGCATTTTTTTGTGGATTTCGAGTTCGATGCCGCGCTCCGTTTCACCGAGGTGTTGGAGCAAACGGAGCACGGCCATACCTGCCGTGTTGAGCTCCGGCTCATAAGGTAGTTTGCCACCTGCGCCCGTTATTTTCGTGATGCGCAGTCCGGGTGTGTCGCTTTTGCGGGCAATGACCTCGTCGCCGGGCTTTTCGAGTGCAAGGCCCAAGGTGTCGAATCCGATGCCGATATTGCCCACTGTTGCCGGGGCGAATGCTTTGATTCCCAAGGTGTGTGAGAGACGTGAGAGAGTGAGAGTCCTAAGAGCGCCCGCCTACGCCCCTGTCCGCCAAGGCTCGGCAGGCGGGAAGGCTTCGGCGGGTAAATGCGCAAAGATATTCAGGAATAAAAAAGCGGCGCAAACAACTTGCTGAAAGTCGTTTGCGCCGCTTGATAATTTTTAGGATATCCCAATATCCCTGCCTACCGGCAGGCAGGCTAATATCTAATTTAAACCACGAAGGCTATTAAAAGGCCTCATTTCTTCGCCCAGCCAGTTGATATTCCAATCGTCTTTAGGTAGCAGGATACGTTTTGCTTGGCGGGTGGCTTTTCTGCGGAGGTAAGCAACGGCCAAACGCGGAGATTTGCGCCAGATGCGGCGGAACTTGTTGATGCGGGGAGTGGCCATGATAGAATAGTTTTTGTGTGAAAATCGGAGTAGCTTTAAACAATTGATTACGAGGTCACTAACGGGATTATTGAACAAAAAGTTTTTCTTTTCGAAAGTATTTTTAGTTAAAATTTCGAAATGACGCAAATCAGCCAAAAGTTATCAGAACGCCATTTAATGCTCGAATGAGGTTGAAGCGTAAACCGAAATGAAGAACTTTTTAAAAGTTGCCCATGCTCCTCCCATTAGCCTGCTTACCTTCGCCGCCCGAACTACTGCAAATTATGAGCCAAATACTCTCTATAGTAATTCCCGCTTACAACGAAGAGCGCACCATTCACCGCATTTTGGACAAAGTGAAGGCGGTGGAACTCATCGGGGGCTTCCAAAAAGAACTCATTATCACCAACGATTGCTCCCGCGACGACACCGAAGGAGCCATCCGCCGTTACATGGAGGCGAACCCCGAACTGAATATCCGTTACCTAAAGCACGAGGTAAACCAGGGCAAGGGCGCAGCACTCCACACAGGCATCCAGCACGCTTCGGGTGAATATATTATCATCCAGGATGCTGATTTGGAATACGACCCGAATGAATACAATATCCTCCTCCGGCCTATTTTAGATGGCTTCGCGGATGTGGTATTTGGTTCGCGTTTTATGGGCGGAAGACCGCACCGCATCCTTTTTTACTGGCACAGCATCGGCAACAAGTTTCTGACCAATCTTTCCAACATGTTCACCAACCTGAACCTGACGGACATGGAAACCTGCTACAAAATGTTCCGTTCGGATATGCTCAAAAGCCTTCCGCTGCGTGAAAAACGCTTTGGTTTTGAGCCAGAGGTGACGGCAAAAATCAGTCGGGTGCCGGGCGTGCGTATTTACGAAGTGGGTATTTCCTATTATGGACGCACTTACGCCGAGGGGAAGAAAATCGGCGCAAAAGATGGTTTTCGGGCTATTTATTGTATTTTGAAGTACAATCTTTGGGCTAAGTAGTTTCAAGTTTCAAGTAAAAAGTTTCAAGTGGCACATCTGCTTAATATTGGTTGTTGGCCGCTTGAAACTTTTTACTTGAAACTTTATACTTGTAACTAAAAATGCAACTGTAGTTTCTCCATCAAGTACTCCGGCGCGGACACCACCTTTTTCGTTTTTGAATCAAAAAAGCACAGCCGAACCCGGCCTGCGTTCACGAGTTTTTTCTGCTCGTTGAAAATCTCCACATGAAAGGTGATGTACTCGTCCGGCAATTCCCGAATCTCGGTGCGGACGGTCAGCAAGTCATCGTAATAAGCCGGGCGCACAAAACGCATTTCGAGGCTAACCACGGGTAGCCAGATTCCGTACACATCTTCCAATTCCTTGTAGGTCAAGCCCAAAGAACGGATCGTCTCCACGCGGCCCACCTCGTAATATTGGGCATAATGGCCGTAGTAGAGGTAGCCCATCTGGTCGGTTTCGCCGTAGCGGACGCGGATTTGTGTTTCGTGGAAATACATGAAGTGATGAGGCGATGGAGTGATAAAGTGATTGGGTGATAGAGTGATGAAGCGACTCGAACTGATCAAATCACTTCATCACTCCATCGCTTTTGCCCGCCGTCAGCGAAGGAGGGTCATCACTTCATTAAACCTCCTCCCTTTCTATCGGGCAAGTCATACAATGGCTTCCGCCTCTTGCCCTCGAGAGTTCATTGGAAGGAATGGTAATAATCGTGTTCTCCACTTTTTCGGGATCCACTTTCCCGTTTTCAATGTCGCGGATCATTTTTTCCGCACCCACCACTTTGTAGCCGAATTCCTTGAAGGCCTTCTCTGTCACCGGATTGCGGTCGTAGGTGACGGCGACACCCGGCTTGAGCGCCACGAGGTTGCAGCCGTCGGTCCATTGTTCGCGCTCCTGGTATGGCGTTTCGCCACGTCCGGCCCAGATGAATTCCATCTTTGGGTTCACCTCTGCTTTCAGGAAATCCACGATGCTGGGATATTCCAATTCCTCGCCCGTGTGACGGTGAACGTCCACATAAGAACCCAGGCCATCTTGCACGATGGGTTTGAAACCGACCACGTGGTTGTGGTTGATCTGCGTGAATATCGTGTCAATGTGCATGTAGGTGCGCTCGGCGGGGATGTTCACCTGTACGATGTTTTTGATGATGCCCTTTTCAAAAAGGTAGGTTTTGAGCATCTCGAAAGCGTAGTTGTTGGTGCGCTCGGAGTTGCCAATGAGCAGGTAATCCTTGTGGAACATCATCACGTCGCCCCCTTCGATGCTGATGGTTTCGCCGCGTTTGTTGGGCGGAAATTTGTCCACCCGGTTGAGGTTGATGGTTTTGCCATCGGCTTTTAGTCGGCGGAACACGGGGTGACTGGAGAAGATGAGCCGGGTGAGGAAATTTTCGCGGAAGCGGGCTTCTTTGGCGGCTTTTGTGATGATGACGTGTTCTTTCACGGTCACCGCCAGGTCGCGGGTAAAGATTAGGTTGGGGATCGGGTCGAAGAGAATGCGGTCTTCCGGTTCGAGGTAGCCAGTAATGAGCGTGTCGGCCAATTGCTCGGGCGAAAGGCTGGCGAGTCGTGGGATGAATGAGTACGGAAGTTCCTCAAAATCAACGATTTTGTTGATGATCTCGTAGCGGCTTTCTTCATTGCGACAGCTCTCGGTCAAGAGGTCGCCCACTTCCAGCACGTTTTCTTTTCCGATAAAAGCGCGGAGCACGTTCACAAAGATGTCGTGCTCTTCCTGCATGTTTGGCAGGTGTACGATATCGTCGAAAAGGAGTTCTTCGGCGCGTTTGGGGGTGATGCGTGCGATGCCCTCGTCGGGGCGGTGTACGATTACTTTTTTGAGTTTTCCGATTTCGGAGTCTACGTAGATGCGGCTGTTCGCGTCCATAAAATTTTTGATGGTGAGGGTTGGTAGGGCGTTTGCTTGCCTTCGCCTTTGGCGGGTGAAGCGTGCGGACTCGCCTTCGCCTGCGGCTATGGCGGGTGAAACCGCGAAGGTAGCGGGAATAAACGGTCAGGCGAATACCCTTTGGCGACAGAATATTGCAGTGCGTTAGGACAACCTAGAATAATTCTAAGGATTTACTAATACTGTTTTCGCCCTCCCTTTAAATAAATGCCGCCAGTTTTGCAGCTGTATAGTGATCCTCACAAGATTCTGGTATTCAATACCTTATGTCACCTTTATGGGTTTGACATTGGGTGAAATTACTATGTCACTTGTGTAACTCCATAGCGGTGACTACGCACTTTCATACACCCAATTTTTCATACTAATTCTTAATCTGTCATGTCCAGAATCCTTCACTTCATGCCTAATAAATCGACAACCTTGTTTGCCTGTGCTGCCATTTTATTAACCTGCCTTAGGTTCTCTTGCACAGAATCTTCCGGTAAGGCTGGTCTGACCACTCAACAACTCTTTGGGCAAAAACAGTCAATGTTGGAGATACTTGCCGATGTTCATAAAAAAGGGAATACGCCTAAAAATTTTTATGCATCGAAAGCCAAATTGGCCAAAACAGAGGCCGATTTAGCTGCTACAAATGACATTAATAGGAGAATCCCCTTAACATTGAACAAAGCGTTGCAACTATTGGAATTTGGCGATGAGGAGCAGGCCGTTTCTAATTTTGAGCAACTTAGCCCCGTGCTGGAGCATCACAAAGAAGGTCGTAGCATTTTGTTGCAACAGTTGGGTGTGGCCTATATGCGGCTCGCTGAACGAAACAACTGCGTGATGGGGCACAACGAAGATGCCTGCATTATGCCCATTCAAGGCAAAGGCATACACACTGACAAATCTGCTGCAAACAAAGCCGTGAAGAAGTTTGAATTGCTATTAACAGCAGAGCCGGAAAACTACGACGCACTGTGGTTACTCAACATCAACTACATGACTCTTGGGGAATACCCGCACAAAGTGCCTAAAAAGTGGCTTATACCCAATCTGGATGCTCCAGACTATCCGGTTAAACCATTTTTGGATATGGCAACTGATCTGAAAATCATGGTAAACAACCGCGCGGGCGGGAGCATCGTGGAAGATTTTGACAACGATGGATATCTGGACCTCGTGACTTCGGCCTGGGATCTAGAGGATCCTATGAGTTATTTCAAGAACAATGGTGATGGCACCTTCACGGACCTGTCGGCACAATCCGGGCTGAAGGCATATACGGGCGGTCTCAACATCCAGCAAACTGATTACAACAACGACGGTTATCTGGACATTTTTGTGCTTCGTGGCGCATGGCAGGGTCAAGCCGGGCCAGCTGGTGAACAACCCAACTCGCTGCTGCGTAACAATGGCAACGGCACCTTTACCGATGTAACCATTGAGGCCGGGCTGCTGTCCTTTTGCCCTACCCAAACAGCCACATGGAACGATTTCAACAATGACGGCTGGCTCGACGTTTTCATTGGGAATGAATCCGTTCCGAACAGTAAAGCGTACGCCTGCGAATTTTTCATCAATAATAAAAACGGCACGTTCAGAAACGTAGCAAAGGACTGGGGGATCAATATAGAGCTCTTTGTCAAAAGCGTTGGTTCGGGCGATTACGACAACGACGGCTGGCCTGACCTTTTTATTTCCACCCTGAACGGCCGGAAATTATTACTCCGCAATAATGGACTCGTAGACGGCAAAGTGGATTTCGTTGATGCCACTGAAAAAGCAGGATTTGACAAGGCGTTTTACGACAGTTTCCCCAGCTGGTTTTTTGATTATGACAATGACGGTTGGCTTGACATTTTTGTCTGCAACTATGATTTCGACAGACCGCTTTCTTATTACGCCGCCAAAGAAGCCCTGCACCCTTCCAACGACAAAGCCGGCAAAGCCTTCATTTACCGTAACAACCGCAACGGAACCTTCAGCGATGTGACCGAGCGTCTGGGTCTCCACAAAATTGTATTCTCTATGGGATCCAACTTTGGCGACATCAACAACGATGGCTGGCTGGATATGTACTTGGCTACTGGCAACCCAAGTTACCAGTCCCTAGTACCAAACAAATTGTTCGTAAACCTCGAAGGCAAGAAATTTGTAGATGCAACAAATTCTTCGCGGACGGGCAACCTGCAAAAAGGGCACGGCGTATCATTCGCAGACCTTGACAATGACGGCGACCAGGATATCCACGTAGATTTGGGCGGGGCATTTCAGGGCGACGCATTCCCCAACTCCCTCTATGTTAATCCCGGACAAAACGACAACAATTGGATTTACCTCAAATTGGAAGGCACAAAATCCAACCGTGCCGCCATCGGCGCAAAAATCACCCTCAAATTTCGCGAAAACGGCAAGCAGCGCATGGTGTACCGCGAGCTCAATTCAGGGGGCAGCTTTGGCTCTTCACCCTTCCGCCGAGAAATCGGCATCGGCCAAGCGACCGTGATTGATGAAATCACAATCAACTGGCCTGCCAGCGGCATCACGCAAGTGTTGAAAAATGTGCAGCCCAACCAGCTCATCAATATCAAAGAAGGGCAAGAGGGTTTTGAGGTGGCTGGATTGAAGAAAATGACGTTCAGAAAGGCAGATGGCTCTATTCCAATGTGTGCGCCGGCGAAGTAATCGGCTTAATCGGTAATGTTGAAGGTCGAAAAAACAGTGTCCGATTACCCGGGTGGGACGCTAGCGGAGATGGATTTTTGCTTTCTTTTTAAAGAAAAGCAACTAGTTTTGCGGCCATATTTTACCCCCTCCAAATATTTTGATATTCAACGTCTTATGTCAGCTTTTAGGGCTTTGACAAAGGGGTAACCGCTTCACCCCTGCTCAACACAATAATTTCTACTTAATTCCTATGGATCTCTTCCATCAAAATCCGGGCGCCAAAATTTCCATCCTTTTTTCAATCGCAGTCGCGATCTGTTTTTTCGGCTTTTCAGCCTGCAAGGGGGGGGCTGGAAATTCCGAGGGGGATGCAGAACAAGGAGACGGGCAGCAGAAAATGATCCAGATGGTAGCAGAGATAGCAAAAAAAATAAACACTCCGAGAAATAGGTATGCTGCCGAAGCCAAATTGGCACTCTACGACTCCTTGGCAACTGTGGTAAAAACCCCGGCGAAAAGATCACCCTGATATTGAAGAAGAGCATTGTTTTATTAGAATATGGGGACGAAGCGGGTGCGATCGCACATTTGGAACAAGTGTTGAAAGTGGTAGGTCAAAACCCCAAAGCCCGTGCACTCACCCTGTATTGGCTTGGAACGGCATATCTCCGTTTGGGCGAACGCAACAACTGCGTGTCAGGCCATACGGCCGATGCCTGCATTATGCCGTTGCAAGCTTCCGGTATCCATCAAGACAAAACTGGTTCTCGCAAGGCTATAGTAATGTTTGAGACATTCCTAAAAGAGGCTCCCGACGATAAAAATTACCTGGATGCTGTCTGGCTGCTGAACATCTGCTACATGACGCTCGGCGAGTACCCGCAGAAAGTGCCAAAGCAATGGCTCATCCCCGACTTGAATGCCCCGGACTATCCCATGAACCCTTTTGTGGACATAGCCACCGACCTGAAGATTATGACGAACGACCGCGCTGGCGGCAGCATCGTGGAAGATTTTGACAATGATGGCTATCTGGATTTGGTGATTTCTGCCTGGGATATAGGCACGGAAGCCATGCGTTATTACAAAAATAATGGCGACGGAACTTTCACAGATCGCTCGGTTCAATCTGGACTCAGCGTATTTAAAGGAGGCCTCAACATCCAACAAACGGACTACAACAACGACGGGTTTTTAGACATCTGGGTGCTGCGCGGTGCCTGGCAGGGCATAGGTGGGCCTTTTGGCGAGCAACCCAATTCCTTGCTGCGCAACAACGGCAACGGCAGCTTCACGGATGTCACCATCGAAACCGGTCTCTTGTCGTTGTGCCCCACGCAGGTGGCCGCGTGGAACGACTTCAATAACGATGGATGGATTGATGTTTTTGTAGGGAATGAATCCGTGCCAGGCGACAAGGCCTTTGCTTGCGAACTGTACCTCAATAACGGAAACGGAACCTTCAAAAACATTGCTGCCGAGTGTGGCGTGGATGTCAAAATGTTTGTTAAAGGGGTGGGTGCCGGAGACTACGACAACGACGGTTGGCCCGACCTTTTCCTCTCAACCCTGAACGGGGAAAAAGTACTATTACGCAACAAAGGGGTGCAAGGGGGCAAGCTGATGTTTGAAAATGCTACTGAAAAAGCTGGTTTCGGTAAAGAATCGTACCGCAGTTTCGCCAGTTTTTTCTTTGACTACGACAACGACGGCTGGCTGGATGTTTTTGTTTGCAACTATGAATTCGAGCAGACGCTTTCTTATTATGCTGCAAAAGAAGGGCTTAAGCCATCAAGAGATGGTGCTGGAAAACCGTACATATACCACAACAATCGCAATGGAACCTTTACCAATGTGACACCCAGCATGGGCATCAACAAAACAACCTTTGCGATGTCTGGCAATTTTGGCGACTTCAATAATGATGGATTTTTAGATATGTACCTGGGCACTGGCAACCCTAATTTTCAGTCTATAATTCCGAATAAACTGTTTATGAACCTCGGTGGCAAAAAATTTGCAGATGCCACTTCTTCCTCCCGGACCGGCAACCTGCAAAAAGGCCACGGTGTTTCCATCGCCGATATTGATAACGACGGCGACCAGGATATCCACATCGAAATGGGGGGGGCATACCGGGGCGACATTTACCCGAACGCACTCTACATGAACCCGGGGCAAAACAATAACAACTGGATTTACCTGAAATTGGAAGGCACTAAGTCCAACCACGCTTCCATTGGCGCAAAACTCACGGTCAAATTCCGCGAAAATGGCAAACAGCGCATGGTGTACCGCGAACTCAACTCCGGCGGTAGCTTCGGCTCCTCACCTTTGCGCCGCGAAATCGGGATCGGCCAAGCGACCTTAATTGACGAAATCAGCATCACCTGGCCTACGAGCGGCATCACTCAGGTGGTTAAAAATGTACAGCCCAACCAACTCCTTAAGATCAAAGAAGGGCAAGAAGGTTTTGAGGTGGCTGCGGTGAACAAAATGACATTCAGAAGGGCAGATGGCTCGATTCCGATGTGCGCGCCGGCGAATTGAGTGAAGTTTAAAAAACTATCTACCTTACCTTCTTTTTTCGGAAGTCGCAAGTCCCGACATCATTGATGTCGGGAAGGGCGGCTTCCGTTTTTTTTGGGTGGATCGAGGTTCTAAACTTTCCGAAAGTTTTAAACTTTCGGAAAGTTCGACCTTGATTCGAAATCCAACGTCACAAAATTTACATCATAACTAATGCCTAATTCATCCCGCTAAACAGAATTTAAAAATCGAATCGCGTTTTTTACAAAAGATAATTTTTACCTTTGCCCGCTCTTTTGAAAACAAACACCACGTTTATTGGTTTTTGTCTTCAATTTTCATTCTCATACCGGCATTGGATAGCATTGACATTAGGCGTTTGGTTTCTGTGGCAGGGAGTAATCTTGAGGTGTGCAGGCTTTGTTGGTTTCCGAAAAAATGGTTCGGAAACATACAGCAGACGACGCGCATGAACTACGTGAACAGCAGCGCGCAAGTCAAACAGTCCCAACGCCCTAACGTACTTTATCAATGTCTGCATTCAAGACGCTCGGCATCGCCGACGACCTCTTGCAGGGTATCACAGCCATGGGCTTTGAAACCCCTACCCCTGTTCAAGAAATGGTCATTCCTGTCGCCCTCGAAGGTGACAACGACATCATCGCCCTCGCCCAAACGGGTACCGGCAAAACCGCCGCTTTCGGCCTCCCACTCCTTCAACGCATTGACCCAAAAGAGCGCACCATTCAGGCGCTTATCATGTGTCCCACCCGCGAACTTTGTGTTCAAGTGGCTGGCGATCTGGTCAATTACTCCGAAAAAGCCCACCAATACAAGGTGGTGGCCGTGTACGGCGGCGCAGGCATCGAGGGCCAAATCCGACAAATTAAGGCTGGAGCACAAATCGTGGTAGCTACCCCAGGCCGTCTCATGGACCTTATTGCACGCAAAGCCATCAAACTTGATAGCGTTCGCCGCGTGGTGCTCGACGAAGCAGACGAGATGCTCAACATGGGCTTCAAAGAGGCCATTGACTTCATTCTTTCGGAGGCTGTAGAGCGCAAATCCATCTGGCTCTTTTCGGCTACCATGCCCAGGGAGGTGCGCACTATTGCCAACACCTACATGAAATCCCCGCGCGAGCTCACCGTGAGCGGGAAAACCCAGACCAACGAAAACATCGAGCACGTGTACTATGTGTGCCGTGCCGATGATCGCTACAATGCCCTCAAACGCGTTGTTGACGCACTTCCCGACATCTACGCCCTCATTTTTTGCCGCACCCGAATCGAGACCAAAGAAGTGGCTGAACAAATGGTACGCGATGGTTACAACTCCGATGCGCTTCACGGCGACTTGGCTCAGGCCGACCGCGACCGGGTTATGCAACGTTTCCGCGAAGGCCATCTTCAACTCCTTATCGCTACAGACGTGGCGGCGCGTGGATTGGACGTGAGCAATATCAGCCACGTGATCAACTACGGTTTGCCCGACGAGATCGAGGTGTACACCCACCGTTCTGGCCGTACGGGCCGTGCAGGAAAAACGGGGGTGAGTATCACCATCGTGACCCCAAAATACGAAGAGCGGATTCGCCAAATTGAACGCCGAACGAAAGCGCCCTTTATCAAAAAGATGCTCCCTACTGGGATGGAAGTTTGTGAGGCCCAATTGTTCAACATCATCAAAGGCATCCATGAGCAGGAGGTACACCACGCTGATATTGAGCCTTATATGGAGCGTATTCAAGAAGAATTAAAGGATTTGAGCAAGGAAGAACTGATCAAGCGCTTTGCCAGTGTGGAGTTCAACCGATTCCTTTCTTATTACCGCACCGCGCCCGACATCAATATTTATCCTCGTGGCGACAAACGCGCCGCACGCCCGACGGCGCTGCCGGGCACCCAAACGGGCACCGTGCGCCTATTCGTCAGCGTTGGCGAAATGGACGGGGTGAACAAAAAGGATTTCCTCATTCTGCTCGACCGCTCGTTTGGAATACCGAGCCGAGCCATTGGCCAGATTGATGTGAGCCGTACACACCTGCATTTCGACCTCGATGCTGCTTATGTGGCCGTCGTACGCCAGGGCTTACCCGAATTCACCATCAATGGTCGCCCCATCCGTGTGGACGATGCTTCTGAGCGCGAAAGAGCACCCAGAATGAGAGAAGACAAAGTATTTGATAAGTGGGACAGGAAGCCTAAGAAGGGTGGGAAGAAGGGGAAGTGGTAACAGTTTACAGTGGCAGTAAGCAGTGGCAGTTGGCAGTGGCAATTTGACCCGCCGTAGCATCTCGCCGCCGTCGCAGGCTAAGGAGAGTGAAAGCGAAGGAGGGTTGAGAAGCAAGTTTCAAGTACAAAGTAAATAGCAGCGGGCATTTCGTTTTAGGACGGGATGTCCGCTTTGTTTTGGGGTAAATGAGGTTGATATACGTGTCCAAATTATTGGATTAACCTCCCAAGAAAAAAAGTTTGCCTGAGTGGGTAAGGTTTTTCGTGCCTTCCGATTAGTCGGTATGAATCACGAATTAAAATCATTTAACCATTTCAAAAAAACTAAATTATGGACTCTGAATCAAAGAAATCAGCAACCCCAAAAGTGGTAGATCCTACCCCAACGAAACCTCTAGTAACTGAGCCTAAAAGCGTTGTTCGCGCTAAAGCCGAAGAGGCAGAGCAGAAAAATCTTGAGGAACAACGCCAAATTCTTCAAGAGACGGACGAATTGGCTGCAGGTCTTTTCAAGGCGGCCATTGAAGTGCAAAAACAGTCAGAAATCGGAGGGCTTAGAGAGAATTTGGCGGAACTCCGTACCGCGATCAACCAGCTTAAATATTCCTCAGCTTTATCTATTCCGCAAAGGCCAGCGGCTTCTGCCGCCAATACCGGGCAAGATCCTGCTCACGAGGACTGTGGTTGTGGTTGCGGGGAGCCTAAAACAAAAAAATGCTGTATAGAGGTTTACGGTTCTGGGGTAAGGGTGCTCCGTGCAGCAGATGGCATTGTTCCTAATCTGGAACTAATCCTCGCAATTGGAATAGGAGGGGTCAAAGGTGTCTATCCAGGGTTGACCAGCCAGATCAATGTGAACCAAAATGTGGGCTGGGTGAAAGTTGATTGGCCCATCACTAAAATCTGTGTTCCCTGCGAAGGATCATTGACACTGCCGGTAACGATTGAAGCAATGGACATAGATAAAATGCTGAGTGTTCCTGAAAAAGGCGGCACCACCGGAGAAATATCGCTCAATTGCAATTGTATCACTGGCCCACGGGTTTTTGAAGTCAATCTCTCTTCAGGCTCCATGTTGCCCGGCGAGAAAAAGGGCGTTATACTGGTGGAAGTTTCGACAAGAAGGGTGAACGGCGATTGCTGCTGCTAAACCTAAAAAGTATTTCCAAAATTATTCACCGGGTGACTCTTTGAGTCAAAATAACAGCGGGTATCTCGTTTTAGGACGAAATGCCCGCTGTGTTTTTTAGCGTAGATAGAACCCTTGGTTGGGTATTGCCGTAACAATGTAAAATATATAATACCGTTTTGTGAAAAATTTCAGGCTTTTGCATTTGTTCAAAAAATGTACCCATGAGAAAAATAATATTTATCCTCCTGATCTCGCATATCAGCATCTGTGCCTCATTTGCTTGTTGTTCAGGGGAGCCACATACCCTGACAGAACTCTTATTGCACGATCAATACAACAGAACCATTTTTTTGTGCAGGGTATACAATACCGCTGCCAATTTGCAGGGAGGCTTTTTTTCCAAGGCAAAAGTGAACGAGGTTTTTAAAGGGAGGCTTGATAGCAGCTTCGTGGTCATACATACAGGCGGAAACTCAAGCGCTGGAGGTCGCCCGCTTAAACCCTACTCGGATTGGCTGATTTTCAGTCAGATGAACAGCAATGGCACGTTTAATGCAACCGTCTGCGACTGGTTTTCGTGCAGTGGAACCGACGATCCCGAGAAATTCTACAACACGCTTCAGATCATTTCTTCTTATAAAAAAATGACCGAAAGCGCCTACACGGGCACGGTTGTTTGGTATTTCCCAGATGGCGCAAAAGCCGCCGAAGGTAACTTTCTGGAAGGAAAACCAGAGGGGAAATGGGTGCATTTCCGTCATGATGGTACTTTGAAAAGTGAGACTCGATATAAAAACGGCCTGCGACACGGAGAAGCTACTGAAATCCTGGAGAACAATAGAGGCATTGCTGTTTCTACCTATTATAACGGCGTACTTATGGCGCAAAAAACGAGTTGCGAAGAATGCCCCAATTACTCAAAATCCGAGATGAGGATATCGGAAACAAAGGAGGGCCTGCAAAAGAGGCATTACAAATCCTGGCATCCCAATGGGATGATCTCCTCCGATTTTTTCCAAGAAAGCACGACTTCCTTCTATTATTTAGGACGCAACTATAGTGGTTTTGAATCATGGTTTTTACAAAAAGACAGCCTGGGGAAAGTGTTGAATAATGGTCAGTATTCCCGGGGTGCAAAAATTGGAAAGTGGATCGAAACGAATGAGAAAACCAAGGAAACCACTGAAGTTCAATATCCGGAACCTGTTTTACCTGCTTTTGATTTTTTTAGATTTTATGAAAATGGAGGGCTGGAACTGGCCGGAAACCTCAAAAACGGAAAGCCAGAAGGTACTTGGAAGTTTTATAGCCAAAAAGGAAGCCTGGTTCGGGAAGCTAATTTTGAAGACGGCGAATTGTCGGGCGAGGAGCGGCATTTCCATTATCAATCCGAAAAGGTATCTGAACAGTGTCAATACAAAAACGGTAAAAAGCACGGTGAGCAGTTAGGGTTCTTCAATGACGGATCTATTCAGTCGCAATGTTTTTACGAGAATGGCGTCAAACACGGCGCTGAAATTACCTATCTTAAACCAGAGGTATGGCAATCCAAGGCGAATTACCTCAATGGGATGCTTCACGGCGATTACATCAGTCGCGACCCGCAAGGAGATACCCTCCTGGTGGCTACATTCCAAAATGATGCCTTGTACGGGAAGGCCATCGAATATTCAAAAGAATTAAAAACCTGCCAAAAAAGCACAGGCAGGTATGAAAATGGATTCAAAAAAGGTGAATGGAGCGTGTTTGATTGTCAGGGGAAACTGAAAAAAAAGTGCGTTTTTGAGGGCGAGGATTGTTATTACTGCTATTATGGATCACTTGATTATGGGAAATGCAGGTCTGTAGAATAATAAAGAGAAATATAATGGATCAAGCATTGATTCGCATGAGCCACCCCAAACTTAGGAATGACTCATGCGAATCACTATACTATCACCGAATCACAACTTTTTTCGTGTAAATCTCGCCATCCTGGCCATGCAAAACCAACAAAACAAATCCACTGCTCTGGCCACTTTCCAGATTCAGGGTAAGGAGCGGCTGCAAATCGTTTGCATTCATTTGTAGCAACAACCGCCCATCAGCACCGAACAGATCCAAACGCTGCAATTGAGGCAGCACCTGATGGAGATCCAGCACAATCTGATCGTGTGCAGGGTTGGGCCACACCTTGATCTGTGAGCGCATATCTGGCTCACCCGATGCAAGTATTAGATCCACTACCACTGAATTTGATTGTGTACACCCGTTCGCATCAGTCACTATGACCGAATAGACTCCAAAAGATAATGCGGATAGGTTTTCCGTTGTTGCGCCTGTACTCCATAGATAAGCATAGGCGCCTGTTCCACCTGAGGCTATTACAGCTGCGGTACCGTTGTTTTGATTGTCAAAAGTTGGCGTGGAATTCATGGTCACCACCAAAGGATCAGGCTCCGTCAACACAATCGTCTCCACAAACTCACTTCTATAACTGTCTGTCACTGTCACCAGGTAGGTGCCCGCAGGTAGTCCGACAAGTGAATCGCCCTGTAAGTTTAAGTTGCTCCATAGGAACGTATAGGGTGCTACCCCACCTGAAACTTCGACATGGATTGCGCCATCCGCAACACCATTACAAGAGGGCGAAAGCGTTTCAACGGAATGGAAAATCGGAGGGTTCGGTATGAACGGATAGCCAATGGTATGGAAGGCTGTATTGGTGAAAACGGGCTCGTTTTGATCAAAATAAATGGCAGCAGTGTTTTCTATGACGGTGCCATCAGCCAAATCGGTTTGTTGTGCAATACGGAATTTTACATACCCATGTGAAGCTACTTCATTCACATTGCTATCGGGCAGGGCAATAGGCAGGAACACAAAATGCAGGATGCCTCCCGGATAAATATCCAGACGAAACGGGTGACTGGAAGCACCAATTTCCAAAGTACTCGCATCCAGCAATGGAGAAAGGGTGTCTACAATAATCACCTTGAAGGCGGTGTCAGTGCCTGTATTTTGAAAGCGGATCTTGTAATCAATTGTCTCGTTGGCGCGTATAAAATGTTGATTGGTATACCCAATAGGCACGGCGGTCTTGTCATTTGGATCACAGGATGCTACCACCTCGCTACAATCCTGATCGTAGGTAATGGCGTTGTCATTCTGTCCGTAAAGGTTTATCAACCCCGGGGTGTTCAATCCGCCACATCCTTCAATGGCCGTTGCAACATATCCAGATACAGGGAAGCCGGGTACTTGTTCCGATTCGATGCGCCACGTAGCCCCATTTGCAGGTGCTTTGATAACGATGGAATCGCCCGCATTCAACTGATAAGAAGCATCTTTGTACATGATGAAATCTTCCACTACGATATAATTGAGCGGCTGCGTCATATCCTGTGCTCCTATGTTGCGCAGCACCAGACTAACCGAATCGCCTGAGCAATAAGCAGTTGCAGTAACCTCTGCACCTTGCCATGCGCCATTGCAAGGAACATCCGGGAACACCGTTGCTTCATTGCACAAGGTTTGGCCCGGCATAGCACTACAACTCACGAAGGCATGCACTACAATAGTGCCGCATTGAAACGGCGGGACATTGCCGACCTGAAATGTGTAGATGCTATCTGGCCCCGCAACAGTATAGGGCAAATCAGCAGATTGCAGACTGATCAAGGGGTCGAGATTTACCGTTACAAAAGCGCCGTACGCTGTATCCAAACCAACGTTGCAATAGCTCACGGTAAAGAAATTGGTAGCACAGCGGCGGGTAAACAAATTGCCAATATCTACTTGCATTAGCGGACAATCGCCTTCAGACTGCAAGCCAATGTCGAAGTTGTGGCTTGGTGCATTCGTTGAATTTGGAATATTCAAGGCGGTGGCACACACCGGGTTTACGTAGGACGGAAGCACCAGGTGTAAATCGGCTGACAAATCCTGAACACTGAATTCAATCTCAGTGGAGTATGTGCCATCAGCATTTGGATAAAAGGTTTCCGAGACGCCAGATGGCAACTTGGTAACTACCAAAGCAAAGTGATTAACGCCCTGCTCTCCTGCATCGGGATTGCAATCGTCGTCCGTATCGAGGTAAACCTTGCCTTGAACGGTTACTGTGTGTGTAGTGGGAAACAAGATGGCTTGTAAGCAAGTGGCCGTTTGCCCGGTTCCATCTGTCCAAAGCCATTGTCGTGTAAACCAGCTATACTCGGCAGTGCCGACTTGATAATCAATGGTATAGGTCGAATCCACATAGGTGCAGGCACCATCATAAAGCCCGTTACCAAATGCATCGAAACCACTCAAATCATTGTTATTAAATGCAGATAACAAGTCTACATTACCTACATCATAAGAAACAGTGACCGATGCTGGGCAATCGCTCACGCAGGCATTGCAATTGGCCGTATTGGAAACCAGTACCGTATGCAGGCAAGTGGAGGAATTGCCCGATGCATCTGTAGCGGTCAGTTGGAGGTATGGACCCCCAGATCGGCACAATCATATTGTAAGAGGCTGGAACGAGGGTCGCTGCACTACAATTCTCTGTGGCAGTGATGGACAAATCAGTTGTGACAAGAGAGACCGGCCCCGCTCCATTTAGGTCTACTGTACTAATTCCAGCGCATTCCAAGACCGGGGGCAATTTGTCTTCAACCTTGGCACTTCCCCAGCAACTATTGCCAGAGGGTACGTGCTTTACGCGCACCTGATAGGTATTGCCGATGTCGGCAGGGCCTAGCACCGCTGCTACCCATGGGCCATTGCCATAAGGAACAGTTTTGTCCAGTTCCACGATACAGTTGCTGAAAATTGTTCCTTCCAAAACATCTTCCGGCAGGATGGTATAGGAGCAGTTTTCATTGAGTGAGAAATAAACCAAGTCATTGCAAACAAGACTTTGAGCCGTGTTTTTCTCTGCGATCAGCAGGATTAAAAGCAAGCTAAAGAGTAAACCAATTTTTTTCATGAGATGTAAATTTTTGTTCGGTACAAAAGTCACTACACTCGACTTGTCCAGCAAATACATTTTATTACTTTTGTAGGGTAATAATTTAACGAGGTGTTGTCAAAATCGTTGAAAGTCAATATATTTTAAAATAGCTTTTCATGAAATCACAAAAACTCAGCCTGGCCCTTTTTGCGCTTACCAAGCTGGAACAGCGCCGATTTGCTCAATTTTTGAACTCCCCTTTTTCAATCAGCGTCAGGATATAATCCGGTTGTACCAGGGTTTGCTGCAAGCGAAAGACTCCGGCGATCATGCCCAAATCTTTCCGGAAGGCACTTATTCGCCCTCCGCGCTTCGTTTGCTGATGAGTTATTTGCAAAAACTGGTTGATCAATTCCTGGCGCTGGAACATTGGCAAAATACGCCTGCCGCCGTCGAAAGTGACTTGGTGCAGGCATACCGCCAAAAAGGGCTGGACAGACATTTTCAGGACGCCTTGCAGGGCGCAAAACTAAGCCTGGAGCGCCAACCCCTGCGCAACAGCGACTATTATGTGCGTGCGGGTATTTTGCTTTGGGAAGAAGCGCGTTACAACTCCCTGCGTCATCCTGAAGAGGAGCAGTACCTCATCGGATTATCGGACAATGCCGATCTGATTTGGTTGACGCAAAAACTGCGCTATCTGTGCTTGCATACTGCGTACCGCACACGGTTTAACTCCGCACACAGTCTGAGCCTGCGTCGGGAGGTAGAAGACATCCTCGAAAGTCATGCTTTTTTAGAAAACACAACCATTTCCACCTGGTACTATTGCCTAAAAATGCTGGAGGAGCCCGAGGCTGCCGAATATTTCAGCCGCTTCAAACAAGGCGTTTTAACCCATGGCTTGTCGTTTCACCAGGATGAATTGCGCGATCTGCACTTGTTTGCCATCAACTATTGCATCCGGAGGGTAAACGAGGGACAAAGAGGCTTTTTCCACGATATTATGGATTTTTACAAAGACGGACTGAGCAAAGGCCACTTGCTCGACAATGGGGTTTTGTCTCACTTCACCTATTACAATATTGTGGCGGCAGGGCTGCACACACATGAATACGAATGGGTGGAAGGCTTTATTCCAGGCTATCGGAATGCGCTCGAACGCAGTTACCGCGATAGTGCTTATAGTTTTAACCTCGCTCGTTTAAAGTTTGCCCGAAAAGCCTACGACGAAGCTCTGGAACTCCTGCAACACTCCAACTACCACGAACCACTGCTCAATATGGCCGCCAAAACAATGGCGTTGAAAATCTACTATGCGCTGGACGAATACGAGGTTTTGTCTGCCCACCTGGAGGCTTTTATCAAATACATCCGGCGCAAACCGGGACTGGGCTATCACCGCAATAATTACCTCCAGTTGGCTCGCCTTACGCAAAAACTTATCAGCCTAAACTGGAACGACAAATCGGAGGTACAAGCGCTTCGACAAAAGATTGCAGATGAGCCGGTGTTGACGGAGAGGGAGTGGTTGTTGGAGCAGTTTTGATTCATCCATAGTGGCAGGAAGCACAAAAATTTGCCCCAAACACTAAGATGCGCTATTTTTGTAAAAAATTCCTACATGACATCTACACTTCAGGAAGCAGGTGCCTTGCTGCCAAAAATGTCTGCGCTGGACAAAGCCCAATTGTTGCAATGGGTCATCAGTGATTTGACCAATGTGTTCCCTGGCATAGAGAAAACACCGGGCGTGTGTGGCGGAGATGCCTGCATCGCTAAAACCAGAATTCCTGTTTGGTCGCTGGTCAATTCCCGTCGCTTGGGCATGGATGACGCTGAGATTTTGTACAATTTCCCTACACTGAACCATGAGGATTTGAAAAACGCCTGGAATTATTACCGCGCTAATGAGGAGGAAATTGATGCGCAAATCCACCTAATTTGAATGGTTAAGTTTCACATAGTCACTCACGGAGGTTGGCATTTGGTCTTTTGACCAAATGCGGTTAGGGGAAGAACAAAAGATACCATTGTTTTTCTGGGTATAGTACTTGAAACTTTAATTTCGCCAACTTTTTTAACAAAATATGGAAGCACTATTGTCAGCCCTCAATCTTTCAATTACAGATAAAGCACTTTTAATATTTAGCCCAATCTGTGCTATGCTAGGAAGTTTAGTTCACGCAATAATTAGTGAGATTGATTTAAGCAAATTTCCAAAGCCTGGAAAAAATGGAAAAATTAATGGTAGTTTAAGGACTCCTTTAGAACTTTTGCTTGTATTTAAATGGCTTTTTTCAAGACTAATAGTAGGTGCTATTATCGGATTTGTTTTTTCACTATATTTTATTGGAATAATAAAAGAAGATACTACGTCATTATCTAGAGTGTTTGGCTTTGCTGTTTTGGTTGGATATTCTGCACCCAAATTATGGAATTCACAGGAAAAGTTTGTTATTGGTTATATCGATACCAAAATGAAGGATATTGAAAGCCTGATTAATAAAAAAATAGAGAATGCAGAATCTAATGAAGGTTAGTCCGCCCCCGTGGGTTTTCCCTCCGCCGCACTTTGGTCTTGTGACCTACGGTATGCACACAAAATCGGTTGATTATCAATGCTTATGCCCAAATCAATTTTGGAATTGTGTTTACACCAGCTCAACGTGAGTTGTCTTCCTGACGGGATCTGTCCGCATCAAGTGCGCTTTGCCCGAGTATTAGCCATTTTGAGTGCTCGGTAAGGCTAATACTCGGGCAAAGCGCACTTGATGCGGACAGATCCCGTCAGGAAGACAACTCAGCCAAAGCTTGATTACTCAAGTTAGCAACAAGAAACTGTAGTAATAAATTGATTATCAATTATATTTGTGTGCATACCGTAGGGTCTTGTGACCAAGTGCAACTTTCGTGAGTTACCATGCTATAACCTGCGTCAAAGATTCACAAAACCGCCTCCAAATACCCCCACAAACACTCCAACCCACAAACCCTAACATACTCCTCCAACGGATAATCCACATTATGCGGCAACACGATAAAAGTGGGCGGGTTTTACCCTGCATGGTCTTCTTCCCGCCGCACTTTGGTCTTGTGACCAAGTGCAACCTCCGTGAATGACAAAGCCAATAAATGGATCTGGTGAAAATAGATTTGAGTGCCTAAAATGCTGATATATAGACAGATAGTAAAATTTAGGGCGCAGTTAAATGTCGCTTCTTCCAGCCAAATCTAAAGCCCAATTTTAGATTTGGCTGGAAAAAATTTCAACAATGGTTTTTATTCTTGATTGTATTTTCACTTGACTACAATCTGTAGCCAACTGCGACTGCCACTGCCCCCTACTTCTGGCTCGCCTCGTACAAAAAGTCCTTCTCTTCCTGACTCAAGCTCTCATACCCCTGCGCCTTTATTTTATCCAGTATAGCGTCCAGTTTTTCCTGAAAAGAACCGTCGTGCGAATCAGATTTACTGCTGCCCTTTGCACCGCCAAACGTAGCGCGCATAGTAGGGGCGTTTTTAGGGCGATTGAATTTTGGGCCGGGTTTGGAAGAAAACAGTCTTCTAACCCAGGCAAAAAAATTGTCAATCGGAACGGCCCAGTCACGCCCGTCGCGGAGTTGATAGACAAAAAAGCAGCCCGTTGCAAAGCCCCCGATATGCGCCGCATGACCGCCCGTGTTCGATTTTCCAGCGATCGCTACCAAATCGAGCAGGAAAAGTATGAGTACGATGTATTTCACTTTTATAGACCCCAGGAACAGCAAATTGACCCGGTAATCCGGGGCGAGAATAAGCGCTGCACCCCCTAAGGCCATCACCGCACCTGAAGCCCCCAAAGCATAAGATCCTACTTCCAGGAAAAACTGAGCGGTCACCACAAAAATCACGCCCCCCACTAAGCCCCCGAGCAGGTAAATCGGCAAGATCCTGCGGTCGCCAATAAGGTCGCTGACAATGCGGCCAAAAATGTAAAATGCAACCAGGTTATTGAGCAGATGCAAAAAGTCATCGTGCAAGAACATGTGCGTCACAATTCCCCAAGGCTGCCAAGCCAGCGTACCCAGTTCACCCTGTAAGCACAAGAACTTGAGTGTGCTCAGGTACATCTCATCTGCGCTGCCCATTGTAAAAATGCTCAGGCCGAGATAGATGAGCTTCATGATTACAAACACAGCAAAATTGACCACCACGAGCTTGGTCACCATATTGCCAGCCCGCAAGGAATATTGGAAGTCGTCCCAGATAGATTTGAATAGCGACATGACGAGTGAGTAGATTGGAAGATTGATTCGATTGATTCGATTGGGGGTTGAACGATTGATTCGATTGGGGGATTGAAACGATTGATTCGATTATTTGAAAAGGTCCAATCCAATCCATCCATGCCATGTCTTTATGGAACCAATCGAATCAATCGTTTCAATCCCCCAATCGAATCAATTTCATTTAAACCTAAACTTCGTCCAGTAACCGATCAGCAGAAAGCCTACCAATGCCCCTCCAAGGTGCGCAAAGTGGGCAATGCCGGTTGAAAAGCCACCAATGCCATAAAACAATTCCGCGGCTGCCATGATCGGCACAAAATACTTGGCTTTCATGGCAATGGGCGGGAATAGCAATCGGATTTCCATGTTTGGGAAATTTATCGCAAAGGCGATCATAATTCCAAATACAGCTCCCGAGGCACCCAATACTGAACCATTCCAGGTGGTGGGGTCTATGCCCATGTTTTGCAATTCCCACCATTGCACTCCCGTGTGTATGGCCCAGGCGCCCAAGCCACAAGTAAGGTAGTAGAACAAAAACCGCTGAGGTCCCCATACCATTTCTACCATAGTGCCAAACCAATAAATGCCCAACATGTTGAATAACAGGTGCATAAGGCCACCGTGCATGAACATGTGGGTTGCGATTTGGAATGGCTCGAAATGCGGCGATCCGGGTAAGAACGAGGCCAGGTACATACGGCCCATAACGTCGTAATCAAGGGTATCACGGTTGAATACGCCTTCGCCGAGAAACAAATACGAGCCTATAAAAACAACGACATTTATAAGAATCAATTGGCCGGATACACCGCGAAAGGGCATGTTGAAAAATGAATTGGACATAAGGTTAACTGAACTGTTTTTGGAGATCCTCTAAATCAAATTGTATAAAACACTTGCGGCCCGAAGGGCTGTTATAAGGCACGGAACAAGCAAAAAGCCGATCCACCAAATCCTGCATTTCCTGCGGCGTGAGCGATTGTCCACGGCGCAGGGCGGCATTTCGTGCCATCGAACGGGCGAGATTGTCCCAGGTGCCAAGTTGAAGTTCCAGATTGCCTTTGTATTGTGTCAGTACTTTTTCGAGGAGCATTTCCTCTGAAATTCCGCCGCGAAGTTCGGCAGGCGAACCGTGAATAGCGAAGGTGTTGCCGCCAAATTCTGCAACCTCAAAGCCCAGACAATTCACCTCCTCAAGTATGTCGCGGAGCAATGCCGCATCGGCAGCGGAGAGTTCTATCGTTTTAGGAAAAAGGGCTTTTTGCGTGGCAATGGGCTGATTTTCAAGAGCTGCGAGGTAACGTTCGTAAAGTACCCGTTCACTTGCCGCCTGTTGGTCAATGAGCAAAAATCCCGATTTCAGGTGACTCACAATGTACTGTCCGTGAATCTGATACGGTTCGCGTTGGCCTTTGGAAAAGCTCTCTGAGTCGTCGTCCATTTCCAGTACTTCCATTTTACCAGATTTACCCGTGTTACCCGCTTCACCCGCCATAGCCGCAGGCGAAGGCGGGCCTTCCAACTCCCCAGCCGTTTTATCCCCAAAAAGCTGGAGCCCTTCGTACAGTTTTTGCCAGTGTTCGAGGTTGCTGGCGTGGCGGGCAGCATCTTCGCCGGGCTCTGGACGAGATGGTCGGTAGGAGCCAACAGAACTGGCCTCCCGCTCCGGCCGCAGCACCGTTGGTGGCGCCAAACGCTGTTGGAATGCGGGTTCTTGTTCAAAATCCAGCGTCGGGGTCACGTTGTGACTACCGAGAGCGTGTCGCACGGCCACTTTCAGGAAATTATACACAAGCCGCTCATCGTCAAACTTGATCTCTTGCTTCGTGGGGTGTACGTTGATGTCCACGCTCGCCGGGTCAATGTCGAGGAAAAGCACATAAAGCGGGTAAGTATCCGCGGGCAGCAGGTCTTCGTAAGCGCCCATCACCGCGTGGTGGAGGTAATTGCTGCGGATGAAGCGTTTGTTTACAAAAAACAATTGCTCGCCACGTGCTTTTTTGAAATAATCGGGCTTGCCCACAAAACCGCTGATGTGCAAAATGTCGGTTTCCTGATCGGCTGGTACAAGTTTTTTGTTGACGGCTTCGCCGAAAATCTTGACCACCCGCTGCCGCAAATTTCCCGCCGGGAGGTGGAAAATCTCCGAATCGTTGTGGTGCAGGGAAAAGAAAACATCGGGATTCGCCATTGCCACGCGCTGGAACTCGTCCATGATATGGCGGGTCTCCACGGGGTCGGCTTTTAGAAAATTGCGCCGTGCTGGTACCGTGTAGAACAGGTTTTTGACGGAAATGCTCGTGCCTTGTGGCGCCTGGCAAGCCTCCTGTATTTTCACAGTGGTGTCTTCCACAACGATGCGGGTGCCGAGCTCGTCGGTGGCGCGACGGGTGCGCATTTCTACCTGTGCAACAGCAGCAATGGAGGCCAGCGCTTCGCCCCGAAAGCCCATGGTATTTAGGGCGAACAGGTCTTTCGCCTCGCGGATTTTGGAAGTCGCATGCCTTTCAAAACTCATGCGGGCATCGGTCTCCGACATCCCGCAACCATTGTCAATAACCTGAATGAGGGTTTTTCCTGCGTCGCGTACGATGAGTTGGATTTTGGTCGCGCCCGCATCCACGGCATTTTCAAGCAACTCCTTGGCCACTGAAGCGGGGCGTTGCACCACCTCTCCTGCGGCAATTTGGTTTGCTACACTATCGGGCAATAATTGGATGACGTCGGACATAGGGAGGCAAAGGTAATTAGAAGAGGCTGACTCAATAGTAGGAGAAACCGCAAAATGCAAAACAGGAAAATTTAAAACCGCAAAACCAAACGAAGACAAAGTCCTGAAAATCAAATAATTGGAATAGGGGCCTATTCTTAGGCTTAAACTTTGCGCCTGCCTGTCGTTAGGCGGGGTTTTCCTGTCTTACATTTTGCAGTTTCTCATACTAACTGAGTCAACTTCTTCGTTCCGCCAGGACTCAACCTCTAGTTTAGTTCTAACTAATCCTCAGAACAGGTTGTCGACCCAGCCCTCGAGACAGGGGCGGTCGAGTTCGGCTTCAATGTTCGCCGACCGATTTTATCACCGCCTCCACCCGTCTGATGAGTTCTTCCGGCGAGGGAAAAAATCCGCTCAATTCTTTGGGGAGCGATTTTGAAATGCTGTACGTAGCTACGCCTATGGGTTTGTTGACATCCTGCAAGGCAAATTCGACAGTCGTTTGGTCTTTGCTTTTACAAATGATGATGCCTATGCAGGGGTTTTCGTGCTGTTTTCGGATGCGCTTGTCGAGTAGCGAAAGGTAAAAACCCATTTTCCCGGTGTGTTCCGGCTCGAACTCGCCGATTTTCAAATCGAGGGCAACCAAAGATTGCAGGCCCCGATGGAAGAGGAGCAAATCAATCCGGTACTCCTTCCCGTTCAAATCGAGGGCAAATTGGTTGGCGATAAAGCAAAAATCGCCGCCCATTTCCACCAAAAACTGGCGTATGTTTTGGAGAATTGCCAGTTCGAGTTGGTGTTCGGAATGTTGGTCACCGAGTTCCAGAAAGTCGAAGGCATAGTCGTCCTTGACCGCCAAAATGGCCTGGGCTTGCAGGTTTTCCGGCAAATTTTGCTCGAAGTTTTGCTGGCTGATGACCGTTTTTTCAAAGGACTTGTTCTCGATTTGATGAATCAGGACGTTTTTCGTCCACCCAAAACGGCGGGTCTGGTGAATGTAAAATAGCCGCTCGTTCGGGTCTTTGCACTTTTCGAGTATGAGGTAATTGTGCGTCCAGCCAATTTTTGCCACTGCCGGTGGCAGAAATTCCCCTGCATTTTGGTCTGGTGGCAATTCTCCCACCGGCGGTGGGAGAATTGCCGCTTGCCGATACGCAAGGTAAAAGGCCCGCATCCGCCAGACGTTGGTTTTTGAAAAACCATTTGACCTCGGAAATGCTTTTTGCAAATCCACGGCGAGCAACTCGACCACCGAATTGCCCCAGCCGTTTGCTTGCTGGCGTTCGGCAATCATCTTGCCCAAATCCCAATAGAGTTGGATGAGTTCTTTGTTGACCGCCCGGATGGCGGCCAATTGCCCGGTTTGAACACGGGCGGTCGCGTCGGCCACCAATTGTTGGTAGGCGGGCGAAGCGGTATGTGCTTCGTGGATGTCCAAATTTGTAGCCATGTAAAATTTTTTGCTACAAATTTAAAACAAATACTGTGGTTTTACGATTTTTTTAAAACAAAAAATTGCAAAATTGTTTTAGGAAAAATCCTTTCTTGTGTTGTACCGCAACTTTGATATTGTTTGGTCATCTCTGCCAAGCCAAGAAACAGGTATCCAATATTCGGATCGTGCAGATAGCTTTTCGCTCGGCTTTCAATTCGCCAGAGGAAGCGAGGAAGATTTTGATGTTATTCATTTTACGCACCAATGCTACGGGAAAAAGGCAAAATCGAGGCCCAAATCTCCATAAAAGCATCTATTGTTTCGAGTATCCGCGAAAATCAGCTCCCTCCGCGTAATCCGCGTTACCGCACCACACTCACCCGCGCCCCATCCACCAAATTCAACTGCCCCGTCAGCACCACCTGATCACCTTGGACAATACCCGAAGTCACCTCCACTTTGTCGCCATAAATCCCGCCCAGGGTGATGGCGCGAAGCACGGCAATGGAGTCGCCCTGCACCACATAGATTTTGGGCTCTTGCAGGCTTCCGGCAATGACCTTGCGCGGCAGTGTAAGACCAGAACGGTGAGCATCAAAAGTGAATTTCGCTTTGGCGTGCATACCGCCGCGCAGGGGATTTCCTTTTGGGTTAATCACCTCTATTTCAACATCATAGGTAAAAGCATTGTCGGCGCGGAGGCCGATATTGGTCACTTTTCCAGCGATGTTTAAGTCAGGAAAAACGTCGGCGCGGACGCTCACGCCCTGGCCTTTTTTCACGTTCAGCACGTCGCGTTCTGTCACTTTTACCATGAGGAAAAGCTTTTCGAGATTGGTCATTTGGGCAACCTGAATGCCGGGACCGATCACGCTTCCACGCTCGATAAAGCGCATGCCCAAAGTACCCGTCATGGGCGCTTTGATGCTCGTGTTGGAGATCTGCTTTTTCAGGCCTTTCTCCTTGGCTTCGGCGGTGAGTATGCCGAGGTCAATGTCTTCGATTTTGTTTTTCGGCGCGGCCTCTCCTTCTATGAGGTTGGTGAGGCGCTCTTTGTCCTTGCGGAGTTTGGCGAGGTTGGCCTGCGTGGCTTCGAGTTCGATGCGCAGGAGCTCGTCATCTACCTTGGCGATGATTTCCCCTTCGTTCAGCCATTCGCCTTTGCCTTTGTAAGTTTCCAGAACGCGGCCAGCGGTTTCTGATATGACGAACATTTCCTTGAAAGGCAGGAAAATACCATCCGCCTCGAGGTGGTTGGCGAGGGTTTCCAATTGGGGCGCAACAACTTCTACCGGGACAAATGCCCGCACCATTTTGGAGAGTTCGGCCTTTTGCGCGAGGTGTTTTTTATTGGAATAAAGTTTCCAGACGGCAAAAGACACCGCGAGGAGAAGGAGGAGCCAGAGTAGGGAGCGATTTTTCAATATGCAAGGAGGATAAATGTGGTCCCCGCCTACGCCCCCGCCTGCCAAGGCTTGGCGGGCACGAAGGCTTCGGCAGGTAAAAATGTGGCCAATGTGTGGCAGGGCAAAGATAGCAAAAGCCCCAACCGCAAAAACCTCCTTGTATGGCCAGCTCATTCCTTAGTTTTGCGGTGTGTTTTTACATTGACCACATTTTTACCTGCCAAAGCATCTCGCCGCCGCCATAGGCTATGGCGAGTAAAAGCGTAGGCGGGGATCACATTGACCACATTAATTTGACCACATTAATAAAAGCCAGCCGCGTCGCCCACCTCACCGATGCACGTTATTTTGCCGCCAAAGTGGTTGATTATCTGGGTTTCAACCTCGAAGAAGGCACGGAGGGTTACCTCGATCCGATGTATATGAAAGCCATTCGTGAGTGGGTGCAAGGCCCGAAAATAGTGGGCGAATTCAGTCGCACGCCCATCCAGGTGGTGCGGGAAGCAGCATCGTTTTATGGCTTGGATATGGTGCAGGTTTCGGCTCAAAACCACGGAGCATATTTGGCCGAATTGGAGGGACTCGAACTTATTTTGGAAATAGAAGTTGGGGAACACGGGCTCCCGTTTTCAACAACAGAATTGCAGGCGTTTGCAGCCTACGCAGATGTATTCTTGTTCAATTTTTCTCGAATAAGCGTTTCAAAATCAACGTTTTATACTGACCATGGTTTCTGGCGGGAGGTATTTGGTTTGCGACCTTCCTTGCTTCAGGCGGATATTCCGGCGGCAGATTGGCCCGAAATTTTGGAGACGCTTGGTCTTGCCGGGTTGAGTATCGTAGGGGGCGAAGAGGAGCAGGTAGGTGTGAAATCTTATGATCAGATAGACGAAGTTTTTGAATCTCTGGGTAGAGGGTAAAGAAAACCTTTAAGTGAATTAATGACCACATATATTTTTGTAACCACATAGTTCACATAGCACACATAGTTATCACAATTTGCTGAAATTGAATAACTATGTGTGCTATGTGAACTATGTGGTTACAAAAACCTATGTGGTTACAAACCCCTATTAATACCAAATTTGTAAAAAGCAAATAGTCACCATGCTCAACATCATCACCTACAACGTCAACGGCATCCGCTCTGCCATCTCCAAAGGTTTTTGGGAATGGCTGGAGCAAGAGAACCCCGACATCATTTGTCTCCAGGAAATCAAAGCCCTCCAAAGCGATGTGCCATTGCTCGAACTTGAAGCCCTGGGCTATCAGCACCACTGGTTTTCTGCCGAAAAAAAGGGCTACAGCGGCGTGGCAACGTTTTCTAAAAAAGCCCCGAGCCTTGTAGCGCAGGGCTGCGGGATGCCGGGCTACGACGGTGAAGGACGTATCCTGCGTACTGATTTTGGCGACTGGACGCTGTTGAATTGCTACTTCCCTTCCGGCACCACGGGTGATGTGCGGCAGGATTTCAAGATGAAATTTCTGGACTATTTCGCTGGCTGGATAGAAGCCTTAAAAAAGGAACGTCCGAAACTCATCATCGTAGGCGATTATAATATTGCACATCAGGAAATTGACATACACGACCCTAAAGGCAACAAGAACAGTTCGGGCTTTTGCCGGAAGAACGAGCCTGGATGACGAACTGGCTGGCGAGCGGTTTCACCGATGCCTTCAGGTACATAAACCCTGATATGAAAGAATACAGCTGGTGGAGTTTTCGGGCTGGGTCGCGCGGCAACAACAAGGGTTGGCGTATTGATTATCAGGCAGTAACAGACAACTTAAAAGATAAAATAACCTACGCCAGACAACTCAATGATGTGGTGCATTCGGATCACTGTCCGGTTAAGATTTTGATTGATTTATGATGCAAACCACGTTTGCCAAACTTTGAAAGTTTTTGCAAATGTTCAAATCACTACTAATAAACCTCTTGCCATGAAAAATCGCCTTACACACTCGATCATTGCGTTTTTGTTCTGCTTGCCATGCGTTTATGCACAAAATGATGTAAAGGAATGGGTTATGGTCGACAAGAAAAACGGTAATGAAAGAATTTTAAAACAAGGGCAGGGTATTAGCGTCCATTGGAATAATATCGAAGGTTCCGAGGTGTTAAAGGGAAAGTTGGCAGATATTTCAGAGGATTCTTTGTTTTTGAGCATGAAAGCAGGTATTAGAGTTATCGGGAAACATGACATCAACAAAATAAAGTACAGAACAGAACGATCGATTGGACAGCTTTTTATTGGCTGCTTGCTAATCGTGGGAGGCATTATAATCGCGGGGTTATCGGTGCTGTTTCAAATTGTTTCGGATACAACAAGAATTGATTATCAATTGGCACGAGGAGAACGAAAATTAATATGGCCATTGGCATTTTTAGGTCTTGCCGTTGTTGCCATGGGCATCGCTATCCTTAAGTCGAACTCAATGAAAACCAAGAATCCTTTTGAAAAAGAGTGGGTGATACGAGACATGAAAAATAATCCAAACAAGTCCCCCTAAATCCACTTCTCGCGCAACCTTGCTACCAAAATTTGGTTTTGGAAACGCTCCCAAACCCAGCCCCATCGAAATTCATTCTGTCAATTCTAAAATTCCGTGAATTCTGATCCGAAATTCAATTTCTCCCTCTTCCGCCAGGTGATGCGCATGGTAAAACCCTACCAACGGGTTTTCTGGCTCACCGTTGGGCTTACGCTCATTCTCTCTCCGCTTGCGGTGCTGCGCCCCAAGCTCATCGAAAACATGGTGGACGACTACATTCTCCCCGGCGATGTAAGCGGCCTGACCATGATGGCCTGCGTCATTTTAGCAGCGCTGATTCTGGAGGTTATTCTGCGGTATTTTTTCTTGTACCATGCGGATTGGCTCGGCCAGGCCACCATCCGCGACCTGCGCGTGAAGGTTTTTAATCACATTACTTCGTTGAATCTCAGGTACTTCGACAAAACGCCCATCGGCCAAAGCAGCACCCGGACCATAAATGACATTGAGGCCATCAACACGATATTCAGCGAAGGGAGCGTGACCATTTTGGCGGATTTGGTGACGATTTTCGCAGTGCTGGTGGTCATGTTTTTCACTTCCTGGAAACTGACATTGGTGGTACTTTCCGTTTTTCCGCTTTTGATTTGGGGCAGTTACCAGTTCAAAGAAAGTGTGCGACAAAGCTACGAAAACATACACAACCACATCACCACGATGAACTCGTTTTTGCAGGAACGCATCAGCGGCATGCGTATCGTGCAGATTTTCAACGCAGAAACACGCGAAGCCGAGAAATTCCGCCAGATAAACCGCGACTATACTTCGGCCAACCTTAAAGCAATCTTCGCGTACGCGATCTTTTTCCCCGTGGTGGACATCATATCGGCGCTCTCGCTGGGCCTGATGGTCTGGTACGGTGCAGGTGAGGTGCTGAGTGAGGAAATTACGATCGGGGTGCTGATTGCTTTCCCGCTTTATATCTCAATGCTCTACCGCCCGATTCGAATGCTGGCCGATAAATTCAATACCCTTCAGATGGGCCTAATCGCGGCTGAGCGGGTGTTTAAATTATTGGAAAACAAAGACACCGTACAAAACACCGGAACCCTCGCACCCGAAAAACTGCGCGGAGAAGTAGCCTTCGACAAGGTCTGGTTTTCTTACTCCGATAATCTTGAAACTGATGCTGTACTCAAAGACGTGTCGTTCAACATAAACCCAGGCGAAACGCTCGCCATTGTGGGCAGTACCGGAAGCGGGAAGACGACCATCATTAGTTTGCTCAATCGTTTTTACGAAATTCAGCAGGGACATATCCGAGTGGATGGGCGCGACATACACGACTACGATGTGTTTGCCCTGCGCCGCCATATTGCGGTGGTGTTGCAGGATGTGTTTCTTTTTTCCGGAACCGTGTTGGAGAACATTACCCTGCGCGACCCAAACATTTCTGAAACCCAGGTTATAGAGGCGGCCAAAATGATCGGGGCGCATAAATTCATTAAAAAACTCCCCGGTGGCTACGACTATCAGGTCATGGAACGCGGCGCCACGCTTTCGATGGGGCAGCGGCAATTGATTTCTTTCGTTCGGGCGCTCGTTTTCAAGCCGGAAATCCTGATTTTGGACGAGGCTACTTCTTCCATTGACCCGGAATCAGAGGCTGTCATACAGCACGCCATCGAAAAACTTATCGCTCGCCGCACGAGTATCATCATTGCACACAGGCTCAGTACCATCCGCAAAGCGACCAATATTTTGGTGCTCGATAAAGGGCAGGTGCAGGAATTCGGTCCACACGAAGCACTGGTAGAAATCGAGGATGGGAAGTACCGGGAATTGTATGAAAAGCAGTTTTTGGCGGCAGTTGCGGCGTGAGTTATTTCACACAACGCCACAACGCCACAACGTTTTAGTTTATCGTTGTGTCGTTGTGGCGTTGTGTGAAATTATTAATAAAAAATCCAGCAATGAGGCATCTCCTTTGGTACATAGCCTTCATCATCCTGCTTTTTGTGGGCGACCGGATTGTCGGGGGGCTTTTGCGCATACAAGCCAGCAAGAGTCAATTTCGGTATTCAAGGCTCTATGGCAGGATGGGCGAGGCGGATATTTTGCTCATGGGGAATTCGCGCGGACTGACGTTTTACCAACCATACATTGAAGAAATTACGGGCCTGACAACTTGCAATCTTAGTTACAACGGCCTGCCCATGGATGCCGCCAAATGTCTCATGCTTGATTACCACGATTTGAAGCATTTCGAAGGCGCGGAAAAACCCGAGACATGGCTGATAGACATCACGATGTGCGACCGGGAAAACGACGAATTGCTGGCGGGATTTCTACTATACACACATCGGTCAAAGCACCTGGACACCTTGATTCACAACAAGTTGCCCAAGGTTTGGTGGGGCGGGCAAGTGTCGTGGCTGTTCCGGTACAACAACGAGATTTTCCAGCGCGCACTGTTTTACCAAAACAAATCCGACAAGGACTGGTTACTTGACCGCGAGATTCCGAGATCCTTGTCTGACGAGGTTTCCAAACATGCGTACGATTTGGAAATTCACCCGAATTTGATTCAGCATTTGAAGGAAATCACAGCCTTGGCTCAGCAGTCGAAGATCAGGGTTGAATTGGTCATCAGCCCGTATTTTCCTGGATTTCAGGTGAATAACCTTGATGCGCTCAAAGCGGAAGTTGAAAAGGCAACGGGGCTAAGGGTACACGATTACCGCGATGCGCTCAGCGGTCCCACGGATTTTGGCGACTTCATGCACCCGAATAAAAAGGGGAGCATGAAATACATGGACTTGTTGAAAAGAGATGGGGTCCTGCCCTAATAACGTTTTCTTAGCGTGACCTCCCCACCATTCGATAGTCTTAGCCTCGCATCCTCAAATTCCCCCTCCTCCGCCCCAACCTCGCGTTAAAACTACGACGGGTGAAAAGGCTACGGCGGGTAAACAGTCCACAATTCACACATTCCTTTACCATGAACAAAATTGCAATTTTTGCCCTCTTCCTCTCTTTCTTCAGTTTTTCTTCCTGCGATGTCCTTCAAGGAATAGCCAACGAAGCCCTTTCCGAGCCCAGCCTCTCAGAAATCGGTCAAGGACTCAAAGAAGCCCTCAAAAACGGTATCAGCAAGGGTGCTGATGCGCTTTCGCAGCGCGATGGTTACTTCAAAAGCGCTTACAAAATCCTGCTACCTGCCGATGTTCGCAAGGTGACGGACAAACTCAAAAATGTCCCCGGATTCAGCAACCTGGAAAACGAGTTGTTGGAAAAATGAACCGTGGCGCCGAAGATGCCGCCAAAGAAGCCAAGCCCATTTTCGTGGCCGCTATTACGGGACTTACCTTCAACGATGCGGCCAACATCCTCTTAGGCAGCGACAATGCCGCCACACAATACCTCAACCGCACCACCAGCCAGCCGCTTTACGACAAGTTTAATCCGAAAATCGTGGCCTCCCTCAATAAAATCGGCGCAAACGACCTCTGGAAAAAAGCCGCCGATGTTTACAACAAAATCCCGCTTGTCACCAAGATCAACAGTGACTTGGACGATTATGTAACCAAAGAGGCGCTAAAAGGACTTTTTGCAAAAATTGAGCAAGAGGAAAAAAACATCCGCCGCAACAAAGGCGCGCGTACTTCTGAACTGCTGAAAAAAGTGTTCGCCAAGCAAGACGCGAATAGAAAATAGTAACAAGTTACAAGTTGAAAGTTACAAGTGCCAAGCCAGGTCGCCACTTGTAACTTTCAACTTGTAACTTTCAACTTGTAACTTTCAACTTGTAACTTCTTACTTATACCACTTTTTCAAAACCTTCTCCCCCAATTTCCCCTGCGGCGTATAGTCGCGTTCCGGGTATCCCTCATGTCCGCGCATATTGGGAAACCACTTCCAGAGGAATCCTCCTGCCCACCAATCTTCGGGTTGGAAAGTGGCAAAAAGTGCTTCGAGGCAGTTTGCCTGGGCTTGTTCGTTGATGTTCCGACCTTCAATTCCATTTTCCAGCTCCCAATTTCTCCAGCCGCATCCATCCACGCTCAGGTAGCCAAACTCAGTGAACAAGACCGGCTTCCCTTTTTCTTTACTAAGATTTTTCAGGCGTTCGTGAATGGGCTTCCATGCAGATTTTAACTGATCAACTTCCGGCGTTACTGCGTCCACCAAGGGGAAATACCCGCCAAGACCAATGTAATCCAGTTCGCCCCAAAAGGGCACACGCTCCCAGTCGTCCCAATTGGAAGAGTAGGTCAGTTTGCCGCGATATACCGACTTGATTTTCTGAATCAAAGCGGTCCAAAATTGTGGGCGTTTCTGAATAGCGTTGTTGAATTCCGTGCCGATGCAAAACAGTTCGGCCCCGGTTGAGTCTGCCAATGCCGCAAAACGCAAAATGTAGCGTTCATACGCCGCCTCCCATTGCTCCCAGTCCTGGTCGGTCTTGAAATCAAGCGCGCCCGTCCAGCCGCGTGGCACATAGACTTGGGGCTTGAGCATTACTTTGATACCGTGTTCGTGCGCTGCGCGGATGGTTTCGCGAACACCTTCAGGTCGCTCGCCCCACCATTGTCCGCCATGCTCGCTGAAGCGCACGTTTGGCACATCCATTCGTGTGAAAGCATAAGGAACCACTGAAATCCACGACGCTCCGACTTCCTTGACATGCGGCATGGGATTTTCCGGAAAAGGTTCGGGCGGTGCAACGAAGGTGAGTCCGTGCATTTTTTCCTTGGGCGAAAATGCTCCCGAGAATGGATACGCAGGAGAAGGCAATACCTGGGCTTCGATTTTGGGCGAAGTATCCTGCTGGTATGGTTGGCCGCAAAAACCCAGCGTTAAAAGGGGCAAGAAAAGGGAGAGATGTTTCATAGGCTCAAGCAATTCAGACACCACAAAACTACAGGGTATAAGTAAGTGGGCGCAATTAGTTTTTATAAAACACATAGGCACAGTAGGACACAATAGTGCTGAAAATCACAACTATGTGCCCTACTGTTCCTATGTGTTTTATAAATTTATTTTTGCTCAGTTACTTAAAGGCGAAAGCCTGAAATGCACCACTTTAAAAACGCACCAACTCCGCAAACTGTCCCACGCGATTTTCAATCATGGCCGGGCTAAGTCCTTTCAATGCCTCAATACTGAATTTTTCTACACAAAAGGAAGCCATTGCCGAGCCATATATCACGGCGCGTTTCATGTTGTCAAAAGAAGTGTCGTCGGTCTTGGCAATATAGCCCATGAACCCTCCAGCGAAGGTATCGCCAGCACCGGTGGGGTCCACCAATTCGGCCAGCGGAAGTGCCGGAGCGAAGAAGATTTGGCCTCGGTGGAACAAGAGTGCGCCATGCTCTCCCTTTTTGATAATTAAATACTTCGGTCCCATTTCGTGGATAACCCTGGAAGCTTTTAGCAGTGAGTGTTCGCCCGAAAGTTGGCGGGCTTCCTCATCGTTGATGGTCAGCACATCCACTTTTTCGATTACTTTCAGCAGGTCGGCAAGTGCGATATCCATCCAGAAATTCATGGTATCGAGTGCTACGAGTTTGGGGCGATGAGAGAGCTGCTCTAGCACGCGCATCTGCACTTGTGGGGTGAGGTTGCCAAGCATCAGGTAATCGCTGTTGCGGTAACTTTCCGGCAGAATCGGATCGAAGTTCGCCAGCACGTTCAGCTGCGTTTCGAGCGTATCGCGGCTATTGAAATTGCTGTGGTACCGGCCCGCCCAAAAGAAGGATTTTTCGCCTTCTTTGATTTGCAGTCCTTCAAGATCAACGCCTCGCTTGCGGAGATAATCAAGTGTTTCTTCCGGAAAATCGTCGCCGACTACCGACACCACGCGCACGGGACTGGTGAAATAGGATGCTGCCAGGGAAATGTACGTGCATGCGCCGCCCACTACTTTTTCGGCATGGCCAGTGGGGGTTTCTATGTCGTCAAATGCGACGGTTCCAACGGTAAGGAGACTCATTGTTGAATGTGGTCAATGTTATCCCTGCCTTCCGCCTGCCGAGACTTGGCGGGCAGGCTATAGCAGGTAAAAATGTGGACAATGTGGTTTGACTCGCTGGGCTTTTGTCATTTTGAGATAACGACAAAAAGAAGGAGTCAGAAACAGGGGCAACTCGAATTTTGAGGAAAGGTGCGTAGCACCAAAAACGTCGGTAGTAGTAGGGTCAATTTCAACCGTTTATAAGGTGCGTAGCACCGCAACTTGGGCTTGCCTAAATCGAAATTGTTGCGGTGCTACGCACCTTTCCATTCGAATGGATTGGCATTTCTACCGACGTTTAGGGTGCTACGCACCTATATGACCGAAAACAACATGAGCCATCCCGAAATTTCGGGATGACCCATGTTTAGCGTCCCATCAAGGACTTGAACCTTGGACCTACGGATTAACAGTCCGCCGCTCTAACCAACTGAGCTAATGAGACAATGCTTTTTTTCAAAAGCGGGTGCAAAGGTAATTTCTGCTTTGGCAAATTAGCAACCTTTGTGTGCTAAAAAATTTCAGAAACTCAAAAAAGGGCTGGTACAGCCTCAAATCCTGTTCATCCTGTAAATCCTGTCAAAAAAGAAAAACCTGTCAAATGCTCAACCCGCACCTTTCGCTCTCCCCCGAAGTCCGCACGGCCTTAGATGAAAACCGCCCATTGGTAGCCCTGGAAAGCACAATCATTGCCCACGGCATGCCCTATCCCCAAAATGTAGAAACCGCCCTGCTCGTAGAAAAAACCGTGCGCGAGGCGGGCGCAATCCCTGCAGCCTGTGCCATCATCGGCGGAAAACTTGTAGCAGGGTTGAGCACCGACGAAATCGAACTCCTTGGAAAAGAAGGCGCAAAAATTCCCAAGGCCAGTCGCCGGGACCTGGCCTACCTGGTCAGTCAGGGCAAACACGGTGCTACCACCGTGGCTTCTACGATGATCGTGGCACATCTCGCAGGCATCCGCATTTTTGCCACGGGCGGCATTGGGGGAGTGCATCGCGGTGGAGCAACCACGATGGACATCTCCGCCGATTTGCAGGAATTGGCGCGAACCCCTGTGGCCGTGGTGAGTGCAGGTGCAAAAAGTATCCTCGACCTTGGCCTCACCCTCGAATATCTTGAAACGATGGGCGTGCCCGTGGTCGGCTACCGGACCGAGGAGTTTCCTGCGTTCTATACCCGACGCAGCGGGTTTGGAGTGGATTTCCGATTTGATTCGGCTGTGGAAATTGCTCAGTTGTTGAAAACCAAATGGGAAATAGACCCCCGCGGCGGGGTGCTCATCGCCAACCCGGTACCAGAAAAATACCAACTTGATGCCGATCTGATGGAAAAGACCATTGGCGAAGCAGTGGCTGAAGCCGAGCGACAAGGCATTCGCGGCAAAGCGATTACACCGTTTTTGTTGGCAAAAATTGAAGTCCTCACGGGTGGGAGGAGCTTGCAGACCAATATTGAATTGGTGTTGAATAATGCGCGATTGGGGGGAGAAGTAGCTGTAGTCTTGAACACACGTGAATTCAAACAAATCTGAGGATTGACCAGCTTTTACATTCCCGTTACATAGTTTTACTTCGGCGAATAGCCTCCGCTTTATGTGCCTTTTACTTTTGCCAGGATTAATTCACTCCTTTCAGACATTATCTTGGCACATGAAAAAAATAATTGCATTAAGCCTTCTTTGGCTGAGTATCGGTCATTTAATGGCACAAAAAACCTACTCAAAAGAAATTGAAGAACAGATAAAACAGTTTGAAAACAGTTTGTCCGGCCGCGTAATCATTAATGGAAAGCCCGACAATATTTTGGATCGCATGGCCTATTTTAAGGTGAAGGGGCTCAGTATTGCAGTTGTAGAGAATTACAAGGTGATTTGGGCTAAGGGTTACGGTTGGGCGGATGAAAAAGAAAAACGCCCGGTTACGACCCAAACTTTATTCGTGCCAGGGTCCATTAGCAAATCTTTAAATGCAGTAGGCGTTTTAAAATTAGCACAGGATAAAAAGCTGGATTTGAATACAGATATCAATACGTATCTAAAATCCTGGAAATTTCCTTACGACTCAATTTCAAAAGGCAAAAAGATCACCCTGATGCATTTACTGAGTCATTCAGCGGGTTTATCCTTTCATGGTTCGGATGGTTATA
The DNA here is from genome assembly GCA_016708875.1 of Lewinellaceae bacterium. GTDB lineage: Bacteria > Bacteroidota > Bacteroidia > Chitinophagales > Saprospiraceae > M3007. The sequence continues at coordinate 96,167 of JADJFA010000021.1, forward strand.
GTCGAGCAGTTAAAATTCCAACACTACAACAAATATTGGACGGTAAACCACCGTCTAGTTCGCTTAGTGTGCGCTCAGAATTTGAACCGGGTTTGTACCATCAGTATTCCAATGGGGGGATCGTAATAACACAATTAATAATTTCTGATGTCACCAATCAACCTTATGAGAAGTTCATGTACAATAATGTGTTGAAGCCCTTTGGTATGACAAAGAGTTTTTTTAACCAACCGCCACCTAATAATAAATTGAAATTGTTAGCCACAGGCTATGAGGCTGATGGAACTGAATTGGCTACCAAATTTAACATTATACCAGAACAAGCAGCTGGGGGTTTATGGACTACACCTACTGAAATTTGCAAGTATATCATCGAAACACAGTTGGCTTACGAAGGGAAATCCTCAAAAGTCTTGTCACCTGAAATGACCAGGCTGCAATTAACTCCAACTGTTGACGCAGTATCTGCATTAGGTATTTTTATCGACAAAAGAGATGAGACAAAATATTTTACACACGATGCGCGGAATTATGGATATAGTGGGGTGTATTACGGCAGCATGGAAGGTGGTAATGGTGTTGCTGTATTTATAAATTCATACGATGTTAGCTTGTTGCCAGAAATAGCAAACAGCGTTGCTACTGTTTACAAGTGGAAAGATTTTTACAATCCTGTTTACAGGAATGAAATTACTGTTCCTGAGTCGATCTTAGAAAAATACACAGGCATCTATCTTTTTGAAGGAAAACTCGCTTCTGTATTTAAAAAGGGAGATGGTTATTATTATTGGACAGATGGTCTGAGTAGTAAAATGCACTTTTCAACGGAGCAAGAATTTTAAATCAGGAGTTTCGTGCCGATAAAACATTCATAAATGATGCTTCTGGAAGTGTTACTGGCTTTAAGCGTAAAGTAGGCGATAAAGAATACCCCTTCGCCGTAAAAATCACCAATGTAGATACCTTAAAAGCTCCAATTGATCAAATTAACGCTCTGGCATGGCATTTACTGGAAAATAAAAAATTCGATCTGGCCATCAACTATTTAAAGCGCGGAACAGCACTTGAACCGAATGATTTGTCGATTGCCCTCAACTTAGCACACGGTTATTTATTTAACAACGAGTATGATAAGGCTGTTAAACTATATTCTGAGCACCTCAATAATGAGATATTCCCAGGCTATTCCTTTAAAGACATACTCAAACAGGATTTCGAATTCTTTAGAAAGAATGACTTTGACACAACGTTGATGGATAAAATAATCAACCAATTAAAATTATAAAAATGACTCTGCATATTATACACCAGCAGCTCTTTTCCCTACTAATGCTATTCATTTTTCTTACTTCCTGCAACGGACAAGTCAAAACAAACTTGCCCAATGGCAGTAATAATGAACCAAAAACAACCACACTAGGGCAGCCTAAAATGATCAGGACCCAAGGCTCAAATCAATTTAGCAGTGTTAGTTGTGGATTACAGGACAAAACCGGCCTGCTTTGGTTCGGCACTTCCGGAGAAGGCTTATATTGCTACGATCCCGCCAAAGGCGGTTTTGTCAATTATTTAGAAAAAGATGGCCTGTGCAATAATAATATACTCTCTATGCTAGAAGATAAAACGGGCAATATTTGGTTCGGCACTTCTGCAGGACTTTGCCGTTACGACCCTTCAGCTTCGCTCAGCACAGGTGGAAAACGCTTTACCAGTATACCAATCGCTGTGATTGATGAACACAATTTCTATCCCTCCAATGAAAAAGCTCCAGCCAATGCTCAACCAGATGTTTGGAGTATTATGCAGGATAAATCCGGTAAAATTTGGTTCGGCACGGGTAATGATGGGGTCTATTGCTATAACCCCGACAAAGGCGAGTTTACCCGTTTTTTACATAATGATGGTATAATTAACAATAGCGACCTTCAGCTTAAGGCGATAACCGCTATCCTGGAAGATCACCAAGGAAATATTTGGTTTGCCACGTGGTTTGAAGGCCTGTGTCGTTATGATCCCGCCGCAGGTGATCTATCCAATTTTAAACCGAATGGCGACGTATGGTTTGGTGCCATATTTGAAGATAAAACCGGAAGCCTCTGGTTCGGCACAAGAGACCATGGCGCATACCGTTACGATGGAAAAACCTTTGCCAATTTTTTTGCGGATACGCCAATCTTTAATGCATGTTGTGTTTGTGCTATGGCGGAAGACAAAGCGGGAAATATTTGGTTCGCCACGGAGTTTGGCAATGCTGCGGAGCGGGGAAAATTTTGGAGGCGTGTGGTGCTACAATCCCTCGACTTCTTTAGGCGGGTTCCTGCAAATGACCAATTATACCATAAAAGACGGGCTTAGAAACAATGCTGTTTTTAGTGTTACGCCAGATAAATCTGGAAAAATTTGGTTTGGAACCAGAGACATGGGTTTGTGTAGTTACGACCCTTTGGCTACGTTTAGTGCAGGCGAAAAAATCTTTACTGATTTTTCGGATAGACAGTCGAAGGATATACGCTGCATATTTGAGGATCAAACCGGAAACCTCTGGTTTGGCACCAATGGCGACGGCGTTTGTCGTTACGATCCATCGGAAGCATCCAGGGCAAATTCAAAAGCCATTACCTACTTTACTCGAAAGAAGGATTCTGCGGCACCGATGTAAGGTGTATTTCAGCAGATAAAAACGGAAACCTGTGGTTCGGTACGAATGGGGGCCTGTCTAAATTTGACGGGAAACATTTTGTCAATTTTACGGTGGCGGACGGACTGATTAGCAATGATATTTGGAGCTTAATGATTGACAGAACTGGAACCATTTGGGTCGGCACAAAGGAAGGTGTTTGTCGGCACAATCCTTCAATTGAGTCTGACGGTTCAAAAGATTTTGCCAGTTTTTCGATTCCTGCGGCGGAACAAAATGACTTTTCAAGGCCAGTTTCAGGCACTAAGCTGATCTGGGATATCAAAGAAGATCGCGCCGGAAATATTTGGTTCGCCACCAATGGTGCAGGGGTCTATCGCTTCGATCCAGCCTCAGGCGGGTTGTCCAATATTTCAAAGCAAAATGGACTATGTAATAATTATGTGAATTGCATTTTAGAAGATAAAAAGGGGAAGATTTGGTTCGCTACACAACACGGAGGCGTGAGCTGTTATGATCCAAAGGCATCACCGGGAGGTTTAAAATCTCAGTCTGCCGGACATGCCGGATCCACCACTTTTACCCTCAAAGAAGGCCTATGCGGGAATGGAGTTTGGAACATGTTGGAAGATAAAGCTGGAAACATTTGGTTTGCCGCGAATACCCTGGTTTATCCCGCAACCAACAGCGGCAATGTATGCCGCTATGATGGAAGAACATTCACGAATTTTACCGATAATGAAGGCCTCCTGACCAACAATTATGTCCAAAGTGTTTTTGAAGATAGAAAAGGAGTCCTTTGGCTCGGCTGTGCTGGCGGGCTCTGCCGATTTGATCCCACCAAAGGCGTGTTTATCAATATTACCAAAGAATGGTCGTTGGGAGTGCTGAAAATAAACGTCCATGGAGCATAATTGGTGAAAACCAAGCGCGGCAGGGGCATCGGTTATTGGCTAATGGTGATAGGGTTGAAGCAGGAACACCACTTGGGGCAGAAACCATCGCTGAAGCAGTGGCAGAAGCCGAGCGACAAGGCGTTCGCGCTAAAGCAATTACGCCATTTTGTTAGCGAAAGGCTTGGCAAAGCCTGACGGGCGGAGAGTTTGGAGAGCCAACTTGAATTGGTGTTGAATAATGTGCGCGATTGGGGAGAGATTGCGGTGGCATGTTGTGGGTGTCCACTGGACAAACCTCGCAGGATATTTTTGCACAAAGTTGAAACTTTGAATGAATGGGAATCTTGTCTTTGAAAAGACCTTGATATTGCTTTTAATGCTTTATCCGGTACCCAGTGCATGAATTCAAAAGTTTTTAAGAAAAATATGAACAATGGTGAAAAATCACGTTGTTTGCGATAAATTACTTAACCCGATGCTTCTTACTTTCA
>JADJFA010000022.1 GCA_016708875.1 Lewinellaceae bacterium
ACATGTTCATGGGTAGGCAAATATTCCCTGGAAAGTTTTTGCGCAAACGCTGTCTCCTGGTTTTGCGCCAAAAACCACTCCACCAGCGGCCCGGTACGGCGCGGCAATTGGGAATCTAACAAGAAAACGGTCGGCTTTCCGGCTTCCCAATTTTGGGGAGATACACGCGTTACCTCGGTTTTGTTTTGGATCAAAATCGGACTCTCGACATAACTTGTCAGTGGGTCAATGCCTGAGCTATTGCCGTGGAAAAAACTTTCCATGCGGGCAAAAATGCTTTTCAACTTGGCCAGGTCCTCGGTCTTCTCTCTGGCGAATCGCTCGTAAATCGCAGCGCATAAGGCGCCCGAACTGCCAAGCCCGTAGCCCGTAGGGATGTTGGATTGAAACAAAAGACCGGTCTCCAACTCATTGACAAAGCGTTCTGTATCAATGATCTCTACTGATTTCAAAGCCTCGCTAAGGGCAAATTGCAACAACCGTTGGTGATGTCTGTCACGTTGTTGGTTCCAAGCCCATTGCCCCCCAAATGCCGCAACAGGAACAGCAAGCGCAGTTGCTCCGAGGAGTAACACGTGTTCGCCGAACAAGAGGAGTTTGGCTGGAAAGTTTCGGGAATCGAGCGCAGGAATCACAGATCGCGAAGGTATAGACGATTGATTCAATTTTTAAAGATTGAACCGATTGATTCGATTGACAACCAATGCCTTGCAAGGTAATTTCGTTGAAAATCAATTTGCACGGACGAACCCCGCGCTCGTCAAATCACCGTATCACCACTTTTGTCGCCACATTTCCCCCTTTCAAAAAATAGACCCCGCTTGGCCAATCAGCAACCTGGAGGGTTTGCAAAGGTTGGACTTCTAAAGCCAAAACAGTGCGGCCAGTGGCATCTGTCGCGATGATTCGACCTTCTATTTTTTCTCCTAAAAGTTTGATATTCAATACTTCGCTCGCAGGGTTTGGCGCAACCAATATTGCATTGTCTGCCAAGCTGCCGGGTTCGAACGTGGCAACTGTACCATTGAATGCCCCAAAAGTAGGCTCCTGAATCACAAAGGGGCCTGTACCATTGGGCACGCGGGCGTAGCCCATGTCGGTCGTTTGCTGATCGAAAATGACGTTATCAAGGTAATAACCCTGCGTATCCACAAGGCTCAGGGTTTCTCCAGCAGCCGAGAGTTTGAAACTGGCGTGAAGGGGGCCTTGTGAACCGTCTTCATCGGCCCAAACAATCAGGTAGCCATTGGCCGGGATGCTGATCCCCGCAGGGAACTCCCATTTCCTGAGGTTGGCGGGATTGTCAGAAAGCGCGTATCCTGAAAGATCCACATCCTGGTCGCTCAGGTTGTGGAGTTCGATCCAATCCTCGAATTCGCCGTCATCATCAGCGGCTGTGCTGGTGTTGGAGGCCATTATTTCATTGATAACCACTGGGGGATTATCAACCCAGGCTGCGCCAACGTTGTAGTAATACACATCGTGTTCGGCGCCAACCGGGAGGTACACGACGGTTTTTGCGGTGTTGTTGGCGGCCGCCTCAAGATAGAATCGAACCAGCGTTCCGGTAGAAAAGCCCGGGATTTGTCCGCCAAATACGCCATCGTTGGCCGCACCATCCTGGTGTTGTCCATCGTCGTACATCGTGGTTTTCGAAAAATTGCCGTACACCGCAGGGCAATAGAAAAGCGAGACGCTTGAGATTCCATTCGCCGAACTTATAGAAGCCGTGACTACGACTGCCTCGTCAGCTGCGGGGTCAGCCCAAATGCCGTTCGGGCTTGTCATGCTTGCGTTGTTGATAACGGGAGCCTCCACATTCATCTCCGCATTGTTCAGAAGTGTGTTGCGGTGATTCTGCACGAAATTTTTTATCGCTGTTTTCTCTGTACCGTAATTGCTGTAGGAGTACAGTTTCTTCGTATCTGCTTGTACACCAGCGTTTATCAGCGCATCGTATTGGTCAACGAGTGCATTAAATTCTGTGCTGTTCATCTCATCAGCCACGAGGGTACGGAAATGGGCAAGGTAGCGCTGGCGGATGCTTGGCACAGCCAAAAGTCGGTTGAGCAGAGGGTAATTCACTTTTGATTCATTGTAAAAAACGCCCCAGTTTACGGCATTGGTTTTCATCACGGAATTGCCATCAAATTCGAGTGGAGTCATGCGTTGGGTCTCAGGGTCCCAATAGAGGTAATAATCCATTCTGCCTTTAAAAACGTAACTGTCGTCATCGGAAAAAGCGATTTCGGATGCCAGGAACCACAGTGTGCGGTCCAGGTCCATTACCTCAGAAATTTCTGTTTCAAGGTTGGTAAGTGGAGTGGTGTTCAACATTGCATACGTTCACCAGATCGTCCCAAGGGTTGGGCTTGTTGGCTTTCTTTAGGGTATAATGGGGTTGGTAAAGGGCTGTATCAGCACCCAAGAAGTTGAGCGCCGCCGTGCCGTCGCCCCACATTGGGCCACCGCCCCCTCCTAAGCCTGCTGGACGATCTGCTCGCCAGCGTGTACCATTATTGCTAAAAAACCATTCGTTCAAAAAATCTCCATTGATTTGCTGCACATTGGGGTAAATGCCCCAACTCACCCCATTGATAAACAAGCGCACAAAATTCGCCCGCGCTGCCGGGATGTGCCGCCTGATTTGGTGGAGGTACGAGACCTCGCGCATAAAAGAGGCGTCCTGAAAACAGTTGTTCAGGTTCAGCGTGGAATAGCCTTCCAAATTTTGGCCCTCCACGGCGTAATCCATGGTAATGTTGAAGGATTTTTTATCAGAATTCTGTGTCTGCGAATAAGAGGTTTGACCTTTAAACCGAACCCCCACATTGAAAAAAGTATCGCCTTCCACTACCATAGTTGCCGGCAAATCGGTTCCGATTTGATAATTATCTTTCAACTGTTGCCAGTAGTTAGGCTGAGCAAACCAAAGATGAATATCGCGCAAGGTGCTTTCGTCATAAAAGCCTGTTGAAACCCGCCCATTGGTGTAGAGCGTGTGCTCATTTTCAGCAAAATACATGGAGTTTGGAAGATTTTGCCCGGAAAGGTTTTGGGCCACAAACAGCATTGCCAGCAAGGTAGGAATGGATACATTTTTCATAGGAGAGACTTTTTGATACAGATTTGGGTCGTTTGAAGGATGGAGCGGTAGAAGGTTTAACGGGCTTGCAGGGTTTCGTTGTGTGAAACAGCGTGCAAGAAACGAAAGCCCCATACGTGGGCGCATGGGGTTTTCAGAATAGTGAGGTTTGAAAATACAATTCAAAAAAAATCTCCCTCACATATTCAAACTCATCTTCAATTTCTTTTTACCCGCCATAGCCGTAGGCGAAGGCGGGTCACATATTCAAACTCATCTTCAATTTCTTCTCCACCTCTTCCACCGTGTCCTTGAACACGATATCCGTGTCCATCATATCCTGCACCGCTTTGCAAGAATAAATGACCGTGCTATGATCGCGCCCACCGAATTGCTCACCGATGGATTTTAATGATTTGTTCGTCAATTTCTTGGCGAGGTACATGGAGAGTTGGCGTGCGATTACGATGTTGCGCTTGCGGGTTTCGTGGTGGAGTTTTTCCACGGGGACGCTGAAATGCTCAGCCACCAATTGCTGGATGAATTCGACCGTGATTTCCTTGTTGATGGTGGTCACAAAATTGCGGATCACCTCCTTGGCCAAATCCATGTCCACATCGCGGCGGATGAGTGTGCTTTGGGCCAGTAGCGATACCATCACGCCTTCCAGTTCGCGGATGTTGTTCTTGATATTGTAGCAGATGAACTCCAGCACGTCGCTGGGAATGTCCACGCCTTCTTCTTCCATTTTTGTTTCCAGGATCGCCATGCGGGTCTCCAGGTCGGGGGCTTGCAAATCGGCGCTGAGGCCCCACTTGAAGCGGGAGATAAGCCGCTCTTCCATGCCTTCCAGGTCCTTTGGCGGACGATCAGAAGTGAGGATGATCTGCTTGCCGTTTTGGTGCAACTGATTGAAAATGTGGAAGAAAATCTCTTGTGTCTTCTGTTTTCCAGAGAGAAACTGGATATCGTCAATGATCAGCACGTCAATCATCTGGTAGAAATTGACGAAGTCGTTGACAGAGTTGTTCTTTATTGCCTGGATGATCTGGTTGGTGAATTTTTCCGCCGAAACGTACAGCACAGCTTTCGACTCAATTTTGCTCACCACATCGTTGCCGATGGCCTGCGCAAGGTGGGTTTTGCCCAAGCCAACGTCGCCAAAAATGAACAGCGGGTTGAAGGCCGTGCCGCCTGGTTTTTTAGCAATGGCAAGTCCGGCGTTGCGGGCCAAACGGTTGCAATCGCCTTCGATAAAATTCTCGAACGTGTAGTTTGGGTTGAGTTGCGGGTCAACTTTGATGCGTTTGATGCCGGGGATGATGAACGGATTTTTGATCATCTCCGCATCGAAGGAGCCAGGCACTGGTTCGCTGTCCTTATCGGCAGAAGGCCGTGTATCCAATTTGCCACTGTTACTGCTATGGCCATTGGATTGTGATCCGCTTTCGGGGATGTGGTACACCAAGCGACCGCGCTCGCCCAGCTCCTGGCGGATGCTCTTTTTCAAAAGCTGCACATAGTGTTCTTCGAGCCACTCGAAAAAGAATTTGTTAGGCACTTGGATGGTAAGCACCTCGGTGTCGAGCTGCACGGGCTTTATAGGTTCAAACCACGTTTTGAAACTCTGTGGGCTTACGCTTTTTTTGATGGTACGCAGACAATCGTCCCATACCATCCGGCTGTCTCTTGTCATACCAGATGGGCACATTTGGGTTTGTAGGAAGGACCCGTTAAGAAATTCGTCTTGGTGAAGCTGTTCAGTCGAGTAGGGCGACAAAGATTGGGCTAACTCACGACCTGCACAAATAAAATTTAACTTTTTTCAAGAATTTTTTTTGCCTTTTCAAAACAAGTTGAAAACGAGCACTTTGCAAAAAAAGCAATTGTCGAAAGTCCAAAATGCATTTGGGGCAATATCTTTAATTTCAGGTTTTTTCAAAATTTATAGCAATTCAGTTAATAATTCTCAAACAATTAAAGCACAGAAAGCCACTTACATAATTTTTTTCAAAACATCGCCGGTCGGACAAAATTTATCTTTGAAACAAATTTTTAGACAGGTTCCTTTTAACAAAGGACTGAAATTCAGCGCAAAAGAAAAATTGACGCCCTAAAAACAAAACAAAATGTTTTAAAAATAAGCGCTTTATCCTCACCCAAAATTCAGGTAAAACCCTTGAGGTTAATCTTAAAACATCCCGCGAAAGTATTGTTATTAAACAACGAAAAAACCCAACGCAGTCATTTTCAATGGCTTTCCTAAAACAACTGTCCGGCCTCCGTGCGCACGGCAAGAATGGCCGTCTGCAAGGGCGTAATGTTTTGCTCGTCTAAGGCCTGGAGCAATGCATTGGCAAGGGCTTCCGCTGGAGCATCGGGGTCGAGTTCAGGGCCGGTCATAGTGACCAGTGCCAGGGTATTGTTCTTGGCCATGCGGATAATTTGCCAGAGGGTGTCTGACACATACAGTTGCTGTGATACGTTGTGCTCAAACTCCTGGTTGATGGCCATCAGCAGCACACCGCGCAATTCGCGCACTTTCATGTTGGGCATTCGCACGCGAAGCATGGTGTTGGCTATGTCGGCACGATCACAGAGCAACATCAGGCGCTCATATGCCGAGAGACGAAGCGGGAGCGAGATCTTTTGGGCGTCATTGCGCAACAAGGCACGGTCCATGCGTTGGCGCTCGTCCAAAAGGGACTTCAGCAGCATATAGGCTGTGGCTCCTACTATGACAGCAGGGATGGTGAGTTTTAGGATTTCGAGAAAAAACTCCATAGGGGGAATGTGGTCAATGTGTTTGCCCCGCCTTTGCTGAAGCTTCGGCGGGTAAAAATGTGGTCAATGTATTGAAAATCAGCGTGTAACCTTCATTCGCCAAGGCTTCGGCGGTTTACCCGCCTTCGCGCTGCGCGCTATGGCGGGTAAAAAGGGGCGCAAAGATAATCGGCGCAGGGAAGTTTAGACCTCCAACCCAAAAGCTTTTTTGCAGGTTGTTCTTACAAGGTAGGGCGTTCTGAACGCGATGTCACCATCTGTTTTGAAGACGATATATGCAGTGCGGCTCCCATTTTGGATCACCTTCAAATAACGGTGAACGAACTTTTTACATAAAAACGGGAATCAGACACGAACAATCGCTCCACTATCCTGTTTGATTTTGTAATTTTGCCGCTCAAACAAACGGCATATTATTTCATGGAAACCATGCTCGAAAATACAGCCACGATGGCGCCTGTTAGTCTCACCGAAGGCGCGGTGGAACAACTCAATCTCATTCGCAATCAAGAGAATATACCCGCAGATTATTGTCTCCGCTTGGGCGTGAAAGGCGGCGGCTGTTCGGGCTTTTCTTACGTGCTGGGGTTCGACAAAGCAACCGATACTGATGATACTTTTGAAATCGGCGGTATTCGGGTAGCGATGAACAAAGCCCACGCAATCTATCTGCTCGGTATGGAGGTGGATTTTCACAACGGCCTCGACAATCGTGGGTTCACGTTTGAAAATCCCAATGCCAAAAGCACCTGCGGCTGCGGAACTTCATTTTCAGCTTAACAACAAGTTTGGGCGGGCTCATAATTTAAACCGCAAAACCGCAAAACAGGAGAACCGCAAAATTTAAAATCACGAAGCATGTGATCTCGAAAAATGGAAGATTTTGGCCATCTTCGGATCATATTGAACGGTTTTAAATTTTGCGGTTCTCCTGTTTTGCGGTTTTGCGGTTTAATTTTTTCAAGACTTAATATCGCCTCAATACACCACCGTCACCGCTCCCTCATACCGCAGCTGTTTGCCATCCCAAAACTCCACCACTGCCAAATAAGGATACACCCCAATTTGTGCCAGTCTGCCATCCCAACGGCCGCCCCAACCCAATAAAGGGGCATTTGGCTGAAAATCCTGTCGTTCAAATACAAGCGAGCCGCCCCGGCTATACACCTGAAGCGAAACTACGCGTCGCACCCCTTCTCCTGCAAAAACAGTAAAATAGGCATCTGCAGCACTACCCGGCTTAATGACGTTGGGCAAATAAATATTGGTTTTTTCAACCTCAACAGTCAATTCGTCCCTTGCAATGCAGTTGTTTTTGTCGTGGACAATAACCGCAATTTGCGTTGGTTCAGAGATACTTACAGTGTGGCGGAGCGTATCCTGCCTTAGGAACAATGAAGGAGGCCTCCACTCAATTTGTTGTAAAAACTCAGTCTCCACGCTGGCCAGAGCACGAATATTTAGTGGCTCCCCAGCAACTACTGTTGTTGCGCTCACAACCAGTTTTACCTGCAATTCTGCGGGTTCTTTGATTAGGATAGGCCAATTTTTAGTCCCGCCAGAAGCATCGCGGACGAAAAGCGTGTAAGAGCCAGCCCAGAGCCGGTCGAGAGTTGGGTTGGTCGTGAATGTTTGCCCGTCGAGGGAATAGAAAAATGGTTTTTCCCCACCAAACACAGTGTCCACATGAATCACGCCATTGCGCAAGCCGAAGCACTGCACTGGCGTAACAATAGTACGTATGCTGTCTACTTCGCTGGAGTTTGCGCGAAAGGAGGTGAAAAGGAAACTAAGGACTAAACCGAACGTGGCAAGGCGCATGAGCGGGATGGTTGGGCGATGAAATCGGTCGAAAGAACAATTGTTGTGGTGGTTCGCTGCCCGAAGGTAGGAAATTTTGTGAAAACTCGACCAAAAAGCGGACATTTGGCGCAAACCTCCCTTCAACAATGGTCTATAAGTCAAAGACTTTGCCAATAATTATAAAGACCCGCCGCATGGCTTCCAAAACCTGTGAGGGTTTTAAAACCTCACAGGTTTGCAGCTTGCCCACTGCCTACGGCTTTCTGCTACTGCTATTTCTACTGCTTTCTCTCCCCGCCTGTTCCCAGCCCAATTTTACCGCCAACGACATCGTGCCTCCCATGCCCGGAACCTTCGATTATGGATCTAACATGGGCTTTTTCCCTCCAAATTACGGCGATAAAGTATTGGCTGCACTCGCACAGGAATATGGCGCGACGAGTATCCGCCCCGGTCTATTTCATCATTTTTTGGATTATTGGGGATACGACAGCCGCAAGGAACATTTCCAGTATTACGACAGCATTGGTTTGCGCAATGTGATGGCAATCATTGGATTCCCGTCTGAAACCGCCCGCGACCCGGCCTTTTACTGCCCCAACGAACGGAGCGAAATGTTTGATGATTTGTACAAACCGATTTGGGACAACGGTGAAAACGGAACACCCGTAAACGATGCAAATCCATACGCCCTGTATGTTTGGAAAATCGCAACCACCTACAAAGGCTTGATCAAAACGTATGAGGTGTGGAATGAGCCAGATTTTGGCAGTAATGGATGGCTACCACCCGGCCAAGCTGGAAATTGGTGGGAAAATGTGCCGCAGCCCTGTGAAACGAAATTAAAATCGCCCCCGTTTTTCTATATTCGGACCCTGCGAATCAGTTACGAAGTCATCAAAAGTGTTGATCACGACGCTCTTGTGGCGGTTGGAGGATTGGGCTGGCCGAGTTTTCTGGACGTGATTTGCCGATATACCGACGAGCCTTTCGAGGGCAAAGAAGTGCCTGATAAGTACCCATTCAAAGGCGGAGCGTATTTCGATTGCATGAGTTTCCATGCTTACCCACATTTCGACAATTCGTTGCGCGAGTGGGACGAGGATACCGGGAGTTTTCGCAATTTCAGGCATTCCGATGCGGCCATGGAGGGCGTATGGGCGCAGAAAAACAAGTTTAAAACCGTGCTTGACAAATACGGCTACAACAACAGTGTTTATCCGGAAAAACTTTGGGTTTGTTCGGAGTTCAACATTCCCCGACGGACATTTGGTGACTATATTGGCTCGGAAGCGGCGCAGGTCAATTTTTTGATCAAAACCCTCGTAACTGCGCAGATGAACGACATGGCGCAAATGCACGTCTACTCCATCGCTGATGAAAAACCAGAAAAGAAGGCTGATAACGAGTTCGCATACATGGGTTTGTTCAAAAATCTGGATCAGGTTCCAAGCGGAAAGGCCCAGCCGAACGCCATTGCCTGGGCCATGAAAACCACCACTGAACTCCTAAAAAACGCCCGATACGACGCATCCAGAACGGCTGAATTGAATTTGCCCTCCAACGTTCGTGGCGGAGCATTCCGCAACAACCAGGGGCAATATACATACGTGCTTTGGGCAGTGACCAGTTATGACCGAGACGAAGCCGCTGATGCCGAGTACGCTTTTCCGGCAGAATTCACGCTTAAATACATGGATGCCAAACCCTGGCATCACAGCCAGTCGGGGGCGCATTACCTGATGAATGCCAAGCAATTGAAACTCACAGGCAGTCCGATTTTCCTGACAGAAACGTTCATCACAAACGACTACCCGAAATCACCTAAAGTGGTACCGAACCCCGCAGTGGACGGCCGGGCGGTATTTGAGTTCTGGATGTTCGAGGAAGCCATAGCCACGGTAGATGTGTATGATGCCAGCGGAAGGCAGGTTGCAAAACTGATGGACGCTGATTGGCTTATCGTTGGCCCACAAGCCTTGCCGCTTGATTTGAGCCACTTACCCAAGGGCACTTATTATGTACGTTTGGCTACGCCGGAGAGCAATTTGACGGTGGGAGTGGTGAAGAATTGAGGAATCCTGGCCATTTCTTGGATTTCTCCCACATCACTCCAGCGGGTGATAGAAATCATTATTCTTGCGTAATTGTCTCCATAAATTTGTTGTATTGCAGAAATGTTAACCCTGTAGTGTTCATTTATTTTGCGTACAATACTGATAATTTCCCTCCTCGTGTTTTTGACCCATACTATTGAAGCGCAAGCAAAAATTAGTTTTGGTCTGGCCTATGCCCCCACATTTGCCCAAATAGATGATTTAGGCAATCGGTCACAAAAACATAGATATGGGCAACAGAGCATCCTTTATGCAAAATGGCGATCGGAAAAGCACTTTTCCTATATCGCGGGTTTGGGATACTCTTTTATTCAGACGGAATACAGCAACATCGTGCCATATACTCACGAAATTTTCACCACTTGGTTTAGGCATCATGATATTCTGCTCCCTTTTAAATTGCAATACTCCTTTTCCACCAAGCCCAGCAGGCTGATTTTTGTTGGAGGAATAATACCCAGCATCAACTTAAATAGAAATGTTCAGGAGACAAGCTATTATTCCTATTCAACACCTTCTTTCGCAAGGAATGTGACGAATGAACAAGGTTATAGATGGTTGGATGCATTTATTACCCTTGGAATAGGATATGAATATAAAATAAAGCAAGGCGGCCGCATCTATATTGAGCCAAACTTCAGCACCAATTTTTTTACCGAGCTATTGTACATACCAAAGTATCTTTTCTATAAACAAAAGATACTTACCCTCCGGAGGTGAGTACCGTTGGTATTGAAGTGGGATATTTTTTGAAATAGACTTGATTACGGGGTGAGTACTTATTCACAACGAATTGTCGAATACAATTACGGCTTTCCCCAATTCTGTATCTCCAACATAACTGTCAGCAATGAAATGCGCTACAATTTCTCAATCACAATCGCCGTAGCGCCCCCTCCTCCATTACAAATAGCTGCCAAGCCCAGTTTCCCATTTTTCTGGTGCAGCACATTGTTCAGCGTTGTCACGATACGCGCCCCTGACGCACCGAGCGGGTGACCGAGTGACACCGCACCGCCAAACACATTGGTCTGATCGTGTCGGATGTCCATTACTTGTTCAAAAGCCATGGTGACGACCGCAAAAGCTTCGTTGACCTCAAAAAAGTCAATGTCGTTTTTTGAGACGCCTGCCATTTTGAGGGCCTTCGGTGCAGCAATTGTAGGGGTTGTGGTAAACCATTCAGGTTCCTGTTCGGCATCTGCAAAACCGCGAATCTTGGCGATGGGCTTAAGTCCGAGGCGTTTTACTGCATCCGCACTGGCCAATATGAGTGCTGCTGCACCGTCATTTATCGTACTGGCGTTCGCGGCAGTTACGGTTCCGTCGGACGTGAAAGCCGGACGCAAACCAGGAATTTTATCGAACATTACTTTTTTAAACTCCTCGTCTTCAAGGATTTGAATCGGATCACCTTTTTTCTGTGCAATGCTAACGGGAACGATTTCAGATTTGAAAAGCCCCCCTTCCGTGGCAGCAGCGGCGCGTTTGTAGGAATCAATCGCAAAAGCATCCTGTGCTTCGCGGCTGATGGCGTACTTCACCGCCGTAGCGTCGGCGCAAACGCCCATGGCTTTTTGATTGTACACATCGGTTAGACCGTCTTTGGCAAGGCCATCCACGAGTTCACCATTGCCGTATTTGTAGCCCCAACGGGCATTGGGCAGGTAGTAGGGTATCTGCGACATATTTTCCATGCCGCCCGCCACAACGATATCATTGAGGCCCAACATGATACTCTGCGCCCCCAGAGTGATGCATTTCATGCCCGAAGCGCAGACTTTATTGACGGTCGTACAAGTAACAGAATCCGGGATGCCCGCAAAACGCGCTGCCTGGCGAGCGGGGGCTTGACCGAGGTTGGCACTCACGACATTGCCCATCAATACTTCGTTCACTTGATCGGCGGCAACGCCTGCTTTTTCGAGCGCGCCACGAATGGCTGCTGCGCCGAGTTGGGTAGCGGAGACTCCCGCCAGATTTCCGCCAAAACTTCCAATGGGGGTGCGAACGGCGGAGATTATGAATACTTCTTGCATGACAAAATATGGTTAGGCTAAACTGTTGATATGCGTATTTGAGGATTCGGGGATTTGAACAAGTGTGATGGGTGGATTAGGATTTCAGCGGTGGATTCAAGGGCCTTGCACTATGTTTAACTGCAAGTATCCTGATTTCGGGAGATTGAGAAACAAAATAAATGATGCGGTATTTCTCCACCACCAGCTCTCTGATAGATGGGAGGCCAATTTCTCCCACAATTTTTCCAAGTAAAGGGAATTGCTCTATTAGCTCCGTCCGCTCAAAAATAGCATCCAGAAGCATGTCAGCATATTTCTCAGATTTTTCAGAATGAAAAGCATAAAGCGAGTGAAGGTCGTCTGATGCCTCGGTATCCCAGACTACTGTTTTCGCCATTGCTTTGCCTGGGTTTTCATGTTTTGATTAGAGACACCTTCCACTCCAAGTCTCATTCTATTCAACGCAGCACCAACACGCTCAACAATCTCTGCTTTCTCAACCAGCTCCTCTTGAGATTCACTCTTTGTACTTTGTTCAAAAAGCAGGTATGAATCTTCCTCGGTAAAGGTTTGGATACCGCCTAATTTAGTCGCCATTTGAGCGGCTTTTTGAACCAAGTCGCGGTACTTTAGCCATTCTACATAAGCCAACACCTTGTTTTGCAAGTCGCTAGGCAATGTGGTAACTTCATTTTGTATGCGCGTTGCTGTGCTCATAGGTTGAATAATTTTGCTGCAAAGTTAATGCATCCTGGCCCGCTTCGCCATCCAGGTCTGCAGGATTGGCAAAAATCCCTGGTTGATATCAGCCTCCACAAAGTCAATCTTGAACTGCAAACATTTCATGCGCAGCTGTTCGGTAAACACCCCAACTTGTTTGGTGTAATATTCCTTCACCTGATTGGGTTGAAGGCGCACTTCCTCGCCATTTTCCATGTCAATAAAAACATAGGGGCGGTTCTCGAACTCAAAATCCAGCTCCTTGCTTTTGTCGGTGACGTGGAACAGGATGACCTCGTGTTTGGCGTGCCGCAAGTGTTGCAATGCAGCAAAAACTTCCTCCGCTTTTTCAGGATTCTCCATCACGTCGGTAAAAACGACTACAAGAGAGCGCCGGTGGAAAGCTTCGGCTACCTGGTGCAGGCTGGAAGCAAGGTCTGTGGGTTTGTTAAGTTGCGGATTCTCAATGCGTTCTATAAGCTTGGAAAGCAGTAGCCGGTAGTGAACCGTGCTGGATTTCGCCCCGGTACTAAAGCGCAGTTCGTCGTCAAAAAGCGTAAGCCCGAAAGCATCGCGCTGGCGTTTGAGCGCATTCATTAGTACCGCAGCGGATTGTGCGGCAAAGCAGAATTTGTTGCTGTATTTGTATTTTTCCGGGTTGTTTCTCGTCCCAGGGGTAATACATCGTCGAAGAAGCGTCTACCACGATGTGGCATCGCAAGTTTGTCTCTTCTTCATAGCGTTTGGAGAAAAGTTTGTCGGTACGACCGTACACTTTCCAGTCCAAGTTGCGCGTGCTTTCGCCTGCGTTGTAGAGCCGGTGTTCTGCAAATTCGACTGAAAAACCGTGGAATGGGCTGCGATGAAGTCCCACGATAAAGCCCTCCACTACCTGACTGGCCAGCAGTTCGAGGTTACTGCCAAGGGCGCGGATATCTTGGGTTTCAAGTATTTGTGACATTTTTTTGTTGTTCGTTCCTGATTGGGTCTAGTTTGCATACCGTTTTACCCGCCGAAAAGAAGCGCAAAGGTAGGGACTTTCGGCGGCGGGGCTAAGCCTGTTCCTATCTTTTCATCGTTTCGTACCAAGAAACAGCCAGCACTTTTGGGCCATTATGCGTCGTCAGTTCTGTGGTTTCCACTTTTTCCAGCATGTCCAGGCGCTGGCGTCGGAATTCGATGTTTTTGAGTGGTATCTTTTGAGTAGAAAAAAGACTAAAAACCACCTCGGCTTCACTGATTTCAAAACGGAAAACAATTGGAAAGTCGAAAGGGTTGGCCACCCGCAAATCTTTGTAACCAAAAACCACCGTCGCGTCCGCGCCCAAGGGTGAAAAACGCTCCTCTTCCGTATAAATATCCACAGAATGCGGGTGTCGTTCGTGGATTTCCAGGCCTGCCATCAGCGACAATTGGTAAATTATGCCCGAAATCTGACACAGTCCGCCTCCCACTTCGGCGCTCAGTTGGCCACGCACAATGTTGCGCGAGGCGCGAAAACCTCGGCGTTCGGACGGCGGCCCCACGATTTCCCAAAAAGAAAAAACCGCGCCTGGTCGAAGCAGCAAACCGTCAATGGAAGTTGTGGCCAGCCGGAGGTTAGCTAGTTTGTTTACGAACGTTGCACCGGGGCGGATGGGCTGTGCCAATGGGTGGCTGAGCCAGTTGGCCAATTCGTCAGACGCAATTTTTGAACGCGCAAACAATCCGGATTCTCCGCTTCGCCAATCTTGGAAAACGCGGAGCCTTTGTCGGACAAACCGTTTGATTTCTTTCCAAATCTTCATTTTTTCTGCAAGCAAACGAGGACGTAAGATGCATACTCTTTCAAGAAAGATTGGCACAAAACTGTATCGAAGGGTAGCAAGGCGATACGCAGCGATGCAGGTATGCGGTGAATTGGAAAGAACAAAACTCCTTGACTTTCAACGACTTGCCAATAATTTGCGGTCAAATTCGAAACCTTTTCCAAACTCATTTCATTAGAGCCGTGCCAGTTTTGGCCATGATGGCCGCCCGTTATTTTTCGCCTTTTTTGAGAAGGAAAATCAAAAATGAGCCGTCCGCCGGGGCGCAGCACCCGGTACGCTTCGTCCAAAACTCCAGAGCTGGTTACGGTATCGAGATGCATAAAAAAGTGCAGCGAAAAGATGGCATTGAACGCCTCATTAGCAAATGGCAATTGCGTCGCTTCGCCGTGTATGAGGTTTTTAGACGGGTGTTTTTGCCGGGCCTCAGCGAGCATCTGTGTACTGAAATCACAGCCGGTTTCGGCAAATTCAAGCATTCGGCCCGTACCGCAAGCAAGATCAAGCACATGCTCGGGCGAGATTCCGCGCAGCAACTTGGCCAATACCTGGCGCTCCTGGCGATGGATAAATTGCCCGTATGCATTGCCAAACCTCGACTGGTCGTAGTCGGGCGCGAGCGCATCGTAGTAAGTGGAAATATTGTCCATGAAGACAAATCGTGGGTAAAAATCCCAATTTATTCGCATCCAAGCTCACAATATCCAAAGATCACGCCACTTGTCCTCCGCAACTAGAACCCGCACCCGCTGTACAACCATAACAATGCTGGTTGAGTACAATGTCTCGGCTTTCAAGTGCGCTCAAGTCAAAGTCATTAATATGGGTGCCTTTGCTGGTAACTTTCAAGTCGAGCATCTGATTGAAATCACAGTCGTACAGATAGCCGTCCCAGCCAACGGAAATGGTGTTTCGACACATCACACCTGCTACCGCCGAAGGGTTAAATGCGTCGAGTAGTGTCTGCATATAAGTCTCATACTGACCATTTTCGAGCATATAATCCAGAAACCGACTGATGGGCATATTTGTAATGGCGTAAAGGGAGTTGAAGTCAATGTCGAACTTGCGCTTGAGTTGGCGCTTGAATTCGGACTCCAGCGAGGCTTGGTTCCCCGGCAAAAAAGTACCAGTTGGATTGTACACCAGATTCAGTTTCAAGTCCGAATTTTCTTTCCCATATCCTACTGCATTGAGCATTTGCATCGCTTTGATGCTGTCGTCAAACACTCCGTCGCCGCGTTGCGCATCCGTGCGGTGGGCTGAATAATGCGGCAACGACGACACTACTTCCACCTGATGTTCAGCAAAAAACACAGGCAGATCGTGGAATTTTTTGTTCGATACGATGATGGTCAGGTTGCAACGAACCATCACTTTTTTGCCCAATTTGCGGCATTCCACCACAAACCAGCGAAAATGCGGGTTCATTTCCGGCGCGCCTCCTGTAATGTCTACCGTCATGATATCATGGGCTGCAAGGATTTCAAGGCATTTTTCCAAGCTTTCACGCCCCATGTTCTCTTCCTTTTTATCAGGACCTGCATCCACGTGGCAGTGGGCACAGGTTTGGTTGCAGAGTTTGCCGATGTTGAGCTGAAAAATCTCGATGCGGGTCGGTTTGAGTACCCCATCTGAGAACCCAGCCTCCTTTATTTTTTTGGAAAAAAGCGGAAAGTGCTTATCGGTCAACGCATTGCCGTTCAGCACTTTGAGTTGAAAAAAAGTATCCGCTAATGCACTGTGCCTTGAAGTAAGCGACTTTGTCTTTTGATGAATGCCCATGGATTGGTGATTGGTTTAATAGTGATTGGGGGATGGGTGATTGGTGGATTGGTGATTGGTATAATGGTGATTGGTTGATTGGATTAACAGCAATTGGAATCCCAATCACTAATACACCAGTCACCAATATACCAATCACCCGTCACCAACCTACATCACGATACCCTTGGCGTGATTCATCATTTGCGTGGAATAAACGAGGCTGCTGCCAGCCCGTATGGCGGCGGCAACATGGACGGCTTCCATCATTTGTTCTTCGTCGGCGCCTTTTTCGAGGCAGCCAGAGGTATAGGCGTCAATGCAATACGGGCATTGAACGGTGTGTGCCACCGCCAAAGCGATGAGTGCTTTTTCCCGTTCAGTGAGTGCTCCTTCTTTGAAAACTTCTCCGTAGTAGTCGAAGAATTTGTCTGCCATGGGCTTTTGCCACTCGCCAATATTGCCAAATTTCTTGAGGTCTTCGGGTTCAAAATAGTGTTTCTTATCCATGGGTAAATATGTAGTTTAGTGTTGAAGATAAACAGTTTAGAAAAGTAACTGAAACTTACGAAAGAGCCCTTTCAGAAGTTTTCAGCCGGGCAAATAAAGATGAATTTTTGTGAAGCACACTGAATTTGTGCACAGCAGTTAAGTAATGTTGGGCAGCGGACATCAAGCTCGTGCTTTGTCGTGAGGGCAACCTACCTTTGGGCTTTATTTTGCAAGAACAATCCACACAAACACAATATTTTGACATGAAATATAAAGGACTTTGGCTGCTCTTAGGCTATACACTTTTTACACTGGGCATCACTTCTATTGCGATGGAGCTGGTGGGCACACACTGGTATTTCCTAGGCTGGCTTGAGCAGACTGGTCGGCTGGTGGCGTTTATTCTCAAATTATTGATGATCATTGTCGGTGTCTTAATCATTGTTTTTGCCCGTACAGATTGGGAAAAGGAGAAACGGGAGAGCAGTGAGTAATTCCTATCTTAAATAAACATTCACACCCATTTATGAAAAACAACCCCATTTTCTTCTTCCTGTGCTGCCTGACTTTGAATGCTCTGTGCGCACAGAACGACACGCTCCCACCTACTCTGGAGGAGGCTCCTCATGAATTGAGTGATTTGAAAAGTCCTGCAACATCCGACAAGACCTTCGAGATGTTCGACATCGAAAAAGCGCCCAGCTTCCCTGGAGGAGAACCGGCCTTAATGCAATTCCTTGCCGAACAGATACAATACCCGGCCCTGGCACGAGAAAACGCCATCCAGGGCACTGTTGCCCTCTCTTTTGTTGTAGACAAAGATGGCAGCATTACCGACATACGCATCCTCAAAGACATTGGCGCAGGCTGTGGTAAAGAAGCCATGCGGGTGCTTCAATCCATGCCCAAGTGGACACCGGGAGAAGCCAATGGTCAACCCGTAAAAGTGCGCTATACTTTGCCAATACGATTTAAATTGGAAGGCCACGGCACCCCAACCAAGGCGATCCCGCCTTCCCCGACAGAGGAAGCCAAACCTGCGTCCAGGGAACAAATGACAACGTTGATCCTTAATCTCACTCAAAAATATTCCGGGTCAACAACCCAGATAGAAGCCTCCAGCCCCTTTGATGTGAAAAATGTTCCTGATGCAAAATTGCTGAATATGCTGGAAATGGCCATGAACGTGAACCTCTCTGAGACTGATAGATCGGGGTTCCACAATTTAGGCGAGGTGTCGGACTATTTTTTTAAAGCGCAGTTTGCCCCGCAGTTTTATACGGGCCAGGAGTTTAAGCCTAAATCTGCCAAAATCCTGACAAATCGAGCGGATTTTGACCTTAACGGAGACGGTATTGGGAAAATTGGCTCGCTGAAAGTGCCACAAGGCATCCGGCTCGTGCTTTATTCCAAGAAAAATTTCAAAGGGAAAAAACTGGAATTAAACGCTGCGGATGGCCCCCTCGAAATCCCGGATTTGTCTGCATACCAACCTGAAAGAAGCAATAGCAAGGACAGTCTAAAAGGGGTGAACTGGAGCCTGAATACCAAGTCGGTCAAGGTTTTTTTGCCGAAAGGGTTTCCAAATGGGCAATAAGCCTCCCTCAGCCTGGCAACTTTTCCTCCTTCTTCCCATACGGACAATGCCGACACCCGCTGCCGCAGCAGTAGCCGCGTTTGCGCAGAAATTTTTCTGTAAAAACCCAATAGCCTTTTTCGAGGTAGTAGTCCTCGCCTTCTATCAAGGGCTCTATTTTGGGTGTTGGAGGTGATTTTTTCATTTTTAGTACCCCGGAACGCTGTCCCGGGCGAGTATGTATCCCGGAACGCTGTTCCGGGGATATTTCAAAATTGTCCCGAAACAGCGTTCCGGGATACAGCATCCAAAAAAAACTTCGCCGCCCAATTCGGATATCGAAAGGGCAGATACGCGCCCCAAAAAGGCGCAGAGCCGGGCAACGCGCCAAAACTGTTTTTGTTCGCGCTTAGTTTTTGAAAACCAATAATCTCCGTCAAAAAACTGCTGGCCGCCTCCCTGAATTTTGGCTCGCCTGTGTGTTTCCACAACTTGCTGCAAAGCATACTCAACTGACAATTACCCGTAATACACAAGAACGAGTAATCCCCTTTCCATGCCTCGTCATAACGGCCCGCTGTGCGCCCACCAGCCCGCGCCCGTTCGGCCAAAAGCCGCTCCAGGGAGGCAATGGTTTTATCTATAATTGCCTGTTCTCCAAGCCTTTTAGCGGATTCCCAAAATCCTTCCAAAGTATAGACAAGGGTGTGTGTGAAGGCTGCTTCGCCCCTGCGAAAGCCCCAATCCTGTACCGCTCCATTTGGCAAAAACCGTTCCGCGAAAAAGTGCAAGGAATGCCGCATCAGGCCTTCCACTTCGGGGTTTTTAAGCGAATCATTGGCATGGAGCACCCCCCAAACTGCCCGGGTGTAATAACTGGGCACAAAGCCCGGGACAAATGAGTGAGCACGCCAGGCGCCATCGGAATCCAGATTGGAAAGGAGCCAGGAGACAGCGCGTTCAGAAGGACCTTGTTCATTTAAGTGTGGCACACTTTTGAAGTGTGCCACACTTATATTGGTAAGCCCGAACAGTATCTGACTCGTGTTAAAAACACTTGGCTTTGAATTCCCCGCCAACAATCCAGCAAAAGCTCCGGACGGCAACTGAATGGTTTCCAACCAATTAACGCAAGAAAAAGCCAATACACGCAGCGACTCATCCTGCTTACATTCGGCATAATCAAGCAAGGTTTCAATAAGATAACCGGTGGTTTCCGGATATGCCTTCGACCAACCAAACAGGGGATGCCAACTGTGCGCAGAGCCTTTTCCGCCCGTAGCCTCGATGCTCCGGCGAATCCATAGGAGTGCGGCATCCGTTCTTTTCTCCCATTCATCAAGCGTTATTATGCCTAAATTTGACATGGTCTGCTCAAACAGTTGAGCGGCAAAGGTGTAGTTTTGCTGTTCAAACACGGTCATGAAAAAACTCTACCTCTCCATTCTCTCCCTGTTTTTATGGTCTGCTGTTCAAGCCCAGATGTGGAATGGTCAGGACACGCTCTATGGAAATGAGTGGATTGATTACTCCAAAACCTATTTCAAGATAAAAGTTGCGGAAGACGGCGTGTACCGCGTTGATTTTCAAACGCTTACAGCCGCAGGGTTTCCCGCAGGAAGCGTTTCTGCCAACGACTGGAGGCTTTATCGAAACGGTACGCAGGAAGCGATTTTCTGTTCCACAAATGGCGTGTTCGGCGCTTCAGATTTTTTAGAATTTTATGGTCAAAAAAACCGGAGCGAAGTAGATTTCTACCTGTTTGAAAATCCCGACCAGGAACAGATCAATCCCTGGTACAGCATGTTCAACGACACGAGCGTTTACTACCTGACTTGGGGAACTGGCGGCCAGCCTCTTCGTTACGAAGCCATAACGAACGACCTGAACAACCTCCCCATCCCAGAGCCATTTTGCTGGCAGCGTTCGGAAAAGGTATTTACCGATGGCCTGTTTAAAAAGAAGCTCAGCGATGAAATCCAGTACTCCTGGTTCGACGGGAATGGGTACACCCGACTTGGCGCTGCTTCCACGAATCCCGTACCACTTGCATTGCCCAGGATTTTCACAGCAGGTCCAGATGCCAGCGTGCATATTCGATATGCTTGTAACCTCGGCGATCACCACCAGCAGATTTTCCTCAATGACTCGCTTTTTGCCGAAGACGCGTTTTACGACTTCAAGATCATTGACCGGAATTTTTTCGTTGGCGCCAGTTTTTTGGCTGCCCCGGCCACTGCGACTGCGACTCTCAAACTCTTTTCCCCACTCGCAGACCGCAACGGCATTGCAGTGGCAAGCATACGCTATCCACGATTGTTCGATTTTGAAAATGCCAAGATTGCCGAGTTTGAGCTGGAGGCCTCGAACAATGAACAATACCTTGAGATCCAATCCTTTGACCTCAGCAACGGAAATGCCGTTCTGTGGGATCTGATCAATAAAACAAGGTTGATAACAGAGGGTCAAGCAGGTTTGGTAAAAGCCAAAATTCCGGCAAACGGGGCCTTGCGGAAGTTTGTTTTAATTGGTCCCGCAGCGGTCAAAACCGTTTCTTCATTACAGCCAATTCAGTTTCAAAACTTCTCTGGCGACCCAGCAGATTACATCATCATTTCCAACAAAGCCCTGTATTCTGACCCCTTGGCGTCGGCTGCAGACCATGTAGCGGAATATGCCGATTACCGGCGCAGTGCAGCGGGTGGCAATCATACCGTGAAAGTGGTAGACGTAAACGATCTCTATGAGCAGTTTGCTTATGGAATTCGCTTTCACCCCATTGCGCTGCGCAATTTTTTGCATTGGGGAAAACGCGAATGGCCCCAAGTTGAACACGCTTTTATCATAGGCAAAGCGCTGGATTCCCACACTTTTCGCAGTTCGGCACAGCAAAATCAATTACTGGATTCGCTGTTTTTTGTGCCCACCTTTAGCGTCCCTGGCGCAGATTTGCCCTTTGTGATGCAGGGCAACCACCTTTCCGACCCGATCATGGCTATCGGGCGTTTGGCCGTGACCAAGCCTTTTGAAATACGTGATTACCTCGACAAGGTAATCCTGCAAGAACAACAGCTGTCGCTGGCCAGCCAGACGATTGGCGACAAAGCATGGATGAAGCGTGTAATCCACAATTCTGGCGGGATTGGAGGCGAAACAGGTGTGATTCGCAATTACACCACGAGCATGGCCAATGTGCTGAGTAACAATCGTTTTGGCGCAGACGTACACACGTTTTACAAGACATCCAACGACCCCGTGCAGATTTCAGCCTACGAGCAAATACTTGATCTGCTGAACAACGGTGTGTCCATTTGGAGCATTTTCGGCCACTCTTCGGCATTTACCGTCGATTTTGACATCGGGCAGCCAGGGGCATACAGCAATTATGGTCGCTACCCTTTGATGCTGATTATGGGCTGTTTTTCGGGGCAATGTTCGCTAAATCAACCCAGTATCGGGGAGCGTTTTGTGAATGCCGCCGACCGGGGAGCCATCGCCTATATTGCCTCAGTGAATTACAGTTTCACAGATGCCTTGCACAGCTACGGTCGGCAATATTACGAGCGGCTGGGCGGTCAGGATTATGGCAAAAGTGTGGGCCTCACCCTCGTGCACACGGTATCTGATTTGAAAGACACGCAGTATGAAGGCCTTATTGCGGTGCTGCACCAAAACCTCTTGCAAGGCGACCCTGCGGTACGCATTTATGCCCATGATGGTCCGGATTATCTGGTTGACAACCAAACGGTTGCGTTCAATCCAAATCCAATCGGCCTGGAAAACATCACGGCGAAACTGAGCTTCGATGCCGTGAACATCGGCGAAAACACCGGCGGACAAATCGCGCTAAAAGTGGAACAACGCCTGCCCGACAACACCGTTTTGAGCCGCGTACTCGACACCATTACCGCCCCACCAAACCGCTCTAAAATTGAATATGACCTGCCTATGTCAGGCAGCAAAATCGGCTTCAACCGCTTTTTCATCAGCCTCGATCCAGAAAACTTGGTGAACGAAAACCCCGCTGCAGCAGAATTCAACAACGATCTCACGGACGCTACGGGCGAGCGCGGCATGGACGTATATTTTTACGCGGACGACATTTCGCCCGTGTTCCCCGCGCCTTATGCCATCGTGTCGAAACCAGTGCTGAGTCTCTACGCTTCCACGCTCAACAGCGCGGCACTTCCGCTCCGTTATCTTTTTGAAATAGATACCCTTGAAACCTTCGACAGTCCTTTTAAAAAGTCAACGGAGATGACTGAGCGCGGCGGGCTTCTGCGCTGGAACCCGGCTATTGCGCTGAAAGATAGCATGGTGTATCATTGGCGGGTTGCCCGCGACAGCCTGGTGAACGGCGAACCGCTTTGGCGCGCACGCTCTTTCATCTATCTGCCAAGCAGCAGTCCCGGCTGGAATCAATCAAGTTTTGGGCAATACCGGGATGATCTCTTTACCAACCTTCAAGCCAACGACACCACCCGCCAAATCGAATTTCAGAACAACGCTTCTTTCATTACCGTTCAGGTGGCCTACCGAGGGGTGAACCGCTACCCCGGTCTTCAAAACAGTCTGTATGAAAACTTTTTGGGCGACTATGGCTGGAATCAGGTAAATATTTCGCGGGGGGTGGTGCTCATTGTAGCCAACCCTAACACCGGACGCCTGGTACACAACCCAGTGGGCGGTCAATTCAATCATAACCCGGCAAAAGACTTCGTGTTTTTTTGGTTTGATACCCGCGATTCCCTGCAACGGCAGAAGTTGATGCAGTTCGTAGAAACTGGCATCCCAAACGGGTTTTACGCCGGGCTTTTGGCATTCAACACGCCTACCGATGCAGTAGGATATTCCCCTCATTTGTGGGCGAAGGATTCTATTTCTCAGGGAAAAAATTTGTTTCAAGTGCTTGAAAGTCAGGGCGCAAAAACGGTTCGGCAAACGGCGAATTTCATCTCCGCCCCACCTGCATATGGCTTTGTTTTTCGAAAAAACGACCCGACTTACCCCGCGCTCGATTCTGTGATGAACGACCCAACGCTGGTCGTGGATATCCGGGCTAATTTCTCCGCCAAATGGTCCGTAGGACAAATGGAAACCCCAACCATTGGCCCTGTAAAAGCTTGGAAATCACTCCATTGGCAACGCGGGACCTTTGATGATGCGTCCGACGAGGCCAGAATGTCTGTGCTGGCCGTACGCGAAGGGCAACCTGACTCGTTGCTGTTCCAATTGGAGAACACTTTTGACACCTCTTTGCAATCGCTCTCCGCAACAGCATTCCCGTTCTTGAAACTGCGTTATGAATTGGGCGATACCCTCGCCCGTACCGCCACGCCGCTGGCTTTTGCCAGGGTAATTTTTGATCCCGTGCCAGAAGGAGCTTTGCATCCGGCGGCGCACTTCGTTTTCCAGCGCGATACCCTGCATCAGGGGGAGACGCTTCAGGCCTCCATTGCTTTTGAAAATATTTCGGAAGTGGCCTTCGACAGCCTCTTGTTCAAATTCAAGATTGAAAATCAGGCGGGAATAGGTGGAGAATTCCTCCAAAAGCTAAAACCCCTCGCAGTAGGCGATTCGCTTCATGCCAGTTTATCCGCCCCTACCCTATCGCTTCAGGGGCCGCAACGTCTGCTTATCGAGGCCAACCCGGCTAATAACCAACCTGAACTGTACCATTTCAACAATGTGCTCCTGCGTGATTTTTATGTTGGCCGCGACAACCGGAATCCGCTGCTCGACGTGACCTTTGATGGCCAGCATATTCTGGATGGCGATTTGATTTCGCCCAAACCGCTGGTAGTCATCACGCTCAAGGACGAAAACAGTTATCTGGCCCTCTCGGATTCCGGCACCTTCACGCTGACGCTGGTTATGCCCAACGGCACGCAACAGACCCTCTCTTACAACGACCCTGATCTGCTTTTTTTCCCTGCTGACGCTTCGAACTTGCCTAAAAAGAACCTCGCACGACTCGAATGGCGGCCCATGTTTCTGCAAGATGGCGATTACCGATTACTGGTGAATGGTCGCGACGCATCGGGCAACGAAAGCGCCTCGTTGGACTGGTCGGTCACCTTCAAGATCATTACAAAATCCTCGTTATCAAACGTTTTAAACTACCCCAATCCCTTTTCGACCTCAACCTATTTCGTGTATACCCTGACGGGAAGCGAGCCGCCCACTCGTTTCAAAATCCAGATCATGACCGTGAGCGGGCGGGTGGTGCGCGAGATAACCGAACAGGAATTCGGCCCATTGAAACCCGGCACCCACCGCAGCGATTTTTGTTGGAATGGCCACGACGAATACGGCGACCAACTCGCCAACGGGGTCTACCTCTACCGGATTGTGGCCAAAAAAGCAAATGGCACTGATTTCGATCTTTTTGAAAACGACGCAGCAGATGGGTTTTTCAAGCACGGATTTGGGAAGATGGTGCTGATGCGGTAAATAACGTCGGAAGGGTTATAACCCTTCCGACGTTACATAAAACAAAAATCCCTCCCCGCAAACGCAGAGAGGGATTTTTTAGTCCAGTATTGCTACCGTTCATCGTTCGATCAACGCAGCACACTCATCTTCCGCACATTCCGTCCGTTGCCGCTTTCGAGGCTCACGAAGTAAAGGCCATTGGCCAGGCCTTCAGTGTGTATCTCGTGGATGGATTCGCCCTGTGGGAACTTCAGGCCTTGCTGAAAGGAAACTGTACGGCCAGCCGCGTCAGTGATGCGGATACCGGCTTCAAAAGCCTCCTCGGCGCTGATGCTGAGGTTCGCATGGTCGCCGCTCACCGGGTTGGGCGAAAGTTGCCAGGCCGAAAGCCCTTCGATTTCGTTGGTGGCGGAAAATCCAGGCGTTTTGAAGTTCCGGGTGCGGAAATCCGCGCAGCCAACCAGGTAATTGAAAGGCTTTATACGGAAGTAATAGGTCCTGTTTGGCAGAAGCGTCGTCATTAATTTGCTGGTGCCTGTTTCGATAAAAGTCTGCGCATATTGAGTGCCGAAAGTGGAAATAATATCCATATCAATCAGGTAATGGGTCGCGCCAGGCACTGCATCCCACTCCAGAAGCACATTGTCGTAATAATCAACGGTTTGGCCAGCTGCTGGCGACACATGAATGGTAGTAGGCGTATTGATCTCCGTGGCATCAGGAGCAAAGGTGTTGTCCAGATAATTGCGGGATGAATGGTTCAGATCCGCATTCATGATGTCTATCTGGTCCTGGGTAAAAGTATAGGTAGAACAGCTGCTAAAATAACCCATGTAGTTGTTCTCCATCGGGTTGACCAAAGTGCCAAGCGGGTCTTTTGCACCACCAGTGTAGTTGGCACAGCTGGAGGCGATATAGCCAAAATTGTAGTCAGGGGGTGTATCGCAGATTTCGTCGGCAGACGTGGCGCAGTTGGTAGCATTTTGGCGCTCGGTGGTCGTGCCGTCATTATTCGGAGCGAGCACAGGAGCCGTTGGCCAACCTGTAGATCCAGGGGCAAAAGACTCGCTTTCGTAGCCAAAAAATGTGTGAGGGAGGCTAAAAAAGTGTCCTACCTCGTGCGGGATAACCCAGTTGGGAGAGCTCCCGTTAATTTGGTCTTTACGGCTCACCACCCAGTCATGCTGGGTATGGTAGTAAGCCAGCGTAATGCCCGACCCACCATTGCCAGACACTGCGGCTTCCACCACATAAACGTTTACGGCATTGTTGTGCCGGCGCAGATTCATGACCAAAGTATTTGTTTGCTCGCTATAAATCTTATCATTGTCGATGGATTTATCGAAAAGGCCATGCGTAGGGTGTGCGCTGAGGTAAAACTGAATGCCAACGGGCAGATAGGACGCGTTGAGTTTGCACAATTGTTCCAAAACTCTTATTTCCTTGTGTCTTCCGTTGCCGGCCGCATCGGCCACAAGGTGGAAGTGGATTGGAACATATTTTGTCTCGCCACGGTCGGCAGCAGCGGCGCGCATTGCTTCCATCACGATTTTGTTTTCGCGGAGACGTGGCAGAAAATCTGTCTGGTCCTGTGCATTTCCGCAAGTGTGGGGCTGCAATTCTTGGCCAAATGCAGAAAAGGTGCCTATAAAGGCAAAAAAGAGGACTAAAAACCCTTTTTTCATGGAGAAAAAGTATTTTATTAATTAAACATGGATGGGGCCTGAAGATGTGTAAACGTATTCAGGCTGCAAAAATAAACAAAGCTCTTGTAACACTGCTGTCCGCAAGTGGCAATTCGTCAGGTTTTTGCAACCTTTGCCTTATTGATACATGTCTATGCCCGCAAATGTTTAGCCCAGCGGACTCGTTTGTTCTTTTATCTAATAAATTGTTTAGAACTGAATACCGGATTTTAACTTTGCAATAATTCTGAAACTAAGTCCCATTAAACTTTGTTTCAGGATTTAATTTTGTAAATTCTTGTTTTTCTTTAATCCTCTACTTTTGGCCGTTCAATTGCTGAAACCCATGGCGACAAACAATCTTTTTTACAAATACTGGCTTTTAACACTCTTTTTGAGTTTGTTCGCATGCTTTGCGGAGGCACAAGATACGAGCGGGATACAGACTCGCCCCAAAAGCATTTTTGATGTGCTGACTCAGAAAGAAGTCGTGAAAATGACCCTGGAAACTGACCTGACTACCATCATTGAGCAAAAAAAGAGCAATCAATATTTCCCTGGCACCCTGCGCTCGGAGGACGGCAAAGTATACCGGGTTGAAGTGAAGACGCGCGGAAAGTTCCGGCGAAAAATATCTGTCTTCCCGCCCTTGAAATTGAAGTTCAAAAAGAAAGATTTAGTTGCAGACGGACTGGACACGCTCAACGAAATCAAGCTCGTACTGCCATGTTACGAGAGCGAAAAAGGCGATGAACTCATTGTGCGCGAATACCTTGCATATAAAATGTTCGAACATTTAACCAATGTCAGTATGCGCGCCCGACTCATTCGGCTCACCATTCGAGATACCCATGTGGAAAAAAGCAAAAAGCCAATGTATGCGATCTTGCTCGAAGACGAAGAGGAACTTGCGTCCCGCTTAAATGGCATCCTGGTCGAAGAATATGGCATACCCACTGATAGTCTGCACACCAATCAAGCCGCATTGATGGTGATGTTTCAATACATGATCGGCAATACCGACTGGGACATCTCCATGCAGCGCAATGTTCGTCTCATGCGATCCAAAGAAAATGGTAAAACCTTTGTTGTGCCCTATGATTTTGATTTTTCGGGTCTTGTTAGCGCTCCTTACTCCAGCCCAAGCTCCGAGACCGGGCTAAAAACAGTACGCGACCGGTTCCTAATGAGCAATGGCCTCAAACCCGAACCGCTCCTGCGCGCATTCAATGCATTGAAATCTGCCAAACAAGCCTTCTATTCAATCTGTGAATCAAAATATCTCAACAATGCGGCAGCTGAGGATATGGATAATTTCCTGCACAGGTTCTTCGAAAAAGCAGAGGGAAAAAATGAAATCCCGAAGTTGATAAAAATGGATGGCGATTGAGTATAGAAAGTTGCAAAGAGAATTCTACCTTTGCACCCGCGAAAAAAGCGCCTCCCGGAGGAGTGCCAGAGTGGTTTAATGGAGCGGTCTTGAAAACCGTCGTACTGAAAGGTACCGGGAGTTCGAATCTCTCCTCCTCCGCTTCACCCGCCATAGCCCTTCAGGGCGAAGGCGGGTTTTTTTATTTAGAAAACAATGCCCCCCCTTCGGTGGTAAACGAGTTTTTATTTAGAAACCAAAGAGCTAGGCTTTAACGTACTTTTGCCGCCCTGTTTGGGTAACAAACATTTACGCCCTGCTAGGGCTTTATGAACCTCGCTTTAGACATTGGCAATACGCGCCGTAAAACCGGGCTTTTTAACGGTACCCGATTGGTAGAGAGCAGGCTTATAACGGACTGGTCTTTAGACGATTTGCTGGGTTATTGCAACCAAACCGGAGTACGAAACGTCGTGCTTTCTTCTGTGGTGGATATTGACATTTCGCTGAACAAGGCATTGACTCAATACTTTGGCTTTCTGGAGCTTACGCATGAAACAGCGCTGCCTTTTGAAAACAAATACCGCACTCCGCAGAGCTTGGGCAAAGACCGTTTGGCAGCGGTGGCGGGGGCGCAGGCGTTGTTGCCTCAACAGCATTGCCTGGTAGTGGATTGTGGCACTTGCATTAAGTATGATGTGATAACAGCATCGGGCGAATATTTGGGCGGCAATATTGCACCCGGGGCACAAATGAGGGCGAAGGCAATGCATGCGTTCACGGCTCGTTTGCCCGAGGTTGAAATGGGAATGCCCGAAGATTTTATCGGTCACAGCACCGAAACGGCTTTGCAAAACGGGGCGTTTCGTGGGGCGGCACTTGAAATCGAAGGTTTTGTGGAGCTTTTTAAAAAGAGGTTCAGCCCTTTACAATTGATTCTGACTGGTGGTGATGCGGCATTTTTTCAGGCGAATTTAAATATTCCAAATTTGATCCTTGAGCCCAATTTGACCTTGTACGGCCTGAACAATATTTTGATTTTCAATGCCGCCACCAAAATGTCACCGCTACGCGGTTTTATTGGAGATTCCAAAACCAATCTTGGTTAATTTTAAGCATACTTTGCACAGCATAACTACTCGAATGAGATTACTTACCCTGATTCTGCTCCTTTTTACCAGTGTTGCGCTATGGGCACAGCCCAAGTTCAACTCCCCTTATTCGCGCTATGGCATCGGCGATATCGTAAGCCCATATTTTGCCAACCAGGCGGGCTGGGGCGGTCAAACAGCCGCTTTTCACGACCCTTTTCACCTGAATCTGGCCAACCCAGCTTCTTTCGCTTACCTGCGTTCTACGGCACTCGAAACGGGGATTTTTACAAAATATAGCAAGTATCAGGCAGGCAATGCAACGCAGGAGGAATGGAGCGGCAATCTGTCTCACCTTGCGCTCGGCTTCACGCTTAAAAGCCCTATCAATGAGGTGCTCGACAAGGAGAAATCGCCCTGGAATTACGCCATGGGCATCGCGCTTACGCCTTACTCCCGGGTGGGCTATAATATTTTGACACGTGACACCCTGGAAGACCTGGAAGATGTTCAGAACAGTTACCAAGGTAGCGGAGGATTGTACCGAATCGCCTGGACCGGTGCGGCGAAATACAAAAACACTGCTTTTGGACTAAATCTGGGCTGGGTGTTTGGCAAAACGAGCTACGAGAACACAACACTTTTCTACGACACTTCCAGCACAAAACTCCCTGCGTTTCAGAACAACAACCGCCAGGATATTTCTGCGAACGGCTTTGTCTGGAATTTGGGTGTACAACACGATTTCGTGCTTGAACACGCCGAAACCGACAAGGATATCCCAACCCGTTGGATCACAGTTGGCCTTGCGGGCAATGGAAAGCACAATCTCCGTGCCTCTGAAGACAAGTTTCAAATACGCAGCCGTGGACAGTTGATCAATGGCACTTTTTCTGATGCGGATACACTGACCGCCTTGACAAACCAACGCAGGAAGATGACGCTCCCGGCCACATTTTCCCTGGGCGTGCAATATGTGAAAGCGAACAAACTCAAACTCGGCGCCCAAATCGGCCTCGAAACTTGGTCTGGATACGAAAATGAGGCGCGGCCCGATGTTTTTCGCAACACCTTTTCTGTCTCTGGCGGCGCGGAATTTATACCCGACTATAGTTCCTACAACAAGTTTCTGAAACGGATGCGTTACCGGGTTGGGGCCTATTATCGCCAAGACCCTCGTTCTGTGGAAGATCAAGATCTGAACGATATCGGATTTACGCTTGGAATGGGTTTTCCCATTGTTATGCCTCGCCAACAAACATCCTTTGTCAACCTCGCCTTCGAGGTCGGGAAACTCGGCACCGATTCACCTATTGAAGAAACATATGTTCGTTTTACGGCTGGCTTCACCTTGAATGATAATACTTGGTTTTATAAGCGGAGGTTTGAGTAGGGCGAAATTCATTTCGCCGGAACGGTGGTGCGAAATGAATTTCGAATTTCCGGTTCATTAAGGCGAAATGAATTTCGACCTACTGAACATTCTGCCAAAAAAATTGTCATTGGGGTCATTGATGGTCATTTCTTTATGGCTTCAATGACCCCAACTTGTTTCTTCGACCTTCAATGACAAAAGATCTTTCCCTCCTACTCCATGACCCTAAATTGAGCGAAGCGCACAAAGCAATCGCTCAAAAAGTCATTGACAATCAGCGCATCTCGTTTGACGAGGGCGTTTTTTTGTTTGAACACGGCGAGCTGGCTTTTGTGGGCGCATTGGCAAATTTTGTCCGCGAACGCAAAAACGGTGACCGCACTTTTTTCAACCGCAATTTCCATATTGAACCGACCAACTTGTGCGTGTACGACTGCAAGTTCTGCTCTTACTCACGGCTCATTAAGCAGCGCAGCGATGCCGATGCCTGGGCCTTCACGATGGAAGACATGCTCAATATCGTGTACAAGTACGATGGTCAGCCTGTGACAGAAGTGCACATCGTGGGAGGGGTTTTGCCGCAATACGATTTGCCGTTTTACCTCGAATTTTTCAAAAAAATAAAACTGCACCGCCCTGAACTCCACGTGAAAGCGCTTACGCCTGTTGAGTACCACTACATTTTCAAAAAAGCGAAAATCAGTTACGAGGAAGGCATGAAGTTGGTAAAAGAGGCTGGTTGCGACAGCCTTCCAGGTGGTGGGGCAGAGATTTTCCATCCCGAAATAAGGGAACAAATTGCTGCCGACAAATGTGATGGCGATCAGTGGCTGCGCATCCACGAAATCTGGCACGAACTGGGCATGCGCTCCAATGCCACCATGCTTTACGGCCACATCGAACTCTGGGAGCACCGCATAGATCACATGGAACGACTGCGGCAATTGCAGGACAAAACAGGTGGTTTTCAAACGTTTATCCCCTTGAAATTCCGCAACCAAGACAACCAAATGAGCCATATTGCAGAAAGTACGGCCATCGAAGACTTGCGCAATTACGCCATCAGCCGCATCTATCTTGACAACTTCGACCACATCAAAACCTATTGGCCAATGATAGGCCGGACCACCGCCCAACTTTCGCTCGCCTTTGGTGTGGACGACATGGATGGCACCATTGACGATACCACGAAAATATACTCCATGGCTGGATCCGAAGAACAACACCCGGCACTGAGCACCCAACAACTGGTGGACATGATTCGCCGCGTGGGTCGCCGCCCGATTGAGCGCGACACCTTATACAATGTAGTACAGGATTTTACCGATGTAGAATTTGCCGAAGACAAGGAGTTTCGGGGGTATTTTGAATTGCCAGTAGTTCAGAATTGAGACTTTTTAATTGGGATTGGCTGGGAGGGACTGAAACAAACCCCAATTAAACAAATAACCCAACGACACGGACAGACAGAATTAAACCGCCTCAACATTGTGCAGGGCAGCGGTATTGACGCTGAACTCAATGAAATGGGCTATGCCCAAGCCAAGGCTTTTTATGAGGCGCACCAACACATTGATTTTGAACTGGTTGTCACGTCCAAATTGCTCCGAACCCACCAGACTGTGAAAGGTTTTTTAGACAAAAATATCCCCTGGGAACAAACAGCAGATGTAAATGAAATTTCCTGGGGTATTCACGAAGGCAAGGAACAATCTCCCGAACAAAACGAACGATACCATCGTATGATAGCCGCCTGGAAGTCAGGCGATCTCGACGCTTCCATAGAAGCAGGAGAATCAGCACGGCAACTTTTGGAGCGTATTGAGCGATTTGTTGCATGGGTGAAAACCCGCCCGGAAAGCCGAATCCTCGTTGCCACCCACGGTCGCGCCATCCGTTGTCTCATAACCTGCCTCAAAGGCCTTCCCCCAACCGCTATGGAGGATATGGAACACTCCAACACCGGGCTTTATGTGGCTCATTTACAAGCGGATGGAACCTGGGATTTTGAATTGGAAAATGATACAAGCCATTTGTAGTTGTGAGAAATTGTGATATTGGGATATTTAGATATTAAAATCATTTCTGCAACCTCAAATAGAATAGTGCCAATATCCTAATATCCCAATATCTAAACATGCGAAGCTATGCGCCTCACCGCCGTTAGTTACCTGAACACCAAGCCGTTTATCTACGGCCTTTTTCGCAGCGACCTGGCGGAAATGATTGATCTGAGCCTTGACATTCCATCTGTATGTGCCAAAAAACTACTCTCTGGAGAGGCCGATATTGCCCTTACTCCTGTGGCTATTATCCCACAATTGCCTGAGGCTTACCTAGTTTCCGATTACTGCATTGGCGCAACGGGGGCTGTAAAAACGGTGTGTGTTTTTTCACAAGTGACGCTCGCTGAAGTCAAGAAAATCTACCTCGACTTTCATTCACGGACTTCCGTCGCACTGGTGAAAATCCTTTGTGAAAAATATTGGAAAATCAGCCCCGAATTGATCCCTGCAACCGATGGTTTTGAAAATCAAATCGTTGGCGACACGGCGGGCCTCATCATTGGCGATCGGGCAATTGGTTGTGAAAACCGGTTTGCCTACACTTACGATCTCGGGGAGGCTTGGACGAATTGGACGGGGCTGCCTTTTGTCTTCGCCGCCTGGGTAAGCACCAAACCTCTGCACCCTGAAATTGCCGTCCGTTTCAACGCTGCCCTCCGCCTTGGCCTCGATCACTTGCCCGAACTGCTTAAAATCATCCCAACCATTCCCAATTTCGATACCGAAAAATACTTCCGCGAAAATATTAGTTACGAACTCGACGAGGCAAAATGGCTTGGGCTAAATCGCTTCCTGGGCTATCTTGCGGGCGAAAACGGGTATCGGCTGCACCGATCCACCGATCTACCAATCACCGATACTCCAATCACCCCCTCCTACGCCAAGGCTTCGGCGGGTAAAAATACACCGATCACCAGCCCATGAAAATAACCGCACTACACGCAGGCAATTTTAAACTTGATGGTGGCGCTATGTTTGGCATCGTACCACGCCGTCTTTGGGAAAAACTCAATCCGCCCGATGCACAAAACATGTGTACTTGGGCAATGCGTCCGCTGTTGGTCCAAACCGCCGATGGTCGGAACATTGTGATTGACACGGGCATGGGCAACAAACAAGATGAGAAATTCCGCAGCCATTTTTCCCCGCACGGCGAACAATCCCTTTTTGGCTCGCTTGCAGAAGCAGGTTTGGGTCGAGAAGACATTACGGATGTTTTTCTGACCCATTTACATTTTGACCACTGTGGAGGCGCGGTTTGGAAAAACGAGGAATCCGGCCAGCCTGAACTGGCTTTCCCAAATGCACAATACTGGAGCAATCGCCCTCATTTCGATTGGGCCATGAACCCAAACGAACGCGAACGCGCCTCTTTTTTGAAGGAAAATTTCGTTCCGATCCTAGAGGCTGGAAGGCTCAAGTTCCTGGAAATCAAGCAGGATATGGAATTCTGTCCCGGTTTTCGGATTCGCTTTTTCAACGGGCATACTGAGGCGCTCATGGCCCCGCTATTGGAAGCGGACAATGGACAAAAACTCCTCTATTGTGCCGACGCAATGCCTTCTCGTTGGCATATTGGAATGCCTTATATCATGGCTTATGATGTTCGCCCTTTGGTAACGCTGGAGGAAAAAGCGGCCATGCTCAAAGAAGCCGTGCAAACGCAGCAGGTGCTGTTTTTTGAGCACGACCCCAGTGCAGAATGTGGCACGGTGCGCCAGGATGAATCGGGGCGTATTGTTTTGGATAAGGTTGGTTCTGTGCGGGAGTTGATTGACATGTCATACGAAGTGTAATCTTGCGGATACAAGAACGAAAATTTTGGATAGGTTTGTTGGCTTTCAAAAAAGCCGCATAGCGGCGACATTATGGTAGCCCAAGGGGCGGTAAGATGGTAAGAACCGCGTAGCGGTGACATTATTACAACGATCAAAATGCCACCGCTACGCGGTTCCGTAAATTATTGGACGCTAATGCTACCATAATGTCGCCGCTATGCGGCTTTTATAGATTGTAAAAATTAACCCTATCCAAACTCATGTAGAGTACGTTACACCATTCAAGCAGCATTTTATGAAATCAACATCCCTTCCCTTCCTTCTTTGCCTTTCATTCTTCACAGCATCCTGTGTGCAAACAACAAAAGAGGCAGACTCCACACCCCCAAAACCTGATCTGTACACCGAGATCACCGCCTCAAGCGCAAAATATGACTCCATACTTGCCCAAAAAATGGACGCTGACGAATATGGAATGCATCGCTACGTCATGGCCTACTTGAAAAAAGGCCCAAACCGCGATCAGGATTCCACCACAGCCGCCAATCTCCAAAAAGCACATATGGATAACATCATAAAAATGGCCGAAGCAGGCAAACTCGTGCTCGCTGGGCCTTTTTTGGACACCGGAGAAGTGCGCGGTATCTACATTTTCAACGTAACAACTGTTGAAGAAGCCCAGGCACTCACGGCTTCCGACCCTGCCATCCAGGCGGGACGTCTGACAATGGAATTACACCCATGGTATGGCTCGGCGGTGCTCCCGCTGATCACTCCGCTGCACAAACGACTGGAGAAAACGAGTGTGGCAAAGTAAGCGGAGTAAGCCCCTACCCTACTTTCACCAGTCCACTTTGCAAGGCGTGCACCACCAGGCCCGCCGTATTTCTGCAACCTAATTTGGAAAGCAAGTTGTTGCGATGGCCTTCCACCGTGCGGTTGCTGATGAAAAGTTTGTCGGCGATTTCTTGATTGGTACATTCTTCACAGATGAGCTGAAGCACTTCCTTTTCCCGCCCGGTGAGTTCCACCTCGAAACTACGCTGTGGTTTCACGGGATTTTTACCCATCATGTTGTCGCGAATGACCTCCATGACATTGGCGTTGTAATAAAAACCCTTTTCGCGCACCATCCGAATGGTTTCTACCACTTCATCGGGATGGGCGTTTTTGCCCAAATAAGCCGCTGCTCCAATCTCTATCATATTGAGAATGAACGCTTTGCTTATATGCGAAGAAACGACCACTATCAGGATGGAAGGAAACTCGCGGCGAATGATCTCGGCGGCTTCAATGCCTGTTTTACCGGGCATTTTTAGGTCGAGCAAAAGCACATCAGGCAGATCTATGGAATTGCGGATTTTGGTCAGAAGATCATCTCCGTTTTCGGCTTCCAGCATCACTGTCAGGTCTGGGTAGTCCTCCAAAATCAGCCGCATTCCGCGTCTAAAAAGGGCTTCGTCATCGGCCAGGGCGATTAGGATATTGTTGCTCATGTTGTTGTTTGTTGAGTCTTCAGCAAAGTGTGGCACACCTTTGAGGTGTGCCACACTTTCTTTAAACAGATGCAGGCATGGTTAATTGTATTTCAAAACCATGTTCCGGGGCTGTGCTAAGTTGGACAGTAGCCCCAACCATTTTCGCACGGTTGTAAATATTCTTCAATCCCAGCCCTTTTGATTGCACGTTCTCCAAGTTGAATCCCACGCCGTTATCACTGTATTTGAGTTGGATAATATCCTCGTCTTTAAGTAATTCCACCGTAATAAAACTAGCTTCGGCGTGCTTTAGCGAGTTATTGGCCAATTCTTGCACTACCCGAAAAAGGTTCAACTCAATATTCACACCACCCAGTTCAGCGCGTGCGATGTCGTGCTCGAAACGAATATCCACAGCACCAGTGTTGCGGATTTGTTCGCAAAGTTCTTCGATGGCCTCCACCAGCCCAAAACCTTCCAGAGTCGGCGGCACCAATTCATGGGATATTCGGCGGGTAATGCCCAATGTTTCGCCAATCAGGTCATTGATTTCATCGCACATTTCAATGTATTGGCCGTTGGCCGCTTCCGTTCGTCGCAATCGGTGGAAGGTGAGGTGCA
Organism: Lewinellaceae bacterium; assembly: GCA_016708875.1. Taxonomy (GTDB): domain Bacteria; phylum Bacteroidota; class Bacteroidia; order Chitinophagales; family Saprospiraceae; genus M3007. The sequence continues at coordinate 36,069 of JADJFA010000022.1, forward strand.
TCACGCCAAGCTTCGAACAAACATCATCGTGCAATTGCGAAGCGATGCGCTGGCGTTCTTCTTCCTGGCCTCTAAGATTGCCTTCCAACAAAACCTGTTGGTGTTGGAATTCCTGGGCTTGGGCTTCCAGGCGCTGGGTTAGGAGACGAATCTGGGCACGGTTGGAATAAGCAACCCTTATAAGGGCGAGTACAATTATTATTAAAATGCCGGTAGCAGCGAGGAGCATGATTTCGGATGTTTGAAGAGGGCTTCTAGTAGATCATATTTTCTACCGCCAAAAGTACGTTACACCTTCAACAATTTACCCCTAAGTACCCTGCCTCCGAATCGCGCTTTTAAAGCGTACATTCCAACCGGCCAGTCACTGATATCGAGATATACCTTTCCGTTTCGCTGCACCGGATCAACACTTGCAATCACCGTTCGGCCAGTCATGTCCTGTACCAAAAGTTCGCAATCTCCACACGAAATCCCTTCCGTGAATTCCAGTATAACCCAATCACGTGCAGGTTGTGGATAGGTTCTTAGTAGCCAAATTGTATCCTCCACCGGGATGGCCGTGCTGATTGAATCCGACAACAATTCAACACAGTAATCCTCCACCTGGCCGAATTCGAAATTCGTGCAAGGTGAAGGCGGATTGCCATTGGTCGAGGTATATTTCATCATTACACGAAGCCGTGTAATCCCGGGTGCTGCAAATTCTGGTACCTGAAGAAAGCCCTCCGCTGCACCTTCCAAGGCAAAACCTGGATCAAAGGCAAGCTCATCGTCGTCTTCAAAATCGCCATCCTGGTTGAAATCCACATAAATACGAAAATATTCCTTGGTGGTATTTCCTGAAAATCCGGGAGTTACCGACACAGGAACAGCCGTTTGGGATATCAATTGCGGGAAAACAGGCTGTGTTGCCGCAAAATTCTGATAACCATAACCACCAGATCCGGAATGGTGTGCCCAATTGCCAATTTGAACCAATTCAACCCATTCCTGCAAAGCACTCCCTCCCATGACGGCACAATATGGCACTTCGTTGCAAGATCCGCAGCCTTTGGTTTGAAATAGAAGCGGGGAAGAATAATCGGTGAGCCATTCCTCACAACGCGCTTGCACCTGCACTTCATAATCGGTACAGGGATTCAGGTTTTGAAACGCCCAAACACTGGTATCTGCTTCAAAAAATGTCCAGGGATTGTTTCCGGCTTCGCGCAGACGCAGGCGGTATTTTTCGTTGAAACTGGTGGCTTCCCAGGCAATTTTTGCATACTCCTCTGAACTGTTTTCCAACCAAACGGATGCAGGTGCGGTGCAGCAACCTTTGGATTTAAAAATAAAAGGGGGAGACCATGCACTCACTACCCCACCCTCGCATAGGGACTGCATTTCAAATTCATAGAAAGTACAGGCAAATAGATTTTGCAACACAAACGTATCGGGCACTGCAAGCAAAGTATGCCAGGAGCCTATTCCCAATATACGCCATCGTAGGTTTACAGAATGTGCGGCAGCGGTCTTTGACCAAAGCAACAAAACCGATGAATCTGTGAGTATTTCGGTTTTAAGTGCAAATGGAGCGGGACAATTGCTGCACTGGTTCTGAAAGCTTTGGAGGGTTTTATACAAGTTGAGCCGTCCGTCCGAAAAGCTTATCCCGTCAAGCGAGGGATTGGGCGTCACATTTTCCAAAATCAGGCTTTTTGCCCAATAGGCGGCTGAAGCAGGGTCTGTTTTCGCCAATGCAATGAGGTTGGGACAAGGCGCAGCATAAAGCAGACCCACCACACCCGCTACTTGTGGTGCAGCAAAGGATGTTCCTGTAAAGTGCCCATAAGCATTGTTGGATGCTGCTGTGAACACTTCCTGCCCATATGCTCCAAGGTCAACATGGGTTGCCCCCCAGCCAGCGCTCCCGGCTTTTTCGTCGCTGCTATTTAGGCTTGTTACACTGATGAGATAATTGCTGGGACAGGCCGTGGGCAGATCTCCGACTATATCCACATCAACGGGAAGATTGACGGTAGCGGCCACGCTTACAATTCCTACAGCCCCCAATTTGTCAAAAGCCTCGCACCAAAGCGGCGCTTCTGAAGGCTGACCATAATTGATGCCCCAGGAGCAATTTACGGCCACTACGAAAGCGCCAGTTGCGCCCCAGGTACTGTTGTAGCGTTGCCGGGACTGGTACACATAATCATAAGCCGCCAGGATTTTGGCTTCGGTACCCGAGGCGGCCACGAACATTATTTTTGTGTTCCAGTTCACACCAGTTACGCCAATTTCATTGTTGCCCCGCGCACCCAAAATGGCGCTTACTGGCGTTCCGTGCGCGGTTGAAATTCCTTCAATGCCATCACTTTCAGTTGCAACGTTCCAGCCTCTGAAATCGTCGGTATATCCGTTACCATCATCGTCAAGATTGTTGTTGGGGATGTCGGCCCAGTTGTGCCAGAGGTTGGGTGAAAGATCAGCATGGGCGGCATCGAGTCCCCCGTCAATCACCGCGATCACGATGGTATCGCCCGCAGGCGTGATTCCGCCGGTGCTGATTTCCCAGGCTTGTTCCGCATCCAGGTCGGCATCAAATACGCCGCCGAGGGATCCGTCGTTGCGCAAGTGCCATTGCTGGGGAAAAAACGGGTCGTTTGGCAGGGTTCTGTTTTCGAGCAGATGGTTGAACTGAGCGCTGCGCACTTCTGGCTGTCGGCGCAGCCATGCCAACACCTCTGGTTCTGGCATATCGGAGCGCAAAAGGCTGATATTCAAAAAATTGGAAACCTTTTCAACAGCAGTTAGCCCGGGCATTCGACTTGTCAGCACAGCGGCATCCTGTCCCTCCGGAAGCGAAACCAAAAACTCGCCAGGGCGGTGCGGGGCGGTTTGTGCAGCAAGGGAGCTGCAAACCAAAATGCAGTAAAATAAAAACAGTTTTGGGAGATAGTTCATAGTCTTGGGGGCAAAAGTAGCGCCTCTCGAAGACCTCAGCTATCCTAAGTTCTTTGTAGTATAATTCTGGCAAAAGTTTCAAGGGTTCAAGCCATACAACCCTTTATTCTTTTTCGTGTTCATGCGGCGAACGTTTCTCTACAAGTAGCAAGCGAACGCAAAAAAAATAAACAAACACAACATGAAAAAAACAAGACTATTGGGCATCTGGATGGACAATGCCAGCGCCCACACTATGACGTATGTGAATGACTCGATCATCACAGAAGTCATTCATTCTGCATTTACCAGTCAGGAGCGGGAAGAATCGTTGAACAAGAGTGAAAACCTGATGCACAATAAAGAGCAGCAGCAACAAGGAGTTATTACAAAAGACTGGGCGATATCATTAAAAACTATCAAAATGTGCTGATTTTTGGCCCAACCAACGCAAAAAGCGAATTGGCAAACGTATTGAAAGAAGACCATCATTTTGATGAAATTGAGATTGAGGTAAAGTCGGCAGATAAAATGACGGAGCCGCAAATGCATGCCTTTGTGAAAGACTACTTCAATCCGGAAAAATAATTGATGAGGGTTTAAAACAATGGGGCATCCCTGAATTTTGCCATAGGTTCTGAATGACGATTGACGAGTACATGAATGTTGATTTTTGATGTAATGGACGATGTAATTATTGACGATGGCGGCACATCGGCCATTATCAATCCTCCATTAAATCAAAAATCAACATTCATGTACTCGTCAATCATCAATCAAACCCATTCATCTCAAATATTGGGTTGCTCCATGTTACCGAACCACTTCCACCTTCCGTTTCACACTTCCCTTTGCCGTTTGAACAATTAGGTAATAAACCCCGCTAGGCAATTCATTTACCTGAACCACAGTGTTTTGCGTAGCGGCTTCAAGTTCTCCACGCTGTACGATTGTGCCAAGCGCACTGTGCAAGTTCCAGCCAAGGATATCCGCTTCGGCACTGATGGAAAACTGATCAGAAACCGGGTTAGGGAACACCCTTAGGTCTACAGTTTCTACTGTTTGCTCGGAACGATCTGACAAAGCCGGGCCTACCAACAGCACTTCTTCATTTATAAAGTCATCGTCAAGCTGCTCGTCCTCGCCTTCAATAGGATTAAAGCCCGGGCCTGAGGCAGCACGGATATTGAGGTCAGTTAACCGCAAACCACGATCAGAAACGTGGCTCCAATAGGAGTAGAAAGCGTTCCAGTTGTTCTGATACAGTGCGTAACCGTCAGTGCCAGCCAGGAAGGTGCCTGAATAGACGGTGTTGTTGCCCGTTCCATCGGTATCCAGGTCTACCAGACGATAACCCTGTGCATGCAACTCGCTCCATTTGGTGGTGAAACTATTCCAGTCGTTCGCATGCCAGAGGGCGTATCCACCTCCACCGGATTTGAAAACACCAGCATAATAGAGGACGCCGCCAATCTTATAAACCTCCACATCCACAAGCCTGAATCCCAGACCACCCAATTCTGCCCATTTTGTATTGAAAGCCGCTTGAGTCATGCCGGCCACCAGGTGATGCCCCCAGTTTCCAGCGCCATAGATCCCTGCGTATCGGACATTTCCACTGCCATCTGTGTATACTTCCACATCTAGCAAGCGGTATCCCTGACCTGAAAGCGTATTCCATTCTGCAGTGAACGCAGCCCAGGTAGTACCGGTTTGGAGTTTTGAAACGCCTGTTCCTGCCCGCCAAACGCCTGAATATTGAACACTGCTGCCAACTTTGGTTACACTCAAGTCAGTCATGCGCATACCGTTACCCTTATGCGTGTTGTCCTGTGCTACAATCGCCGCTGCCGAGGCGCCTACCCACATGGCATGTGTTCCTGTGCCAGCACGAAAGACACCGTTGTAAACATTCGTACCATAGTTAGGCATTGAACCGCTAGGCCAGATAAATGCACGGGTTCCAGCGTAACCAGGAAGACCATGTGCCGTGAGGGCTTTCCAGTCTGCACTCGAACTGAGACTGGTAAAACTTGTTTTTTGAATCGCAAAACCTGTATTGAACAACAGCGGACGGAAAGGCCCACTTTCAATGGTCGTTTCTTTGCGGATATGGATGTGCAAGTGCGGCCCAGAGCTGCTGCCTGAATTGCCCGCATATCCGAGAAAATCACCTGCTTTCACAGCCTTGCCAACTTGCAATAAGGCCGCGTTCAAAGTCCCTTTTTGCATGTGTGCATAGAGTGCAATGTTTTCACCGTGCTGGATGTAGAAATGGTTGCCGCCACCACCGTTGGTGTAGTTCTGCCAATTGGCCTCTTCACCGGGTTTTGGATTGTTTGGAACTGAGTTGTTGAAACTTTCACTGTGCCATCGGCCATTGCATAAATCGGCTTGCCCCAAACCCTGGAGTGTGCGTTTTCTGTGCCATTTGTACCGGGTAGGTTGTAACTCCAAACACCATTTACAAGCCCTTGCACCGACAAATCATACGCAAATACCTGAGAACCACCACCGTGCGTGCTGCCACCCTGCCAAACTTCATTGCTGGCAAGATCAAAAGCGCGGAAGGGCATTCCGAAGGTTTTGGTGTAAGGAGCCAGTGTTTTGGTAAACACGACCGGGTCAGGGAATCCGCTAAAATACAACTTCACTTTAAGCGAATTCGGAAACAGCGCATCGAAGTACAAAACATCACCTACCTCGTGATAATCGCGACCATTTTGCCATGCTTTCCAAGCGTTTGGCGCAATGGGGTCCATGGTAAAAGTGAAAATTTTGATTTTGGTTTGGCCAGATTGGACGTATTCAAAGATGACCTTGTTCCAATTAATATTCACCGAGCCATTGTTTTTAGCCCAAATCTTTAAAGAGACCTGCGCTTTTCCGGCCTGGCTGCCTGTCCAGCCAGCTACTGTTTCGTACAAAAGCGCGTTTCCTTCTTGTTGGTCAAAGACAACGTCAATGTTGGGGGCGTTGTCAGCAGATGTCGAACTTTCGATTTCTCCCCAGGAAGGAGGCGTATCGAAATCCACTTTTGAAATGTGGGCACTCTGCGAGCAGCCGTAATCACCTGCTTCGTGTTCGTGATGATGATCCTGTTGAGCCAAAAGGTTGAGGGAAAAGAATAGTTGCACAAGCAGAAGCAGGCAACAAGTTGGGGCGATGGAGAAAGAATGTTTTTTCATTGAACTTTTACTGTTTGTTAGAGTGGTGAGTGTTTTTTTAGAAAGAGTGTTCAGAAACATGTGGCACACCTAAATTTGAATAGTGACAATCAGCATGGTTGGTGAGGTGTGCCACATTTTCTTGAAATGTTTCAAACCGTTTGATGGAACAAAAGTATCGGCGCAGCCAGCCGACCGCCCATCGGTTGAGCGAATGGCAACATCCAATGAGTCAACGGTAAAAAGTACCTTTGTTTGAAATTGAAAATGCAATGAAACACTTCGGGTTGAAGGCTTGCCAGCGTTTGCTGCTGCACCTCAGCGTCTTGTTGGGTTTTTCTTCCAATCTGCACGCGCAGAAGCCTGAGATGGTCCCTATCTATGAAAAGAACCTTCAAGAAGCGACTACAGACAGTGCGCGTGCCATGGCACTTCAATTTCTCTCTTTCAACCTGGCGCACAGCGACCCCAAACGAAGCGTAGAATATGGCAATCAAGCCCTCCGCGTTGCAGAAGAATCGGGAGACCCATGGCTGATTTCGCAGTGCCAAAACGGTGTTGGATGGGCATTTTTTTGCAGCGGCAACTATGCGCGAGCCAGAACTTTGCTCGATTCTTCCATCCAGTATATGCGCGAGACAAAGGATTATCTCGATCTGGCGCCCGTATGCAACAATCAGGGTTGGATATGCCTCAAGCAGGGCGACAACATTGGTGCGCTTCGGTATTTTCGGGAAGGATTGAATGCGGCAGAAGCGAGCAAGGATGAAGGTAGAATTGCATTTATGAACCGCAGTTTAGGGTCGTTTTACAATGCACAGCTTGAATTCGACAAGTCCATTCCGCATATTCAACGTGCTTTAGAGGTGTTTACAGGACTACGTGATACCGGGCAAATCAGCGATTGTCTGATTACGCTTGGGAATGCATACAGCGGTTTAAAGCAATACGAGACTGCCATCGAATATTATAAAAAGACGCTGCCGATTTGCCATGAATTAGGTGATTTGCTGGGGGAAGGATTGACATATGAAAACTGGGGAATGGCACTCAGCGAATTAGGCCGCTTCGACGAGGCTTTTTCAAAAATGGAATCAGCCCGCCGACTGCTCGAACAATTGGACGAGCAAATTGAATTGGCCTTCCTCGACCTGACTATTGGCAGCACCTATTTAAAAAAAGGCGACTCTTTACAGGCCATCCTTCCATTGGAAAAGGCCCGCCAGGTCAGCGCAGAGTTGGAAATTAATGATGTGCTTTCGGAGGTTTTACCCGCCTTGCACAGGGCTTACGCAGCTGTTGGCAAACCGGAGAAAGCCTATCAGACGCTCCTGGCGTATCAAGCCCTGCGCGATTCTTCAGCCGCCGATGCGGGCAAACTGGAACTCCAAAGGCTTAAGACTGAATTCGAGACCGAGCGCAAGGAAAAAGACATTCAAATCAAAACACTTGAAAACACTCGTCTTCAATCGCGCTTTTGGCTGGCTTTGGCAGGGTTTGGGCTTGCACTCATGGCTGGGTTTGTCTTTTATTACCGTGCCAGACAGCGACGAAAAACCAATGCCGTCCTCAAATCTAAAAACCTGGAAATCCTTGCCCAAAAAACCGAGGCAGAACGACAACGCGAACGGGCGCAACACTCAGAAGCGGTGAAGGAAAAATTCCTGGCGGCGATGAGCCACGAGATTAGAACGCCCATGAACGCAATCGTCGGCCTCAGTCAATTGCTTGATGCAGAACACCATACGCCCACCACTGCACATAATATTTCCATCATCCGGCAATCAGGAGAACACTTGATGACCATTCTCAACGATGTGCTCGACCTGGCTAAAATCGAGGCGAATAAAATTGAATTGCGGCCGCAGCCCCTGGCCCTGTTGCCCCAGCTGCAATTTGTCCGCGACACTTTCGCCGCCCGCGCTCATGAAAAGGGCATCGCGCTACACCTTGAGACGGACGAAAACTTACCACAAAACATTATTGCCGACCCAGTACGTTTCAGTCAGGTGTTGAATAATTTGGTGTCGAACGCGATTAAATTTACTGAAAAAGGCGAGGTCGTCATTTCCGCAAAGCTTGCCGATACTTCAATATCCCAATATCCTAATATCCCAATTACTTACACCATCCGCGACACCGGAATCGGTATCCCCATGGAGAAACAAACGGCTGTTTTTGAAGAGTTTACACAAGCCGATTCGGGTATTGCGGTCACTTACGGTGGCACAGGATTGGGCTTGAGTATTGCGCGCAGTCTCGTTGCCCAAATGGGCGGGGAACTTCAATTGCGCAGCAAACCGGGACAGGGTTCAGAATTCTTCTTTACCTTGAATTTACCCGTCGCCAGTGCTGAAAGCCTGTCCGACCAGATTCAGAACGACGGCAAAACCCTCATTCCCAGACTTTTCTGCAATGCCCCGGTGCATGTTTTACTGGTGGAGGACAATGCATTTAACCAGGCCGTCGCGCAACAAACAATCGGCGCAATTTGCCCGGAAATCACGCTGGAAATTGTGGAGCGGGGTGAAGACGCCGTTGAGCGGGTTAAAATCAAGCCATTCGACCTGATTTTGACCGACTTGCAAATGCCTGGCATTGATGGTTACGAAACCGCCCGGCGATTGCGATCTGTCCATTTTGATAAGCCTATTGTGGCACTGACTGCAAGTGCCGTGCGAACCGAAGAACCAAAATGCCTTGAAGCGGGCATGAATGAGATGGTCCTAAAACCCATCGCTCCTTCGGAAATGGCGGCCTTGCTGAGGCGTTATATCCCGGAAAAACTTGGAAAGATTAACCCACCTGAAATACCCGATGCGGCTCATACTTCTACCCACGCCACTCCCCTACCCCCTTCGCTTTTGCATTTTGCAGGCGGAAATCCGGAAATGGCAAGAGAACTTTTGAGCATCATCCGCACGGAATTGAGCGAATATCTGCCTGCAATTCAAGAACTTAGATCCAGCATGGATGCTTCAGGTATCAGGAAAATAATTCACAAAATGAGGCCCCAGTTTATTGCAATTGGCCTTGAGGAACACAAAGCATTGTTGGATGCATTGGAACAAAATCTGGTTGCAGATGAAGGTTTTTGGGGGGATGTTCAGACATTAGAGCTGATTTTGGAGAAGGTGCTTTCTGAGATGGTTTCACACAGGGAGTAAGTTTCACACAACGCCACGACGACACAACGCTATACATAGTTTCACACAACGGCGCAACGCTATACATAGTTTCACACAACGCCACGACGACACAACGTACATTGTTTCACACAACGGCACGACGACACAACGCTATACATAGTTTCACGCAACGGCGCAACGCTATACATAGTTTCACACAACGCCACGACGACACAACGTACATTGTTTCACACAACGGCACAACACTATACCGCCTTATTAACAAAAACGTTGTGCCTTCTCGGCGTTCTGTGACATTAACTCCTCTAACGTTGTGGCGTCGTGGCGTTGTGTGAAACTATGTACGTTGCGCCGTTGCGTCGTTGCGTGAAATAAAAATGTTTACCATGCTAGAACCCACCCGAACCCTCATAGTCGAAGACGACCCATTTGCCGCTACCCAACTGCGCTTGCTCTTGCAGGATCGGCACCCGCGACTGCACGTGATCGCCACCTGTCGCGACGGACTGGAGGGTTTGAAGGCCATACAGCGCCTGCAACCCCAGCTCGTTTTCAGCGATGTGGAAATGCCAAATCTCGACGGGTTGGAAATGTTGCGCAGATTGGAAAAACCAGATTTCGAGGTCGTTTTTATCACCTCATTTGACAAATACGCCATTGGCGCCCTGCGGCTAAGTGCCCTGGATTATCTACTCAAGCCCGTCAACCCGACAGAACTAGACGCCACCATTGCCCACTTTTTCAAAAAAAGAGACGCGAAACTGCGCAGCGAGGGAATCATCCAAAACTTCCTCCACAACATGAGCACAGGCGAGCATTCCCAGCAACGGCTAGCAGTAGCCACCACAGAGGGTACGTATTTTATACCCTTAGCGGATCTGTTCCGCATAGAAGCAGAGTCCAATTATGCCCGGATTTTCGCTCGCAATAGCAAACCGCTCCTGGTGTCAAAAACCCTCAAAGACCTGGAAGAATCACTGCCCTCCAAAATATTTCTGCGGGTGCATAAATCACACCTGGTCAATCGCTTGCACATCAAAAACCTGCTGCCAGAACAACGGATGACCTTGTCGAATGGCGATGTGCTGGAGGTGTCGCGGAGGAGGTGGGCGGAGGTGCAGGCGGCGGTGGGGTAAACAAACCCTTCCGCTTAAAATACTAAATGCGGACCGTTCCCCTGTTTAAAACAAATAGGGCTCCCTATGTGTTGGGGTGGAGCAGGGTCAATCAACCATTATTGCTTGGTCCTGAGTTGTTAACCATTGCAACAATCAAAACCACGCTCAACATGAATAAGAAAGATCTTTTTAAGAACATGCCCCAAATGTCGCCCCTTACCGAAAGGATGGAGGCATCCAAAGAAAAGGGTTTCACAGAAAATTTCGAGATCATCTCAGCAACTACAATGATCAATTATGGTAATGATAAGGAATACGCGTCAGGAGATGTTTCCATTGTAAACCATTATCGCTTTGAAGGCCTGTCCGATCCGGGCGACAACAATATCCTATATGAATTAAAGACTTCAGATGGAAAACAAGGCCTATTGAATACCCCATATGGACCGGATTGTCCGGCACACGTTGCTGAATTTGTGGCGAATATTCCCCAAATTGGAAAACAGCATGGGGACAAATCGCCTGACACGAAACATGCGGAAACACCATTGGATGTTACGATTTCCAGTAATACTACTTCCTCGGATTAACTACGCCCTGACGGACATTTGTTTTGTAACGGCCTCCTGCGCCAAAAAACAAAGCCCGACTCTCTTCAGAAAGCCGGGCTTTGTTTCAATATTCTATTTGAAATCCCAAATTACTTAGCCGACTGGAAAGCAGCCAGGAACTTGTCATTCCCTTCGTAGTGCGCCATGTGCCCAATGATCAGACGAATAAAGTCAATCAAAGGAATGAGGCCAAAAATGCCGCCAAACGTGATGATGTAAAACAAAATCAAAATTGGGCGACCACCCAGGTACACACGGTGCAGGCCGGTCCAGCCAATGAAAAACGCAAGCAGGATCGCAACAACTAAATTGTGCTCCCCACCTGCCAAAGCTTTGAAAAACGTTTTAGCCTTTTTGCCGAAGTTTTTGATTTTGGAAAAGAAGCCGCGTTTTTCAGATTTTTTCTTGATGACCTTGCCGCTTTCTGTGGCAGTCGCGGTAGTGTATTGTGCAGTCCCAGTGTTGACGGCAGCCGTAGTGGCGAATGCCGGCATGCTGGACAGCATAAACACAGACAACAGCATGAAAGAGAGGGCCTTGAGTGCAGAAATTTTCATAATATAGAAATGATTCGTGAATAAAAAATGAATTTCGAGCCAAATATAACAATCATACCTGAATCACCCCCACATTGAATTTTTCCACTGGCGCATTGTCTGCCGCCTCGATGCCCATACTGATCCATTTCCGCGTATCCCGAGGGTCAATGATGGCATCTACCCAAAGGCGAGCGGCAGCGTAGTAGGCCGTGGTTTGAGCGAGATAACTGGCCTTGGTTTTTTCTAAAAGTTCCTTCTCAGCTGCCGGATCGGGCGCGTGGCCTTTGTCCTTTAAGGATTGTACTTGTATCTGTGTCAACACTTTAGCGGCTTGCTCACCGCCCATTACGGCGATTTTGGCGGTAGGCCAGGCAGCGATCAAGCGCGGGTCATAGGCTTTTCCGCACATGGCGTAGTTGCCCGCGCCGTAGGAGTTTCCAATGACGATGGTGAACTTCGGCACGGTAGAATTGGCCACCGCATTAACCATTTTTGCCCCATCTTTGATGATGCCGCCATGCTCGGAGCGCGTACCGACCATAAAGCCCGTCACGTCGTGCAGGAATACAAGCGGGATTTTTTTCTGGTTGCAATTCATAATAAACCGCGTGGCCTTGTCCGCCGAATCGGAATAAATCACCCCGCCAAACTGAATTTCACCCTTGGCGTTTTTAACCACTTGGCGATTGTTCACTACAATGCCGACTGCCCAACCATCTATCCGCGCATAGGCGGTGATGATGGTTTTGCCATAGTGTTCCTTGTACTGGGTGAGTTTGCCCTCATCCACAATGCGGCGCAAAAGATCAAGGGTGTTATAGGGCTTTGCGCCGTTTTCGGGATAGATTTCAAAAATATCCTCGGGCTTTCCTTCTGCGGGCTTGGATTCAACCCGGTCGAAACCGGCTTTGTCAAATCGCCCGAATTTGTCCACCAGGTCCTTGATGGTGTCAAGACAAGTCTTATCGTCGGGCATTTTATAATCCGTAACGCCGCTTATTTCCGAATGCGTAGATGCACCACCGAGCACTTCTTTGTCGGCATCTTCACCAATAGCTGCTTTCACCAGGTAAGGTCCGGCGAGAAACACGCTGCCAGTGCCTTCCACGATCAAAGCCTCATCCGACATGATAGGCAGATACGCGCCGCCCGCTACACAAGACCCCATGATGGCGGCAATTTGTGGTATTCCCGCCGAAGACAACCGTGCGTTGTTGCGGAAAATCCGCCCAAAGTGTTCTTTATCTGGGAAAATCTCGTCCTGCAAGGGCAAGTAAACCCCCGCAGAATCAACGAGATATATAATGGGCAAGCGGTTCTCCATCGCGATTTCCTGTGCGCGGAGATTCTTTTTTCCCGTGATAGGAAACCATGCTCCAGCCTTTACGGTCGCATCGTTTGCCACCACAATGCACTGTCGCCCACGCACATACCCGATCACAACCACCACGCCACCGGCAGGACAGCCACCGTGTTCGGCATACATTTCATAACCAGCAAAAGCGCCTATTTCAATTTTGGGTTTGCCAGCATCCAAAAGGTAGTCAATACGTTCACGGGCAGTCATTTTGCCCTCTTTGTGGAGTTTTTCGACGCGTTTGGCGCCACCGCCTTCGTGGATTTTTTCGAGGAGGCGGTTGAGGCTGGAGACGGAAAGTTTGAGCGCGTCGGCGTTTTTTGCCGATTCTAAGTCAGTAGTTGTGGTGGACATTGGTCGGGAAAATTTGAGCGGCTAATGTACGGAGGAATCGTGCTACAATAGGTCATCCAACCACATAGTACACATACTACAATGGATTATTTTACCACATAGTACACATAGTACACATAGTTTTACGTGCAGATTTTGTAACTATGTGTACTATGTGAACTATGTGGTAAAATTACCTATTGTACTTTGCGACATGGAAAACGCAACCCGCCAACAATATCAGTCCTTAGCCTACCAACGGGCAGAAATAAATGCTTTGGAATGGTGGCCTGAACTGGGGTTTCGTGCGAATGAAATGATTTTGAACAAGGTATACCATTATTATCAAGCAGTTTACTTTGAAAATTCCGACAAATTCCTCTGGGCGGGTTTGGCAAGGCTGACCGGGGACAGGTACTTTTGGAATGAGCAATGCCGTAAAAATCGCCCGCGACCCATGCGTATTGACACAGGAAATCGTGGCGGTGGCGAAAGATATTTTTGAAAGTTTGGCCTGGCAGCATGAATTGTTCCTGCACGATCCAGCGCAATTGATTCTTGTATGCAAAAACCTGAACAACAATGATTTGCACAGCCATCCCTATGCGGATTGTTGGCAGAACCTGCTTCATTTCAATGACGAAAAAATCGCCCTAGGCAACAAAATGCTCCTCGAAAACGAACAGCGCAACACCATTCAACCACATTATGAAACCATTAGAAAAGACCCCTACGCCAATCGTTATTTTCGCTTCACCCGCTTTGTGATGCGTAACATCCACCCACACCACCGCCGCTTTATTTTTGATTTTCCATTGGGCGACGTCACCCGCTTCGAAGACCGCTGGCGATGGATTTCTCACCCCAAAGGGATGTGGCCAAGCTGGGTCGGTTTGGAGCGAAAAGAACGGGATCGGCTGGTCTCTTTGTCAAATGAAGATGTCGTGGAGCATAACTGGTGAAACTGGGAAAATTTAGGCGGCTAATATTCGGCGAATCGTACTTTGCCGCATGAATATGACAGTTTGTAAAAATTGTGCCAATGCGTTTGAGGGCAAGCACTGCCCCGAATGTGGTCAAAAGGCCAAAACTGGCCGAATCACTTTTTTGCAGGTCTTTAAAGAATTTCGCCAGCACCTTATCCATTTTGAAACAGGCTTCCTGTTCACTATGAAGGAGTTAATGCTCCGACCTGGATATACAATCCGCGAGTACCTTGAGGGAAAACGAGTTAAGCACATCAAACCATTGAAGTTTGCACTATGGGCTACTGCAATAAGTTTTGTAGTACTTCACTTTTTGGGGAATGATAAATTATTGCTTGAAAACATTGAGCATAACGGCCCTAACTCGATTAAATCGCAAGCCATAGTGCAGAAGCTGTCAGCATGGATTTTTAACAATCCCAGTATCCTTCAACTTTTTATAATCCCAACTATCGCATTTTCGTCGTGGCTGTTTTTCCGAAAGAAAGGATACAATTATGCCGAGCATATTGTGATTAGCGCTTACCTACTAGGAGAATTGAGTTTATACTCCATGTTTACGGCGCCCTTTGCAAAATGGTATGCGCAACAACCCACAACGCTCTTCTTGTTAAGCATCCTAAATTTTGGCGTTTGGTTCGCTTACTTTGGCTGGGCATACGCGCAGATATTCCAGCCAGGGAAAAAATTGGGAATTTGGATAAAAGGAGGGCTAACCATATTTCTTGGTTATGTGCTTTTATTACTGGCCATGAGTTTGATAATACCGGTTATGCTGACCTTTTTCAAGCCTCAAATTGAACAGTGGCTAAGCCTTTGACTTTGGCGAAGGAATTTAGGAGGCAACTTGAAGTTGCCTCCCAAATTAGGTAAGCGCCCAATCAATCTTTCCCTTCCCCTGTTTTTCCAAAATCTCATTGGTACGCACAAAATGCCCGCAACCTTGAAATGCATTACCCGCAAGCGGGGAAGGGTGTGCAGACTCCAGCACATTGTGGCGGGTTTCGTCAATGAGTGCTTTTTTGCTGCGGGCAAAATTGCCCCAGAGCAAAAACACCACGCCCTCTTTTTGTTCTGAAACAGTGCGTATAACGGCATCCGTGAAGGTCTGCCAGCCTATTTTTTGATGACTCGCTGGTTTACGGGCTTCCACGGTGAGCATTGCGTTTAACAATAACACCCCTTGCTCGGCCCAATGCGTGAGGTCGCCGTGTGAAGGCGGTACAATGCCAAGGCTGTTATTTATTTCTTTGTAAATATTGACAAGAGAGGGCGGGGTTTTCACGCCTCGCGGAACGGAGAAACAGAGTCCCATGGCCTCACCAGGGTTGTGATAAGGGTCTTGTCCAAGGATCACCACTTTCAGGGACTCAAAAGGTGTCTTATTGAAAGCGTTGAAAATCAAGGATCCAGGAGGATAAATGGTTTTCCCAGCCTGTTTCTCGGCCAACAAAAAGGCCTTGATCTCTGCGAAATACGGTTTCTGAAATTCCTCGGCCAAGGCTTGTTTCCAACCTGCTTCTATCTGGACATTCGAGACGTTGGGTGTCATGCTGCGACTTGTTTTGTGCGAAAGGTAGCGCGTCTGCGGAAATCAATTTCGGCTGACAATTGGAGATTGGAACTTTTGACGGGAAGATAGAAGTTTGGCGTGCTGAAAGTTTTTACTTTTGCGCTGCCTTAGGTCCCGTAGCACAATGGATAGTGCAACAGATTTCTAATCTGTAGGTTACAGGTTCGAGCCCTGTCGGGATCACAAAAAATCCCGGTCGCTGAGATAGCGGCCGGGATTTTGCAATTCAGGTTCCTAAAATACCTTGAAACCAAGACCAACTTGCAAGCTGCGATGGAATTGTTGTGTTGTTGAATTGACGCCTGAAATATCAGTATGTTCCAATTTTATTGCAGGAGTAAGACCATGTTGATATTTGACCAAAGCCGAAAATCTTCCAAATTCCAGTCGAAGCCCCGATGAAAGCCCCCAATCCGTTTTCTCGGCAATGGTTACAAAATCAGGGTCAATTTTTGCCCAGTCTTGATCGCTATATTTGACTCGCTCACCTAGAAGAAAACCGCCGTATCCACCCAAAGATAAGTAGATGTTTTTGAACACATTGTATTCTAACTGTGGCACAAAATCAAAATAAGAAGCCTGATAATGCTCTTGAATGGGTGTAAAGGTTGTCCTCTCCTGCCCAAATCCTCTTTGGGCAAACTGCGCATCTAATTTAGCAGCAAGCCGCTTTAGGATTGGTTGACGCGCTGAAACTCCGACAAAAATGCCGTATTCTGAAGTAATGCTTGAGTTAGAAGTACCTTCCTCAATAGCCCGATCAGGCCGGAACGGCATGTTGTTAATATCCAGTCCACCTAAGATACCAAAGCTGAATTTTTGCTTGGGTTCGCCAGTTTGTAAGGCTTCCCCATTTACTTGTGAGAACAATGGTCCAGAGCAGACCAATGCAAGGAGCAGGAGCAAGTTTTTCATAATCGAGACGTTTAGTTTTGTTTGTAAAAGCACTACCGTCTGACGTGCACTGCTGCTAAATAGGTTGTATCAACCCATCAATTTCTCCACCAAATACTCCCAGGAGAATCGCCGTTTTTCCGCCTTTACGCCTTCCCGCATCGTACTTTCACGGTCGTTTTCATAAAAATCGTCCATGGCCTTTGCAATCGCAAGTGGTTCCGGATCAACGACATACCCCGAAACGCCGTGCGTCACGATTTCTGGAAGTCCTCCCACATTCGTCACCACCATCGGTTTGTCAAAATGATAGGCGATTTGTGAAATGCCGCTTTGGGTGGCCGACTTGTATGGCTGCACCACTAAATCTGCTGCCGAAAAAAACACCCGTACCTGCTCTGCAGGAATGAAGTCCGTGAACAAATGCACCCGCTCGGAAAGGCCCTGGGCTTGAATGATTTTTTGGTAAAAATCCCAGTCCTCGTAGCACTCGCCCGCAACAATTGCGTGAATTTCAGGTGTTTGGCTAAGCGCTTCCAACAACAAATCCAGCCCCTTGTATTTTCGGATGAAGCCAAAAAACAGGACTGTTGGAACGTTTTCAGGGAGGTTTAAAAGATGTCTGGCTTCTGTTTTTGCCAAAGGCTCCCCATAAGTATCATAAATCGGGTGCGGTGCAAACCGAACGACGCTTTCGATATTTTTCGATGGCGGCAAAAAAGAGCGAATTTCTTCGCCAACTGACCTAGACATTACCACAAAATCGTCGCAAGCGCTCACAAACCAACGGGCAAATGGGCGGTCGCCAAAACGTTTTTCGTGGGGAATAATGTTGTCCACCAGACCAGTAACCCGAAATGTAGCGCGAAATTTATTTCGCATAAATAACCTCGCCACGCGCAGCACTGAGCCAAGGCTTGGCCCCATAAATGGCAACCAAAATCGGACAATGATTTGATCTGGGTTTTCCCGCGCTATTTCGCGTCCAACCAGCAACCAATTGAGTGGGTTGACGGAATTGAGCCGGGTTTTAATTTTCAGATTGTTGGGTGCAGGATCGTCCGTCAACTGCGTTTTTCCCGGAAAAAGAAAAGCCGGGTATTGCAATGAAAATGAATATATTACAACTTCATGGCCCCCGTCTTGCAGGGCCTGCGCCAGTCGTTCGGAAGAAGCCGCGATACCACCACGTAATGGGTGTGCGGGGCTAATCAAAACTATTTTAATGGGATTCTGGACTTTGGACATTCCTTGTTGGACATTTTACCCGCCGAAGGCTTGCCGTAGGCAGGTGGACATTATTTGAAAACCTCATCTGCCATCGCAAGGCTCTGACCAAAAGCATGGCGGTCAAGACCTGGTTCAACCTTCGCCTCGTCGAGGAAAAACACGAGATTTTCCATTGCCATATTTCCGGTGAGGTCATCCTTGGCCATGGGGCAGCCGCCAAACCCGCGCAATGCACCATCGAAACGGCGGCAACCACTGGTCCATGCGGCCTCTATTTTTTCGCGCCAATTGTGCGGCAGTGTATGCAAGTGCGCGCCAAATTCGATGTCCGGGTAAGCCGGAATGAGGTTGCTGAACAAATATGAAATATTCTGTGGGTTGGAGCAGCCAATCGTATCCGAAAGGGAAAAAGTGCGAATACCCAGTGGCACCAGCGCGTCCACCCAACGATGCACGGTTTCTACATTCCAGGGATCGCCATACGGATTTCCAAAGCCCATAGAGATATAGAGCACGAGCTCCTTTTCGTGCCGGACACACATGTCCTGAATGAATTTGGTGCGTTCTACACTCTCGGCAATGGTGGCGTTAGTGTTGCGCTTTTGGAAGGTTTCACTGATGCTGAAAGGGTAGCCGAGGTATTGGATTTCTGAATATTGACAGGCATCCTCTGCCCCGCGGGTTTCTGTTGGAATAAAATCGTGCAAGCCCTGCATCGCGTCGCGCGGGCATTCGATTAATTTGACAACTGATTGGGTGGTGGAAGACAAAATAGGAATTGTTTGGCTGGGCGAAATTACGGGCAGTTGAAGGTTTGAAGTTGAAAGTTACAAGTTAAAAGTTTCAAGTGGCACGTTGAGAAAGTGGGTTGTGGGGAAATACTTGCAATTTCAAGTTGAAACTTTCAACTTGAAACTTTCAACTTGAAACTTTTGACTCCTTCAAAAACAGCGCTGCCCCATCCAACTCATCATAAAAATCTTGCCCGTATTTTCGGACAATGGCCGCTTTTACAAATTGATACACAGGCACTTGTTCCTTCTCCCCCAAGGTGCAGGCTGCCGAGCAAATGTCCCAACGGTCGTAGTTCAGCGCTTCAGAATCAAAGTACTCGTATTTCGACACCCGAATGGGGTAAAGATGGCAGGAAATGGGTTTTTGAAAATCAATTTCACCGGCCTTCCATGCCATTTCGATGCCGCACTGGGCAATGCCAAGCGCATCATAGGTCATGTACGCGCATGGGCCACCATCAATCAAGGGAGTGCCATGGTCGTCCATACCCTTGTACCAGGTGTGTGGTCCCTGCGCTTCGATGGCTGCAATGCCTGCAGGGCTAAGGAAAGGCCGCACTTTTTCTTGAATGGATTCCAAAATCACCAGCTCTTCCTTTTCCAAGGGCGCACCATAATCGCCTTCCCAGCAGCAAGCACCTTTGCAGGCAGAGAGGTTGCAGATGAACTGCTGCTCCACGACGTCGTCGCTCACCAGTTTGTCTTGTACAATAATCATTTTTGTAAAATCCTCTAAAAGGTCACAAGGTTAGGTTTTTTCATGAACCAGAACATGCATTTTGAAGTGTCAGCCATTTAACATGCAATAAAAAACGTTTTATGGTGCTGAAAATTCAATTCAGGCTCATATTATAACCGCCGAGTTTTGCACCAAAATATTATTCTTATGAAACTTATATACACCGTTCTGATTTCCCTTGGCACTGTCTTTTGTGCCCATGCTTCCACCCTATCAAGCAGTTCATTGTTCCGCGATTGTGACACTATTTTAACGATAGAAGGTAAAATATACCTATGCCACATACTCCAACAAGACAGGGAGGAAATACAATTTTCACTTTGCACCGATCCTGACGAAAAAGTATATGTGATCCCAAAACGTAGGATTTCAAGCATTGCCTTTGGTCAGGTAAACGGTATTGATGAAACTTTGACAAAAAACGCAGGCTCTGCAATAAAATCTAAGCCCATTGTCAAAAAACCAAGCCCAAAAAGGCCTCTCAAGCAAAAGCATCAACCGACTAACGAAGAGTTAGCCTCCAGAGCATTTTGGCAAGGGATACTAAGTATAGTGTTGACTGCCAGCATAATATTAATACCTGTGGGCTTTGTGCTTGGGGTGTTCGCTGTTTCCGAGGGAGGAAAGTTGCTGGAAACGACAAAACGCAACTCAAAATTCAAAAAAATACGCAGAAGAGCGCGATGGGCCATCATACTTGGAAGTCTCAGTATGATGCTTTCTATCGGTTTTATCATATGGCTCTTAAATGCCTTTAGCAAGATAGATTTTCCTGATTTTGAAGGCTTATCAACTAAGGACTGGATTTGGATGAATGGCTAAAGGAAAAAATTAGTAAAAAAAACATTGTATTGTTCACGCATTCAAATTTTCTGACATCCTTATGCAACCACTACCCTAGAAATATTGCCTTTGAGAACAAAGAACACGCACTAATTCTTGTACGCTTTTTCCTCCCGCCTCGTGCTTCCCTTCGCACGGGGCTTTTTTTTGTGCAAACCATCCACTTTTCCTGTGAGTGAACTGCCCCAGTTACCGACCGGGCAATGTAACTTTGCGCCTTCAAAAATCTCTCATTTACCCGCCGAAGTTTAACGAAGGCGGGTCTTTCACCTCTCTCGCTCCCTCTTCATGGACGTAACCGTCGAAACCGCCAAAAGCCTCGGCCTCACTGCCGATGAATTTGAAAAGATCAAGCAACTTCTGGGCCGCGTGCCCAACTTCACCGAACTCAGTATTTTCTCCGTGATGTGGAGCGAGCACTGCTCGTACAAGAATTCCATCCTCCAACTCAAAACCCTGCCCCGCGACGGCAAACGGCTGCTCGTGGCCGCAGGGGAAGAAAACGCAGGGCTAGTGGACATCGGCGGCGGACTTGGCTGCGTGTTCAAAATCGAAAGTCACAACCACCCTTCTGCCATTGAGCCATACCAGGGCGCAGCTACGGGTGTGGGCGGCATTCACCGCGACATCTTCACGATGGGCGCAAGACCGATTGCGGCACTCAATTCGCTCCGTTTTGGAACGCCCGACACGCCGCGTATGAAAAACCTCATTCGGGGCGTAGTAAAAGGCATCGGCGACTATGGCAATTGTTTCGGCGTACCTACAGTTGGTGGTGAAGTGTATTTCATGCCTTGCTACAACCATGATATTTTGGTGAATGCCATGTCGGCGGGCATCGTGAAAGCGGGTGAAACAGTGAGTGCGACGGCTGGCGGACCAGGTAATCCGGTTTTCATCGTCGGTTCGGCTACCGGAAAAGACGGTATTCACGGCGCCACGTTTGCTTCCGCCGATTTGGGTGAAGACTCGCACGAAGATTTGCCTGCTGTACAGGTGGGTGACCCGTTTCAGGAAAAATTGTTGCTGGAGGCCACACTGGAAGCCATAAAAACCGGGGCCATCGTCGGAATGCAAGACATGGGTGCTGCGGGCATTACCTGTTCCACCTCCGAAATGAGCGCCAAGGCCGGATGCGGGATGCGTATTGACCTGAGCAAAGTCCCCACCCGCCAGGCCAACATGAAAGATTGGGAAATCCTGCTTTCCGAAAGCCAGGAACGCATGCTCATCGTGGTGAAACCAGGAAGAGAATCGGAAATTTTGACCATTTTTGAAAAATGGGACCTGGACTGCGCCCAAATCGGCGTAACCATCGAAGGCGATATCCTTGAATATCATTACGAAGGCAAACTGGTGGCCAATGTCCCCGCTGACCCACTTGTATTGGGCGGTGGCGCACCCGTATATGTGCGCGAGCAAAAACGCCCGGATTATCTGGATGAAATTGAAAAATTCGATATCTCCAATATCAAAATTTCCCAATTTCCCAATCTGCAGGAAGCGGCCAAAAAACTTTGGAATTCCCCGAACCTGGCTTCCAAAAACTGGATTACCCAGCAATACGACTCCATGGTGCAAACGGCAACCATGACTACCAACCGTGTATCTGATGCCGCGGTCGTGTATGTGAAAGGGACGAAGAAAGCCCTTGTGCTCACAACGGATTGCAACTCGGCATACGTCTACGCCGATCCCCACAAAGGCGGTATGATAGCGGTGGCGGAGGCTGCGCGAAACATAGTGTGTGCGGGCGGCGAACCCGTGGCCATTACCAATTGCCTGAACTTTGGCAACCCTTACAACCCGGAGGTTTATTACCAATTTGCGGAAGCCATTCGCGGCATGGGCGATGCATGCCGCAAGTTTGAGACCCCTGTAACGGGTGGCAACGTGAGTTTTTACAACCAATACACCAAGGGCGGCCAAACCGTCCCGGTCTACCCCACCCCAACCATTGGAATGTTGGGAATGCTCGACGATTACGAACAGATGATGACGCTCGATTTCAAGCGGGAAGGCGACGTCATTTACCTAATCGGCACAAGCCGCGACGATCTTGGAAGCAGCGAATATCTGCGTGGAGTACTGGGAATTGAGTTCAGCCCTTGCCCGTATTTCGAGCTTGAAGAGGAGTTCTCCATCCAACAAGTGGTCAAAAAAGCCATTGGTCGGAAACTCGTGGAATCCGCACACGACGTAAGTGACGGCGGCGTTTTTGCCAACCTTTTGGAAAGTGCAATGCCACAGGGGCTGGGATTTGAGGTAGTGTCGAAAGCAGGAATTCGCAAAGACGCCTGGCTTTTTGGAGAGGCGCAAAGTCGGGTAGTTGTCAGCATCGCGACAGAACAAGTGGCAGCCTTTGAGCGTTTTTTACAGTCTGAACAAACGCCATTTGAAAAGATGGGCGAAGTGAAAGGCAAGTCCGTTGTGGTAGATGGAGAGGATTGGGGTGCTGTGACGGATTGGAAACGGACTTATGATACGCGTCTTTCGCAAATAATGAACGATTAGTGGAGTCTATTACCAAATTTAGACTCAGATTTTTAGCCACTAATTTCACCAATTTACACTAATTAAGGGAACAGAAAATCTCATTCGTGCAAATTTGTGTAATTCGTGGCTACTAAAAACAGCTCGATTTCTCTTCTTAAATTTTTGAAAATGAACAAGTTAAAATCTCTTTTTCTCCTATTGCTCCCGGTTTTTGCAGTAATGATGGCCTGCGACAGCCAAGCAAACAGCCATGCCATCAAAGGCACTATTTCCGGCGCCTCCAATCTCCAGGTATCACTTGATCTAGCCCATTTCGACCGCTCCAATGTGGGCCTTGGCAAAGCAACCTGTGATGCTAACGGAGCATTTGAAATCAAATCAGAAAAGCCTTGGGATGAAGGGCTTTACCGCCTCAGAATCGGCGCAAAACAGTTTTACTTTATCATGGACGGCAAAGAATCCGTGGTTGAGCTCACAGGTGACCTTGCTACCATTGACCGCATGGACATGCAGATCAAGGGTTCTGAAACGATGACTTGCTATGCTGGCATTGTCAAGGAATTGATTGCCAATCAGTTGAAAACCCCGGAAGATGCCAAAGCGTTTATCGAGCGCGGCTGCACTCCGCTGATGAAGGCATTCCTTACCACCCAATTGCTTGGTCAAAGTGCCGGACCATTTATTGAAGACTTTAAGGCTCAAAGCCAAAGCCTAAATACTGCTATGCCCGGCTCGAAATATGCCAAGGATTTTGGCGCTATGGTCACCGGGCTTGAGGCCCAAAAAAACCAGCAACAAGCAGGCGAAACCATTGCTGTCGGTATGCCGGCACCTGATATCAGTTTGCCTGACCCATCGGGAAAAGTCCGCTCGCTCTCCTCGCTGAAAGGCAAGGTTGTGCTCCTCGATTTTTGGGCTTCCTGGTGCGGTCCTTGCCGCAAAGCCAACCCGCATGTGGTGGAAGTGTACAACAAGTACAAAAGCAAGGGCTTTGACGTGTTCAGCGTCTCGCTTGATAGGCCGGAGGGCAAGCAAAAATGGGAAGATGCCATCAAGCAGGATGGCCTTGTTTGGAACAACCATGTCAGCGACCTCAAGTTTTGGGATTCAGCCCCTGCAGGCGTTTATGGCGTGCGCTCCATTCCCAAGACCTTCCTCATTGGCAAAGACGGCAAAATCGTGGCAGTCAACCCGCGCGACAATCTGGAAGCGGAACTGCTGAAGGTGTTGTAATTGTGAATTTGGTGGATTTGTGTCGTTGACATAATCGTGAGGGCCACGGATGGCACGGATAAGACACGGATTGCACGGATTTTTGTTCATAATGGGAAAATCCGTGCAATCCGTGTCTCATCCGTGCCATCCGTGGCCCACACGATTAATACAAGCATAGGGATATTTTCATCCTTACTCTGGTCAAGAAAACTGACGAAATGATCTAATGACACCCTCTCCCACCCTCTCCGAAATCTGGATTTACCCAATTAAATCATTGGGCGGCATCGCGTTAAAAGAGGCCGTAGCAGAAGTGCGCGGCCTTCGTTATGACCGACGCTGGATGCTGGTGGACGACACGGGGCGCTTTGTCACACAAAGAGAAATCCCAACCATGGCATTGCTTGGAACCGCCATTGAGCCACCCTATCTAAGCGTCTTTTGGAAAAGCAAACCATCAGAGAATGTACAAATTCCCCTCGAAATCGAGGCTTCTGAATTTCCAAAACTTAGGGTAGAAATTTGGGGGGACAAATGTCCCGCCCGCGTTTTGTCCAACGAGATAAACCAATGGTTCTCTCACCATCTGGGACAAAACTTGCGCCTTGTATATATGCCCAACACCACGCGCCGACGTGCCGATGGCCGATACGCGCCCCCAGGGCATCATGTCAGTTTCGCCGATGGGTTTCCATACCTGATTATCGGCCAAGCCTCGCTCGACGATCTCAATACCCGCCTTGCCCAGGCCCTGCCAATGAACCGCTTCCGACCCAATTTTGTCTTTACCGGCGGACAGCCGTTCGAGGAAGATACATGGGAACAGTTTTCCATCAATCTTCAGCCATTTCAGGGTGTGAAACCATGTGCTCGTTGCACCATAACAACTACTGATCAGGACACGGCTGCCAGAGCTGCTGAGCCCTTGAAAACCCTGGCCACGTTTCGGAAATTTGGCAATAGAATCCTTTTTGGGCAAAATGTGGTGTGGTTGGGAATGGAAGAATCTCTTGTACGGGTGGGAGATTTAATTCAGCCCGCCAAATAAAAATCCTCGGTCATTTTCTGAAATTCTTCAGAATAATCGCCCCCTGTTTTTCCTGCATACATGCATATTTCTTCACGCTGGATTGCGTAGGGGCTTTTTTCAAACTGCAAAAGCAAACGCTCTACAGGTTTTCCAGGTCGGCTGCGTACTTCGGCTATCCGCGTCCAATACAGGCCCTGTGGAACAGCAAGTTCGCAAAGGCGAAGGCCTTCACGTTCGGGAAGGATAACACAAAATTTACCCTTGGCAGTGAGCAATTGGGAAGCACAGGCCAGCAAATCTCCCGGAGAAAGTGTAGCAGTGTGTCTGCCGAGACTCCGCGCTTGGTCGGGCGAAGTAGTGCGCTCAGAAAAAAAAGGAGGATTGCTTACGATCAGATCATAATGATCCGCAATGGTTTGGGCAAAGTCCTGAACTGAACCAGCCCATATTTCCAGTTGCTCCGCCCATGGGCTGGCAGCAAAATTGTCGCGTGCAAGCACTGCGGAAGGCGGGTGAATTTCAATTCCTAAACCATCCCAATTTTGTTCGCCTGAAAGTCGTTGCGCAACCATCAGCGCAATTACTCCTGTGCCCGTACCAATATCCAAAAAACGCCTTGCCCCTTGTACATCGGCCCAAGCACCCAGCAGCACGGCATCGGTGCCGACGGGTTGCGAGGCGCCTTCTTGCTCTACACTAAATTTTTTGAAACGAAACGCTGGCAATGGCATGAGCACTAACGAAAGTGAGGAAATATTGGCCGGGTTTTAAGCCTGCAATGTTGAAGCTTGATTGAATTCCTGCAACCCAATTTTCAGATAGCAAGACCTGCCCAAGTGCATTTTTTATCCAAATAACACCCTCCTCTTCTGGCAATCCACGCAATTCGAGAAACTCAGAAGCAGGGTTTGGAAAGATCGAAAGCCCTTCGCTCTGATGACTAAAAACACTGGACGGAAATTCGCCCCAGCGTTTTTCAAATTCTGCCTTGAACAAGCTCGCAAGTACAGGATGATGAAGCACGAGTGTATTCTCGTCATTGGCAGTCTCCGCAGCAACAGACCAATTGTGCGAACCTGTAACAACTGTGGGATCAGAAGTCCAGTCGTAAGCGTCCACAACACCGTATTTGTGATGGAATTCGCCCGTCAGGTTATGGTGGCGAACGTTCACGCCATTATTGAGCAAATGTTGGTATTCAGCGCCGTTGTCGTTGATGTTTTCCATGATACCACGGACTGGAACACCTGTGTCGTGGATGTCTACAAGCGCATTGCCCAATTCATTTTTGGTAAAAGAAAACAAGGCAAAAAGTGCCTCGTTTTGGGCGCTTCGGAGCACCGTTTCGAGGCGGCTGGTTGTCTGATCGGAAGGTGAAAAATAAGACTCCACCGGGTATCCACCGATGATAAATTGGTGGGGCGTATTGTCGAGTTTCACGGCTCCAAAACGGCTTTCAAGCAAATCAGGTTGGGGGCCATCGCTGCCCCACATTTCTTCAAATTCAATTTCGTAAGTCCGCGCAAGTGATTGATCCTGAATGAACAAGGTATTGTTGAAGTCGGTTACAATATTCTGATTTGTCCAGTTCAAGGAACCACTCATTACCCACGATTTGTCTGGAATATCGGCATCAATCACCATAAATTTGTTGTGCATAATGGCCATATCATTGCCATAAAGCAGCGGAAAAAGAGGCGCGGGATCGAGTGCGGGATTGCTGGCTGCGCTGGCTGCAATGTAACGAACCTGCACCCCGCGGGCGTGTGCGGCTTTGACAGCATTGGTGAGGTCGCTGCGGTTGTTGTTATAAATCGCCAAATCAAGCGTTTGCTGGGCAGCATCAATTCGGGCAATGGTCTCTGCCAGCACTTCCTCGTAGCTTGTTCCGTTTGGGATATAGCCGTTGGCGAAAGCAGGGTCGATACTATGGTTGAAGTAAGTTTTGATTTCTCCAGAAGAGAGCGACTGAGTAGCAAAAGGTATGGGTTCGGAAAGGATGGTCTGCCCAATGTGCTGGGCTTCGATTTGAATCCAGTAGATTGTTCCGGGTGTGAGGTTGGTTAAAAGGTAACTGTGATTAGTGGTGTAACCTGGGACTGGCAGCTCATCGTTGGGTGTAGCATTGGTCCCGATATGGAGTACACAATTGGAGGACAAACTGGTTTCCCAGGAGAGTCGGAAACCTGAAGTACTTATCTCGGACTGTACCAGTTTCTGTGGAAAAAAAAAGCATGATTCTGCCACAAAATCGTCGGTGTCGCGAGGCAATAGTTGGTAATCGTCGTACTCGGAAAGGATGGCCCTAAGCCTGACGGGGCCAGATGGAATGCCATTCCCAATGATGGGATGCGCGCTGTTCAGGTATATTTTGGCAGTTGCCCCTTCTGAATCCGAAATGCCAAAAGAGCCGCCATTGTTGAAAGTGCCACCCGCGCTTCCAAATGAAATACATTCAAATTCAACGAGTTGGCTTTCAAAATTGTCAGAAATCTGCGAAAGTGAAATGGCCTTTGGGCTGGGCAATGCGTTGCCCGTTGAAATAATAGTAAACGAGGTAATGGGGGTTATCTCCAATAAGCCGTGATAAGAAACCATCGTGCCGCTTACCTCAATGCTGTCGCCCGGAAACACCGCCCCGTCAAATCCTGCAACTGAGCCCGTGCCCGGAAACGCCGCAATTCCTCCAGTGCCATCTTGCAAATAGCGGATTTTACCCAATTCAGAACCATTGGTTACGATACCGCGCACCGTGACCGTATTGCCCAAAGGCTGATCGCGCGCGTCGGCTATGGTTTGGGCGAAAAACGAGTGTTGAAAAAGGGCGAGTAGGAGGATTAAAATGAATAGCCTGTTGAAAATCATTGCTTTTGCATTGAACCGGGCAGTTGGGGTTTCCATCATTTCTCAGTACTGAGTGAAATGCAAGGGCGAAGTTCCTCATTTTTGCGCCATGGAAAAAATTAGCATGGAAAACCTGGGCAGAATGTCTGTACCCGATTTTAAAAGCCGCCCAAAACTCCCGCTCGTGCTGGTGCTCGACAGCGTGCGCTCCGGCCTCAATGTCGGCTCTATTTTCCGCACTGCCGATGCATTCGCTCTAGAACGGATACTACTCTGTGGCATCACTGCCCAACATCCCCATCGTGAGATATTGAAAACGGCCCTTGGCAGCACCGATTCGGTGGACTGGGAATATTTCCCCCATGCAAGCGAAGCCGTTCGGCAGTTAAAAAACGAGGGCTACGAAGTTTTCGCCATTGAACAAACGAGCCAAAAAATATGGCTGCAAGATTTTGCACCGCAAAATGAAAAAAAATATGCGTTCGTATTGGGAAATGAGGTAGAAGGTGTTGATAATGAAACGCTTGCTTTGTGCGATGGGGCATTGGAGATACCGCAATTTGGCACAAAACATTCACTGAATGTTGCCGTTGCGGCGGGGATTGTGACTTGGGAATTTGTGCGAGCGATGAAGGAATAAACGCATCATAAAAAGGTAGTCTTACCTTTGTCTGGCCTGTTTTTAGAATTTTTGATAAAATTTTTTGTTTCCGGGCAACCCATTTTGCCCAAACACCATCAAACACTTTGTTCAAACCAACATGCAATCATTCAGCGATCAGGAACTTGTAAGCGGTGTACTCCAAGGCAGTTCTGTGCACCAAACGGCACTTTACCGCCAATTCAGTGTGCCGATGTTTCGAGTGTTGTTGCGCTATGCCAAAGACAAATCAGAGGCGGAAGATATGTTGCAAGATGGTTTTGTACGGGTTTACCGCGATATGGGACAGTTTCGGGGAGACGGGGCACTTGGCGGTTGGATACGACGAATTATGGTAAACACAGCCCTCAGCCATTTGCGCAAACAGCGAGATTTTGTTCGGGATGTGCCGGATTTCAACATTTTTGAAAGCAAATTTCACACAGAAGAAGACTTTGCTTCCAACCTTGACGCCCAAACCCTGCTATCGTACCTCCAAAGACTACCGCCCGGCTATCGCACAGTGTTTAATTTTTACGCCATAGAAGGATTCAGCCACGAAGAAATAGCCGAGCAGTTGGGTATCAGCATCGGCACCAGCAAAAGCCAATTGTTCAAAGCAAGAGAGTTCCTGAAAAAAATACTCAACAAATCATTTATTTCTTGACCATACCCCCCAAAACAACCCACCATCCAACCCATGACTGAGCAACAGGCACAAAGCCCCATTGACGATCTTTTTCGGAAGACTTTTGAAAACCTGCCGGACGCCCCCGCCGAATCGGGTTGGGACACTCCCTCCGACCGTGTGTGGCAACACGTTCAAACGAATATCTCCAAGCCAAGCAAAACTTGGGGGACGCAATCGCTCGTTTTGATTGCTGCATTTGCCCTCATACTGGCCGCCGGTGTTTATTGGCTGTTTTCCGGACCGACTGAAAAACCAGCCGCTCCAACGGATGTCGCTCCCCTTGAGCAGCCCGTAGTGTCGCCTTCTTCCAATTCGGATTTGCCGGTTGAGAACCAACCTGTTACGGCACCAAAACCGTACAATGGCAATGGCGCAGTAAAAGATTCACACAGTAAACCTACGCCTCCCCGCAACAGCACTGAAGAAAACAAAGCCAAGCCGAGTAACAACGCTGCCCAGCCGCTTCCAGGAAGCAAGACTACCCTCCCCCCCAACAGCACGGAGGCACAAAAGAAGAAAGGCGAAGGCAATTGAACGACAACATTTTAGCAGTAATAAAGAAGCCCGGCGGATGCAGTTCCGTCGGGCTGTTTTTTTGTACGCCTGAACGTTGTTTCGGTATCATCGGTAGCTTTCCCGGAACAGCGTTCCGGGTTACATCTCCTGAATCCACGCTTTGATCAATTCTACACCCTCCCGGTGTTGCGTCTGCCGCCCCAACTCAGGCATCCGAATCCCCGGATCGTCATTTTCCATGCGAAATACCAGGATGCTCTCGTTAGGTTTGCCCGGCACAATGCCAAAACGGCGGTTGCCACTTCCACGACCTGCGGCTACAGGAGGCTTGCCAACGCCAAGGCGTTCCGGGTCAGTTTGCCCTATTTCAAGAAACATACCGCTTGTATTCGCCGGGCCATGTGGGTTATGACAATGGGCGCAATTGGCATCCAGGTAACTCCGTGCGGCGTCGGTTAAGTGATTGGTTGATTGGTGATTAGTAGATTGGTGATTGGTTAAACGGTAGTCCGTGAGACGTGGAGCATTAGAAGCATTGAAGCCCTCGGGTAGGACCAGCCTTTCTGATTTCTGCCATAGAATGAGTTGATTCTCACCGTTTTCTTCCCGGTTGAGTTGGCGAGCGGTGATACCAATGGGAACAAACTGTCCATCGTAGGAATGGCAGCCTTTGCATTGGTTGAGGTTCGGCGCGATGTATTCAATACTTTGTTTTTTGCCTTTTCCATCTATCCATGCTACGGGGAAAGCAGCCCCCGCCACTTCTAGAAACGCGTCAGATTGTTCGGCATTCCAAAGGTACTCAAGGGCTTTCCAGCCTTTTTCTTCCTTGATTAAAAGCCTGGTTTCCAGGATACGGCGACCTTTTTCTGGCGCCCTTGCATCATTCCAGTAAAAGAAGTTTTTGATGATAACTGCACCGGTTGGGAATTCAAACGCTTGTTCGGCATTGTAAACCATTTTTTGTCCTTCCGGCAAAAAGACAAACCGCGCCTTCTCTGCATAATCGCTAAAAAGCGGGGCGTTTACTTCATACGGGAACACATTGGGTGCAGGTGTGAGCTCGGATATTTTGCCCAAAAAAAAGGCGTAATCAGAGAGTTTGGGTTTTGCTTCCAGATAGGATGTCGAAAACCTGTTTTTACCTGCTCCCAACATCGCCACCGAAATGGCTATCAATGCGCTGATTTTAAAATTCGCAGTCATACGGTTGGGCGTTTTTACTGATTTTTCCTTTAAAAGGCCGAGTTTATCGGCGCGGATGTTTGCGAAAGTGCCGTTCTCGTTGTTGCGAATACAGATTTCGTAGCCAGGCTTCAGTCTGCCATTCGCATCAAGCCAGTCGGGATTTTGGATACCGTCGTAGAGGATATGCGGCACTTTTTTGCCAAATTTCCACCAGAAAATAAAACCGAGTTTGCTTTTCCAGGTCGGCATTCGTTTGCCCATGGAGTAGATATTGTCGTGTATAAAAATGCGGGATGGATACGGGTTATAATCCTTGTCCTTAATGGGCGTTTCTGCGATAAAATAACTCACAATGGCTGTGGAAGCCGTTTTGTTGTCCCAAATTTTATTGTTGAAAACCTCTACGTCGTTGGTAGCAAGGATCATCACACCTGTGCCGGGCGGCACCTTTGCCACGATGTTTCCTTTGGGTGCAAAATTCCGGAAGTTGTTGCGTGTCACCAGATTATCGTGGACTTTGACATGACCGCCGCGTTTCTTGGGCAAATCAGGCAGATCGAACACAAGGATGCCACCTGTATTGTCGAAGGCCTTGTTTTTCCAGACCCAGGCGTTGGTGGTGTTCTCGATTTCGATGCCCGCTACGTTCCATTTTACGACGCAATTTGTCACCCAAACAGAATCCGATTGACCAACGTAGATGCCCGCGTCGGAGGCTCCGATGGCCGTGCAGCGTTCGATGCGGACATTTTGGCACTGCACCGGATAGAGGGCATAGGAACCGTTGGTGGCCTTCGGTTCACCGGTCCATTGGGCAGTTATGTCCCGGAAAGTCAGCCCGCGCACCTGCTGGGTTTTAATGAGATCGCCCTTGGAATCTTCAATCGTAAAATGCTCCAATACAATGTTCTCCGCATTGGTGATTTTAATCCCTTCTGCACCTTGTTTCTGGTTTTTGAACGAGAGCACAGTCTTGCCCTGCCCGGCGCCGCGTATCGTGACGTTCTTTTTCGCATCGAGCGAAAGGGTGTTAGAAATCGTAATCGTCCCTTCGGGGAACGCTACAGTGGAGCCATCCTCAGCCATGATGAGCAGGGTTTGGAGGCGTTTTTCGAGCTCGGGTTGAGCGGAGAGGGTGCTTGCCAAAGCAATCATGAAAAGCGTCAGGAAGGGTCGTTGCATCATAGATTTTCTTTAGGTCAAACATACAGCTAAATGTGTTCGATTATTGGAAGGAGAAAAGTCGCATCTTTGTTTATAATTTTTTCATCAACCTATACAAATAAATTCAGCACATGAAAAATCTACTATTCCTACTTTCTCTCTGCCTTTTCGCAACCGCTTCGCTCGCTCAACAACCGAGCATAGAATGGGAAAAGTCGTTTGGAGGTTCAAAATCTGAAAGCGTTTTCCGGATCATCAATGCCCCGGACGGGGGCTATCTTGTAGGTTCTATGACCGAAAGCAACAATGGCAATGTGAGCGGAAATCACGGCGCTTCAGATATGTGGCTGACAAAAATCAACAGTAATGGCGTACTACAATGGCAAAAATGTTACGGCGGACTTGATATCGAGGCAGTTACAGGAATAGACAACTCGATCGATGGCGGCTATATCGTGGTTGGGAACACCTACAGCAATGGAGCAAAAAACACCAGCCAGGTGTTTGGAAATCGCGGTGGACTAGATATCTGGGTCGTCAAAATAGATGAAAATGGCACCCTCGAATGGCGTCAATGCTATGGAGGCTGCGATCGGGACGAATCCCGGGCCATTCACCAAACTTCGGATGGCAATTATGTAATCGTTGGCGGAACTTTAAGTATCAATTCGGGCGATGTATTTGGCGTACATGGCGACTGGGATGCCTGGGCATTCAAAATTGCTCCTGATGGCAACTTAATTTGGCAGAAAACCATCGGAGGTGCCGGTTTTGATTACCTATACGCATTGCAAGAAACCCAAAATGGCGAGCTCATCGTTGGCGGCGGCAGCTCCAGTACAAACGGAGACCTGGCAGGCGCGAACAACCAAGGCGGCGAAGATTATTGGATTGCTAAACTTTCTACCAACGGGGATTTGCTTTGGAACAAAACTTACGGGGGTAGCGATAAGGATGGCGTACGTGGAGTTTGCATTGCTACAGATGGCGACATCATCGTTACAGGCCAAACGGGCAGCAATGACGGGGATGTAACAGGGGCATATGGCGGGTTCGATGCCTGGATTTTGCGTTTAGATTCCGATGGCGATTTATTGTGGCAAAAAGTTTTGGGTGGCTCTGCGTATGAATCTGGATTCAGTATCTTCCAACGCGCAGACAATGACTTCATTTTTGCAGGAGAAACATCTTCTTACGATGGAGATGTTGTAGGACAACATGGCGAAAATGATGCCTGGATAGTTAAATTTGACGAAAATGGCGATTTGAAAACCTCGACCTGCCTTGGTGGATCGAAAAATGACCATACCAGATCTACTGTACCAGGCGCTAACAATTCAATGATCGTTGCTGCGACAATCGCCTCATCAGATGGGGATGTATCGTTAAATCACGGTTTAAACGATGTGTGGATTGTTAAGTTGAGCGTTCCACTTGGCTTGAAACCAGAAGCCCCCAATGCAGAAGGCCTAACTTTAACGATAAGCCCCAATCCAGCAAGTAATTTGGTCCAGATTGTGACCAATATAAATGGAATCAAGCGGGTAGATATATTTGATGAAAGTGGCAAGTTTATCCAAATGCTGGAAATGGATCAATTTGAAAAATCGCTGCCCGTAAATAATTTTCCTGCCGGAATCTATCATGTGAGGATGATGACACAAACTGGCCAGATTCTGAAGGCCCAATTTGTGAAAGCATAAATCCAGACAACAAACGCCTTAGCGAGTAAAATGTTCCAATACAATGTTCTCCGCGTTGGTGATTTTGATCCCTTCTGCGCCCTGTTTTTGGTTTTTGAATGAAAGCACGGTCTTGTCCTGCCCGGCGCCACGTATCGTGATGTTCTTTTTCGCATCGAGCGAAAGGGTATTAGAAATCGTAATCGTCCCTTCGGGGAACGCTACAGTGGAGCCATCCTCAGCCATGATGAGCAGGGTTTGGAGGCGTTTTTCGATCTCGGGTTGGGCGGAAAGGGTGGTTGCCAAAGCAATCAAGAAAAG
Source organism: Lewinellaceae bacterium (assembly GCA_016708875.1). GTDB lineage: Bacteria > Bacteroidota > Bacteroidia > Chitinophagales > Saprospiraceae > M3007. Next base: position 70,114 of record JADJFA010000022.1, read on the forward strand.
CGTCAGGAAGGGTCGTTGCATCATAGATTTTCTTTTGGCCAAACATACGGCATGGGTATTTAGAGCATCAAAAAAACATTATTGAATTGCGAATATTGCATGAATAAGCACCAACAACAGCATATTTTTATGGATCGAACGGCATTTCAATTTTAATAGGATGGCAAACACAAAGTTGCTCGAGATATTCCACTCGTTTTCCCCAGAAGAAAGGGAGGAGTTCACCTTGTTTTTAAAAAGCCCATTTTTCGTGCGTGGAGGCACTGAGGAAATGTTGCGGTATTTCAATTGCTTGTCCAACGGCAATCAGGACACCATCCGCAACAAAATAAATATTCATGAAAATGTGTACCCTGAGAAGCCGTTTTCGGAAGCCCGGCTTGAGCGAGCGACCACCCGGCTTTATCAATATACAGAGCAGTTCTTAATGACCCAATATTATCAACGCCCAACGAATTCGCAGCAACAATTGCTTGATCTGGTCGGAGTCTATAAAGCAAGAAACTTGGTTTCACTTTATGAAAAACAATTATCGAGACTAAAAAAGGCAGCCCATGAAAACACCATGGAATCCAGTAAAAACTACTTATTCAAATACCAAGTTTCATTGGAAGAGTATAACTTGAAAAGTTATTCCAATAATGGCAAAAATGACCTGGCGATTTCTGACCTGATTGAAAACCTGAGTTTATTTTACTATACAGAGCAAACTGAAAGGCTGAACTGTTTTCTGTTACAACAAAAAACGGGCATACCTAAAATGACCTAGATAATTGAATTAGCCCTGAAGGATCCTCCAGCACCAGATTATCTCGAAAGGAAAAGCCCCTTGCTTAACATTAGAAAAAAGATACGGGATTTCTTTTTCCGGGACGAACCAGATCGGGCGAAATTTGAAAATTTACTAGTATTGTTAAAAGGATATGAACATGGCTTGACAAACGATGTCATTGCAGACACCTACTCATTTCTAAGGAGTTACGGCAGCTACCTGATTTCTTTGGGGCATTTCGAATTACAGGAAGGACTTCATGAAATCCAAAAGGACAACCTAAAAAAAGGCTATTTTTATTATAAGGATAAAATAAACCCGGCGACCTTGATAAACATTACAAGGATGGCGCTGGGCATTAATAAGGTACAATGGGCAAAGGAATTTGTGGAATCGCACAGATATAGAATTGCGAGTGAGAGCGAACTGGAAGAGATCTATAAATTGAATCTTGCACTTTGTCTATTCGAAGAAAATAAGTATGAAGAAGCACTTCTTCATGTTTTGTATTCCTTCTATTCTAATGCCTATTTTTTGGTGGCCCGCCGTCTGGAATTGAGGATATATTTTGAACTTGATTCAGACTTGTTGCCTTATAAGATCGACTCTTTTAGAAAGTACATTGAACGAACGGGCAGCAAAAAATCGTCCGATTTTGATTGGGAAGCCAACAACAACTTTGTAAAAATCTTGCTTCAAATCTTTCAAAGTCCTCCTAAGGACGCCAAACGTTCTGCCCTTATCATCCAACGGATCCAAAAGAAGAAATTTGTTGGAGAACGCAAATGGCTGCTAGAAAAAGCCCACAAATTGGCTTGAGGAAAGCCAAATGACGGCCTGTTTTTGTGGCGACCTTGTTTTTTTGTCCCCATTATTTATCTCGATTTTCCCATTTCTTTTGAAAAAACCCAATCCTACTTGCTGAAATGCCGGGATACTTCCCCTCGTAGGGCCTTACCCTATTTGCGGGACTTGGAAAAAACTGTCCTTTTCATCAACGGGCAGCAGGCCACACCTTTGTCGCAAACAATATTAGTCAATGCACAAAATGATACAGCATATGAAACAACTAATTGCTTCCTGTCTCCTTTACTCCTTAACGACCCTTTTGGCTGCACAACCCGCTATAGAATGGCAAAAAGTTTATGGGGGGAGCGGTGATGATTATGCTAATTCTATGCAATCAACAAGCGATGGAGGGTACGTAATGGTTGGGCATTGTTGGTCAAATAACGGAGATATATCTGGGAATAATGGTACTTGGGATTGTTGGGTTGTGAAAGTTGGCAATACCGGAGCAATACAATGGAGTCGAGCACTCGGCGGTAGTTTTTATGAGACCTCACCTCATATCCAACAAACAACAGATGGTGGGTACGTCATGGTTTGCAATTCGCAATCAAATGATGGTGACGTATCAGGAAATCATGGCGGAACCGATATCTGGGTGGTAAAACTGTCTCCTGATGGCAGCATAGAATGGCAAAGGTCCATTGGAGGCAGCAGCGGTGATTTTGCTGGAGGTTATTCTGGTGATGAGGCTCAAGTTTTTATTCAGGCAAATGACGGTGGATATATCGTAGTGGGAACTACTTCATCAACCAACTTTGATGCAATAGGTAACCATGGGCAAAGGGATATTTTAATCGTCAAACTAACTGGCGACGGTGTCACACAATGGATCAAAGTATTAGGTGGAAGCAATACAGAAGCGATGATCCATATATGTCAAACAAGTGACAACGGTTACATCATAGGAGGCCATACAAATTCTAACGACGGTGATGTCACTGGCTTTCACGCTGGCATAGATTTTTGGGTGATAAAGTTGTCAAGCGAAGGGGTTGTAGAGTGGGAAAAAGCAATGGGAGGTAGCGGTGATGATCGCCTCAAGTCTATCCTACAAACAAGCGATGGAGGGTACCTAGCGGTAGGAGGATCGTCCTCGACTGACGGAGATGTGATAGGGAATCACGGAAAATCTGATTTCTGGGCAACAAAATTAACGAATGCAGGGACTTTGGAATGGCAGAAATCTTTTGGCGGTAGTGAACATGACGAAGCATCTTCCATTCATGAGGCTGATGAAGGGGGCTATATTATCGGCGGGATAACGCGATCAACCGATGGAGATGTAACGGGAAATCACGGAGGTACTATCCCAAGTGACTATTGGCTAGTTAAGATAAATAATGCCGGTGCCATCCTGTGGGAAAAAGCTTTAGGTGGAACGATGTATGATGACAATATTTTCTCCCTCAAAACACTGAACGATGGCGGGTATATCCTTGCTGGACGATCAATATCAAACGATGGAGATGTCCCTGGAAACCAAGGCTTAACAGACGTTTGGATATTACGATTGAGCAGTGCTGGAGAAATTTTGTGGAAAAAACGATGGGGGGCAGTGGCGATGAATTTGGTTATTATGTGGCGCCAGCAGCAGATGGAGGTTACATTGTAGGAGCTCTTACAAGTTCATACGATGGGGACGTTATGGGGCAACACGGGCCTGGTGATTATTGGATCGTAAAATTATCTCCTGATATGGTTGGAGCAGCAGATATTACTTACTCCAGTCATTCAAAATATCTGGACGTATTCCCCAACCCATCAACTGGCAAAATTTTCATAAAATTATCTGTCGAAGAATTGGCCTTAAGTGTTCAAATCTTCAATCTCCTCGGCCAACAAATCCTTCAACAAACTATGCCCAACGGCGAAAGCCTCGACATTTCCAGTCTCCCCAATGGCATCTATTCGGTGGTGGCCACTACGCTCTCTGGCAAATCTTTTTTCAACAAAATCAGTAAACAAGAATAAGATCGCCTAAAAAAAGGCGATAAAAAAAACTCCGGCAGTTGCCTGCCGGAGTCTTTGAATCGTATCGTCAAAATGCTTAATCGCTTATGCGAGTTGTACATTGACAGCATTCAAGCCTTTTTTGCCTTGTTGAGTGTCGAAAGAGACTGCGTCACCTTCGCGTACTTTGTCAACCAATCCGCTAACGTGAACAAAAATTTCTTCACCCGAATTTGAATCGACTACGAAACCGAAACCTTTGGTTTTGAAGAACTTAATAGTTCCTCAAATTTTCACCCGCTCCCAACATCGCTATGAGCAGCGTTTAGAGGTGTTTTTTCGAGTTTCGGGTTGGGCGGAAATGTTGGTGACAAGTATAAAAGCCATCAACCCGGCTGACATCGTTTTTCTAAAAATCATCTTTGTTTGAATAGTTTTGCCCAAAAATACAACAGGCCGAACAAAATGACTTCCTGTAAAAACTGCGCTCAAGAATTTGAAGGGAATTACTGCCCACAATGCGGCCAAAAGGCCAGCACAAAACGGTTCAGCACAAAAATCCTGTTTTCAGAACTCCTCGATAAGATTCTTCCAATGGATCGGGGAGTACTTTATACGGCCAAACACCTGCTAACAAGGCCTGGCCCAATGGTACGGGAATTTCTGGATGGGAAACGGGCCAAATTTACCAAACCCATTCAGTTCCTGCTGATTATGGTGGCAATTTCGCTGATATTTTTCAGTCAGGAAGAATTCAAACAAGGAGTGCAGGCTGGAATTGCTGATGGAAATCAATCAGAAGAGGCAAAGGCTTTCAGCCAAAAGATTTCTGCCTGGATTACAGAGAATATGACCGCGTTAATTGTTGGTATGATTCCATATATGGCTTTGTTTGCCTATTGGTTTTATAGGAAAAGAGGTATCAATTATGCCGAATATTTTGTGGTCAATTGTTTCTTTATCGGCGGGAGTACCCTCGTTGGCATGCCCTTCATGCTTGGTTTGAAGCTGATGGGCAGTAATGTTTTCAGCCCGCAGATGTCCAGCTTTTTTGGACTGATCTACGTAGTGTATTGCATTTGGGGATACATAGGCTTCTTTAAAGAATATAAGGCTTGGAACACTGGAATTAAAGCCCTCCTCGTCCTCTTATTGGGTTATCTGCTGTTTATTCTGACAACTATGCTGATTGTCGGAATTGCTGTATTGATTTATGTCAAATTGGGAGGAGGCAGCCTGCAATAAGTCTCCAATGTCTTGTTTTATGCTGAAATCGGATTCAACCGTTCATCAGGAGCACAAAAAAAACTCCGGCAGTTTCCTGCCGGAGTCTTTGAATCGTATCGTCAAGATGCTTAAATCGCTTATGCGAGTTGTACATTGACCGCGTTCAAGCCTTTTTTGCCTTGTTGGGTCTCGAACGTGACAGAATCACCTTCGCGGACTTTGTCAACCAAACCGCTGACGTGAACAAAAATTTCTTCGCCCGAGTTTGAGTCGACTACGAAACCGAAACCTTTGGTTTCGTTGAAGAACTTGATAGTTCCTGATTGCATACTAAAAAAATTGAAAAAATGAAAAGTAATTGTTCCGAAGAACGGGGCAAAGGTAAAATAATTTTTTGAAATAAAAGGTTTTTCTTTTTCAAACCAAATAAAAAACTCCGAACGGTTGCCCGCCGGAGTTTCTGAATCGTATCGTCAAGATGCCTTAATCGCTTATGCGAGTTGGACATTGACTGCGTTCAAGCCTTTTTTGCCTTCTTTTGTCTCGAAAGTGACCGTGTCGCCTTCGCGGACTTTGTCAACCAATCCGCTGACGTGAACGAAAACTTCCTCGCCTGTGGCTGAGTTGACGACGAAACCAAAACCTTTGGTCTCGTTGAAGAACTTGACAGTTCCTGTTTGCATACTAAAAAAATTGAAAAATGAAAAGTAATTGCCCCAAAGGACGGCACAAAGTTACGCAAGTTTACTGAATGTCAATGGGTTGTCCGTTTGTTGAATAAAAAAAACGGTTCACCCCAAATAAGAGATGAACCGTTGAATACAGTGAGCGGAAAACGAGACTCGAACTCGCGACCCCCAGCTTGGGAGCTAGTGCTCTACCAACTGAGCTATTTCCGCAATTGGTTCAACAAAAATACGCAGATTCCGAAAATCAGACGAAACGTTTTTTTGCCTCCAGCCTTTAAAAAAACAGCGAACTTGGACAAACCCGTCCTACGGCTTGAAGCCGTAGGACGGGTTTGTCCAAGTTCGCCGTAGTTGACCTGAATGTATCTTAGTTCAAGGGGAACATTACACCCAAGCCCAGGCCAATGCGCCGGCTCTTGCCGGTAACTTTTTCATCAGAATCTGCATCCTCGACATCAGGGAAGTGGTCGTTTAGTCCTAGGATATAGCGGGCATCAAAGAAAATGGATGCTTTTCCAAGATCATAGGCAATACCTCCACCAAAATGTAGGTTCAGGTTTGTTTTGCTCAGCGGGAATTCATCATCGTCAAGGTCATCTTCGTCATAATCATTCTTGACAAATTTACCATCTAAGGATTCACTATCGCTGTCTTCATAAATAATGTTGCCGTTAGCATCCGCTGCAGTATGAGCGTACTTCACTTTAACCTCCCCGTTCATTCCAAAGCCAAAAGAAGGTCCAGCCAAAATATTAAATTTGAGTTTGCCTGACCCAAATTTGACCTTCCCAAGTACTGGGATTTCTAAGGTATTGATATTAAAAGTTATTTTTTGATCGGAGGTGTACGTTGTACCCAGTTCCTCAAACGTCTCGCTATATGTCAGCCTGTGGCCGTGTGATCCGTACATTAATTCAGGCTGGATGGCAAACATATCGCCAAGCGCGATTTCTACGGGCACTGCAAATTGAGCGCCAAGAACGTTTTCTTCATCAAAATCTGCACCCAAGTCAAAAAAGTCCAGATCCATGTTGTTGATCAACATCCCACCTCTAACGCCCATACTGATTTGTGCATTGGTAGTTTGGTAAAATCCAAGTGTCAAGAGAGCGAAAAAAAGTTGAAAAAAGGTTTGTTTTTTCATGATTTAGAATGGTTTAAACGTAAATGTTAGGTGAATAGACGGGGCAAGGTACAGAAGGATTTGTTTTCAAACATTCTCCTTGCTTTTTTTGGTAAAACAGCGTGCGGAAAAGAAGGTGTTCAAGAAAGTGTGGCACACCTCACCAACCACAATGCTTAACAACATTGTAATTTAGGTGTGCCACACTTTTCTGAACAGGCTCGCGGAAAACGAAAACTGAACGCTCGACCCCAGCTTGGGAATCTGGTGCTTATTTCAAAGGAAACATTACACCCAGACTCAAGCCAATGCGCCTGCTTTTGCCCGTAAGTTTTTCGCCGGAATCGGCATCCTTATAATCAGGAAAGTTGTCGCTTATTCCTAAAATATAACGAGCATCTAAGAATATGGATGCTTTTCCAAAATCATAAGCGACTCCCCCGCCAAAATGTAGGTTCAGGTACGTTTTACTAAGCGGAAATTCATCCTCGTCAACATCATCTTCGCCAAAGCCATCCTTGACAAATTTTCCATCCCTTGATTCCCTACCGCTCTCTTCCTCAATTTCTCCACTGTTCGTATTCTCAGCACGATAAGTGTACTTGTACTTGGCCTCTCCATTCATTCCAAAACCTATGGAGGGACCAGCCAGTATGTTGAACTTCAGTTTGTTGGAACCAAATTTGACTTTTCCAAGCAGTGGCACCTCTAAGGTGTTGATTTTAATCGTTATATTAAAATTGGACGTGTACTTGATTCCCATCTCCTCTTGGGTTTGGTTTAATGCCAGGTTCGTCCCGTGTGAGCCAAACATGATTTCCGGCTGAAGAGCAAACATATCGCCAAGGGCGATTTCGACAGGTACAGCAAATTGTGAGCCGGTGACGCCTTCAGGATCATACCCATTATTCCATTCAGGAAAGTCCATTTCCATATTGTTTAACAATATTCCGCCCCTTACACCAATGCTGATTTGAGCATTTGTGGTTTGGTAAAAAATAAGTGCAAAAAGAGTGCAAAAAATTTGATAAAAAACCTGTTTTGTCATGATTTTAGAATGGTTAAAAAGTAATGTTAGGTGAATGGAAGTGGCAAGGTACAGTAGGATCAGTTTCAAATATTTACTTTGTTTTTTGGAGAATTTGATGCGTCTAATGTAACTTGTAAATAGCCAAATTTGAATGTCTTACCTTGTGCCAAAATAACACGCAATGCTGGAAAAATTGCCAAAATGACTTTTGACGTAACCATCCCCGTCCTCAACGAGGAAGCCACGCTAGACCGCCAGGTGCGTATACTGCATAGTTTCCTTTGTAAAAGTTTTCCCGAACGAAACCAATGGCGAATTGTCATCGCCGACAACGGCAGTAACGACAATACACACCATCTTGCTGCCGCCTTGTGTGATGAGTTTGCTGAAATTCAGTTGCTTAGAGTACCCGAAAAGGGTGTGGGCCTCGCACTCAAAACCTCCTGGAGTCAAAGTCAGGCTGACATTGTCGGCTATATGGACTTGGATTTGGCGACCGATTTGAGGCATTTTCCCCAGGCTTACAACGCCCTTGCAACTGAAGGTTTTGACCTTGTTTATGGCACTCGACTGCACAAAAAATCGCGGGTAGTTGGTCGTACGCTGAAGCGCGAGATCACCTCGCGCATCTTCAATTTTATGCTGAAAACCTATCTGGGTACTTATTTCTCTGACGGGATGTGTGGTTTCAAATGGCTGCGACGGGAGCATGTGGCGCCACTTATGGATGTCGAGGCAACCTCCAACGGTTGGTTTTTCAGCACCGAACTGCTGGCTTTGGCCGAATGGAAGGGCTTGAAAATGTGTGAATTGCCCGTCATTTGGACGGACGACACCACCAGTAGCAGGGTTAATATTTCCCGTCTGGCGCGTCAATACATAGCGGCCATGCGCGTCTTGAAAACTCGAAAGCCATGACAAAAACCCTGATGCTCGGCACCGCCCAATGGGGCTGGACCGTTTCAAGAAACGAGGCTTTCCAACTGTTGGACACCTGGCTCAAGGCAGGTTTTCGGCATATTGATTGCGCCACCAATTACCCGATCAACCGCAACCCAGCAGACTTCCGCGCAGCCGAAAAAATATTGCACGAATACATACTTGCGCACGGCTTGCACCAACTCTGCCTGACCATGAAAATCGGCAGCCTCGACAACCTCCGTTCACCTGAGGTAAATCTGGCTCCTTCCTTTGTGCAAATGATGGCTGAGGAATATCTGCGGGTTTTTGACTCGAACCTCGCTTGCGTCATGTTCCACTGGGACAATAGAGACCAAATTGGAGAGATTCGCGGCTCTTTGGAAGCTTTGAACAGGTTGCAAAAAGAGCACGGCATCCGGCCCGGGCTTTCGGGCATTGCCCATCCAGAAGCATACGCAGCGGCTAATGCTGATTTGGGACTTTCTTTTGAAATTCAGTTGAAACACAACGTTTTGCAGTCCGATTTTGAACGATATGCTCTAATCACCAATCACCAGTCACCAATCACCAGTCACCAATTACCAGTCACCAATCACCAGTCACCAGTCACCAGTCACCAATTACCAGTCACCAATCACCAATCACCAATTCCCAGTCACCAACTCTACGCATACGGCCTCAACGCTGGCGGCGTTAAATTAGAAGCCCCCTACCCTGCCGACAGCACCTTTTTGGCCAGAGGAGGTCAACCTGAAAAAGTCGCACCCCTGCTACAAAAAATCAATGATTTGCTCCCTCAATGGAACACTGCATTTGTCCGTCCACCCGTAAAGACGATGAACCATCTTGGGTTGATTTTTGCCGGACTGCATCCTCATATAAATGGGATAGTTGTGGGCGTTTCTTCAGAGGCTCAATTGCGGGAAACGCTGGATTTTTGGCGAAATCTGGAGACATTTGATTACTCGGATGTTTTTTCAGCGTTGAAAAAAATACTTTTGCCCGCTCAAATAACACGTTGAAGTAGGGAGTGTTCAGAAAAGTGTGGCACACCTAAATTCGAGTATTGATAATCAATGTGGTTACCAAGGTGTGCCACACTTAAGAAGCATAAAGGCATGTCAACTAAAAAAACAACTTCAAAAGCGCCTGTGACACAGCGACCTGCAAAACAGGCAACGCCGCTGCTTCCTACCGATTTTATTCAGCCCGGTTTTTGGGGTCAACACCTGTTTCCAACACTTGTGTTGATGGCGATATCTTTTGTACTATATGGCATCACGGTCAGTTATGGCTATTTGCAGGATGACCAGTTGTTTATTTGGGACAATTCCTTTGTGCAAAAAGGCTTTGCGGGCCTGGCCGAGATTTTTGGGCACGACAGCCTTTTGGGTTATTACAAAGACCTCAAACTCATGCTCGAAGGGGGGCGATATCGTCCACTGCCACTCGCCACTTTTGCCATGGAGATTGGCTTGTTCGGCAAGGATAATCCTGGTGTGGCGCACTTTTTCAATGTACTGTTTTATGGACTAACGGGCATTTTGCTCTACCGAGTTATATTGGCACTTTTCCCTACTAAATCATCAGGGTATTGGTTTTTCAGTGTTCCATTTTTGGCTGCGGCTATTTTTATGCTGCATCCCCTGCACGTGGAAGTGGTGGCAAATATCAAAAGCCGTGACGAAATTTTCGCCTTGCTGGGTAGTCTTGGCGCTTTGTGGGCAATCCTAAAATATTTTGACACACAAGAAAACCGTTGGCGTTGGATTGCGGCAGGGAGTTTTCTGCTCGGCCTGCTTTCAAAAGAAAATACTGCGACATTTTTGGCGGTCATACCGCTCAGCTTGTGGGTATTCTCTAAACTTCCGCTCGGTCGCATTGTATCAGCCTGTATGCCCTTGTTGGCGGCTGTGCTGCTGTTTCTTTTGCTCCGCGCCTTAGCCTTGGAAACTCCGATCAAGCATCCGGACGAATTGGTGCTCAACCCGTTTTTGGGCATGGCTGCCTCGGAGAAATTTGCCAGCATTTTCCTTTCACTGGGCTGGTCTCTAAAACTTTTATTTGTACCGCACCCACTCACGATTGACTATTACCCCTATCACGTCCCGAAAGTAAGTTGGACAGATTGGCGCGTGCTCGTCTCGCTTGCAGGGTATTTGGCAATGGGCGTTTGGGCGATCCGACAATTGAAAAAAACAAGGGATACTGAGGCAAGTGGTTCATTAGTGCCAGCCTTTTGCATTTTGTATTTCCTGCTGACAATCAGTGTAGTATCGAACATTTTTGTCCGCACCAGCACTTTCCTGAACGAGCGGTATCTCTTTATGCCCTCCGTGGGTTTTTGCCTGTTGGTTGCCTGGTTCGCAGCTCGAAAACTTCCTGAATTGCTGCGAAAGCCATACAACAAACCCAATTTATGGAGCGCAGTTTTAATTGGGGCAATCGCCCTATTGTTTGGCCTGCGCACATGGACCCGAGTGCCTGACTGGGGTGGCGATGGTCGGAGTTTGGTGGAATCGGCAATACGGGTTTCGAGCGGGAGTTATCGCGCCAATTATTACTATGCCAACTACTTGTATCAGGAACGTTATTTGAAAATTGAAAAAGCCACCGATGCGGCTTTAGTTGCTGAACGTAATACCTTGCTTGATACGATTAGCCATTACCTCAACCGCTCCTTAGAAATCAACCCTGGCTACCGTTTGGCTGCCCCTTTTAAGGTACAAATGGCAGTGGGGCGGTTCAATCAAGATAAGGATTTGGACAAATTATTGAAAGCGTTGGAGGCTCTGATTCAAAACCAGCCTGCAAATGGAGCAATGTTGACAATGGTGCTGGAGGTATTAAAATCGCTCAAAGGCGCAGACCCCAATATCTACAATTTCTTTTGTCACCGGGTGGGGTACAATTTCTATTTTGTGAAAAAGCACGACCCGGAGGGAGCCATTACATTCCTCAATCTTGCCCTTGCCAATTATCCTCAGGATAAGAATACTATGCAGGATTTGATACAGGTATATACTTCCACGGGCAATCAGGCCAAACTGAGGGAGATGCAGCAGCGGATGGGACAGTAAGTTTTTTTCACCACATTTTTTTCACCACATAGTACACAGTAGAGCACATAGTTCTGAATAACCTGGTACCAAACTATGTGCTCTACTGTGTACTATGTGGTAGAAAAATTACGTGGTGAAAATCAAAAATTGCCCACTGCCCAAACGGACAGCAGGCAATCATAGAACCATGAAAATTCTTTATCAGAGGTGAAGGCGTTCTTTACGCGCTAGAAGCACCTCTTTTGACTCTACCCGATCAGGATCCGGCACACAACAATCAACCGGACAAACGGCAGCACATTGCGGCTCTTCGTGAAATCCAGTGCATTCGGTACATTTATCCGGCACGATGTAATAAAAGTCGTTTGAGACGGGTTTAAGTTTTTTTGCCGCATCTACTTTTATTCCGTCTTCCAGTTCGTATTCTCCAAGCACGGTATTTCCGTCTGAAATTGCCCATTCCACACCGCCTTCATATATTGCGTTGTTGGGGCATTCCGGCTCACAAGCACCACAGTTGATGCACTCATCAGTTATCAATATTGCCATTTCAAATTTTTCCTTTTTTGCTGTTTTTCAGAGAAACAATATCGTTTCCTGAAAGTTGGCACAAAGGTAAAAAGACGTTGGACATTGGACTTGGGATATTGGACAACTAATCACCAATATACCATTCACCAATTCTATTGTACTGCCCTTACGAAGGCATCAATTTTGTTTTGATCAAGTTGGCGTTTGAGCATCGAAGCTTCGTCACGGGTATTAAATTTCCCCACACAAACCGAATAGAAATTCGAATTTGGGAAGCGCACGATTTCAGCGCCTTTGTGGCCAAGTTGCTGCAAATGAGCCATCTGGTTGTTGGCTCGCGCCTCGGCCAGAAATGATCCAGCCACCACATAATAGGAATCGCTGCTGGCATTGGTAACTTTCACCTCACCTGCCGATCCACCTGTGTTTGGTTGAGGTTTCACATTCACGTTGGCTGGCTTGGGATCTTCTTCAGAAGAGCTATTGCTGATGTTCCCGTCCACATATACCATGCTTGAGCCGCTTAGACCTGTAAGCATACGGACTTCGGTCCGACGGTTGCGAGCGTGTTCCTGCTCCGTGCAGTCTATCCCATCCTTGCAATTATTACGCAGTTCGCTTTCGCCAAAACCAATTGGAACCAGTCTGTTTCGGGAAATCCCCTCCATCACCAGGTATTCCACAACCCCATCGGCACGGCGTTGGCTGAGCGATTGGTTATACGAGTCGCCGCCCCTGCAATCAGTGTGGCTGCGGAGTTCGACCTTTATAGTCGGTTGCTGTTTCATCAGCGCAATCACAAGATCGAGGTCTTTACGGGCATCCGGACGAAGCGTAGCATCGTTGAAGTTGTAATAGATATTGGGAAGTTCAATGACAGACCCAGGCATAAGCGGAGCTACAGAGATGTTCTGATACATAGGCTTATTGGTGTCTGGCCAACCGTGGGTATTTACTTCTGTGCTACCTATCACGCGCCCTCCTTGCAGAATATCTACCTTGTATTTAGATTTCGTGTTAATGTAGTGCTCCAAAGTGCCATTGACATCGGTAACAAGGGTATCTGATTTACCTGTCTTCTCATCAGTCAGCACAAGCGTTGCGCCCGCTAGCGGCGCATTGGTATTGTAGTTAAATACCGACGGAATCCACTGGATTTTACCTGGACCTGCCATGCTTGATTTTTCGAGTTGGGCAGCAAGTTCATTGCCGGGTTTGGAGATCGGCAGGCGGAACTGTTTGGTCTGGTAACCTTTTTTGGTAATGATAATTACGTAATTTCCAGGTTTTACGTCCGTTCCAAAGCGACCTCTGCTATCCGTTTCGCCATTGATGCCTTTGTCTGGAGGCACCGAACCAATAACTTCTTTCCCATCAATCGTTTGCACGGTAATCAGGTTGCCCTGTTCGTCGCGCCCAATGACGTTGTTCCCATCATAATTCAGTATTTGTACTTCTGCATCTTTGATCGGTGCTCCTGTGGACTTGTCCGTTACCACCACTTTTAGGTCGAGGTCACGGTCTGGCACACGTTTGTTTTGCAGCAGGAAATCATCGAGGTTTCCATTTTCTGTGTGGAAACTGAAAATCTCGTCGCCGCCTTGTCCACCTGCTCCGTTGCTGGAGTAATAACCATTGATTTTGTTTAGATCAACAATAAGACCGATGTCGTCGCTGCCTGAATTGAATGGCTCTCCCATGTTGATGGGTTTGGTCCATTGAGTTCCTTCGGGAATGACGTAGTAAAGGTCAAAACCACCCTTGCGATCTGCCTGGCCATCAGACGCAAAATAAAGGGTATTGTCAGCGTGTATGAATGGGAAAGCATCGTTGCCAGTGGTATTTACCCCTGGGCCGAGATTCACTGGTTCGCTCCAGGATTCGCCAACCTTGTAGGATACATAAATATCCATCCCCCCAAGGCCGCCAGGGCGGTTGGAGGCAAAAAACAACTTATCTCCATCAATGCTTATAGCTGGGTGGCAATCGTCGAACTCATTGGCATTGAACGGCAATGGCTCCGGCTCACTCCAGGTACCGCCGGATTTGCGCGATACATATAGCCGCATTTTCTGCTCTTTGTCCTTTGCGATTTTTTCTTTGCCGTCTATAATAGAGTTGCGGGAAAAATATACAGTTTCAGCCGTTCGGTCAAAACAAACCGGTCCTTCATGGTAAAGCGAGGAAAGTTCAACCGCAAAAGGTTCTGGAACGCCCAATGCTCCTTCTGCGTCGCGGCGCGAACGCAAGATGGACATGGCGGGCAGTTTCAGACTTTCGTCGGTAAACTTCTTTAAACCAGCTGTATTGGTAGAAATGAACACGATGCCGTCTTCATAAAAAGTGGGGCTGAATTCCAGTCCCGTTGTATTTACGGCTACTTCGTTTTTTACCTGTACGGTCACCGGAGCATTCGTCCCAGGCATGGTTTGCGCTGAGAGCGCAATTGCCATACACGTGCAAAGAATAGCCAGTGAGATATGCTTATAGGATTTCATGATACTGAATTGATTATGTGATTATTACATAAAGAAGCGTGGGTTCGACAATTTTCTCTTGCCGTTTTTTAGCTGCTTTAAATCGTATTGCAAAAGCACTTCGAAGGATCCTGCGTTGTAATCCTTCAGATTGCTGAGTGTAAAATCGTAGGCAGCACCGATGCCAAACTGTGGAGCGGCTTGCCAAAACGCTAAAAGGTCAACTGAATCGCCTGAACCATCGCCACCCAAGCGGTAGGAAATGCCTGCCGTGAATTTCCGGCGGAGTTCCAGGTTCACATTAAGGTCTGCGTTGAAGGGCGCATTTTTCACGTATTTCAACAATATGGCAGGCATAAGATTGATGTCCTCGCTTAGCGGCAAAACTGCGCCAGCCATGCCATAAAAATGCTGTGATTCTTTTGCCAAAGTCAATGGATCACCTGCCATTGTCATTGCATCACCATAACCGATCGTATTGGAATACAAGTGCGGCACAGATACACCAAAATAATACCGTTCCATAATGGTGCCATACACACCCGCGCCTACGTTGCCGTAAAAATCGTTGGTACGTTGATCTTCGATGGAAGGGTCGCCTGTTTGAGCAGGATTGGCTTCATTGAAAGCAATCCCCAATGAGCGCAACGAGCCTGACAAACCAATGCGCAGGGATACTTCATCCTGCGCTACCATGTCGTAAGAATAAGCAAGTGTAGCGCGAAAATCACGTTGCAAACCAATTTTCAAATGGTTGATGGTTGCACCTACCCCTACACGCTTTGAAAGAAAGGGCCCATTGAAACTCGCTTGCATGGACTGCGGCGCGCCATCAAAACCGACCCATTGGCTGCGGTACATGGCCTGGATGCTTGGCACACCCCTCGCACCTGCATAAGCAGGGTTTACGTACAACTTATTGTACATGAATTGTGTGAAATGAGCCTCCTGCTGTGCATTGAGCGACACACAAGTTGCTACCAACAAGGTGATTGAGAATATTAGTTTTTTCATAATAATGTATGGTTTGGAGGTAAAGAGGATGGTTGGTTCGATAAGTTATTGGGATACTAAGCCCAATTGAGTGTTAAGATCAATCTCCCAATAACTTATCAAATCAAAAAGCGCTCCGACTCTTGTTAACTATCTGAAAATTTGAACAAAACCCTTCATCGGCGAAATGTTTTGCCCTGGCTTGAAGATATAATAATACACTCCATCAGGAAGGTCTTTACCTATTTCGCCATCAAGAGTTCCATACCAACCATCGGCCTGAGTACTTATATACGGATTTGCCTCGAATACTTTGTCACCCCATTGGCTGTATATAACCAAGGAGTTATCACGAAAAAGTCCTGTATCCAGACAAGGGATTTCAAGCCAGTCGTTGGTATCATCTCCATTGGGCGTAATGATATTTGGAATAAAAGAACACTTCGTGTCATTGATCGTAATCGTTACCACCGCTTGATCTTCTATATCACAGGTATTAGAGCAAACTGCGTAATAGAAAGAAACCATGTCAGGCTCATCTCCAGCAGTATAAGTGAATGTACCATCATTATTATTCACTAAACCTGGCAATTGGCTTGCGTCACAGATATAAAAATCAAAAGATGGTGAAAGGATGTCGTTAATCAATACGCTTGGAAATGTGATCGTCTCTCCGGGATCAAGGGTATATAAATCATCCTCCGCTTCGGGAGGAAGGGTCAAAAACACCTCAGTCGAGTCAGGCGCGGTATTGCAACCGTTTACATTGGCTGTTACGATGTACAGCCCGTCGTTTAGTACGCTTAAATTATTGATCGTCACAATATTGGTCGTCGATATAACCGGACCTGTCCAGGTATATATTGCACCAGGAATATTCGATGCGGTAATGAGGACACTATCGCCCGTACAAGCCGGGTTCGGATTCACCACGGGGTCAAGATCCGGCAGCCCTGTCACTTCAATAAACACGGCACATTGCGACAAATTTCCCGAAGAGTCCACTGCCCTGAAAATCAGGTCATAAAACACACCAGACAGGAATACCGACCCGGAAGGCAAGCCTTGTAATTGTGTTACGGTTGGCGTCACACAGTTGTCAGTGGCGTTGGGAAGATCAAAAGTGAGTTCCACACCTCTGCAGTCTGCTGCAGTATCTGCACTTATCAGAAAGTTACTTTGATCCGAAACAATGACACCACCCACGTTCACCACAATTGGGCTGACCGGGCAATCAAATACTGGTTCCACATCTTCGGATACGATTACTAAAAAAGTAGCGGTTGCAGTATTAAGTGAGTCTGAAGCCGTGTAGGTCACGGTCGTTGTACCGAATGGAAATACTGAACCTGGTGTATGCGTGGAATCAACGGTTATAGGCGGACAGAAGCCTACAGGAATCAGCGGCGGCCAGCTTACCAGCGTACTGCACATCGCCACAAAAATTGTATCCGGGACATTCTCAAAGTGAGGAACTTCTCCCATGATTGTTATCGTAATAGAGCATTCAACAAAATTGCCGCTCTTGTCCGTAACCCGATATGGGAACGTAGTAGTACCGATTTGGAACAAGGTGGTAGTATCATAGGACCCGCTATACCGCAATTCATCATCAGGTGTACAAATGTCTTTGCCAATGGGCAGATCAAAATCTACCAGATTGCCGCAAGGATTGCCATTAGCGACTACAATGGGTTGAGTGGGACAATCAATGAAAAATGGTGGCACCACGTCTTTAACCGATACATTGAAGAAACAGCTAACCGTATTACCTGAAGCATCTGTGGCTGTATAAACCACCGTCGTATCGCCAGTAGGAAAGATTCCGGGGCTAAGGTTAGAGGTCAAAACAACCCCTACACAGTTGTCCATCGCCGTTGGAGGCGTCCAGTTCAAAGTCACAGTACATGAATCCACAGGAAGCACTTCAATAATTGGTAGCGTTGGGCAGTTAGTCAGAACGGGTTTGGTACTATCTGCAACTGTGACCGTGAAGGTGCAAACAGTTGAATTCCCCAAATCATCGGTGGCAGTGTACATAACCGTGTGTGGAGAGCCCTGCACTGGGAAAAAAGAGCCTGACATTTGAGATGGGACAAGGCTCACATTTTGGTCGCAGCTATCTATCACCATCGGTGTTAGCCAAGTCGGGTTTGCCCCACAGTTGCCTGAGGCTGAAACTACATTGATATTTGCCGGGCATCCATTGGGAAAGGAGGGTGCCTGGCTGTCTAGAACCGTTATCGTGAAAGTACAGACTACAGTATTGGTGTCATTATCCGTCGCTGCACAAGTAACTGTGGTTATTCCAGTAAACAAGGTCCCAGATGTATCGCTACAAATGATTTCAACATCCATATCGCAATTGTCCGTTGCTACGGTCACAAAATCCACGATTGCTGAGCAACCATTAAGGGGTGTAATGACCGTATCAGTTGGGCAAGTGATCGTCGGCGGTGTAACGTCTCGCACTACCACTTCAAAGGAGCAGGTAGAAACATTTCCAAACACATCAGTTGCCGTGTAATTGACCAATGTTGATCCATAGGAGAATAATCCTCCCGGATCATAATCATTGACAATTGTAACTGATCCTAGCCCACAAGCTGCCACAAATATCGGAGGGGTCCAAAAAGCATTTCCCTGGCACAGGGTATTGGCATCCACAATAATCGGGGAAACTGGACAGCCCAAAATCTGCGGCGGAATTTGATGCACTACAGTAACGGTAAAAGCACAAGTGGAACTGTTGCCTGCATCATCGGTTGCAGTGTATGTCACTGTAGTTGGAGCAGATGCCATAAACACGCCACCAGGTGGCGACAACGTTACAGTAATACTATCCACAGTACCACAATCATCCGTAGCGGAAGGCTGTACAAGTGTGTAGTTGCCGTTGCATTGCATTGGGATTGCATCCACAATGGTGTCGGTAGGGCAGCTTATTACTGGTGGGACATTGTCCAGGGTGAAAACGAATGCGCCATTAATTGTCTGGACTGGAACTGCTTGGAGACTACTGTTCAATGCATCATAAGGGCCAACAAAGAAAAGACTTGTGGTTGCCAGTGCATTGACATTCAATACGTTGAACGTAAGGGTCAAGATGGTTGAATCATTCGGAACGTTCGGCCAGGCCGGGTGACCACCAAAAAAGGCCAGTGTACCATTCGGCACATTGATAAAGAGCGGCGAAGGCCCTGATGTAATGTATTGTATGGGAACAGGTAACACAAGTCCCAATACCAGTGGATCCCAATTGAGGCCAAATTGCAACCCGATAATTTCATTGAAATTTTCTACAGTAAGGTTTACTGTTATTTGTGTTGGAATACCTGAGCAGCCCAAATCTACGGTGTCCAGTTGCAGCACCACAGGTGTATCAGCGTTCACCACCACATCAAAGGAACAGGTGGCAGTGTTGCCGCTTGCATCAGTAGCCGTGTAGACAACGGTGGTTGTTCCTGCATTGTAATTTCCGTCGGCATTGCCTGTGCCGCTATTCATGGTTGCACCCGATTGGGTATAAGAAAGCTCAGGTGCGCCTCCACAGTTGTCGGTCAAAGTGATTGGTTGAAGACCGGTTACGGGCGCAAAAAGTTGCCCAGAAGGCGCATCAACGGGAGCAGGTGTTGGGCAGATAATAACAGGCGGCACGGTGTCTGTTACGGTAATTTGACCGTCAAGAGTTATGAGTGGGATTTGATCAAAGGTTCCTCCATCAAATGCAATTCGAAGGGTAGGATCGTCTCCAAAAATGATGCCTGAGGAAGTATTGTTCAACAGGTCGAAATTCAGCGTGAAAAGCACCTCGGCATTGTTCACGGAGGCGCCATTCAGATCGTTACTTGTCCATGCAAATGTGATGAAACCAACTCCAACACTGTCAATATTAAAATTGCCCGCTCCTATCCCAATAGGCAAGTTGAAATTGGACAGCGAAGTGTATTGGTAAAGTGAAGGATCCCAATTGATGGTAAATTGAACACCAGCCACTGTTTCAAAATTGAAAGCAGAAAAATCAACGCCAAAACTATCGCCACATCCAGCGTTCGTGCTGTTTGCGATAATGGTCAGATCGGTCGTGTTATTGGCAAATTCCACAGTCACATTAAACGTGCAAGTAGCAGTATTGCCGCCCGCATCCGTTGCCAGGTAGGTCACTGTGCTGGTACCGATGTTGAAAAGGCCTCCGCTGGCATCCGGGTCGTTGGGGAAACTACCTGTAGTAGCACCCGAAACTTCCCAGCCCACCAAAGGAGTAGCGCAGTTGTCATCTAAATTTGCTGGTGCAATGCCTTGAACAGGGGTTGTTCCAAGAGCTTGTACTGTAATATCTGCCGGGCATGTAATGGTAGGCGACACTGTGTCTGTTACCGATACCATGGCATCAAAAGTGAACAAGGGTATTTCTTCAGGCGGGAAAACCGTGCCCGTGAAAGCCAATACCTCGGTAGGATTGTCGCTAAAAGCAACCGTCCCGGATCCAAGTACGCTGTACGTCAAAGTAAACAGCAGATCGCCTGGCGGCACGGAGGAGCCATTCAAGGAAGTGCTCGTCCAAACAAAAGTTAGTAACCCAACGCCTGTGGGGTCCGTATTGAACATGCTGAGATCAATATTGAGCGCAGCATTTGTATTCGTGATCGAAATGAACCCGAGGTTCGCAGCCAGCCATTCCATCGAAAACTGTAGGCCGGCAACACTGTCAAAATTGAAAGCCCGGACATCAATCGTTACCGTATCACCACAGGAGACTAGATTGTTTGCATTGGCAATCAAGGTCAAGTCTGTATTTGATACAGAAAACTCCACCAAAATGTCAAAGGAGCAGGTTTCACTATTGCCGCCCGCATCGGTTGCAGTGTAGGTTACCGTGCTTAAACCAATGTTGAACAAAGCGCCACTTGCATCTGGATCACCCGGGGAATTTGACACGGTTACACCCGTAGATGCCCATCCGGCACTTGGTGTTCCACAGTTGTCAGCCAGTGTGGGCGCGATGTTTGGAACGGCCGTTGGGCCAGCACCACCTATTACCACGTTTGTGGGGCAAGTGATGGTCGGCCCAATGTCATCTATCGGTTTTACCAATCCATTGTAAGCTTCGAACTGTAGTTCGTTGAATTGATTATCAAAAACCGCAATAGATGTAGGGTTATTGACAAATGAAATGGGTGCTGCAGCGCCTCCAATCCTGGCGAAGGCCACTTTAAACAATACCGTGTTGGGTGGAAGGCTTAGCCCTGCCAAATCAGTCCAGGCAAAAGTGAGTTTGTTGATTGCACCAGTGGCTGGCAAAGTATCGAAGCCCGCCCCTCCCTGAAATTGGGGATGCAGCTCGGTTATATAAGCATAATCGAGCCGAAACGTGTCCCATTCCAAAGTGAACTGCAAACCCGATACATCGGTGAAATTGTCCAAATAGATAGGCACGAGGAACGTGTCAGATGAAATGCATGGCACTTCAATAGTATCGGCTTTTAGGATGACCGCTTGGGCTGAGGATTTGGTTGCAAAAACCCCGGCTGTAAGCAGGAATAGGATTAAGAAAATATTTCTCATGGTGTTCAATGTCAAACTATTTAAGATGGAGGGTAGCCTCATTGAATTTAATATAGTGAGGCGGCAACTTGAGGTTGCCGCCTCACTTAGACATCAAATTCAATCAATTAAAATCATCTTCTTGCGATCGCTGTGCTTTGGTGTTTCCAACTCATAGTAGAATACTCCGTTTGAACCGATATCGCTTTTCTGGAACTTGATTGCATTGATGCCTTCGGCAAAATCGCCAATCACAGTTTTCACCAAGCGACCTTCAGCACTAAACACACGCAAGGTAGCACGACCCGACTCAGGCAAGCGGAACGAAATGCTTGTTTCTGAGGTGAATGGGTTGGGCTGGTTTTGGTAAAGTGCAAATATCTTACTTTCTACCTCACCAGTCGCCACCGAAGTCACGAATTCCAAATCAACCGAAACCGAATGGCCCGCTTGATCAATGGCTAGCGCCTCCGCAATCGCAGAACTGCTGTGCAAGACACTTGACAATGATGACACATCTTCCAAAGCCTTGAAGGTCAATGAGAACAAAGTCTCGTTGTCGTTGAAAGACGTTGGCTTATCTCCTACCCAAAGTGTACTGAGCAAACCATCCACAAGGTAATCTGTACCAAAGTTCCCCTCCGTAAGACCCGGCAATACACCCGACTGGATGTCTTGTAGTTCAAACACTTCTGGATCAAACCCAATAGTCATCTGATACGCCCGGGTATTGGTAAAGTCAAGTGCGTTGAACGGAATGGTTACCGTTTCGCCTGCTTGAACAGAACGATCGTTGAGACGGAATTTCAAAGCCGCATTGTCTGCACCGCCGCCGCCACTTGTTAAGGAGTCCGGCATTACAGAGCCGTTTACATCCCCAATAAGCACACCAACAAAGTCGTCATCCAAGAAATCAACTAAGATGTTATTATGCGCAATAGAATTTGGTGGTACCGGGTTGTTCAGCGGGTTGAGCATCGGTGGTTGCGGGTTCCCCAAAGGCAATGGCATAAACATGTGCGTTTCAGGCACGAACTTCCAGTCCGGTCCAACCTGGTTACCCTGGTTGTCCCTGAAGTGTGGGTTGTTGCCAAGCACATATTTCTGCACAAGTGCATAGTCAAACAAGTTTATCCTTTGGTCGCCATTTATATCACCCGCCACCCATTGGTAGCCATTACTGAAGGCCACTTGCAAGGCAGCGTGTGCCTGAATTCCAAGCATGTCGCCCACGTTGATTTGCTGATTTTTCACAGTCGAAACCTTATTGCCAGTTACCACGGTGTTCGAGCCGCTCGCTACCATGAAGCTGTAATTAGCATTAGGCAATGCAGTTACGTCAACACCAGGGGCCGTGCCTCCCAGCGTTAAAGTCACATTGGGAATAGGCTTCACTGGTGCTTTCCAGGTGAACACATCTCCCTCAACTTTAAGATTGGCGGAAGCTGGACAACTGATGGTTGCAGTGCCAGCATTAAAGACCACCATTGGTGCCTGAACGGTGCCATCATGCAAGAAAATCAGCGCAGGCAATGCCGAAGCAATAATAGTGCTTGTAGTTCCAACCACTGCGTTGCTCAATTGAATTTCTACATTAAACAAGACCGTACCATTCAGCAGGTTTGTAGGTGTCTGAGTAGGCTCCGCCCAGAAAACAGTATTAACACCTGTGATCAATCCAACCAGGGCCGGGTTTACGTTAGAGATACCTGTAATTGTACCTGCAACACCATTGCCAAGTGCCAAACCGAAATTGAAGCCAGTTACACTTATAAAGTTGTCAACTGTGACCGGAATCGAAAGGGTTTGGCCCTGACAAGCATTGCCTGCACCAACCGTAAGGGTGATTTTCGCACCAGCTACAATCACTACAGTATCTACTGCAATGCAACCGCTGTTGACATCTGTTACAGACACCGTGTAAGTACCTGCTGCAAGACTGTCCAATACTGCGGTGGTATCGCTTGGGCTACTGCTCCATACAAAGGAGAACAAACCAGTACCACCTGTAGCTACTGCAGTTGCAGTACCATTTTCAGCACCGAAATAAGATTCGGGTGTTCCGGTAGCAGTGAGGTTGAAGCCTGAGTTTACACCAAGTGTGACCTCTACTTCCACAATACATGCATTGGTGTTACCGTAAATATCCTCTGCGGTCAAAGTAACCGTTTGAAGACCAAGGTCTCCACAGTCAAACATGTTCTGCGAAAGGTACATGGTATCAATAGCGCAGTTGTCAGTGCTGCCAAGGTCTATGTCGCCAGCATTAATGGTGGCTTCACCGTTTGTGCCAAGCGCTATGACGATGTTGTTGTTGCATACCAACGTTGGCACACTGTTGTCAACAACTTGGATATAAAGGGAATCAATCCCCAAATTACCACAAAGATCAAATGCCGCGAAGAACACCCAGTAATTGCCAATTGGGTAGTCGCCACTGATATTAAATGATCCATCTCCAAAAGGAGCATCATTCGTCACCAAAAGAGAACTATCCGGCGTACAGTCCTCCAGGAACTGCGCCACATTCAAAACAAGTGGAACGGTGCAAGTTAAGTTCGGTGGGAATTGCGATGTATTGAGGACAAGTGTATCGGGCATCCCTGCAAATTCAGGTTCTGTGATATCCTCCACATTAATGAGTCGGGAGTGGATTTCAGTATTACCACAATCATCCACCGCCGTACGCGTACGAACGATTGTATAATTGAATTGACCACAAGGACCCTGTGCGATATTGATGGTGTCCTGGTCGAACAGTACCGTCACGAGCGAGGAACAGTTGTCAGTTGCCGTAATCGTAGCAGGTGCAGGAAGTGGCGTAGAACAGCTGATGGTTTCGTCAGGAGGATAAGCACTCAGTACTGGCTTTATTGTGTCAACAAGGCTGATGAGTTGTTCGCAAGTGCTGATGTTATTAGCCAAATCCATTGCACTCCAAGTACGAGTGAGGAGTTCGCAGACCGGGCCAGTTCCACTTGCCAAAACATCCGTGAAATCAATAGACACGTTGTTCGGACAATTGTCTACCGCAGTAGCGAAGCCCAATAATTGCGGTGCAGTATTGGCAGCACAATCAAGGGTATCATTTGCCGGACAAGTGATGCTAGGCGCCACGTTGTCTTGAATCACTATGTAAGTGAGACACATGGACATATTGCCAGTGCTATCTGTTACAAAAAGTTTGACTCCATGCTGGGTAACACCGTCAGCATCATCACAATTGTACTCCAAGGAAGGCGTTGGCGCCACCAGCGGGTTTTGATCCAAACGCTGAATGAGCAGGTCAAGCGAACTTGTACAGTTGTCGTAACTGTTGTTGTTGAACTGGTTGACGGTCACAACAACAATTCCTGATGGCTGAAGCGATGCGCTTACGCCGTTGATACAAACCGCTGTAGGCGGTGTAGCATCGTTTACCTGAATGGTCACATCTTTGGTCGCACTGTTGCCACATTTGTCGGTGGTAGTAAAGCGCACGACATAAGTACCAATCGGATAATTTGGCGCACTGATATTCGAGCCAGCCGGAATAAACGAGCTACTGACTGGACCTGAAATTAAGGTATTTGTAATGGTCAAATCTGCAGCAGCCTCACAATCAGAAACAAATGCAGCCATGTTGAAATTAACAGCAGCATTGCATACAATTGCATTGGGGGCCGTGTTCGCAATTACAGTCAGCGGCGTATTCGCAGCGTAAATAGGCGCTTGCGTATCGGCAACAATAATTTTTTGTGTGCGTGTGGCCGTATTTCCAGAGTCGTCGGTAGCAGTCCATTTGCGGTTGATGACGTAGCTGTATTTGCCACAGCCAATTGTGTCCTGTGTGGATGTTTCGAGGAGCGCAATGTTGACTACCAAATCACATTGATCGGTGGCAGTTTGCGGGAAGGAAGCCGGCGGTGGGATCGGTGCGCAAGCCTGAACCGCAGTGTCCATTTGTGTTGCCGTCCATGCACCAGTGAAAACAGGAGAAGTCACATCGTGTACGGTCACCGTTGTTTGGAACGTAGAAACGTTGCCATTGATATCGGTGGCGGCGAATATGACGGTGTTTACACCCATATTGGCAAGATTCGAACAATCCAAATCAAGCGTGTCAACATACACAAAGTTGGGGCTGGTCCCTGTACGAATAGACAGATCAAGCGGGCCACAATTGTCTTGGTCAAAACTGCCATTGTTCAATTGAAGTGCCGTAATGAAGGCATTTCCCATTGCGTCCAGATTCACACTTAAGGGCTGTGCAATGGCTACAGGAGGGGTAACGTCTACCGTGATGAACACCGATTGTGGCTGAGTCGTAGTGTTATTCTGAGGGTCGGTGTAAGACCAGGTAATAACATAGTTGCCAGGATTGAGGACGTAACTTGGTGGTCCGCCAGCATATGCAGGAGGCAGTACCATCATGACGTTCACGGATGGAGTTCCCCAAAGGGTATCTATGCTAACACCATTGCAATCCGTTGCGCCTGGCGCAACCACTGTATACTTGGTACAATTGCTTACCACATTGGCCAATGTGGTAATCAAAGGTACTGGCGATTGACTATCCACCAACGTTACCGTGAAGCTGCAAGGCACCGACATTAGGTTGTTGGGGAAGGTGTCTTTGGCTATCAAAGTCACAGTGAAGGTATTGCCAGCAATTACCGGTACAAGGGTTGAAACGAGGGTGCCGGGAGCCGGAGTCTGGGTAATGGCAACGTTGTTCGGGCAGTTGTCCAATACAGAAGAAGGTGGGTAAGTAGGTACCGTTGCTGCCGCTGAACATGCCGAAGAAATCGAGAGATTCTGATTTGAAGGGCAAGTGATGGTTGGAGCCTGCGTATCAAGAATTTTTACAATAAAGGAACATGTGCTCACATTGGCGCCTTGTGTAGCAGTGTAAGTCACGGTTGTTTGCCCTACCGGAAACTGCGCAATCACATTAGATGGCAGTCCAGGAGGAACAATCGGCAAAGTGGACGGGAATGGGTTGAGCAAATTGACAAATGCTTGGACCGTGGCATTACTAATCACTTCTGTGACTATTTCATTCCCACAATCAAAGACATCGGAAGCAATCGGGCGAGTCCAGGTAAACAATTGATCACAATTGTTGGTCGTATTTGGCAAGGTGAAAACTTTGCCACAAATGCCTGCCGGAGCAGCAGCGTAATTGTTCTGGAATACTGGCGCCTGATTATCGGCCACCACGATATTCACCACTTTCGTAGTCGTGTTGCCACAACCATCAGAAGCCGTCAGCGTTACCACGTTGGTGCCAATAGGGAATGTAGAGACTGGAAGCGTGTACACTCCAGCAGCAAGTGTCAAAACACCTGAGGAAGGCGCACCCGTTGCTGGAACAAGGTTATAGGCAATACCTGACACACCATTGCAAGCATCGGTGATATTCGTGATGTTCACCACTGTAAGCGTATAATTGCCTGTGCAAACCAATGCGCTTGTGACATTTATGTTCACGATCCCTGTTGGGTGGTACGCAGCGTTAAATACTGGTCCTACGATATCTTGCACTGTGATGACCTGGCTCATGGTTGACATGTTGCCAGAACCATCCGTAGCTTTCCATGTGCGGGTAAGCGTGTAAACACAAGGTGTAGCACTATTAAGTTCTCCTAAATAAACTACTGAGGCTGCGCCACAGTTATCGGTAGCCGTAGGGAGTACCACTGGAGGAATAGCATTGCACGCTACAGTTGTATTGGCAGGAACACCTACTAACACAGGAGGCGTTACGTCCACCACCGTTACGAGGAAGCTGCATGTGCTGCTGTTGGCTGGCGACGCATTGTCGGAAGCCCGGAGCGTAACCGTAGTCGCGCCCAAAGGCAATGCAGGTATGTTTGCCAAATTGCCCGTCGCGCCATTGTTCAAAAGCGCGAACGCCACAGGTGCCGGCGGATTGAGGTCGTATTCGTAACTGACGATGGAACAGTTGTCGGTCGCGGTAGCGGTACCAGTCAATGAAGCCTGGCAAACCGCATTTGCATTCAGCGTCATGTTTGCCGGACAAGTAAAGCTGGGAGCAGTTACATCGTTCACCGTAACTACTGCAACGCAGGTGGAAGTGTTGCCTGCAGCATCTTTAATCTCCAGGGTATAATTGTTATTGCCAAGGTTGGCACAAGTATAGTTTACGTTTAAGTTGACATAAGAGTAGCCGCAGTTGTCGGTGCTAAGGTTGTCCACCATGGAAGGTGTCACCGTAACGGAACCTGCTCCGATGGTCGAAGAAAGGTTGACCGAGATGTTTTTGCACTTAGCAACAGGATTTTGGTTGTCCAATACTACGACATTGAAGCTGCAGGTTCCGATATTTCCTGCCTCATCCAAAGCGGTATAAGTTACCACCGTTGTTCCCCCAGGGAAATTAAACCCTGATGGGAAGGTAGAAGAAAAGGTAATATCCATTGCGTCTGTGCAATTGTCGGTTGCCGAAGGGTTGGGCCAAGTGGCTGTTGCACTACAACTTCCGATCAAAAGTGGGTTGACCATTGGCATAGGGCAAGTGACCGTCGGGCCTGTTTGGTCTTGCACGCTCACCGTGAAATTACAAACGGTGATGTTGCCAGAACCATCAGTTGCGCGAAGCGTAACGGAGTTGTTACCAGCAAGAAAAGGCACAGCGCTCAAATTAACTGGATTGCTTACAAACAAACCAAGATTGTTGAACATGCCTGCGTTTACCTTGTATTCAAAAGTCAAGCCGCAAGGATCAAGCGCATTGTCAAAATATTCCAGTACAGCCGGGCTTGAGGACCCTACGTTGAAGATCAAACCAGGCACTGTTGCATTGCAGTTCGCATTTGCAGCCACCACAAAGGATGATGGGCAACCGATAACTGGGAGGGTATTGTCAGAAACAAAAACAGTTGAACTACAAGTACTGGTATTTCCAGCATTGTCGAACACTGTCAGCGTTACTTTTCTGGTTCCTAACGAATCGCAAGTAAAAGTACTCGGACTTACTCCCAGGCTGTCAATTCCGCAATTGTCCGTCGAACCATCATTGATAAGGTTCGGAGTAACGATTGCTACGCCAAATAGTGGGTCAAGTGTGACGGAAACCGGACCAGTTACGCAATTGGCATCTGGGTTTTCCGCTTCCATTACATTTACAGTAACTGTAATGGGCGTGATATTGCCATAAAAATCTTCAAATTCATAG
The DNA here is from genome assembly GCA_016708875.1 of Lewinellaceae bacterium. GTDB lineage: Bacteria > Bacteroidota > Bacteroidia > Chitinophagales > Saprospiraceae > M3007. The sequence goes on from JADJFA010000022.1 coordinate 98,465, forward strand.
GTAATGACCGTTGTGCCAACAGGGAAATTAGCAGACACCGGGGTCACCCAGTGCAAAGGATTCGTTTCGTCATATGGGTACGGTGTTACACCGTTCGAGATGAAGAAGGTAGGATCGTTCACACAGCTAAGGCCTGGGCAGTTGATGGAAACCGTCGGGTTTTCCGTCAAAGTCACTGGACCAAAACAATCCGTTGGAGTATGGGTCAATATGCTTGGGCGATACCAAGACACACTCTGGGAACAAGACCCAGGTGCGGTATTGACATTAAATACCGATTGGAACGTAACAATTCCGGGAGGAAGTGCAACTACTGTTGGAGGAGTGACATCATTTACGGTTACGCTAAAAACACAATTCGACATGTTGCCTGAACCATCGGTCACGCTCCATGTCACATTGGTAGTTCCAACATTGAAAACTGCACCGTTCAAAGTCGTCAGGCCATTGTAGCCTGGAGTGCTCACAATAACTGGCGTGCCAGCCATGATGCTACAATTGTCGGCTGCAGAAGCATTGTAGGAATTGTTTGGCACAGTGAAGTTGCACATGGGGGAACCCAATGCATCTTCAACTTTATTAGTGGGACAAGTTATAGTCGGGTTGGTCTGGTCGGTTACATCCACCGTAAACATACAGTTTACAGGTGGGTTTGCTCCATCGTTGATGGTATAGGTCACGTTGGTGACACCCAGGCCGAAATTGTAGCCATTGAGCGCGCCAGGTCCGGTGATATTATTCGTCAGTGTAGCTAAAAGTGCTGCATCCAATACGCAGTTGTCAGCCACCATACCTGCTGTGACACCAAGGCCGACGCCAACCCATTGGCAAGTACCGTTGGCTAGAGCATTTGGCGCTACCACGTTGGCGGGGCAAGAGATGGTAGGAGGCGTTACGTCGTTCACAGTAACCGTGAAGGAGCAACTGGCCTGGTTAGGCACAGGAAGGGCATTGTCCATGACCGTCCAGGTAACGGTCGTAAGGCCTTGTCCAAAGACAACGCCGTTGAGCGTATTCATCCCAGATCCTGTGGTAGCACCTGAAAGGCTGTAGGTTATATTAGTTGCACAATTGTCGGCAACGGTCACCCAGTCAAATTCAAAAGCCCCCGCAGTATAGGTGCAGCTTGGGCCCGCAGGACGCACTTGGTTGCCCACACAAGTGATCGTTGGAGCAATGTTGTCAACCACATTTATTGTGATCGCCTTGATCGTCGCGCCAGGGCCACCAGGACCGCCGGTCCGCACATGCAAGGTGTGTGGATTGGTAAGTACATCGCCACAGTTGAAAGTCAGCGGCAGGGAGATAAATGGCCCACCAACGCCAGTTGACGAAGCGTCATAACTGCAAAGCGGGTCAATCGTGAACCCGTTGGCATTCAATACAGCGTCGGTTAGATCCACCGTGGCACCTGGGCCAACGCCCAAGGCTAGGTTGATATTTACTGTTCCTGGAGGGAAAGCTATAAAATCAGCACACTGCGCCTTGGCCCCGACCATGGAGGCCAGTGTAAAGCACAGCACGAGCAGCCCTTGCGCCACGCGGCGCGGAGTTGTTGAGATGTTCATGGTCAAAAAATTAGTGGATGAGGAAAAAGGTGAGACGCGGAGCGTCTTTGAGAAGGAGTGTATGGAACTCTTCATCAATGAGGATCGGTTTGGAATTGACAGATGTTGTTTATAGTTCAAGTTTCGTGTATTTCAGTGAATTAGAATGAAGTGATGAAGTGATAGAGCGATGAAGTGATCGTGTACTCAAACGAGCAAACGCTTTCAACTATCTAACCCCATTTGAGTCTGGGCTTACCTAAAAAACTCAGGCGGCTAAAAAGACATCAATCGGGAATACTTCAATCAACTTTTCAAAAAACCTTAGGGAAACACATGAAACCAACCATAAAGGCGGCGAGGATTATGGATTAAAATGGAGTGTAGAATCTGGAAATTAATTTTTTTATTCCGTCTTCTCTACTCGCCTATCTGCATTCAAGGTGCAAGATTACTGCTAAAAGTGCCAAACGGCGAAACGCTTTTTTTGGGGTGACTTAGTCGTTTCGTGCGCAAACCTCTGCTTATCAAAAAATTGCGCATCTTTCTTGTCGTGATAAAATCGCTTTACTGTCAGATCTTGAATGGGGTTTTGTCGCCTGTCTTACAGAGTTGATAGGGCTAAGCCAAAAACCGTACCAATTTTGGAGTAGTTCCTTTTTTGATTGAAGCTCTTTTTAAAAAATTTGGCCTAAATACCCATAATCAAAACTTATTCTAAACCGAATAGGCCAAATTCTCGAAAAAGCCCTTCGTCCAGCATCATTGTTTTTTCAAATACGAGGAGACAAGCCTAGTAGACAGCAAGTGGCAAGGATGGTCACATTTTGAAGGACCATTACTGCTTGAGTAACCCCCTGCAACCCGTCAAAACCCATTCCCACGCCTCTTTTCCCAATCTAAAATCCAATCCAGCAACACTGCCACTACCAAATCGCGCCGTTCCAACACCTCCCAATTTGAAAAGCGCAATACCGTGAATCCCACCGCTTCCAAATTACGTTGTCTGGTAGCATCCTTTGTGGCCACCTCCTCACATTCGTGGATATGTCCATCTACCTCGATAATCAACATAAGTTCGAAGCACATAAAATCAGCAATGTAAAATAGGACTGGCCTTTGGCGGAGGAATTGGTATCCGCGCAACTGGGTGTTTTTCAACAAATTATCCCAAAGCAAGATTTCGGCCTTAGTAGAACGGTTTCGCATTTCGCGCGCTCTACCGCGCAAGGATTTGTTGTAATGGTGGTTGTTTGCTGGGGAAGCGATTTCTTTTATTTTCATAAAGCAGTTTGGTTGCTTTACAAAAATAACGGGATTGGTTTAGTATTGCAAGGGGGGTGCGATTCTTTGATTCGTTAGGCGGCCTGTCACCCCCCTACCCCCCTCAAGGGGGGAGTTGGTGCCTGCTAGCTCCTAGATTCCTGCATTTTTTATACGAAATTATTTGCCAGCTCACCCGGGTGACCATGCGCGGAGCATCCCCCCTTGAGGGGGGCAGGGGGGTGATACGCTCAGGGGCAGGGGTGATACGCTCAGGGGGGCAGCGAACAAATCCACACAAAAGCACAAAAAAAGCCGTCCACCCTGAAACCAGGGCGAACGGCTATCACTCATAGTATGTAATCAAAACAAGTTTCAAGCCACCAGTATCAAGTGGCAAGTTCCAAGGACGGCCTAATGCCACTTGAAACTTGCTACTCGAGACTTAAAACTACTTACTTCGCCGTCACCATCTTGATCGTCCGTTTGCCCTGTGGTGTAACAAGTTCACAGAACAACATTCCATACGTCCAGGCATTTTCCATGTTGAATTCCAACTCATGGTAACCCGCTGTGTACTGGCGATCATAAGAAGTCAATTCACGGCCACTGATGTCGAGGATTCGAATGTGCGCCTCGCAAGCCTCGGGCAAAATGAAACCGATGGTAGTAGCATCCGAGAATGGATTCGGACGGTTTTGCAACAGTTGCAATTCCAAATTGGCCAAATCAAGCGGCGTACCTGTGCTGACCGATTCTGTAAAGAGAAGTTTCACGTCCGTAGGCACGTGTGCTTCCGAGTAGGCTTTGCATGGAATTTCCGAATCGTCCAATCTCAGCACCTGGCTGAGTTTTTGGCCGCTTGCCAGCACTTTGAACTTAGCACGGAACACCGGAGTGCCATCAGCCAAGGTAGTGCCAGTTCCTGCCGTCCACAGGGTGCGCAATTCACCAAGGTTAGCGTTGTACGCACCAAAGTTGTCGGGCAGGTTCATTGGAATCGCGCCAAGCGGCTGGAAACCAACAAATTGCAACTGCATCGGGTCGAAATCAAGTGCAAACTGGTAGGCTGCCAAATCATAGAAGTTAGAAGCTGCAAAAGTCAGTTCCACTTCTGTGCCAGCCACCAGTGTTTGGTCCTGCAATACCCACACGAGCGGTGGAATGCTTGGCGCCATCTGAGGGTCAGCCCATACAGCGGCCACATCGCCGATTTTCATGCCGTAGAAATCAACCCCGGTCACATCCGATGTTGTCACGTTCACATCTTTAAATTCCGGGAATGCAGGCACGAGATGGTGTGCAGTCCCAGGCATTGAAAAGTCTGTTGGAACAAAGCGCCAGAATACATTGAATGCAATCAGTGCTCCGGGGTTTCCTAAAATGCTCTGCTTTATAAGGGTTGCATCATTATAGGCAATGGTGCCGTTCCGGTTTACATCGGCGCATACTTTTTTGTACGGGTCTGAAATAGGATTGATAAAATCCACGTGGTCATCAATCCTATCCGCATCCTCAACGGTAACTCCATTGAGTCGGTTAATGTTCTTCACCGGTGTGATCGTGAATAATCCTGCAGCAGTCAATGAAAAGTTATAGTCGCCGTTGCTGTCCGAAAGCTCGCTGCCCAATGGATTCCCGCTTTGCGAGAGTTTCACCGTTGCGTCTTTCACGCCCGATACATCGTCGTGCTCCCAAATGATTCGGCCTGAAATCGTCAGACAATTAATTGTGATCGTAAAGGAGCATGTAGTGATATTGCCCACTGCATCGGTCATGGAATATGTAACCG
>JADJFA010000023.1 GCA_016708875.1 Lewinellaceae bacterium
GGTAGTGGGCGAAACCTCTTTGACAACTGCCGTGGCTTCAATACCGTTCATGCCCGGCATATCAATATCCATCAATACAACTTCTGGTTTTAATTGGCTAATAGCCTGACGCACTTGGGAGCAATCGGGGTACGCCGCCAACACTTCTACATCACGTGTAAAACGAAACAGATGCAACAGGCTTTCCCGGAAATCACCGTTATCCTCGAAAATGACCAAACGCAGTGGTGTCATGGTAAAAAATTGGGGCGTGCCTTTAAAAGTTGCGGATTATGCTGCAAAGGTATGCCTGTATGGGTGTGCGATAGAATAGGAAGTTCGTACTAATCCCTAAAAACTTTAAGGTGTATTGTTTTGACAAAAAGAGCCGGGGTGCGCGCAATTGCGACACACCCCGGCTCAGTATTTAATTCAGCTTTAGCCACGAATTGCACTAATTTGCACTAATTCGTGAAAATTCGTGCAATTCGTGGCTACTTGATACTTTATTTCGCGTCAGCGAAGAAATCTTTCACTTTGTCCTTGTGAACCATCATTTGTTTATAAGTGTATCTGCCCGTAACCGGGTCTTTCACGGCCTTCACCACTTTGACATGGTCCTTGCCGGAGCCAACGTTAGCGGCACGTTGTGCGACGCGTGCGTTTTTAGAGACTTTCTTTGCCATTGTACCTCAATTATTTGAGTAGTGAGAGTGTGGGTTACTTGATTTCCCGGTGAAGGGTATATTTCCGCATGATTGGGTTGTATTTTTTCAACTCCATGCGGTCGGGTGTGTTCTTGCGATTTTTCTGGGTAATGTGGCGCGACGTGCCGGGCAAGCCGCTGTTTTTGTGCTCCGTGCACTCCAGAATAACTTGGATGCGGTTGCCTTTGCTTTTCTTTGCCATGATATTTTACTTTTTAATGGGGTGATTTAACAGCCTTCCGCTGCATTCGGGTAGTAAGTGATTTCACCTTTTTTCTCCAATTTCTTGATGTACTGGTAAATGCCCAGTTTGGAGATGGTGCGAATGGCACTGGTACTCACCTTAAGCGTCACCCATTCGTTCGTTTCCGGAATGAAAAACTTTTTGGTTTGAAGGTTCGGGTAGAACCGTCGCTTCGTTTTGTGGTTGGAGTGCGAGACGTAGTTGCCGGTAACAGGCTTCTTCCCCGTCAGATCACAAATTCTTGACATCGTGCGATAAATTTAAGTGTTCTAGTTGATAGTGCCTACGTCCCTAACAAAAGAAGGACTACGGCACTTAAAAATACTGCTTTTCAAAAAATGAGTGTGCGAGATAAATCTCACACACTCAAACACTTAACAGTAGTGGGTGACTCCGAGAGGACTCGAACCTCTAACCTCCTGATCCGTAGTCAGGGACTCTATCCATTAAGCTACGGAGCCATTCCTGTTGGTTTTCGGGCGGCAAAGGTAAAACTTGCTAGCCCAGAAAACCAAATAGGACTTTAAATTTTTGGGATTTTTATTGATTTTATCACATTGCCCTTGCCAATCGTGTAGATATAAACCCCGCGAGGCAGCTGGGCCGTTTCAAATTCAAAGTCATAATAACTCTCAGAGAACTGCAGAGGGGTCCATTCTTTTTCGAATAACTGCTGGCCTAGCATGTTGAATACCCTGAAATTGTAGGGTTGAAAGTTGGGTGTTTGGTAATAAATACGCACCCGATCTCCTCCTTGAAGGATTTTCACCTCCAATAGTTCCAGTGGGCCTACTGTGGCACCATCACAGATTTTACGCACACCGTCGAGCGCATTACCAAGGTCAAGGTGGCCGCCCGTCGTAGTGATACCGGCAAGTGTGGAGTTAGGCTCTGTATTGTTCAAAATCGCATCCCGAACCCGGCGGGCACAGGCAATAGGGTTGGTAATGGCATCGCTTGTAAACGGCTCACAACCAAGACTGTATAACAATCCAATACCACCCGTTACATGGGGCGCTGAGGCCGAACAGCCCCCGATGATATTGTAGCTTGGTTGATCATTACCAGGACCGCCACTGTTATAAGTAGAATAGGTGTCTGTACCCGGTGCACCCAGGTCAATAGAAACATTTCCATAACCAGCATTCTGCGCTTTAATGGCAGATTTATTAATGTTGGTAACCGCGATAAAGTATTCACTTGGGCAGGTGGTAGGCATATCACCTACGATGTCTACATCCACATTGTCGTTGGCCGTAGCCCCTACACTTAGAATGCCCACTTTACCCAAGGAGTCATATAGGGCACACCAAACAGGATGGTCATCTGCCCGTTCGCCATCAAAACCAAAAGATGCATTGGTTGCTACCACAAAAGCGCCTTTTGCACCATTGGTCTGGTTGTACAGTCGGCGCATTTTCCCTACATATTCGTAGCCTTGAATGATTTCGCTTTCGAAGTCCATGCCGGAAATGTTCATCATTTTTACATTCCAGTTCACTCCCGTGACGCCTTGACTGTTGTTGCCCCTTGCCCCGATAATGCCACACACAGCTGTGCCATGATACCCTTTACTCCCAAGGTCGTCAGCCTGTGTTTGTGGATTCCAGCCACCGAAATCGTCCGTAAACCCATTTCCATCGTCATCCACGTCATTGTTGGGGGTTTCATGCCAGTTCCAAAAACGGTTAGGGGCAAGGTCGGGATGTGTGAGGAGGGCGCCTTTTTCAAGCACTGCTACTACAATGGTGTCGCCATTAGGTGTAAGGCCTCCAGTGGAGGTTTCCCATACCTCGGGAGCATTGATAAGGGTCATATCGCCTTGCCGCCACCATTCGGGGTCGTTGGGTTCAACAGATCGCTCCTGCACTTTGTGGTTCCATTGAGCGGTATGGATGCTTGGAGCGCGGCGGGCACTGGCCAGCATTTGCGCACTGTTTTCCTGGTTTCCCTCCATATTTATGAGGAAAATATTCCAGTCCTTGGACAAGGTGCTTTTCAGGGAAAATACCCCGGCAGCATCGCGGTTGAGTTCTGAAAGAGCATTTTGGAGACTTGCGCCCGGTTCCAATTGGATGATTATTTCTCCGGGACGGCGTTCAGGAGCAGTGGTTTGGGCAAAAATGCCTGCTGCAAAAAAGAGCAGCAGGATAGATAAACCTGCCTTCGCTCCCACCGTCGTCAAGACTTTGGCGGGCGAGAAAGCGTTGGCGGGTAAAAAGTTAGTGTTTTTCATGTGCGGATATTTGTTTGAATGCAGGGCCATGAATACAAAGCTGTGATTTTGGTTGCCCAAAGAAATGATTTTTACCGCAGATGGTTGGGAGTGGCGGAGAGAAATTTTGCCATTATCGGTCAAAACGGCCTTCATAAGAAAGAGACCTTGCCCGCTCGCCTAATCTTTGATTAAACCGATGATCGCCCCATCTATTTTGCCATTTCCTTTCAATATTACGGTTCCTGCTTGATCCGAATCGCGCGCATCAATTAGGTATGGTGATTTCATGTGCTGCGTTTCCTCCAGCTGCTCGCCCTCGAAAGCATCTGGTGCAGGGGTATCAAAACGCCTGACAATTCCTCCATCTAATATCAAGGTAGCACCTTGTTCTACCACGAGGGCACCTGAATTCGGCATTAAAATTTCGCTGGTGATGGTTAGTACAGCCCCTGATTTGACTAATATATTGGCGTAAAGTCTCCTGCTTGTATTCCATGTTTCCTCCGTTGACACGACCCAATCTGCGGTTGCGCTACCATAGGTAAAATCTCCTTCCACAAACTGCCATAAAGAAGGATAAAGCCCAAAAGTTTGATGGACTCTTGCAATTTCCTGAGTGGTCATATAATCGCGCAGGCCTCCAAAACTGGTGCGCATTAAGGAATGCAAATGGTTTTCTGAAGTGTGCCCAAGACCAAAAAGGTGTCCAAGTTCGTGGGCAATACTTTTGCCTACTTCATATTCCATTGTCCAGTCAGGCTCGTGCAGCACATTGCGTTTCCACCATAATTTCAGCCATACATTGCCAATATGGCAACGCATAGAATGGAACCTGCCATAAGGCTGTACCCTGGAATTCAATACCGGTATTTCGCTGGCAGCATGTTGTTTGAAAAAAATGCGTTTGTCGTAATCGGTCGTTGTACCCAAAACTACCATTTCTTCATGGAGTTGTCCGTCATTCGAAAAATACAGATTGATGGCCTTTGGCAAGGCGCTGTCGCCATAGATTTGTAAATCCAAATAATCCAAATACCAACCCGACAAATAGGGCACCCCTGAATGGTTGGTGTCATTGCGGTTGTTCCAACCAAATCCATACTTTCTGAAGATAATATTTGGCACGATCTCAATCTTGGCATTGGACAAAAATGGCAGGTTTTGCCCCGGGTAATACTCCTCGTTTCTGTTCACAAGGTTTGCAAAAACCTCATTCGTCACCCGGATCATGTTCTCGATGAAAGTATGGTCGGCAGGATTGTCCTGAAAATTGCCGGAGCCGTCTTCTCGTTGAAGTATAATCAAATTAACCCTGACCTTCAGCGGGGTGTAACTTATATCGGGCAAATATGGGTTGGTCTGTCCGCTGAGGGCTTCGGTAATCAGAAGGATGAGTGTCCAGATAAATGGGCGTAAGTCTTTAAGAAAATTTAAGCCTTTCATGCTAGGTGTGCAAAATTATACAATGTCTCACACAACGCCACGACGACACAACGTTTTGTTGATTTCCAATACGTTGTGTCGTCGTGGCGTTGGATGAAATAATTTTGAGCGACGATTTACCCTCTAAATTTCTCCTCATAAAACTCCACCACCCTATCATCCGTGATCACGTCCTGCGGTCGGATGCGGTGTCGGAGCACCACACCTTCCAAAGTTCTGCAACGGCTGAGCGCCACGTACAATTGCCCGTGCTCAAAAGCCCCGCCGCCAAGATCAATCAGCACCTTATCAAATGTTTTGCCCTGACTTTTGTGGATGGTGATGGCCCATGCCAAACGCAATGGATATTGCGTAAAAGAACCCACCACCTCGGTTTCAAGTCCGCCGGTGGCCCCTCCTTTGTAACGGATAATTTCCCATTCGGCTTTTGCCACTTCGATGCGGCGTTTTTTGCCGCCTTGCTCCTCGGTTTCCACCACTATGGTGTCGTGATTCAGGAGGGTAATTTTGCCGATAGTACCGTTGACAAATTGCCGTTGTTCCAAATCGTTTCGGACGAACATGACTTGCGCCCCTTTGCGCAAACGGAGACCAAAATCGGTGGGGTACAAACCCGGGTCAAATTGGCCTTTCACATCTGCTATAAACTCGTGCTCAGGCGTTTCGAGCAAGGAAAGTTCGCGCTGATTGATCTTGTCGGCCGTTGCATTGCGGGCGCAAAGGGTGATGTATCCGTCTGTTTCAGAAAAAGCAGGCTGATGCCGCTCGTTCAAATCTTCCAGGTCGTCAAAGTCTACCTCATTAACGCGTACGGCTTCCAAAAGCCGCAGAAAATGTCTCGATTCCTGGCGATAGACTTTTCGAAGCTCGAGCGTTTCTAATTGAAAATCAGCATCTTGCAAAATTTTTGCCGAAAAGAAATAGGGACTTTCGTAGTACTCGCTGAAATAAGCTGACTCTACGGGGTCACGCGTTACCACAGGTGGGAGTTGAAAAAGATCGCCAAAAAAAACGACCTGCACACCGCCAAACGGGCGGTAATTTTCCCGATTGACGCGCAGGAATTTGTCCATGCCATCCAGCAGATCCGCCCGCACCATCGAAATTTCGTCAATGACCAGCACCTCCAGGTTTTTGTAAATCCGCAGCAGGTCTTTGCGAGTTACTTTTCTGGCAGCTTCTCCGGGGGTCACGATGCGGGGCGGGAAGCCAAAAAAGGAATGGATCGTTTGACCCTGGACGTTTAGCGCTGCCACACCAGTTGGGGCCAATACGGCCACTTTTTTGTGGGAGGTATTGCGGAAAAGCTGGAGCAGGGTGCTCTTTCCCGTGCCCGCCTTTCCGGTAATGAACAGGTGCGTGTCGGTTTTTTCCAGCACATCGAGGGCGTGGCGAAAGTCGTCGTTGAGTTGGAGGGTTGGTTGGTTGAGCATGGCGGCGTAAAGATGCGCAGAAGTGGCCAATGGCTTCTCAAAAGTGCTGACTCGTCGGCAAAATTGACATCCTAAGTCACAGCGTTCTACTTTCGCTCCGCCTTTTTTGGGGCGAACACCTATTTGAATGACACCGATGATACGGCGGTAAGGCGGTTTTCGGATTGAACACCGAATTTACCGATACCGCCGATACCACCGAATTTTCAAGCCATCCCTAAAAAATTTCGGTGGTATCGGCGGTATCGGTAAAATCGGTGTTCCTAAAAACACAACATTCTCATTATGCAAAAAAGTATTTCTATTTCCATTGGGCTTATGCTCGCTTGTTTCTGGGCCTGCCAAAACAATTCACCGGCCCCAAATGCCGGACAAAAATCGCAAATGTCTATTGATTCCCTTTTCGCCGATTACCACCGCGAACGACTTCCGCTTTTCCCCATCGAAGCCACTTTTGCAGGCGATGCCCGTTACAACGACTTGTTGCCCAATACCATCTCGCAAGCACATCGCGAGAAACTGCGCAAGTTTTTTACGCAATACAAAACCAGCTTGCAAGGCTACGATCGCACACAATTAACTGAAAACCAACGCACCAGTTACGATATCCTCCTCTGGGAATGCGACATCAACCTGGAGGATCTTTCGTTCCCGACCGAACTCATGCCCATTAACCAGTTCGATTGTTTGCCACTTACTATGGGACAATTGGCTGGCGGGACTTCTGGCCAACCATTCAAGACCGTGCAAGACTATGATAACTGGCTTCGCCGCGTAGATGGTTTTGTGATGTGGTGTGATACCGCCATTGCCAATATGCGCCGGGGCATGGCTGCGGGTTACGTTTTGCCTAAAACTTTGGCAGAAAAGATGGTGCCCCAAATGGCTGCTTTCGACCACGGCCCTGCGGAAAAGCACCTGTACTACTCCCCTATTTCCCTGATGCCCAAGGATTTCCCTGCTGCCGAGCGCGAACGCCTCACGACTGCTTACCAGCAAATGGTGAATGATAAAATCATCCCAGTTTACCAGCGTCTGCACAAGTTTGTAAAAGAGGAATACCTTCCCGTGTGTCGGGCTACTTCGGGCATTTCTGCCGTACCCAACGGCGCTAAATATTACGCCCATCAAATCCGCAGCTACACCACTACGAACATGACCGCGGAAGAAATTTTCAATCTCGGCGAGCAGGAAGTCGCGCGACTCTCCCAGGAAATGGAAAAAGTGAAAGCACAAGTGGGTTACACGGGCGATCTCAAAAGTTTCTTCGATCACGTGCGCAAGCGCAAGGAACTCATGCCTTTCACCGAGCCAAATCAGGTGATCGAGAATTTCAACAAGATTCACGAGACCATGAAACCGCAATTGGCGAAACTCTTCGATTTGGTGCCAAAAACGCCCTTTGTAGTAAAGCGAACAGAGGCATTTCGGGAAAAAACTGCCTCTGCAGAATATGTACAAGGCTCATTGGATGGCACTCGTCCCGGCACTTTTTACGTACCGATTCCAAACGTGCGGGAGTACAATTTTTATTCCGACGAGGATTTGTTCCTGCATGAGGCCATCCCCGGCCACCATTACCAAATATCCTTGCAGCAGGAAAACACTGCATTGCCCGACTTCCGCCGCACCCTGTGGTACAGCGCCTACGGAGAGGGCTGGGCTTTGTACTGCGAGTCGCTTGGTACCGAACTCGGGCTTTACAAAGACCCCTATCAATATTTCGGAATGCTCAGTGCCGAAATGCACCGCGCCATTCGCCTCGTGGTGGATGCCGGGATGCACGCCAAAGGCTGGACGCGCGAACAAGCCATTCAATATTCGCTCGACCACGAGGCGGAATCGGAGGCAAGTATCGTGTCGGAAATCGAACGATACATGTCCTGGCCGGGGCAGGCGCTATCGTACAAAGTTGGCCAACTTAAAATTCGTGCCTTGCGTGCCAAAGCGGAGCAGGCGCTAGGGGCAAAGTTTGATATTCGGACTTTCCATAAGATTGCGCTGGAGAACGGGTGTCTGCCGTTGACGGTGCTGGAGGGGAAGATTGATCGGTGGGTAGCGGAAGGGAAATGAAGTTTTACCCGTCCTACGGCTTGAAGCCGTAGGACGGGTTTGAAGTAAAAAAGGCTATAGTGGGCTGCAGAAGTGACACTTTTTAAAAAAGTGTCACGTCTGTTCCATTTACTTTAAACCCTCTCCCCCCTACCCCGTCCAAGCCCCCACATTGTTCACAATCAAATCATTTCTACAACATGAAAACATTGAGATTTTCTCCCTTGTTGGGTACCCTTGCCCTTATGTTATGCTCCTTCCCTTTATTCGCTCAAAGCGATATGGAGGCCGACAGCACCGGGCTTCCGGGCGACAACTTTAGCCTCGAAGCTGCCATTGAACTGTTTAAAAAATCCGACTCTCCCGAAGATTTTGAAAAACGCCTGAACTCCGAAAACAATGAAGCCAACAACCTCGACCTGAACGAAGACGGCGAGATTGACTACATCCGCGTTGTAGACAACATGGACGGCGATGTACATGCGCTCGTGCTACAGGTGGCCGTGAGCGAAAAAGAATCTCAGGATGTAGCAGTCATCGAAATTGAAAAGCAGGGCGCCGAAAACGCCATCCTCCAAATCATTGGAGATGAGGCCCTGTATGGAGAGCAAACCATCGCCGAGCCATTCGGAGAAGAAAAGGTGAAAAATGGAAAAGACAAAGGCCCCGCTGCAGAACGGGCACCCGTTCGCATCGTAGTGAACGTGTGGTTGTGGCCAAGCGTCCGATTCATGTATGCACCTGCTTATCGCGTTTGGGTTTCGCCTTGGCGTTGGCGGGTATACCCGGCGTATTGGAGGCCTTGGAGACCGCACCCTTGGCGCGTGTTCCACGTTCGTGCTGTTCCGTACCGTGCGCATTATCATGTTGTCCGCACACACCGCGTCCACCGCGCACATGCCGTGTATGCTCCGCATCGCGCGCATTCAAAAGTTGTACATACCCGCACTACCACCGTGGTGGCTGCAAGGGGTAAAAACGGGGCTGTCGTTGGCAAAAAAACCACTACCACCACCAAGAGAAATGGCCGTGTCAAACAATCAAAAACCACCACCACAGGCGTCAAAAAAGGTAAAAACGGCAATGTCGGCGTAAAAAAGACGACCACAAAAACAACCCGGAAAAGAGGGCATTAACGCTTCTATTCGATTGGCTTCCAACTTGTTCTGTATTTCTGCCAGCCTTTTCGTTTGAAAATGTTGACATGATTTTTTTTCAAAAATGCGTCTATGGTTTGGAAGTTGGCATAAAAGCATACTTTTACGGCCTTATTTGCTAACTTTTTACCAATCAAAATCATGAGCAAAATTTTTAACGACATCAAATCAAAGGTCGCCGAAATCGAAGGAGACGTGAACAAATTCTACGGTGGCAACAACGCTGCTGGTGCTCGCGTACGGAAAGCAATGCAGGAACTGAAGGCATTGGCTACCGATCTTCGCAAAGACGTTCTGGACACTAAAACCTCTCGCGCAGCGAAGTAATTTCCCTGTGGAAAAAATCAAACACCTGCAATGCCGTCTGGCGTTGCAGGTGTTTTTTTTGGGGGGTGATTTGAGGATATGTTGATTTGGTGATTCGAGTGACCAAGCTCGGGAGTCCAAATAACCAAATCAACAAATACCCAAATCAACAAAAACTTTTCATTCTTTGCTCCAATCATAGGAGCGGTTTTTCAGGTTCTCCAGCGTGTCCTTGAGTTTTTGGTCAATGATGGCCTTTTCCTTTTCCACGGTGGCATTGGCTCGATGGGTACCTACTTCGGTATCAACCTTGAGATTGTTTTTTACGTTGTTGCTCAGTAAGGTAGTTTGTTCCAGATTTGCCATTTCAAAAACCTGTTCTTGCTGGTGGAGCACGAAATCATAAGGGCTTCTGTAGGAAATCAATTTTACTAAAATGGGGGCGGTTTCTACTGCAATAAAAAGCAGTGTGATAAAAATACTGGCCCAAAAAATGGCAAGACTGCGGCCCGCGAGCCTCGAAAGCGCGTCCAGTCTGGCTGCAAGGCCATCGTAACGATCGCGGTCAAGTTGGGTAATATCCGTTTGAGCAGCTGCTTCAAATTGTTGCGCGGCCAGTTCTTTTTCGCGGATTAATGGTTGGTTTTCAAGCATTAAAGTATTGAGCTCTGTCTGGGCTTGGTCGGCTGCGTCCTTTTTCGCGCGGTAAATGGGGCCGAGATTTTTCTTGCGTGAACCACCTGTGCCATCTGCTTCTTGCACGGCGATTTTGGCGAGCGAATCACGGTAGGCGGTTTTGGCAAAAATCTCTGATTTGAGAATTGCTGCTTGTCCGCGCAATTCAGCAATCTGGCTTTGGTAGCGCAGTTTCACCCGGTCTTCCTGTTGCTTAAACACTTCTTGCTCCATTTGTACCATTTCGGCACGGATTTCCTTTTCAAAAATTTTCAATTCCAAAGGCTTCGAAATAACCAGCGCCAACAACACCGCCATAACCAAACGCGGAAATGCCACAAAAAAATCACGCCACCATTTGCCATTGCTCTTCATGCTCATTACGATGTAACGGTCAAGATTGAAAATCATCAATCCCCACACCAACCCAAAGCCTCCGGCCATCCAGTATGAGTCAAAAACGGTGAAAAGTGCGTACCCAGAGGAGAAGAAAGCAAGTACGCCGGTAAAAAAAACGGTGGCACCTATGCCGGCATATTTATTCCGGTCAGTGGGGCATTTTTCCAGTACGCTGGATTCTACGCCGGAGCAGAATAGGAAGAAGTCTTGGATGTTTTTCATAGCAGCATGTAGCGCGAAATTCATTTCGCAGAAAGATTGACAAAGGCAAAGAACACGCTAAACGCACACAAAGGAATTCTATTTTCGATAAACAAGGTACTTGGTTATACAAAATAGCCATAGCCGATGAACTTCCCGAAAATTTCAAACTTTCGGGAAGTTCAAATCATCACGTCGCTACCTTCGCCGTATGAAAATTCACACGCTCGACCTGCAATTCTTGGGGATCGAAAAATCCATCGCAGTTTTTGTGCTAGAAACCCGGGATGGGCTGGCACTGGTGGAGTGCGGTCCGGCCTCTACCCTACCCCATTTGCAAAATGCCTTGCGTGAAAATGGTTGGAAACTGGCTGATTTTCAGCACGTTTTTCTGTCGCATATTCATTTTGACCACGCGGGCGCTGCCTGGGCATTTGCCGAACAGGGCGCAAAAATCTACGTCCACCCAAAGGGATTGCCCCACCTCGCCCAACCTGAAAAACTCTACAATTCAGCCAGGATGATCTATGGCGATGACATGGATCGGTTGTGGGGCGAGATGCGGCCTATCCCTGAAAATCAACTATATGCGCCAGAAAACGGCGAAATCATCGAAGCCATTGGGCTTAGATTCACAGCGTGGTACACCCCGGGTCATGCGGTCCACCACATTGCCTGGGAAGTAAGCAGTTCTCAAGAACCTCTGGAGCGGGTGCTATTCACTGGTGATGTGGCTGGGGTTCGCATGGGTGGAGGCCCTGTGATGCCCCCCTGCCCGCCGCCGGATATTCAAGTGGAAGATTGGCTGGCTTCGATTCAAATGATGCGAGATTTACCTTCAGAAAGGTTTTTTCTGACCCATTTTGGAGAAATTGGCGACAAAAACTCCCACCTTGACGCACTCGCAAAACGCTTGCTTACCTGGGCCGATTGGATGCGCCCACACGCGGAAGCGAACACTGCGCCCGAATTAATTGTACCCGCATTTCAATCCTTTGTAAATGCCGAACTTATGGCTGCCGGTGTGGCAAAAGAAGATTTGGCCCGGTATGAAGCCGCCAACCCAGCCTTTATGTCGGTCGCTGGATTGATGCGTTATTGGAAGAAAAAAAATAATTAGACTTTGGACATTGGACTATTAGACTTGCCACCCGCATATGTCTAACGTCCAAAGTCCAAAGTCCAAAGTCCAAAAATGAGCATACTACAAAAAATTGAAAATCTGGATGTCCTCATTGTGGGGGATGTGATGATTGACCGCTATCTGAGGGGTTCAGTGAGCCGTATTTCGCCCGAAGCGCCAGTACCCGTAGTATTAGAAAAGGAGACAGAAGACCGGTTAGGTGGAGCGGCGAATGTTGCACTGAATGTGCAGGCATTGGGTAGTCGAGCTTTTTTGTGTAGTATTATTGGTGACGATGAGGATGGGGAAAAGTTTATGGAAAAACTTGCTGCGCACAATCTTCCCGGAATGGAATGCTGAGGTCTTCGACGCGCCGAACCACTGTCAAAACCCGAATCCTTGGCAACCATCAACAGATGCTCCGGATTGACCGCGAAGACACCCATGACCTAGACCAGAAAGAAGCAGGCAAATTATGTGATAAAGTCATGTCCATCATAGATCAGGAGCCTATTAGAGTCATTATTTTGCAAGATTACAACAAGGGTGTTTTGACAGAATGGGTAATTAAAAGAATCCTGAATGGCGCGAAACAGAAAGGGATATTTACGGCGGTTGACCCTAAAAAAGCCAATTTTTTTGCCTTTGAAGGGGTTAATTTGTTTAAACCCAATTTGAAGGAAGTGCGTGAAAGCACCCCATTTCCCGTAACACCCGACGAAGCATCTCTGCAAAAAGCCTCCGATTTTCTCCGGGAAAAACTGGGCAATCAATTTACGATGCTCACACTTTCAGAAAAAGGATTATTTTTGGATGACGGAACTGGAGGCAAATGCTTCCCCACCACGCCACGAAACATCTCCGATGTAAGCGGCGCTGGCGATACGGTGATTAGCATCGCAGCGATGGGACTTGGGGCAGGATTAGATTTGGAAACGGTGGCATTGCTTTCCAATATGGCAGGCGGACAAGTGTGCGAATCGCCGGGCGTAGTACCCGTGAATCGCGCCCGGCTTGAAAAAGAACTGGCCAATACCAACATGTAGCATTGGCATTACGTCTAACAAGCATACACAATCACTCTTTTCCTTAATTCTGTTGCTATGAAATTTTTCTGTACACTTTTCGCCACCATTTTCCTGCTCCATCCACTTTTTGGACAAGGAAACGACCCTGCTCCTGATACGCTGTTGCAGCACACTTTTCAAGGAATTCTCGACCCGGCAGATACGATGCTGGCTCGCCCACCGGCAACGACCTACATTGGGTAAACTACGATCAAGACAGCCTAATTGGCCTTTGTGTTGGCAATGGGGCAGTTACGCCACAAGGCTGGTATTGGGAAAGTGACCTTGGCTTTGTGGATCCAAGCATGACGGATAACTCGGCCTTTACCAGCTGCTCTTTCCTCAATCATAGTACGCCTCAAAATAAAAACTGGCTGATTACCAGCCCAGTGTATATACCCGACAGCTCATACTGGCTTTGCTGGCGATCGCTATCGTACTATGGTCCGGGCTTTATGGACGGTTACAAAGTGCTCGCTTCCACCGGCACAAACTTCCCGGAATCATTTAGCGATACGCTTTTCATGGCAGCACAAATGGTTGTCCACTCAGATCCACCAGGTTCGCTTAACCTGGACGACTACATCTTTTCACCTGGGTACATTCATGCCAATGGCTATACTGACACGGCTTACTTTTTTGTTGATACTGAACCAAATGGAGATTTTTACCACGGCAAACTGGAACCGCACAGCCTGAGTCTTGCTGCCTATGCGGAGCAAACCATTTACATCGCGTTCCTGCACGATTCTTACGACGATTTTCAATTACAGGTGGATGACATATTAGTTACCAACACCAAGGTGTCTACCGCTACCCCATCCGATTTTCTTTATTTCAATATTTTGCCCAACCCAGTTCAGGATTTTGCTTTCGTAAACTGGAAAACCCAAACACCTATGGCAGGACGCTTGAGTGTTGTGGATCAATCCGGTAAAGTTCTTTCTGAAAGAAGTTTCAACAGTCGTACTGAGGGGCAAATACATCTTGATTTACAGGGGTTTGCAGCAGGAATCTACTTCTGCAAACTGGAAACTGCCACAGGGCAAGCCACGAAGATGTTGGTGAAGATATAGTAGCAAGTAACAAGTAACAAGTTGGCCCTGTCGTAACCTCCCAACTTGTTACTTGTTACTTGTTACTTGTTACTTGCTACTTCCAACACCTCACTTTCCATCCAAGTAAACAATCGCCCGCTCAGCAATATCCTCCGTCACTTCGCCAGGGTAGAGAAAGGCCCGGTCGCGAAATATTTCACGCAAATCTGCGGAATCCAAAGCTGTAAGTTTGGATGCAAATTGTTCGGCCCGCTCGAAACAATATTGCAACCGGTCGAGCAGGAATTGATAGTCTTTTACCCAGATGACCGTATTGAGGGGCAAAATTTGGAAAAGCGATACCTTTTGATCCTGTCGAAACCGGGTACTGAGGTTTGGCACGATACTAAGCGAGGAAAGATTGCGCTGCGAAAGTTGGGTGGTCGGGTCAAATGTTCGAATGGTATCTACCTCATCGTCAAAGAGTTCTATGCGATAAGGCAGTTCGTTACCAAAAGAAAAAAGGTCAATAATTCCACCTCGGATAGAAAATTGTCCAGGTTCAAAAACGAAATCGGCACGCTCGAAGCCATATTCAACAAGTACCTGAATCACAAATTCAGCATCGAGTTTTTCGCCTTTTTTTACCTCAATCCGGCTTTTATTGAGCACTTCCGGTTTCACCACTTTTTCAAACAAGGCTTCGGGATAGGTAACTATTACACCACCACCCTGCCCCCCCTGAGGGGGGTGAAGCGGTCATTTTGCTTATAACTTCTGAGCGTTGAAGCATTTGCGTGGGGCTCAGGTCGTCGAAAAACGCCGGACGCTTGAACGAGTCGGGAAATAAATAGACGGCTTGGTCCGGCAAAAGCCCTTCAAGGTCATTTTGGCGATATGCCGCCTCCTCTTTTGAATTCGCAACGAAAAGGTGGCAACCGATGGCCGTTGACTTTGAACCTTGACCATTGACTATGGCTGCAATCACAAAAGATTCCTGTGCC
The DNA here is from genome assembly GCA_016708875.1 of Lewinellaceae bacterium. Classification (GTDB taxonomy): domain Bacteria; phylum Bacteroidota; class Bacteroidia; order Chitinophagales; family Saprospiraceae; genus M3007. The sequence continues at coordinate 15,046 of JADJFA010000023.1, forward strand.
CCTACAAGCCCTGTAAGTTTTATACGCGCAGCAGCAGCTTGACTTTCAAGATTTTGCGCAATTTTCAGCACTGCCGGGTGATTGCGGTAAGCGGCAAGAAGGTGGGAGAGGTTGCTCATAAATTGGGGCGCGAAGGTAGGGCTTTACTAGAAGCCATCTCAAAAATGGCGCTGGAGATGAAAAGATTGGATGATGATCGAAGTCAAGACCATTTTTTGCAGACATAGTGGTGTCTATAGCGAAAAAAATGAACGCTGAATTCGGTCAACAGACGGCTTTTCAGCCCAGCAGGTATTTTTGAGATGGCTTCTAGGCATTCCGCTCCAGCCAGAACTCAGCGCTGGTGCCCTCGGCTGTTTCTCGTAGTCCGATATACTTGAAACCACTTTTTGTCAACACTCGTTGAGAAACGGCATTGTCCGGGTGCGTAAACGCTACCAAATGCGGAGCCGGCGATTGGCCAAAACAATATTGGTTTAGCGGTGGCACCAACTCGCTTGCAAAGCCTTGCCTTCTGCATTCTGGAGCGAGAATATACCCGATTTCATACTCATGGCTTGAAGGATCATAAGCAACCTGCCGTGCTACACAAAAACCGACAAATGCACCAGAATCCTTCATTTCTATCACAAACGTGCCCAGTCCGGGGCATTTTTCAGCATAATCAGCCCAAAATGCCATTCGGTCTCGGGCCTGCTGTTCTTCGGTAAAGGGCGCACGGATATACCGCATGGTTTCAGGATCGCTCAATAGGCGATAAATGCTGGAGAAATCCGAGTCAGCTAGTGGACGAACCTTTAGCCTAAAGGTTTCAAAAATCGTCATGTGTTAAGTTTCGGTGTACTTTGGCGGTCAATAATACTTCCGCCACCAATGTCTGAAATTTTCAATGCTATTGTCCAATTGTTGAATGAAGTTTGTCACTCTACCGGGCTATCGTATTTTGAAATTAACATCCTGCTTTACACCTTTTTCATACCCGCCACTTGGTGGGCTATCGTGTGGTGGCGTTTGCGGAAATGGCCTTGGTTATGGCTTTTCCACTTGGGCGCCCCGCTCATTTATTATTATGAAAAAGAAAATTTAGCACATTTTTCTGAACGGTTTTACGATTCCAATACACAAGCCTTGCTTTGGTTAGGCAACGGTGACGAGGTGGGCTACATTCAGGTTTCGATCTTTGTAGGGATAGTATTGCCCGCAATGATTTACCTGAGCCTTTGGCTTATACCTAATCGAGTTTTGACACTCCTTTACGCTGGGTTAATGGTGGGCAATCTCTCTTGGTATGCTTGGACGTGGTTTAGAAGTGACACTTTTTGAAAAAGTGTCACTTCTCGAAGCGTATCACTTATCAAAAAACGAAAGCAAATCGCTCATGGTTTCCTTCAAGTCTTTGCGGTTGACGACCAAGTCCATAAAACCACTTTCCAGTAAAAAATCTGAAGTTTGGAAACCTTCTGGCAGGTCTCGCTTGATGGTTTCACGGATAACCCTCGGGCCCGCAAAGCCTATAAGTGCGTCAGGTTCAGCCAAATGAATATCGCCGAGCATGGCGAAAGAAGCCGTTACGCCGCCCGTGGTGGGGTCGGTCATAAGCGAAAAATAAGGGAGACCGGCCTTGGCAAGGAGGGTAAGTTTGGCGCTTGTTTTTGCCATTTGCATCAACGAGAAAGCGCTCTCCATCATGCGCGCGCCACCTGATTTTGAAATAATCAACAGTGGGCTTTTTACCTCCAGGCAATAGTCAATGGCAAGCGATATTTTTTCCCCCACTACGGCCCCCATAGAACCGCCGATGAATTTGAAATCCATGGCTGCTACCACAAGTTTGTGGCCATTCACGTTGCCGGCGCCGATGGCGATTGCGTCGTTCAGGCCCGTTTTTTTGCGGCTTTCCTCCAGCCGTTTGTCGTAGGGCTTGAGGTCGGTAAAATGGAGAAAATCCACCGAAACGAGGTCATCGTGTAAGGTGATATAGTCTTGATTATCAAAGAGAATCTCGAAATACTCCTCCGAACCGATGGCCGTGTGATAATCACACTTTGGGCATTTGTAGAAGTTGTCGTGGAGCTGCTTGGTCGTGCTGGTCTCCTTGCATTTTTTGCATTGGAACCAGATGCCTTCCGGCACATCTTTTTTAGACTTGGTGGCGGTGGTGATGCCCTCGCGCAGGCGTTTGTACCAACTCATGGGACGATAGTTTGATTGACCAATGGTAGGTTATTTGGGCGGGCAAAGATAGTCAAGGACTAAGAGCATGTTGGGGATTTTTTCATTGGGCCAAAGCTTTTTTGCCTTTTTAACCTTTTTTCCGTCACGTAACATACACTATGCTCCTTCAAAAACGCAAAAACGGACGAAAAAAGCCCTCGTTTTTGCCTCCAGCAAAAAATCCCCAACATGCTCTAATGGCGATGACCAAAATTTAAAAATTCGTTTTACAACAGCGCAAACTCGCGCTTCGCTGTATCTTGATAAAAAAGATAATTCATTATGAAAAATCATCTACCTCTTCCCATTCTTTCCACTTTGTTGTTGACCCTTCTTTTCAACAACCACCTGAACGCACAATGCAACAGCCAACCCTGTCAGATCCCGACCCCCTCGGCGGACGCTCAAGAAGCCTGCATTTTGCCAAGCCCCTCGGCATTAGACTGTTATTATGGCGCTACTACGCCTTCTATCCCAGTATCTTTCCCTCCTACATGGTGTACCTCCATCGAAAACAATCACTTTTTTGCCTTTACGGCAGATGCTCCAACGGCATCTTTTGAAATATGTACATTTGATTGTACACAGGGGAATGCTGTTCAAGCGGCCATATTAGAAACATCGGATTGTATCAATTTTCAATTTGTGTCACCCTGTCTTGGGAATATTCAATCGGGGTCTTGTCAGGCTCTGATGGCCTCCGGTCTTAACCCAGGGCAAGTGTACTATCTCATGATTGACGGAAGTGCCGGGGCGCTTTGTGATTACGCGATCAATGGAGCAATCCCGACTATCTATAACCACACTGGCACCGCTTGCATACCAAGTTTGTCAAGCAGCACTTATAGCACCAGTACAGTTTCGATGTGGACGATACTCCCCCCAACAGCAGGCAGCATTCAGGGAAATCCTATCAGTGCTTCTGTGAACATCGTTTGGGCAGAAGCCGGTCCAGCCCAGGTGTGCGCCAAGTCGCTCTCTTGCTTAAACGCCCCCACCGAGTGCATCGACATTATCGTATATGAACATGTGGAGAGCACAGAAACAGTCGAGCTTTGCCAAAATTACACTGTGGATTGCGCAGGGCAGACCTTTTCAAGTCCGGGCAATTACACGGTCACGCTCGGTTCTTATCTGGGTTGCGACAGTGTGGTCAACTGCATAGTGACGGTAATCCCGACCGTCCATACAAATGAGTCTGTGCACATGTGCCAAGGCGAGTCAGTGATGTGTGCAGGAGAGGAGTTTTTCGCTCCGGGCAATTTTCCCGTTACCTTGCCCGCATATCAAGGTTGCGATAGTGTGGTACATTGTATTGTAAGCGTGGTACCTACCATCCTCATGAATTTGGGCATAAAGTATATTTGTGAAGGCACTTGTTTCCAAGTGGGCGATTCGCTGTATTGCAATGCTGGCAGTTATGTTCAAATTTTAAATTCCGCATCAGGCTGTGATAGCATCGTTTCATTCGAGCTGGTTGTACTGACAACCAACAACGCTGCTGATTTCCAAGCCCCTCAAGGTCAGACACTTACCTGCGCAAACCCAAGCCTAAGCCTTCATGGCATCAACCAACCCAACTTAGCCCATTTTTGGAAAAACACCCAGGGCGACACTTTGAGCACCGCCTCCTCTTTCACTGTAAATACGTCAGGCAATTACATACACCAAGTGGTATTGAGCCAGGGAGGGACTACTTGTGAAGCGTCAAAAAAGATACTCATCAAGCTAAATAACACGCCACCACCGGTCACCGCGATGGGTGGTACCCTTGATGCCACCCATCCAACGGTGCAGCTCATGGGCCACAGCATTATTTCAGGAGTCACCTATTCTTGGACGGGGCCAAATGGGTTTACCTCCTCGCAGAAAAAAACCGATCGTATCGGTACCCGGATTTTACACACTCACAGTTACTTACCCCCAAACTGGTTGTAGCAACACTATTACAGTGGAAGTGATCATGATGGCTTAAGGCTTTTGAGTAACTGGTTTGCACCCTTTTCTAAAATCAGTTTTGGGTAAAAAAACAGCCCTTTCCGAAAATTTTCGGGAAGGGCTGTTGCATTTTTAATTGATTGAAAATCAAATAACCACCAACATTTTTGTCACCGTAGAACCATTCACTTTTACCTGATAAAAGTAATTGCCCGGACGAAGGTCGCTGCGGTTGTAAGTAACGCGGTGGGTGCCAGAAGGATAGGAACCCTCAGCCACCGTTTGTAACACGCGCCCGCCCATATCCAACAATGAAATGACCACATAACCGCCCTCGCTCGTAAAAGTGAAAGTAGTCGCGCCATGGAACGGATTCGGGTAATTGCCTACATCCATTACATCAGGTTTGTGAATCACCTGGGTGCCGGACTGTCCTGCTTTGAAGATCGGCAAAATCGGAAATGTTTGGCCGAGGATGCTCTCCGGGTTGGCTATTCCAAACCAATCTTTCAAGGCGCTGGCATAAATCGAACGGAAATCATGCTGCATGTCCACGTCATAAGAAACCAATGGAGTGCTCGGTATCACAGGATTGTCGCCAATGATACCGGGGATGACTTCTTTACCAAAAACGAACAAAGGCGCCGCTGCACCATGGTCGGTGCCAATACTTGCGTTAGAACCAATGGTACGGCCAAATTCCGAGAAGGTCATGCCCGCCACGCGGTCGTCCACGCCCAAAAGTTTCAGGTCGTTTTGGAATGCCCCGATGGCATCTGATACCATCTTCAAAAGATAAGCATGTGCTCCTTCTGCATTGCCAAATGTGCCATCCACCTGTTCACTATGGGTGTCAAATCCACCCAATTCAACAATGTAAATCGGGGTTTTCAAACCACCGCTAATCAATTGAGCAACAATGCGCAACTGCTCGGCCAATCTGTTTTGCGCCGGATACTGCCCCAAATTTTGGCCATTTTCAGCCGCATTTTTCACCGTGTCATAATACACCTGTGCTTGCTGCGTCACCAAGCGGATGAATTCCAATTCCTGGCCATACGGCGTATTCGGTGCTGGCTCCGGAATGTCGTTGACGAACTGGTAGAAGGCTGTTGGGTCGGCGATGCCCATGCCCACCGGCACAGTTGTACCCATTAATGCAAGCGACACTACAGGACCGATTTGAATGGCAAGTGGGTCGGGATTGTCAGGATTGGGATACCCATCGGGATAGAGTGGGTGTTGGCTTTGCAAATAACGACCAGCCCAACCTGTTTCGAGGTATTGGTCCGAATCTGCGCCCGACATCCAAATGTCTGTAGAACGGAAGTGGGAATAATCTTGATTGGGATAGCCCACATTCTGCACCACCGACACCAAGCCATCATTGTACATATCCCTCAGGGCAGTCATGCCCGGATGAAGGCCGTTTTTTAATCGTGCCGTCCAGACTAAGTATTTGGTTTTCATTGATCAGCACATTGGCGCGATTGGCCGCAAGGTTGTCGTACTGATCTAAAGGGATGAATGTATTAAGACCATCATTGCCGCCATTCAATTGGATGAGCACCAGGACGCGGTCTTGAGGGTTGCCGCCCTCGGCCAATGCGCGGAGGAATGGCACTTGTGCCATGGTATTCATGGCAAAGCCTTGGTGCTGGAATGTCGCCCATGCAGCAGCGAGGCCCGTATTGCGGAGAAAACTTCTTCTTTTCATCATTTATTAATTTGATAATTAGCCAATTGTAGAATTTGATAATTAAGGAATTAGGCAATTTGATAATTATCACATTATCAAATAAGCCCCTTATCAAATTATATCAATTGATATTCAGCCAAATTCATAACGTATTTGTGCAAACTTGCCAGCCTGAACAAGACCGTTTGGTAAGCCATTGGGTCGCCGGGGTTGTTGATATACGCGTTCCAGGCGTCCGTCCAATAATGATCGCTGAACTGACCAGAAAGCAGGATGCTTTTAAGGAATGTCTTTTTCAACACTGATATAGGCATAGGGTACAACAATGCCAGCATATCGTCAATCAAAGCGTTGGGGTCACTTGGGTCTGAGAACTGTGCTGCAAAAGCAATGTGGTTAATGATCAGCTTCTCCGTCCCAACGTCTACCCCTTGGAAGGCCATTACATCTGTAAGGATGTTGCGATTGCGGATGGTATCATTGCTGATCCATACCCGATAAAAGTTGGGCGATTGGCGGTAAGCTGGCCAGCCAGCCACGTTGGGCGGATCGCCTGGCAGCATTTGCAAACCACCGCAGAAAAAGTTGATACTGAGGCGAATAAAGTATTGATCGTAAAGGGTAGGACTGGGAAGGCTTAGGTTGTAGTTGCGCAAAACACCTACCGTCAAATCCAGCGGCGTTTTGATTTGGCAACCCTTATTCACCGCATCAAAGAAGTGTTCACTCAATAACAGCGCACGCATCACAGGGGCGATTTCGTAGTTGTTGTCCCGGAAAACCTGTGCCAGGGGTTCAATCACATTTGTTTCTACATCTGCATCAATTTTGTAGTAAACAAAAAAGCGGTAAATCTCGCGGCATATAAAAAGCGAGACCTCATCTTTTTGGAAAATCATGTTCAAGAGCGCGTCCAAATCTGCCTCTCCGTTATTGCTTCCCTGAAGAATGGTGTTGTTGTAAAATGGAGAAAAAACCTTGATGCCTACATCATGCAATTGCTGGACGAAAATCGTTTCCAGCGTTTGTGGATTTAGGGTCCAACCTGTCAATATACGGGCCGCAACCACCACATCATCTTCCGAGTATGTATTGGCCGATTCTTTTCCGACGGTAAATAGCTCCTGAAGTTCGCGCGAATAATTCTCATCGGGCGAGGCCACATTGTTTAGGTAGCCATTGAGGAAATAGAGCATCAATGGATCAAGCGTCACGGCTTTTACAAAAGCTTTGAAATTGCCCAAGGCATGGGCCCGCAGCATCTTATTGTGGTTATAGACCGTTTTACCACTGAAAATCGCCTCAGTTTTCGTGGCAAAGTGGTTGTGCCAGAACAGCGTCATTTTCTCCTGAATATTGGCCTCCCCTTCTATCATTCGGTTGAGCCACCAGCCGCGCCAACTTTCTATCCTGTAACCCTCTGCTTCAACATCATAAGCAGCATTGACCCAAGTTTGGCCGGAGGGCACATTCGGGTCAAAGTATGGTGCGGCGGGGTTGTCGTAATTGTTCACCGGAGGCGGGGGAGGCGTGGCGGGCACATTGAGCACGGCATCTACTGCTGCCGCCGCATTTCCGAGCGCGAGCATTTGTTCGAGATGTGCTTGCTTCAGTCCGAAAGTAGTGCGTCGCAACAGGTGGGCTGCTTCAGCTTTTGTCCAGGGGCCTTGGTAAGGATCAAGACCACCCTGGAGGGTAAATTCGGTGGTGAGCGCACTCGCATTTGCTAATGCTTCGGCAGGTAAAGCGCCCTCCTTCGCCAAGGCTTCGGAGTTGAGAGCACCCGCCTTCGCTAAAGCTTCGGCGGGTAAAGGTGCCAAATGTTCAATTTTGACACTTGCGCCCTTGGCCATTTTTTTAATAAATCGCCTGCGGGAAAGTTTGAAATCGCCCATAAGTGAGAGATGTGGTTGCCCGCCTTCGTTATTTCTCCGTTAACTATAACGGATAAAAACTACGGCGGGTAAAGGTGAAAGATGTGAGAAAAACCGGTGCGCGGCAAAGACGGGACAAGATGCGAAAATGTTATATTGTGGAGTGTTAAATTTTAGAGGTATTCTTAGCATTTCCAGAAATGCAAATCACTGGCAAAACTGATTGTTATCAAGTAAAAGTGGCAAGACGGCTTCTACATTTGTGGTCGGTATGCGTCAGCTTACAATCCTTCTTTTTACACTGGTCATCAGTTTTCAGGCATTTTATAATGTCGGGGTTACTGTTTATTGGCTCGCCAATCGCACCTTTATCGCCACCAACCTTTGTGAAAACCGAAATGACCCAAAGAAACATTGCGAAGGGAAGTGTTACCTGAATAAGAAAATTTCCGAAACACCTGACAACGCTCCTGCAAATAGCGAAAGGAAAAGTTCAAACCTCAAAAAAGGCATTGAACTGGCAGACATTGCGTCACAATTCCCAGCATTGACTCCCCCAGGTATTTCAACCGAACAACCTGCTTCGATTCAGGGGGAACAAAATCTTTACAGATTTACAGTTGAGAAAAGCATCTTCCACCCACCTCCATCTTTCGCTGGCGTCTGAATTTTCAGGGGTATTTTCTGGCTTATTGCTTTGGCCAGCTCAATTTTATCATTTTTTTCTGAGCACTTGGCGCTTTGCCTTTTGGCAGCATCTGGAGTTAGTTTCTGTGTCTGATATTGCGTCAAATGCGATTTCTGTGGACGTGTTTGCGGCACAGGAGCTACTGCATTCTATCCATCACACTCAAACAGTTTTAAAATTTCAAACATGAAAAAATTTATAACCGGGCTTTTCGCCCTTGCAAGCCTTTCACTGGTTTTATCCAATTGTAGAGAGACGGAAGATCCAATCGCGGGCTTCGGTTCCGTCACTTTTGAATTTGAAAATCGCGCTGGCGACGACAATCTGGTATTTGGCACAAATTACATAAATGCCAATGGCGATACCATGAAATTCAGTCAATTTGACTACTTCATATCGAATTTTGTCCTCGTGAATTCTGATGGGACGGAGTATACGGTGCCGAAAGACTCTTGCTATTTCCTCTGCAAGCACAACGACGCAGATTCCCGCGAGGTTACGATCAACAACATTCCGGCTGGCGATTACAAATCCCTTCGCTTTGTTATCGGTGTAGATAGTGCGAAAAGTGTGACCGACATTTCAGCGCGCACGGGCGTTCTTGATCCAGCTGCGGGTGCTTCAGGCATGTATTGGGCCTGGAATTCAGGATATATTTTCGTAAAAGTGGAAGGCACTTCACCACAAGCACCACTTAACGCTGGCGCTGGAGAACGCATTTTTCAATATCATACAGGCCTTTTGGAGGTAAAGACACCCCAACCTTGAACAATCTGAAAACGGTGACGATCAACCTCACTGACGAAAACGCCAAGGTTCGGCAGGACAAATCAGCCGTTCAATTTCATATTTATGTTGATTTGCTGGAAATGTTTACCTCGCCGACTAACATCAGTGTGGCAACTAATCCGTTATCTCATGCTGGCCCATTTTCAAAAACAGTGGCAGATAACTATGCCGACATGTTCAAATTGGACCATGTTCACAACCCATAATGCTTTAGGGTACTTCGGAGCGGCGATGCTTTATCGTCGCTCCGAAAATTTCAAATAACATACAGAAAATGAAAAAATTAAGCAGCCCTCTATTCGTAGTGATTTTACTTTCGGGGCATTTGGCCTGTAAAAAGGATGTCCCAAATTTGGCAGAGGAATTCAAGTTTTCCATCCCGAGCAACTTCCCTGCACCAAGCTACGATTTCTCAAAAAACGAAATCACGAAGGAAGGTTTTGAACTCGGTAGACGGTTGTTTTATGACCCGATTTTAAGTCGGGACAGTACAATTTCCTGTGGCGACTGCCATATCAGTTTTTCTGCGTTTAGCCACCCTGACCACGGCGTGAGCCATGGTATTGATGGACTTTTAGGCAAGCGAAATGCCCCTGCGGTGCAAAATATGGCCTGGCGCACCTCCTTTTTTTGGGACGGCGGTGTGCCAAACCTGGACCTTGTGCCACTCAACGCCATCCAAAATCCTGTGGAAATGGACGAATCCCCAGCCAGAGTCGTGCATAAACTCAATCTTCATACGGAGTATCCTGCACTTTTCGGGCAGTATTTCCAGGGCAGGACACGGTCACAGGTGCATCCATGCTCAAAGCACTTTCGCAGTTCATGGCGATGCTTGTCAGTGCAGACAGTCGCTACGACAAATATGTTCGGGGCGAAACGGGTGGGACACTTAACCCCGATGAAATTACTGGCCTTGAATTATTTAAGATAAAGTGTGCGGCTTGTCATGCAACGGATCTTTTCACTGACCAGAGTTTCCGAAACAATGGCATTTTGAATGATTTCAGCAACGATGCCGGACGGAACGAAGTCAGCACTTTTCCAGATGACATTGGCAAATTTGCAGTGCCTTCTCTTCGAAACGTGCAGAAAACTGCGCCTTATATGCACAACGGCAAATTCCCCACACTTGAATCAGTATTGGAGCATTACACTTCAGGGGTAAAGGATTCACCAACGCTCGATCCGCTTTTGAAACAAAATGGACAACTAGGAATCGCTTTGACTGAAAGTGAAAAAAAACAAATTATCTCATTCCTGAAAACCCTGACCGACGAAGCGTTCATACGCGACACTCGTTTTCAAAAAAACTGAGTTAGATTGGATTCATCACGCTTCATAGATATTTTGCTGCTCTGTGTTTGATTCATGCAGGTAGACTTACCTTTTGTGGCCTAGTCATGAAATCTCGGCGCAAAATCCTTTTCCACTTATTATGTCTGTTCCTTGGTCTGTCGCCCAGCAGTGCTTTGGCGTGTGGCGACATGGACGCCGACCATGTGTCGAGGTTTCATCACGAGCATGACTCGTCTACACACCAGCACGGGATAGTGCAATCCCATGATCATCACGCCCATAGTGATGACGGTTGTGGCACAGATGACCAGCCTTGCCCGGAAGATGAAAGCGGACATTGTCATTGCCCGGGTTGTGGCGCTTCCTGTCATATTACTGTTTTGTTTTCAGTTGCGGAAGCCGCCATTTTCAACCCATTAATGCTCGATGCTTCATTGCAACGTCAGGCCTTTTACTTCGCCGAGCACCTGCCAGAAGCCGTGTACTTTCCTATTTGGCAACCCCCTAAGTTGGCGGCTTGATATCACGTCAGCCCGACGTGTGTGTATCCCGGAACGCTGTTCCGGGGTAAATCTCTCGGAATAGGGTTCCAGGTATTTCTTAATTATTTTCTCCGGAACAGCGTTCCGGGTTACATTTCAACCATCATTTTATGAAAAATATGCTCATCGCGGGCTTTGCGCTCGCTTTGTTGGTCGTGGCTTTTTCCGCCTGTAAAAATGACCACTCCAAAAACGCTTCCAGCTCCACCGAAGCCGCTGCACCAGGTACCAGTTACATCTGCCCAATGAACTGCGAAAAGGGCAAAACCTACGACCAACCCGGCTCCTGCCCAGTTTGTCACATGGATCTGGAACCGATGAAAGTCGAAGTAGAAGCCAACAAAGCCGAGTATTTCACGGCTTTTTCAGCCAATCCAGCCCAACTTGAATCAGGTAAATCAGCCATGCTCTCCTTCACACCCAAGATGAAAGGCAGCGAATCCGCCCCGGTGCCGCTCGACCTCGTACACGAGAAAAAGATGCACCTCATCCTCGTAAGTGACGACCTTTCTTGGTTCGACCATATTCACCCGGAATATCAGGCCAGTGGCGCTTATGAAATCAAAGTGCTGGACAAGGGAGAAAAATTCACCAGCGGTCGCGGCCATAACGAAACGCAATTTGATGCAGGTGGCAAGTACTGGGCATTCACAGATTACAAACCGCTTGGAGCTTTGAATCAGGTGAACAAAACCGAACTTAACGTTGCTGGAAAATCTGCCAAAACCAACGCTTACACCGAGCAAAATTTAAGCGCTACCGTGGATGGATACACGGTGAATTTCGATTCGCACGGCTCGGCCATCACTTCAGGCACACCCGGCCATCTTCATATTGAAATTATGGAAAAAGGGCAGCGAATCACGCCAGACAAAATTGAAAACTATCTCGGTGCGAAAGCCCACGTGGTGCTGATCGAAACCACAACAAAAGAATTCGTTCACGTTCATCCGGAAGCCATTGGCAACGAATTGGAGATGAACACTACTTTCGCCAAACCCGGCACTTATCGCGGTTGGTTGCAATTCCAAACGAATGGCAAAGTCCACACAGCGGATTTTGTGCTTAAGGTGATGGAAGGAAAGTCAGGTGCTACTGGACACGAAGGACATAACCATTGATTTCAAAGGCATGACTCAGGTCGTCGGACGTGTTTAGTCAGAAATCATGCTCAATCAACTCATAAAATTCTCGCTTCAAAACCGCCTTTTCGTAGTAGCTGCCGCCGCGCTGCTGCTCGTTTGGGGTAGTTGGACGGCCATCAACCTGCCTGTTGACGTATTGCCAGACCTCAACCGGCCACGCGTCACAGTCTTTTTGGAAGCCGGCGGGATGTCGCCCGAAGAAATCGAGGTACAAGCCGTGCTGCCCATCGAAACCGCGCTCAACGGCTCGCCCGGCGTGGAAGTGGTGCGCAGCAGTTCGTCTCGGGGCATTGGTCTGGTATTCGTGGAGTTTGGCTGGGATGTGGACGTGTTCCGCGCACGGCAGCTCGTGGCTGAAAAATTATCTACTGTTCCATTGCCAAACGGCATCATCCCGGTCATGGGTCCGATTTCATCGGTCATGGGACAAATCATGCTGGTGGGTGTGACAGCCGAGCCGGATAGTATAACAGGGCAAACCCTCAGTACGGCAGCAGATTTGAGGACCCTGGCAGATTTCACTATTCGCCGCAGGTTGTTGGCGATAAAAGGTGTTTCGCAGGTCATTCCCATTGGTGGCGACAGATTGCAGTATCAGGTGCTGGTGTCGTCGGCTAAACTCAAACAGTACAGTCTGACACTGGAAGACCTGGACCGTGCTTTGGAAAACACGAATTTGAACGCAACGGGCAGTTTTTTTAACCGTTACGGCTCGGAAGTTTTGATTTCTGTGCTGGGTCGTTCCAAAAACCTGGAGGACTTGCAGCGAACGGTGGTAGCCAATCGGGAAGGCTCTCCCGTTTTGCTCAGCCAGGTAGCCGAGGTGCAATTTGGCGCAGCCATCAAACGTGGCGATGCTTCCGTGAATGCACGCCCTGCCGTGATTTTGACCGTTGAAAAACAACCCGGTGCAAGTACGATTGAACTAACGGATCAAATTGAAAAAGCTTTGGCAGATCTCCAGCCTTCTTTGCCCTCTGATATCCGGCTCAACGCAAAGGTTTTTCAGCAAAAAAACTTCATTGTCCATTCCCTGACCAACGTGGAACACGCCCTGCGCGATGGCTTTATCCTGGTCATCATCGTGCTGTTTTTGTTTTTGCTCAATTTGCGCACCACTATTATCACATTGACAGCAATTCCGCTTTCGCTGGTCATTACTGCCCTGGTTTTCAAGTGGTTCGATATTTCCATAAATACTTTGACGCTCGGAGGATTAGCCATCGCAATTGGTGAATTGGTGGATGACGCCATTGTGGATGTGGAAAATGTGTTCCGAAGATTGAAAGAGAACCGGATTGCCGAAAACCCCAAGCCCGCCCTGCAAGTCGTTTACGAAGCCTCGCGTGAAGTGCGTAATTCGATCGTGTACGCCACCATCATAGTCGTACTGGTATTCCTGCCTTTGTTCCAATTGCAGGGCATCGAAGGTCGAATTTTTGCCCCGCTTGGCATCGCGTATATCACCTCTATTTTGGCTTCCATGGTGGTGTCTTTGACGGTTACACCAGCGCTGTGTTCCTACTTGCTTCCTAATTCAAAACTCAATGAAGGCAAGGAAAGCGGTTTTGTGCGGTGGTTGAAAAAATGGGATCTGAAGCTCCTGAATTTCGGTCTGGGAAATTCAAAAGCGGTCATTACCGCGGCGGCTACGTTGGTCATTGCGGCAGCTTTTATGGTTACGCGCTTTGGTACGGAGTTCTTGCCACCCTTTAATGAAGGAAGTTTTACGGTCAATCTTTACGCCCCGGCAGGTACTTCGCTCGAACAAAGCAACAAAATCGGCACAGTGGCAGAAAAACTGATCCTGCGTGTACCCGCTGTGCGCTATACCGCTCGCCGAACAGGTCGCGCCGAGTTGGATGAGCATGTAGAGCCAGTGAGCAATTCTGAAATTGATGTGGATTTGAAGCCCGATGCCCGCTCGCGCTCATTGGTTATAGCAGACATACGCAAGCAACTTTCCAATCTGGCAGGCGTATCCGTGAGCATTGGCCAGCCGATTTCGCACCGGCTCGATCACCTACTTTCTGGGGTGCGGGCGCAAGTTGCCATCAAGGTTTTTGGCGAAGACATGACCGAACTGCGCGGACTGGCAGGACAAATCCAGGAAGTTGCGGAAGCCGTTCCCGGGGCTGTAGATGTGCAGGTTGAACGCCTGGTGTTAGTACCCCAACTCACCATCCGGCTAGACCGCGCCGCCCTGCAACGTTATGGAATGCAGACAGGGGAAGTCGCACGTGATCTCGAGGTGTTGTATGGCGGCAAGGTGATATCACAAATGCTCGACGGTCAAAAATCCTTTGACCTTGTGCTGCGGGCCGTTGCTGCTGACCGCGAGAATATGGAAAATATCCGCAAAACGCAAATACACACACCCGAAGGAACCTTGATTCCACTAGAAAGCATTGCGCATATTGAATATGAAAAAGGTATCAATTCCGTCAGCCACGAAAATGCACAACGGCGCATTGTGGTGTCTGCCAATGTACAGGGGCGCGACTTGGGAAGCACCGTGGCGGAAATTCAAAAAACAGTCAGTGAAAAGGTTCGAATGCCGCAGGGATATTTTCTTCAATATGGCGGTCAGTTTGAGGCGCAAAAAGAAGCTTCCCGGCTTATTGGCATTTTAGGTGTTTTCGTCTTGTTGGGAATATTTCTGGTGCTCTACGCTCACTTCCACTCCTGGCGTATCGTCGTGCAGGTGATGCTCAATATCCCGCTGGCCCTGGTGGGAAGTGTGGCAGCGGTGTGGCTCACTGGCGGTACGTTCTCGGTCGCGACTTTGGTTGGCTTTATAACGCTGACGGGCATTGCCTCAAGAAACGGCATTATGATGATTTCGCATTACCTACACCTGATGGAACATGAAGGCGAACAGTTTGATAAACAGATGATTGTGCGCGGGTCACTTGAACGCCTGGTGCCTGTACTGATGACGGCCCTCGTGGCTGCATTGGCTTTGATACCGCTGACAATGGATTCGCAGGCAGCAGGCAAGGAAATTCTTTATCCAGTTGCGACGGTTATTTTGGGCGGTTTGTTGTCCTCTACTTTGTTGGATATGATCGTGACTCCGACGGTGTTTTGGGTGTGGGGGAGGAAGGCGGTGGAGGAGTATTTCACGCAACGACGCAATGACGCAACGTGAGAGGGGTTTTTCACGCAACGGCGCAACGTGAGAGGGGTATTTCACACAACGCCACAACGACACAACGTGAGAGGGGTGTTTCACGCAACGACGCAACGGCGTAACGTAAGAGAGGGGTATTTCACGCAAAGGGGGGTTTCACAGCGACGTGAGGGGTATTTCACACAACGCCACAACGCCACAACGGGAGAGGGGTTTTTAACGAGAGTGGGCCTGAACGACTAGGATACAACGTATAAAAAAGCGTTGTGTGAGACACCCCTCTCACGTTGTGTCGTTGTGGCGTTGTGTGAGACACCCCTCTCACGTTGTGTCGTTGTGGCGTTGTGTGAAATACCCCTATTAGTTTGTGGCGTTGTGTGAGACACCCCATTATAAATACCCACGAATCACACGATTAATCCCGTCTCTCATCAACGCTTCTCCAAAATTCATCAGTAAGCCCAACTTCAAATCAGTAAGCCGCAGATAAGTCAGCAAGATTTTACTATGAACCGGAGCTATTCTTTCAATAGATTTGAGTTCGACAATTAATTTTCGTTCAACAATGATGTCAGCCCGAAAACCAGCGGATAGTTTGACACCATCTTCAGCAAATGGAATTTCTTTTTGTTGTTCTACAAAAAAACCGTTCGCTCTCAAATGATACACCATGAGTTCTTCATAGACACTTTCCAGCAAACCTGGGCCCCATCTTCGATGAATATGAAAACCGATTTCAACGACGGCCTGCGCCAGTTCATTCTCGTTCATTTCTGAAGGGAGTTTGGTAAATTGAAGCAATAAAGACATAAGTAAGAGAAGCTGAATTGATGAAAAATAGGCGCACATAAATTTGTGCATCAAGCAACCATTATTATGAAGTTGATACTAAAATTAATGCTTTTAATTTGTTTTGCAAATACCGCTAGGGGACAAAATGTCACCACCCCCGAAGCAGCCGTATCGGCAGCCCTGCAAAACCACCCAAGCAATAAGGCTTCCGTGTATGCCGTAAAAGCTAAAAAATATGAGGAAAAAGCGGCGTTCAACCTGCCCAACCCGGAGATAAACGCTGAAAGCCCTACCGGGGAATTTTATGCCATAGGCGTTTTGCAGTCCTTTGATTTTCCAACGGTTTACATTCGTCAGAAAAGCGTAGCAAAAGCAGAAACCAGACTCGCCCAAGCCGGACAGCGTGTAACCGAAAATGATTTGAGGTACACGGTGCGGACTCTGTACCTGGAAGCCCAAGTGGCTGAATATCAAAGCCGTCAATGGAGTTTGCGCGACAGTCTGTACGGAGCCATCGGCATCGCTGCGGCTCGACAATTTGCCGCAGGGGAGATTGACTTTTTACAAAAAACAATGGCAGAGAATGGCGCAGGCAGGGTGCATCAAGAACGTTTGGCCGCCGAACAAAAGCTGAATGTGCTGCGCCAGCAACTGGCCTCTTACACTGGTTTGAGTAATTTGGGAACAATCTTGCCACTTGGTGTTGATTCGGCTGGACTGACTGCCTTGCCTGGTATTTCAGAAAACCCCTCCGTTTCTTATGATCAACAGGCGGCACAGTTGGCTGAAAAACAAATCAATTTGGCAAAAAGTCGTGCCTTACCCAACTTCTCACTTGGTTACCTGAATCAAGGGCCGCGAAGTACTCCGATTGACTATCGTTTTCGCGCCAGTATCGGTATTCCCTTATGGGCAGGACATTACCTGGCCGGAGCCAATGCTGCCAAAGCCGAAAGTCAGGCCGCTGCCGCCCGTGTAGAAGTACAAGGCCAGGCAATTGCGTTCGAACAAGCCCGCGCTCAATCGGATGCTGCTACGGCCCTGGCAAATGTTCACTACTACGAGCGGGATGCCCTGCCTCGCAGTCGTGCGCTCATTGCTGCAGCCACGCGGATGCGCGACGCAGGGCAAGTGGATTATGTCACCTTCTTGCGGACTTTGGATGAAGCATATGAAATCCAGCAGGCTTATGTGGATCAAATACAAGCCTTGAATGTTGCGCAATTGCGCCTTCGTTATTTGTCGGGCAATTAATTCAATAAAAATTCAAATCTTAAGAATATGAAACGTCTATTGTTATTCCTACCCGCACTAATGCCCTTTCTGCTAACAGCACAAGAAGCGCACACCCATGCCGATGGAACTACCCACGCTGCACATGAGGAAGAGACAGCCACAACTTCCGCCACACCTGGCGCCGACCATATTACAGTGTACGGTGAATCAGACAAATATGAACTGACGCTATATTACCCCGAACTCACGGCAGGGCAAGAGGCTCATCTGACGCTTTACATCGCCGATTACCAAAGCAATCGCCCAATAGAAAAAGCCGAATTGAAAATCAGTACACTCGAAAACCCTCAAATCGCCTTCGAGGTAATGATGCTTTCCCCGGGTGTGTATGAACTCCACAGCACCTTTCCCGAAAACAAAACCTACACCCTCAATGTGGAATTGAACCACCCCAATGGAGCTGACCTCATCGGAGTGAAAGGCGTGGCGGTAGGTCAAAAACTGAGCGCCGAAACAGTTGTTGCCAAGGAACATTCAGATTCAAATAGTTGGATGTGGTTTATTGGCGGCTTAGGGTTGGGTATGATCGGCATGTGGTTGCTCAGTCGTCGACGCAACCGGGTATTGACTGCCGTGCTGGTCTTGGCAAGCGCTTGGTTTTCAACACCTAACTGGAACCCCGCCTTCGCACATGGTGATGAGCCACATGGCCCTGATTCAGGCGGTGGCGGTTATGGAAAATCCGTATTCGCACCAAAAGAAACGCAGTTTTTGTTTGAAATCCTGACCCAGCCAATCGCGGTAGGGGACTACCAGTCTGCCACCACCATGTTCGGCACAGTGGTGCCTGCTTCGGGTGGTTTGGGCGTAGTTGTAGCGCCTCAAAGCGGACGCATTACGCGGGTAAATGTTGCCGTTGGCCAAACGGTGCGCGCCGGGCAAACACTGGCCATTTTGCAGCAAAATATCGGGACGTCGGAGCAAGTGGGCATTGCAACCAGCAATAGCGGATTGGCGGTACAACTCGAAATCGCAAAAACCCGGGTGACTGCCTCAAAGCGCGAACTGGACCGACTGAAAAAAATCGAAGACATTGCTGCCGGGCGCGACGTACAGGCAGCTGAGGCAAATTACAATCAGGCTTTGTCCGAACTGCAAACGCTTGAAAACAAGGCACTTGGCGCAAACACAGCGGCAAACAGCCGTACAGTTGCACTCATTGCTCCTATAAGTGGCGTAGTAGGCACTTTCACGCTTACTCCTGGAGCAGAGGTAGTGGCTGGGCAAACACTGTTGTCAGTGACCAATCTAAACAAGGTGTATGTAGAAGCCCAGGTGTACGACCGAGACGTGGCTGTGATTCGAGCCGGTAATAAATTTCTGGTTACATGCTCCACTGACGACCACAAGAGCGCCGAAGTGCGGCTCATCTCTCAGGCCCAAACAATGAATATCGGCAATCAGAGTCAGCGGGTGCTTTTTGAAATGGACAACCCTCGTGGCGAATTCAAAATAGGCGAATTTGTGTCGGTTAAGGCATTGAACAACAGCACTTCGCGACAAATCACGGTACCAAACTCGGCCTTGACAGAAATCAACGGCAAAACAGCCGTGTTCCTCAAACACGCCCCGGAAGAATACGAATTGGCATACGTACAAACGGGCGAAGACGATGGTACACGCACGTTGATTCTAAAAGGATTTGATGAAGGCGAAAAAGTGGTCGTGAACGGAGTGTATGAGGTAAAAATGATGTACTTGAATCAATAAATCAACGTCTTGCCTTTTCTTTACAGCATGAAAATCACTTTTTACGGTCATTCCTGTTTTCTAGTCGAAGCAGGCGGCAAACGCATTCTCTTTGATCCTTTCATTGCAGGCAATCCCCTGGCTTCTTCGGTGGATGTTGATGCTGTCCGCTGCGACTACATCCTGTTATCTCACGGACACATTGACCATTGTGCTGATTTAGAAACCATTGCACAAAACAATCCCGATGTCAGAATCGTCGGCATTTGGGAAATTCACGACCGTTATAGTTCAAGAGGTTTCAAAACGCACCCGATGAATATTGGGGGCTGGTGGACCTTTGATTTTGGACGGGTAAAAATGGTGAACGCCGTGCATAGCAGCAGTTGGCCAGAGGGTTTGTACGCAGGAAATGCAGCAGGTTTTGTGCTTGACACCGCCGATGGTGTGCTGTATTATTCCGGGGACACCGCTCTGACCATGGATATGCAACTGATTCCAATGACTTGCCCTAAGTTGGACATTGCGATTTTACCCATCGGCTCCAATTTTACGATGGACTATAACGATGCCCTGATTGCCAGCGATTTTATCCAGTGCAATCGCATCATTGGCTGCCATTTCGATACGTTTGGGTTTCTAACCATTGACCATGAGGCGGCTAAAGCGGCGTTTGCGGCAAAGAACAAGGAACTGATTTTGATGGGTATTGGTGAAGTGTTGGGATTATAGTTCGGAGACCTCGGAGGTTTTGAAAACCTCCGAGGTCTCCGAACTATAATCCCAACGCCTCCCGTTCCGACTTCTTCAAAGATTGCGCCACCAGATCGTAAGAGTGGTCAATCAATTCGCGGAGCATCCGCCCATCCAGGCTGCCTTCAAAGTCCACCGTATTCCAGTGTATTTTGTTCATGTGCCAACCGGGTTGAATTTCGGGGTATTGCTCCCGGAGTTCCACCCCGCGATCGGGGTCGCATTTCAAATTAACTTTAAACTGCTCACTATCAAGCCCAGTGATGGCAAAAATCTTCCCGCCCACTTTCAATACAAGTGTTTCCGGCCCAAAAGGAAAATCCTCCGAACTGGCTTTTTTGGAAAGGCAATATTCGCGGAATTGTTCGATGTTCATCTTGTGATTGATTCAATTGTCCGATTGATTCGATTGTCCGATTGATTCGATTGTCCGATTGATTCGATTGTCCGATTGATTCGATTGTCCGATTGATTCGATTATTCGATTGATTCGATTATTCGGTTGTCCGATGTGATGTCGATTGATCGATTATTCGATTGAATGCACCCAATCGAATAATCGAATCAATCAATCGAATAATCAAATCAATCACTGCCGGTATTTCTTCTCAAACCGCTGGTTGAGTTGTTTGTGCTTGTTATCCAAATTGATGGTACGGCCTTGTATAAAAGCCGCTGTCACTTTGCAGGTACGCATATCGAGTGCGTCGCCCTCGGAGATGAAAAGGGTGGCATCTTTGCCCGTTTCGAGCGAGCCACAGGTTTTGTCAATCCCCAGCATTTGGGCGGTGTTCAGGGTAAGGGCGCTGATTGCCGCCTCCATCGGAAGGCCAAAACCCACTGATTGCCCGGCCTGGAACGCCAGGTTGCGCTGCTGCCAAAAACCATCATTCGAGAAAGCAAACAACACTCCTTTTTCTTGCAAAAGCGTGGCTGTTTTGAATGGTTGATCCACGTCCTCGTCCTCGCGGGCAGGCAAACTCTGCGTTTTGCCCAAGATAACGGGCACGTTGTGCGCCTTTAAAAAATCTGGTATGAGCCACGCATCGTTCGCGCCGACGATCACTTTTCTGATGCCAAAACGCTCGGCAAAAAGCACTGATTCCTGAATCGTTTTGGCATTGTCACTGTGGATATAAAGCGTTGATTTCTGATCAAAAAGGCCACGCATCGCTTCAAATCTAAGGTTTTTTACTTCTGGCGCTGCTTGTTGGGCATAGGCCTTAGCCTCTTCAAAAAAGTGTTGCAATGCCTGTACGTCCTTGTCGTATTGCTCATTTTTCTTTACTTCCGGATTCCCCAAGCCGCCAGCGGCACTCATTTGAGGCCAGTTAAGATGAATGCCCTCGTCTGCACGATAGTTCGCGTCTTCCCAGTTCCAGGCATCGAGCTGCACCACGGAAGATGAACCAGAAATAGTACCTCCGCTGGGAGTCACCTGCGCTAGCAGCACACCGTTGGAACGCACCGTCGGAATCACCTCCGAATCAGTATTGTATGCCACCAGAGAGCGAAGATTGGGATTGTACTGCCCAATGTCAGCGTAGTCAATGGTGGCACGGGCCGCTTCGATTTCAGCAAGACCAAGGTTGGTAACGGGAGCGATAAAGCCGGGATATACGTGCTTTCCTGAAGCGTCGTAAACCGTAGCGTACTTCGAGCGGTCAATACGAATGGTGGTCGCGTCGGCCACAAGGGTCAGTTTGCCGCCTTCAAAACCAATGGTACTATTGGAAATGACCGAGCCGTTGCCAAGGTGCGCCGTTGCTCCCATGATGAGAATTGCACCGCTTTGTGCGGGTGCTGGCGTGGGGTTTTGAGCTGCAAATGAATAGAATAGGGTAAGCAGGAAAATGCAAATAGGTGTGGAACGCAAGTACATAGCGGTGCTGATTAAGTTATAGTGCGGCAATATTAGTACGTCGAAATGAATTCGGATGCGGCGAAATGAATTTCGCATTACATAAATGACTCAAGGCGAAATGAATTTCGCCCTACATGAATGGCTCAAGGGCGAAATGAATTTCGCCCTACCTCAATGCCTCAAGGATGTATCCCTCCCAGCCATCTTGTTGGTTGTCCAGGCAAAAATGCAAGCCGTCCAGAAGGAAAACATGGAGTAAATAAGCGCTGGTTTTACCATTTCCGGGTTTTGGAGCATATTTCCCGCAATGAGGAAAGCAAGGGTCGTGTTTTGCACACCACTTTCCATCGCAGCCGTCAGTCGTGAAGGATGGGGCATTCCCATATACCGGAGGGCAAAATAGCCAGTGAACAAACAAGCCGCATTTTGCAGAAACGCAACAGGCAAAATGAGCAGAATATCGCGGCCATTCAGGCCTGTTCCTCCCACGCTTTCACTTCCAAAAAGTTTTACCGCAAAAACAATAGCGAGCAAACCCAGCATGACATATTTCGCGGGCTTGCTGATCCTTTCAGCGAAACTGGGGCGCATTTTTCGAAGCAAAATCCCCAAAAAAGCAGGGATTATGGTGATGAAAAAAATATGGCCTACGGTGTCCCAAAAAGGCAGGTGAAGGTCAGACGATTTACCCAGGAAGATACGCAGACCCATATTCACCACTATCGGAATAGAGATTAGCGTGAGCAGGCTGTTGACGGCTGTGAGCGAAAGAGAGAGCGCCACATTGCCCCGCCAGAGATAAGTCAGAAAACCAGAAGTGGCCCCACCTGGACTGGCTGCAAGAATGATAAATCCAACTTTTATTTCTGCTGGGACGGGCAACAAGAGCGCGATAATAAACGCAATGGTTGGCAGCGCAAGCATCTGGACCGTCAGCGCGGTAAAGAAAGCACGGGGATGCCGCACCACGCGCATGAAGTCAGTAAAAGTGAGTGATAAGCCCACGCCGAACATCACGAGTGCCAAAACAGAACCAACAGAAAGGTCGACGAAGAAAGCTGGACTCAAAGGAAAACGATTTTTTTCAGTGCAAAAGTAAAACGCTAAACCAGCTGTCCAAGCGTGTCAAGTCTTTTCGAGCATTATTGAAGCGGAAATAAAATTTTCCATTGAAAAACATGAAATAAAAAATTTGCAAAAACATCTTCGAAAGTTATGTTTGCAATCAAATTCATTCTCTAACCAAAATTTTTATTGTATGAAAAAGTTCCTTACGCTTTCCGCAATCTTCTTTTTTGCGTGCTTAACCATGACACAAGCCCAGTTTATCTTGGGTGGCAACATCGGCTTTTCTTCTCAAAAACAAGTCTATGACTTTGATGGAGACGAATCCGAAATCAAACTTACCAATTTGACCTTGATTCCTCGTTTTGGTTTTGCCTTTGGTGATTTTTGGGCAGGCTTGGATGTAGGAATATCTTCCCTTAAGGCCGAAGAGGAAGAATTCGATTATGAATTCAAATCAAGCGTTACCACCGTAAGCCCATTCATCCGCTACATCAAAAAGCCCACCGAAAACTTTGGAGTTTGGGTAGAAGGACAAGCTGGGTTCTCCTTTGGTAAAAGCGAGGAAGATGGGGACGATCTGGCGAAATACGCAGGTATCAACATCGGCCTACGCCCAGGGGTGATTTTTTTCATCAATGACATGTTGTCTTTTGAAGCATCTTTTGGGCGTTTAGGATTCTCCCAAACTACTGTTGAAGATGCCGAGGACTCTGACTACAAAGTCAAAACATCTGAGGTTGGGTTTAGCGCCAACAACAATGGCGTTGATTTAGCCCCCCTCTTCTATTTTGAAAACGAAGAGCCTCAGTTTTTGAAGTTCAACAGCGGCTTCATGTTTGGTGTGAACTTGATGTTTGGTGGTACCAGTTCATCTGCTGGCAACTAACCTAACAATTTCAACGTTTTTCAAACAAAATCGCCCGGTCTAAGCAACCGGGCGATTTTGTTTTAGGGGTGATTTTAAATCTGCTCAATCCCATTTCTCAATTCATAATGGATTCCACACTTTGGCAACCACGATTTCAATTTCAAGTATTCTGACTCCGAAATATGAGGTTTATCTGGAGATTGTTGAATCAATACGATCTTCAGCTTTTTCAAATTTTTCATGCTTTCTGGGAAGCGTGTGATGTAGGTGTGGCCAAGATGGAGGTATTCAAGGTTTTCCAAGTCCCCAATGCATTCGGGGAGTTCTTTCAAGTTAGAAAACAGAAAAATAGCGTTGCGTAAGTTTCTCAATTGACAAAAATCATCGGGTAGTGTTTCAATACTACCATGTTGAAAATCAATCTCTTCCAAATATTTAAGTTGAGAAATCCCCGCTGGAATTGTTTTGAACCCCCGCATGCCAATCCCCAGAAAACGGAGGTTTTTATACCCAAAAACTGCTTTTGGAAACACTTCATCTTCCCAGTCTCCATTGGGATCAAGCGCCCTGACACTATCAATCTTTACACGAATGGCGCCTGTATCAGATGCTGTTTTAAGCGTCACCATGCCATCTTGATCAGCAATGAGTGCTTTATTGGATTCGGCGTAGTAGTAAACCTCTTTTTCAAGATCTACTAACCTCACCCTGCGATCCTGATCAGCACTGGAGGTCTTAGTGGTGGAATCGGCGTAGGTGTGAACCTCTTTTTCAAGTTCTACCAAGGCTGGTTGCGGGGCTGGGGCTGGAGGAGAAATAGCTGGATCATCCTGATTACCATTGAGCCAGATCAAGGCCAGCAAGACCATACCAGAGAGAAGATATGGACTATATCTGAGTAACAATTCCCAGACTTTTTTCATGAAATCAAAGGTTAGAGATACTAGGCGTAACAGATATTATCAGGCCAAACTTAGCCATTTATGGACCTAGACAAATAAACCGCAGAGGCGCGGAGACGCAGAGTCTTTTTACAAATTACTTCCCCTCCTCCATCCTTACAAAATAAACCATCCCTGCTTCGTCAATTACCCCAAGCAACGCTCCCGATTCGTCGGCCACCCCAACAATGCCAAAACCGCGCTGACGGATCAAACTGCTGACCTTCACGAGCGAATCTTCTACATGAACAATCTCGGCTCGTTGTGCGTATTGACTTATTTCAGTAGTAACATCAGGCTTTCGCATGGCTCGAACAATGTCGTCTTCTTCAAGCATCCCTACAAGACGGTCATTCACATCGAACACCAGAAAATGGCGTTCAAGGCCATGTCGGAGCGTTTCAATGGCGGTAAGCATCCAATCGTTGGAGCGCAAATGAGTGAAATGTGGGCGCATCACATCGCGGGCTTTGTAACGCGAAAGCAGGTCTTCGGTTTGCACATTATCATTCTCTGCACGTGCCGCATAGATGACGAAAATACCCAGAATACTAAGCATGAAGTCGCTGCTCCAAAGACCTGCTGCTACGAGCATCAACGCAATTGCCTGTCCCAGCCATGCTGCGATCTTCGTGGCTTTGGGTCGCCCCAGCCACATGGAAAGCAAGGCCCGGAATACCCGGCCGCCATCCATCGGGAAAGCAGGAATCATATTGAAAATAACCAGCACTACATTGGTAAAAGCCAGGTAGATGAAAAAATGCATGGTTGGCGACATCAGGTATCCCGACTCTGTTGCGATTTCTGGCCCAATATCTCTTGTCTGAACTGCCGAGAGCAACATTTCACCAAAACTTCCTTCTTCAACGGTAAGGCCTATTATCACAAACAAAACCACTGCAATAACCACATTCACTGCGGGGCCGGCAATAGCAACTACAAATTCATGAAATGGCTTTTCGGGCATACGCTCCAGTCGTGCCACTCCACCAATGGGCATCAAAACTATATCGCGGGTCTTCACACCATAGCGACGGGCTGCAATAGCATGGCCGTACTCATGGAGCAAAACGCACAGGAACAAGGACATAAAAAGAGCCGTGAGCCAAACTGTTTCGATCGTGCCAAGCCCCACACTTTGTGCGTGCCAAAGGATGTAGAGAAATATCAGCCCGAAGGTCCAGTGCAAAAAAACCGGAATGCCAAGCCAGGTAAAAATTTTTAAAGATCCGCGCATTGAGGTGAGAGACGTGAGATGGTGAGATGGTGAATGACCCGCCTGCCTGCCAAGGCTTGAGTTTCAGAAAGGCTAAAAAGGGCAAAGACGGTTTAATTTTCTACGTTCGTTTTGGCTGGTTTGTTTGCAAGAATGATGTATTGATAGTCCAGCATGTCTTTGTCAACTTTTTTAATTTTAAATCCCGCAGCACTCAGTTCTCGTTCCACTTGAGCCAGCGATACTTTAAACTCATCGGGCGGGCCTACTGGCAGGTTGTTTTTCTTGAAATCAATGATAAGCAATTGACCGCCTGGGGCGATGCCTTTGTGAAGAATTTTGAGGTATTCCACGCGGTTTTCGATATAGCCATAGGTGTTCACAATGACCACATCGTCAGCTTCTTCCGGTTGGAGTAATGGATCATCGTACTCGGCAAGGCGGCTTTCAAAACGATCACGGTACACTGCGGGGAGACGTACTTTCACGCTGTCGAGAAAATTGATAAAACGAGGGTCTATGTCAATACCAATTACTTTTTTTGCTTTTGGCACCAGTCGAAATGTAAAATAGCCTGTTCCGGCTCCGATGTCAGCCACCGTTTTGTCTTTTATATCGCCGAGGAAAGAAATAACCAATTCTGGTTTTTGCCAAATTCCTCGATCCTTGTCTTCAAAGTCGGCCACAAGGCTCTCAAAATTCCCTGCCCCAGTTTTGGGAAGCAGGAGCGGCTCAGAAACGGTGGTGGCAGAAGTGGGTTTTTCCCGAAAAAGCGATGGATCGTCGCTGCTGGGACGGGGTTCGTTTTTGCACGAAAAAAAAGCAGCAGATAAGAAGAGGAAAGTAGCAATGTGCCTCATGTGTCGGGTGCGTAGAGCGGAACAGCGACAAATGTAGCAAGTCCGCTTCGAACGGTCTTGAAAAGTTGACAAGCTGGAAAGTTTTGACGACCGAAAAAACGAGCAGGAGGCTTCTATCTTTGCGCGGCAGCCAAACCTATAAGGTTTTAAAAAACCTTATAGGTTTCAAATCGAACAACTCTTTGTTGCAGAAATCTTGAATCTTGATCAAATCCATACTTAAACCCATTTCTACTCCCACCAGACTGGCTTTCTGGTCTGCAAATCTGCTCGTAGTGAGCATGGTGGTTTCGCCATTTTTGCTTTCGATCAGCATGTGGTTCCTCGTGTTTGCCGCATGGTGGCACACAGCTGAAACCTTGCCTGTGGGTCCGAAACGCCAGATCCCAGGCGCTTCTCTGCGCTCGGCACAAACTTGGTGGGAGGTTTTGAAAGTGTCCTTTGGCAGGCTTTTTCAACGGAGCGAACTGCTTGTGCTACTACTGCTGCTGCTAGCCCCGGCACTCAGTTTTTTGGTCTGATGATAAAGCATACTGGCTGCGGCTGGTGCAGACCCGGCTGCCATTTTTGGTGCTTTTTTGGGCTTTTGCCAACCTCCCTACCCTTTCAGAACGTCAATGGAAATCAGTATTGTATCTTTTGGTATGGTTCATGGTGGGTCTGTGTATCGCAATTGGAATCAATTTCCTTTGGCATTTTGATACAATCATTGAAGGGCTGGGCCGAGGCAATCCGATACCTGTTCCCCGTTCGCACGTTCGGTTTAGCCTTATTTTGTCAACTGCTATCATTTCAGGAGGATGGCTCTGGCAACAAGGTTTTTGGTTGCGAAGGGCCTGGGAGCGGAGAGCACTGTTGGCTGCCGTCGCGTTTCTGTTTGTTTTTCTACATGTACTTTCTGTAAGGAGTGGTCTGTTTTCACTCTATGCCGCCTTGCTTTTCGCCTTGTTGCGCTATGTTTGGATTAGCAAAAGATGGCTCGCTAGCTTGGCCGCCTTGGGCCTTCTCGCAGCAGGCTTATGGGTTGCCACCGAGACCGTCCCAAGTCTGAAAATGCGGATCGCTTACATGAAATACGACTGGGATCGTTTCAATACCAAGGATGATGGATACCTCTATTCGGATGCGGTGCGTTGGGTCTCATTGCAATCTGGCTGGAGTCTTTGGCAGCAAAATCCAGTCCTTGGTACCGGCGCTGGGGATTTGCTCCTCGAAACCAAACGCATCACGGCAGAGATGTTCCCGAATTATTCACAAGAGCCACGATTGCCGCACAACCAGTTCATTTTCATTCTGGCCAGCACCGGGCTTTTGGGGCTTGCACTAAGTTTCGTCGCCTTCTTTTGGCCAATTTATTATGGTCGGAAAAACCTGTTGTTTTTGGCATTCCAGGTCATGGCTTTTGCTTCGTTTCTTATAGAGTGTACGCTTGAAAATGCGATTGGGGTAGCTTGGTTTCTTTTTTATTCTTTATGGTTTTTATCATGCACGCAAAAAAATCCTTCGGGCAACATTTCTTAAAGGACGAACTCATCGCCGAACGCATCGCCGATAGCCTATTGCAAGCCGCCCAAACAGGTTGCGTGTTAGAAGTCGGCCCCGGCATGGGGATGCTCACCAAATACCTGCTCGCCCACCCTGAATACGAGACTTTTGCCGTGGAAGCCGACCGTGACATGGTGGAATATTTGGGAAAACACTTTCCAGATTTTGCTCAGAAACACTTGATTCCCAAGGACTTTCTTGACTTCGATGCCCCAGCATTCTTTGGCGAACGATCGTTTTGCCTGATCGGGAACTATCCGTACAACATCTCCACACAAATTCTTTTCCGGCTCCTTGATTGGCGGGACCAGATACCAGAAATGGTCGGCATGTTCCAAAAAGAAGTAGCAGATCGTATTGTATCACCGCCCGGGTCCAGGGTCTATGGTATTACGAGTGTATTGGCACAGGCATTCTTCAAAACCGAGTATCTTTTTACCGTGGAACCCGGCTCTTTCAACCCGCCACCCAAGGTAGTCTCCGCCGTTATTCGGCTCACGCGCAAGGAAAATTTCACGCTTGGCTGCGATGAAAAACGCTTCAAAACAATGGTAAAAACGGCCTTTGGTCAGCGCCGAAAAATGTTGCGGAATACACTTAAACCCTTCTTCGACAACGACTTGTTGATGAGCGATCCTTTTTTTGAAAAACGCCCAGAAACACTCGGATGGGAGGAATATGTTAGATTGGCAAATAAAGTAAAGGAATAAAACCGCAAAATGTAAAACAGAAAACCGCAAAATTTAAAATTGAGACGTCGGATTGAATGTGATGTGAATGGTTTTACATTTTGCGGTTTTCCTGCCTGCCTGCCGGTAGGATGGTTTTACATTTTGCGGTTTCATTAAACTATGAAAGAGCAGCCTTCCTACTACGATCTCGTCTACGCAGTGGTGCGTCAGGTGCCGCGCGGTCGCGTAACGAACTACGGCGCCATTGCCGATTTTATCGCACTCGGCTCCTCCCGCATGGTCGGTTGGGCTTTGAACAATTGCCACCAAATGGACGGGGTGCCTGCTCACCGTGTTGTGAACCGCAAAGGCGAACTTAGCGGACGACACCATTTCCAAACACCAACCCTCATGCAAGAATTGCTTGAAAATGAAGGCGTTAAAGTGGAAAACGATTGTGTGGTAGATTTCAAAACCCACTTTTGGCACCCCAGCGAACTGGGCGAAAACTGGGAAGCGTTTGAATAATCTGAAAAAAATGACAAACTAAAGTTCCAAGCATACGTTACATTCGCATTCTGAAATTGCGCACTTTGCAACAAAATTGGACATATCGGCGCTACGGCGCGTTGGCACTGATGTTGCTTTTCACGGCTTTATGGTCGGTGAAAACGGCGCATGTCCTGTTGTCGCACCACCACCATCAGGAGGAACACCCTGTTTGCGAAGCCACGCACGATCCAAACAGCGCGCATATTCACGACGAGCGTTGGGGCGTTGAAGATTGTTCCCTTTGTGCTTTTGTCGTATCAGTAACGGAGCCGTTTTTACTTGCCTTCGTTGCCTGTTTTTCTTTCCAAACTTCCTGATTCCGAATCGCCAGTTTTCTACAACACACCCGTGTTTTCAAAAGAAACCTGCGATGTTTCGATGCACCGGGGACCACCCGTTTTGGTGATTGGTTGATTAGTGACCCGCCTACGTTAAAACTTCGGCGGGTAAACTGGTTAACTGGACCAAATACTTGAGTTTGATCCAATCTATTTAGGATCAGGCTTGTGGTTCACTCCCGGGTTTACCAATTCGGGGATTTCCAATTTTTCAATTTTACCTATCATGCTGAAAAGCAAAGCCGGATTATGGCTGGGCTTTTGCTCGCTGGTTGGCAGCTTTGGGCTAAATGCCCAAGATTGTCACCTTGCCCTCCGCGGTCACGTCACCGAATTGGAGAACAATGAGCCATTGGCCTATGCAAGCGTATTCATTAAAGAACTCGGCAAATCCACGGTTACGGACGAAAATGGCTGGTTTGCCATTCCAGATTTGTGCGAAAAGACGGCCTATACCATTGTAGTGCGCCATATTGAATGCGCCCATTTCACCCAAATCGTGCAACTTACGGAGAACACCCAAATGGATTTTCATTTGACACATGATGCCATTTTGAACGAGGTGGTGATTAAAGAAAAAGCACTTGCGCCGCCCGCTACCCAGTCAGAATTGGTGGTGGAAAGGGTTGATTTGGAGTCTTCGAAGGGCTTGAATTTTAGCGAAACCCTGCGAAAAATACCAGGCGTGAGCCTTTTAAGTTCTGGTGGTGTGGTAGCAAAACCTGTTATTCAAGGGCTTCACAGCAATCGCATTGCCATCGTAACGGATGGCGTAACCCTTCAAAGTCAGCAGTGGGGCAATGACCACGCTCCAGAAATTGACCCTTTCGCTGCCGATAAAATTACCGTTGTAAAAGGGGCTGCCGGGGTACGCTACGGCGTAGGAGCGATGGCTGGAGCCGTGGTGCTCGAACCCGCTCCGCTCCGCGAAACAACGGGCATCAATGGCTGGGCCAGTCTCGGCGGATTCTCCAATGGTTATGGCGGCGTGGCCTCCGGGAGCATGGACTGGAAACCCCAACGGGGCAATCTGAGCTTCCGTTTGCAGGGAACCGTTAAACGCAGCGGTAATCTTCGTGCGCCCGACTATTGGCTGGGCAATACCGCCGCTCGGGAATTCAATTTTTCCGCCATCGCGGATTGGAAGCGCGAACGCTGGCACCACACCCTGAGCACTACACAGTTCAGCCAGGGTTTTTCCATTCTAAGAGCCGCACATACTGGAAGTGTTGATGACCTGCTTTTGGCCATTCAAAGCGAAATGCCGCGCAACAACCTGGATTATTTCACCTATCAACTGGATCGCCCGCGACAGCAAGTACAACACAATGTCTTGAAATACAAGGGTATATTCCGGCTGAATGAGTTATGGAAACTGTCGGGGCAATACAGTTTTCAATACAACCAACGCCGCGAATACGATCGCGGAAGAGCAAATGTGACCGCAGGAGACCAGGCGCAAGTAAGCTTTAAATTGTGGAGCAACACCCTCGATATCGCCCTGGAACATGTGCCCATTCGCCATTGGCAGGGAGGGCTTGGCGTACAGGCGTCGCAGCAATTGAATTATGTCAGCCGGGGCGGTTTTATTCCAGATTATCTCGGTTTTGGTGGCGCTTTGTGGGCCACGGAACGTTGGCGCAGATATCCAAATCCCTGGGAATTTGAGGTAGGCGCACGCTATGATTACCGTTGGAACCACATTACAACAGAAGGCAATGGAAATGCAAATCTGGACCAGCGGCTATCCTTCGGCAATGTTTCGGGGACCATGGGGGCGATCTACCATATCACAAAAGCGTTGACTGCGAAATTGAATACCGGGTATGCCTGGAGGCCTCCGCATGTCAATGAATTGTTTGCGCGCGGTGTACACCACGGAGCAGGAACGTATGAGCAAGGCAATCCCAATTTAGGCGCTGAAAAAGCCTGGAACACCAATGTGAGTATGCATTGGGAATCCAGCCTTGCCCATGCGGTAGTTACACTTTACCACAATCGGGTCGAGGACTTCATTTATCTGAACCAACCCCGCGACAGTATTGTGATAACCATTCGCGGGCCGTTTCCGGCCTATTTTTATCAGCAGGATAATGCGGTATTGCAAGGATTGGATGCCAGTTTTTCGGTGAATTTGCTGCCAAAATTAGCAGCAGAAAGCCGATTCTCCATCCTGCGTGGGTTTAGAAATGCGCAAAAAAGCGGCTCAGCGGAAGGTGTCACCTATCGGGATTGGCTGCCTTTGATGCCTGCCGACCGATATCAATATGGTTTGAAATGGACGTTGGGTAAAAAGACGACCTATTCCAGAGCAGCCGCCGACAAACAGAACAGGGCGGTAACCGCCGGCGAAACCTTTGTCCGATTGTTGGCAAGCACCACATTGCGACAAACCCGCATTCCCGAAGAAGGATTGACCAAGGATGCCCCGGCTACATTCACCACATTCAGCCTGGATGCGGCGCATACTTTCCGATTTAAAGGTTTCCGAAAAACTGGCATCTCAAACAAGGAACAATTGCTTGAAGTGGGGCTGAATGTTCAAAACCTGGGCAATATCCGCTACCGGGAGTACCTCGATCTCTTCCGGTATTTCGTGGATGCGCCGGGCCTGAATGTTGGACTGCGGGCAAAATGGACTTTTGGCGGCTGAAGAAAACGGCCTAAGGCAATGATTATCAAATGATTAACCGAACACTGATTTTTAAGATCCCAACTTTCAACTTCTAACCATTAAATTTTCACATTATGTTCAACACAAAAATGCGTGTCCCAACATTCCTGCTTCTCCTTGCCACAATGGCTTCATTTTTCACCGTTGGGTGTGACAAAAAAGATGATCCAACACCACAAGAATTGATTACGAAAGTAGCGGTAAATCTGACCGGAACCAATGGCTCTTCATTCAATCAGGAGTTTGAGGCGGAAGATTTAGAAGGCGATGGCATCTGGAATAACATCCCTAGTATTAACATACCCGCCAACACCACGTTCCATGTCCATGTACATGTTTACGATGGCGAAACGGAAATTAACGATGAAATCGAAGCGGAAAATACGGAGCACCTATTCGTTTATAAAATCAGCGGAGCAAATTTGGTGGTCAGCGGTCTCAACCTCGACGACGATGGCAACCCTTTTGGTATTGACTCCGAATGGACAAGCGCTGCCGCTTCAACAGGAACGGTTCAGATTAAACTAATTCATGAGCCAACAGATAAAAACGCTCTTGATCCTGGAGGCGAGGTAGATTTTGATGTGACTTTCCCTGTAATTATTCAATAATTCAGGAAAGAAACACTTTGTCTGCTTATGTGGAACATCCTTAAGGGCATACTCCTCTGCTTTTTCATTTGCCGAAGAATGCGGAAGTGACACAGCACTCATATTCGTCGCAATCAGTTGTTTGTACAACAATTGCGGTTTTTCATACTTAGCCCCAAAATTATTTTAAAGTGCCCCTTGATGTTTGTGCCTGTTGAGTGCGTTCAATGCTGCTAACGGGTTATTAAGATGCTTTTTGACACGTCGGTTGCCATTGAAAAGCCCAACAAAAATCATTTTTCACAAACATTTAAACACTTTTAAAATGAGAATCTCACTTAAAATCGTTGCCTCTGTTCTTTTCGTCGGTGCATTGTCTGTTATTGGCTGTAAAAAAGACAATCCCACGCCAACTGAATTATTGACGACCGGCTCGTGCTGGCAAATGGTTCTTTTAGAAGGGTATGATACGGCTAACAACATCTGGGTGGCCGTTTCAATAGATGATTGCGCCGCCGACAACTGCTTTGCATTCAAAACCGACCAATCCTTTACCGTCAATGAAGGAACGGCCAAATGTGATCCTGATGATCCGCAAATTGCAGAGGGAAGCTGGAGCATCAGCGAGGACGGGAAAAAACTGTCGCTATCCGATGACAGCTCCACCGATGTGGGTACGATTGTAGAACTGAGCAAGGGCAAACTAGTGTATGAGTCGACTTTCGACGAAGAAAAAATTCGCATAACGATGCATGCAAATTGAAGGGGAAGAAATGACACTGTAAAGGATTTGTAACTTCCAGAACAGGCATTTTGCCACACAACGCCAAGACGGGACAACGCTTTGATAAATCGTTGTGACGTTGCGGCCTTGTGTGGCTTTCTAACTTACTTTGTGCTGCATCTGTTTTTAATTTCATTCATATCTTTAAAACACAAAAAGATGAAGCACACATCCATTTTTATCGCAATAGGCATAGCCTTACTCGCTTTCGCCAGTTGCAAAAAGGACGATAAAACGTCCGCTGAAAATATCACCAAAGTCGTATTGCACTTTACGGCCCCAGGATTTGATCAGGAGTTTGAAGCCAGAGAAACCAACGGAGACGGGGTATGGGATTCGATTGATGAAATCGTTCTGCCATCACTTACGGGCGACATCAATTGCCACATCCATGTTTATGACGAAACGCAAAGCCCTGTGGTGGATTTAACGGAAGAAATTGAAGCTGAAAGCAGTGTACACCTCTTCAGTTTCAAGGTTTCAGGGGCAGATATGGTGATCAAACCCAATGACTTTGATAGCAACGGAAACCCTTTCAACCTGGAGACTCTCTGGGATGCGGGTGATGTTTCCAACGGAACCGTCCAACTCAAACTCCACCACGAGCCTTCAGATAAAACGGCTATTGATCCTGGCGGGAAATTGATTTTGATATTTCATTCCCATTGGGTCGACCGTGTGGGGGGCGGGGGGAGGCGGGGCGGGGGCGGCTTGTGCGCACCAGGCCGTGCTAGTAAGATTTTTCAAAAGTTTTTTAGGCTGCAGGTAAAAATATATTCTTTAAGTAACTGAGCAAAAATAAATTTATAAAACACATAGGCACAGTAGGGCACATAGTTGTGATTTTCAGCACTATTGTGTCCTACTGTGCCTATGTGTTTTATAAAAACTAATTGCGCCCACTTACTTAAGCTCCTTCACTTTCAACAACTTATTTCCATTCCATTTGTACACCGTAACGCCAAATGCCTGGCTGGTACGCACCAAATCATTGTCTTTTTCTTCGAACTCCGAATGATCGTGGGTCACTACGATGTGGTCGCCAATGCCACCACGCTGGGTGGGTAAAATGGATTCTTCGGAATCATAAAACACCCCGCCGTCGCTGACCGAGGAAGTTTCGAGCACCTTTGTAAGTTGGTTGTTTTCCTGCCAGAACAAAAGGTTGTTTCCCGATGGATAGCCGCAGGCTGGATAGTAATAATTGACCGACAGCACAGCTTTGACCTTTTGAAAAGGTTCAAAACTTACCTCGAAGCTGGGGTAATATGACAGATCACCGTTGGTTGTAAACTCACATTTGGAAAGTTCCTTGTTGTCTTTTGCCACGCGCACTTGCACGGTGAGTTGGTGTTTTTCTTCGTTGTATGCCGCTACCCCAGTCAGGTATTGCACCCCGGCATTGGGTGTGTATTCTTCGTTGGGTGTTTGAATGCTTGCCAATGCAAGAAAGCCGCCCCAGAGATAGCCCGTTTGTTCGGGCTTGTCTGTGGCTTTCGTGCGGACTTGTACCCAGGGCAACTTTACACCGCGCTGCAAAAACGAATCCGTGCTGACACTGATAATTTCCACGGGAGTGGCGATGGGTAGTTTGGTGACGACCATGGATTGCGTGTTGGATTTTTCGCGCAAATTGGCATCCGAAACCAGCGTAAAATACTGATTTCCAACTACAAAACCTTCCAATGAACCGTCGGATACCATCCAGTTTTCGCCGCCTGATTCTTGGGCAAAAACGAAAGTGATAGGCAACAAAGCCAATAGGGTGAACAGGATTTTTTTCATGGTGATTGAATGTTAGATTGAATTTTGGCGGCAAATGTAGTGGCTTAGCCGACTACCTTTTTATCTCTTTTCCTTTGACGCAACTTCATATATTCTAATACGGCATCCTTTGAAGTCAGCCAATTTCTGCCTTCCTTAAAAGCATCAATTTTCCCCCGCCTCGCCAGCAAACTAACGTATTCCTGATTGTAAGGAACATCCGGCTCGCTCACGATGTCGGTTATGGATTGATAGTCCTCGTAGGTATTGGTGAAATTGCTCAAATAAATATCCAAAGACCGTTCCAAAGCCTGCAGCACCAAGAGCAATATTTTGCCATAGTCGCCTTGGTTGGCTTTGTTTAGGCTATCGTAGTACTTTTTTCGGTCATTTTTCAGGATAATGGCTGGTGGATAGCCCGCCTTCATCAACAACAGATTGAAAAAAAGGCGAACCGTACGACCATTCCCGTCAAAAAAAGGGTGAATCCAAACAAAGCGGTGATGGAAAATGCTCGCTTTGATCACTGTGTCCAAAGGGTTTGTGGCATCATTGACCCAATCAATCAATGCTTCCATCAGGGCATCCACTTTGAGCGCATTGGGGGGTGTAAAATTGGCGCCGGATATGCGGACGCCCGCGTTTCGATACCTTCCGGCAAATTCCTTTTCTATCTTTTGCAGCACCAGGGCATGTACGCTCAAAATATCGCTTGCCTTCATAACATATTGATCATCAACCAATTGCTCGACAAACTCTATGGCTTCCTGGTGGTTCACGGCTTCAAAGTGTTCCCGCAATGATTTCCCGCGAATGGTCAAGCCATCCTCAATAACCATTTTGGTCTCCTGAAGCGTGAGGGTATTTCCTTCGATGCTGTTGGAATTATAAGTCCATTCCAGGGTCAGGCTGTTCTTGATATTGTGCAAAGCCGCTGCGGGGAGCGGACGCAAAGCATCTAATTTGGATTTTTTCGCCTGAATTCTGGAAAGGTATTGCTCCAGGCCATCGAATTGGTAAGGGTAGTTTTTCCATTCCATGCCACAAAGTTATGACTTTAAAGTCGGGAGTTAATAAAAATTGGCCTATCCGATATTAGCGATCAAGCTTAGTAATTTCACACAACGCCACAACGACACAACGATGAACCTCCCAAACGTTGTGTCGTGGTGCCTTTGTGTGAAATAAATCCGTCCCGAAAAGCCATAATTCTCCCTTTCTTTGTGGACAATCAATTTACAGCAGCATGGACGGCGTAATTCGCAGTTTTTCTCTCTTATTTCTTCTGTTTTTCACCCCAAAAACCGGGACCGCCCAGTGCGACCCGTTTTTTCCGAAGCCGCTCAGCGCCCGCCCAGCGAATTATGAGATTTATGTGACACTTGACGATCACAACAAAACCATTGAAGCTACTCAAACCATCCGCTTCAGCAACCAATCGCCGGTTCCGCTGCGTGAACTTCGGATGTACCTGTATCTCAATGCGTTCAAAAACACAGAATCCACTTTTTTAAAGGGTACGGCTCAAATTTTTGGACAAAGTTTTCTCAACCGCAAGCAAAATGAATGGGGCTGGGTAGACATTGAAAAAATTGAGCAGGAAGGCGGCGGCGACTTAAGCACTCAAATGCGCTTCGTCCAGCCCGATGATGGAAACAAGGCAGACCAATCCGTAGTAGAAGTAAGCCTGGACAAACCAATCCTTCCAGGCGAAACCGGGGTTTTCCACCTGAAATGGCGCGCTCAAATGCCTAAAACCATAGCAAGAGCCGGATACAGCAAGGATTTTTACCTGTTTTGTCACTGGTTCCCGCAATTGGGTGTTTTTGAACAAAATACTTCGGGAAACTGGGCCTGGAACTGCCACCAGTTTCATCGCCACACTGAATTTTATGCAGATTTTGGCGTGTATGATGTGCATATCACCGCCGACAAAAAATTTGTGATGGGCGCTTCGGGCTGTCTGGTCAGTGAGAAAATCAATAGCAACGGCACCACTACGCGGCATTTTCATGTGGAGGATGTCATTGATTTCGCATGGTCGGTGTATCCGCATTTTACTGTGCAGGAAGAGCAATGGCAAAATGTCCAAATCCGGCTTTTGATTGCCCCTGAACACGCCTACCTCGGGCCGCGGTACCTACATGCGCTAAAATTTGCGCTCGAATATTTGGATAAACACGTTGGCAAATACCCATATCCCAGTATCACGGTTGTGGATCCACCTTTCCACGGGCTGCGCTCTGGTCTGATGGAATACCCAACGCTGATTACCGTTGGCACTTTTTATGGAATGCCCTCGAATATCAGGGTCACCGAGTCATTGGTGGTCCATGAGTTTGTACATCAATACTTTATGGGCATGGTAGCCTCCAACGAAAAGGAAGAGGCCTGGCTCGACGAGGGCATTGTCACCTATTTTGAAGACCGGATCATTGATGCCGCTTTTGGTGAAAAGCAGTCGCTGGTGGATGTGTTCGGTTATCGTTTTGACAACCGCGAACTTACCCGATTGGAGTACACAACCATGGCCAATCCCCGCGAAGGCACTGTGGCTCGGCCAGGTTGGGATTTTACAGACGCGAATTTTAAAGCCTTGATTTACAGCAAGACAGCAACGGCACTGCGAACCGTGGAGGCGCTCATCGGCACTGAAAAAATGGATCAAATCATTCAGACCTATTTTGAACGCTGGAAATTCCGACACCCAAAAGGGGGTGATTTTATGGCTGTTTTAAAAGAGGGATTGAGCACTGGAGTGGACCGGTTGGGATGCATTGACCAATCAGGATACAGTAATGGCCGCTCAAGTCTATGATTTGTTTGAAAAAAGCATTTACAGTGCGCTCGTGTTGGACTATGCTGTTGTTCGTATTTCCAATGAAAAATTGCCCGCCCCGCAGGGTGTTTTTGGGAACAGTCACTCGGCATTTACCTATGAAAACGGTGGAGGCCACTCCCCCACCCTTTCCAAAGTGGAAATACAGCGCAAAGGCGACTGGGTTTTTCCAGTGGAGCTTTTGGTGACTTTTGAAGATGGGAGCACCCAAACCATGCACTGGTCGGGCACAGAAGGCTCAAAGACTTTTGAGTTTACTGGAAACCTGAAAATCGTTTCAGCCCAGATTGACCCGCAGCACAAAATTGCCCTGGATATTGACCAGAACAACAACAGCATGACGCTTCAACCCGAAAAAACGGCCCTTTGGAAATATGCCGTAAAAGCCATTTTTTGGATACAAAATCTGATGCAAACCATCAGTTTAGCGGAGCTGTCAAAAATCCTACGCAGTCGCAGCCATCTGAATTGATACATGACGAATAGACAAAACGTTTTTTCAATAAGTTTTTCCCTTGGCTTGCGACAATGGCGCATTGCGGCCATCATCTATTTTATACAGCTGTGTCTGGCCATGACCCTGGGAATGCAGGCACACAGCGTGTTGGAATCTTCGATTGGGAACTCATTGGAAATCAACAAATTGCTCGCACAATACGACCATACCGTGCTGACTGATTTTCTGAAGGTACATGGAGCGTCCATTACCCCCTTGATTGGTCAGTTGCGCTGGTTATTGCTAGTTTGGCTTATTTTTTCGGTATTTATAAATGCTGGTATGCTGTATTGCGCAGGAACGGAACAGACAAAAGCCCGTGCATTCTTGCAGGGGGGCGCCGAGTACTTCTTCGCATTTTTGAAGATCAGTTTTATATTTCTAATACTCATTCTCGTTTGGACCATGGCGATTTGGTTGCCAATGTTACTGTTTATGGAGCCTTCGCTTCAATATTTTTCTTCTGAAAAGTACACGGTATGGCTGGCATTGAGCCTGATGGTAATTTATCTGGTTGGTTTGGCGCTGCTGTTTATTTGGTCGGTAATCAGCCGTTTCGTAAAGATCAAAACAGATGCTTCGACAGCCTCCTGCATAAAAAAAGGATGGGCCATTTTCCGTAAAAACAAAGCAGGTTTCCTGATATTAATGTTTGGTTTTGCGGCCGTGCAAATCGCTTTGCTGGGATTTTATTGGTTGCTGGAAGCACTTACTGGCATGACTTCACCTGGTTTGATTTTGGTGCTTTTCGTGGTTCAACAGGCCTTTGTTTTTTTCAGGATACAACTCCGGCAAATATTGTATTCGGGGGTTTGCTACCTTGCAACACCAAACGAAGCACCGCGCCATGTTTCATAATTACCGTCTACTGGTACTGCTCTTTTTGCTGGGCATTTGCCTCGCCCAGGCAAACGGCCAAAATATGGCGTTGCTGGATTCATTGGAACGCGAGGTCCGCAAGGCCAGCACCGACTCCGCCCGGATACAATACCTGAATCAGTTGGCTGGCCAATACATCCGCTTTGGCATGGCGCAGGCGGAAGATAAATTGCGGGAAAGTCTGCGCATCACACAAGACTATGTACCAGGCCGATGGTCGAGTAAAAATTCCTTCCTGCTCGCTCGCGCCCGGGTTTGTTTCCTACACGGCAACTACCACAAACGCCGTGGCAATTTCCCCGAAGCCATTCGATTTTACCATGAATCACGGGAAAAAGCAGAACAAATAGGCCATTATGGTCAGGTTGGACATGCGCTGATTGGCTTAGGTACTGTGTACAGCGGGTATTTGAATGAACCCGACAAAGCGACTGAGTTTTTCATGCAAGCGGAACAGGCTTTTTTGCGGGCGGATGACACCCCAGGTTTGATGATGGTTTATGGCAATATGGGTGCCATTTACAGCAATACCGGCAACCTGAAAGAAGGGCTTGCGCAAACCTATAAGGCTGAAAAAATTATTCGTGAAAAAGGGCTTCAGGAATTTGAAGCACAGGTATTATCCACACTTTCAGCCATTTACGGCGAAATGGACAGTATCCCTCAAGCCCTGTATTATGCTGAAAAAGCACGAGTCGCCTTTCTCCGTGATAAAGACCTGATGCGCTACGGAGATCACCTTCTTTCCATGTCATTTTTGGCAACCCGGAGCAAGGATGATGCCGCTGCCGAGAAATACGCCCAGGAAGCGCTCGAAACAGGTTTGAAAGGGCAGCATAAGGTCATCATTCAGGATGCCTACCTGACATTGCAGGATATCTATCTTGAGCGTGCGAAAAAAACTTCAAGTCCAGCCCTCAAAGACAGTTTTTTCCTGCGCGCTTTCCACTTCAACGGACTGAACCGGGTGTACAATGATTCGCTCTTCAACACCGAAAAAAGCCGCCAGATCGCCGAGCTGCAGGTCAAGTTCGAGACCGAAAAAAAGGAGCACGCTATCAGTGAACTCAACGCCGAAGCAAAAGGTCGGGAAATCGAAATCCTTCGCAGTGATGTGGCCTTGCGTCAGGCCAAAATGAATGCTGAGCGTGCCCGGGAAAAAGCCTTGTTGCTCGAACAGACCAATGAGAATATAGCCTTACAGTTGGAGGTACAGGAAGTAAAAATTCAAGGGCAAAATACCGAAGCCCGAGAAAAGCAACGTGAAATCGAGGCACTCAATGCGGTGAATCAACGCCGGGAAATAGAAGCCGAAAGTGAAAAAAAATTGCGGTACGCCCTTTTGGCGGGATTGGCCGGGCTGGCCTTGATTGCATTTTTGCTACTCAGGCTCTATTTACTGAGAACAAGAGCCAGCAAAAAAATCGAACAGCAGGGCGCCGAAATCGAAGCCCAAAACATCCGTTTGGAAGAGGCTAACCGCTTTAAAAGCGTATTTCTGTCAAATATGAGCCACGAAATCCGAACGCCGCTAAATACGATTATCGGCATGTCGGAACTTATCGCGGCTTCGGAGCTCCCGCCCAAGGAGCGCGAACACGCCCAAATCGTGAGTCACGCCTCCCAAAACCTGTTGACGCTTATCAACGAGATTCTGGATTTTTCCAAAATTGAAGCTGGTAAAATTGATTTTCAAGCCCGGCCTTTTAACCTGCCAGAGTTGCTCCGCCGCCAAATCGGTATGGTTCGTTTCCCGGCCAATCAAAAAAAATTGGCGCTCGAGCTTCGTTGTTCTGATGATCTTCCACAAGGCATTTTGGCCGACCCGGGCCGCCTTAGTCAAATCCTGCTGAACCTGTTGAGCAACGCGGTCAAATTTACCGAACATGGCAGTGTAACGCTCAACGCTAAAGTTGAAGAACAGCTCGCCGAGGGACAAGTGCTGCTCCGGTTTTCCATTCAAGACACGGGCATCGGCATCTCCCAGGAGGAATTGCCGCTCATTTTCGAAGCTTTCAAACAGGCTGGCGAAAACACCCACCTCCAACATAGCGGCACAGGGCTTGGCCTTGCCATCTCCAAACAATTGGTCGAATTGCAGGGGGGGAGGATGGAAGCGGAAAGCACTGTTGGACAAGGTTCTGTGTTTCATGTGCTACTTCCTGTTGGCCTGGCTGAGCTGCCCAAAAACGTGGAATCTTCGGCAGCGGAAACATTGTAAAAATTACTTTCTCGTAAAATCTTGCTGGTTGAGGACAATCAGTTCAATCAAATGCTGGCCACTGAATTGCTCCAGCAACTTATGGAAAATCCGCAAATCACCCTTGCTGAAAACGGCATTGAAGCCATTGAAAAAGCCATGTCCGAGGCCTTTGACCTGATTTTCATGGACATCAAAATGCCGCGTATGGACGGCTTCGCTGCCACCAAAGCTTTGAGAGCCAATGGTTTAAGCACCCCTATCATTGCGCTAACCGCAAACGCTACATCAGAGGAGCGAGAAAAATGCCTCCAATCAGGTTTGGACGACTACCTCACCAAACCCATCGAAGTCAAACTGCTTCGGGCACTAATAGATAAATGGGTTACTTAAAAATAATTTTTAGTCTTGTCTAAAAATAAAATTAACCTACCTTTGCAGTAAGTTTTTGGTATCCAAAATTTATTGCAAGGTCGGTCAATATGAATAAGTCCCTATTTTTACTGCTTTTCT
Organism: Lewinellaceae bacterium; assembly: GCA_016708875.1. Classification (GTDB taxonomy): domain Bacteria; phylum Bacteroidota; class Bacteroidia; order Chitinophagales; family Saprospiraceae; genus M3007. The sequence continues at coordinate 57,559 of JADJFA010000023.1, forward strand.
TGGCCATTTATGGGCCTTTTTTCGCTCAGGCCCAATCCATTTTTCACGGAAAAGTACTTGACGCCATCACCCGAGAGCCTATTATGGCAGCCACCGTAAGCACCGCCGACAGGTCGGGAGGCGCCCTTCATACGCCATCTTGGGTAAATTTCAATTTCAATCAAAATCCCGCAAGGAACAGGTCCAGTAAACATCCGCTGTATTGGATACAATCCCTGGGTGGGCAAAATCAACAGCAAGTCCCCAGAGCAAATCATACTCCTCGAACCTTCCGAAAATGAACTCGGCACGGTGGTGATCTCTGCAACGATGAAAGAAGTAGCGAAAGATGCTTCTCCCATCCCGGTAGAGGTTTACACGCCGCGATTTTTCCAAAAAAACGCAACGCCGACCTTTTTTGAAGCCCTGACCGTCGTGAACGGGGTGCGCCCGCAACTCAATTGCAACGTTTGTAACACTGGCGATATCCACATCAACGGCATGGAAGGCCCCTACACCATGGTCACGATTGATGGCATGCCCATCGTGAGTGGTCTGTCTACAGTATATGGTCTGAGTGGAATCCCCAATGGGATGGTCGAGCGTATAGAAGTGGTGAAAGGCCCCGCGAGCACGCTCTACGGTTCGGAAGCCGTAGGCGGTATGGTCAATGTGATCACTAAAAGTGCACTGACCGCGCCGCGATTTTTTGCAGATGTGTTTGCTACCTCAAATGAGGAATTGAATGTAGATCTGGCAATGGCTGGCCGTCTGGGAAATACCCATAGTTTATTGGGAATCAACTATTTCAACTTTCACAATCGTCTGGATATCAACAATGATAATTTTACAGACGTGACACAGCAAGACCGTATTTCTGTGTTCAACAAGTGGAATTTCAAACGAAAAAATGACCGGATTGCCTCCCTTGCAGCCCGATATGTGTACGAAGATCGTTGGGGCGGCGAAATGAACTGGACACCCGAATGGCGTGGCACCGACAGCATCTATGGCGAAAGCATCTACACCGACCGCATTGAATTTTTAGGAAAATACCAGATCCCGGTCAGAAAGCGCCGCGTGATGTTGGATGCATCCTGGAACCTGCACGATCAAAACTCGGTGTATGGCACCAACGTTTACCTCGGGAAACAAGCCGTCGCTTTTGGCCAGCTCACCACCGATTTACCGTTTGGATCCCGGCATGATGCGTTGCTTGGCGCCGCCCTACGCTATACGAAATATGACGACAATACGCCTGCCACCTCCTCCATCAATGGCCTGGAAAACCTGCCTTCAAAGCGTCTGGCTTCCGGCATTTTCTTGCAAGATGAAATCGCCCTGAACGATAAAAACATCTTGCTGCTCGGCTTGCGTTACGATTACAATTCCGTTCATGGAAGTATTCTCACTCCTCGTATCAGCTGGAAATGGGCACGGGATCCGCAGCACATTTTGCGGTTCACGGCAGGGTCAGGCTACCGGGTTGCGAATATTTTTACGGAAGACCACGCGGCCTTGACTGGTGCACGGGAGATCGTGATTGCAGAAAATCTATTGCCCGAACGCTCCTGGAATGCCAATTTGAATTACGTCCGCAAATTTTTCCCTAAAAGAGCAGGGTTTATCGGATTGGATGGCTCGCTGTTTTTTACCCATTTCAGCAATCAGATCCTGCCGGACTTCAATACCGACCCGAACAAAATCATTTTTGCCAATCTGGACGGCTATGGCATCTCCACAGGCGTCTCCCTCAACCTGGACTTCAACTTTCTCAATGGGCTGAAAATCATTGCGGGAGCAACCGCGATGGACGTGTATCGAATTGATAATGGCGAGCGATTGCAACAGCTGTTCGCCCCGCCTTTTTCCGGCACCTGGACGATGAGTTATATCATCCCGAAGTGGGGATTGAGTATAGACTATACCGGAAATCTGAATAGCCCTATGCGACTTCCGGTGTTACCAAATGATCCACGTTCGGAGCAATCGCCTTGGTTTTCCATTCACAATATTCAATTCACCAAACCCCTGAAAAATGGTTTGGAATTATACGCTGGCGTAAAAAACCTGTTTGGGTTTTCCCAAGAGAAGAGGTCATCTTGCGCGCCTTCGATCCGTTTGACAAGCAAATTGACGTAGACAATCCCCATGGGTTGACTTTTGATCCGAATTACAATTATGCTCCGATGCAGCGGCAGCGGGTGTTGCTGGGGATGCGATGGACTTTGCGTTAATCCCGCCACACGAATTTCTGGAACACGGATGACGCGGATTAGACACGGATTTGCCATACGTGGGTCTTACGACCCCGCATATAGGAATCCGTGTCCCATCCGTGTCATCCGTGTTCCCATCTTATTGACTATCAGGCGCTAACCACTTACGATCCGCATAAAAATTGCCAAAAGGGATCAGCGAAATCAGGAGCAAAAGCCGCGTTTTCGCCCAGTCCCAGCGGTGTTCGATTTTGGTCAAAAACACCAGTAGCACGTACGCGACAAATAGGAAGCCATGTATCGAGCCTACCGTGCGCACGGCCTGTGGTTCATCGTACATATATTTGAGCGGCATGGCCACAAACAGCAAAATCAAATAAGAAACGCCCTCGATGAAGGCGATGAGCCGCAAACGGCCAAGGGTGGTGGTCAGAAATTTTAGCATTTATTAGTGCGAATAACGTGACTTTGGGATGTTTCAAAAAAAACCGCGTAGCGGTGACATTATGGTAAATAAGGGCGTTGAGCCAAAGGCGAAAACGGCCAGGGAATGGCCACCAGGATAATCAGCAAAGCAAGGGAATAATAAATGAACAGCGCTTTAAATCTCTTGCGGTCCTCTGAATCGCGTTTGGCGAGCGAAGAGCCGATGCTTATAAGCGTAATAGCCACCGTCATCAAAAGAAAATGCAGGATCCCGAAAAAAAGGAATCACTCCATTCAAAGGACCGATTTTCCCAAAAGCCCTGTGCTACGGGACTATAGAAATAAAGCGCAAAGCCCACCAGCAATTGCAATTGGGCAAAACCTGAAGCCGAACTTACGAGTATATGGTCGCTCCTTTGGAAAGACTCCTTGAAAAAGAATCCTTTCACCGCCCTGATAAGTACCCAGAGTATGGATAGCAGGACAAGCCAGCGCAAGGCAGAGTGAATAAAGAGCAGGTAATACATGGGGCAAAAATGGTTGTTATACCACTTTGCGGAGTAGTCCAAAATAAGATTTGACGAAGGAATGACGGTGGATCATCTCTGAAAAACGAAGTTCGACTACTCCCCCATCGTCAATAACCTACTCGCCAACTTCCTCGCCTCTTGCTTCGGGCTCCGCCACCATTGCGCTGAAAGCACCGGCACAAACGAAATCCCCTGCTGCTTGAAGTAGTTCCCCAGTTTTTCCTCCCATTCATAACTCGGGAGCGGTGTTTTGGCCAATACCCCATCGAAAGCCAATACGCTGCTATGCTCGCCACTGCCTTTGCCCTGGATAAACAATGGCACACGAACTCCCGCAGCCATAGCCGAGCGCTTCATCTGACTTTGCTCGAAATAAGGGCGAAGCGCCAGTTCCACTTCTTCGCCAAATACCGTTGGCGGGAAGAACGACTCTTCGTAATCGAGCAACTTTTTCATCTTGTTCAATTGCTCTTCAGCAGCCTCGCGATCTCCAGACTGTATGTAATCGGCGAAGGTTACCAGGTGGGAAAGGATACAGGTGCCGAGGAAATTTTTGTCCGCCGCCAACACCGAGTGCAGTCCTTCCGGGGATGCTGTGCGCGATGTAAAATTTCTGCGTTGCGCGGGTGAGCACCACGTGCAACTGGTTGAAACCCAACTGACTATTCCAAAAATGCAAGTGCCTTGTAAGCGTTCCTTGGGCATCAGTGGTACCATGCGTAAGCGAGAGCAGCAGCACATCCACGTGCTGGCCTTGCAATTCTGCAAACTGGTACACTCCCAGTCCGTTGAGGTACAGCTGCTGGATTTTTTCCCAGCCTGCCATCTTTTTTTGGCGGATGCGAAGCAGTTGCGCAGCAATGAGGTCGCGCTGTTGCACCGTGGCGCAGGCGATGCCCACAACCGGATATGTATTGGAAGGCGTAGGCTCTATGAAGTTTAGCCAGTCAATGATCTGGCGGGCTTCTGCTTCGTTGGTACCGGTATGTTCGTCGTATCGGCCTTCCACATTCACCACTACCGTAGAATCCAGTGCGGAACGGCCGGAAGGAGTGCGCTTAAACGGCGTTCCAAAAGCAATTTTGTTAAAACGAATCCAGCCCTCAGGGGTGTCCTGATGTTGATAGTCGAGCTGGTGGCTTTTCGCGCCGATGCCTTTGCAAAACTCCAGAATATCGTCTTCTTCAAAAGGCGTCATGTCTTGTCGCGCATCGCCAAATACCACGAGGTGTTTGGCCATCGAAAACAAGTGAAAGCACTCCTGTTTGGGGATGTTGTGTGCTTCGTCTACCAACACCACATCGAATTGCATTTTGGAAAGTTGAACTACATCGAGTGCGACTTCCGGGGTGGTTAGCAAGACGGGCAGCGTCTCTGTAAGCGGCAAAATATGCTTGTGGAAAAGTTCTTCCGCCTTCAGGTTGGCTGAAAGGGTTCGGTTGTCTTTGCCAAACCAATTTTTGTAATCCTTTGAAAACGAGGATTTCATACCACGCAAGGCAGTATTTTTCCGGTCCTGCCACTGTGAACTGATCTGAGCGGGCAGCATTTGCCGGAGTTCCCGACCATAAATGCTCACGTTGGTAAGCGTATCCTCGTCCCACAGGAAATCAGGGCGGAATTCCTTTTGCAGCAGATGGTGCAGGTACCAACTTTCAAACGCAGCTTGCCAGTTTTGAGGCTTAATTTTACAAAGGGTGCGCACGGTTTTTTGAGCAGCCGGCGCCAACGCGAGCCAGTGCTTTTGCCAAATACAAAAATCGTCGAAGTCGCGCAGGTAAAACTGGGTGTCCTCCAATCGGGCGATTACATCCTCCAAAAATTCCTGGCGCTTTGGTATCGTGAGCATTTCGTGCTTAAGGGCGTCTTGATAAAGGCCTGCGGCGTTGAATTCCTCCAAATACGCGTCGAGCGCTGTTTCAAGGTCACGAATTTGCTCCCTGAAATCAAGCTCAGAGTGAATGCTCTTGGCGTTAAGCCGACGTACGTCCTCCCGCACAATGGAGGGAACGCGCCGTCGCCATATTTTCAATGCACCATCAAAATCCTTGGTCAACTCGCTGATTTTCCGAATGTTTCGATTGTCAAAATGTGCCGGAAAATCAAATTCAAAATAACGACGCAAACCATAAACCTGTCTCATTTCGTCAAAAATTCCACCTATGCGTTCCTTTGCTGCCACCAATTCTTTGTACTTCTCTGAAAATACACCGTAAAGTTTTTCTCCACTGGAAATCGGCTTTTCAAAATCAGGTCCAAAACGGATTACCCCATCCTCCAGACCGTTCTGGATGCGCTTGATATAAAGTGCGAGGTCGTTGTAATATTGCTCAAAATGGTCGTGCAGACTCTCATCGTAGTCATTCGTTTGACCAATGAAACGGTGGTGCAGTGCGGTGGCCTTGGCAAGCAGTGTACGCACCTGGCCTTCCGTCCAAGCCCGGCCCTTGTCCTTGTCGTAATCGTTAAACACCTTGTGATTCAGGCGGTTAAGCGGGTGGTGCAGCGTCGGAAAGCGCCGGAAGAGTGGTTCGGAGGCATAGATGGCCTCCACAATTTCGTCGTATTCTGTGAGGTTAAAGCTGAAATCGGAGGGGTTGAGCTGACTTAACAAAAGGTCTTTGCCTTCGGTGCGGTTAGCGCGCAAAAATCGGCCCACGGTATCTGTGAAACTCAGTTCCCCAAAAAATGGCAGGTGGATATCAACCCAAGCCTGGTCGAGTTTCCCTTGTTCGCGCTGGGTCTTGTTAAGCACGGTTTTGAAAAGTTCGGGATTGTAACTGGCTTTGTTTTTCGAATCGGCACTCATCCGGAGCATATCAGCCAACATCAGTTTGTCACCCTCCAAATCACGCACCACAAACGAGAGTTCACCCACGCCTTTTTCAAGCAAAAACTTTTGCGCTCTGCGCAGAGAATTGATACTTTTTGACACCACCAGGCACTTTTTCCCATTGGAAAGGGCGCTCATGGCAATGGCCGAAATGAGGTAGGTTTTACCCGAACCAGAAGAACCTTCCACCACCGTAAGGGCATTGCGCTGTACGGCGCCAATGACAGAACGCTGGGAAGGATCGAGGGGGAGCATAGAAAAACTGTGCGTCCAACTGGCGTAATCAGCGGGCAGATCTGGCGCAACTGCAGGCGGTTGTGTCACCTGTGTACGTGGCAAAGACGGGAACATGCCCGCTACGGCCGACCACAACAGCCGTCCAGATACGCGTTCACCTTCCCATCTTTCGAAAGGCTGGATGCTCAGGGGCAATCCGTCTTCGACAAGCCCGAGGCTTTGGCGGACAGCCTCGCATAATTCACCAAAATCTTTGACATTCAAGCCTTTGCCCTCAATGACTTGCTGTGCAGTTCTTGAATAATCAGTATGATGCAATGCATCAAGTAAATGGAAAAAAGGATAATTTGGTTGAACCGTGTGTGTATCGCTGCGTTGTATCTGCCATTGGTCGGCGTGTTGCTGGCTTGGTTCCAGACTGATTTGCCAAACGAACAATGGTGCGGCTATTTCTGGCCCCCAAGTTTGGCGATCAGGAATGGATAACCGATGCCGAGGTTCTTGGTGCCAAAGACTTTTCGCGGTTGCGGGCCTCGGAAATAAAAATGGTTTATCCAGTCGCCCGCAGGTGGATTGGCCTGCAAAGGAAGGTCGAAGGGCCGATTGTCGAGCAATTCATGTACAACCCGAATGGCGAGGTCGTCGCTGAGTTTGCAGAGGTCGGCGCGCATGGGTGGCGCGGGATGGGCATTGAGCCATTCGAGTGCTGCTCCAGAGTAGGCAGCAGAAGTAACGGATTTATCGGATTTATCCGCCGATGTATTAACGGAGGCGGAAGAAGAAGCGGGGATGGTCGTTTCTGGCATGGATACCGTTGTTCGTTTATGTTGCGGGGAACTGCGCAAAAGAACGCATTTTGCTCTAAATCAGCAGGGTTTTGTTTTTTCAGAAGTGCCACTTTTTAAAAAAGTGTCACTTCTTACCTTTTAAACCTGGTAGGTTTTTTAGAAACCTACGAGGTTTAGATTCTTGTTATTGCTACTTTCGCCATGTAGATTATCCATTCAATAATTATCCTTCATTATGGAAAAAAGAACGTTTCTCAAAACCGGCCTTTTCTTAGGTATTGCCGCTGCCACCACCTCGTTTTTAAGCGCCTGCAAAACAGCGGTGAGCTCCCCTGCCAATGCCGCCACCCCTCCCTTGCCGCCGCCCAAATTGCGTCGCACTACACCGTTTACCCTGCCGCCTTTGGGCTATGACTCTGCCGCTCTGGAACCGCATATTGACAAAATGACGATGGAAATCCACCACGGTAAACACCACAACGCTTATGTGACCAACCTGAACGATGCAGTTAAAGATACCGTGTACGCCGAATACGAATTGGAAGACATCGTAGCGCGGATTAGCACTTCAGATGCCGATAAAAAAATCCGAAACAACGCGGGAGGCCATTGGAATCACACTTTTTTCTGGCAAACCATCGCTCCAGGCGGCAGCGATGCGCCTTCCAGCAATCTTGACAATGCCATCCACGCGGCTTTCGAGACGCAGGACAAATTTAAAGAGCAATTCAGCAATGCTGCTAAAGGTGTTTTTGGTTCTGGCTGGGCCTGGCTTTGCGTCGGTAAGGACAAAAAATTGTTCATTACCAGCACCCCAAACCAGGACAACCCATTGATGCTCAACGTATCCAAACAACTTGGCACGCCCATTCTCGGCCTCGATGTGTGGGAACACGCTTATTATCTGAAATACCAGAATAAACGGCCCGACTATATCACGGCTTTTTACAAGACAATCAATTGGAAAGTAGTGTCTGATAGGTACGAGAAAGCAATTGGATAAGTTTGAAGGGTTTGAGTTGTTCGAATAGTTTGAGTTGCGTCAACAACTCAAACTGGACCTTCTCATAAAAGTAGACATATAGATAAGTTTGAAAGAAGTATTAAATTCACTTTTCAAAACGACTCAACATGTCATTATTCAGAAGAAAGTTCAGCAAGGAACAGAAACTTGAAATCGTTAACCAATCCTTGGAGAGTGGGGCAAATTTAGAAGAATTGGCGGCCCAGTACAAAGTTCATGCGAATACTCTGTACAAGTGGCGGCGGGAATATTTGAAGCACGAGGAATCGTCTTTTCCCGGCCATGGGAAGAAAATCATGAGCACCGAAGAACAGGAGATTGCCCGCTTAAAGAAGCAGCTTCGAGAGGTTGAATTGGAGAAAGAGATATTAAAAAAGGCCTTGGGCATCTTCTCGTCACCCGACAGGAAAAATTTGCTTTCATGAAGCAATACAGCAATCGTTTTTCTGTTGAGCTGATGTCCAAAGCGCTTGGGGTGAGCAGGAGCGGTTATTATAAGTGGTTGAAAACCAATCGGGTGAAGGAAGGTAGGTTAAGATTAGACGAAGGAATAAAGGCTGTTTTCAGGACAGTAAATGCAGATATCGAAGCCCTCGGGTGTGCGAGCAACTTAATAAAAGGGTACGGATAAAAAGGTTTCAGTAGCTACGGTGGCTAGGCGGATGTATGTTTTGGGGCTTGTGGCAAGGCCAAAGCGTAAATATGTGCATACGACAGATTCAGGCCATGCTTTGAGCGTGTCCCCTAACTTGCTAGACCGAAACTTTGACGTCGAAGAAGTGAATACCGTTTGGGTTAGCGACATCACCTACATCCTTACAGACGAAGGATGGCGCTACCTGACAGTGATTCTGGATCTGGCCGATAGGGCTGTAGTGAGTTGGATTTTGAGCCAAACGATGCATGCGCAATGTACCGTCGTGCCGGCCTTTAAACAAGCCATTGAGAGACGCCGGGTTCGGCCTCACAGCGGCTTAATGTTCCATTCTGACAGAGGCGTACAGTATGCTTGTGAAGATTTTCGGACAATTCTTGCTCATTATGGAATAGCACAAAGCATGTCAAGAAAAGGAAATTGTTGGGACAACGCAGTGGCAGAATCTTTTTTCAAAACCATTAAAACCGAGGAGCTGAACAGATTTAAACTTATTAGAGCTACTCAACTCAATTCATTGATTTTCAAATACATAGAAGGCTGGTACAATACTCAGAGAATTCACTCTACATTGCGTGGCCTTACCCCTTGGGAAGCCTTTTATGAAAAAACTTCAAGATTGGCCGCTTAACCTTTTCTTAGTGTCCACTATAGTGAGGAAGTCCAAACTATTCAAACAATTCAAACCCTTCAAACAACTCAAACCCTTCTATTAGCCTTCCATATCCCCCAGGTAATCAGCCCGACAAAAATTCCAAGCCCAATAAACAAGATCAGAAAATTGATTCGGTCTCTAAACACCGCGAGGAAAACAATGCCTGCCAAAGCGATGGTAGGCACTTCATTGAGCGCACGGAAATACAAGTGCGAATGAGGCGATGTACCCGCCTCCAGTTGGCGAATATGGCTTTGAAGCCAATGCGTGTAGCCCGTTAGAAGCAGGAGAAAAGCGAGTTTTACTTGCATCCAGTCTCCTCGCAAAACCATAGCGGCTGAATACAAAGCATCATCACCCCAAACGACCAGGTGATGACTACCGCAGGGCGCAAAATTATTTTATAAGCCTTCCATTCCATTGTCACAAACTGCCTGCTCAATATCTCCCGCTCAGGATTTTCTTTTTCTCCCGCCATGGCATGATAGACCATGATACGCACGAGATAAAACATCCCGGCCATCCAGGAGGCCATGCCTATTAGGTGAATTGCTTTAGCGATGCTGTATAGGTTGGCGACTTCCATGGCTATTTATTGTTTCGCGCTCCAGGACTTACCCGTTTTAGCCCGACTTCTTTTACGGGTTGCAGTACGAGCGGCGCTTCTTCCATTTCTACCGAATCAGAGTCGAGTCCAAACCAGTTTTTCGGTGAGGAGACCCAGCCTTTCACTGTCAGGTAAGTAGAAAGGATCAGTTGTTCCCCCAGGAAGCTCGTTCTCGTTCGACAAAAATTCTTGGATGATGACAAACCTGAAGTCACCAGTGGGATATTTACTGTCTGTGGAGTGGTAGCGCGAATAAATGGTAAGTTCTTCATTTTCAACAAGTTCTTGCACCACTTTGTGCATAAACAAATTCATGCGTTGCTGCACCCGGAAACCAAGCCGGAAATTGACCTTGTACACATCATCAGATGCAATGGTATTCACCTCGTATTCCATCGTGAACGGTTCATCGGTAGTTTCGATGTGGACGAACCAATACACATCTGCGCGTTTGGGCTGGGTCTGTAAAATAGAGTACAGTACTTTTCCTCCACTTTTTGAGGATGTCTGGCCGTAGTGAGGAACACCAGATTCGTGGCGTATTTTGGCACATTTTCATCATTGCTCAAGGTGATGAGTTGATCCAAATAATCCTTGATTTTCATCTCATCTGAATAACTCTGCCGGATGCGACGTGCCCTGACCCAGAGGTACATGGTGCCAAAAAGTATGGAAACATAATGACGGTTACATAACCGCCTTCGGAGAATTTCAGCGTATTGGCCACGAAGAAACCACCTTCCCAAGTAAGGTAAAATAACAGGAAGAACCAAATTAGCCTGCTTTGTACCTCTGCAATACCATCCAATTGGAAAGCAGAATAGCTGCAAATCACTGTGCAAACCACTGAAAGTCCGTAGGTAAGCTCATCCTCGAACTTTGTGGAAATAAAGCACCACCCACACAGCCCAGCCAAAGAATGGTGTTTATAGCCGGAATATAAATCTGGCCTTTCATATTGGTCGGGAACATTACCGTCATTTTTGGCAAAAACCCTAAGCGAATGGCCTCAGAAGCAAGCGTGAATGACCCTGAAATCATACTCTGACTCGCGATAACCGCAGCACAAGTGGCAATGACAATACCTGGCCAGAGAAACCAATGTGGCATTACTCCATAAAAAGGGTTGTCCTCCAAAGGCATGCCGTCGTGATGTAAGAGCCAGCAGTTGTCCAAAATAATTGAGCAAAAGGCAGGTTTTGACAAAAATCCAGCTGATCCGAATGTTCTCCCGCCCACAATGGCCCAAATCGGCATACAAGGCTTCGGCTCCAGTTGTACAAAGAAAAACGGCGCCCATCACCGCCAACATGTGGGGGCTTTGACGCAAGAGTTCAATGCCCATCATCGGATTGATGGCTTCAAAAACCGAGGGCATGTACACAATCTGGCCAATGCCCAATATGGCCAGCATTGAAAACCAAATGAGCATCATTGGGCCAAAACCCTTGCCTACAGTTACTGTACCAAATCGTTGTATGAAGAACAGCCCGGAAATAATCACAATGGTGATTCCATGGTTGGCATACCCGGGTACTTGATCGCTAATCCCTCCACCGCTGACGAAACAGAAATGGGAGGTGTGATCATGCCTTCTGCCAGCATCGCCGCTCCGCCCAACAACGCCGGGAATAAGAGCCACTTTCTGCGTCGGCGCACCAAAGAATACAAGGAAAAATCCCCCCTCTCCTTATTGTCTGCACGGAGTACCAACAGCACATACTTGAGTGTGGTCTGGATCAATAAGGTCCAAAAAACAAGCGAAACCCCGCCCAGCACTGTAAGGCGATCAATGATTTGGCCTTCCCCAACAATGGCCTTCATCACATAAAGTGGTGAAGTGCCGATGTCGCCAAAAATTATTCCGAGGGTGATAAGAAGCCCTGCTTTGCTAAGCGGGTGATGTCCGTGACTGGTATTGGTAGCCATTTTTTGCTCGTTGATAAAACTGCGGGCAAACGTAGGCAGATTTTCAATTTATTTCACGCAACGCCGCAACGGCGCAACGTTGTGAAACCCAATTCTACTAACGTTGTGTCGTTGCGGCGTTGTGTGAAATATTACCCGAACGTCCGCTCCACCGTCCAATAAAGTGCAATGAGCGCAATAGCCGAAGATACCGGAATGACGACCCGAGCACGATACCAGGTTTCTTTTGAAACCAACGAGCTACAAGAAAATACGTCGCCAGAATCACAGCCAATTGGCCCAATTCTACCCCAACATTGAAGCTCAATAACGCAGAAAAGTAGGAAGAGGGTGGCAGACCAAGTTCAGACAAAACGCCCGCGAAACCCATGCCGTGTACCAATCCAAAAGGAATACAATACCCAAACGACTCGGTTTCAGCTCACCCACCAAGATATTTTCTACCGCCACAAAAAAGATGGAAAGCGCGATGATGGGTTCCACCACTGCCGGCAGTGGTTGAATATAACCGTACATCGCCAGACCCAGGGTGATGGAGTGCGCCACCGTGAACGCAGTGGCTTGCCAGATAATGGTACGCAAGCGATTGCTCAGGAAAAATATGCTGAGCACGAACAAGATATGGTCCACGCCAAGCGGAACGATGTGCTCGAAACCGAGTTTCAGGTACGTCCAGGCTACGTTTGTTTGGGAAAGCGAGGCGAGTTCATAGTTTATGGTGTGTGCCTGGCTTTCAAGAGCCATGACCAGCATGGAGATCAGGAAGAACCCCTTCGCCCCTACCCGCCAAAGGGAAGCGGGCAGGGTAGCTTGGGTGAGAAAACTAAAGATTCTTTTCATTGTAAAGGAAGATTTTTTCGTTGCGAGTGAGCCCTCGTAGGCTTCAATTATATCGTAACTATCCAGCCACTCCCAAATTCCCGAAGGGAATCTATGTTTATAGATAGAAATGGGTTGTTTGGTAAAAACCCCGAAGGGATTTCATGTTTTCAACCCGGTTTTCACATAAAATCCCTTCGGGATTTTCGGAATATATCTTGTTACAGTGTTATAAACATGTATTCCCTTCGGGAATTTGTGAGCGACTGGGAAGTTACATTACATCTCCATATAAGGCTTCAAAGCCATGCCTTTTGCTACCAATACGTCGCCCTCCGCCATTTGGCCTAAGGCGATTTTCACCTGACCTGCCAAAACCAGGCGCTCCGGTTTTTGGGAGTTGGTGCGAAGCGCGGTTTCAATCAGTGGGGCCGCTTCTGCAGCTTTGCCCATTTTGAACAGCACGGTAGCGAGTGTTTCGCAGGCATCAATGTTCTCAGGGCGACGCTGTTGTTCGGATTTTGCATGTTGCAGCGCCTTGTCCAACTGATTGGTTTTCAGATATAATTGGGCCAATTCCATATCGGAGTAGTGGCCAAGGCTCTTGTCTTTTGCAGCCGCAATGTTGTCAGATAAAAGCGCGTCAATGGTAATGCGAGCGCATTCATCGGCCTTGTCGTTTTGGCCATTGAGGCGGTAGAGGTCAATAAGTTCTTCAAAAAAAGAAGCATCAGCCATCACCGTTTTTGCCTTTTCAAAATATTCTATGGCTTTCGGGTAATCCTTTTTGTATCGGGCAATTTTACCCAAACCTGCCAGGGCAAAAGGATAGTCCGGGCGTTCGGTGAGCGCGATCTGATACTGCTCTTCGGCCTTGTCGAGCGCATTAGAATCTTCATACAGATGTGCCAGCACCATACGCGCCCAACTTTTGTCTTCCGCACCAGGATAGCCCGCGGAAACGGCTAGTTGGATGGCTTCGATTGCGCCTGGAACGTCGCCGTGAATTTCGCGGAGGTACCAAAACGGGAATACGAACGGATGTCGGGACGGGTGTTCACCATTTTATCGGCAGAAGCCACGGCCTCGGTATAATTCCCAAGTTCCACATTTGCATCGCAAAGCAAACCGTACACGAAGGAATAGTGCGGGCTTAATTGCCTTGCGTTCTCTGCCAATTCCTTGGCCTCAGCAAATCGGTGCTGGGAAAGAAAGGTCATGGCCTTCAGGCAAATCGCTTCCAAATGTGACGGGTCTTTTTTCAAAACCAAATCAACCATATCAAGTGCGGCCTTGTTGTAGTAGGAGAAATTGCCTGTAACACGGCCTTCCTGCATAAAGGTTTTCGCAAGTTGCAACAGAGTCTTCTTGTCCTCAGGCTTGGTTTCCAGTTCCTGGAGAAGTTTTTCATAGTTGGCTTTCACAGTGGGCCATTCGGGGTCATTGGCGAGTATACCAGTTCGGTCTTTGAGTTCGGGGAATGCAGATTTGTCCTTGCCGTTGACGAAAATAAAAGCGGCAAAAACGAGGCTGAACACGGTCAGCAGAGCATAGAGGCTGCGGCGAATGGTTGGTTTCATTTTTTGAATATTTTATTTGAGGACATATACGAGCAGTTCGAAGATTCGGATTTCCGAAATTACTGTCGCCTATTATCCCTTTTCAAAAGAGTTTGGGAAACTCCGTTAGGAAACCAGACATTTGCCTCACAAATCAAGTATCTGCTCTTTCAGTGAGATTGAAATTTTACTCACTTGCTGTGCTCTCGCTCAACGCGTCAGCAGCTTTTTGGCCAAGAGCCAAACCTTCATGAATGGTGTGGTACAAAAGGGATTACCCCTGGTTCGACTGGTATCGCCAGAATCGCGACGCTCTTGCTGCTGAACGTGGGGATGATACCTCCTGGCTCTATGTGCCCGTCACGATACAAATCACTGGTTCGAACTCTGGCACCGGATACTATCCGCTCGAACAAGCTTACTTTCGATATGCCAGATGAACGAGCATTTTGCTCCCACACGCATTCGCTATTACTTGCAGCCTGGAGACCCGGTCCGTTACCTCAACAATTCCGATTGGCACAACCATCAGTGGGATGGGGGCGCAGACCTGATCGAAAGCAACCGTATCCCCAATCGCCTCAATACCTTTATTGTGGCCGATCCCGCAGGCAATTGCGGGTACTCCTGGATGGATGCCATTGTTATGTCCAAGAATTGCTCTGGTCCCGGCAACAGAACCTGGGCGCATGAGGCTGGTCACCACCTTTCATTGCCGCACCCATTTGTTGGATGGGAGGGATTTAATTGGGATTACTCTCAGCCTGCGCCTTTTGAAATTGATGACCACTTGGTGGAAAATGCGGATTCTTCCAACAGCTATGTCGCAGGTGATTTTTTCCGTGATACCCGCGCCGACTATTTGAACTATCGCTGGCCATGTAACGGCGATGGTGAAAGTACCACTAAACAGCACGACCCAAATGGTGTGCCCTTCCGCTCAGACGGCACCCTTATAATGGGCTACTCTTCTGACGAGTGCGGCGCTATCTTCACCCCGGAACAAGTGGTTGCTATGCGCACCAACCTGCAAAGTACCAGCAACTGGGGCCATTCCGAATACTTGCAGGTCACTGAAGCGGGAGCTGAAATTGACGATGATGCTGCTGTAGTACTTGCTACTCCGATTGATTCTCAGGCTGTACATTACAATAACTTTACCCTCCACTGGGCGCCTGTACCAAATGCAACATTCTACACCGTAGAAGTTTTCCTTTTTGAAAACCTCACGCCACGCCTTGTATATGAAACGGTGTACAACACCACTTCTCTTACCGTCACCAAGGGCATCCCAAACAACAGAACGCTCTACTGGCGCGTCCGTTCGTACAATGAATGGGATTTGTGCCAACCTGCTGGTATTCAGGAGTTGGGCGTTTTCAAAACCAAAAACTTTTCGGCTACCAACGATCTGGAATCTGTGGTGCTGGCCGAACTATCACCAAACCCAGTTGCTGCTGGCTATCCGGCAAAACTGCTCCTGACCTCTGATGAAAATATGGAGGCTGTGCTAAGCATCACTGATGCTTCAGGCAGACTTTGCCAGCGTCAAGCCTTGAGTCTTTCCTTTGGAGAAAATATCCTGGAAATTCCCACCGACGCGCTTGAGGCCGGGCTTTACACCCTGAGCCTTCAAAACGAAAAGGGGACTATTCTGAAGCGGCTGGCGGTGACCCAGTAAACCAATATCAATGTCCAACAAGGAATGTCCAATGTCCAAGTAAGCGTCGAACTTGGACATTGGACATTCCTTGTTGGACATTGGACATTGATCAGGCCCCCACATAATTATGCGGCGTTATCCGCTTCAGCTCCTCCTTGACTTCCTCTGCAATTTCGAGCGTATCAATAAAGTCGTGCAAATGCTCGCGCGACACCAGATGACGGCCACGCGTCAGTGCCTTGAGTGCTTCATAAGGCTGCGGGTAGCCTTCCCTGCGCAAGATCACCTGAATGCCTTCGGCGATCACCATCCAATTGTCTTCCAGGTCATCGTATAGTTGGCCTTCGTTGAGCATCAGTTTACTAAGTCCTTTTTGAATGGATTTTAAGGCGATCAGGCTGTGTCCCATCGGGACGCCAATGTTCCGCAATACCGTGGAATCGGTCAGGTCTCGCTGAAGCCGGCTAATTGGGAGTTTTTCGGCGAGGTGCTGCCAGAGTGCATTCGCCAGCCCCAGGTTGCCTTCTGCGTTTTCAAAGTCAATGGGGTTCACCTTGTGCGGCATGGCGGAGGAGCCAACCTCGCCTTCCACTGTTTTTTGCCGGAAATATTCCATTGAAACGTAGGTCCACATGTCGCGGCAGAAACCGATGAGTATGGTGTTGATGCGTGCAATTGCCTGACACTGAGCGGCAAAGCAGTCGTAATGCTCTATCTGGGTGGTATGTTGCGAGCGTTCGAGGCCGAGGAATTCGCGCACAAAATCGTCGCCAAAACGTTGCCAATCGTAGTCGGGGTAAGCGGCGTAGTGTGCATTGAAATTGCCCGTGGCGCCTCCGAACTTGGCGCGATGCGGGATACTGCGCAGAAGGCCCAATTGTACGTCAAGCCGCTCCACAAAAACTTGAAATTCTTTGCCCAATAGTGTTGGGGAAGCTGGTTGCCCATGGGTACGTGCGAGCATAGGTACCCTTGCCCAGTCTTGGGCCATTTGTTCCAGGGTGTCGCGAACTTGCTGCAATCGCGGATAGAACACTTCCTCCAGCGCGGTTTTGAACAGCAGTGGCGTGGCCGTGTTGTTTATATCTTGCGAGGTGAGGCCAAAGTGGACAAACTCCCGCAACTCATGGAGGCCGTGCGCGTCAAAACGCTCCTTTAGGAAATACTCCACAGCCTTGACATCGTGGTTGGTAGTGCGCTCAATGGCTTTGATTTGCTCGGCGTCCGACATATTGAAGTGTTCAAAAATGGCGTTCAGTTCGTCAATCTTGTCTTCCTCAAAGGCAGACAGTTGCGGCAAACCATATTGGCAAAGCGCGATAAAGTATTGAATTTCAACAAAAACGCGGTAGCGAATGAGCGCGTATTCGCTGAAATAATCAGCGAGTTCGTTGGTCTTGTCGGCGTAGCGACCGTCAATGGGAGAGATGGCAAGTAAGGACATGTGGCTGCTGTTTTACGCGGTTTATTGCTACCACATAGTTCACAGTAGTACACATAGCAATATTAAGGCTGAGTAAACTATGTGTACTACTGTGAACTATGTGGTAACAATTTCGCGCGGCAAAATTCGCCTTTTCTTCTCAGCAAAAGCAGCGCAAGGCTACCTTTGCATACTCTTTTTTAACACGAAACTTTTGACATGAAAAAATTTGCCAATTCACACATCTTGCTCCTTTTCTCATTCCTCCTTTTCACCGCCTGTAACAACGATAAAAAACAAGTAGAATCCCTCATTAAAGAAACCGAAACCATCACGACGAAGCCATGAAAGACATGGCTGACATGAACCGTGTGGCACGCGAACTCAAACAAACCATGATCGCAGCCATGATGACTCCTGAACAAAATGCCGTTTATACCGACGTGCTTGATAAAATGGGCAATGCCGAAAATGGCATGATGGACTGGATGAAAAATTATAAATCACCTGATGATATGTCTTCGGCAGATGCGCTCAAATACATACAGGAGCAAAAAACTTTGATCGAGAAAAACAGGGCTGATATCAAGGCTGCGCTGGAGGCGGGGATGAAATTGCAGGGAATAAAAGGTTGGTAATTGGTCTACTGGTGACTGGTGATTAGTTAATTGCACAGTGACTGGGTTTGAGCACCCCAGTTGCTTGCCACAAACATTTGGTTATCAAACAAATAACATGAAAATTAGACATTTTTTTCCACTCTTCACATTGGTGGTATTACTAGCTTGTAACACTGTACCAAAGGCGCAAACGCCTCCAGTCAACCAATCCTCCAATCCCCCAATCGTTCAATCCCCCAATCCCCCAATCCACTCGCCCTTCGTCACCTGGGACAAAAAAATGGTGGATCTCGGCAAGGTGAAAAAAGGAGAGAAGCGCACACTCTTTTACGAACTCACCAACACCAGTGGCGAAGAAATTCTGATAGAAATTGTGGACGCCTGCGAGTGTACCAAGATAGATTTTCCGCGCGGTCCCATCGCTCCGGGTGGAAAAGGGAGGGTGGATGTTGTTTTTGACAGCACTGAAAAAGATGCCGACGAAACCATCGGGATTACCATCGTATTTCGTGAAACCGACGCTGCCGGAAACCCGCGCATCGAATCCGTGGAATACAAGTTTGAACTGGAGAAATAAGGTGCGCCTGGGGATAATTGCGACTTTCGCAACTAGTTTTTTGGGAATCAATGGTATCAGGTTAGGATTGAACACGGATGACACAGATGAGACACGGATTTTTACGGATTTTTTGAATTCATCTGGAAATCCGTGTCTCATCTGTGTCATCCGTGTTCAATCCCAACCAGGTACAACCAATATCAAAATTGCCATGCGCCAAATCGCCCTTGTTCCATCGCTCTTGTATTGCCTGCTTTTCTGCCTGCCCGTTTTTGCGCAGATTCAACCGATTATTCCTAAAACCACTACCCGGGCAGTGGTGGTTGGTATTTCAAATTACCAAAACATTGCTAAACTGCGTTTTGCGCACAAGGATGCCGAGGCTTTTGTTCAATTCCTCCGCTCTCCTGCCGGTGGAAGTGTGGCTGAGGAGCACATCAAATTCCTGACCAACGAAAACGCGACGCAAGCCCAAATTGGCAATGCGCTCTCCTGGCTGAATACCGAAAGTCAAGCAAACGACCGTGCCATCATCTATTTTTCCGGACATGGTGTTGTGGAGACCCAATTTACCAATATGGGCTACTTGTTGGCCTACGACGCCAACAAAAGCACCTATATGGCGGGCGGGGCCATTCCTATCTACGCCCTTCAATCGGTTATCACGAATCTTTCTGTCGTAAAACAAGTGCAGGTACAGCTCATCGCGGATGCTTGCCGCTCGGGCAATCTGGCGGGCACTGAAACGGGCGGCTCCAAAACAACCGCCCTGGCTATGGCGACTCAATTCGCCAACGAGATAAAAATCATGTCCTGTGGGCCGGATGAAGTTTCCCTGGAAAGTGAAGATTGGGGTGGCGGGCGCAGCGTGTTTTCCTATTATTTGATTGACGGATTGCGGGGTTTGGCCGATGTTAATGAGGACAGGCAGGTGACATTGCGAGAAATCGGGCGGTTTCTGGAAGACAGTGTTGAGTCGGCGACCAGAGCCTTGCGTCCTCAAAGCCCGAGGACTGGAGGCGACGAAAAAATGGTGGTCGCACAGGTGGATGCCAAGACTGTGGCCGCCTTGCGCCAAAAAAACAATCCACAAAAAATCGAGCCTGCCATTGTTTCAAATGCAAAAAGCCCTTTGAGCGCTCCGGGGGACTCCGACACCAGTACGATGCGGCTTTACCGGGATTTTGAAGACGCCCTGCGCAGTGGGCATCTGACCACTCCCGAAAAAGGCGCTGCCTATACCATTTACCAATTGATAAAAGATCGGCCTGCGCTCAGGACTTATAAAAACGGGATGCGCAACGACCTGGCTACTGCCATGCAAGTCGAAGCGCAAAAAGCCATCAATGATTACCTTTCGGCAGACCCGCGGGAAATGCGCCGACGCTGGGGACTTGATGATAGTCGCTACCGGCTCTATCCACTATACCTCGAAAAAGCAGCGGAATTATTGGGGGAAAGCTACCATTCGTACACTCAAATAAAGGCGCTGGAACATTATTTTGCTGGCTTGAACCTGCGATTGCAAGGGGAACGTCCTGGCAATACCTCCATTAGAGATTCTCTATTTCGAATTGCAAAAGGCCTTCAGGAAAAAACCCTTCAATTGGATTCTACTGCTGCGTATGCATACAATGAATTGGGGTTGTTGGCGCGCAGGGTCAAACAATATGAGCAGTCTGTAACGTATTTCAATAGAGCCGTGCGTTTTTCGCCCACCTGGGTGGTGCCATGGATGAATATGTCAGACAGTTATAGTGAATTGGATCAATTGGAAGCGGCAGAACGCTGTGGTTTAAAGGCGGTAATGTTGGATAGCACTTTTGCTTCAGCGCACTACAATCTCGGAAACGTTTACTTAGCAAAAAAAAGGAAGAAGGCAAAGCCAGCATCCACTTTCAAAAGGCAATTGCTTATCAACCTGACTATATGGTTGCCTATTTTAATTTAGGATTAGCATACTATAATTCTGGAAATTATAAGCAAGCGGAAAAGATGTGGGAAGAATATAATAAATTCAGACCTGACGATACTGATGTATTGCAGAGTTTAGCACAAGTGGGATTGGATTTAGGCAAGGGTATTGAGTATGCAGAACCGATTTTTTTAAATGTGCTAAAATTAGATTCGAATTATGCCAAAGCACACTTCAGCCTGGGTGAATTAAATTTAGTCAAAAAAGATCTAGTATTGGCGCAGAAATATTTCAACAACTATATAGCGTTACTTCCTGATGACCCAGCCGGATATTACTATTTGGCTATTTCCCAAAATCAAAATACTGCTCAGGCATTACAATCGCTAGAATTGGCTTTCAAATATGGATATAAGGACTTTAATCAATTAAAAAACGAAACTAGGTTCGCGGCAATTCAAAAAACAACAGCGTATAATAAGCTCATCAAGAAGTATTTTCCGGATAAAATGTAGGACTTTAACACCATGGCAAAAAACAACCAAGTTATTGAAAATCAATGAACAAGAGGTTCTTTATGCCAAAGTTCCAAAGCGCAAATATTTTATGTTAAACACATAGGCACAATAGAACACATAGCGTTTAAAATCGGGGCTATGTGTCCTATTGTGCCTATGTGTTTAATATAAAATATTCGTGTTCATTTATTTTATGTGATTAATGGGGCATGCTTATGTTTTTTTTATCACCCCCGAGAAGCCTTTTCAGCCAAACGCTTGAATCCATAACGCATCCAGAATGCCGCATGCATCATATTCACAACATTGTCAGAATGCTTTTTCTGCAATTCAGCGTATTGTTTTTGGGCAGCATAATACCATCTTCCATTTTCTAAAGCAATTGCTTCGATTAAGGAAGGTACTGTCTCACTTTTTGAGGTTCTGGAAAGTGCAGCATTGTTCGCAAAATTCAATATCTCCTTCCGCTCCCCCTCCGTTCCGATTTCAAATTCTAACTCATTGGATGTCAAAGGCTTACTTCCTGAAACAGTAACCCTCCAATGATACTTTTGATCAACGCCCAAATTCAATAACCCAAGGTCAATCTGTGCAAAGGTGTCGGACACGGATGCGGTATGTACTATTTTATTTGCATCATCCAGAATTTCCAATTTGTATGGTTCCGAATTGGCTGGTCTGGACCAGAAGAATGGAGTAGTTGTTGCCAGTACTTTTCCAAATGGCATGATTAGTCTAATGTTGGAGCCTTTCCCACCCCAACCATCGCTGCCTTTTTTAGGGTTACCAACTGCAGTTCCCCAGCCATCACTACCTTTTTTAGGATCGCCAACCGCAGTCCCCCAACCATCGCTGCCTTTTTTAGGGTCGCCAACAGCAAGCCCCCAACCATCGCTCCCTTTTTTAGGGTCGCCAACCGCCATTGCCCAACCATCTTTCCTTTGTTTAGCGTCCGCTACCATTTCCACAGCTGCTATCAGTTTTTCACCAAAATCATAGCCTGCATCCGTGGCGGCACTGCCACCAGCACCGCAAACACTAGACAATTCAACAGACGGGGAGCCTGCCAATTCTTTGAATTGCCCATTGCAGTACACTGTAGCCTGTGCGCCTGCACCCAGTTGTAGCTTGCCTGTGCTTTTGAGCACTGCACCATTCTGAACTGGTTTGGCTTTCTTTTTTCCTTTGGGGATAAGACCAACTTCTCCGGAAGAACTAACGAGTACCACCGTTTGAGGCGACTGAGCCTGGAGCGAAATTGCCAATAAAAATATGGCAAAAAGCGTAAGTTGTTTTTTCATAATGAGTTGACGTTAAATGATTTAAGTGCCGAGACCGAATTAATTGATAATTGAAACTCGGTCTCGGCACTTAGGTGCAAAAAGGTTTACAATTCACTTTTTCGATAGACCCCCCAACTTTCCACTTTTGACTGTGGAGAGAGGCGAAAAAACAGGCTGGCTTCCGGATACACCAAAATGCTCCCATTGGGCAGCGCAATGCTTCGGGTTGCTTTGCCATAAGCCGCTGTGATTTTTTCTTGTCCATCTCCTAAACCAATGCCCCGAAGGGTACGCCCTTTGTAACCGGGCTGCGTCTCTTGCACGAGTGCATAATTTTTGCCCGCATTGGCATAATGGACATAT
This sequence comes from Lewinellaceae bacterium, assembly GCA_016708875.1. Classification (GTDB taxonomy): domain Bacteria; phylum Bacteroidota; class Bacteroidia; order Chitinophagales; family Saprospiraceae; genus M3007. The sequence goes on from JADJFA010000023.1 coordinate 80,163, forward strand.
AAGCGTGAATTCAAAAATTGGCGCGAGCCACAAAACACCTTTTCATCCACTTTCACCTCCCGGTCTGTAGTCGGTGTTTTTAAAAAGTCTGAAAGCGGGAATTCATCAATTTCTTCCAAACCTTTGGCCTGTGCAACCGCAGGTAGTGAGGGCCTTGGTGCTTTTTTCAAGGTTTCAAGGTTCACTTTTGCCCAATTATTGCCTTGTTTTTGAGCCTGTTCCAAGTGCTTTTCTGCCAGGATGCTGTCGCCCTGAAGTGCAGCAATAATCCCTTCCAGCACCACAAAATCAGAAGCAGCAAGTGCGTCGGTAGTTTTCTTTTTCCCTTTTCGGAGGGCATATTCCGCATCCTCCCATTCCCCTTTCAGGGTCAGTACACAGGCTTTGTTTAGGTACCCTGTCGCATAATTTTCGTCTAGCGCCAAGGCTCGCTCGAAATGTTCCAATGCCGATTTTAAAAGGGCATTTTTACGAGCGTCTTTCTCTAAGTCATTGTTTTTGATCCCATAAAGCCGGGATTTGGGGTCAAGTTCCAAAGGCAGTACATAAGGCATTTCGCCGGGTTCTACCATCGCCAAAGCAGCCAAGGCCGCATTTACGCCTGCATTGTTGTAAATTTCACGACTTTGGTAAGTCTGCAATATTTTGCGGTGATACACGGAGGCGTCTGCGTAATTGCCCAGGACTGTAAGCAGATTGGCCGTCTCGAATACGATCTGCAATCCTTGCAGCTCTTTCATAGCGCCATCTACCATTTTCAATCTGTCCGTCAGGTTTGGATATCCTGGCATATTTTCGGAAAGATCGTAGGCTTTGTAGGCTTTTTTCAGCAATTCGGGCATTATACCATAAGTATTATACCCCACCGAAAATGCCATAAAGCCACCGAGATTATCTGCCTCTGTTTCCTGTTTCAGGCCATCCCCCATGCGTTCTAACTGCCGGGCGGTCTCCAAATTTTCGTTATTCATGGCAAAATGCCTGCTCCAGTCGTGTTTTTCGTAATAATGGATGAGTTCGTGTGCGAGCAAGGCGGCTAGTGCATTAAGCGAGTCTTTCCCAAAGGAGACGCAGATATCGTATGCTTTTTCATCAAGCACTACCTGTATCTTATCCGGATTGAAAGAAGCAATATATCCATCCTTTTTGTTCAAGACCAGTGTGGGTGTCTGCATTCTAAAATCTCCACGGCCCCGTACCAGGTCGTCAAAGACCTTTTGTGCAACGGCTTTTTTGTAGCCACCAACTTTTTCTGAGGGGCCGCTTGCCTGGGAGCTCGAAGCAAAGGCAAATTCCTGTCCATTAGCTGTGCAAAGCGTAATGGCAGTTAAAAGCAATATGAAGAGCGATTTCATAATTTATTTGTTTGTGGAAAAGAGAAGTGAACTTGCCTCAGGCGCCATATCCATTCGGGCCAGAAAAGCGGCGTACATCCTGCGCAGCAGTAAATTGTTCGGCGCTGTGGCGAGCAGTCGTTGGTAGGCATCGTTGGCATCGTAAAAGCATTGTTCTTCCTCTAGCCTGAAGGCAATCATGAGTTGCTTCTCCTCAGGGGAAGCCTCCAGGAAAGTTGGTTCATGGGTAAGGTCAGTGAGCCGCTCCACCACACTTGTTGGACAAATCTCGAAGATGAGTTGGTACGATTTCGCGGTGTCGCCCCGACTTATATACCAGGAATATTTTTCATCAAGGTTCAGGGCAAGTTTGTCGAGATCGAGTGTAATGGCCGTATCGCGGACAATCAATTGTGCAACCGGCTTCTCATCCATTGTTATCAGATGGAAAGTGTAAGGGCCTTCTCCGATGGAGTCTCGCCATCTGAAAACTATTTGGGCGGATGGAAGTTTGCCTGCTGTGAGCAACAGAGGCTTCAAGGTATATTCCGGTTTTGCATAACCCTTGATACCTCCGCTTGTTTTCCCCATGTGTTTGCGGTGGTATTTTTTTATGTTTTCCTGGCTGTTCTCCTCCCGGACACTTTCGGTTACAAAGGAAAAAAATCGCCCGGTAAAGCTCATTTGACTGGCAGCTCCCGCCGCTCTGGCAAGTTCCTCAACATCCCTGTATTTACCTCCAGAAACTATGATCGTGGAGCCATTGTAAAGCAATTTGGCAGTAGAAGCGCCTTTGCAGCGAACCTTACCTTTGAGGGCCAGACCCATTCCTGGATACATGGAGATTGGTTTTGCTCCGGTCCGTTCGTAATAAAACGCCTGACCGCTGACATGCAGCACAATAATTTCATTTTGTGCTATCGAATTTTGTTGAAGAAAAAGGCAACAAATGGCCAAGGTGAATGCTCTCATAATGTTATTGTTTTTGATTTCTGTTTATTGTGTTTATTCCTTTGAAGCACTGGATTTAGGCGCTTCAGGAACTGCTTCTTCTATTGGTTGTTCGATTTCTTTTTTATCTTTTTTTGGGCGTTTTTCGGTAGGCGGCAAAGCATAAGGTATCCTGCTTAAGAACGCAAATCGTTTTCGAACCCCATTGTCGTAAAATTTTACAGCGTCAAAAGTCAATAGCAAGGCCGTAATCCAATAGGCAACATCCATTTTAATGCGATAATAATGAAATAGTAAGGCCACAATAAAAAATAGCAGCACTATTTCACCCAACTGCAAAAAGCGTGTAATAAACTGGTAAGGAAGGCTGACGCGACGAAAGATTTGATAGAAAAAATGGATGTTAAAATAGCAAAAAACAAAGGTCAGCACCATATTCGCCCAAAAAGGAAGCTCATTCACGTAGGTATTGTCCAAAATCATCCGAAGTATATTGGCATGGATGACAACTCCATACATATCCGGCGTATTTCGACCTGTGTACCTTGCATTTAAAGGTGTATAATGCCTGTCTAACAAGGGTTTATCCCAGGCATCCAAAGGCAGAAATCCAATGAGTACTATTTTTCCACTCAAAGTAGACTGTAGTTCATTCGTGCTATCCAGGATATCCTTTGGTCCAAACTGTACAAATTGGTTTTCGTTCCCGGAATAAAAAATTTCCTCTACTTCATTATTGCGTTTGAACAGCCGCTCCATTGAGCTTGGGTCATACAACTTAGCGATCCGGGCTGCAAACGACAAACATTCTCCATCCGTAGTCACTTCCCGAGGACTAAACAGCCGGATAGTACTGGAGTCGTGGTCAATAAAATTAATAAACCCGGTATACACATAATCGGAGAAAAAGGTGTCGCAGTTTACCTGAGATCTAAAGGTCCTTCCATCATCGGCCAAATCGTGGAGCTCATTGGCCAGCACCACGTTTTCCATCCGCAAGAGGCTTTCTCGAAGCAACGAATCTATGACAAAGGGCTTTTTTTGCTCGCTCAACATGATATCTATTGCAAGCACTTTTGCCCCTGCATCCACGATTCGATCCACCATCAAACGAAGGGTATCTCGGCTGGGGTGACCGTTGCCACAGTGTACCAATACAATCCGGTTGTCCAATTTGATTTTACTGTTTCGTAGCCGGGAATACACTATGTCTGTAATTTCATAGTCGCGAAGTGTTTCGTTGAATGGGTTTAGGAAGTGTAGGTTAATCCGAATGACATCCAAAAACCAAATCAGGATGAACATCATACAGGTAACAATCAGGCTGTGCGGGTAAAATAATCTTCTCAACATGTCAGATTGCCTTTGGCAGTTGTTCGGCAAGGTATAAAAACTGTACTAATTGGTCATTAACTCAAAACAATTGATGTATTTTTACCGCAAAAAAAGAACTTATGCCAAACAAAACCTTTCTTGCCCTACTGGCTTTTTTTGTTGCCAGCGCCCTTTCAGCCCAGGATTTACATATTTACTACGATGTGTTCAAAGATTCTGTGCATTACGTTCAAAACGGCAAAACTACCCACAAACCCACCGCACGAAAAGGAAGTACTGTATTGCTCCACGTTGAAAACTATAACAATTACCTCTATGATGTGTCGGTTGAGGTTGAAAAAGAAGAAATCCAGGTAGCCAGCAGCAATGCCGCTAACATTATGAGCAATATCGGTGGCTCCAGCTCCATGCCCCTCAATTTCCTGTTCAAAGGCGCCGACCAGATGATGGGCGCTTTCAAATTTTTCCCTTCACTCACTGGCAGTGATTTGAGTGAAGGCAGCGGTTTTGTAAAAACCGAAGAAGAAAGGGCAGACAAGAACGGGTGGCACAACTCAAAAGACTGGAAGCCGAATTCGGCACCGCCAAGGACCAGTTGTTTGCACTCGAAAGCGAGCTAAAAACCTTGCAAGACCAAGTCCAGAAAAAACTGGTAGCACATCGCATTCAGGCATTTGCAGTGGACGAGGTAAATCATATTCGCTACAACTCACATCTGGAACCCAAACAAATCAAACGGATGTCGGCAGAATACATGGAACGCATTTTTCAAGAAAAAGACCCCAATAAAATTGACCTCGATCAGGTTTTGAAAATTGCAGATGCCCAAACCGAACTCCCAAAAGCGATTCATGAGTACACCAGAAAAGCCGAAAAATATGCGACCACTGCTGTCACCTGCGATCTGTTGATGACAGAATTCCGCAAGTTTGATTTCCCCCAAAGCAATCTGGACGAATTCAGAACTGCCGCCGAATCTTTCGTTGAAGTTGCAAAGAACAAAACACTGAGCCATCAGGAAAATTCCACCATGCTGGAAGAAAAAATACCTGATATTCAAACCCTTGACCCTAAAATCTTATCCGAATTGCGCACTACTTATTTGGAACTTAGCAACAACAATTTTTCCAAAACATACCGCCATACCGCCACTGGAGAAAACCTGAACATGAAATTGAAACTTTCTCCGATTGATTCCTTACAGCGTCAGGGCTTGAAAACCATCGAATTGGCTCCCGTTGCGGTCAGCGTTTTCGGTGGAATGCGCGTTCGAGCCAGTGTAGGCCTCAATTTTAGTCAGTTTTTCAGTCGGCCACAAACCTTTTTTGTACGCGATACTACTTTACAGTCCAGCAGCAAAGATGCTTTTGTGCCGGTGCTCACCTCCTTTGTGCACTTTTATGCCCCCAGCCGTAAATCCGTTTCTGTCGCTGGCTCTTTCGGTGTTGGCTTCCCGCTTGGAGGCGGAGAAAACCTGCAGTCCATTTCCTTCTTCCTCGGCCCCAGCCTGCTTTTCGGAAAAAGCGAGCGGATTGTCCTAAATGCTGGCCTTATGGGCGGAAAATCAGAAAAACTTTCTCAAGGATACGAAATTGGCGACCAGTACATCTCTGATTCAAATCTGGCGCCCACTATTTCGGTGTACGAACTGGGGTATTTTATCGGAGTTTCGTTCAATCTCTCCGGTGCTGGGAACTAAAGTTTGCAAACATGGGTCATCCCGAAATTTGAGACGTCCCATCGGGACGGAATATCGGTAGAAATATTGTTTTCGTTGAAAAAGCGTGCCGTAGGTACGCTATCTAAAAACCGCATATGGCGTACCTACGGCACGCAACCTGCATTTCATCTGTTCTTTACTACCGAGATTCAGTCCCTAACGGGACTTTAGAAAAATTCAGGATGACTCCTGTTTGCAAACACTCCTAAATAAACCTACCCCTTACTTGGCGGCGGCGCTATCACATCAGAGGAAGGAGCAGGTACCCTAACGGTTGAAAACTCGACCATATTCCCAAATGGTGTTCCGCAATAGACAACCACCATTAGTTGGGTTGGTTTGTAGTACTTAAATGTCTCCTTCTGGCCTGGCTTTCCTACGACTCCAGAGGTCTCGAATTTCCATTGGCCACCGGTTTTCGCCTGGCTGAAAATTTGAAATTCAACGGGATCACCTTTGCTGTCAGGTGGCCCGGAAACCGTTACGGCATTCTTCGATGAAGTGAATACCTCGTTTGGGATGGCATGTTTGCAGCCAAGACAATTGGCTGGCTTATTCTGTGCCGAGAGCTCGGGCAGGCAATACATCATTCCGATGACCAGGGCAAGCATGGTTAAAAAAAAGTCTTTTTCATTGTAAAAATTTTGTTAGAAGGTAAAAGTGTGTGGTTTGCTTATGGTTCCTTATAAAGTACCCAGCGCTCGAGTTCGCTGTCCTTTTTCTGGAAGTTATATTTCATGATGAAAAGAATGCCCAGCTCCCGGTACGCCATAATTTCTCCTTGCGGGGTTTGGATACTGGTTGGCGCTTCGCCGTAGGCTTTCACAATATCTGCCCTGGAAGCACCTGAGCCTATATCTCTGGATGTTTTGCCTGGGTAACTACCAGGGTTGGTAATCAGAAACTTGGTCGTTTTCCCCAACGGACGACGAGCATATAGCAGCCGTGAGTGAAGAAGTGTGTCCTCTTCCAACTTATGTACCCTATGAAAACTCAAGTTCGCCTCAATTTGAAGTTTTTGGCCCTCCGGAGGATACGGGATTGCATTAATATCTTTTGAGTCAATGGTTTCATCCTCAAAAAACCCATCAGGGCTTTCCGGGGGAGCAGGAAGCGGCAGATTGTCCAATTTAGCCAGGTTGTACTCCGCCAGTCCTTTGTTGGTAGCCTTGGCCATCGTGAATCGCTCCTTTGCTTTGGCCGCGTTCCCGCTGCGGTAGTCGAGAATACCTAAAGTATTTCCAGGTTGTTGATTGCCAGGGTGTCCTTGTTTTTGCTGGCCGCTTTCCGGCCTTCTACATCTGCATAAAAGTATGCCCGGGCATTGTCGTCCATCAAAGCATAGGCACAGGCTTTGTTCAGGTAGGCCGGGGAGTAGTTGGGATCCATACTAATGGCCGCATCAAAGTGTTGGATGGCTTGCTCCAGTAGCCTGTTGCGTTCTTTTGTTTCGTCTGAGCCTCGGTGGGTTGCCATGGCCAGATCGAGCTGGATCGGGAAGCGAAATTTTAATTCATCCTCCTTAAAATACTCCTTCAATGCGAAGAGCAAATAAGTCACCCCGACATTGTTATACATCTCCCTTCCCTGGTACTCCATGAGTACATAGCGGTAAAACAGGTTGGCATCGTCATAACGCCCGATGGCAGTGAGCATATTGGCCATTTCAAAAACATCTACCAGGGTTTTCATTCGTTCGGAAGCTGTTTTGCTCATGCCTTCCCGCTCGCTGCGTGTGACATAACCTTCGGAATTTTGTTTCATTCCATATTCCTCGTACAAGCGGCCAATTAATTTATCTCCATCGTCAAACATCCCATACCCGGCAGAATACGCCAGGAAACCACCCAGGTAATCTGCCTGCGCTTCCATTGCAACGTCTTCATACTGATGGGATAAGGTATCGAAGCGCATGAGTGTTTTGTGGATTTTTTTGCCCTCTGTAGAAGCCTCCAACTCCTTATACAAGGTATCCAACTGTTTTGAAATGCCTAAATGGCTATAGGTAGTGCCAAAATCGCTGCGCCAGCCGTGCTTTTCATAGTAATGGGCGAGCTCGTGGCCAAGTAAGAAGGCCATTGCCGCATCTGCTTTATCTCCAAAGGAGGCGCAAACATTGTAGGCCGCTTCTTCCAGAAAAATTTCGATCGGGGGACCGTAGTTTATAGAAGCCACCTGGCCCTTTTGCTGGGTCATGAAAAAATCAGGCACCGGGTACCGAAAATCGCCCCGTGCTTCCCGCAGCCGTTCATACACTTTCAGGGCTTTTTTAAATTCCGGCGTCTCTTCCATCTTTGTACGAGTGGAATTTTGCGCGGATTTCGGCTTGGGAATCATGGAGAAACTGCGACTTTGCGCCGAAGCGGCTGCCGTAATGACGAGCACTCCAAACAGGCAGAGCAGTATTTTTTTCATGTGTGGAATGAGTATAGTCGAGTGATTCGATTTTAAAGATTAAGCCGATTAATTTAGGGATTCTCTTCGTTTTTCCTCTACTTTAACCATGGGAACAACTTTGCCCAAAATCTTATTTTTGAGGTCATTAGGGTCTTTGTTTCCGTTGATTTCAAATTGCTCTCCTATCGTTTCCTCTCCTCTGTACAATTGGGCTTTAACAAGGACTTTCTCTCCATCAATGGTGTATATTCCACGAATATTATAAGCATCCTCCAAAGGATGGGAGGTGTCGTAGAACACAAATTCTGCCTTACTGCCTTTACGGCCTTCCGCGTAAAAATATTCATTTAAAGCATCCCTTAATTTCAAAGGATCATTAAAACCGGGGATGACCTGAAACATACTAGGTGTATAAACGGTCATCACATTTGGCAGGGGAATTTTTGTATCCGGTGTTTTAAGGCCTATTGGGAAAGTGCCTTGCCCACGCAAAGGAACAGGGTCTTGTTCCTTCCCCATGCTTGCAGCAAATTGTGGTACTGCTCTAATAGCATAATCAAATAATTTGCTGACATCCACCTGTCGGCCATCCAACAAGGCAGAACCGTTCATTCCCTTCAATAGGCTATAGGTCAATAGTCCATGGCCATATTTTTCGGCCTCCCAGCTTTTCATATCCCCCTTGCTGCCGGAAAGTATCCAGGAGCCCGTTCTATCATTCAAAAGCGTAAGCGCGATCAACTGACTGGAGTTTGGCCCTCCCCTTGAGCGAACACCTTTTATTTTAATATTCTCTGCGGCAGTACCTGCATTACAAGCATCCAGGAAAACAACCTGCTTGAGTGTAGGGCTTTCATTGAGCCATGCTTCTAATTCTATATCTGAAATGGCATGTTCTGTACGTTCTTTCTCCAGTTTGATGGTTTCCATGGAAACCTCTGAGGTGAGGTAGTAAAAATTTGCATCCTGTTGTCCTGGTGGCGCCCAATTTTTTCCATGACCTGAAAAGTAGACTATAAGCACATCACAAGGAGTTGCTTTTTTCGCGAACTCCTCGAAAGCGGCTTTTATGTTCTGTTTGCTTGCTGGTTGAACTCCCTCGGCTTTGGAGGTTGACAGATGTTTTATAAACACCTTGTTTTCTCCGCGCATCGCTTTCCCAACTCCTCCAAGTGCGTTTACCATTGCAAGCGCATCTTGCTCAGGGTAAGGGAGGTACAAACTGGTATCTTTGTACACAGATGTGCCCACTACAATCACGTAGATATTGGGGTCCGTTGATATGCAAACATTCACCTGTTGGCCACCCGAATCTTCCCCTCCCCTGCTTCTTACGCCCGGTTGATATGGCAGTTGAAAAGCTTCGCTTCTAACAATGTTTTCTCTGTTGTAGGAATAAAGCGCAATGGTGTTGATTGTATCTCCCCGATACATGTTGCTAAATTGATCCAGGTCAATGGGGGGCAGTGTTGTACTTCTTTTTTTTGTGTTGGGGTCTGGGGGATTCAGGTCTTCCACTTTTCGCTTGCCATTGATATAGAGGCTTAACTTGCCAATGCCCCCGTCGTTTTCTTTAAGCGCGACCTCCAATTTATTCCCGACAATTTTCATGGTTACCGCTGGGTAAAGCGAGAGGGCGCCTATGTTGGTCGCTTTGCGAAACGACTCGGTACTGAACCCGGTAACTTTTGCCAACAAACCCGGATCCAGAAATCGTTCCATAATTTGCTGAAGCGATACTACCTCCATACCAACTGCGTAGTGCATTAATTTCTTCCCCTCCTGAGAGGCGTCAAACGTGCCCAGCGGAGTGCTTACCGCCCATTCTGTGGAATCTATGGAGACCAGGGTTGCAATTTCTTTGCCTGAATGAATGTCCCAGTATTTGATGGTGCCGTCCTTACTTGCAGTATAAAACGTGTTTCCCTTTGGTGCGAAAGCGACGGCGCTTACTTCTGAGGTGTGCCCGGAAAAAATGGTTACTTTATCATTGGACGTGTCCCAGAGTTCTGCGATTTTGCCATTAGCCCTTAGGACATATTGATCCCCATTGCCAGGACGATCATACCTTGGCGAGAAGGCAAGCGCATTGACATTTTGGATACGACGGCTGCCACTTGGATATGTTTTAAAGAGATTGCCATCAATGCCCCTGATTTCAGTCAGCCCGCCTTTATTTCCAAACAGGATATATTTTCCGTCTGGTGAGAAGCTCAGCGTATTAACAGCAGTTGAATATAATGAAGCGGGCAGCGGGATATTTATTGGATTTCCACCCACTGGGTCCCAATACATTATCTTCCCTTTAGCGTTCCCGGTTACAAAGGCCTGGCTGCCAAAGACGGGCGAAAAAGCCAAGGCGGTAACTTGTTTGTCAGCACCTGAAACCAACCTGTCTTGTTTATTATGGAATCCCAAAATTTGAGGGGTACCATCACTACTACTTGTAAGCGCACTTTGCCCTGTATTAGAGAATATTCCGCGGCTTGCGGGTGTCAAAAGGCGTGTCTTTTCCTTCCCCCAAATATCTATCAATCGGCATGCCCTATCCTCGCCGCACACCAGCATAAATCTTTGCCCTTGGTCATTCAGGGTATCAAAAGGCGCCAATGCTACGGATACCAGATTGGTACGAATATCGAAAGACCGAACTTTCTGGCTGGATAAGTTCCACAATTTAGCGGAGGAGTCGGCATGCGCAACCAGCAAGGAGGCTCCATCGGTGGATAGTGCCATTGAAATGATGGCGCTGGTGTGCCCTTTGAGTTTTTTTGCAACCCGACCATCCAGTGTAGCAATTTTGGCAAGGGTCTTGGTAGTACTCCCGATTAGAATTTTTTGGCCATCTGGAGCGCATTTAAGTGTGGACAAGCCATAATTAAAAATTGCATTCGGCTTTGCTTCTCTATCTGTCAGCCTCCAAATTTTCATGGTGCCATTTAAACTTCCGGTAATGATTTTAAGTTGACCCTCCGCATAAGTCAAGGCTACGCTTTGAATCTCTGGATGCTGGAAACTTCGGATTTTTTCGCCGTTCAATTTCCAAAGTATAGCAGTCCCATCGGCACTTCCAGTAAGAATGGTATCCCCGGAAGCTGAAAATACTGCGCAGGTTACTGCACCTGTATGTCCGGAAAAAGTCCGAAGTGGATTGTTTGCATTCGTAATTTTCCAAAGTTTAGCTGTTTTATCGGAACATGCCGTGAGGATTAGGTCACCTTTCGGCGAAAACGTTGCAGCGTTTATTTCACTATTATGGCTAAACTTTTGGGTTTCTTTGAGGGATTCGTCCAGAAGCCAGACATTTCCATTTCTACAGCCTGCGAGCATTTCCTTGCTTTTTGGAGAAAATGCAACGGATTTGATGTCGCTTCTTTTGATCGGATCAGGATCACTGAATTCTGCTATTTTTTTGCCAAATTTATCCCAAAGCATTGCTTTCCGATCAGACCCTCCACTTAAAATGAACTGGCCGCCCTCTGGGTCGCCGACAGTTTTTGGAGAAAACGCCACGGTCAATACTTCGTTGGTGTGTCCTGGCAAAGTCCGGAGTTCAAGGCCATTTTCATCCCAAATTTTGACCGTTTGGTCCTTGCTTCCTGTCAGAAAATACCGGCCATTCGGCGATATATCCACTGCGGTTATGCCATCCGTATGCCCGATAGGAATTACCAAAGATGCAGTTTGATTTTGCGCATGACCGCTTTTTGCGCAAACAAGCCACAGGAATAAAAACAATATCTTTTTCATAACGCTTTGATTTACTTAGATTTGAAGCAACGTTAGGTGCGCCAAGGATTACACGAGGTCAAGACCTCATGAAAAGTAACTAAGATTAAGCGTGAAAAAGGCGGGAATATATAGATGAAGTATTTTGAGAAGTCGTGGGACTAAAGATTTGATGCAAATGAAGTGTGCCACGGCGGCACTCGGCCATATCTGCTTTATCATTTCGGGTACCCGAAATTCTGTGCGTCTGGTTTACCGTGTTGTTCTTCCGTACAGTCAACGCCATTGCTACAATGGTTGACAAGTTGTGATTCGCCGCAGCCATGATATTCCATACGCGAACGTTTAATACCTCCCGAAACAAGGTAATCCACCACTGATTTGGCGCGGCGCTCAGAAAGGCCCTGGTTAAAATCATCCGATGCACGGGAATCTGTGTGTGAATTTATTTCTATTCGGATTTCAGGGCGCTGTTTCATCAGGTTGTAAAGTTTTTCTTCCACAACAGATCTCGCTTTTGCATCCAGAACGTCGCTATTGAAGCCGTAATAAATAGGCAACACGTTGTAATCCAGGAGTTCACATTCAATTTTCCTCCACTCAAAACCATCCTCGCCGCCACTGCTTCTTCGGTCGCGCACCAACATAACTTCTTCGCGTACGACGGCGCCAACCTCCAGTGTGTCCACCGTTTCATCTTTCTCCAACACCCGTTTTTGGATGGTGACGTATTCAGCGGGTATTTCGATTTCCCGCACAGTGGCCGGTGTAAGGATCACCCTTTTTTTGATGGTTTTAAAGCGGCCTCTTTGTTTTTCCTTGGAATATGTTGGAGTGGCAACTATTTTTTTGACCGGTATTTCCTTTTTAACCGCCTCATATACCACATAGCAAATCACATCGCAATCGCCGGGTATCAGTGACTTACATCCTGCAAGCGCAGGCCTCGATTCAAAGCGGGCAAAGGCAGGCTGTACTTCAAAAATATCGAAGGTATCAATGGTTTTTACCGGAGTAATCGTGATTTTGCTGATGGGTTCTTCAATCAAAATAGTATCCACCTCTTCTCCATAAACAGCCGGGACATACTCGAATTTTTTGGAGGCCTGCTTACAAGTACTTGTTCCTCTACTGTTTTGTACACCGCTGGCACCACTTTGTACGACTTGTAGGAAGGGGTAACAATTACCTTCTCAACTTCCGTAATTTCCTCAATCGGACATCGGATATAGCAGGCGCCTGGTTCAGGATTTGCTGGGTAATTTTGTGCCCAAAGGACTTCTGGAGTAATTAATGTGAGCAGAAACAGGAATGTGAAAATTCGCATTGTTACAATAGTAGGTTTAGTAAAACTGCTACTTTTGACCGGGAATACCCCGTTTTTAAAGCAGTATGAACATTCCACCGAAAACTGGTGATTAAAATCAGACGTGTAAAATTACACCGATTGTTAAAACCCTTGTATTATGTTGTTAGAAAAAACATTCCGGCTCGTTTTAATCCTTGGTCTGTTTGCCGCAAGTTGCAGCGGCCCCAACCGTGGGCCTGTTGTCCCCGCCAAACCCGATAATTTTAGCGAACGCCTCGCCAAAATCAAAATGACCGACCTTGAAGGCAAGCCCGTTTCCTTGTCAGATTTTGCAGGAAAGCCCGTTTTTCTGAACTTTTGGGCTACCTGGTGCGGCCCTTGCGTCAGCGAAATGGGTTCCATTGAAAAAGTTTCCCAGCAGTTCAAAGATCAGATTGTGTTTTTGGCGGTCAGCAATGAATCTCCGGCACTTATCAAATCCTACCTCAAAAAGAACAAGTTCAGTTTCAATTTTGCCCACCTCGATGTCACTTACCTGGATGTCTATGTGGTTTCACTTCCTACTACGATGCTCATTGATGGCAAGGGGCAATTGGTAGAAGAAGAGGTAGGTTTTCGCAACTGGGCGAGCCCTGGCAGCATTGAAAAACTTCAGATGCTGACGAAGAAATAATGCTACACTGATTCCTTTATTCATGATACAAAAGTGCACTGGTTTTCAGCAGCGCAAAAAGGGCATAAATACGGGGTTTTGAAAATCAGGTGTTTTTACGGGGTGGATTATTTCACACGACGACGCAACACACTCACTTGATTTCCACAAGATTGTGTCGTCGGGTGAAACTGTAAAACGCGTTATTCCACCGAAATCCTCGGCCCTACCTCTTTCAGAATCAATTTCACCAAGGCTGCGGTGTCTTTGGTACCCGTCAAGTTGAAAGCCGCGCCCACGGGGGCATCGCCCTTGAACAACCGCCCCGCAAGACTCACCTGTTCGCCGCTGATGGCGTAATTCCCACGAATCGAAAAGCCTTCGGCGAACTTCGGGATGTCATAATATACAAATTTCGCCTGCGCGCCCTTGGCTGTCTGGTCATGGAAATAATCGTTCAATACCTGCGACCAATCCCAGTCCATCGTTGAAATTATCCCGATCCTGGAAATTGCACTGTATCACCACGGGTACGGGCTGGGGCAAATTGATTTTCGCTGGCATCTTTGATCCCGATGGGAAAACTCGAACCGCCTTTAGGGACCGCGATGACAGGGATTGTACCTGTTTGATACTGGCAGCAAGTTTGGGCACCACGTCCCGTGCGTTTTGGAATAATTTCATGATGTCCACATACTTACCATCCTCCAATGCCGTGCCGCTGATACCTTCAAGGAGGCTGTAAGTGAGCAGGCCCTGACCATACTGGCTGGCCTCAAAACTCACCATATCCGACGCGCTTCCCGTGAGGATGAACGTGCCAGTGCGGTCTTTTAAGAGTTCAAAAGCAATGACTTGCGAGGAATTCAGGTCGCGCTGACCAATACCTCTCAGGTTTTCTGCCGCTTTGCCGGGATTGCGGGCATCAGGATGAGCACTTGTTTTTGAGCGGGAATAGCGGCAAGCCACTTGGTCGGAGCTCTTCGTCCGAAACGGCATATTCCTTGCGCACGGCATCGTCGGCGAGTTTGGCGCTGGTGATGTCTTTCGTGAGGTAGTAAAAGTTTGATTTGTCGCCTCTTTGCCCCAGGTCGGGGCTTCGTGGCCGGAGAAATAAACCACCAATACGTCGCAGGGCGTGGCTTTTTTGAATTCCAGGAACGCTTTTTCGATGTTGGCTTTGCTGGAAATTTCCACGCCTTCACCTGCAGTGGAGAGCAGTTTGACATGAACACGGTCTTCAAACAAAACCTTACCAGTACTGCTTAAGGCTTTGGCCATTTCTGAAGCGTCAAGGTCGGGGTAGGTCAAATTCTTGCTCGCATCGCTGTATTTGGAAGTGCCGATCATGAGCAGGTAAAGGCTTGGCTTGATCGAGCTGCAATCGAAAAGTTTTGGGCCAGATCCTGCATCACCTCTCGCCCCGGCGAAGGTCGGTACGGCAATTCGTAGGCCGGGCTTCTGAGCCAATTGCGGGAGTTGTAAGCCGAGCACAATGGTATTGGAAGTATCGGGCGGTATTGGGTGGTGAACTCGTCAGATTTATTGTCAGGTTTTTCTGCCGATGGGGTTGATGTCTAAATTGCTGTTGACCTCCATTTGTTTGGCGCCTACGAAAAGATAAAGTTTCCCCATGCCGCCACTGCGCTCCGTAAGGCTGACTTTTAATTGGTTTTTTTCGATGCTAGCCTTGATTTCTGGATAAAGCGCCACGTTGTCGAAGGCTGCCACATTGCGCAATTCACCACTGGAGAACCCCATCAGTTTGCCTAAAAGCCCTGGTTCGTAGTAGCGTTCTTTCAACTGCTCCAGTTCAATGACTTCCATGCCGAGCACGTAATGCAGGTTTTCCATCATCTCTGGGGGACATCAAAGGAAGGCGGAGGGCGTGGTGACGGCAGATGCGGCTACGGCATCCTAGTAGCCGGTGTCCGTGAATTCCGGCCACACCTTGAGCCGAAAGCAAAGTTGGCTATCGGGTAATTGGCCGCTTCCGGGTATCATAGAGTTGTTGTGAGAAGTGTCCCTGCTTTCAAGCGCCGGATTTTTGTCTTCCTGAGCGTTTGGTTTTCGGCAAAATTTAAGAGAATCCATTCCACCCGCTGACCAATTCCCGCTCCGGAGAAAACTTGTTTTGCGAGTTCCCGATAAGATGTCGCGCTTGATCAGCATCATTTTCCCGCGGTTTGTATACCTTGAATTCCGGGACCAACCATATTGACCTTCCGTGGTGGTCTCCAGCATTTTCAGTCCAAAGTAGTGGGAGAACTTACCCGTTAAAATGGAATAAGCACTCATGCCTGCGCGTACATCCGCGACATCGACCACTGGGCTAGTGAAGAAATACTGAAGATCAGGCGTTAAAGACCCCCAACCTCCATCATTTTCAATGAATGTCCGGATTGTCATCTGCTTGCCGGTGTTGACCTCAAAACTTTTGAACTGCCATTGTTCCCCGTTCATTCGCTTTAGTCCACACGCCCAATTGGGTTCAGTCCTGCGGAAAACGTATGTCCCGGTCTGTGGACAAAAGTCAAGATAATTAAGTCCCAGATCAAGAGGCACATCGGCCGAAGCTGACTTGCTGCCAGTCTCCCAGCGTTTTAAAACCACACTCTGGTTAGCATCACCACGGCATCACTGACTGGCAAAAGTGACGCACAGGAGTCTTTCAAGATTTCTGCTTTCGTACCATTGCTGCAATCCACCCAAGAGGTGTGCCATAATGATTCAGCATCAATTGGAAGGCGCCATCCAGGAGAAATCAGCATTCCTTTTCCCTCAATCGTCCATTTTTCCACACCGGAACGCGCATCCCATAACGTGATTTGTTTGCCGTAAAGGGCTATCCTAGGTTACCATCGTCAGAAATTTCTGCATGCTTTCGATGCGAAGCAGGTTTGCCGAAGGCTTTCAGAGGTGCAGGTTTCTTGCCCGAAACCATGTCCTGGCTTGTACTTCGGTATATTGATATCAGGCACTTTTCCCTGATCTTGCAGAAATTGGGTGGCGCCGCAAAGTGCCGCACGAGCCTGTACTCCGTCTTTCGACAGGGCGATCTCTGCAATGGGCGATGGGG
>JADJFA010000024.1 GCA_016708875.1 Lewinellaceae bacterium
TATGTACAAAATAGCGATAGATACGGCGGGCAAAGTTTCGCGCTGTTTCTGGTTGTGCAAAAATCATTTCCACAAAGGCCTCCTGTTCGGCGTACACCCCATTTATAGTTGTACCGCCCTGAATTACCGTATTTTGAAATTTAGAACTAAAGGTTTTGTTGCCCGCATCGTGACGGGAAAGAATAAGCGTGCCCCGTGGGATATTGGTTTCAGGATCGAAGGTGGTGCGGTTTTGCTGCAATCGCCAGCCAGTAAACACCCGGGCTGCTTGCACAATGTCGTCTTCTGTATAGTTGGTGTAATCTCCCGGGCCGATTTGCGGGCCTTTTCCAATGGTGAAAAGTTCAAAAAACTCGCGGGCGAAGTTCTCGTTGGGGCTGGTTTTTGAGTTTTGGTGACCGTTGAGATAGATGAGCATCGTGTTGTCGGCCACGATTTTGGTTGCCAATTTTTTGAAGTTGCCCAGGCATCCCCAGCGCAAGAGCGACAGGTAATCAAAGAAGGTGGCGTGATTATACGTAATGATGCTGGTGGGCAGATTTTGGTGGAAAAAGAAGCTCATTTTATGGCCAATGCCTTCGTCTTCCAATGCCTCATTAAGCCACCAACCTGTTACGCGCCGTTCCAGAACATACATATCCGTTGTGGGAAATGTTTGTCCGGGTGGGAGTAGCCATTGTACCTGTTCCACCACCGGGGTGCTGGTGTCGTCGTATATAGGCTGATCAAGTCCCAATGGGTTGAGTGTCAATAAACTGCTCGTCGCTTGATCCACATTCATGGTTGCCAATTGATCCACTTGTTGCTTCGTGTATCGAAAGCAAGTACGACGCAAAAGGTGCGATGCTTTTTTCTGACCCAATGTGCCTTGGTAGGATGCGAGAGAAGCCATATCGTTTTGTTATTTGTGGCTTTTGGGAGTTTTTTGAAGGTGGATTCGGCAGATATTTGATACAGGATTTGGCGAACTAGGAGGCGAAGATATGCGTTCGCGGTTTTTCACCTCATTACCGAAAAGCTTCCGAAACGAGATTTTTTTTTTCTCCCTGCAATTCCCGCCTCAATATCTTCCTCTACATTTTTCTGTCTTAGGCCCGTTCGAACTCTACCTGCCGGGGTATTTTGTAATTTGTCAAATTTTCTCGGCAAAATGCCCGCACTTCTTCCTCCGTGAGTGAGGGGTCTTTTTTTACAATAAACACCTTCACCACCTCGCCTGATTTCTCGTCGGCGATCCCCAAGGCGGCAGATTCCAGCACTTTTGGATGCATGGCCAGCACGTCTTCTATTTCGTTTGGATACACGTTGAAGCCTGATACTAGGATCATATCTTTCTTTCGATCCACGATTTGGAAAAAACCATCGGGGTGCATAAAGCCCATATCGCCGGTATAGAGCCAGCCGTCTTTTACGGTTTCTGCTGTCGCATCAGGCCGCTGCCAGTATCCTTTCATGACTTGTGGACCTCGGGCCACGATCTCGCCCACATGATCCTGACCGGGTGGAAGTGTCGTCCCGCTATCGTCTACGATCCGAACCTCTGTACTCGGTACGGGCATTCCGATGGTGCCGAGGCGCGAAGTGTTATCTACTGGATTTACCGTCAGCACCGGGCTGCTCTCGGTCATCCCGTAGCCTTCGATGAGTTGGGTGCCAGTCATCTGTTGCCAGCGTTCGGCTACGGCCCGTTGTACGGCCATAGCACCGCCCACGCTAATGCGGAGCGTACTGAAATCGAGGGTTGCAAAACTCGGCTGGTTCATCAATCCGTTGAATAGCGTGTTCACACCCGGCACAGTATTAGGCTTGTGTTTGCGCCATTCCTTGATAAGCGCAGGAAGGTCGCGAGCATTGACAATCAAAATGTTGCACGCTCCAACGCTCATAAACGCCAGGCAATTCACCGTGAACGAAAATATGTGATAGAGCGGCAAAGCGCAAAGGCTTCGTGCTGGCTCGCCTTCATGGCCTTGCAGCACGGGCATGAGCCAGGCCCGGATTTGCATCATGTTTGCCAGCAGGTTGCGGTTGGTGAGCATGGTGCCTTTCGAAACGCCTGTAGTGCCGCCCGTGTATTGAAGGGCAATGGTGTCGTCAGGGCCACCTTGAAATGGTGGGATGGTAAATTTTTGGCCTTGCTTCAGGGCATCCAGGAAACAAACGGTGTTGGTAAGGCTGTATTTCGGCACCATTTTTTTGACTCGGCGCACCACGAAGTTGACGATCGCGCCTTTCATCCCCAGCATCTCGCCAATGGAAGTAAGTATGACGGTTTTAATCTGTGTCTCGCCAATAATTTGCTCCAGGTTGCCCGCAAAATTCTCTGCGATCAAAATGGCCTTCGCCCCGGAATCCACAAATTGGTGTTTCATCTCCCGGGGGGTGTAAAGCGGGTTGGTGTTCACCAAAATCATGCCCGCGCGCAGCACTCCGAACATAGCAATGGGATATTGCAACAGGTTGGGCATCATCAGCGCCACCCGGTCGCCCGGCTCCAAACCACGCGAGCGAAGATAGGCCCCAAAAGCCATACTCTTTTCGTCCAACTCCCTGAATGTCATGGATTTTCCCATGAAAATAAAGGCTGGTTGATCGGCAAATTTTTGGAAGGATTCTTCCACCATGTCAATGACACGGTTGTACTGCGAAGGGTCAATATTGGCGGGGACGCCTGCGGGGTAGTTGTTGAGCCAAGGTTTTTCCATAACACGCTGGATTGTTTTTGCGGGTGTAATATTTTGAAAAAAAAATGGGAATCAATTGTTTTGAGCCACGAATTGCATGAATTTTCACCGAGCAAAAATAAATTTATGAAACACATAGTCACAATAGGACACATAGTCGTGACCTCAACACTATGTGTCCTATTGTGACTATGTGTTTCATAAAGTCGCATGCTTAGTACACCTACTTAGTGAAAATTAGTGGTCCCCTACTCCGGCAAAATTTTGAGCAAAAAATACGTCCCCAACGTTTTTTCCGCGTAGCCGGGTTCAAAAATTCGTGTTTCAAAAGCGCGACTTGAAAATGCCGGAATTGGCCTGTTTCCTCCATTTTAAGTGCTGCATCTTCCAGGGCTTTTTTGCCATCAAGTGTTGTAAAAACCCATATCCCGCCTTGTTCGCTGGCCAGGGTCGCTGCTTTTTCCGGCGAGCTCAGATTTTCCATGATGTCGCCATTGTAAAATTCCATGGCGTGGCTGCCGGTATTAAAAAAGTACATTTTTTCGGGCGGGATGCCTTGTGCGTGTGCATATCGTGCTGCCTGAGGAGTGCTTTGATAGGGCAGCAAATGGGGGTAAAAATGGAAGTTCAATACAAAACCAAAGAGGAGTGCAACCCACACGCCACGTTGTACAAACACTTCAATATCAGCCGGAAACGGGTTTCGGAAAACCTTCCATAGCAGGGCGCCAGTGGCAACGAGGGTGATTCCTGCCGCAAAAACATTGCCCGTTGGAAACACGAAAAAGAGCGCAGCAAAAGCGATAAGCAGTGTCAGGAAGGCCGAGAAATAAAGAATTCCCCACAACCCTTTCCCGATGTTTTTTACAGAAGAAGCCACTAAGACCGCCGCCCAGGGCAAGGTGATAAAAATGTAGTGCGGGAGTTTGTACTGGGATTGGGAGAGGGCGATGAAGGTGAGGATGAAACCGCCGAGGGCGTAATACTCGGGAGGCTTTGAATTGAGGGGATGACTTGAGGTCATCCCCTCAATTTTGCCTTTGTTGGCGTCCTCGCCAACAACATCAGCGATTGGTATCTCTGCTTGAAAATCCTGCCCGCTGTTTGTTGTTGGCGAGGACGCCAACAACGGCACAGCGGAGGGCCGTGCAGACCACAATCTGCGAATATGCTGCCAAATAGCCCCGGGCAACAACAAACACCAAGGCAAAAAAGCCCACAAATAAACGTGCATGAAATAGAACCCCGAAGTATCATTCTTCCAGACGTTCTCCCCCGTGATGCGGCCAAAACTTTGTTCCCAAAAGAAAAAACGAAGCCCGGAAACGCCATGCCGTTCATTCACCAATTTCTCGGGGTGCAGATCGAATTGTTGCCATAAGCCCCAACACATTGGCGCGAGCACGAGGGCCGTGACGGCCAAACCCAATAACCATTGCCACTGAAAAATACCACGCCAATCGCGCCTTATAAGCAAGTGCGTTCCCACTGCAAATGCCGGCATCACCAACCCAATGGGGCCTTTGGCGAGCATGGCCAGACCGATGAAAAAGAAGCCTGCGAGCAGATTCCGCCAGCGCTTAAACTCCAGATATTCACCCAATTGCCACACCGCACAGGCGGAAAATCCAAGTAACATGGTATCCGTGCGCACATCGTTGCAGATAACTATCAGGCCCATGCAAGAGGCCAGGATAAACGCTGCGTGACGAGCCGTTTTATCTCCATAAAAAAGCAGGGTAAAACGATAAGTGGCCCACACACCCATGAGTGCTGCGAGCAAGGAGGGCAATTTGTAGGCCCAATTGCTCAAACCAAAAACAGCGAACGAAGCACTTGAAAGCCAAAACAGCAGCGGGGGTTTGTCGAGATAGTCTACGCCGCGATGTTGCACCTGGAGCCAGTTGCCGTTTTGCAGCATTTCCATGGAAATGGAGGCGTACTGAGACGCATCAACATCCATGACATCGAGGAAAAGGCCGCGAATATAGACGGCGGCGAGGCCAATTGCGAGCCAAAGCCAGGGAGAACGTAGTCGGGAAAGGAGAGCTGGATTCATTCAGCGGGCGAAGGTCGGGAGAATATTTACGATTTTGGATTTGCGATTTACGATTGCTTGATTCGAAAAAAGACAAATTCCTGCACGCTTCGGATCAAAATAATCGTAAATCGTCAAATCCAAAATCGCAAATCAATCCACCGCCTCCACCAAACTCTTCACCCGGAACGCCTTTTTCGGATCTGCTAAAACCTTGTCGGTTTTGAAAAGGATTTTCACCTGCTCGTTGGGCAAAAGGTCAAAGTAGTTGTCAGCGAAAAAGCCTGGTTCCTCCGTTTGCAGGTAGACGTTTTTGGCGAGTTTGCGGTTTGTTTCCAGGGAGAGCAGATATCCGGTTTCGACTTTTTCTACCGCTGTTATTTTTAAGTCGGGCTTTGGCAAATTCATTTTCTTTGGCGGAACGGCATAAAAAAGCCGGCGACCGTATGCCTTGTTCTCGGCCAAATTGGTCAGCGCGATTTCAATGACACAGTTTTCAGGCTTTTTTCCGTCGAGCAGGGTTTTGAGTTTGCCCTCCCACAACAACTTGCTCGAATCGGGCGAAATAGCCAGACCTGGAAGATTGAAATCAATCAACTTGTCACCATCGAAGGTGTATGCGTGGACGTGCATTGTCACGGTCACACTGTCGGCCAGGTCGTTTACTCCATAGATTTTCAACATATTATCATCTAAAATCGGCAAAGCCGCCACGGGACTGAATGCCTCACGGGCGTAATAATGCAGGGCTTTCCAGCGACCGTAATAATCCGTGCTGCTCCAGGAAGCCACTGGCCACACATCGTTCAGTTGCCAGTAGAGCGTGCCCATGCAGTAAGGTTTGTTGCGGCGATGCGCCTCAAAACCCGTGCGCATTCCTTCGGCTTGCAGCAGTTGGCTGACGTACACGAAATCCTCAAAATTCTTTGGTGTGTTGTAGTCGCGCTTCATGTATTCGGCGATGAGTCCGTTGCCGCGTGGGTGTTTTGGTGCAAAAGCATCACCTTGCTTTCCAACATACGGTCTTCGGGCTCCGTAAACGACCGAATGGTGCGCCATTCCGGGAAACTCTGGAAGCCATATTCACTCATAAAACGCGGCACTTTTTTGTTCAAAATCTCGAACGGTTCCTCGTCGTGCCAAACGCCCCAGTAATGCGAATCGCCTTCGGTCAATGACTTGGCATTTGCGCGGCCGTACCTCGGCGAACTTTCCCAATAGGGTACCCGGTCGGCGTTGTTTTCC
Organism: Lewinellaceae bacterium; assembly: GCA_016708875.1. Taxonomy (GTDB): domain Bacteria; phylum Bacteroidota; class Bacteroidia; order Chitinophagales; family Saprospiraceae; genus M3007. Next base: position 5,968 of record JADJFA010000024.1, read on the forward strand.
ACATAAGTGCGCAAAATATCGTTGAACAACAACTTGTACTCTCGCGAAAGCTGGGTGCGTTGCGCTTCGTTGAACTGCATTTGCCAGCCCCAGTTGTTCCAGGCTTCGTCGTTTTCGTTATTGCCGCACCAGAGGGCGATGCACGGGTGTTGGCGAAGCCGTTCGATCTGTTCGAGGGCCTCGAAAGCGGCAGTTTTCAGAAATCTGCCATTGCCAGGATAGAGTGCGCAGGCGTACATGAAATCCTGCCAGACCATGATACCACGCGCGTCGCAGAGTTGGTAAAACGTGTCGTCTTCGTAGATGCCGCCGCCCCAAACGCGGAGCATGTTCATGTTGGCGGCTACCACGTCGTCGAGCAATCTTTTGGTGTGACTGGGATCTACCCGATCCTGAAAAATATCTTGTGGAATGTAGTTCGCGCCTTTGGCAAATACGGGTTTCCCGTTGAGTTTGAAATAGAAGGTTTCGCCTTTTTCATCCTTCTCTGTCACCAGTTCGATGCTGCGAATTCCCATTCGAACATCTTGTTTTTCAATGGTTTGTACGCCTCTTTTTACCTCGATGGTGAAATCGTACAAGGGCTGTTCGCCCATTCCGGCGCACCACCAGAGTTTCGGGTTTTCGACATCATAGGTAACGGAATCCATGTGGGTGCCGGGCCAGAGTACGCGGTCTTCCACAGATTTTCGCTTGCCTTCTTTGAACTGGACGGTGACCGGGAATTTCAAATCCGAGCGGTAGCGGAAACGGGCCACCATACGGGCTTTTTCGGGCGTGACACTTTGGGTGGTGATGAGCAAATTTTCAAAAATCAGATCGTCCCAGGCTTCGAGCGTTGGTTTTTGAAGAATGCCACAACCCACAAAACGCGGCCCCCAATCCCAGCCGTAGTGGAATTGCGCTTTTCGGGTCAAGGTTCGCTGGCCGCCAGGGAGTTCGTAGCCGAGGTTTTTCCAGGACTCGTCGGTTTTTTTCAACGGACTTTCAAAGTAAATGTGGAGTTTGTTCCCCGTTGGTTTTAGAAAACGCTTGGCATCTACTCGCCATGTTCGGAACATATTGTCGGCTTCCAGCAGCAGCGAATCGTTCAGGTAAATTTGCGCGTAGGTATCCAAGCCTTTGAAAATCAATTCGATGTGTTTCTTTGCCAACACATCAGGACTCACGTCAAAAGTCGTTTGGAACTCCCAGTCTTCCTTTTCAATCCATTGCAACTTTTCCTCGTTGTCGCGCCAAAACGGGTCTTCGATCATGCCATTTTGCAGCAGCGCGGTATGCGCGCTCACCGGGATTTTTACGGGTTTCCACGAGGGAGTGTTTGCTTGCCGGAACTCCCACTGTCCGGTGTTGAGGGGCTGACGGAGCGGTGCATAGTTGATTTGTGCTTCGGTAATCATGGGAGCGAGGATGAGCGCGAAAATTATGAGTCGTTTCATCCGGCAAAAATAGCAGATTAAAATGTCCAATGCCCAAGGGAATGTCCCTGCCTACCGGCAGGCAGGCAATGTCCAACAAGGGGTGTCCAATGTCCAGGGAGGCGTTGCGCTTGGGATTTGTTGTCATTTAATACCGAATTGCCAACGTGAGTGACTAAGCGCGAAGCCCATTTGGACATTGGACATTCCTTGTTGGATAATGGACGGTTTTTTATTCTAGCAACCCACTTGGCAATTACTTTTGTCATCACACTACCTGTACATTGCAGAATAATTTAACCTTAAACACATAAACTATGAAACTTTCTCCGCTTTCACTTCTTGTATTTTTCCAGTTCTTCTATTTGCTTCCAACCACAAATGGACAATCCTGGGAAATATTATTCAAGGATCCTGTGTTTGACCAGGCTTATTCAGGGCTCATGATGCCAAGCCAAAATAACGGGGGTGCGATTGGCTGTGCCGGATCCATTCATTGATAATCCGGCGCCCATTTTTTCTTTTGATTCCTTGGGCAATTACATCGGGCAAAGCGATATAGATTGGACCTCATATTGGGAAATATTCAATACAGATCATACGGGTGCATCCTACTGGGTCTCTAATTACAATGTGAGAAAACTCACTGCCAACAACCAAATTGCATGGACGTATTCTCCTCCTGTCACTTCGGGTATTTTTTGGGATAAACCCGCACCCAATGGCGGCAATTGTCTGCAATATTCTGCAAACAATACTGATCACGTCATTGATTATATCAACGCTAATGGTCAATTGGTGAACCGCTTTCAATTAGCGGATGATTGGCCGGACGATTATTATCCAGGGCACGACAATAGCCTGATCTATACAGACGATTTTTTGGACCGGTACTGGTTCATTGGGTCAAAATGAATCAATTCAATCAGATTGTCTGGGAACTTGACTTGGATCCTAATGTTATCTTTTTATCAGGATCACTCCCAGATGGTTCTACTTACTATTTTGATAATAGTAGTATTACAAAATTAAATGCCGCTGGAAATGTCGAGTGGCAACGAAATGCACAGCAGTATTTTCCAGCATCAGATTACTTTAATTTTTTAGGTATGCTCGTTAGGCAAGATGGGAGCATAATTTTGGCTACTGGAAATGGCAATTTCGCGAGCGGCCAGTCCAAACTCCATTTTATCAATATAAACCCAGTAAATGGAGACCCCATTTGGATAAAGAAGATAGCAACTCCGATAGTTTATTATACCTATTTATTTGGCCCAATGGTTGAAATGCCCGATAGCGGAATTTTGGCTTGCTTCGGCCCAATTTGGGGAACTAATGGAATTAATGACCATGTACTCATAGTTCGCACTGACCCCAATGGCAATACCCTTACCAACCAAATCGCCGGGAAAATTTACTGGGACGAAAACTATGATTGCCTTCCAGATGTGTCTGAAAAAGGACTGAAACAGGTTTCAGTCATCGCGCAATCGGGCACCAAAAAATACTCTGCGAGCTCTGACATTGATGGCAATTTTTCAATGGCAACCACAGGCGGAGATTATACTCTCTCTATTGCTCAGCCAGGCTCCTATTGGAATTATTGCAGCTTCCCCAACCCTGTAACTTTGGATGCTTTCAACGATACGGTGTTGCTGAACATTGGCGCAAGGGCCACGGTAATTTGCCCAGAGTTGTTTGTCTCCATAGGAAGCCCTGTTTTTCGTCGGTGTTTTGACAACAACTATTTGAATGTTCATTATCAAAATTATGGTACTGCCGCTGCCATAAACGCTTATGTAAGTGTAACGCTTGACCCTAAACTGATCTATTTATCCGCTACAGCACCGCTTCTGAGCCAAAACGGACAAACGTATCAATTCGACATCGGCACGGTGGACATTGGTGAAAGCGGTTTTTTTGCAATTAATTTTAAGGTTGATTGTGATGCTACCTTAGGGGAAATTCTCTGTGTAGACAGCCACATTTACCCTGATACGATTTGTATTCCAACTGCTGGCACCCGGGTTGCAAATCCTTTTTGTCTTCCTGTGGTGGCGTCTTATGATCCCAACGATAAAACTGCGTTCGTGGATGGGAAACCGGAAACCGCCAAAATATTGCCTGATGTAGGACTTGAATATCTCATTCGTTTTCAAAACACGGGCAATGACACCGCTTTCAATATCGTCATAGCAGACACGCTCAGCCAGCGATTGGATCCTACAAGCGTAGTACCTGGCGCGTCCAGTCATCCATATTACTTTGAACTGCGCGACGGAAATGCGCTGCGTTTTGTATTCAATAATATTTTGCTGCCTGACTCAACTACGAACGAACCTGCCTCTCATGGCTTTGTAAAGTTTTATATTCGCCAGGCTCCTGGTAACCCTATTGGCGCCACATTAAGCAACACGGCAGCCATCTTTTTTGATTATAATTTGCCAGTCATCACCAACGAATCCAAGTTGGTTATCTCTTCCGCTGTTCGCACAAAAGAACCAATGGCTATTCTGGAAGTGAAAACTTGGCCAGTTCCTGCTCATGACCGTGTTGAGCTGCTTTTGCCCGATGGAGCATCGGCCATACAATCCTGGAAACTCATTGATATGAGGGGCCAAGTACTGCGCTCAGGTGGTTCTGAATCTTCCAGCTTCTTTATCCTTCGGAATGGGCTTTCCAGCGGTGTTTATTGGTGTCAGTTATTGCTGGAAAACGGGAAAGTAGCACTTGGGCGGGTTGTTTTTGATTGATGTCCAATGTCCAACAAATAATTTCCAATGTCCAGGGGTTCGCTGTATTTGGACATTGGAAATTCCTTGATGGACATTGGACATTTCCTATTTTTCGCCCATGAAAATTCTAATGGTTTGTCTCGGCAACATCTGCCGAAGCCCGCTAGCAGAGGGCATTATGAAACAGAAAATCCGCGAAGCCGCATTCGACTGGGAAGTAGACAGTGCAGGCACCGGGCACTGGCACGCGGGGCAATTACCCGACCGCCGTTCCATCATTGTGGCTGGGCAACACGGTATTGACATCACGGATCAACGGGCCAGGCAGTTTCAAGCCGATGATTTTGAACGATTTGACAAGATTTTCGTGATGGATACACAGAACCTTCGCGACGTGTTGCGGCATGCCAGAAGTGATGGACACCGCGCCAAAGTCGAGCTGATTTTGGACCAAACGCATCCCGGACAAGATCGTAACGTACCAGACCCTTACTATGATGATGATGGGTTTGAGGAAGTTTTTGAGATGTTGGATCGGGCTTGTGAGTTGTTTGTGGCAAGGGGTGATTGGTCAACTTGATTTTCTGGTGTTCAGACCTTTAATGGTTCAAGCAATTCCTGATTCAAAAATATTTCTAAAGGGCAAATTCGTAGCCCATCGCTTCGGATAATAATTTCCTGAGCAGTGTCCCCAGGTACAATGACATATTTAAAATCGGGCTTTAAATCCTCCACACTATGGTAAAAGCCTTTGGTGATGATGGGGGTATTGGCCGCTTTTATCTCGATACACCAGGTTTTCCCGGTTGGTGAAATCAGGTACAAATCAGACTCTGCTCCGGCATGGGTGCGGTAATAAAAATATTGCCAACGGAATTGCGTCGCCAGTCGAATTTGCTCAATCACATAGCCTTCCCAAGACGCGCCTAAGAGTGGGTGTATTTGCAATTTTTCCGACTCGGTTATGCCTTGCAGGCGATGTAATAGACCAGCATCACGATAATACAACTTGGGCATTTTAATCAACCGTTTCCCAAGGTTTGCAAACCAAGGTTGCAGGCGATTTATCCAAAAGGCTCCTTGCAATAAATCGAGGTATCGGTTGGCTGTCAATGTGGCTATTCCAAGTGAGCCTGCCAAAGCACTCACGTTCATAGTTTGCCCATGCAAATGGCTGATCATCAGCATAAAACGACGCATATTTTCAGGCTCAATGTCTTGTTTCAAAAGTATCCGCAAGTCTCGCTCGACAAAGGAGCGAAAGTATTGATCCAACCAGCGATTAGACGTTTCAGTGTCAGGTGCAAGGGTGGCCAATGGGAAGCCGCCTCGAAACCAATGTTCTCGCAAGTTAACACCGACAGACCTGGCTTCTGCGAGCGTGAGGGGCGACAATTCATGAAAGGCGATACGCCCGGACAGACTTTCCGACGCTCCGCGAACAAGTTCCAGAGATGCAGATCCCAGTAGAATAAAACGCCCCGGCGTACGGTTGCGGTCAATAACAGAGCGCAGCAATGGGAAAAGGCTGGGCATGAGCTGCACCTCATCTATTACTATGCAATGGTTTTCGTGTGCCCAAAAAAACGTTTCTGGGTCTTGCAGCCTGTAGGTGTCGTTTGCCGATTCAAGGTCTAGATAAAGCGTTGGTTTGCCCGTTTGGGCCATGAGCATTTTTGCTAACGTGGTCTTGCCTGACTGACGAGGCCCAATGATGGCCAATGATGGAAAGTAGCCCAAGTCTTTAAGGATTTCCGATTCTAAGGTTCGTTTTATCATGTTACAAAGATACACCTATCCTTGAAAAAAAATACATACATGTTGCAAATTTCAATGAAAGTGCGTTTCAGGGCGTCGAATTAGGGCACATCAAATATGCAATACGAAAACCCAAGGCTGCCCATGTGAAAACATGATTTGAATTCACATCTGTATATTAATATTTGGCGATTCGATGGCTTTGTTCCTATCTTGCTCCACATTATTTGGCAATTTCAAATAAACACACATTTATCATTCATTAAACTTTCCAAAAATGAATCCTAAACCTTACACCTTACTTTTCGCCCTAATTTTCATCAGCAATTCGAATGTGCTCCAGGCCCAAACATTCGATTCAACGTATGCCGCCCAACTCCAGGCCACCCTGGTCAGTATCGCTAACGGCCCAAATATGAAGGGTATTTCCGCAGCAGTGCACGTGCCCGGGCAAGGCACCTGGACGAGTGTGAGGGGCATTTCCAGTACTGGAGTTCCCCTTACGACAGATATGCGTTTCGGCATCGGGAGCAATACCAAATTATTTACGGCTGTAGCCTTGCTCAAATTGCAGGAACAGGGTGTGCTTTCGCTCGACGATCCGCTGAGCACCTGGTTGCCCAATTACGATTACGTTGACCCAGATGTGACTATCCGTCAATTGCTGACGCACCAAAGTGGCATTTTTGATTTTTTGAACGATAATTTTTCGATTTGGAACGACTCGATTTGGGACGACCAAAATCGTTTTTGGACTCCCGAAGAAATTCTTGCCACCATCGGGCCATCCGAATTTGAAGCCGGTCGAGGGTACGATTATTCCAATACAGGCTACCTCCTTGCGGGTATGGCGATGGAGGCCGCAACCGGAAAATCCTGGGCACTGAATGTGCGCGAATTGATATTAGATCCGCTCGGCTTGGACGAAATCTTTGCGGGCGCTTTTGAAACGCCAAACGGCCCGGTCGCCACCGAATGGAGGAGCAGTCTTTTGCCTATCCTCAACACGCCCATGATTGCCGAATACAGCACGGCCCACGCAGCAGGCGCGCTCCTTTCCACCAGTTCGGATATGGTGAAATGGTACAATGCATTGTTCAACGGCAATTTTCTTACCGCAGCTTCCATGCGCGAAATGCTTGAATTTGAACCTACTACGCTTTATGGACTTGGGGTAACGACGCAATATTATAATCTCCCACCCGAAGCGCCAGTTCAAGTCCTCTCCCATTCGGGCGGCATGGTGGGCTTCAGTTCACTGACGTTTTTTGATCCCAAAACCAAGATATCGGCCTTTTTTGTCAGCAACATACGCACTGCGAACGCTACGCCCTTCAACACATTCATCATAAGTGTTTACAATAATTTCCCGAAACAAAACGCCGATGCAGGCATCGTCAACGTGTTGCAGCCCTGGGCCACGGTTTGCGGCGAAAGCGTTGCGCCGGTCGTCACTTTGCGCAATTTTGGAAAAGACACATTGTACAACGCAATCATCAATTATGGTGTGGCTGGTGGTACAATGTCCACCGTCAATTGGACGGGTTTCTTGCGGCCAGCATTTTCAACAACGGTTTACTTATCACCAATTGCGGTACCGAGCGGCCAAAACGAACTGATTTGTTTCACAACACTGCCGAACGGAGTAGCGGAAGGTTACAATTTCAACGACACCGCCACAAGTCGTTTTTTAGTGACAGATATCGCTACCAGTGCGTTCCCGCTTTCGGAAAACTTTGATGCCTTGACCACTTTTCCACCTGAAGGATGGTCACTCAACTCGAACAATCTATTTGCCTGGGGCCACAGCAAATTGGCTTCGGCAAGCGGCTTGCATGCGGCTGTGAAAAACAATTACTATGATTATGAATCTGGTGCGATTCAGGATTTGGAATTGCCCACACTTGATTGCTCCAACCTGATGAACGCAACGCTGACGTTCAACTATGCCTACACAAGCTACCCGGGTTACAACGACTCGTTGCGCATACAGTTATCTGAAGATTGTGGGGCGACCTGGCAAAACCTGTTTTACAGTGGCGGCATTGACCTGAGTACAGCCCCGGCAACAACCCGTTCATTTTTCCCGTTGCCGGACCAATGGAAATCCAAAAAACTGGCGTTGAACAGTACAGGCAGCGAAGTGCTCTTGCGCTTTCGAAGTATTAACCGTAATGGTAACAACCTCTTCTGGACGATATTCAAGTGCTGGACGATGGCTCCGTGGCAGTGGTGGAACCTGAGATTTCAGGAGATTTCAGTCTTTCTCCAAACCCGGCGCTCTCGAGCATTTCGGTAAAGGGTTTGCCCGAAGCGGTTGATTTTACCATTTCGGATGTCTCTGGCAAACCCGTTTTGACAGGCATGACGAGCGGTGACAAAACAGGAATTGAGGTTGGCCACTTACCTGCCGGATTTTATGTGTTCCAGACAAGTTTGGGGGCGAAGAAGTGGGTGAAGATTTGATCTAACATGGGTCATCCCGGATTTTGAGACTAGTACGTCCCAGAGGGACGGAATATCGGTAGAAATGTTGTTTTCGATGAAAAAGCGTGCCGTAGGTACGCTATCTAAAAACCGCATATAGCGTACCTACGGCACGCCAACCACATTTTCATCCGTTTTCTACCGAGATTCAGTCCCTCTGGGACTTTAGAAAATTCCGGGTTGACTCATATTATTATATGAAAATGGGACAGCACGACACAAGTCATGCTGCCCATTTTTTTTGGCCTTTTGTATTCTATGGTGTGGAAACAGGGATTACTTGACTAAAATCAGAAAGATTTAGAAAAGATCATGGCCGGGCCATTGGTGGATGATGTTTCGGATGGTCAGCATTAGTTGACCCAACGTGTCGCCGTTGCCATCGTTCATGGGCCGTGTATTGGCCACAACCGCCCAGCAAAAACCATCTTCCATGCGCACCATGCGGGAAATGGTGCCGTCTAAGGCGCCGTTATGCTCATAATTGTGCCCGTTTACCATCCAGCCTTTGGCGTAATTATTGCCCGACACAGCGGTTGGTCGTATCATTTCATCTATACTGGCATTGCTGAGGATATCCGGTACAGTATTGAACCGATCCACGCGGTTTATAAAACGCAGCAGGTCAATGGGCGAAGCAATCCAACCACCATGCGCATCCATCCGGTTTACATTCATATTATACGGGGCGCCCGGACCATAGTATTTTACTTCATCCGCTTTGCGAAACGCAAGTGTGTTCCCTCCAATATCCATCTTCGATATACCACAGGGTCTTAAGATGGTATTCTTGACATAACTCGAATACGAAATATTGGCCTTTTTTTGAATCACGCGTCCCAGAATACAATACCCGAAATTGGAATAGGCATCGTTCGTACCGGGCGCATTGGTCTGTGGAACATCATCCAAGGTCTTGCCGATGAGTTTTGTCATTGTCCATGATTTGTCCTCAAACATCGGGTCTCCAGCACCACTTGGCCAGCCTCCACTGGTATGGGTCAGCAAATGTTCTATGGTGATGTCCTTGATGTTTTGGGTATACGCCTTGCTGCCATAGGTAGTACCGAGGATCGCATTTGTCCCAAAAACCCGGTCATTTAAGCTCAACCTTCCCTGAGCGATTAGATGCATTATGGTCACAGAAGTAATTGGTTTTGAAACACTTGCGATGCGGAATCGGTGTCGGGGAGCCGTAAGTTCGCTGGCTTCTTTATCGGCATAACCATAGGTTTTTGCCAGCACTAATCTTCCATTTCTGGAAATAGCAAAAGACAATCCGGGCACATTCTTGTCCGTCATGTACTGTTTTACAATTGCATCAACCTCGCGCATTTCCTCGGCGGAGAAAGGGTCGTTCGCTACCCAGATTCCTGCATATTCGTCCTTGTTGTTCACCGAAGCACCATTTACCCATATTGGCCGATAGCCTTGATAGAAGAGTCGGTCAAACTCGTCCTGATAATTCCGGCTGCCGGCGATGCCGTGCCGTGCTTGCCAAACCGCTGGCCCTCCTTTGCGCCAAATAGCAGCGTAACGGCCCGCATAAGCCGAAACCTTGTAGAGGTAGTAACCTTGTGCGACCCATTTATCAAATTCCTTTTGATAATCTGCGGCATTGAGTCCATGACAAGCTTGCCATTGTGGCGCCTCCGTCGTCTCTTCCCAGATAGCAGCGTATTTGTCGACGCCCCCCACGTTGTATCCGCTTATATCGGTCAGTTGAAAACCTTTGCCCTTCATTTTATCAAATTCTTTTTGGTAGTCAGCAGCGTTAAGACCATGCTTGGCCGCCCACTTGGGTGAGTTGGGCGTTTTGATGAAAATGGCTGCGTACTTCGCTCCATTGGCAGATGCGTATCCGCTCACAACGGATGGCCGAAAGCCCAAGGCGATGAGTTTGTCGAATTCCGTTTGGTATTGCGCGGGCGACAGTCCATGGCGGGCTTCCCAGGCAGGGATTGGCGACTGTTCAAAAATGGCGTTGAAGCGGTCGCTGCCATTTGCCCGAAAACCGCTTACCTGCGTCAGGCGATAACCTTGCTTGGTCCATTTATTGAATTCAGTCTGGTACTGGGAATTGCTCAGATTGTGACGGGCAACCCAGCCTTGGCCATTGGCTGGCAGGCTGCATAAAAAGCTGAAAGTGAGCAAAAAGAGCAGGGCGGAGATGCTTTGTTTTTTCATGGTTGAAAGATTTTTACGTTGAAAGTTTTGCGCGTGGCGGGGTTTGAAAACCACTGTTTATACTTCATTGCATTCGAGCGGCTTGAGGTAAGTGCAAAGCGGATTTTTTTATAAAAAAAGCCCGCCCGGCGCAGGTGGCCAGGCGGGCAAAAGATTTGATCAAATCTCCTTTTTAATCGTATTGAACACGGATGACGCGGATGGGACACGGATTTTCACGGATAAAATCCGTGTCTCATCAGCGCCATCCGCGTTCTACACGATCGAATCAAACGAACTACTTCTTGTCCGCATCGCGCAAATGACGCGCCTCATAGATAATACCTTTCTCTTCCGGCAGTTCGTAACACTCCGGGCAGAGGTATTTCCCCTTGTCTTTGGCCTCTTTTTCTACGGTTGGCACAATCCTGAACTTGTTGGCGTGCGCATCCTGCCGGATGCCGGTGACCTGCCAGGATACTTTCACGTTCGGTTTGTCGCTATGAATCACAAAGGAATTTTGACTGACTTCCCGCTCCACGATCACTTGTGCAAAGGTGCCAATACAGGTCAACTGATATCGAAAATCGCGGTTAAGCGTTTCAAAATAGTCCGGTAACTCAATGGTAGCCAAGCCATTGGCATCCGTGGTGATGTTGCCGTTGTAGACATTCATCATGTCGGGGCTTTCGACAAAAGAGTGGTAGAGGTATTTATTTTCAGGATCAAGCGGGTGGTCAATTTTGAAGGAGCCGCTGCCTTTTTCGAGGGTTTGACCGTAAAGCCTTCCGGGAAAATATCCACCATAACCGCTTCCGTTCGTTACCCCAAAAATACCATAAAATCCATAACCTTCAACACCGAAACTTGTCCCTCCACCTTGAATTCCAGTTGCAGCCCCAGTGCATGTCAATGCATAATTCCCAGTGCCTTGAATTTCTACATTCCCGTCAATCTCCACCCTGCCTTGAGCACTAATTGCCATACCCCCGCCGCTCGAAACCGCCTCCAAGCCCGTCCCTGTAAAACTTTCTGCCCGAACCCCCACATTCCCACCTTGACCTAACACACCATAACCGGAGTCACTGTATCCCAATACCCCGTAACTACCTGAAGAATAACCACGTACCCCTGCTAAGCCACCCGAAGGGTCTTCGCCGACGATAGCAGCATCACCTCCGCCATTCGTGCTGGCATAGATGGCTGCACCATTTCCCGTATTATAGATGGAAAACAAAGCATCGCCGCTCGAAAGCGAACCTGCATAAGGCAGTGAAAAACTGGGGTCTGGTAAAAAAACACTGTTCCCATTGCTGATGCTCAATTGATCGCCGTTGAGGCTAAGTGTTTGTAATTCATTGGTTTCAGACTCATCAAGCGCGGAAATTTGCTGCCCGAAAATCTGAATGCCCGGGCCAGCCTGATATTCGGGCAGCTGCACCGTGTTGCCATTGCTGATGCTTAGTTCATTCCCTGAAAGGTCCAATGTTTGTTCGGGTAGCTGCACCGAATTGCCATTGCTGATGCTGAGTTCATTCCCATTTATATCCAAGGACTGATCACCGCCCGTGGCTGCTTGTGCAGCATACAGCGCGTAAGGCACAGACAATAATTGACTGATTCCCATAAGGATAAAACTGCCTCCGGTTGGCTGTGGATTTAATTCTACACGCAAAAAATAGGCGTTTTCGCCCAGAAAGACATTGTTCAGGCTGCCTTGCAAGACCATCCCGCCGCCAATGTTTGCGTCAAAAACGCCGAGTGCAGAAGTTGTCACCGTATGTTCTTCCGAATATCGGACGCTGCCACTGGCGCTGTTTTCGAGGAAGGCAAAACGGATGCGCAGGGTAGTGTTGGCATAAGGCTGGTTGCTGGGATCGCGCGCAACGGCCTGGTATTTGAATTTACCGGGCGCCTGGGCTTGCACATTGAGCAAGATTCCTACAAAAAGGAGGAAAGTGAATAGATGTTTCATGTCATTGAATGATTTGTAGTTTGAAAAATTTGCCCGGTTTATTGCCAGCCCGGGCGATTTCGAGCAGATAAGTGCCGGAGGGCATTTCCCTCAATGCCATTGTGTGGATGGCTGCACGTGCTCCAAAAGGAATTAACTCCACACCCAAACTACTGAGCAACCGAATCTGAACCGGTTCCGGAGATTCCACATTGACCCACTCCCGGCTCGGGTTGGGATAAACAAGCGGAGAAAACGCATTGGTTTCCGGGTCATCCGTGGATATGGGGGTACTGATAAACACCTGGTGAAATCCCTGGGTCAGTATCGGGCTGGTACCCGGCGTGGGATTCAAGGTGCTGATGGACATTTCCCCGACCGACCAGTCGAGGCTGCCAAACGAAGCATCGCTGGCGCGTGTACCTGCGCTCCCGAGGAGGCTGGTCGAAAGAGACTGCCCGGATAGCATAGAGGCTACACTGGCAAGACCCAACAGAAAGAGTAGTCGAATCATCGTTTAAAAATTTTGAGTGATAAAAAATGAAGGCTTCTGCTTGAAAATTATGACACAATCAATTGATTTTCATGAAACGTGAGTCATCCCGAATTTTACTAAAGTCCCGTTAGGGACTGAATCTCGGTAGTAGAGAACAGATGAAATGCGGTTGGCGTGCCGTAGGTACGCTATATGCGATTTTTAGATAGTGTACCTACGGCACGCTTTTACATCTAAAACCATATTTCTACCGATATTCCGTCCCTCTGGGACGTGCTGATCTCAAAATTCGGGATGACTCATGTTATATTAATGGCAATACCAAATCAGCGTTCGAGCATTATTTTTTGAGCCATGGTTTGCCTTCCAGCCACTACGCGCAGGAAATAAATGCCCGCAGGAATCTGACCCGGCCTCCATTGCAAAAGCAGGTCGCCTTCCATCTTTCCATTGTGCAACATCGCCACCGTTTGGCCAAGTGCGTTGAGTATAACTATTTGACCATCAATAGCCTGAACACCTTTTATTTCAATGTTTAATTCGCTGCTGAAGGGTACCGGATAGCAATGCAGACTTGGTTCGGAAGTGTTTTTGGGGGAGTCACGGAAGTCTGGATCGAGTCCCGTGCTGCACAATCCTGCAAACACAAGCGCAGCGCCTTCGTCGAGGTAGGTCTCATCGTCGAGCGGTGCGCCAAGTATGGCCGTGCGTCCACTGATGGCGGCACATGTTCCCAGGGCATCGCCTTTTTTCCCGCCGCCATCTTCCAGGTTGCCCACGATTACCCATCCATCGTCTTGCCGGAGGTATACAAAGCCGGTACCAGAGTCCTCCCCAAAATTATCGTCGTCGCCTTTTGCGCTTACAACGGCATATCCCCCATCAATCGCAACACCGCTGCCATAGCGAGCACCCGCATGACCATTGTAGTCAAGGAGTACGTGTCGCTGCCCCCAACTGTCGCTGATACCATTTTGGTTTTTGTAAAATGCAAAGGCTGCCCCGGCATCGGCGCCTTTCAAATCGTTGCGGTCTGCGCCGACAAATGCCCAAGGCCCGCTGATGGCCACGCTTGCGCCAAAATTGTCGTTTTGGCCTGATTGGGCGGCTCTTAATTTGGATATCTGCCCCCAGGCATCCTGTCCAAATTGGTTGCGACCGAAGATATAAGCAGCGCCCGCGTCTTGCCATAAACCGTCCACGCCATTAGCGCCTACCATGGCATATTCCCCGTCCAATGCCACACTCACACCAAAATTGTCGTTGGTATTACCTGTAGTAGCCAATAGTTTGGCGACTTGTCCCCATTGGTCTGCACCTCCATGGTTTTGGTAAAAAATATAGGCTGCACCCGCATCCGTGCCTGACTCGTCGTCATGGTTCGCGCCTACGAGCAGTCGGTCGCCATCCAATGCCACGCTGGCCCCGAAGTGGTCGCTGGCATCTGCGTCGAGTGCCGTGATTTTTTTGACAAAATCCCACTGATCGGGATTTGCAATATTTTGATAAAAAATTGAAACCGAACCTTCGTTGCCTATCTGGTCGTCGGCGAGGGGCGAACCTACGACTGCTACACCGCCGGCAATGGCCACGCTTGCGCCAAAATTATCGCCAGGCAAAAGACCCGGCGCATCCAGTTTAGTGATTTGTCCCCAGGCATTGGGGCCGTTCTGGTTTCGGAAAAGCAAATATGCCGCACCGATGGTCTGGCCATTGGGATTTTTTTGATTGGCTCCCACGATGGCGTAATCTCCATCAATATCTACACTTATGCCGTATTCGTTGAGGCCGTTCGGGTCGCTGCTGAATCGTTTGGCAATCCTCTCCCAGTCCTCAGATTCGTCCGCGAGGCCGTCGCAGTCGTCGTCAACACCATTGCAAATTTCTGTGCGTGTGGTCACGGATATTTGAAAAACACAATGCACACTGTTGCCAGCGGCATCGGTGGCAGTAGCCTGTACATTCGTCAGGCCGATGTTGAACTGCGAAAATGGCGCGATGTCGTAGGCCAATGCCTGTACGCCGCAATTGTCTTTTGCCTTGGCGATGAAGCCAATCGTGGCCACGCAATCACCCTCGTCGGTTTTGACCTGAATGTTGGCTGGGCAGGTAACCACTGGGGGTTCCCTGTCTTCGATGGTCACATTTTGGGTGCAGGAATTGGTGTTGCCAGAGTGGTCAGAAATAATCCAAAGTACCGTAGTTGAGCCAACCGGGAATGTAATGGGTGCGTTATTCGACAGGCCGGAGATAGCGCAGTTGTCCGAAAAAACGGGCTGCCCGAGGTTTTGAATCTTGGCCTGGCAATAACCAAAATCATTACCGCGCAGAATATCTGGCTTGCAAGTGATTTTGGGTTTTTCAACGTCGTTCACCTTAATTGTGAAACTACAGGTGGCGGTGGTGTTGGAGAGGTCGGCCACGCGCCAAGTGTTGGTCGTGGTTCCTACGGGGAAAAATGAACCACTGGCCAATCCCGAGATCAATACGGGCGGGCCTGAGATGGAACAATTGTCTAGGGCGATTGGAAGCGGATATGTTTTGGTCGCCCCGCACAACCCCGGGTCGTTTTCGTACACCGCGTTTGGCGGACAAGTCAGGCTGGGCGGCTGGGTGTCATTGACCGTCACTGTAAAACTACAGGTGGCCGTCAAGCCATTAGCATCCGTCGCGCGGAAGGTGTTGACCGTGGCTCCCACTGGGAAAAACGAACCGCTGGCAAGACCAGTCGTGCGCGTCAACGAGGAGATGCCACAATTGTCAGTTGCGGATGTCGCGGCGTAGGTCACAACGGCACCGCACATGTTCAGGCTGGCGCTTGTAATAATATTGGTCGAGCAAGTGATGTTAGGAATTTGGTTGTCGTCTACCGTTACCGTAAAACTACAGGTGGCTGTCAAGCCATTAGCATCTGTCGCACGGAAGGTGTTGACCGTGGCGCCCACCGGGAAAAACGAACCGCTGGCAAGACCAGTCGTGCGCGTCAACGAGGATAAGCCACAATTGTCAGTTGCGGATGTCGCGGCGTAGGTCACAACGGCACCACACTGGATTGAGTTGGTGTTTGTGACAATGTTGCCAGAACAGGAAATAATGGGGAGTTCATTATCCTTCACCATGAAGTTAAACAAGCAGTTGACGCTATTTCCGTATACATCTGTGGCTTTGTACCCCACCAACGCCATGAAGCCGACTGGATAGAAGGACTGCCCCGAGGTAGGGCCTGCAATTTGCACTACGGTCGTGTTGCAATTATCTGTGGCACTAGGGATACTCCATGTTGGTGTTGTGCCACATAGCCCGGGGGTATTGCCGAACGTCAGATTGGGCGGGCAGTTGAGAAAAACGGGAATCTGATTGTCCACTACCGTCACAGCAGCAATGCAATTGCTTTGTTGGCCAATATTGTCTGTCGCTGTAAGCGTCACATTTGCAATATTATTGGGGTTCATTCCTGCAAGGGAGCACCCGAATGTGGACGGAGAGACAGATAGTGTTACTGGTCCCATATCATCAAAAGAGCCATTGTCCACAGTGCTTCCTGTGATCGAAACATTGCCCGTAGCATCGAGATAAACAGTCGCATTCTTGCAACGTGCCACGGGCGGGTTGTCATCCATAACAGATTTTGTTGGTGGCTCGGCATGGTAGTTTTCAGGTTCGGCAGTATCCCATGCGAGGAGTTGGGTGGCAAAAAATGTGCAAAAAAGCAGCAATGGCAATCGCGCTGATTCGATTCCCTGAAGCCAATTGGGTGAAAATGTTGTAAGAGGAAATAACTTTTTCATGCGGATGCAATGATTTTAGATTGGTGAACGATGTTGGTGTTGTGGGCTTTCAGCTGTCACAGATCATTCATTGCGCCTTTTCATCCCGAGGTAAGTGCGGATCAGTATTTTTTTCAAAAAAAACAGCCCGCCCGGCACAGGTGGCCGGGCTGGCTGGATCGAACGGACTTGGCATCCCTACCACTTGAAAGGGATAGTAGCCAAGGGCGCCTCGTCTACATAATGATAGATCAAGAGCTTGGCTTCGTTGTACTCCTTAGGTATCTCAAACTCGACCACGCCATCAGCAGTCTCCCCGGCGTTGATAAATTCGAAACTATTGTTTACCGGTGATTTTTCTAAATCACCAAAACTGATATGTAGGTTACTGCCACTGATACGGAAGCCATAAGCAGGCTTGATGCCCCGGATTTTAAGACGCAACAACCAGCTGTCCATATTTAGCTCGGATAGTTCGGCGCTTAAAAACTTGTATGTGATGTCGCCGACTTTCCCCTTATTGAAGGTCATGGCGTTGGTGGGCACTTCGAGCATTCGGGCTTGCACATCGGCTTTTTGAGCGATTCCGCTTGATTTAAGCGAGGCAGGCTGTGAAGATTTTACAAAATCTGATTCAACAGATTTTGAATCGTTGGATGACCTTGTGGTAAAAACAAAAATTATGGCCACCACAGTTATACTTATGGCCGCTAACAGCACCCAACTTCGATTCGAGCTGGGAATTGGTTTGATGAAAGGCTGGGCAAATTCTGCTTGGATACTGAAAGATCTTTCGATCAATTCAAGCAGGGTTTTGCGGATACGAGCCACTTCAAGATTGGCTTGTTCGCTCGAAATCGTGCCGTTGCGCTCCTTTGTCCTCAGGTCGCTCCATTGACTTTCCAACAATACCAAGTCGTTGAAATACTTGCCATTGGTGGTTTTTAATTCGTGGATAAGTTTTTCAATTTGGTTGTCAGCGAGCAGCTGGAAAAGAGATTGCTTCGTCATGGCGCAGTTGTTTTAAAACTATATTGCACGCCGCAGACAAAAGGTAAGTGGGTAGGAACAAAATTTTTCAAATGCCCCTACGAATCAGGGCTACTCCACGAGCACAAATCCCGCCCACAAAAAAGGATCTTTATATTTTGCTTTCATGGCTTTTTGAGCCGACCGGAAGGCATCCGGCACGGTCATTTTATCCGTCTTGCCCGCCATAGCTTCAGCGGCGGAGGGTATCCAATGGCTGTAAAAGCTGGTCATCAATTCCTGTGTCTGAAAATCAGGCACTTGCCAGAGCGACATGATCAGGTACTTGACGCCGGCAATTTTGAAGGCTCTTTGTAAGCCATATACACCTTCGTTGCCTTGAATATCGCCCAAACCCGTTTCACAGGCGGAGAGCACCACGAGCTCGGTATTGCTCAGGTTCATCTTACTTATTTCGTAGGCAGTAAGGATGCCGTCCTCCATGCCAGGTTTGGCAGGCAAACCAGTTTTCCAGGCATGGTTTCCGCCCGCAAGGATGAGGCCCGAGCGGATCATGGGATGGTCTGATACCTTAAAAACAGGTTCTTCCGCATTATTGCTTGCCATTTGGCCCTTTTTGTTTTGCGGATCAGGGAAAAAGAATCCATGCGTGGCAATATGCAGAATGCGGGGAGAAGGCGTATTGGTCCCGATCGCTTTAAAAGATTCCTCGGTGGCAGAATAGCCGCTTAGGATCGTGGGCTTTATGCCTGCTTCTGATAAAAGCACTTCAGTGGCATTTACTTCTACCGCTGTCCATTTTAAATAGTTCCAGGCGTCGCCCCTTAAACTGGAATGCATATTGGCAAAATTCATGCTGCCGCGGGTGGCCAATGGTTCATCGTGCAATGATGCATTGGCATTAGCAATTACTATACTATCCAATTCATATTGAATACCACCGTAAAGCAGGGCCGTGGAGGTAGTGGATTCCAAAGTAGCAGGCACCACCAGTTGGCGCGTACTGCCCAATGCAACAAGCCGGTAATGATCTGCTATGGTTTGATCGGCTGCTTGCGCAGTAATGGAAATCGTGCCTATATTGAGGCGATGCAAAAGACCGGAGGGCGAAAAGTAGATGGTTTTAATGCCATTAAGAGATTGTTCTATTGGCGACCAGATCAGGGAATACAACGATTGTTTATCAGTGCTGCGATACCTTGCATTTATCTGTTCGGATTTGCTTTTTGCTTGCTTTAATAGCAATGCATCCAGTTGCTTTTCTTCAAACAAGGGTATAAATCTGGGCCCCTTATCGTCCGGAAGCAGCACAAGCGCAGCATACATGATACTATCAGCGCCAGCCTTGGACTGATTAAGAGCTGGTGTATTTTGTATCCCCAATTTAAAGTGTACAAACTCAATAGCGGCTTCACCGGGTTTAAGTGATTTCTGAACTTCCCGCCAATTGACTTGTCGCACTGCTTCGCCAAAACCTGCTACACTGCGGGCGAGGTCTTTTTCCAGATCACGGGCTTTGCCTTCAAGTTCCGCAACCTTGGTTCGCTCAGCGATAGGCAGGGAATATTCTGTTGCGAGGCGGCGCTCGTAAGATTTAAGCAGGTTGAATTTATCGGAAGCGGTAGCATTGGTGATGGCCAGCCGTTTTATTTGACTGGAGGCCATCAGCAAGTACCCTTTATAAAAGAGGATATTGTCGTAGGAAATAGATGCCAGAGTAGCATTATTATTGGTATTCTTATGAGCAAGCGAAAGCATTTCAGCCTGGCCTTTCCCTGCGAATTGATTAAGATAGTTGTATAACTCTTGTTCCGACAAGTAGTTGGAAGCTTTGGCGATCAATGTCCGGTGCAAGGCAGCGTGTTCGGCAAGCAAGGCTTCTGCCTTTTCATAATTACGGGTTGCGATGTAGAGCATTCCTAAATTATGCAGAATATAAGTATAGTCTGAATGCTCTTTTCCAAGCACATGCTCATAGATGGCCTTTGATTCAAGATAAAGGGATTCCGCTTTTTTGTAATCACCCATTTCATGATACAAAGCTCCCAGATTAAATAGATTAAAGGCATAATCCGGGTGTTCTTTTCCCAATATTTTTTCTCTTAAAGCTAAGGCTTCCAGACAGATAGGCTCAGATTTTTCATACTGGCCTGTTTCATAATACGAGTTCGCCAGATTCGCCAGGCACATAGCGTAATGAGGGGCTTCTTTGCCCAGCACTTTTTCGAAAATGGCGGCAGCTTCCAAATAAATAGATTCGACCTTCTCAAAACGACCCATTTCTGAATACAAACTCGCTAAATTTAAGAGGCCAATAGCATAATCAGGGTCCTCCTTGCCCAGTAGTTTTTCCCAAATATCATTGGCTTGTAGGGCAAAGGATTCTGCTTTTTCAAAATTTCCGATGGCAGCATATAAAATTGCAAGGCCATTGATACAATTGACATAATAGGGATGTTCGGTATCGTTTAAACTGTCTTCAAAAATGCTTTTTGCTTCTAGTAAATGCTGTTCTGATGTTTCATAATTTCCTATTTGGATATACAAAAAGCCCAGATTTATAAGACTTCCACAGTAATGTGGATCAGTTTTACCAGATATTTTTTCTTGGATAGCCTTCGCAATGAGGTAATTGGATTCTGCTTTTTCATAATTACCCATATCCGCATACAAATTCCCTAAATTCCCCAAACAATATGCATAATCGAGGGTTTCTTTTCCAACCAGTTTTTCCAGGATTATTGAGCTTTCCAAAAAAGCGGTTCGGCTTTATCAAAATCGCCCATTTCCCAATAGATCAATGCCAGATTATTCAAGCTATTCGTATAATCGAGATGCGCTTTACCATATACTTTTTCCCATATCGAAAGCGCCTCCAGCAGCCATTTTTCGGCTTCCGCATAATCGCCCTGAGATTTAACAATGGCGCTGTGTAAATGACAACAAGCTCCATAAGATGCCGATTCTTGTCCCAGTTTTTCCAAAGCAATTTTTTCTGCAGCGGTGCAAACTTGAAAAGCCTGGTCCTGCGCTCCCTCTTCTGTCAATGTAGTGGAGACTGTTATCAAACTATCCACCGTTTTAATTGCCATTGAATCAATCGTTTGACCGGTCAACAAAAACGGTAAAAAAATCAGGAATAGTGAAATGGTTTTACACATGGCAAAATCGAGTTGGTGAATTTATCAATACACAAATTTTGGAATTGACCATTCATCGTAATACCAGAATGGCCTTTTTGCTCTGTTCCAGATATGGGTGGTTTGGGCTTGCTGCAATTTCCCGAAATACCTTTAATGCCTTTGCCTTGTCGCCCATGAGCAGCAGACTTAGCCCCTGGTTCCATTGTAGGGCTGGTTCCCAGCTAATTGGTTTTACTTTTATCTTTTCAATATACGCCAGTGCTTCAGCCCCTTCTCCCATTTCCATCAGACAATATCCTTTTAAAAGAAAAAGGGTGTCATTTTCAGGCATTTTTCTTTCCAAACGCTGCAACTGGACGTAGGCTGTACTGAAATCGCGGACGCGTAGCAATTGATCTGCCTTTCCAAAAGACTCAGATAATTGAAGATCAACAATCGGATACTCCGTGTACCACACCTGATCAAGCAGCGCTTTCCATGCTTTATCCTCTTTATTTTCTCCCCGTACGCTGGGAGAAGGAAAACGCGGTGAAGGCAAACCTACTGGCGCCTGGTTCTGAGCGATGGGGGCGTTTTCCTTTTTTTCTTCCTGTTCTTTAGCAGGTGTTTGGGGGGAAATATTGGGCGGGTTGTCGGTCGCAATGGGCTGTTGAATGCCTGGTTCTTGAAGACTTGGGGTTTTAACGCGCTGGTTTTCTCTAAAAATCAAAAATGCCACGCCAGCGATTACCACGAGCGTAGCGGTCAATATTAACCGTCTCCAAAACCTTCGTCGGAGCAAAACCTGACGTTCGGCGGCTACTTCTGCCACCTTTTTTTCGAGTCGCAACCCGGCCAGCCCTTCCGCGACTTGCTTGGCGGCTTCTCGCTCGCGCTCGTCCGCACCCTCGCTCAGGTATTGTTTGAAGTCTTCCATTGTTGAGCCAGTTGTATGAGTTTTTTCATGCAGTCGCTTCGTTTCATTTTTAATGAATCCGTGGTCGAATATTTGGTCAATTTTTGTTGCACCACCTCTTCGTCGCTGTAGCCGTCTATGTGTTGCAGCCGTATGATCTGCTCACAAGGTTGTCCGAGATGGCCCAATAGAAGGCGCACGAGTTCAGTGGCTTCGATGCGTTTGCTATCCGTTTCTATACCTGAGTCGGCCAAATGGTGTTGATTTTCAAGGGTCTCGGTGGTGTTTTTTTGCGTGCGGGTAGCCATAAGTGCCACCCGTCGCGCGACTTCGATGAGGTAGGTCGAAGGGGCGTGGTTTTGGAACTGATAACTTCCGTCCTCAATTTTTTGCAAGAAAATCAAGGTGCTTTGGTTAAGAATATCGTCGGCCAGTTCGGCTGGTAGCCTGTATTGGCCCACGAATTTCCGTACTGAGTTTATTGCCTTCGTCTGCACACAAAGAATGGCCGAATTGTCCAAACGGCGAAGCCCTTCGAACAGCCGTTCGTTGGTATCATAAAGTTTGCAGAGGTTGGGAGAAGAAAACCACGCCGTGATGCCCATAGGGTGCCTTCGAATCTTTATTGCAGGATGTCGGGTAAAGGTAAGCGGGTGGCGATATTTTTTTGAAAGGATTGCCTTAGGATGATTCTCCCCGTAAAAACACCTGATTATTCAAACCCCGTATTTCTACGCTTACCTGGGCAAGGCTACTCCCTGACCTTTGCTGTACCAATTTCCTGTAATTGATACGCAGATTTGGTTGACACCT
This sequence comes from Lewinellaceae bacterium, assembly GCA_016708875.1. Taxonomy (GTDB): domain Bacteria; phylum Bacteroidota; class Bacteroidia; order Chitinophagales; family Saprospiraceae; genus M3007. The sequence continues at coordinate 28,590 of JADJFA010000024.1, forward strand.
GTATTTCCCCATATTCTGTCCAGTTTTTCCAGAAGAGATCAAATTTTAGCAATTTAAGCCGCCCTTGCCGATGCACATCAGCAAGGGCAATTTTATTTTAAAAATATTTTTAGCCTTGACTAAAAATAAAATATACCTTTGCTGAAATTTTAAGTGTAGAACACGGATCAGACACGGATTTTATGCTTATCTGATCTTTAATCCGTGTCTGATCCGTGTCATCTGTGTTCCATTATGCTAAAGTCAAATCCCCAAATAAAGACATCAACCATTCCATTATGAGCGCGATCCTCCCTACTTCCGCAGAGGAAAACTACCTCAAGGCTATCTTTAAAATCGCCGAAAAAGAACCCGGCCCCGTGCTTACCAATGCACTGGCTGCCGAAATGGGCACTTCGGCAGCTTCCGCCACCGACATGCTCAAACGGCTGAGTGACAAACAGTTGGTCGCTTACGAAAAGTATCGCGGGGTCACGCTTTCCGAGGCAGGCAGCCGCCTTGCCACTTCGCTCATTCGCAAGCACAGGCTCTGGGAAGTCTTCCTGGTGGACAAACTCGGCTTCGCCTGGGACGAGGTACATGAATTCGCCGAACAACTCGAACACATACAAGGCGAAAACCTCACCGAACGGCTCGACGATTTTCTCGGCCACCCACGTTTCGACCCACATGGCGACCCAATTCCCGATGCAAAAGGCAGGTGGCAACACCGCACCCAAACGCGGCTACTTACGCTTAGCCCCGGTCAGCGTGGTATCGTGACTGGCGTAGACGATCATTCCCCCACTTTCCTTCAATACCTCGCCGAAATGGGGTTAAGCCTCGGCGCCGAGCTCGAGGTGCTGGAGCGCACCGCCTACGACCAATCCGCCAAAGTTCGCATCGGCGAGCGCGAAGCGGTATTGAGCGAGAAGGTGGGGCAAAACCTGTTTGTAAGAATAATCTGATGCCCCCATCCAATTCATTGATAATCAGCGGATGCCATGAAAAAAAAACAAACAAATTCCACCAATCCCAATAACCTGCGGCAAAGCGCACAATCACTTTCCGAAGTACACAGCACCGTCGAAACCAATGTAAAAGGCAATTTTTTCAAACGCCTTTTTGCCTTTATGGGCCCGGCATATTTGGTGAGCGTGGGCTATATGGATCCCGGCAACTGGGCCACCGACCTCGCTGGGGGAAGCCGATTTGGATACTCCCTTTTGTGGGTGCTGCTCATGTCGAACCTCATCGCGCTGCTTTTGCAAAGCATGTGCGCCCGGCTGGGTGTGGTGGCGCAACGCGACCTTGCCCAGGCGAGCCGCGAACTTTACCACCCAGCCGCCAACATTTTTAATTACATCCTGGCAGAGATTGCCATCGCGGCCACCGATTTGGCTGAAGTAGTGGGTATGGCCATTGGCTTGCAACTGCTTTTTGGTCTGCCACTTACCTGGGGCATTACCATCAGCGTACTCGATGCATTTTTACTGTTGTTCCTGATGCAGTTGGGCATCCGAAAACTGGAAGCATTTATTCTCGGTTTGGTACTGGTTATTGGAGGTGCATTTGCTGTTCAAATGTTCCTGGCAAAACCTGAATTAACCGGTATTGTCGGCGGCTTTGTACCCAGCATTCCCAATTCAGAGGCGCTTTTCATCGCCATCGGGATCATCGGCGCCACCGTGATGCCACACAATTTGTACCTCCATTCCGCCCTCGTGCAATCGCGAAAAGTTACCCGCACATTTGAAGGGATAAAGCGAGCCATCAAGTACAATATCATTGATTCAGCCATTGCCCTCAATCTCGCGTTGTTTGTCAATGCGGCCATTCTGATCCTTGCCGCAGCGGTTTTTTATAAAAATGGCTACAATGGCGTATCGGAGATACAGGATGCACACCGATTGCTGGAGCCGCTTTTGGGCAAAAGTTATGCCCCCGTTTTGTTCGCCATAGCGCTCATTGCAGCGGGACAAAGCAGTACCGTAACGGGTACTTTGGCAGGCCAAATCGTGATGGAAGGGTACCTGGATTTGCGCATTGCACCTTGGTTGCGACGGATCATCACACGTTTATTGGCAGTAGTCCCGGCTTTATTGGTGGTCAATCTAATGGGCGAACACGCCACGGGCGACATGCTGATTATGAGCCAGGTTATCCTGAGTATGCAATTGGGATTTGCCGTCATTCCCTTACTTCATTATGTCAGCGATAAGCGGAGAATGGGGCTGTTCGCCATCGGTTTTTGGGCAAAATTGGGCGGATGGTCGAGTGCGGCCATTATCGTGGCCCTGAACGTATGGCTCGTTGGTGCTACCGTGTTGGAATGGGCGGCAGACGGGCACTGGGCGGTGCAGTTTATCGCCATCCCAGGACTGCTTTTTTCAATGGGTATGTTGGTTTACATCACACTCAAACCGCTAATCGCCAAACATTTACCACCTAAAAAAACTTCCTTGCCTCATGGCGCCTATAAAGGTATTGATCCGCTAAGAGCACCGGATTATCAACAAATTGCCATTGCGCTTGATTTTTCAGGCGCGGATCAAAAAACCGTGGAACACGCGCTGCACATCGGTGGAAAATCGGCCAATTACTTCCTGTTCCACGCGGTAGAGACCGCAGGCGCCTGGGTAATGGGCAGCGAGATCCAGGATTTGGAAACCAGTTCGGATGTTCAAAATCTGGAAGAATGCGCGTCCAAAATTCGCGAATTAGGCTACTCTTGTGAAGCATTTATCGGCTATGGTTCGGCCAAAAAAGCCATTCCGCTGTTGGTAAAAGAAAAAGGCGCCGACCTGCTGGTAATGGGTTCGCACGGCCACAAAGCATTTAAAGATTTGATATTCGGCACCACGGTGGGAGCCGTGCGGCACGCGGTGGATATTCCGGTGCTGATAGTTAGGTAAATGTACCCCAAAGGAACGCTGTTCCTGGATTTACGCCGCCCCGGAACGGCGTTCCGGGGTACAAAAAAGCCCTGCCGGGGGGAATCGGCAGGGCATGAGATCAAATGGTTAGGGTATGGTCAGTTAGGGTATTCACTTGCAGCGGGGGCCTCCTACCTCTCTTGTTCAGGGATTACACAGGGTGCGTTTCCACCCGGGTTTTAGGTGTTTTCGAGGGTGGATGCCTTGGAATGGAAAGGCGTGAACAGGGTAGGGCGATTTTTTTTGAAAAAATGTAATGGCACACGGATAGAACGGATTTAATAGATTTTCACGGATTTTTAGATCTGTGAAAATCTATTAAATCCGTTCTATCCGTGTGCCATTACATACGTGCTCCTCGATATTTACACCTGTTTTTTCATCCTTAAAAAAGGGCGCTCAATCAAAACCCAACTGGCCCGTGCCAGCAAGTAAGTGCCCCCAAATGCAAGCAAAATATAGGTCGTTTGAGCAAACACAGGATTCCAGCCGCTTACTAAAAGCCAGTCGCCAAAACCCCGTTTCCAGGCATACTCGAACATGTGGTGGAACACGTAAAGGCCGTAGCTGTACTTCCCCAGGTGTTGAAGAAATGCGTTTTCGCAAACCCGGCGTGTGGCGGCGCGCGTGTCGGGATTGAGTGCGAGAAAAAGCATCGAGGCAAACAAAATCGGCGAAAGGGTATAGAGCCGGTGTTCCGTTCCGTTCAGGAAAATTTGCAGGATTTCCCATCCCGTCCAGCAGAAAAGTATCCGGGCAATCCAGAATTTATAGGGCAAGGATTGAAGCCAGCCCAGTCGCAACGCCACGGCAACAAATGCCCCTACGGCCAAGCCATCCATACGGCAAAAAGGCAAGGTGTACGCAGCCACCGATAGTTCCGTGCCCACCACATGATCGGTCATATTACGCAGGCCCGTACCCATGGCCAGGAGCACCAGGCAAAGAATCGCCAGCCCGCGCCTCGGCATTAAATATACAATCAAAGGCCAAAGCAGGTAGAACTGCTCTTCAATAGCCAAAGACCATAAATGGTTGAGATTGAACACCTGACTGTGCCAGAGCCAGTCGTTTTTCAAGCCCATCGCGATATTTGGCGTGAATGTGAAAAACCACGCGAAGGAGTCGTAACCCTGCAAACGCTCCGGGGCTTTTTCTATAAAAACAATGGTGATCCAGGTCACCAAAACCGCAAAATAATAAAGCGGGAAAATGCGCAACACGCGCCGCCGGTAGAAACCCGAAAAGTAGCCAGGCTTTTCCTTAGAATCGAGCAAAATGCCCGTAATAAGAAAACCCGACAAGACAAAAAACAGATCCACCCCCATCCAACCATTTTGAAAAATAAAGAAAGTCCGCTCGTTGGCGAAATATTCCCGCATCAAAAAATGGCTCAACAACACGGTCAGAATGGCAATGCCCCGCACCCCGTCGAGTGCCGGGATGTGGCCGCGAAAATTTATTTCTGAATGTTGGGTGTTGACCATTGGTTTAGTTTCGATATGAGTCGAGTTTTGGACATACTCAAATTTTCTTTGATTGACGAGTGACGAATACATGATTGTTGATTTTTGAGGTAATGGACGATGTAATTATGGACGATGGCGGCACATCGGACATTATCAATCCACAATCAAATCAAAAATCAACAATCATGTATTCGTCACTCGTCAATCAAAGAAACCTCAAGATTCGGAATGAGACATATTTGGTTTAGACGACAAGCGCCAAGTGTTTCGACCGTACTTCCTGGCCCAAAAATATCGCCGCTTTTCTGTCAAAGTCTTCCGCAGATTCGGTGGTGAAATATTCCACGCTCCGGCCCTTGCTGCACACCGCTTCTATTTCCGGGTGGCGGTGAAGGTAGTCCAAAAGACTTTTAGCAACGATTTCTCCCTGCGAGAGCAGTTGGACATTGGAAGGCAGGTATTGCTTGATTTTTTTTTCGAGCAAAGGATAATGGGTACAACCCAACACCACCGTGTCAATTTCAGAAGATTGCGAAAGCAGTTCTCCCAGATATTTTTTGACGAAATAATCAGCCCCCTCGCCTTCGTGTTCGTTGTTTTCCACCAGCGGCACCCACATTGGGCAGGCTTGTTGGAATACCTTTATTTCCGGGAAAAACTTCTCGATTTCAATGACATAGGACCGAGACACCACGGTGCCGCGTGTAGCCAAAACGCCGACATGTTTGGTTTTTGAAAAGTTCCCTACGATTTCCGTGGTGGGTCTGATTACGCCTAAAACCCTTCTATTGGGAGCGATTTTCGGCAAATCCTGCTGCTGGATGGTACGCAATGCCTTGGCTGAAGCCGTGTTGCAAGCCAAAACGACCAACTGGCAGCCCATGTCAAACAAGTGGCGTACACACTCCAGGGTGTAATGATAAATGGTGTCGAAATCCCTCGGTCCGTAGGGTGCACGGGCATTGTCGCCGAGATAGATGTAGTCGTATTGCGGGAGTTTTGCGCGGATGTCGCGAAAAACGGTAAGGCCTCCGTAGCCGGAGTCGAAGATGCCGATGGGGGCAGGTTTGGTAATCATCCCATCCGCTTCTTATTCAATTCCACAAAAAACCGATTCAACTCATCCACGGAATAATAAAGCACCTCCCTCGGTTTGGAGCCATCTGCCGGGCCGACGATGCCAAGGCCTTCGAGTTGGTCCATAATACGACCAGCGCGGTTGTAGCCGAGTTTCATGCGTCGTTGAATCAGGCTCGTACTGCCGTGCTGTGTTTCCACCACCAATCGGCCTGCGTCTTCAAGCATATCATCCATGTCAGCAAAACTGAACTGTTTGCCGCTCTTGCTATCGCCCCCTTGTTCGCCATCTGGGTGGAATTCGGGCAAAAAGAACGGCTCGGGGAAACCTTGCTGTTTGGCAATAAAATCAATCACACGCTCCACCTCCGGCGTGTCCACAAACGCCGATTGCAAACGCACAATGTCACCGCCCACCGAAAGCAACATATCGCCGCGCCCAGTAAGTTGTTCGGCACCGCCCGTGTCAAGTATGGTGCGGGAGTCCACTTTTGAAGCCACTTTAAAGGCAATACGCGCAGGGAAGTTTGCCTTGATAACCCCCGTGATGATATTGACCGAGGGGCGCTGAGTTGCTATAATAAGGTGTATGCCCACGGCCCGCGCCAATTGGGCAAGTCGGCCAATCGGTAATTCAATCTCTTTCCCTGCGGTCATGATCAAATCGGCGAACTCGTCAATGACGAGCACGATATAAGGCATGAAGCGGTGACCCTTGTGCGGGTTGAGCCGTCGGGCTACAAATTTGTCGTTGTACTCTGTGATGTTCCGCGTTTCTGCTTTTTTCATCAGGTCGTAGCGCGATTCCATCTCGATGATGAGCGAGTTGAGCGTGTGTACCACCTTGGTAGTGTCGGTCACAATCGGCTCTGTTTGGTCGGGTAAGAAACCAAGGAAGTGGTTTTCGAGGTGGGCGTAGGGGAAGAGCTTCAACCTTCTTGGGGTCAATTAAAATCAGTTTTACCTGCGAAGGGTGCTTTTTGTAGAGCAATGACATGAGCACCACCCCGATGCCCACGGATTTACCCTGTCCGGTGGCACCTGCAATAAGCAAGTGTGGCATCCTGGTCAAATCCGCTACAAACACCTCATTCTGAATGGTTTTCCCCAGCGCAATGGGCAGTTCCATTTTCGCGCGTTTGAAACGCTCGTCCATGATTACCTCCCGGATACCCACCGTCTGCCGCTTTTTGTTTGGCACCTCGATACCGATGGTGCCCTTGCCCGGAATCGGTGCAATGATACGAATGCCGAGTGCGGAGAGGTTCAGCGCGATATCGTCTTCCAGGTTTTTGATTTTGGAAATGCGAATGCCTTTTGCAGGGATGATTTCATAGAGCGTGACCGTCGGCCCAATGGTAGCCTTGATTTTTTCGATCTCGATTTTGAAATACATCAAGGTCTGCAAAATCTGATTTTTGTTCGCCTCCAACTCCTCGCGGTCTACTTCCAGTACGGTATTTTCATGCTCTACCAGCAACTGCGAGTGCGGGTATTCGTAGTGCGAAAGTTCGAGCGTGGGGTCGTAAGGTTCGCTCAGATTGGGGTTGTCCTCCTGAATGACGGCGGTGGGAGGTTTGTAGGCTTCGGCATCTTCGGGTGTAGCGGGCGTTGTTGGGGCGTTGATTACGATTTCGAGGTCGCCATCATTGCCTGGTATCAGCGTTTCGCGCTTAGGCGCGTCCGCAAAAAGGCCGGAGCGTTGGCTCAAATCAGCGCTAGTTGACCAACTGTTTCAAAATCTGCTAATCCCTGCACTGGGGCAGCGGTGGAAGTGGCTGTGGCAGAAGGATTTACAACAGGGTTAATCTCCTCCGTTTCCAAAGGTTTTTCTTCAAAAATAGAGCTACGGGTTTGGCGGGCAGTAGCGGCAGGTTTGCGTTTCCCGAAATTGCCCGCAAGCAGATCGTTCCAGGCCTGCTTGGTCTCGTCCCATAGTTTTTGCCACGAAAATCCGTCAGGTCGGGGTTATTCGACCACACGAACGTTGCCACCAATGCAAACAGCATCAGGGCAAGTGTGCCCACCACCCCGATAAAATTCTGAATGTACTCGCTGATCGCCTGCCCGAAAACGCCGCCCCATGGAAACTCCAGTTTTTGAAGAAAAAACGAGCACAGCACCGACGCGATTGTCATCAGAATAACGGTGCGCTGAAATGTGCTGTTCAAAAACCCAAGCGGGGTACTGCGAATGAACGCAAGTCCATATTTATACAACAGGTACACAAACCCATACGAGGCAACGCCAAACCCCCAGTAAATGATGGAGTCGGAAAGGAAGGCGCCTAGTCGGCCCAACCAGTTATCCACCGGGACATCGTCGAAAAACACATCCCACGAAAAGCGGAATACCACATCGTGGTCATTTCTCCAGGTGAAAAAATACGACGTGAAGGCGATGAAAAAATAGAAAGAAAGGAAAAGCAGGAACACGCCGAAGAGTTTGGAAACTCGTTCGCTGTCGAAGTTCATGCTTAGTTGTCCGCGCTTTTTGGCTGCCATCCCGCAAAAGTAGCGGGAATGTTGAATTTTTTTGTTTTGAAACCTTGAGTACAACACAATTAGGTACTTGCCAAACAGTCAGGCCTCTTCAAGCAGTACGCGGAGAGGCTATTTTTGTTTACTTCTTACGCACCACCATCAAACCATCGCGAAAAGGCAGCAGCAAGTTCTCCACTCTTTCGTCCTGCTGCACAAAATCGTTGAATGCCCGGAGGGCACGGGCTGTTTCGTCGCGTTCGTTGCCAGAAGCGACTTTGCCATCCCATAAAACGTTGTCTGCAAGTAAAAAACCGCCGGGGCGCATTTTGGCTAATGCCATTTCGTAATGCGCCGGGTAATCCAGTTTTCCCGCATCGAGAAAAACAAGATCGAACACCTCATCTAAGGTAGGCACCACTTCTGCGGCATCACCCAGGTGCAGCACAATCTTTTGCACCATGTCGGCCTGCTGGATGTACTTTTGAATCAACCAGCCCAATTCGTCGTTTGCTTCGATGGTGTGGAGCACTCCCCCCTCCACCAAACCCTCTGCCATACATATAGCGGTGTAGCCCGTGAAAGTACCGATTTCCAACACGCGCTTCGGCCGCAACATCAAACTGAGGAATCGGAGCAGCTGACCCTGATACTCGCCACTCAACATCTGAGGGCCGAGGGTGCGCAGGTGGGTTTCGCGCTCCAGGTCGTGGAGTATCCCACCTAAAGGGGAAGAATGTGAAAAGCAGTAAGCGAGTGTTGGGTCAGTTTGCGGCATATTGTACGGTTTGGGGCAAGTTTCCGAAGGTCTTGGCAAATGTCCGCCTAAATTTTATGGATTTTTTTGAAAATTGTTTTTCCGTTTAAACCTGTAGCTATACCTTTGCATTCGCTTTTCAAGAAGGGTCCTTTTTTCTCGCGAAAGTGTGTTGTTTGAATGCCCAAATTAGCCTTGGAGGCTACGAATTTTTCGCCACTGTAGCTCAGCTGGTAGAGCAGCTGATTTGTAATCAGCTGGTCGGGGGTTCGAGTCCCTCTAGTGGCTCTAGAAAATTTACATTTTCCTGTTTTACATTTTACGGTTTTCCTATTTTTTAAACCGCAAAATGTAAAACCGGAGAATGTAAAATGTAAAACAAGCAAAATGCACCTTGGGGGTGCCCCGGAGTCGGAGAGCCGGGCCAGACTGTAAATCTGGTGCTTTACCGCTGAGTAGGTTCGAATCCCACCACCCCCACCGTTTATGAAGTGATAGAGTGATGAAGTGATGAAGTGAATTGCGCCGAGATCGGATCAAATCACTTCATCGCTCTATCACTTCATCACTTCATCACTCTTGCGGTGGTAACTCAGTTGGTAGAGTGTCAGCCTTCCAAGCTGAATGTCGCGAGTTCGAACCTCGTCCGCCGCTCTAAAGCATGAAGTGATAAAGTGATAAAGTGATGATGCGATAAATCACTTCATCACTTTATCGCTCTATCACTTCATGTAAGCTGTTGTAGCTCAGGGGTAGAGCACTTCCTTGGTAAGGAAGAGGTCGTGAGTTCAATTCTCATCAACAGCTCAAAAGAAAGTGATAAGCTGATAATTTCTCAATGTGGTAAAGACAGGTTTACAATGTTATCACATCATCACATTATCGAATTGTCACAGTATTAAACCATATTTTTCACTTTAACTTTTAAGATTAAAAGTCTTTTACAATGGCAAAAGAGACATTCCAGCGCACCAAGCCGCACGTAAACATTGGCACCATCGGTCACGTTGACCACGGCAAAACTACGCTGACGGCTGCCATTACCTATGTGCTTTCGAAAAAAGGTCTGGCTAAGAAAACAGACTATGATTCTATTGACGCGGCTCCTGAAGAGAAAGAGCGCGGTATCACCATCAACACTGCTCACGTAGAATATGAGACGGCTGGCCGTCACTACGCTCACGTGGACTGCCCAGGTCACGCTGACTACATCAAAAACATGATCACGGGTGCCGCCCAGATGGACGGTGCGATCCTTGTTTGCGCTGCTACGGATGGCCCAATGCCTCAAACCCGCGAGCACATCCTGCTCGCCCGTCAGGTAGGTGTGCCTAACATCGTGGTGTTCATGAACAAAGTAGATCTCGTGGATGATCCAGAGATGCTTGAACTTGTTGACATGGAACTCCGTGAACTGTTGACCTCTTATGGTTTCGATGGCGACAACGCCAAAATCATCCAGGGATCTGCAATCAATGCACTTGGTGGAAGCGATCAAGCAGCAGAAGACAAGATCATGGAACTCATGGACGCTTGCGACTCCGAAATTCCGGAGCCTGTACGTGAAACCGACAAACCATTCCTGATGCCTGTCGAAGACGTATTCACCATCACAGGTCGTGGCACAGTGGCTACTGGTCGTATCGAACGTGGAGTAATCAACGTAGGTGACCCAGTGGACATTCTTGGTATGCAGGCTGAAGGCGAAATGCTGAAGTCCGTTATCACCGGGGTAGAAATGTTCCGCAAACTGCTTGATCGTGGCGAGGCTGGCGACAACGCAGGTCTGCTCCTCCGTGGTATTGACAAAGAAGCCATCCGCCGTGGTATGGTTATTTGCAAACCAGGTTCTGTGAAACCACACAAGCACTTCAAGTGTTCTGTATACGTGTTGTCGAAAGAAGAAGGTGGCCGTCACACGCCATTCTTCAACGGCTACCGCCCACAGTTCTACTTCCGTACAACGGACGTAACAGGTGATTGCAAACTTCCAGCTAACGTAGAAATGGTTATGCCTGGTGATAACATCGAACTAGAAGTGAAACTCCTCAGCACTATCGCTATGGAAAAAGGCCTCCGCTTCGCTATCCGCGAAGGTGGCCGTACCGTAGGCGCTGGTCAGGTAACGGAGATTCTGGACTAAATATTAGTAAGCAGTGGCAGTTGCAGGCGGCAGTTTAATACTGCTCACTGCAACTGCTTACTGCTAACTGACAAAGGGGCATAGCTCAACTGGTAGAGTGACGGTCTCCAAAACCGTAGGCTGCGGGTTCGATCCCTGCTGCCCCTGCATAGCAAAAACAAGTTGCTCTTCGTTTCGGCGTTCGTTCCCCGCTTGTGGGCAACGGACTTTTAACGCAATGAGCAGCATCAAAGGTTTACAATGGAAAAATTGACACTTTATCTGAAAGAAAGCTACCACGAGCTCACCAAAGAAGTGCACTGGCCTACCGCAGCGCAATTACAGGAAAGCACCATGGTGGTGTTGGTTACCTCGGGTCTTCTTGCGCTTATCATCTTTCTCATGGACAACGTCTGCGGTATTGTTATTAAGAAAGGTATTTACGGCCTATAATCGGTAGTAACCGGTTTAGCGTTTACCCTTTCTTCAATCCAAAAAGTATGAGCCAAGACAAAGAGACAACGACCTCCGCCAACGCTGAGGATAGAAAATGGTACTCCCTGCGTGTAATCAGTGGCAAGGAGAAAAAAATTCAGGAGCGGATACTACTAGAAATAGAGCGTTCCGGCTGGCAGGGCTTTGTCTTCAATGTAATTGTGCCAACAGAGAAAGTTTATAAAGTGCGCAACGGGAAGAAGGTAATGCAGGAGCGCAACTTGTTGCCAGGTTATATCCTGGTTGAAGCGATTGGTTCCAAGTTGAAGGGCGATGTGGCGAAGATGATTGCGGATGTTCCCAATGTAATTCATTTCCTTGGGAAGGAGGATCCGCTCCCCATGACCCAGGTCGAAGCAAACCGCCTTTTGGGTAAGGTGGATGAAAGTACGGAATCTGGTGAAACCCTGAGCGAACCATTCCTCGTGAACGAAACCGTGAAAATTATTGACGGGCCGTTCGCAGAGTTTGTGGGTGATGTGCAAGAGGTGAATGAAGAGAAAAAGAAACTCAAAGTTATTGTCAAGATATTTGGTCGTGGCACAGAAGTAGAGTTGAACTTTTTACAAGTTGAAAAAATCAGCTGACGCAGCTTGCTTGATGCCTGTTCTCCCAGGCTCGCTTCCACAAAAGCGCGACAGCCGTTTAATAATGTGATAATGAGATAATTAGGAGATGTGATAACTATCGCTTCTCTCCATTATCAAATTATCAAATTGATCAATTATCACATTCCGCAATCATGGCAAAAGAAGTAGACGTATATATCAAACTCCAGGTAAAAGGTGGCCAAGCCAACCCTGCACCACCTATCGGACCTGCACTCGGTTCGAAAGGCGTGAACATCATGGAGTTCTGCAAGCGCTTCAATGCGCAGACGACCGAGCAAATGGGTAAAATCCTCCCGGTCATTATTTCGGTGTATAAAGACAAAACCTTTGACTTTATCATCAAAACTCCACCGGCGGCTATCCAGCTTTTTGAGGCTGTAAAGCTTGCTCCAGGCAAAGGTTCGCCCGAACCCAATCGTAAAAAGATTGGCTCGGTTACTTGGGATCAAGTGCGCGCTATCGCAGAAAGCAAAATGCCCGACCTTAATTGCTTCACCATTGAATCGGCCATGAAAATGATTGCAGGCACCGCCCGCAGCATGGGAGTGACGATCACCGGTGATTTGCCAAAAGGGCAAACGGCACAAGGAGAAATACAAAATTAATGAAGTGATGAAGTGATGAATTGATAAAGTGATTTTAGATCACTTCATCAATTCATCACTTTATCGCTTCATATTCAAGGGAGTCCCGCCCATCGGGACGTTATACCTTAACACACAATCAATGGCAAAGAAGTTAACAAAAAAACGCAAAGCCGTTGAAGGGAAAGTTGACCCAGACAAGCTCTACTCGCTCAATGAAGCGATGGCACTTGTAAAAGAAGTCAACACGACCAAATTCAACGCATCGGTTGATGTGCACGTCCGCCTCGGGGTGGACCCGCGCAAAGCCGACCAAGCCCTGCGCGGCACAGTATCCCTGCCACACGGTACAGGCAAAACCAAGCGCGTGCTGGTGTTTTGTATGCCCGACAAGGTAGAAGAAGCAAAAGCCGCAGGTGCCGACCACGTCGGTCTTGAAGATTACATTCAAAAAGTATCGGAAGGCTGGATGGACATTGACGTGATCATCGCCACACCCAACGTGATGGCTCAACTCGGTAAAGTTGCGCGCGTTCTTGGCCCTCGCGGCCTGATGCCCAACCCAAAAACGGGTACGGTCACCAACGACATTGCTAACGCAGTTTCCGAGGTCAAAAAAGGTAAAATCGCTTTCCGCGTGGACAAGTTCGGTATCATACATGCCTCCATCGGGCGTGTATCCTTTACACCCGAACAATTGGCCGACAATGCACACGAACTCGTGTCAACACTGGTAAAAATGAAACCCTCTTCTTCTAAAGGTATTTATATGAGGACCGTTTCTGTAGCCAGTACCATGAGTCCCGGCATTGCTGTGGATCCAAAGTCCATCAAGGTTTAAATGGTTGATTTGGCCATTTGTTTATTCGGTTATCACCCAATAAACATTTAACCAAATAAACATTCTCTCAACACTCACCATTTCAACATATATAGAAATGACCAGAGACGAAAAAACGGCAGCGATTGCAGAACTCAAGGAGGAACTGGGAAACACCCCGTTCTTCTACCTCACGGATTCTTCGACGCTTACCGTTGCTAAAATCAACAAATTTCGTCGGATGTGCTTCGAGCAAGGCATCAAAGTCAAAGTGGCAAAAAACACTTTGATTCAAAAAGCGCTCGAAAGCGAACCCGAATCTAAAGGCTACGCAGCGCTGTATGGCAGCCTGAGCGGCCCAACCACTATTCTGATTTCCTCGAACCCTAAGGCTCCGGCCAAATTGCTCGAAGAATTCCGCAAAACAGAAGAGCGCCCGCTCTTGAAAGCAGCATACATTGATTCTTCCGTTTTCATTGGCGACGAGCATCTCGCTGCCTTGGTTAAGTTGAAGAGCAAAGAAGAGATGGTCGGTGAGATCATCGGCTTGCTGCAATCTCCGGGTCGTCGCCTCGCTAGCCAACTCACTGCTGCCGGTTCTAAGATTGCCGGTATCGTGAAGACGCTGGAAGAACGCGCTCAGTAAAAGGAGTTGGCAGTAGCGGTCGACAGTAAGCAGTAGTACTCCTGCCCACTGCAAATTGCAACTGCCACTTAAAATTTGGCTTCCAAGTTCGCACCATACCCCCAATTGACCCTCTGAAAACCTTTGTTTCCAACATTTTCGCAAACAACTTTTAAAATTCTACATCATGGCAGATTTGAAAGCACTGGCTGAAAAGCTCGTGGGCCTTACAATTAAAGAAGCCAACGAGTTGGCTGGTATCCTCAAAGACGATTACGGTATTGAGCCTGCTGCTTCGGCAGTTGCAATTGCAGCCCCATCGGGCGGCGGCGGCGGCGATGCTGCACCAGCTGAAAAGACTGAGTTCGACGTGATCCTGAAAGATGCTGGCGCAAACAAGCTCAACATCGTGAAAGAAGTGAAGAACCTTCTGGGCCTCGGCCTTAAAGAAGCAAAAGACCTAGTGGACGGCGCCCCAAGCCCGCTGAAAAGCGGTGTGAACAAGGCAGAAGCAGAGTCCATCAAGTCTACGCTTGAGGCTGCTGGCGCTGTAGTCGAAGTCAAGTAAGACTGGTTTTCGGGCTTACAGCGCCTTCGGTTCTTATCCGGTGCTGTTTCTCTGAATTCTTGACTTGCTTATTTCGACACCATGCTCGCTACTCACTTAAAGTACAGATAGACAAACAGTTAGGCTTGGCACTCGCCCCCCGCGGGAAGTGTCAAGCCTCTTGTTGTCTATTTTAGTGATTAGTTTATTGGTGATTGGTAAACCGGTAGATAGGAAATGAGGTTTAATTGACCTGCCTTTCAAATCACCAATCGCCAGTCCACCAATTACCAGTCCTCCAATCAACCAATAACCAGATTGCCAACCAGCATTTTTTGCAAAAAAATATGACCAATCAAGGCATCTCTAACGAGACATTTCCAATAACAGGCGTTCAGGAACGTACAAATTTTGGGAAAATACGTCTCGCAGGTCACTACCCTGACCTCCTCGAAATCCAGTTGAAGTCGTTCCAGGAATACTTCCAGTTGGAAACCACTCCAGACAATCGTATCAACGAGGGTCTTTACCGTGTATTCCAAGAAAATTTCCCCATCGCTGATGCGCGGAACATCTTCAACCTGGAATTCCTCGACTACTTCATTGACCCCCCGCGTTACACCATCGAAGAGTGTATGCAGCGTGGCCTCACCTATTCGGTGCCCTTGAAGGCGAAACTCCGCCTCACCTGTAATGATCCCGAACACATTGATTTCGAGACGAAAGTGCAGGATGTATTCCTTGGGAATATCCCCTACATGACCCCAAAAGGGACCTTCGTAATCAACGGGGCAGAACGCGTGATTGTCTCGCAACTACACCGCTCACCGGGCGTGTTCTTTGGTCAGAGCTATCACCCGAACGGGACAAAAATCTACTCGGCGCGTGTTATTCCTTTCAAGGGCGCCTGGATGGAATTTGCCACCGATATCAACCTGGTCATGTATGCATACATTGACCGTAAAAAGAAATTTCCTGTCACCACGCTGCTTCGCGCCATCGGCTTTGACACAGACAAAGCCATTCTCGACCTGTTCAACCTCGCTGACGAGGTGGCAGTGACCCGCGAAAACATGGAAGGAGCCATTGGCCGCAAACTTGCAGCCCGTGTGCTCAAATCCTGGACGGAAGATTTCGTGGACGAAGACACTGGTGAGGTAGTGTCCATTGCCCGTAACGAAATCATTCTCGAGCGCGATGCAATTTTGGATGAAGAGAACATCGAACTCATTCTGGATGATGATACAAACGTCCCAACCATTATCCTGCAACGCAAGGATATTGAAGAGGATTTTTCCATCATCTACAATACTTTGACAAAAGACCCGACTTCCAGCGAAGTGGAAGCGGTAAACTATATCTACCGCCAATTGCGCGGTTCTGATCCACCGGACGACGAGACAGCTCGTGGTATCATTGACAAACTGTTCTTCTCCGACAAGCGCTACAACCTTGGCGAAGTAGGCCGTTTCAAAATCAACCGCAAGCTGCTCACTAATATTGATGACAACAACCTGGTTCTAACCAAGGAAGACATCATCGCTATCGTGCGTTATATTGTCTCCTTGATCAACAACAAGGCTGAGATTGACGATATTGACCACCTTTCCAATCGCCGTGTACGCACGGTGGGCGAACAATTGTATGCCCAGTTCGGTGTCGGTCTTGCTCGTATGGCGCGTACCATTCGTGAGCGGATGAACGTGCGTGACAATGAGGTGTTTACGCCAATTGATCTAATCAATGCGCGTACGCTTTCTTCGGTGATCAACTCGTTCTTTGGTACCAGCCAGTTGTCCCAATTCCTTGACCAAACCAACCCGCTTTCTGAAATCACGCACAAGCGGCGTATTTCGGCTCTCGGACCAGGTGGTCTTTCGCGTGAACGCGCAGGTTTTGAGGTTCGTGACGTACACTATTCGCACTATGGTCGACTTTGCACCATCGAAACGCCAGAAGGCCCGAACATCGGTCTTATTTCGACGCTTTGCACCCACGCGAAAATCAATAAGATGGGCTTCCTTGAGACGCCTTATCGCCGTGTGAAAGATGGCAAAGTAATCCTGACCGGGGATGTGGAATACCTGTCGGCAGAGGCTGAAGACAAGATGAAGATCGCACAGGCAAACTCCCCTGTAGGAGAAGGCGGTGCGTTCCTCCTCGATCGTGTAAAAGCTCGTGAAAGCGGTGACTTCCCGATTTTGACGCCTGATGAACTGGAGTACATTGACGTGGCTCCCAACCAGATTGTGGGTGTTTCGGCTTCGCTGATTCCATTCTTGGAAAATGACGATGCCAACCGTGCACTCATGGGCTCGAACATGCAACGTCAGGCTGTGCCACTCATTCGCCCAAGCTCTCCCATCGTTGGAACAGGCCTGGAAGCGAAAGTAGCACGTGACTCGCGTATGCTTATCAATGCCGAAGGTTCTGGTATTGTCGAATATGTAGACGCCAACGAAATCACTATTCTTTACGACCGTACCGAGGAAGATACCCTTGTATCGTTCGAGGATGCGCGTAAAACCTATACCCTTACCAAGTTCATGCGTACCAACCAAGGCACCTGCATCAACTTGAAACCCATCGTGCGCCGTGGTCAACGTGTGGAAGCGGGCAACATCCTTTGCGAAGGTTATGCAACCCAAAACGGCGAACTTGCCCTTGGCCAAAACCTGAAAGTGGCATTCATGCCATGGAAAGGTTACAACTTCGAGGATGCCATCGTGCTTTCGGAGCGCGTGGTGCAGGAAGACGTTTTCTCTTCCATTCACATCGAGCACTTTGAACTTGATGTACGCGACACAAAATTGGGCGAGGAAGAATTGACCATGGACATCCCGAACGTGAGCGAAGAAGCCACCAAGGATTTGGACGAAAACGGTATCATCCGTATCGGGGCATGGGCTAAAGAAGGAGACATTCTTATTGGTAAAATCACGCCAAAAGGTGAAACCGACCCAACACCGGAGGAAAAACTGCTCCGTGCCATCTTTGGCGACAAAGCTGGCGACGTGAAAGACGCTTCGCTCAAAGTGCCACCTAGTATCAACGGTGTGGTCATAGACAAACAACTTTTTGCCCGCGCCAAAAAAGACAAGGTGCAAAAAGAGTCGGAAAAAGCACTGCTCGACAAACTCGAAGATGAGCACTTGGTTGCTTTGAACAAGTTGAAAACGATCCTCGTGGATAAGATTCAACTATTGGTCAAAGACAAAACTACCAATGGCATCCGGAGTATCTACGGCGAAGAAATGGTATCGAAAGGTTCGAAACTTAGCGTTCAAATCTTGCGCGACACCATTAAATACGAAGAAGTAGATTACCTCAACTGGACGAGCGATAAGCATACCAACCACTTGATTTCGAGGTTGTTGCACAACTACAGCATCAAAGTCAACGAGGAAGTAGGCCGCTATAAGCGCGAAAAATTCAACATCAGCATTGGTGACGAACTGCCTGCCGGCGTGTTGAAATTGGCAAAAGTGTACATCGCCAAAAAACGCAAACTCAAAGTGGGTGATAAACTTGCTGGCCGTCACGGCAACAAGGGTATCGTGAGCCGCATCGTGCGTATGGAGGATATGCCATTCCTGGAGGACGGTACTGCGGTAGACGTGGTGCTCAATCCGCTCGGTGTGCCTTCACGTATGAACCTTGGCCAAATCTTCGAAACAGTACTTGGCTGGTCGGGCGAAAAACTCGGCTGCAAGTTCGCTACACCGATTTTCGACGGAGCAAAAACCGACGAAATCGCAGCGTGGATCGAAAAGGCGGGTTTGCCAGAACTTGGTCAGACGTACCTCTCCGATGGCGAAACAGGTGACCGTTTCCACCAAAAAGCGACCGTGGGCGTGATCTACATGCTCAAACTCTCGCACATGGTGGACGACAAGATGCACGCACGCTCGATCGGGCCATACTCGCTCATCACACAGCAGCCTTTGGGTGGTAAAGCCCAATTCGGTGGTCAGCGTTTTGGTGAGATGGAAGTTTGGGCACTAGAAGCATACGGTGCATCGAATATCCTGCAGGAGTTGTTGACCTACAAGTCGGACGACATCCAGGGCCGTGCAAAGGCTTACGAAGCCATTGTAAAATGCGACAACTTGCCCGATGCAAATATTCCAGAATCGTTCAACGTACTCGTGCACGAATTGCGTGGATTGGCGTTGGATGTGAAATTTGAATAAACGATTCCAACCCGTCCTTCGGCTTAAAGCCGAAGGACGGGTCATTGAAAATTGATTATGTTACAAAGCCTTCGCAAAGAGTTCAACCTGTTGAAATTCAACACAAAACTCTATCTGGCTGGGACATACTTTACGCTCTTTGAAAAAACTTATAAGGTAGAAGGCCTGGATTTGGTGATACCGTTCAACCTGACCAACATCCGATTCAGGGGACAGTTTCCGATCAATTTTTACGAGAAACAGGAGCGGCGTTATTTGAAGCAATTTTTGCCAAAAAACGCCACCGTACTCGAATTGGGGGCTTGTCTGGGAGTGGTGTCATGCATTACCAATCGCTTGCTGGATCATCCAGAACGGCATGTGGTGGTGGAAGCAAATCCGAACCTGGTGCCTATTATAGAAGAGAACAAGTCGCGAAACAAGTGCGGATTTCACATTGAACACTGCATTGTTTCCAAAAACCTGGTCAACGAGTTTTTTATTGGGAAGAACATCCTGACAAGCAGCAATCGTCGCCACAGCACTGAAAAAATCAGTGTTGCGGGAAAAACAGTGGCTGAATTGGAAGGGAAATACGGGTTGAAATTTGACCTGCTAATGATGGACATCGAAGGGGGCGAATTGGACTTTCTGCGCGAAAACCGCGAAAAGTTGAAAGAACTGAATTTGATTTTCATGGAGGTACACCCTCACCGTGACGTTCTTTCGCCTGAAGACGTAGCAGAATGTTTGGCCATCGTAACAACAGCGGGTTTTGAAAAAGTAGTGGACGATACCAATTTTTGGGTTCTTGTACGCCGGAACGCTGTTCCGGCTTAAACAGGCGAAACAGCGTTCCGCCATACATTATGGACATCATCTCGACTTGGATTTATCTCGACAGCCCGGAAGAGCGTTCTGAATATCCGCAGGTAGGACAACAATCGCACCTGTTTGAGTTTCAGAAAACCTATTGGAAGTGTATTGCGGTGTTCTTTGCTTGTAGCGTTCAATTCAATCCGGGAAGGCGGCACGTTTTGTTTACCAACAAACCCAAGGCCGAACTTCCTGACATTGACGGATTAGACCTGAAGGCGTTTTTAGCCGAGCGGAATGTGGAGGTAATTACCATACCAATGACCTGGCAAACGCCCCCAGGGTATTATCCAAAATGGCGCAACCAGTTCTTTGTTTTTGATATTTTTCAACAGTTTGAGCAGCATTTTGCAGAAACAAATTCTGCATTCTTGCTACTCGATTCTGACTGTATCATCCGGCATTCGCTGGACGAACTTTTCGCCGACATCCGAAAAAACGGACTCATGGTGCTCCCTATGCCTTTTGGAGAAGACTATGATATCAACGGGATTACGCGAAAGGATATGCGGCAGATTTATTCGGATTTGGATGGGGAAGAGCTGGAAAATGTAAAACGGGTCAATCAAATGTTCCCGCCTGTCTGGGAAGCGATGATGCAGCGGTTTAAAGAAGGGAAAAAGAAGTTTCACTACGAAGGTCCGACGCTCAGTTACCTGTATTACAAAATAGGAAAATTTGGCATCGCCGATCGCTTTATCAAACGTATATGGACTTCAGCCAAATTCTCCAACGTGGAGCCGCGTGATTTTGATTTGCACATTTGGCACGTGCCGGCTGAAAAAAAGGAAGGCATCGCGCTGTTGTTGAAAAAAATCGAGGCGGGTGGTTTTTTCAAAAAGCTAGAGCCAGAACTAGTGAAAGAGATGGGCGGCTATTTAGGAATACCCAAACGAACACATTATTTGAACCTCAAGCATTATTTGAAACATACAAGATTGTATCGGTGGCTGAAAAGCGGGTAATCCGTTCCAGTACCCTTCAAACTGAAAACAATAAATACCAATTAACCACTGACTTTTAAAAATTCTCAACTGCACAATATGCCTTTCAAAAAGAAGAGCAACAAGACCGATCAGGGTTTCGAGAGCATAACCATTGCACTCGCAAGCCCCGATGAAATCCTAGAGCGCAGCTACGGCGAAGTGCTCAAGCCCGAGACCATCAACTACCGCTCCTACAAACCGGAGCGTGATGGCCTTTTCTGTGAGCGCATTTTTGGTCCTGTGAAGGACTACGAATGCTACTGCGGAAAGTACAAGCGCATACGCTATAAAGGCATTGTGTGCGACCGCTGCGGCGTGGAAGTGACAGAAAAGAAAGTGCGCCGCGAACGCATGGGGCATATCCGCCTTGTGGTGCCGGTGGTACACATCTGGTTTTTCAAAAGCCTGCCCAACAAAATTGGCTACATCCTCGGGCTCTCTTCCAAGAAATTGGAGAGCGTCATCTACTACGAGCGCTATGTGGTCATTCAGCCAGGCGTGAAAGAAGCAGAAGGTATTCCAAAGATGCACTTGCTCACAGAGGAAGAGTATCTGGAAATCTTGGACGCTTTGCCAAAAGACAACCAGAGCCTCGATAATTCACACCCCGACAAGTTCATCGCTATGATGGGCGCCGAGGCGGTGTTTACCCTTTTGAGCATCCTCAATCTCGACGATCTCTCGGCGCAATTGCGTCACGATGCACACGCTGAGACGAGCATGGCTAAAAAGACCGAGGCCAACAAACGCCTCCGCGTAGTGGAAGCATTCCGCGATGGTCTGGAAGGTTCTGGCCAGCGTCCGGAGTGGACCATTATTCAATATCTCCCGGTAGTTCCGCCAGAGTTGCGCCCATTGGTGCCGCTTGACGGTGGCCGTTTTGCGTCGTCAGACTTGAACGACCTTTACCGCCGTGTCATCATTCGCAACAACCGTTTGAAGCGCCTTTTGGAAATCAAAGCGCCAGAGGTAATTCTACGGAACGAAAAGCGAATGTTGCAAGAGGCTGTTGACTCCCTGTTCGACAACTCGCGTAAATCCAACGCCGTGAAAGCTGAAGGTGGTCGCGCATTGAAATCCTTGTCCGACATCCTGAAAGGCAAGCAAGGTCGTTTCCGTCAGAACCTGCTCGGTAAGCGTGTTGACTACTCTGGCCGTTCGGTCATCGTGGTAGGCCCAACGCTCAAACTGCACGAATGCGGTATTCCGAAGGCTATGGCAGCGGAGTTGTTCAAACCGTTCATCATCCGCAAACTCATCGAGCGCGGCATTGTGAAAACGGTGAAATCTGCAAAAAAACTCGTGGACCGCAAGGACCAGGTTATCTGGGAAATCCTGGAAAACATCCTTCGTGGCCACCCGGTAATGCTCAACCGTGCCCCAACGCTGCACAGATTGTCTATTCAGGCATTCCAGCCGCGCATCATTGAGGGCAAGGCCATCCAGTTGCACCCGCTCGTTTGTACGGCATTCAACGCCGACTTTGACGGTGACCAAATGGCAGTACACGTGCCATTGAGCCAGGCCGCCATTTTGGAGGCTCAAGTGTTGATGCTTTCGAGCCACAACATGTTGAACCCACAGGACGGCTCTCCAATTACCCTGCCTTCGCAGGACATGGTATTGGGCTTGTACTATTTGACAAAAGAAAGAAAAAGCATCCCTGGTTCTCCAGTTATCGGCGAAGGAAGACGCTTCTATTCGGCTGAGGAGGTTGGCATCGCTTACAATGAAGGTCAACTGGACCTGCACGCTTCTATCGAGTGCCGCGTGCCAGTGACTGAAAATGGTGAAATTACTCACCGTCGTATCAAAACCACGGTGGGTCGGGTTCTTTTCAACCAGGCCGTTCCTGCAGGTGTTCCGTACATCGATGAATTGTTGACCAAAAGGAACCTGAAAGGCATTATCAGCGGGATTTTGAACCGTACCAGTTTCAAACAGACCGCAGAATTTCTCGATGCAATCAAGGAATTGGGCTTTGGCTGGGCGTTTAAAGCGGGTCTTTCGTTCAACCTCGGAGACCTTGTTATCCCCGATTTGAAGAAAAAGGCCCTCGAAGCCGCACAAGCGGAAGTGGACGAGGTGTGGGACAACTACAACATGGGTCTTATCACCTACAACGAGCGTTACAACCAAATCATTGACAAGTGGACGTTTGCGGACAACCGTATCACCGACCAGTTGATGAAAGAATTGACCACCAGCAAGCAGGGCTTTAACTCTGTATTTATGATGCTCGATTCTGGTGCGCGTGGTTCGAAACAACAGATCAAACAGCTCTGCGGTCTTCGTGGACTGATGGCAAAACCCCGTAAATCGGGCGATACCGGCGGTGCGATCATCGAGAACCCGATCCTTTCCAACTTCCTGGAAGGTCTTTCGGTACAGGAGTTCTTTATCTCTACCCACGGTGCGCGTAAAGGTCTGGCCGACACGGCTTTGAAAACGGCAGACGCCGGTTACCTCACCCGTCGTTTGGTGGACGTTGCCCAGGACGTTGTTATCCGCGAGGTGGACTGCAATACCCTGCGTGGTCTCGACACAACGGCGTTCAAAGAGGGTGAAAAAGTCATTGTAAATCTGAAGGATCGGATCAAAGGCCGTTATAGCCTGCACGATATTTACAACCCGGACACGGAAAAACTGCTTGTTTCGGCAGGGGATTACATCACCGACGAGATCGCAAATGAGATCGAAGCGGCAGATATTGAATCTGTAAACATCCGTTCCGTACTTACCTGCGAAAGCCGTCACGGTGTGTGCGCCAAGTGCTACGGGAAAAACCTTGCCACTGGTCGTATCGCCGAAATGGGCGACGCGGTAGGTATTATCGCTGCACAATCCATTGGTGAACCTGGAACACAGTTGACCCTGCGTACCTTCCACACGGGTGGTACCGCTATGTTGTCGCAGACTGAAAACACCCTTACCGCTCGCGCTACGGGTAAACTTGAATTCGACTCAATCCGCACAGTTGATGGTACAGATTCTGACGGTAAACCTGTACAGGTGGTCGTGTCTCGTACCGGTGAAATCCGAATGGTGGACACCAAAACCAACCGTACACTCGCCAACAACTATATCCCTTACGGCTCCTTCCTTTTTGTGAAAGAAGGCCAGGAAGTTCAACGTGGAGATAAGATGTGCGAATGGGATCCGTTCAACGCCGTGATTGTCAGCGACTTTACAGGAGTAATTCGTTACAACAGCCTGGAAGAAGGCGTCAATTACCGCATGGACCGTGACGATCAAACGGGCTTTGCCGAGAAGATCGTAATCGAGAGCAAGAACAAGAAGAAGATTCCTTCCCTTACTGTTTTGAACGCCAAAACCGGCGAGGAACTTAAAAACTTCTCGCTCCCAGTTGGTGCATATATTACGGTTGAAGACAATGATGAAGTGAAATCTGGTCAGCAAATCGTGAAGATTCCACGTAAACTGGGCAAAATCGCCGACATCACGGGTGGTCTGCCGCGTGTAACCGAACTCGTGGAGGCGCGTACACCTTCCAACCCGGCAGTCGTTGCCGAGATTGATGGTGTAATAACCTTTGGTGGCATCAAACGGGGCAATCGTGAGGCGTTCATCAAAGCCAAAGATGGCCAGGAGCGCAAATACATGGTGCCGCTTACTAAGCACGTTTTGGTACAGCACGAAGACTTTGTGCGTTCTGGCACGGCAATTACCGAAGGAACTATTTCGGTGAAAGACATCCTTGCCATTCGCGGGCCATTTGCGGCTTCGCAATACCTCGTGAACGGTGTGCAGGAAGTTTACCGTGCCCAGGGCATCAACATCAACGACAAGCACCTTGAGGTGATCGTTCGTCAGATGTTGCGCCGTCTTGAAATTGTCGACCCAGGGGATACGCACTTCCTCACGGGCGAGCCTGTGGAGCGCAATGAATTCGTGGATTACAACGACTGGATTTACGACAAAAAACTCGTGCTCGACAGCGGCGAAAGCACCAAACTGAAACCCGGTGCACTGGTCACTTTGCGTCAAATCCGCGAGGAGAACTCTTTCCTGAAGCGCAACGACAAGAAACTGGTCGAATACCGTGATGCAACATCAGCCACGGCAGTTTCCATGCTACTGGGTATCACGAAAGCTTCGCTTGGTACGGAATCCTGGATTTCGGCGGCATCGTTCCAAGAGACCACCAAGGTGCTTTCTACCGCAGCCATCGCTGCCAAGAAAGACTTCCTGATGGGCTTGAAAGAGAATGTCATCGTGGGCAAGAAGATTCCTGCGGGAACTGGTATGCGCATATACAACAACTTGCAAGTAACAGGTTCTGGTCGCCCTTTCAAAGAGCAGACCGAGGGTGTTGCTGAGGAAGTGGAATAATTCGAGTTTACGACTTAGTTTAGGATATACAAAAGCCTCCAAGATTTGATCTTGGAGGCTTTTTTTGTTGGAGTACGCCTGCTAACTGCAACTGCCTACTGCCAACTACTCCGCCGCCACTTTCTTCTTCAACTCAAAGTGCTTACCCAAATAAACCTTCCGCACCATCTCATCAGCTGCGAGTTCCTCGGCTGTGCCTGCCTTTAGAATTCCGCCCTCGAACATGAGATAAGCGCGGTCAGTGATGCTCAGCGTTTCCTGCACGTTGTGATCGGTGATGAGAATACCAATGTTTTTGGTTTTGAGTTTTTCCACAATGGACTGAATGTCTTCCACTGCGATGGGGTCAATGCCCGCGAAAGGCTCGTCCAAAAGGATAAATTTCGGATCGCTGGCGAGTGCACGGGCTATTTCGGTACGGCGGCGTTCGCCCCCGGAGAGTGTGTCGCCATTGCCTTTGCGCACCCGGTTGAGGTTGAATTCTTCGAGCAGCGACTCCAGTTTTTCATGCTGCGCCTGCTTGCTCAATTTGGTCATTTCCAATACGGCGCGGATGTTGTCTTCTACCGAAAGTTTGCGGAACACGCTCGGCTCTTGCGGCAAATAGCCGATGCCTTTTTGGGCGCGGCGGTACATGGGCAAATCCGTAATCTCCTCATCCTCAAGGTATACATGGCCATCAGTAGGCTTTATAAAACCTACAACCATATAGAAGGAAGTAGTTTTTCCTGCGCCGTTGGGGCCCAGCAACCCCACGATTTCCCCTTGCTCTACCTGGAACGAAACGTCCTTTACGACGGTGCGCTTGCCGTAGGTTTTGAAAATATTTTCAGCTCTTAATATCATTTTTTGAACTATGAACGATGAACTATAAGCGATGAACAATGAAAAGCATGAGTGCTCATGCGGTTCATTGTTCATCGTTTATAGTTCATCGTTAAGAAAGGAGTTTTTCACAATATCCGAAATCGCCCGGCCTTCAGCCTTTCCCCGCCAATTCCTTGTTAGCAGCCCCATTACCTTGCCCATGTCGCGGGCAGATTCCGCGCCTGTTTCGGCGATGATCCTTTTTATAATCGTCTCCAATTCAACACCCTCCAGCATGGCAGGAAGATATTTCCGAATGACTTCGATTTCCTCACGCTCTTTTTGAGCGAGCTCCGGGCGATTGTTTTTTTCATAAATATCAAGCGATTCCTGACGGGTCTTCACCAATTTTTGAAGCATTTGTACTTCCCGGGTCTCGTCTATGATTTGGCCGGTCCCATCTGGTTTTTGCCAACTGAATGAGCGATTTGATGGCCCGGATGCCGCGCAGCGTTACCTCGTCTTTGGCTTTCATGGCAGTCACGAGGTCTTTGTTGATTTTTTCTTCGAGTGTCATTATGTAGAATGCTGGTGATTGGTTTAATGGTGATTGGTGGATAGGTGTGGGGGTGTTCACGGAACTGTGTCAAAAATTAAAGGTTGGGGGGGGTGGTGCCCCCTGGGGGTTCACCCCCCCAAAAGAAACCCCCCCAAAACTCCGGGGGGGGCGGGCCCCCGCCCCCGCTTTGCCCGCCCGCCCCCCGCCCTCCCCCCCCCGCCCCCCCCCGCCCCCGGCCCCGGGGGCGGGGCCCCGCCCCCCGAGTGGGGGTTTGTTTTTCGTTTTGGGGGGTTGTTTTTCAAAAAAAAAGGGGGGGGGGTACCCAGAACCCGGTGCGGGGGGCAAAGGCCCCGGGGTTGGGGGGTTTCCCCGGGCGGCCCCGCCCCCCCATTGGGGGGGGGGTTGGTGGGGGGGGTGCGGTGGGGCGGGGGGGGTGGCCGACAATGTGGGGGGCGCCCCCCCCGCCCGGGGGCGGGCCGGGGTTTGCGGGGGGCCCCCTTTTCTTTCCCCTCCCCTCCCGCCCCGGCCTGCGCCGGCCGGGGGGGGGGGGGCCCCCGGGGGGGGGGGGGGGGGGGGGGCGGGGGGTGGGGGGGGGGCGGGGGGGGGGGGAGACCGAAGGGGGGGCGGGTCGGGCCCCCGCCCGGCCCGGGGCCCCGCCCCCGGGCTTTTGGCCCGGAACCCCCCCCGACGCCCCCCCCCCCCCCCCCCCCCCCCCCCCCCCCCCCCCCCCCCCCCCCCCCCCCCCCCCCCCCACCCCCCCCCCCGCCCCCCCCCACCCCCCCCCCCCCCCCCCCCCCCCCCCCCCACCCCCCCTTAACCCCCCGGGACCCCCCCCCAACCCCCCCCCCCCCCCCTCCCCCCCCCCCCCCCCCCCCCCCCCCCCCCCAAACACCCCCCCAACCCAACCCAAAACAAACAAACCCCCCCCGACCCCCCCCCCCCCCCGGGGCTTCTTCCCCCCCCCCCCCAACCCCCCCCCCCCCCCCCCCCGCCGGGGGCGCCGGGGGGCCCCCCCCCCCTTTCCCCCCTTACCCCCCCCCCCCCCCCCCCCCCCCCCCCCCCCCCCCCCCCCCACCCCCCACAACCCCCCGCGCCCCCCCCCTCCCCCCAAAAACTTGGCGCCCCCCCCCCCCCCGGGGCCCAAAGATCAGTTTCTTCCCCCCCCCCCCCCCCCCCAAAACCCCCCACACCCCTCCCCGGGCCCCCCCGCGCCCCCCCCCCCCGGGGGGGGGGCGCCCCCCCCCCCCCCCCGGGGGGGCCCGGCGGGGGGGCTTTCCCCCCCGGGGCGGCCCCCCCCCAAACCGCCCCCCCGGGGGCCCCCGCCCCCCCCGGGGCCGGCGGCCCGCTTTTTCCCCCCCCCGGGCCCCTCCCGGCCGCCTTTTTTAAAATTTAAAAAAAAAAATTTAATCAAAAAAAAAACTTACTTGTTTGGTTGCGTCGGCGGCCTCTAGGTGATTGGTTAATTGGTGACTCGTGACCAATCCACCAATCACCATTAAACCAGTCACCATCCTAACGCTTTTCCTTGATAAAACGTTTCGCTTCAGGCGGCACAAGTTACGGCAAGGTTTTGCGAAATTCATTTCAGACGCGATAGCTTGACGAGCGATTCCTACCTTTGCCCACTTTTTAGGGGATGGAACACGGATGACACAGATGAGACACGGATTTGCACGGATTAGGCTAAAAAATCCGTGTCTCATCTGTGTCCATCTGTCATCAACAACTTAAAGCAATTCAAAAAATACATGAAGTTCGCTACCAAAGCTATACATGCTGGCATCGAGCCAGACCCAAGTACCGGGGCCGTGATGACCCCCATTTACCAGACTTCTACCTATGCCCAAACAGCACCGGGCGAGCACAAGGGCTATGAATATGCCCGCACCCAAAACCCGACCCGATCGGTGTTGGAAAAGAACCTTGCTGCCCTCGAAAACGGGACGGAAGCTATTTGTTTCTCTTCTGGCTTGGCCGCGCAGGACTCCGTGATAAAACTGCTGTCTGCTGGCGATGAAGTATTGGCTGTCAACGATTTATACGGCGGATCCTACAGACAGATGATACGGGTTTGGGGCCAATGGGGTCTGAAAAGCCGTTTTGTGGACATGTACACTGCCGCCAATGTGGAGCGTGAAATCAGCCCCGCCACCAAACTAATATGGATCGAAACCCCCACCAACCCGATGCTCAATATCGTGGACATTGCGGCGGTGTGCGCCATCGCCCGCAAGCACGGCATCCTGACCTGCGTGGACAATACCTTTGCTTCGCCGTTTCTACAAAACCCGCTGGATCTCGGTGCAGACATCGTGCTGCACTCTGCCACGAAATATATTGGCGGACATTCGGACGTGGTGCATGGCTGCTTGATTGTTAAAGATGCAGAGCTGGCCCAACGCTTGCATTTTCTCCAAAACGCTTGCGGCGCTGTACCCGGCCCTCAGGATTGTTTCCTCATTTTGAGGGGTATTAAAACCCTGCATTTGCGGGTGCAACGGGCCTGCGAAAACGCTGCCGTCATCGCCCAATACCTCGCTAAACACCCAAAAGTAGAGAAGGTGTACTGGCCTGGTTTTGCCACCCACCCCGGCCATGAAATTGCCAAAAAACAGATGCGTATGTTTGGCGCAATGGTGTCCTTCGATTTAAAAGACAACTCATTGGAAAATGCCAACAAGGTGATGAGCAGCACCGAATTGTTTACCTTGGCGGAGTCGCTTGGGGGAGTGGAATCACTCATCGGTCACCCGGCGAGCATGACCCATGCCAGTATTCCACGCGAGGAGCGGCTCAAAGTTGGATTGACGGATTCGCTTATCCGCTTGAGTGTCGGCGTGGAAGACGTGGATGATCTGGTGGGGGATTTGGAGAAGGCATTGGGGTAGGGAGAATTTATTTCGCATGGTGTAGAGCGAAATTTATTTCGCTAAATGGTTTAAGGCGAAATGAATTTCGCCCTACAAAAGCCCAAAAAACCATTCAATTTCAGCAACTTATGTCGCGTTTTCCGCTTACTTCACTCAGCCCTTTTTGCCACCCTTACCCTTTCTGCTCAAAACCTCCAACGCATTGGCTACCTTTCCTACGATCCGCTTAAATTGGCGGGATGCTGGCACCATGTGGACAATACGGGTGGCGAATGGGCGCTCGTTGGTACCAGTGCGGGACTCAGTCTGGTGGACCTTGACGACCCCAGTCAACCCGTGGAGCGCTTTGCCGTTCCAAGCCTGACGAACAACTGGCGTGAGGTAAAAACCTGGGCCGGCTATGCCTATTTCGGCTCGGAAGCCCCACAAAGCGGCATTACGATTGTCAACCTGAACTATTTGCCCGATAGCATCCAATGGAAGGTTTGGCGCGGCGACGGATTCTTTGACAGCCTTGTGGTGAAAAGCCACGCGTTGCAAGCGGAAGCAGGATATCTATACATCTGTGGCGGCGCTAGTATCTCAAACGGCGTAGTCATCGCTGATCTATCCGATCCCTGGAATCCGCATATTGTGAGCAAATACGCTGCGAACTACGTCCACGATGCCTTTATTCGGGGTGACACACTCTGGACGAGCGAGATATTTGAAGGCCAATTTGGCGTGGTGGATATATCGAACAGAACCAACCCTGTATTGCTTGCTACACAGCCTACACCCGGTGCATTCAACCATAACTCAGGCTTGTCCGCAGACAGTAAAACCCTGTACACCACAGATGAAAAAAACAGCGCTCCACTTGCTTCCTTCGACGTTTCCAATTTGGACGATATCCGGTTGCTCGATTTGTATTACCCGAGTAAAAAACCAGACGGTGAAGTACACAATGTGCGCGTGATGCCGGGCGATTTTCTGGTTTGCCCCAGTTATCGTGGCCAACTGACCATCGTGGATGGTTCGCGGCCGGATAATCTTATTGAAATCGCTTGGGACTCACTTGGTACCTCGCTTGTTTGGGATGCCGACCCATACCTGCCTTCGGGCATCGTTTTCGCTACGGCCAAAAACGAAGGTCTTTTATTTATCAACCCACCTACGCGCACGCTGCCTGGATAGAGGGTTTGGTTACAGATGCTACTACGGGTTCCCCGCTGGTTGATGCCAAGGTCTTTGTGCTGAATTCACCCAATGCAGATACCACGGGTGCGGACGGGCTATACAAAACGGGTGCAGCGGCTACTGGCTCCTATACGCTTCGCGCAGAGCGGACAGGCTACCAGCCGCAGGTGATTACCAACGTAACACTCCAGAGCGGGGTGGTTACCACACGTAATTTCGCCCTATCGCCATTGGTTGGAACAGAAGATGCTGAAAACGAATCTTTTGTACGGGTATCGCCTACTCCTTTTGAGGATTTTTTGAGTGTAGAATTCCCGGCTGTAAGCCCTTTCAAAACGGAAGAAACCACCTTGCGTTTGAGCGATTTTTCAGGCAAAAGAATCCTGGAAAAAAAGGCTGACGCGAGCGGAATCACGGTTTTGGATGGTTTGAAAAAGCTCCAAGCAGGGACTTATTTGCTCCAAATTGCAAATGAAAAAGGATTAAGCAAGGTTGTAAGAGTGGTTAAACTGTAGATTATCTCCCCACCACCACCTTAAACGCCTTTCTATCTCCATCGGCCTCTACCCACAACACATACACCCCGTTGGGCAAATGCGAGGTGTCAAAAAAGAAGGCCGATTGTGCCCCTATTTGGGTTGCTATGTTTCGTCCCGACAAATCAGCAAGTTGAAGGCGAAGGGTTCGCCCCTCCTTCGCCCCCGCCTGCCAAGCCTTGGCGGGCAGGAAGGCTTCGGCGGGTAAAACATAAACCCCCAATTCATCCGTAGCAGGATTTGGCAGGATCTGAACGCCCAACTCGGAAAAAACATCCTTCACTCCAACGGCAATGAGCTGAATCACCAGCACTGTGCTACACCCGTTCCCGCCTGTTACAGTAACGGTGTACGTTCCGTTCACCAGCCCAAAAACATCCTCCGTGGTACTGCCATTGCTCCAAACAAAATTAATAGGCGCTTGTCCGCCCAACACCAACAAATCAATGTATCCATCGGCAGCACCGGTGCACCGACTCTTCATTACTAAGTGCCAAAACTTCCAACCCTGGGGCTACGGTGATCGTGCTTATAGTTTCGCAGTCCATTGCATCAGTCACCGTTACCGTTACCGTGCCAGAGAAGCCATTGGGCAACTGCACGCTTTGCCCTGAACCGCCTATAGACCAATTATACGCATAAGGTTCAATTCCTCCTGAGGCATTGGCTATCAAGATCCTGCCTTCCGGATTGCAGGGATTGCCCCCAAACGTTACATTCACGGAAAGATCCATGCCGCTTTGGAGCATTACATTCACACAACTGGTGGAAGTGCAGCCATTTGGCCCGGACACTGTCAGGCAATATGTGCCCGGTTCTGTGACCATTGGATTTTGTAAATCACTCGTCCACCCTCCAAATCCAGACCAGAAGTAACTTGCATTCTGCACATTGGAATTCCCAAGCAATTGTACTGTAGGGTGTGTGCAACTCAGTATAAGGCCGTCGTGGGTAATGGACGCACCAGGTGGTGTGTAATCCTGTTGCACCGTGATGTTGTAATCTTTGGAACAGCCATTGGCCGTTGAAGAAACATTAAAAACCGACGAGACTTGCAGCGCAATGATTTGCCCGGGAAACACCTCCATACCATTGAAAAAATAATGAACGTTGGCAGGAGCGTCAGGCACGGTAAATTCGATAATCGGGGTGGAACAATTGTACGATATATTTCCCGGTAAATTTATTTGCGGCAGCAATGTGTCCAGGTAAACCGTTGCATAAGCCGCTGTGGTACACCCATTTGGAGCCGTAACCACCACTGTATATACGCCGCCTTCCGTGGCCGTAAAACCACTGTGCAATTGGCCATTGGGCTTATACCATTGCACTGAGCTATTCACGGGGGTAAAATTCGTGCCCAAAGTCAGGGAGGTAACATTGCAATTCAAAAAACCACCCAAAGCAATGGCGGTCGGTCCTGTGCCGGGCACAAAAATGACCGATTTTGGCGCGCCTGTGCTCGAATTGTAAAACGCTCCACCACCCGGTGTAACCTCCAATTTTACCGCACGAACCGAGTAATACAAAGTATCGGCCACCGGCGATAAGTCTTCCCAGGAGGTTTGAAAAATCAAGTCCGGGGTCACTCGCAGATATGGTCCGTCGAGACTGAACGAACGATAAACCAAGTACGCATTCACCTCTGAATCAGGCGAAGCGGTCCAGTGCAGGTTGACTCTGTTACAGTTGGAAGTGAGCGTCACATTGCCAGCAGGTGGAACAACTTTTGCCCGCAAAGTAGGGTCGCCGAGCAGCGCGATATGCGTGCCGCTTTCGCCATTGGAATCGCCATAGGCGGTGTTGTATTGCGCATTTTGGGTTTCTTTCAGGCAATAGCCGATGGTTTCGCCTGAAGCCAGGCCATGCTGCATCCAATGCGGACGACCTGCCCAACTGACGGTCAATACACTGCCTTTGGAGGCCAACAAAGCGGGCAAAAGTGGGTTTGTTTCAAAATCCCAATCGCCAAAATAATCGCCGTACAAATTGGCAAACACGGTTCGAATCGAGTCCGTCGCAAAGTTGGCCGAAGTGCCTATGCCGTCGGCACTTGAGTAGCTTCCGTTTGCACCTGCTCCATAACCCAACAGGTGGCGCTGGGGATTGCGGAATTCACCAGGTGTTACATTCCACTCCCCGACCAGCGGAATTGCATTGCGGTAACCATCGGCAGCGAAAGCCTCACCACCCGACCAGCCAAGATGATCATCTACCAGTGCCTGATTGGGTACTTTGTACTGACCAGTGCGCCAGAGGTGGTTTTTCCATAAATATTTTCGAAGCAATTCTACTGGGTTTGCGCCAAAGGTGGCGGCAGAAAGTCGGCGGAAATCCAGTCTTCCTACTGGGAGTTCAACAGCAGATGGCAAGGTGTTTTGGTCAAATTTCCCATCACCCGGCACATTTCTGTTGGCCAGGCGAGCTGTGTTTGGAATATTCACCGAATTGTCGGTCCAGGTACCGTTTACATCGCCATAGAATGCATCGCTGGGCCAGGCGCCAACGTGATCACTTTTAGTATCCCAGGCCATGCTGCCTGAATACGGAATAGGCACATTGCCCATGAGGAGTACAGCTTTCACGTTTGTTGGGTCGGCATTGTATGCGGACATAATCTGGTTTTTCACCCATTGCACAGTGGTGAATGGGCCTGTTTTAAAAGGTACCGGTTGCCAGCCTTCACCGCGCAGGTCGTTTTTGAAAAAAATCAGATCTGCACCCAATTCGTCGGCGGTGGTGGAATCAATAAACACCAGGATTTTCCCCCGATTGTCCACCACAGGCTTGAAAAAACTTGCGAAAGCATAGCCGTTGGCGGTTACATTGCCCGTTTTTCGCTCTACGGCATATTCATAGGTTTCATTTTGGTCGAGGCCGTTGTCAAAATGGCCGTTTAAAGAAGTGTTGGTAATGTTTACGAGTTCAACCCATGTATCGCCCGCAGATCCTTTCACGCGTCGGCGAAGAATGATATCGGAAGGAGTCGGGTTGGCCCAAGTAAGAAATACAGCAGGGGGATTCAGCCCGGCATTGAGTTGCAGAGGCACCACCAGGTCCTGCGGGGTTTGAGCAAAAAGAATGGCGGGGAGCAAAAAAGAGCAGAGTAAAGTAATGTATCGGGACATGGGATGTAGCGTTAGAGATTAAATTGTAGAGCAAAAATAGGGGAGTTGATCGGGAAATTGAGATATGAGGATATTAGCATATTGGAAGGATTGTGGATTTTGGCAATCCTATATCCTAATTTCTCAATTTCCCAACCACTCTTTCCTACCTTTGCGCCCGCTTATGGGCCGCATCCTCGCAATAGATTTTGGACTGAAACGCACGGGCATCGCTGTTACCGACCCCTTGAAAATCATCGCCAGCGCACTAGTTACAGTGCCAACACACGAAGTATTGGATTTTCTCCAAAACTATTGTGCCGCAGAAGATGTGGAACACTTCGTCCTTGGGCTTCCACTCCATGCCGACGGCAATCCCGCCCAAATAGCCCCTCAGGCCGATGCTTTTGCCGAACGGCTGCAAAAACTTTTCCCGGAAAAAAAAGTTATTCGGCAGGACGAGCGAAACACCTCCAATGACGCAAAAAAAATAATCCTCCACAGCGGTATCAAAAAACAAAAACGCCGTGATAAAACCCTTGTAGATAAAATTGCCGCAGCACTCATTTTAGAGCAATACATGGAGGAAAACTATTGGAATTGATTCGATTGATAGGATTGGGATTGATTCGATTCTTACGATTGGTTCGATTGATACTATTGTGGGATTTTTGCGAATCCATAATTGAAAACACAATCCAATCTGAGCGTAAATCCAATCGAGCCAATCCCACAATCATAAGAATCGAATCAATCAAACCAATCCCACAATCGTAACAATTGCAACAATGCTACTCCCAGTTTATGCCTACGGGCAACCTGTTTTAAAAAAAGTATCGGTTCAAATAGGCCCAGAATATCCTGATTTGCAGGAACTTATCGCCAATATGTGGGACACCATGTACCACGCCGATGGGGTGGGCATCGCGGCGCCACAAGTCGGTCACGGCATCCGGCTTTTTGTGATTGATACCGAACAAGTGGATCGAAAAGAAGGGACGGAGGCACCGACTGACACCCCTTTCAAACAAGTGTTCATCAACGCTCAAATGCTGTCTGAAACGAGCAAACCCTGGACCTATGAAGAAGGCTGCCTGAGCATTCCTGATATTCGTGGGGACGTGGAGCGTCCCGAAGGAATCCGTATCCGTTGGCAAGACGAAAAATTTCAAGAACACGAGGCGGAGTTTACTGGCATTAACGCCCGGGTTATCCTGCACGAGTACGACCATATTGAAGGCGTACTTTTCACGGAACGGCTAAAACCCCTTAAAAAACGCCTCATTCAGCGGAGAATGGAGGCAATTAGAATAGGAAAGGTGAAGACAGATTATAAAATGAAGTTCTACAACGGGCGCTGAGAATAATGTCTCAGACCTTACAAGTTTTTGTTATGGTATAAAAGTTGCAGGCTGTGCTTTAAATACTCTCGCACATCATGCTCCGCCATCTTGATATCCTTGTCGCCGACCACAACCCCATATTTGTAGAGGGGCTTCGGTCTCTGTTGTCCAATACTGGCGACGAGCGCTTTTCATACCATATAAAAGGGGTTGCGAACAACGGGCTACAAGTCGCAGAATACCTGGGCAACTCTCAGCCAGACCTTTTTTTGCTCGACCCTGACCTGCCTGAGGCCGAAGCGCTAAAAATCGTTTCATCGGTCAAGCAAAACAGCGCGAAAACCCGCATCCTCATCCTGAACGGCTCGGGCGACCCAGCCCATATCCAGGCTGCTTTCAGAGCAGGCGCAGATGGCTACATGCTCAAATCAGGCTCAGAGGATGAACTTTTATTGGCGGTTGGAGAATTGGCTGAAGGCCGCACCTTCGTCGGACGGGGATTGATGCCAACGGAATCGCAAAACAATCACAGTACGCTTTCGCCCGATCTTCGTTTTGCCCAAAAAAGTGGCCTAACACGACGTGAAATGGAGATTATGAAACTTATCGGGCAGGCATTGACGAACAAAGAAATTTCCGA
Source organism: Lewinellaceae bacterium (assembly GCA_016708875.1). Classification (GTDB taxonomy): domain Bacteria; phylum Bacteroidota; class Bacteroidia; order Chitinophagales; family Saprospiraceae; genus M3007. Next base: position 64,520 of record JADJFA010000024.1, read on the forward strand.
GCGCATTTTCATAAGTGATCAGACAGCCAGTGTGCACCGTAAAAACATAATGCGGAAACTAGGCGTAAACAGTACCGGGGCACTCATTAAAATGGCTTTTGAGAATCATTTGGTCTAGGATGGCAGTAGTCAAAAAAACTGTTGGTAACTATCGGCAAAATTGTATTTTTGCCCGTTCGTCCATCCTTGCTTTCTGGGCATTTAGCCCATCTTTGCATTAAATTAACCTTCTTGCGGTAACCAATGTCCTTATTGGGCATTGTTTTTGTAACGATGTATGTCAGTTAGCAAGCTTTCTGAAGAAAAGTTTGCTGCACTCATTACGTCTTTTCTAACTTTGTCGCGCTAGGCGAGAACCCTTTGAAAAGGTACAATTCAATTCAAAGAAGCACATTCAAACGATTACATTTTCTCTTAATCTTTTTACTCATGAAAAAAGCGAACTCTACACTCTTTTTTAATCTAATGGGATGGACGCTGGCACTGGCTTTATCGCTTTCAGCCAACAATGTCACGACCGCCCAGTGCACCATGATTTGCAATGATCTGGTGCAAATTTCACTTGACCAAGATTGCGAAGTGGAACTTTTGCCCGACATGATTTTGGAAGGCTATAGCTGTCCGAACGGGAATTTTCAGGTTCAGGCAAAAATCAGTGGCGGATGGACTCCTGCCTCTGGAAACTTCGTGGCCACCTCCGCGCATATCAACCTCACCCTTGAGGTTCGTGTGAGAGACCTTAATTCAGGCAATAGCTGCTGGGGGTATGCGCACATAGAGGACAAACTCGCGCCCCTACTGGAATGTGAGGATATTTTCCTAAACTGTGCTATTACTGAATATTCGCCAGCCTATTTGCTCGACGTACTCAATATTTCAGAGGCCTATCCATTGGTTGACGAAAACTGCACTTCTACCACCCTGACACACATTGACACCTGGTTTGACCTTGCCTGCGGTGGCAGCATCAACGGCAACACTGACATCAGTGCGTATGTACTTCGCAAATGGACGGCTGTTGACGAAAGCGGCAACTCGGCAACTTGCAATCAATATATCTATTTCGAGCGTCGTCATGGTGTGGATGTCTTTTTCCCTGCTGACCTCACGGTGGATTGCACAGACCCCACCACCAATCCTTCTGAAACGGGCGTGCCCTATGTGTTGGATTTTGGCGTTCAATTCCCAGTTTGGCCGAACGGCACCTTTTGCGAACTCAATGCTACTTTTAATGATTTGAGGCTGAATATTTGTGACGGGACCTACAAAATACTGCGTACATGGACGGTCTACGACTGGTGTTTGCCTACCGGGCCATCGAATCCACTGACCCACATACAAATCATCAAGGTGGAGGACAATCAAGGCCCTGAGCTGGATTGTCCGGAAGACATGACCGTAGGCACCAACGCAAATGATTGCCAACTTGATTTCGATCTCCCTGATGTGATCGTGACGGACAATTGTTCACGCCTTAAATCCATTGAAGCCCAATGGCAGGATTATAACGGAATTTGGCAGTCAACCTACGGCACTTTTACCACTTTCCCAGGCAACAACCTCTGGAATCGCGACACACTCGCTGTGTTGGGCTATGCTGACAACCTCGGCATTGGAGTAACCCCGGTGAAGTATATTATCAAAGATGATTGCGGCAATGTTACCATGTGCTTCTTTGATGTGACGGTGGAAGACGGCACCCCCCCTACCGTGGCTTGCGACCAAACCACCAAGGTCGGTTTGAGCGTAGACGGTATGGCATTTGTGAACGCTACTACGTTTGATGATGGCTCTTACGACAACTGTTCTCCGGTCTATTTCAAAGCCCGCCGGATGAACCCGAACGGATGCCAGGACGATAGTCAGTTTCACGACCAGGTAAAATTCTGCTGCGAAGATATTGGTGACACCATTCAGGTAATTCTCAGGGTGTACGACGTGCCTGTTCCTACAGGCTCTGTTGACCTTGACTATGAAGAATGGCACTCCAATGACTGTATGATATTCGTGTTGGTGGAAGATAAAATCAAACCCACTTGTACCGCACCCAATCATGTCACGGTAAACTGCGAAAGTTTTGATCCAAGCCTTTGGGCTTACGGAAAAGCGCAGGTATCTGACAACTGCTGCCTCGACAGCTCCCTAGTGTACCAGGGCCAGATTGGCTTGACGCATACGGCCAACTATTCGTTGTTCGATACTGTCTGTAATAAAGGGCACCATCACTCGGACCTTCCGCTCGTGGGACTGTTACGGCCAGAGCAGCCAGTGCACACAGCGTGTTGTGGTTACATACAACCAAAATTACTTCATCAAATTCCCGAACGATGCAATCGTAACCATGTGCAACGGTTCAGGTTTATATGGAGAGCCGAGCTTCTTCGGCAAGGATTGTGAGTTGTTGGGCGTCTCATTCGTAGACGAAGTCTTCACAGTAGTGCCCGATGCTTGTTTCAAAATCGAGCGGACTTGGCAAATAATCAACTGGTGTACTTATAACCCGAATGCGCCTTGTATCTACGTTCCCAACCCGAATCCGAACGCGATTACGAACCATCCGACCAACCTTCCCGGCCCGACTGTTTCCGCTTGCGGAACTCTTGCGCCCTGGGCGCCAACGGTTGTGAGGATTGATCCTAGTGATCCAACAACGACAAATTTTTGCACGTTTTGGGACAAAGACGCAAACTGCTACCGATACAAACAGATTATTAAAATTATTGACGGACAAGCGCCTACGGGTACTTATGTCGTGCCTGACTGTTCGAACCAGAACTGGCTGACCGCCAATAATAATCTCATTTGGAACGAATCCTACTGGTGGGACAATGGTCTTCAGATACATGACCTTTGTGAGGAGCCTACAGACCTCTGCATCACGGCTACGGATGCCTGCTCGGGCACGAACATCAATATCGAGTACCTGTTATTCCTTGACCTTGATGGCGATAATATCATGGAGACTGTTGTCAACTCCGTGAACACCGGCATTGCGGCACCCATTGGGGAAGGTTGGAACACCGTTCGGTACAACAACCTGAACACGCCAAACTTCGCTGGTGGTACCCTGCGTCAATTTGACGAGCGACTTGTACCTAACAACCAAAAATGGGGCTTTGCTATTCAGGAAACAATAAATGGCAACAATAAAATAGCCTGTGTACGCTGGAACACTCAACAGCAGCAAAATTCTTATGTAGTGCCTGAGCTACCCCATGGTACCCACAAGATCAAGTGGTTTATTACCGATGGTTGCGGCAACAACAAGGAATACGAATACACCTTTACTGTGAGGGATTGCAAGCCTCCTACCGTGGTTTGTCTCAACGGACTTTCTGTCAACATTATGCCTACTGGCATGATTACGCTTTGGGCATCTGACTTCCTTCAATACACTGAAGACAACTGCACGCCCACTGGCCAGATCAAGATTGGTGTACGCAAATGCGGTACTGGTACAGGCTTCCCGGTTGATGGCAACGGCAATCCAATCACTTCGGTGACTTTCGACTGTACAGAACTCGGTACACGGTGCGTAGAACTTTGGGCCATTGATGCTGAAGGCAATGCAGACTACTGCGAAACCTTCCTTATAGTCCAAGATAACCTCGGCTCTTGCAGTGGCAACCCGATACCCATTGTTGCTGGCGCATTAAAGACTGAAGTAGATGAGGGTGTAGAAGAAGCCAATGTCGTGCTCTATGGAACACTGCCTACCGGAGTTCCCGCACCAACGGTATCAGATCTCACTGATAATCTGGGAAGTTTCATGTTTGTCAATGCTTTACCTCTTGGCGCTGACTACGTAATTGCTCCGGAGAAAGACGACAACCCGCTCAACGGTGTAACTACCTACGACCTTGTTTTGATCTCCAAACACATCCTGGGTATTGAGCCTTTTGACAGCCCATACAAGATGATTGCTGCCGATGCAAACAAAAGTGGTAGTATCACGAGCTTCGACATTGTTGAATTCCGCAAACTCATTCTGGGCATTTACAGTGAAATGCCGAGCAACACCTCCTGGCGTTTTGTGGACAAATATTATACTTTCCCGAACCTGCTCAATCCATTCCAAGAGCTGTTCCCAGAAGCAAAATCTGTTCAGGACATGCAAATGGCGAACCTCAACGATGATTTTGTGGGAGTCAAAATCGGGGACGTGAACAACTCGGTTGTTCCCAACTCGCTTGTTGGCGCAGACGATCGCAGTCTTGGCACCATTTACTTCGATGCCGACGACCGCAACGTGAAGGCAGGAGAAATTGTAGAAGTGAAAATGACGGCTTCTGAAAAAGTAGCTGGCTACCAATTCACAATGGACCTCAATGGCTTGGAAGCCCTTGAAGTACTGCCGGGCGAGAACATGGGCAGAGAAAACTTTGCCACGTTCGCCGATGCGATTACTTGTTCCGTGAATGCTGAAGCATCTGAATTTGCCTTCCGATTCCGTGCTACACGTTCCGGTCAATTGAGCCAAATGATCAGCCTTGGCAACAGCATCACGCGCACCGAAGGCTACGCCTTGACAAATAATGAATTGACTAAAAAAGACCTGGCAATCCGCTTTAATTCCCCTACCGGAACGACCATCAGCGGTGCAGGGTTTGAATTGTTACAAAACGCTCCGAACCCGGCCAAAGGCTTTACGAACATTTCCTTCTATTTGCCAGCATCTACTGAAGCAACGCTGACCATCAGCAACTCAGAAGGCAAAGTGATCAAATTGATGAAAGCGAGTTTGCAAAAGGTTTCAACACCGTCACACTCCAGCGGGCAGAGTTAGAGGCTGGCCTCCTTTTCTATCAACTTGATACACCCACGAACAGTGCAACGAAGAAGATGATTGTAGTAGAATAACTTCGTCTGACGACTCAAAGTCGTCTGACGAATAACGTACTGAATAAAAGTCGTCTGACGAATAGAATAGATAAGCGCGGTTCACGGGTCTTCCTCGTGAACCGCGCTGCTTTTTGGAGCAATGCAATCCTGTACCTTTGGGCAAATTTGAAATAAGGCAACATGAAAAAAGTAACCTTTCAAGCCCTTTCGCTCCTCCTGTTTTTAAGCGCTTGCGGCAACGAGCCGGGTCAAAAAACTGCCAACCATTCCAATTCCCCGGAAAATGCTGTTGCTACGGAGCTGCCTCCCGCCACCTATCTTGAGGGCATTTACGCCACCTCTTCAGCTGCGGGGAAAGGCATTGAAAATCTCTTTGACAACAATCCCAACACGCTGTGGCAAACCTTGCCCGGCACTGGGCCTGACGAAGGCATTATGCTATATTTCCAAAACGCGCTACCGATTACTTCCATGGAAATTGTGGCGGCGGAAGGGAGTTTTAACAAGGATATTCCTGAAACGGAGCCGCCAATTCAAATTTACACCAACGGGCAAGTTGCCAATACAGGCCAGCCTAATGTGTGGATGAGTACTACTGAAAATGGACTGGTAAAATCCTTGTATATTCGGTTTCTGAGCACTGGCAAGGAGGAAACGGAAACCTTGCAGAAGGGTATAAATCGCCACAGTTTCCCGAAAGATGCATTTATCGCCATTCGGGAGATCAAAATAGTAAACGACAAAGGAGAAACGCTCCGCCTCGTGCCCCCTCAAAGATTGAAAGGATCGCTCACGGCATCGTCTACGCTCGCCCCGGAAGCAGCCTACAGCCCTGCGAACCTGTTTGATAGCCGCAAAGAATTTGCATGGGCAGAAGGCGCGGCCTCGGCAGGGGAGGGAGAGGTATTGACTTTTGAATTTGACAATGCCGTCAACATTACTGCCATCCAGATTTGGAATGGCTACCAGCGTTCCGATGAACATTTTGCTGCCAACACTCGGGTACGCGATTTTGAGTTTGCAGCAAAGGGGGGCTCCGAGCAATCCTACACTTTGCGCGACACCAAGGCGGGACAAAAAATTGAACTGCAATCGCCAGCAAAAGGCTCAGCCTTCGAACTGAAAATCAAATCTGTCTATAAAGGGAAAAGTTATAAGGATTTGGCAATCAGCGATATAGTGTTCTACGACGGCGAACGACCTTTTGTGTTGCAAAGCACCCTGCCCGAAAAATATCAGGCCACCCTGCGCACTAAAGCGGCCAGTTCACCCATTGCGGCATTACTCAACAAGCGTATTTCCAACGCTATTATCGAGGACGTAACAGAAGGGGATGTTTTCTTCAATGCTAACTCGCTCATCTTGCGTTCTGATGGCACCTTCGTTTATTATAGTGAAAGTTCCAGTGGCGGGAATCTCGACATTTCGACCATCGCAGATGGCAACTGGGAGTTGTTGTCAGATACTCAGGTAAAGATTTTCGGAAAGTGGACCGATCAGGTTAATTGGCCGGAATACTACGAAGGAAATACACAAAAAACACCCACCCGCATCTTTAATGATGTGCTGACCGTAAATGCCAAACAGGTGGTGGGAACAAAAATGGTGGGTACTTTTTTCTTAAAATAGGACACGGTTGTTTTAGCCACGAATTGCACTAATTACCACAAATAACAATATTGATTCATGTAAATTAGTGTAATTCGTGGCAAATAATTAAAAAAATCGCAGCGCACCGACACACCGCGCACCGGAAAAGCGGGTTTATATATGTCGGGCGCTGCGCGCTTTCATGGTTCTGCGGTTTTCTGAGGAAGTAGTGCGTGTTTATTTGCCGTCCTCTTTGCGGAGGGTTCCCGCTGCTTCCAATTGGCTTGTTAGAGAAGGCACATCTGATTCAAGTTTCTTTTTGATCTTCGACATGGCGCTTTGGAGGGCGAGCAGGTTGGCTTTCCTGGTTGCGGTAGAGCTGTCGTACCCATGATAAGCCGCCACCATTGCTTTTCCCTCGCCAGGCGCGGTATAGCGTATCAACATATTGCCATTGGCATCTACGATTTCCATTTGCAATTCAAGTTCTGCCCTATGTGTTCTGACGGGCATCCCGAACAAGTTTGGTACGAACAAGGTTGAAACACTTGCCACCGTCCAGCCCCATCCGGAGTTTCGGCGTTTATAGAAAAGCAATTTGAATCGGGCATGACCGAATTGAGCTGCGGATGCTTGGTTTAGGTTGTCGTTGAGTTCGTTGCCAAGCACATTAAAAGCATCTTGAAGTGCTTGATCCGTAACGTCGTATGCTACCCAAGGTGCAGGAGCGTAGGGGCCGCTTACTACAGTTGTCCGCACAACGTCACGGATTAGCGCGAGGTCAAACGCTTCCAGGAAGCTTCGCTCGTGAACAAGAAGACCAAGGTTTGGCAAGCGGGTAGGAAGACTTTGGTTGGAGTGAAAATCGCGCACTCGGAGCGAGCGGCAAGCCCCGAGTGAGAGGGCGATGAGCAGTAAAAGGAGCGTATATTTTTTCATACGGTAGATAAATTTTGCTGCAAGGTTCTGATACACATTGCAAGGCTGCAATAGGGTCTTACCCCGTCAGAGCCTACTTAACGGAGTTTAACCTTCAGGGAGCGCGATGAAGGGTTTTAGTTAAACACAAAAACAGTGACTGTCAATGTTTTGAAAAAGCGTTAAAATAATATTTGAATCATGGTTAATTAAGTTTAACCGCCATGATATCGTGTGTGCGGATCAAAAGCCAATAGCCACCGTTAAAAGTCAATAACCAAAAGTCAACGGTCAAAATCCAACACCTACCTTTGCCCCATGCGTCGTCCGCTCCCCACCGTTGAACAATTTGTACAAGGCATCCGCGCCTCCGACCGCGTATTGCTGGGTCAGGCCATCACCCTTGTAGAAAGTGTGCGGGAGGATCACCAGGTGTTGGCGCGTGAAATTATTGCTGAATTGCTAGGGAATGCACAACCGTCTAACACCTTAAGAATTGCAGTCACAGGCGCTCCCGGCGTAGGCAAAAGCACCTTTATTGAAGCATTGGGGATGCACGTGATAGCATCTGGAAAACGCCCTGCTGTGCTGGCCATTGACCCTTCAAGCCTCGTGAGTGGAGGCAGTATTTTGGGCGACAAAACGCGGATGGAGCGACTTTCTATTTCCGAAAATGCATTCATACGACCCTCGCCCTCAGGGGATACGCTGGGTGGAGTAGCCCGAAAAACAAGGGAAGCCATTGTATTGGTAGAAGCAGCTGGGTTCGATACCATTCTCATCGAAACAGTCGGTGTGGGGCAATCGGAAATAGCAGCTGAGCGCATGACAGACTTGTTTTTGCTGCTGCTGCTGCCCGGCGCTGGCGACGAATTGCAAGGCATCAAACGTGGCATAGTGGAAATGGCCGACTTTCTGGTCGTCAATAAAGCCGACGGCGATCGGGTCAAATTGGCGAATCAGGCACGAGGGCATTACCTCAATGCTACCCATCTTTTGCCTCCGAAACCGAATGGCTGGCAACCTCAAGTGATGGCTTGCAGCGCTTTGGAAAACACGGGCATTGCCGAACTTTGGGAAGCCATTGAAGCATTCCAAAAACACACCCTCGCCACTGGTTTTTTACAAGAAAACCGCCGACAACAAGCCCTCTATTGGCTGGAGGATTCGATTGAAGCGGGATTAAAAAACATGTTTTACAAACACCCAGCCGTTAAAGCAAAACTTGCCGAGGTGGAGGTCGAGGTTCTGGCTGGGCGTATGTCGCCTACGGAGGCAGCGGAGCGGGTTATTGGGATATTAAGATATTGAGATATTTGGATATTGAGGAATTTTGGTTATCTTTGAAAAGGACTTTTACCCTTTACATTTGAAAACCATGGAAAAGAAGATAACCATGACGACCTTGAAATTCACCGCGGGGGGGGCGGGGGGGGGGGGGGGGGGGGGGGGGGGGGGGGGGCCTGCCCAAATCCACTCACAATCTGCTCTCAATAATCCCAATATCCCAATATCCCAATATCCGGTCTTCCATGAACCTTCCACTCCTCATTTCCCGCCGCTATCTTTTTGCCAAGCGCAGCACAAATGCCATCAACATAATTACGGGCATTTCGGTGTTGGGTGTAGCCATTGGAACGGCTGCGCTGATACTCGTGCTTTCGGTCTTCAACGGATTTGAGGATCTACTCTCCAACCTGTTTGGGCATTTTAACCCTGAACTCAAAATCACGCCCACCAAAGGCAAAACCTTTGAAGTGGACAGTTTTGTTTTGGCAAAAATACGCACAGTACCCGGCGTTGAAATCGCAAGTGAGACCCTGGAAGAGATCGCCTTTTTTGAGCACGACGGCTCACAGGATTTTGGGGTGCTGAAAGGCGTGGATTCCCTATTCGCTCGTGTCAACGGGATTGATTCCGATACTACCCTTCGAGAGGGCCAATACTTATTGAAAGAAGGCGAGCGCAACTATCTGGTGCTGGGCGCGGGTGTTCGTAACAAATTGAGTGTCAATGTCAGCAATCCCCTTGCTACAATTACGGTGTATATGCCTGAACAGCAGACAGGGGTGCTCGACAAGCCTTTCAAAACCCGACTCGCAAGCCCTATAGGTACTTTTGCCATTCAGCAGGAATTTGACAATGAATATGTATTGACCAATATCGGATTTGTGCGCGAACTTCTGGAAGCTCCACCGACTACAGTGTCAGCCTTGGAGATTAAGTGTCGCCCGGGCACCGACATAAAGGAAGTAAAAGCACAGGCCCGCGCATTGCTCGGCGAAGGTTTTACGATGAAAGACCGCTATGAACAAAACGAGGCTTTTTTCAAAGTGATGCAGTTGGAAAAATGGATGGGCTTCGCCATTACCAGCCTTATGCTTTTGCTCATGGCATTCAACACAGTAGGGGCCTTGTGGATGATTGTGCTCGACAAACAACGCGACATCAGTACACTCAAAAGCATGGGTGCTACGGACGCTACAGTACACCGTATTTTCCTGCTCGAAGGGTTTTTGCTTACGCTGCTGGGGATGGGTATCGGGCTGGTGCTTGCCATTGGGCTTTATTTTGTTCAAAAAAATTGGGGCATCGTCACTATCCCGGAAGGTTTCCTGGTAGATAGTTATCCTATTGCCATGCGGGCATCAGATTTTTTGCCTGTGACGCTCACGGTGCTGGGTATTGGATTTTTCGCTTCGCTTTTGCCGGCGAGGAGAGCCATGCAGGTGCCAGCGTTTTTGAGGGAGGAGTAGGCTGGTTTAATGCTGATTAGTAGACTGGTGATTGGTAGATTGGTTCATTAAATAACGGAGAAAAAATGCTCCGTACTCCGCGCTCTTTTTCAAAAATGTTTACCTTTAGCATCTTAAAAGTGACCGGTATAGCACGCTTCGTCTATACCCCGCAATCTTGCAAATAAACGTACACCACACTAACATTTCCATTCAAATTATGGCAGCAAAGGACAAATACTCCAGCGTACTCGCTCTAGGCGAAAAACTTGGCATCCGCGACGGCAAACTTGAAGAAGGTGCTGATGGTGTGCTCCGCATGTGGGGCACCGCTGAAGACACCTACCAAAAAGACCAACTTTGGGATGCTATCAAAGCAATTGGCGGCGCAAGCCCAACCGATCTTGTAGCCGATATCAAAGTAGCCAACACGGACTACTACACCAAGCACACCGTAGCAAAAGGTGATAGCCTCAGCAAAATCGCCAAGCATTACTACGACGATATGATGAAGTACAAGGCGATCTTCGACGCCAATCGTGACCAACTCAGCGATCCTGACGAGATTGAAGTTGGCCAGGTGCTTGTTATCCCGAATATCTGGAGTTAATTGAATATCGCAGCCTAACCATGCATAGCAATGGCTGTCTCGCATCTCGCGGGGCAGCCTTTTTTAGTGGATTTTGCTAAGAGGGGAGGGAACACGGATGCCACGGATGAGACACGGATTTTTTTGATCCGTTCAAATCCGTGTCCCATCCGTGCCATCCGTGTTCCATTACGATAGTTCACTCAAGTTTTTACCTTTGTCGCTTACATTACTCAATCAAATGGCTGATTATTCCAAACTTAAAGAACAAGCGGTTCAAACGCGTCGCGACATCGTGCGTATGGTGTTCAACTGCCAAAGCGGACACCCAGGCGGCTCGCTCGGATGTGTAGAATATTTTGTGGCGCTTTATGGCAATGTGTTGAAGCACAAGGCTAAACCTTTCAAAATGGACGGCAAAGGGCAGGATATGTTCTTCCTTTCCAATGGGCACATTTCGCCCGTATGGTATTCAGTTCTGGCGCGCACAGGCTATTTCCCCGTGGCCGAACTCGCAAGCTTCCGCAAGCTAAACTCACGCTTGCAAGGCCACCCGGCTACACACGAAGGGCTACCCGGCGTCCGAATCGCCTCCGGTTCTTTAGGCCAGGGCATCTCGGCATCCATCGGCGCGGCCCTTGCAAAAAAACTAGATGGTGACAATCGCTGGATATTCTGCCTCACGGGCGACGGCGAACTCGATGAAGGCCAATGCTGGGAGGCCATCATGTCAGCAGCACACCTCAAGGTGGACAACCTGATCGTGACCGTAGACTGGAACGGCCAGCAGATTGACGGCCCCACCCGTGAGGTTATGAACCTGGGCAATTTACCAGCCAAATGGAAAGCCTTTGGCTGGGATGTTTTGATTTTGGAAAAAGGCAATGATATGGATGCAGTGATTGCGATGTTGCGCAAAGCCAAACGCCGCACTGGAAAAGGAAAACCAGTAGTGATCTTGATGAAAACTGACATGGGATACGGTGTTGATTTTATGCAAGGCACCCACAAATGGCATGGCAAAGCGCCCAATCAGGAGCAATTCGAGCTTGCGATGGGGCAGTTAGGTGAGACGGGATTGGGGGATTTTTAGTTTTTTGAGAAAATTTTGTGGTTTTGGGTTGTAGGGTTTTACATTTGCACCCCAATTGGGAAATTGACCTTTTTTTGAAGTACTGAAGCCCGCCTAAGCCAAGGGTGGCGAAAAGAAACAAGCCCGCCTTCGCTAAAGCTACGGCGGGTAAAGGGGGATTAGCTCAGCTGGTAGAGCGCTTGCATGGCATGCAAGAGGTCATCGGTTCGATCCCGTTATCCTCCACTAAGTACGAAGTCTCACCTTGAAAAAGGTGGGGCTTTTTTTATTGTTTTTATAATGTCACCGCTATGCGGTTCTTCCCATTTTACCGCCCTTTGGGCTACCATAATGTCACCGCTACGCGGTTCTTCCCATTTTACCGCCCTTTGGGCTACCATAATGTCACCGCTACGCGGTTCTTCCCATTTTACCGCCCTTTGGGCTACCATAATGTCACCGCTACGCGGTTCTTCTCATTTTACCGCCCTTTGGGCTACCATAATGTCACCGCTACGCGGTTTTAGTAGAGCGCCCCAGACGCCATCGGGAAGGACTCGGAATTGGATACGGAGCGATAGATTGATCAGGAGACACCACACACGGCAGAAAGTCTGCGATATTTGCCGCCGGGTATAAAAACAGTCAGTGGATTATGTCATTCACAGGAAGCCATCTTAATATTGCTGTTATAAATTTTCAAGCCCATGAAGGAACAAAACAGTGTTATGGATATCTTTTTCAAATTCCTGATGGAATATAAATACGATGAAAAAGATTTGGACTATACGTTAGCAGAGAAACACATCAGTGTGTTGCAAACGTTATCAAGCATAGGCAATTCTGGTTTTAACTTGTTTGATATTAATAAGCGTCAGATAATATTTTATTCTTCCAACTTTGGGCAATTGTTGGGCTATAAACGATCTGACTATGAAAAAATCGGGCAGCAATTTTTTATTGACAGATTTCATCCAGAGGATGCTTTGAATTTAAGCAAATTAAGTGTTTCCATTTTTAAAATATTCAATGCCTTTTCAAGTGAGGATAAACTGAGTCACAAAATGATAAGTGAATATAGAATGCTCAATGCCCAGGGTAAATATACACGACTAATTGAGCAATATCAAATGGTAGAGTTGGATAAAAAAGGGCAGTTGTGGCTCATGTTGGGCGTAGTAGATGTATCCTCTAATCAGGATGAAGAGAGCAGCAGTAAAGGTCAATTGTTGAATTTTAAAACCGGACAATTCATTCCCATAGATGTTCCTCAGAAAGCTCAAGTTGAATTGACCAAAAGAGAACTGGAAATTTTAAGACTTGTGAAAGTAGGCTTATTAAGCAAAGAGATATCAACAAAGCTGTCTATTAGTTTGCATACCGTAAATACACATAGACAAAGGTTTTTAGAAAAACTGGGCGCCAACAATTCATTCGAGGCTGTGAGCTTTGCCTCGAGATTTGGCCTCTTGCAGTAGGGATACTGATTAATCAGTATTGTACAGCGTTTAGATCCGGGGGACTTTTGTGCCATCAAAAATTTAAACGACATGGTACAATTTACTTTACGTTCATTTCTGGTGGTGCTTGCAATACTTGTTTTCGCCCATCGCACACAACCCCTAAAATCGCCGGTTCAACCTATAATACCCACAATTGTCTACTTCAACCGCTGAGCAGGATTTATTGCTGAGCGTCAGGATTCGGCGCTTATAGGCTTCTGCTGCATTTTTCAATTCAAATCTTTCCTGAAACATCGCAAACCGTGAATGTACCATTCATCGGAAGGTCACACCTGTTTGCCCACAAACTTAATAACATGAATACGTCCATCAGAAGAAACGAAAAAATCACCGGCGTCTTTTTTATCGCCGCTACAACTTCTGCCATTATTGGGCAACAATACTATGGTCCGGTATTGAACAGCACCAATATTCTTGAGAGCGTCCATGCCGCTTCCACAAAAATTGCTTTGGGCGCCTTCTTTGAGCTGATTCTGGCAATCTCCAATATCGGCACGGGGATTATGCTCTACCCTCGCCTGAAGCGTTTCAGCGAAAGCTGGGGCCTTGGTTATAGCTTATTCCGATTACTGGAAGTGGTCTTTATTTTGATCGGATTGCTCAGCATGCTCACCATTAGGACGCTTAGTGAGGAAGCCTTAAGCATGAGTGCTGAAAAAGAGTTGTCGGCCCAGAGCATTGCTGGTTTATTGAAACAGGTATACAGTTGGGCCTTTATTTTAGGTCCTCATTTTATGCTTGGGATAAATACATTGATCTACTCCAGCATATTTTTCCTGTCCAGAATTTTACCAAAAAAACTCGCCATTTTTGGTATAACGGGCGCTGTCCTGATCCTGCTGGGAGCCGTTCTGGAAATTTTCGGGTATATCCCACACTTCTCTTCCGCTATCATTTTTCTAGCCCTTCCCATTGCCGTTTACGAAATGGTTTTGGCTGGCTGGCTCCTCCTAAAAGGATTTAATAAAGAGGCTTATACGGCCCTTTAACGCATGTTCAACTCAAACTTTCACATCAATTTTCGTGCATTATGAAAGCCGTTGTTTATAAAAAATATGGAACTCCGGATGTTTTGGAATTAACAGACATCCCAAAACCAAGCCCCAAAAAGAACGAAGTGCTGATTAAAATTCATGCCACCACTGTAACAGCAGGAGACTGGCGTTTGCGCAAAGCAGACCCCTTCCTTGCCAGGATATTTAATGGTCTTTTTAAACCGACAAGAGTGAACATTCTCGGGTTTGAACTGGCCGGTGTCGTGGAGGAGATCGGAGAAAAAGTTACCTCACTAAAAAAGGGGGATCCCGTTTTTGCTTCCTGCGGACTTCGGTTTGGAGGATACGCGGAATACACCTGCTTGCCTGAAAATGAACTTATTGCCGTAAAACCATCCAATATTTCCTTCGAAGAGGCTGCAACGATTCCGATCGGAGGCTTGACCGCCTTGCGCTTGCTAAAACAAGCTGGTATTAAACCGGGCGACCAAGTCCTGATATACGGCGCATCCGGAAGTGTGGGAACTTTTGCGCTTCAAATCGCCCGTGCATTTGGCGGAGAGGTTACGGCAGTTTGCGGCACTTCCAATGTAAATATGGTTTATCAACTCGGCGCAAACCAGGTCATTGATTATAAAAAAGATGATTTCACTGTAACCGAACAGCGTTTCAATATCATTTTGGATGCTGTGGGAAAAACATCCAAATCTGCATCAAGGCATTTATTAAAACCTGGCGGTAAATACGTGTCCGTAACAGGATCGCCTAAGACCGCTCCGGATGATTTGCCTGTATTAAAAGGGCTTGTCGAAGCCGGAAAATTAGTGCCTGTAATAGACAGGAAATACACCCTTGAGCAAATCAGGGAAGCGCACACCTACGTAGAGTCTTTCCGCAAAAAGGGCAATGTGGTTATCAAATTAATATAACCCATGCTACGCTCAATAATTGAAGTCAAACAATCCAACATCTTTAAGTCTGTTCATTTTATGAAAAACGCTCTGGCTTTTCTATTTCTCTGCTGGTCAAGCATTGTCTGCGCTCAAAATGCTGCAAAATTCACCCTGAGTGGTACCATCACTGATGGCACTACCGGCGAAACGCTCATCGGAGTGACCATACATTCCGCAAACGGCGATGGAGCCATTTCCAATGAGTACGGGTTTTATTCCCTGACTTTGCCAGCTGGACCACACACGTTCAAGTTTAGCTACCTGGGTTATGTTACCGCCACCTATAACAGCACATTAAACCAAAATCAGAAGATTGACATTACGCTTTTCGAAAATTCAACCATGCTTGCAGCGGTTGAAATCAAGGATCGTAAAAGCGATGAATTCATTAGCCAGCCTGTTATGGGCGTTGAAAAAATCAATATGGCTGAATGGAAATCATTGC
>JADJFA010000025.1 GCA_016708875.1 Lewinellaceae bacterium
GCAACAGGCCCCGGCCCGCATACCGTTACTTTCAATACGCCTGGCGTACACTGCGGTGCTTAACTGGAAACTGACCTTGGCTGTCGTCACCGATATTCATTCAGTTGTGATCTACCCTGATGTGAAGGTGGACACCCTTATTGCCGCTCCCCGACTGCAACGGCACGGCGAATGGCCAAATACTGCACCAACAATATCACAAGCGGTACTCCTCCTTATCTGTTCAGTTGGAACAACGGGCCTTTACCACCGAAAACTCGCCTCGATAGCCTGGGGGTTGGGTTTCACGCTCGCCATTGTTGATTTTAATAACTGTAAAAACTGATTTAAGATTCAGGTGAACACGCGGGATTCTCACAGCGGAAGCCAGCGTAGATAAACCGCTTTGTTTTGGCGATGCCAACGGGTCATCACGCTCAACGTGCCAATGGTAAGCCCATTGTGCAGTTCGATTGGGGGTGGTTATATCCCCAGCAACTCCCGGGAGGATTTGCGAGGACATATACGATTCAGGCCATTGATGGGGTGCTACGGAGGGCACTTTTGTTGTGACAGTGTTGGACAATCCTCCGCTCGAACTGATGATAGACACCATAGACATTTCTTGTTTTGGCGCAATGATGGCATGAAGCAATCCCTTCTGGCGGCACAGGATTAATCACCTATCAATGGTCAATGGGGCGCTCACACAAACCATAAGCAATTTAACACCGGGCCAATACGACGTAACTGTCTCAGATCGAAACGAATGCATCATTGTCGGAGGCGTGTACATTACAGAACCACCAGATGTGGCGGTAAATCTGATTGATGTTTTGGACCTGATCTGCAACGGCACTCCTGAAGGCAAATCCTGTGGAAGGTGTTGGCGGGCACCCCCTACATGTTCAGTCCAAACGGTATCACCTTTTTGCCTCTGATACTTTGAGAAATGTTGCTAGCGGGCGATTTAGGTGAAAGTCAAGGATGCCTATGGTTGTCAGGACTCCGGTATTTGCCACTATTTCACAACCTCCAGCGCTCACAGTCGCGGCGGTGCCCACCGACACGACTTTTGACCTAGGTTTACGGTGGACATCAGTACGATTACTGCTCCATTTGGGTGTACTTTTGAGTGGACGCCTGCTATTGGACTACGAGCGAAAATAATATTCCAGATCCGACCGCCACGGCCTTGGCGATATTGTTTACACCGTCAAAATCAATAACAGAGATGGTTGTATGGCTTTTGACACCGTCACCATTCGTGTAAATAAGGACCGCCCGGTGTATTTCCCAATATTTTCAAACCTGAAAGTTCAGATTTCTACAACGGACGTTTTACTGGGTACAGTGGGCCGGCTGCGGAGCAAATATCCTGTTGCGCATTTACGACCGCTAAACGGCCTGATCTATGAAAATCGCGACTTCGACCTGAATGCCTAGTATCGGATGGGATGGCACTGCGCAAGGGGCAAGGTGGATGGCGTCTTCGCCTGGTATGCGATGGTGCGCTTATTGATGGCACAGAAGCCGCAATACGAAGGGGATGTGACGGTGATCCGCTGAACACTACAGATTTTACACAGAAATCTTTGAGCACTGCTTGGAAAATAGCAGGAAGTAGAACTACCTTTGCCACCGTTTTGGAAAAAGGAAGCGCTTACCTCTTCATTGATTTTGAACGAGTTACAAAAACTCAGCAAAAATAACAGTATGCCAACCATCAATCAACTTGTGCGGAAAGCCGCGAAAAGGTGGAGTATGCGAGCAAGAGCCGAGCGCCTTAATTCCAGCCCCGCAGAAGCGTGGCGTATGCACCCGAAGTGTACACTACCACTCCGAAAAAACCTAACTCAGCCCTCCGCAAAGTGGCGAAAGTGCGCCTCGTAAACGGTCTTGAGGTCATTTGCTACGAAATTCCCGGGGAAGGCCACAACCTTCAAGAGCACTCTATTGTGCTTGTACGCGGCGGTCGTGTAAAAGACCTTCCAGGGGTACGTTACACCCATTGTACGCGGCGCGCTTTCGATGCTATTGGCGTACAAAAGCGCAGCAAGAGCCGTTCGAAATACGGCACCAAGCGTCCTAAAAATAAAGCGATGAAGAGATGAAGCGATGAAGGATTCAAATATCACATCGCTGACCAAATCACTTCATCATTCTATCACTTTATCACTTCACAAAATGCGTAACAAAACCCGAAACCTCAGTATTGGCCGCCGATCCGCGTTATAACGATACGATGGTAACGTTTCGTGAATAACCTGATGTGGGACGGCAAGAAGAGCGTTGCATTTGGCATTTTTTATGATGCACTGACATTGTAAAAAGCCGCACCAACGAGGACGAGTTGCAGATCTGGAAGAAAGCACTCAACAACGTCATGCCACAAGTGGAAGTCCGTAGCCGCCGCGTAGGTGGTTCTATTTTCCAATTCCAACGGAACTTCCTGCCAACCGCAAAGTCTCCATTGGTATTAAGTGGATGATCAAACATGCCCACCCGTAGCGGTAAAGGCATGGCCGAAAAACTCGCTGCCGAAGTAGTGGCCGCTGCCAAAGGCGAAGCAACGCAGTGAAAAAACGCAAGACGCACACAAAATGGCTGAAGCTAACCGTGCTTTGCCCACTTCCGTGGACGTTAAGCAAAGGTATCCACGCCCTGACGCCGAGTGCGTCCCCGCATAGTGTTTGGAAAGCAATTTTCGGCGGTATCGGTGTTTCCCCAGAGGTTTTGAAAAGAATGAATCGTTTGTTCTGTCGAAAATTTTCTTAAAAATCAAAGGGTTTACTCAAAATTAACATTCGATTCAAAGAGAATTCTAGCCCTTGTAGCGATACCTTGTTCTGAATGGCCTTTTGAATTTTGTTTGAGTTGTTGAATTATTTAAGCGTTCGAATTGTTTGAACAACTCGAACGCTTTAAACACCTCAAACCCATCAAACCAACACACACTCCACATCTCTACACAATCAATAAAGTAAAAAGTCATGGCAACGGACCTTCGGTTCACCCGGAATATTGTATCGCCGCCCACATTGATGCGGGCAAAACGACTTAACCGAGCGTACGCTCTTTTACACAGTGTCAACCACACATCGGGGAAGTGACGAAGTGCTGCTACGATGGACTGGATGGAACAGGAGCAAGAGAGCGGCATACTTGATACTTTAGTTGCTACCAGGTGTCACCGGACAGTAGACGGGCGCAAGTCATGATTTCGGGTACGCCGTGACACCACTGGTCATGGACTTCACGGTAGAGGGAACCGTTCGTTGCGTGTACTCGACGGCTTGGTGTTCTTGTTTTCGGCGTGAGATGGCGTAGAGGTACAGTCTGAAACCAACTGGCGTCTGGCCGACAACTATAAGTGCCGCGTATCGCGTTTGTCAACAAGATGGACCGCGCTGGCTCGACTTTATGATGGTGGTGAAAGATGCATGAAAGCCAAACTTGGCTCGAATGCAATTCCACTTCAGAGTTTATTGGCCTGAAACCGAGCACAACTTCAAAGGTGTTGTGGACCCCGTGATGGGTAAAGCAATCGTTTGGAATAGCAACGACCAGGGTAGAATCCTACACGAGATCCCGTTCCAGAGGATTTGAAAGAAACAGTACACGAACTGCGGCAGCTGCTCTGACGAAGAAGTTCTTCTTACGATACAAACTGCTCGAAAAATTCCTCGACGACCCAGATAGCATCCGTAGCAAAAATGCGTGCTGCCGTGCATGCCGCTGTGTGCGATCTGAAGATGACGCCAGTAATGTGCGGTTCCGCATTTAAGAACAAAGGTGTACAGGCTTGCCTGCGACGCGGCTTGTTACTTCCAGCACCCATTGATATTGAATCTGTGACGGGTACAGATCCTAAAACGAGAAAAGAAGGATCACGAAAACCTTCGGTAACAGAGCCTTTCACCGCATTGGCGTTCAAAATCGCAACCGACCCATTTAGGGCCGTTTGTGCTTTATCTGAGGTGGTGCGATAAACTGGACGCTGGTTCTTATGTTCTGAACACCCGCACGGGCGACAAAGAGCGATCGCCGATTTCACCAAATGCACGCCAACAAGCAGAACCTGATTGATTCGGTAGAAGCAGGCGACATCGCAGCAGCGGTGGGCTCTCAAAGCATCCGCACTGGCGTGCGCTTTGGGATGTAAACCAACTCGATTGTGCTCGAAAGCATGGTGTTCCCCGAGCCAGTAATTGGTTTGGCGGTAGAACCCAAGACACAGAAAGACCTTGACAAAATGGGCATGGCCCTCAACAAGCTTGCTGAGGAAGATCCGACTTTCCGTGTGAAATACGATGAGGACACGAACCCAACCGTAATCAGCGGCATGGGAGAATTGCACTTGGAGATCATCGTGGACCGCTTGCGTCGCGAATTCAAAGTGGAATGTAACCAAGGCGCTCCACAGGTGAACTACAAAGAGGCTTGACCAAAACCACCCACACCGCGAACGCTTAAAAAAGCAAACGGGCGGTTCTGGTCTTTTCGCCGACATGGAATTCACGCTTGGCCCTGCCGACGAAGACTTCCTCAACAGCGATGACTTCAAAAGCGGCAAAAGAAACTCCAGTTCGAGTGGGGCATCGTGGGTGGTGCCATTGACAAGAACTACCAGAAGCCCTATTGCAGATCGGTTTCACGCAGATGATGAACAACGGTATCCTTGCAGGCTACAACATTGACTCGATGAAGGTTAAGGTACGCGACGGTGGTATGCACGCCGTTGACTCCAAGCCAATTGCGTTCGAGTTGTGCGCCAAGGAAGGTTTCCGTGCTGCTGCTCCGCTACCCAAGCCAGTGATCATGGAGCCAATTATGAAATTGGAAGTGATCACGCCGAAGATTGCGTTGGTCGGTGATTGGCGACTTGAACCGCCGCCGTGGCTTGCCGAAAGGTCAGGAAGGTCGTATGGGTGGCGCAGTAGCCATTCAAGCCGAAGTGCCACTTTCCGAAATGTTTGGTTATGTGACCCAACTGCGTACCCTGACTTCTGGCCGTGCTTCGAGCACCATGGAATTGAGCCACTACGCTCCGCCACCAGCAAGCGTTTCTGAAGCGGTTATTGCGGCCGCTAAGGGCGGGAAGGGGTAAGTTGAAAGTAACAAGTTGAAAGTTATATAACTCCCGGTAGTGCGTTTGCACTGTCGGGAGTTTTTTTGTGTTAAAGACGGAACGGCGTAGCCGTGACATTCTGGTAGCCATTGTAAAATGGCGGGTTGTATATAAAACGGCGTAGCCGTGACATTATGGTAGCCCAAGGGGCGTTTGTGGTGGGATCGAACGGCGTAGCCGTGACATTTAAATCCACGGCTACGCCGTTCCGTTGTTTATTATCCTGCTGGGTGTTACCATAATGTCATGCCTACGGCATTTTGGTTCATGTTGATATGAAATTGTTCGTACGGAAATGAAATTCAACACTTGTGTTTTCCTTTTATCCCTAATTTTTATATAATCCATTTTTCACCAAAACACGTTAATCATGGCAAACACCTACCATCAAATCCACATCCAGACCGTATTTGCGGTCAAATTTCGGAGGGTTTAATCTTACCAAATTCAGACAAGAACTCTTTGGTTACATTGGCCAAACCATCAATGACCTGGGGCACAAAACCTAATAATCAATGGGTACTGACCATGTGCATTGTTTTTTCGGCTTATACCCCAAACAATCCCTTTCTGACTTGATGCAAAAGGTCAAATCCAATGCTTCAGGTTGGATAAATGAGCAAAAGTTTTTGGAGCATCGATTTGAGGGGCAGAAGGGTTTGGGGCATTTTCCTATCTGCAAAATCACAAGTCAATGCAGTTTACAAATACGTTCGAAATCAAGAGGCGCACCATAAAAAGCGAACATTTCGTGCTGAATACCTTGAATTCTTACAAAAATTCCGAAATCGAACACGACGAAAAATACATTTTCCACGAACCCATCTAAAACGGCGTAGCCGTGCCATTATGGTAGTCCAATTGGACGTTGGGTGTGGTAGAACGGCGTAGCCGTGGCATTTTAAAATGTCACGGCTACGCCGTTCCGTTTTATTTCCACAGTGGGCCACAGGTGTTACCATAATGTCATGCCTACGGCATTTGAAAAAAAACAATCGTTCTTTGTGCGGTAAACCTTTCAAAATCTTGAATTTGCGCGAGATTGAAGGACAATTCCATACACTGAGGACATTTTCGCCCTTTTATCAATCAAAAATAAGCACAATTTCAAAACGCAGAACCTCTCCCTCCTCCACAAAAACGCCCTCATCGGCGGCTCCAGCGCAGGCATCGGTCGCGCGGTAGCCATTGAGCTCGCTTCACTTGGCGCCAATGTCACCTCATGGCCCGCACCGAATCCGCTTTTGCAGGAAACACTTGCCTCACTCGATACTTCCCAAGGCCAAAAACATGGCTACCTGACGGTTGATTTTTCCGACAGCCAAGGGCTTTTGGCAAAAGTATCCGCGTTGCTTGAACGCCAAGCCCTCCATATTTTGGTCAACAACACCGGCGGCCCGGCAGGTGGACCCATTACCGAAGCACGGGGCGAAGCTTTCTTGATGACCTACCACAATCATTTGATTTGCAATCAAATACTGGCGCAAGCCGTACTCCCCGGAATGAAAGCCGAAGGCTACGGGCGTATCATCAACATCATCAGCACTTCGGTGAAAGAACCCTGGACGGACTAGGGGTGTCAAACACCACGCGCTGGGCAGTGGCCGCCTGGGCGAAGACCTGGGCCAATGAGGTTGGCCAATTCGGTATTACGGTTAACAATGTGTTGCCCGGTTATACCCGCACTGGAAGGCTAGAGGAAATTATCGAAAACGGGCCGCCACAAACGCGGCGACCAGGGAATCTGTAGAAACCCAATTCAAAAATCAGGTGCCGATGCGCCGCTTTTTGCAGAGCCTTCAGAAGTGGCTGCGGCGGTGGCAT
This sequence comes from Lewinellaceae bacterium, assembly GCA_016708875.1. Classification (GTDB taxonomy): domain Bacteria; phylum Bacteroidota; class Bacteroidia; order Chitinophagales; family Saprospiraceae; genus M3007. The sequence continues at coordinate 6,935 of JADJFA010000025.1, forward strand.
TTTTGGCCAGCCCGGCGGCTTCGTATATCAATGGGATCAATCTGCCCGTGGATGGAGGACGAACCAGGAGTTTATAGAGGCGCTTTAACCGCAAAATGTAAAACAGGGAAAATTTAAAACCGCAAAACCAAGAAGCACCAAATCTCCAAGGAGGCGAGGTAATGACACACTTGGGGTCAAAACGGTGGTTTTACATTTTCCTGTTTTACATTTTGCGGTTTTCCTGTTTAATCCATCGTTTCCAGAGATTGACTTCTACAAGCACCCCCGAAGATTTTGGGTGAAAAAAACACAACCAGTTTGTTGTCAGCGCCGCGTTTAGGCTCGCGGTTGAGCGGCACAAAGCCATCGGCTTCGAGGCGCTTGATCTCCGCTAGAATGTCTTCCACTTCAAAGGCGATGTGATGGATGCCTCGCCGCGTTTCTCTATAAATTTGGCAATAGGGCTTTCCGGGTCACTGGCTTCCAAAAGTTCAATTTTGCTCTCCCCAATTTTGAAAAAGGAGGTGGAAACGTGCTCGCTTTCCACGGCCTCTATCTTGTAGTGGGCCTCGCCAAGGAGTTTGTGGAAAAGTTCGTTGCTCGTGCCCAGTTCACGCACAGCAATGCCGATGGTCAATTCTGATCATAGTGCAAACATCATGGTTTATAGTTCATTTGCGCATCCACCACAGCAATAGCGATCATATTGACAATTTCTCGGGTGGTACTGCCCAGTTGCAGGAGGTGAATCGGCTTTCTCAAACCCAATAGAATCGGCCCAATTTTTTCAATATCTGCCACTTCTTTTACCAGGTTGTAAGCAATGTTGGAAGCAGAGAGATTGGGAAAAATCAGGATGTTCGCGCCGCCCTCTGCCAATTCGCAAAAGGGGTGATTTTCTTTCAACAAGGAGTTTTGGAACGGCAAGTGCGCCTGCATTTCGCCATCTACGATCATTGTCGGATGCTTTGCTTTTAAGAGGCCAACGGCTTTGCGCATTTTAATGGCGTCGTCTCCATCAGCACTGCCAAAGTTAGAATAAGTCAGTAAAGCGATGCGTGGTTTGATGTTGAATTTCTCCACTTCCTTTGCTGCCAATTCTGCAATTTCTACGATTTCCTCAGCACTTGGGTTAAAGTTTACGCTTGTATCGGCCAAAAATAGCGGTCCAAAGCGACTAAGCAGGATATACATCCCCGACACTTTGTTCACGCCCGTTTGCCGGCCCACTGCTTGTAAGGCTGGTCGGAGGGTTTCTGGGTAATTGCGGGTCATTCCGCCAATCATCGCATCGGCTTCGCCGGTTTCTACCATCATGGAGCCAAAGAAATTTCTTCGCCGAACGATGTTGCGGGCCTCGAGTTGGGTATAGCCTTTGCGTTTGCGTTTTTCAAACAATAGATCGCCAAACCGCTCCAATCTTTCAATATCGCTTTCGTTTTGAGGCGCCATTGGATCTATGATCTCGATATTCGTCAAATCCAAAAGGTTTTCCTGAGCCAACTGCTTGATTTTCTTCACTTTGCCCAGCAATATGGGGATGGCAATTTTTTCTTCCATCGCTTGTTGGGCGGCTTTCAACACGGCTGGATTTTCCAGCATCGGCCATTACGACCCTCATAGGTTTTTGTTTTGCCTTATTGATGATTGCCCTTGTCAGCGTATTGTCAAGACCCAGGCGTTTGGACAATTGGCTTTCATAATCCTCCCAGTTCTTGATCGGGAATTTGGCTACACCGGTTTCCATGGCTGCACGTGCAACGGCGGCGCTACTGTTGTCAGTAATCTTGGATCAACCGGCTTTGGTATGATATATTCTCTTCCAAAAGCCAGGTTATCTTTCCCATAAGCCATGTTGACTATATCCGGGACAGATTTTTTGGCCAAATCAGCCAATGCCCGCACCGCGGCCAATTTCATTTCTTCATTGATGACCTTTGAGCGGACATCCAAGGCGCCCCGGAAAATGTAAGGGAAGCCCAGCACATTGTTCACCTGATTGGGATAATCGCTTCTCCCGGTGGCAAAAATGATGTCTTTGCGCGCGCCCATCGCTTCTTCGTAAGATATTTCGGGGTTTGGATTGGCCATTGCAAATACAATGCAGTCTTTGGCCATACTCTTCACCATTTCCTGATTTAGGATGTTGCCTTTCGACAGGCCGATAAAAACATCTGCCCCGACCAATGCCTCCGCCAAAGAGGTGTTTGCGCTAACCGTCTCGTTGGCAAATTCTATTTTTTTTCCATCCAAATCGGTCCGGCTGGAGTGAATCAAGCCCTTGGAGTCAAACATGAAAATATTCTCCTTTTGGGCGCCCAGACCTTGATAAAGTCGGGTGCATGAAATGGCTGCAGCACCCGCGCCATTGATGACGATTTTTGTACTAGGAAACGCTTTGCCGACGATTTCCAAAGCATTGAGCAAGGCGGCAGAACTAATAATGGCGGTGCCGTGCTGATCGTCATGCATGACTGGAATATTCAACTCCGCCTTCAACCTTTCTTCAATTTCAAAACATTCGGGTGCAGAAATGTCCTCCAGATTTACGCCCCCAAAAGTTGGTTCGAGAATTTTCACGGTTCTTACAAACTCATCCACGTTTTTGGTGTCGAGTTCCAGGTCAAAAACGTCAATGTCTGCATAGATTTTAAACAAGAGTCCCTTGCCTTCCATGACAGGTTTGCTAGCCAGCGGACCAATATCGCCCAAACCCAGGACGGCGGTTCCATTGGTAATCACCGCCACCAGATTCGCTTTTGCGGTGTATTTATAAACGTCCTCCGGATTTTCTGCGATTGCCAAACAAGGCTCAGCAACGCCGGGCGAATAGGCGAGGGTCAGATCGCGTTGAGTCGCTGTCTCTTTAGTGGGCACTACTTCAATCTTGCCTGGTCGGCCCTTGGCATGGTAATGCAGGGCGTCTTCTCTCAATGTTTTTTTCTTGCTCATCCTTTCCTTTATTATATGGAACGCGGTTACTTTATTTCGACCGCGTTCCAATAAGGCGGCGAAGGTATTTTTTTTCAACCAATCACCAGATTCCGTAACACTTCAGATTAGCTTTTTCGCTTAAAATCCGCAATCGCAAACCGGATCTTATCAAAATTGAACCGCTCGCCAAAATGCTCATGAATAGCCTTCATCTGGTATGGTTCTTCAAAAAGTGATAGGGCGCCCTGGATGAGGTCGCACTCTTCGGGCGAAACCCAACGGCTTATGTCCAATAATTCTCCGCGTTCGTACATAGTAGCGAGATGGCTTAATACCGTCAAAGTGCTCAGTCCGCGTTGTTCGGCAATAGCTTCCAACGAATGCCCTCTCTTGAACAAATCGTAACTCAGGAAGTAGGTACTGCCTGTGATCTTTTCACCCGCCTGTGTTTTTTCAAGCACAAAGCTTCGGATCTCGCCCACAAATGCATCGCCGTAAAGCTGGAGTTTCCGTTCGCTAACCCCCGGGATTTCGAGCATTTCTGCATCGGACAACGGACGGCCATCAGCCATTTGCTGTAGCGTAAGGTCGCTGAAAAGGGTGTAAGGCGGAATGCCCTGTTGCACCGCCAAATCCCTGCGCAGCGCGCTGAGTCGCTGTAAGAGTTCTTCACGCAGGACTTGCGTTTTGCTTTTTTCGGTAACATGAGGGAGCGCTGCTTTTTCTCCCGGCTTGGGTTTTGGCTGTGGCATTGCCAGCGCAATTTTTTTGCCTTCAAACAGTATTTTCTTGCCCTCATCAGTCACACGCAGGCAATTGTGGTCGTCGTAAGCGATTTCAATTAGGCCAACATGTAGCATTTGGGAAAGCAGGAAAAGCCAGTCGTCGTAGCCAAATTCTTTGCCCGCACCGTAGGTTTTAATTTCATGATAATTGTTCTCCCTGATCTCCCGGCGTTGGCTGCCGCGAAGGATATCGGTGAGCAGGCTCATTCCCACGCGCTGATTGGTGCGCATGATTGCCGAGAGCGCTTTTTGCGCCGCAAGTGTGCCGTCAAAATGTTGAGGCGGATTTTTGCAGACATCGCAGTTGCCACAACTTTTGTCGTAGGGTTCTGAAAAATAGTTGAGCACCGTTTTCCTGCGACATACGGGGGCTTCGGCAAACTGGTACATCCGCTCCAACTTTGCCAATTTGAGTTCTTTCTGCTCTGCACTTGCGTCCCCTTGTTCAAACATTTCCCGATACGAAATCAGGTCGGCATAACTGAAAAACAACAGCGCATCTGCTGCCAAACCATCGCGCCCTGCCCGACCAATTTCTTGATAGTAACCTTCCAGATTACGCGGCAAATTATAATGCACTACAAACCGCACATTGCTTTTGTCAATGCCCATTCCGAACGCGATGGTAGCGCAGATGATGGGTGTTCGGTCGTTTATGAAATCCTCCTGGGTCTTGCTGCGTTGCGCAGCCGGCACTTCAGCATGGTAATGGGCGGCGCGGAAACCTTTCGAGTTCAACTTCTCAGCCAGACCCTCACAACCCTTGCGCGAAAGACAATAAATAATGCCCGATTGATTCCGGTGTTCTTTTAAAAACTCTACGATCTGCTCAAAACGTTTTTGGCCTGAACGCACCGTTAGGCTAATATTTGGTCGGTCGAAAGAGGCTATAAAAATAGCCGGGTCGGCAAGACCTAGTTGATCCACAATGTCTTTGCGAGTGAGTTTGTCGGCGGTGGCGGTAAGCGCGATAAGCGGGATACCCGGGAATTGGCTTTTCAGGAATTTCAACTGGGTATATTCAGGCCGAAAATCGTGTCCCCAGGAGGAAATGCAGTGTGCTTCGTCAATGGCAAAAAGGCTGATTTTCAGACGTTTGAGCAAAGGTTGAAAACTCTGCGACACGAGTTTTTCCGGACTGACATAAAGGAGTTTGAGGTAGCCTGCGAGCAGTGCAGATTCTACGTTGCGCTGTTGGTCGGCACCCAGGCTGCTATTGATAAATGCGGCGGGAATACCGTTGGCGCTCAGTGCCTCCACCTGATCTTTCATCAACGCAATCAGCGGGCTGACTACCACCGCCAAACCCTCAAGCGTGATTGCGGGGATTTGGAAACAAACGCTTTTGCCGCCACCGGTCGGCATTAGCACCAGCGTATCGCGGCCATCATAGACGTTTTGAATGATGTCGGCCTGCAAAGGGCGGAACTGGTCGTAACCGAAATATTTTTTTAGGGCGGCGGATGCGTGGGGGAGGGTCATTCTTAAAATCTGGTCAAGGTGAAACCCTCCTTCGCTTTGGCTACGGCGGGTAAAAATGTGACCAATGTGAAATAGGTTTTCATCATGGCTGTTGGTTAATTGACCGCAAATATAAAAAATGTTTTAAAAAAAAACAAACAATCTGTTTGAAATTATCCCCTAAACATTTTCAGTGCATTGTTTGTGGTGACACGGGCAATTTCTGCCAGTGGCATTGTTTTCGCCTCAGAGAGTACATCAGCAGTATGGCATATAAACGCACTTTCATTGCGCTTGCCCCGATGTGGCACGGGAGGCAGGTAGGGTGCATCGGTTTCCAGCACAATATGTTCAAGAGGAACTTCGCGGAGCACAGTCGGCAATTCTGATTTTGGGTAAGTCAAAGTACCTCCAACACCAAGCATAAAGCCGAGTTCAATCATCTCCTTTGCTTCCTCCAAAGTACCTGAAAAACAATGGAATATGCCGCGCAATCGCCCGTCTTGCGCCTTGCGCACCACCTCAATGGCCTCTTGATTCGCTGATCGGCTGTGAATGATGATGGGACGGCCTAATTCCTTTGCCCACTCGCATTGTCGGGCAAACGCGATTTGCTGGATTCCGAGCGTGGTCTTGTCCCAATAAAGGTCAATGCCCGTTTCGCCAATGCCGGCCCATGTGCGTTGGCCTAGCCATTTTTCAACGAGTGATAGCTCCGATTTATATGTCTCAGCTTGGACAGAACCCGGGTGCAAGCCCATCATCGCGAAGCAATTTTCCGGAAATTCAGATTCCAAAGCCAGCATGCCAGCAATTGACTCTGAATCAATATTAGGCAGGTACATTTTGTTGACGCCGGCAGCGATGGCACGGCGTACCATGTCAGACCGGTCATGGTCGAATTTATGGGAATAGAGGTGGGCGTGGGTATCAATAAGTGTTAGCATAGCATAAAAAAACGCTGCAAGTGCCTTGACTTACAGCGCCTTAGAGACTCAGAACGAATTTTGAGTCCAGATTCGTTAGTTCGGGATAAGGGTCGGGATCATGGCAAGAAACGCGCCACGACCTCGGTATGTCGGGATGACTGGATTCGAACCAGCGACCTCGTCGTCCCGAACGACGCGCGCTACCGGGCTGCGCTACATCCCGTATTTATGAAGTGATAGAGTGATAAAGCGATAAAGTGATTTGATTCGAATTATCGAGAAAAATCACTTTATCACTTCATCACTTTATCGCTTCATGATTGGGAGCCGAACAAGGGATTTGAACCCTCGACCTGCTGATTACGAATCAGCTGCTCTACCGCTGAGCTAATTCGGCTTGTTAATTATGCCCCGCTCGACCTTCCCGATTAAAATCGGGATGCTCTACCGCTGAGCTAATTCGGCTTGTTAAATATGCCCCGCTCGACCTTCCCGATTAAAATCGGGATGCTCTACCGCTGAGCTAATTCGGCTTGTTAATTATGCCCCGCTCGACCTTCCCGATTAAAATCGGGATGCTCTACCGCTGAGCTAATTCGGCTTGTTAATTATGCCCCGCTCGACCTTCCCGATTAAAATCGGGATGCTCTACCGCTGAGCTAATTCGGCTTGTAAACGGTAATTTTCTTCAAAAGCGGGTGCAAATATAAAGCAGCAAAATTTAAAACCACCACACCGGGCTTATCTCAATTTTGCGGTTTTAAATTTTCCTGTTTTACATTTTGCGGTTTACTCTTTCTCAAATGCAAAGGGTTGCCCCCTTGCGAGGGCAACCCTTTTCTCCATACTGGCTTTCGTTTTGCTTCAATGCGGCGCATTAGCCCGCCTGCCCCGTGATCACATCACGTGCGAATAGGATTTTAGGTTTCCAGTATTTGGAAGTGGAGATATTTTCAACAATGATGCCCCTGCTGCAGGTACTGTGCACACAGAAAATGCCTTCAGCGGTTTTTTCTACTACCATGGCTACGTGTTGGATACGGCCTCGGGTACCAAAGAAAATGAGGTCGCCGGGCAAAACGTTGCTTAGGGATACTTTCAAGCCCTGACGCGATTGGGTGGTAGAAGCACAGGAAACTTTTACCCCAAATTCATTCAAAATGTAGTTGGTGAAGCCCGAGCAGTCAAAACCTGTTTTAGGTGAATGTCCCGCCCGGCGATAGCGCAGCCCCAGAAAATTCTGAGCATAGCCAGTGACGTCGTTGCGGAATTGCATCATCTCAGCGTCTTCGGCGCGTGAGGGTCTGATGCTGACGGGTTTGAATGCAGTGGCAGCAAAAGCTGCAAAAAGAAGGACGAAGAGTGCCGAAAAACGGCATAAGGAAGGTTTCTCAGGACGACTGGAAGGTATTGTCTCGGTCATGTTTAAAAAATTATCAGCTCAAGACGCTAATTAGGCGCCACGCTCTTGCCACAAGAGTTTGCTGATTTGTGAACTTAAAAATGGTTTTTGCCGGGGCTGTGGTGGCAATTGGCTCGCACAGAGTGTCGGAGTGATGTTCACGGGAGAGATTAAAAAAGAGACTCCAGAAAGGGCAATATCTCGCGCTGGCCGAGGGCAAAGGTAGAAATGGTTTTGAAAAAACAAGGTATGGTCTCGTTTTTTTCAAATTTTCTTGAAACAGCGATATTTATTGAACGAACCTTTTTCTTTCCAAGACCTGTTATTTTTTACCCCCATCCTTCCTACCTTTGCGGCCCCAAAACGGAAGGCTTTTTGCCCCCACCTCATCATTAATTCATTCCTGAGCAAATTCGGGATTCAACCATTACTTGTAATTATGCAAGGTTCTGCAATCACCATCAAAAGGGGCAAACTGAAAGTCCCCAACGACCCCATTATCCCATTCATAGAAGGCGACGGAACTGGCGCCGATATCTGGGCGGCCTCCGTTCGGGTACTCGACGCAGCCGTTGAGAAAGCCTTCAAAGGCAAAAAGAAAATCGTGTGGAAAGAAGTGCTCGCTGGCGAAAAAGCGTTCAACAAGACCGGCAGCTGGCTCCCCGACGAAACCCTCAAAGTCATTGACGAATACAAAGTCGCCATCAAAGGCCCGCTAACCACCCCAGTAGGTGGAGGCATTCGCTCCCTCAATGTGGCCCTTCGCCAACAACTTGACCTCTATGCTTGTGTGCGCCCTGTGCGTTGGTTCAAAGGGGTGCCAAGCCCGGTTAAAGAACCTGGGTTGGTAGACATGATTATTTTCCGTGAAAATACCGAGGACATCTACGCAGGCATCGAATACCTCGCAGGCACTCCCGAAGCGGACAAAATGATTGCCTTTTTGCAAAATGAAATGGGTGTGAAGAAAATCCGCTTTCCTAAATCTTCTTCCATTGGCATCAAGCCGGTTTCGAAGGAAGGCACCGAACGCCTCGTGCGCGCTGCCCTTGAACACGCCTTCAAATACAAGCGCAAATCGCTGACCATTGTCCACAAGGGCAATATCATGAAATTCACAGAAGGCAAATTTAAGGATTGGGGTTATGAACTCGCAGAGCGCGAGTACGGCGACCGTGTGTTCACCTGGGCTGAATACGACCGCATCAAGGAAGCCAAAGGAGAAGAAGCCGCCAACAAAGCACAAACTGCTGCTCTCGCCGCTGGAAAGATGTTGGTAAAAGACAGCATCGCCGACGCTTTCCTACAGCAAATCCTGCTCCGCCCGGCAGAGTACGACATGGTGGCAACCCTCAACCTTAACGGCGACTACCTTTCCGACGCCCTTGCTGCACAAGTGGGTGGTATCGGCATCGCTCCTGGCGCCAATATCAACTACCTCACAGGCCATGCCATCTTTGAGGCCACCCACGGCACCGCACCCAAGTACGCGGGCAAAGACATGGTGAATCCATCGTCAGTGATCCTCTCCGGTGTGATGATGTTTGAATATCTCGGTTGGGACAAAGCAGCGAAACTCATCGTCAAAGGCATCGAGCGAAGCATCCGCAAAAAGCGCGTAACCTATGATTTTGAACGCCTTATGAAAGGCGCGACCAAGTTGAAGTGCTCTGAATTCGGCTCAGAAATTATTGCCAATATGTGAGTTTTCGGAACTTGGACGCCTAAACATTGGACAAAGGACAAAAAATGGGCTTGGCACACGCCAAGCCCATTTATTTTTTGTGAGAATTGAGGTGTCACCTCAATTTGCTTAAGCCCGTTCGCGCATGGCATCCAAGATGCGCAAAATGACGTAAGAGCCTATAAGGCTAATTACAATCGCCTCTACAACGATGAAAAAGCAAGAAGTCATAGGCGTCAAATGCTCTCCCAGTGGCGTTTGGCTCTTGATACTTGCAAGGAAATCAGGGTTGTATGCCAAAAAAATCGACATAAAAATGGTGAAAGGGATGACCCCAATAAAAGAGGTGAACATTCCCAATACTACGCCTGAGGTAGTGTCTGAAGTTCCTTCATGGTGATTGCGTGCCCAAGCGCGCAAGGCCAGCCAAAGCACACCTAAGTGAATTGCGCCATTGAAAATGCGGAGGTAATAATTCTCGCTCAGGTTGAAGATGTGCATGAGCAAGAAGAATCCTGTGAGTCCGAAAAACATCCACAGGCCATAACGAAATGCTATCTGTTTCATAATTCGGTATAGGTTGGTGAAAAAAATGCCAGGTCTACTAGCGGTAAGATACAAATATTGAGATTAGCCCGGTTTTGAATACAACCGCTAAGGCGAAAAAATGTTCTGAAAAAAATTGTTTGCATAAAACAAAAGCGTTCTGCCAGCAACTGCTGACAGAACGCTTTTGCAATACCAGGATAGTAGATTTATTCTCCCTCAATTTGCCTTTCCAATTCTTCCATCAGCACAAAAGCAATGGATTCGCTGATGGTAGGTATGATGGTAAGGATGGTCTCGAGGCGTGAAATTTCAATGAGTTTGGTCACCATCGGGTTCATTTCGCCGGCCAGGACGAAGGTTCCTGTACCTTTCCAAATGCGGTGGCCTGTCAGAATGGCCGAAAGTCCGCTGCTGTCAACATATTTGACATTGGAAAGATCGAGGATAAAATTGCGGATTCCCTCTTGAGAAAGGAGGATAAGGTCGCTCTTTAGTTGGGGAGCAATGGTTGAGTTCAGGTTTTCCTCGTGGAGCGAAAGTATCGCATAATGCTCCTGCTTATCAATCTGATATTTCATAGACGGTTGGTTGTCAATAATTGTATGTTTGAAATAACTATTCTCAAACGTTCTTGGGATGGCAAATGTAAGACTTGCGCGTTTTTTTTCAATAAAAATTTCAAGGGGTGTTTCAGACCTGACTGCTTGGCAGCCTGAAAACTTTCGGCGGGGTTTTTGTCTTTTGTTCTGTAGTTTTTTAGTGATCAAAATGGCAAGTTGAACCCTGCACAGAAAAAGATGTTAAAGTGTTCCGTTAAAACTTGGCTGGTATGGAACAATTCGCCTAAAATTGTCGCACGAAATCTTTGATAATGAATAATAAATTTTCCCCGATTGTCAAACAAATCATCAACCAAAGCGGCCAAGAGGCTCGCAGACTGGGACATGATTATGTTGGCACCGAGCATTTGCTCCTGGGCATTATATCCGAGCGCGATAGTTTGCCCGTTCGCGTGCTCGATTCTCTTTTGGTGGATGTGAACGACCTCAAAAAACGCATTGAACGCTCCATTCCCCGATATTCCAATTATCCCCCTGCGGAAAACCTCTATGTGGGCGAATGCGCTATGACTACCCAGGTTCAGCGCGTCCTTAAAGCCACTTTTGTGGAGGCCAAAATGACTAAAACCGAAGAGGTACACCCCGAGCATCTCATGCTGGCGATGCTGAAATATGCAGACATCGGCAGCACCAAACTTTTAAACGAATACGACGTGGACTACGATTCTTTCAAAAAAGAACTGGAGTATGTGCGCTCGGAACAAGACCTCGCACAACCCAAAATATCCGCTCAATCCGAAGGCGATTTTGACGAAGAGCGCGGCACTTACCAGTCGCCGTCCCAAAAACGCCAGGAAAAGAGCCGCACTCCCGTGCTCGATAATTTCGGGCGGGACTTTACCAAACTCGCTGAAGAAGGCAAGCTTGACCCCATCATTGGGCGTGAGCGCGAAATAGAACGCGTAAGTCAGATTCTCAGCCGGCGTAAAAAGAACAACCCGGTGCTCATTGGTGAGCCGGGTGTGGGTAAAACCGCCATCGTGGAAGGGCTTGCGCTGCGCATCATGCAGAAAAAGGTTAGCCGTACTTTGCATAACAAACGCCTGGTAATGTTGGACTTGGCCGCTTTGGTGGCAGGCACCAAATACCGTGGACAGTTCGAGGAGCGCATCAAAGCCATCATGGTCGAATTGGAGAAAAACCGCGACGTCATCCTTTTTATTGACGAAATACACACCATGGTAGGTGCAGGTGGCGCATCAGGAAGCCTCGACGCTTCCAACATTTTCAAGCCCGCCCTTGCACGTGGTGAACTCCAATGCATTGGCGCCAGCACGCTCGACGAGTATCGCCAATACATTGAGAAAGACGGCGCCTTGGATCGCCGATTCCAGAAGGTATTGGTAGAACCGCCTACGCAGGAAGAGACCATCCACATTCTTCGTAACATCCAGTCGAAGTACGAAGAGTTCCACAACGTCAACTATTCCGACGAGGCCATTGTGGCTTGTGTGCGGCTCAGTGATCGTTATATCACAGACCGTTTTTTGCCTGATAAGGCCATTGACGTGCTGGATGAAGTGGGTGCTCGTGTACACTTGAAAAACATCGTGGTGCCACAGCACATTGAAGACCTGGAAAAAGAAATAGAGGCCATTCGCGAGCGTAAAAACTACGCTGTGAAAAACCAGAATTACGAAGACGCGGCCAATCTCCGCGACCTCGAAAGTCGTCAGGTGCGCCAACTTGATTTTTCCAAATCCCAGTGGGACGAGGAAAGTAAAGTGGCACGTTACCCCGTAGGCGAGGAAGAAATTGCTGAAATAGTGGCCATGATGACTGGCATTCCTGTGCGAAAAGTTGGCCAAAGTGAGAGTAAAAAATTGGTGGCCATGGCCGACGATTTGCGCAAAATGGTCATCGGGCAAGATGAAAGTGTAATCAAAATATCCAAGGCTATTCAACGCAACCGGGTGGGTTTGAAAGACCCAAAGAAACCGATTGGTTCCTTCATTTTCCTAGGTCCAACAGGGGTTGGTAAAACAGAATTAGCGCGTGCTCTCTCCCGCTATCTCTTTGATTCTGAAGACAATTTACTTCGAATTGACATGAGCGAGTACATGGAGAAATTCACGGTGAGCCGCCTCATTGGTGCTCCTCCCGGCTATGTTGGCTATGAGGAAGGGGGACAATTGACCGAGAAAGTACGCCGCAAACCTTACGCTGTGGTGCTCCTTGACGAGATAGAGAAGGCCCACCCTGATGTGTTCAACATCCTCCTTCAAGTGCTCGACGATGGTCAATTGACCGACGGTATGGGGCGCAAGGTGGACTTTAAGAACACGATTGTGATTATGACTTCAAACATTGGTGTGCGCCAGCTCAAAGATTTCGGTCAAGGGGTGGGTTTTGCAACCCAGGCGCGCCAGGATGCAGCGGAAGGCAATGCCAAAAGCGTGATTCAGAACGCATTGAAAAAGACCTTCTCGCCGGAGTTCCTCAACCGTATTGACGATGTGATGGTGTTTAACTCGCTGGGCAAACCGGAGATTTTCAAAATCATAGACAACGCCCTTGCGAGCCTTACACTTCGTTTGGACAACATGAAATTCACCCTCGCACTCAGCGAAGAGGGTAAGGAGTTTGTCGCGGAAAAAGGGTACGACCCTCAGTTTGGGGCCCGGCCGCTTCACCGTGCGATTCAGAAATACGTGGAAGATCCACTCGCTGAGTTCATTTTGGGCGAAAACCCAGCCGAAGGTTCTGCATTGATGGCCACTTTGAACGAGGCCAAAGATGGCCTTGTCATCGCCTATGCTGGAGAACCCAAAGCACTTGGAGAAGGCACGCCCTTGGCCCTGGAAGCTGAGGGTGATGTGACGGCGAGCGATAATTGATTGATTCGATTGGATTGATTGATACGATTGATTCGATTGGGACTCGTTTCATAGAAAGAAGCCCGGTTCAAGTCATTGACCTGAACCGGGCTTTACTATTAAAGGGCGCTTTATCAATCGCATCAATCGAAAAATCGTTTCAATCCTCATCCTCCACCACACCCGTAGGATTCCGTTCCCACATCAAGTAGGCTTTCAAAAACTCGTTAAGGTCACCATTGAGGATCGTATCCGGGTTATGGATTTTGTAGCCAGAACGGAGGTCTTTCACCCAACGGTCGTCGAGGACATAAGACCGGATTTGACTGCCCCATTCGATTTTGCTCTTGCCCGCCTCAATTTTGTCTTGTTCGGCTTGGCGCTTGCGCAATTCGAGTTGGTAGAGTCGGCTTTTCAACATGGTCATCGCGATTTCGCGGTTGCGGTGCTGGCTCCGATCTTGCTGACATTCAGCAACAATACCCGTTGGAATGTGGGTGACACGCACGGCAGATTCGGTCCGGTTTACGTGCTGGCCACCCGCGCCAGAGGCCCGGAACACGTCCCAACGGATATCGTCAGGATTGACAATAATCTCAATTTCATTGCCCTCAATGAGCGGATACACGAAAACCGAGCTAAAGGAGGTTTGCCGCTTGCCTTGTGCATTAAAGGGGCTTATTCGGACCAAACGATGTACACCGTTCTCGCCTTTCAGCCAGCCGTAGGCATAGTCGCCCCGGATTTCAATGCTGGCAGACTTGATACCTGCTGTGTCGCCTTCCTGCTCGAATAGATCAATGACTTTGAAGCCATTGCGTTCGGCCCACATCTTGTACATTCTCAAGAGCATGGCCGACCAGTCACACGCTTCAGTACCACCAGCTCCGGCATTAATGGTGAGCACGGCATTCATTTCGTCCTCTTTCTGATTGAGGGTACTACGGAATTCGGCATCCTCCAGAATACCGAGTGTACGCTGGAATTGTGTTTCTACTTCCTCCTCAGAGGCAAGTCCTTCTTTTTGGAATTCAAATATCCCTTCAAGATCGTCCACTTCACGGGCGAGGGCCGCATAATCATCGAGCCATTTTTTGCTCATGCCGATTTTACGCTGAATGCCTTCTGCACGTTTGGGGTCATTCCAGAATGTGGGGTCGAGGGTTTGGCTGGTCAGGTCTTCAACTTCTTTGGCGCGGTTGTCCACGTCAAAGATACCTCCTGAGGACCGCCAACTTATCTTTCAACTCTTTGAGTTGTTCGATAGTCATGGAAACGGAATATTTTAAAAATGATTCGATTGTTAGGATTGATTCGATTGGAGGATTGCTACGATTGATTCGATTGCCATGATTGAGTGCAGTTAATCGAATCAATCGTAGCAATCCCCCAATCGAATCAATTAAAAGATTTCAATATAAAAAACGAGTTCTGAATTGGCAGGAATCAATCCACCTGAGGCTTCCTGATCTCCGTATGCGAGCGAGGGTGGGATGAACAAATAAGCACGAGCGCCGTGATTGAGATACAACACCGCTTCGTCGAAACCTGGAATCATTTGGCCCCCACCGGCAGGAAATTGGAGTGGTTTGCGGCGGATAAAGGAATTGTCAAAAGGAGTGCCGTCTTTGAGGCAGCCGTAATAGTGCACCTGAACAACCTCGCCTTCTTTGACCAGTGGCCCAGCTCCCTCCGTTTCGACCAGAATTTTCAAACCCGATGGCTTGGCATTAAGTTCCGCATTTAGCAGCCCGGCACCGTAAGATTTTGCTTTGGACTGCACCTTTTTGGCTATTGGCTGAACAGCAGCTTCGAGGGTTTGCGCTGCGGCAGCTTTTTGCTCTAAGGTCACAATTTCAATCAGCACGATTTCAAACCGGATTTCTTTTTGGTTCTTTTCTTCCGGAGGCAGGTATTGGCGCATATTGTCATCCACCTCTTGAAATATGGTAAGACTGTCGCCAATGCTCATGAGCATGGCCGCGTCCATGAGGGGAGGGTAGTGACTGAGTTTTTCTTCGGCAGGGGCAATGTCATATCGGTAAGTGCCACTGGGGTTCTTTTTTGAACTGCTAAGCTGAAACTGGCCGACGTATACATCAACATTTGCAATCATGGCCTCGCCGCGTTGTGGCTTCCTTCCACCTTTTTGAATATGGTGGATGTATCGGTAGCCATGCTCTGTGGTGTTTTGCGCTTGTATTTGAGTAATGCAAAACACAAGGTAAACTGCGAACAAAATTTTGAATTTCAACATTTTGAGAGAACAATGAAGTATGAAGATTACGATGAATTGGGTCTATCTCAAATGAAATGTGAGCGTCCCGCTTGAAACGAGACGCTCACTTATATGGAAAATTCAGATCGCGAAATGAATTGCTCGCAGGTTTACATACCCATGTCAATGTAGAACACCAAGTCTGAATTAGCTGGAATGTCGGCGCCTGCGCCTCTCTCTCCATAACCTAAACCACTGGGAATGAAAAGAATGGCCTTTCCGCCACGGTTCAGCAATTTCATGCCTTCATTGAAGCCAGGGATAAGTGCGCCTACAGTGAATCCAGCACGTGCACCACGATCGAAGGAATTGTCGAACATAACGCCATCGGTTTTACGTACACCGTAGTAGTGTGTCGGAATGGCATCGCCGTCTTTGATTTCGGCCCCAGAGCCTTGCTCAATGATAGCGTATTCGAGGCCAGAGGCTGTTTTTTTGAGGTTTGCAAGTTTTTTGCCCTTATAATCAGCGAGCATGGTTTTCACAGTTTCTGCAATGGCTATGCCTTCTGCTTTGGCAACGTCTGCCTTTTGCATTTCTTCCATCTCGCGTTGTTTAAGTATTTCAGGAGTAAGGATTTCTTCCAATTTTACTTCATAACGGATTTCTTTTACATCTCCGAAAGATTTAGGAATGCCTTTTTTCATCAGAGAATCAAGGGGTTGGATTACTGTGGCGCTGTCGCCTGTGGCCATCATCATAAGTGCTTCAAAAACAGCGGGCACTTTGCCTTTCATCCCGCTGGAATCAGGAAGTACGATTTGGCGTGGGCCGCCTGCGTCGCGGGTGGTGCTTTGTACAAGCGAGTCGTTTACCCATGTTTTCACGCTGATGAGTACTGTGCTGCCGAAAGTGGCTTTTGGGCCTTGCTGGTTTGTGTGGATGGTAACACGGTTACCAGTAGAAGTAGTCATTTCCTTGCCTTTTTGGCATGCTACTTGGGCGATGGTTAAAATTGTCAAAACAGACAAAATCAATAAGTTACGCATTCTTGTCGAGTTAAGTGAATGATAGTTTTAAGTTTCAAGTTTCAAGTGGGGAGTTACAAGTTAAAAGTAGCAAGTTTCAAGATTCCAAGTATTTGAAACTTGCTACTTTTAACTTGTAACTCTCCACTTGAAACTTTTTTATGCTGCCAAAATCCGGTCTTTGTATTCTGGCAGTATGCTTTTGAATTTCTCGATGGTGGCTTTCAGGCTGTCGTGAGAATAGGCTCCCGAAGCATTTTTGTGGCCGCCACCTTTGAAATGTTTCTTACAAATTTCCTGAACGTCAATGTTTCCTTTGGAACGAAGGCTAAGTTTCACTACAGTAGGTTGGTTGTGTATGAACGCTGCGATGCGCACATCTTTCACGCTCAACAAGTAGTTTACGATACCCTCGGTATCGCCGCGCTGAATGTCAAATTCCTCATAATCTTTTCGCGAGAGCCATATCAGTGCGGTTTTGAATTCGGGGTAAAATTCCATCCGATTGCTTAGGCAATGGCCAAGCAAGCGCAGGTTTTTTTCCCTGTTGGAATTAAAAATCATGTCCTGCACTCCTGTATCATCTATGCCGCGCTCTACCAATTCAGCTGCAATTCGAAAAACATTGGGGTTGGTAGCGTATCGAAATGATCCGGTATCGGTCACCAAACCGGTGTAAATGCACTTTCCTACCGTATTGGGGTTGATTTTATCCCGATCGCCAAGACCCACCATTAATTGGTACACCAATTCGCAAGTACTGCTAGCAGCAGGCTCCGAAATAACAAAGTCGGCAATGGAGTCTGGGTAAAGGTGGTGGTCAATCATGATGCGTTGCACCTGCAGGTCGCGCACATAATCGCCCAGTTTGTCAATCCGATCCAAAGCATTGAAATCCAAAAAAATTAGCAGGTTTTTCTTATTGATTACCTGTTTGCATTCCTCTGGTTGGAGGTCCCAAATCAAAATATCACTCGCGCCTGGTAAGGCCTCAAATTCTTCAGGGTATTCGGAGGGGAAAAGCACGTGTACCGTGTGGCCGTGCTGTTCCAAATAGTGTCGCATGGCCAGTGAGCTTCCAATCGCATCGCCGTCGGGATTGCGGTGCGAAAAAATCGCAACGTTCTTTGGGACGTGGATAATTTGACGAAGCTCGGCTGGGAATTCCATTTCAGATGCAGTTGGCAGTAGCAGTTGGCAGTTTTACCCGACAGTAGCTTCTCGCCGCCGCCAATGGCTAAGGCGAGATTCCAAAATCCGCCAAAAACGGTCGCAAAAGTACATACTTCGCAGTCAATTGCCCTTTTCACCACAGATTATTTTTTTAAAAACCTTTTTTGTGACCCCTTTTGAAATATAATCTTGGAATACCTTTGCGGCCCTTTAGAGGTGATCGCTCACTTCATCACTTCATCACTTTATCACTTTATCACTTCATATATAGATGGCAAGCAACCGCACATTCACCATGATCAAGCCCGACGCAGTTCGCGCAGGCAACATTGGCAACATTCTTCAAATGATCAACGCTGCGGGCTACCGTATCGTGGCAATGAAACTCACACAACTCAGTCCTGCAAAAGCAGGCGAATTTTACGCCGTACACAGCGCACGTCCGTTTTATGGCGAACTCTGCGAATTCATGAGCAGCGGCCCGATTGTGGCTGCCATTCTTGAAAAAGACAATGCGGTGGAAGATTTTCGGACCCTCATCGGCGCCACCAACCCGGCCAATGCCGCTCCGGGCACCATCCGGGCCAAGTACGCTACCAGCGTAGGAGAAAATGCGGTGCACGGCTCAGACAGCGACGAAAACGCGGCTATTGAGGGTGCGTTCCACTTTGGCGGAGTGGACATGTTTTAATTGATTCGATTTATTCGATTGAGAGGATTGATTCGATTGGTTCCAAGAAAAGAGCACATCCCAGGTCAATGACTTGAGATGTGCTCTTTTCTTACAATCAAATCAATCCTCTCAATCGAATAAATCGAATCAATCGAATCAATTTCAATACATCATCAACTTCCGGGAGGCATTGCCAAACGGTGTCTCTAGGCGGCAGGTATAAAAACCGGGCTCGCGAAGATCAGCGCGATGGAGCACAATATGGTTCTCGCCGATTTGATAAGCGCCATTTTTAGCGGTTACCTCTCGTCCTGAAGTATCAAAAATGCGGAGAAAAACATCAGCAGCAGCGGGGAGTCGAAACCACAAAAGCGTCATCTCTATAAATGGGTTGGGCGAGTTCTGAAAAAGTTCGACGCTTCCTTCGGCGGTTTTGCTGGGTAGGGGTTGGGTCTGAAATTGTGCAGCGGTCATGATAAGTAGTTCGTGAAAGACCGAAAGCGAAGGCGTGTTTTTCTCATAGCACGAGAACCCTTGCGGCCAAATCTGTGGCGGATAGACTGGATGAAATTTTTGGTTTACCCGCCGTAGCTTTAGCGAAGGAGGGGCGATGTAGGTTTAGATTCAAATGTTGTGCCAGAAAATTCAGGAAGGGGCAAGCATGGTATTGTGGGCCAAGATTCTCTTGATTCTTTAGTCTTCGTATGTTTGCAAGTCAAATCGCAGATTTTCCCGAATATCATAATATCCCAATATCCCAAAATTCATCCGCATCATTATGGAAACCCTCTCCCTACCGCGCACCCAACCTGAAATGCTTGCCGTGACCCAACGTCATCAACGGCTCAGCATCGGTATTCCGAAAGAAACCACCTTACAAGAGAATCGTGTGGCACTCGTGCCCAATTCAGTGGCCACGCTTGCTGCCCATGGCCACGAAGTGCTGGTGGAAGCGGGCGCAGGAGAAAAAGCACGGTTCAGTGATTTGGATTATTCCGAGGCAGGTGCTCATATTGTAAGGAGTGCAGAGGAAGTGTATAAGGCCGAGGTTATCCTCAAATCTGCTCCGCCTACGTTGGTCGAGATTGACATGATGCGTCCCGGACAGGTTGTGGTATCACCTATTCATTTGCCTTTGCTGAACGCCGAGTACATCAGTCGCTTGTTGCAAAAACGGGTAATTGCCTTGGCTATGGAGTATATCCACGACGATGTATCGGGGGCCTTTCCCATTGTGCATGCCATGAGCGAGATTTCGGGCAACAGTGCCATCCTTATCGCGGCGGACTTGTTGGCCACGACCCGTGGAGGTAAGGGTGTTTTGCTTGGAGGCGTGGCGGGTGTGCCACCGGCCAAGGTCATTATACTTGGAGCGGGAGTGATCGCTGAATTTGCCACCCGCACAGCCCTGGGACTTGGCGCAGAAGTGCGCATATTTGACAACAACATACAGAGAATCATTCATTTACAAAATCAGGTGGGCAGGCCGTTGCATACCTCGGTTATCAATCCACAACACCTTCGAGAGCAGTTGCTCACGGCCGACGTAGCCATTGGAGCCGTTCACTCAGCCCATGCAAATGCACCTATGCTGGTTTCGGAAGACATCGTAATGCGCATGAAACCCGGCTCGGTTATTGTCGACGTGAGTATTGATCAGGGTGGTTGTTTTGAGACCTCAGAGGCTACTACCCACGACCACCCAACATACGAGCGGCATGGCGTCATCCATTATTGTGTGCCGAATATTCCTTCCCGCGTGGCGCGCACTGCATCTGAAGCCATCAGCAACATTCTTACTTCCATGCTTCTGATGAGTGAAACAGGGGGCATTGTGCCGCTTGTAACCTCCCATGCAGGCCTGCGGAATGGAGTATATGCCTATCGTGGCACGCTCACGAATGCGCATTTGGGCGAGCGATTTCAAATTCGGACCACGGATTTAGATTTGTTGATTACTTCGGATTTTTAGCCACTAATTGCACCAATGACACTAATTCGGGCGAAGTAGGTGTCTAATTCGTGAAAATTAGCGTAATTAGTGGCTACCCTAAATAGATACGGCTAAAAACAAAAACTCTGCTACCTTGCGCCTTCTCCAGATTTCCAAGAAAACGCAACTTTTCAGCCTTTTTGGAACATGAAATTTTCTGAAATCCGCCTTATTTTTACAATCATTCTGTGCATGGCAATATCTTTGCCCGCCACCTGGGCGCAAGGCAATCGCGATTACATGCGGGAGACTGGAAAAATTTACGTCGTTGTAGGCGTTATTTTGCTTATCTTCCTTGGCATCGTTTGGCAGCTAGTGCGCCTGGATCGTTCACTAACCAAAATAGAGCACCAACTCAACGACGACAAAAATGAGTGGAAAAATTAGTTTCTTTAAAAGCGTAGAAAACTACGTGGACAAGGCCGCCGCCTTCACTGATATCCCCAAAGGCCTTGTAGAGCAAATCAAGGCTTGTAACCTTGTGCTCCAAATCCGTTTCCCGATTCGGGTCAACGGCGATTATCAAGTCATCGAAGCCTACCGGGTGCAGCACAGCCACCACCGCCTGCCTACCAAGGGCGGCATCCGCTACGCAGAATCTGTTGACCAGGACGAGGTGATGGCACTTGCCTCCCTCATGACCTATAAATGCGCCCTTGTAGACGTACCATTCGGTGGTGCAAAAGGTGGCATCAAGATCAACCCGGCCAATTTTACGGAAGAACAACTTCAGAACATTACTCGCCGATACACTTCCGAACTTGTCAAAAAGAACTTTATCGGTCCTGGCATTGACGTTCCGGCGCCTGATTATGGAACTGGTCCGCGCGAAATGGCCTGGATCCTCGATACATATCAAGCCCTCCGGCATGGCGAAGTAGATTCTATTGCTTGTGTTACGGGCAAACCTGTGACCCAAAACGGCATACGCGGTCGTGCTGAAGCTACAGGTCGCGGCGTGTTCTATGGCTTGCGCGAGTGTATGCGCTATGAGGAAGATATGAAGAAAATTGGTCTTACCAAAGGCATCGAAGGCAAAACAATGGTGGTGCAGGGCCTTGGCAACGTAGGCAGCAACACCGCCCTTATCAGCCAGGCGGAAGGAAATGTGAAAATCATCGGTGTGGCCGAGCGTGAAGGTTCTATTCACGGACCGGACGGCATCAATGTCGAGAAACTGATGGCATTCCGCAAGGAGACCGGCTCGATCATTGGTTTCCCCGGAACCAAACACATTGGAGATGCTTCGGCAGCACTTGAACTAGAATGCGATATCCTGGTCCCGGCGGCTTTGGAGAATCAAATTACGGTTGAGAATGCATCACGCATCAAAGCAAAAATTATCGCTGAGGCCGCCAACGGCCCCATTACAGCGGATGCAGATCCGATCCTTATCGCCAAAGGCATTATTATCCTGCCTGACTTTTTCATCAACGCAGGTGGCGTGACGGTTTCTTATTTTGAATGGCTTAAAAACCTTTCGCACCACCGTTTTGGCCGTTTGGAAAATCGTTTCCAACACGACGCTTACCGTCGTATCGTGATGAAAGTAGAAGAGTTTACCGGCAAGACCCTCAGCGACCGCGACCGTGATCTGCTCACACGCGGCGGCACGGAGGTGGACCTTGTGAACTCCGGGTTGGAAGACACCATGATCACCGCTTATGGTCAGATCAAAGAGACTTTCCGCCAACACCCTGAAATCAAAGACATGCGTACGGCAGCGTTTGTGTGCTCTTTGAAGAAAATTGCGGGCGACTATATCTCCATGGGTATTTTCCCATAATGGTGATTGTTTACCCGGCTGCGTAGATTGGTTAACTGGTCAGTTCGGGGTGCGACTTGTTAGAGTTGCACCCCGATTTTTTTTGCTTAGTTTAATAGGATGAGCATTTTGGGCGTGTGCATATTTGGCATCGAATATTTTTATTTTTGATTGTTGTTGATAAATATTGAGAACTGAAAATCAATTCATTTTCAACAAAACTGCCCGAATGAAATTTAGATACTTGCTCCCAATTTTACTTTTTGAGTGTATCATCAGTGACGCCTTTGCCCAATCCCCCCGTAAAATCGCCCTTATAATTGCAGTAGGCGATTATCCTGAACAGTCGGGCTGGCAAAAAATCAATTCCTCCAACGACGCTGTATTGGTACATGATGTCCTGCTCCGGCAAGGATTTAAGGAAAAAGACATCACCATACTAAAGGACGCTGACGCTACACGAAAGGGAATCCTGCGGGCCATTCAAAAACATCTGATAGATGCTGCCAAACCCGGCGACGTGCTTTATTTTCAATTTTCAGGCCATGGCCAACAAGTTGCCGATGATAATGGCGACGAGTTAGATGGCTTTGATGAAGCCATAGTGCCGTTCGACTCCCCCATGCGCTTTGGCGAGGGTGGCTATACGGGCCAAAACCTTATTCGGGATGAGGAGATTGGGCAATTATTTATTCAAGCCCGTAAGCGTATCGGACTGAAAGGCAACCTGTTGGTCATTCTGGATTCCTGCCACTCTGGTACAGGCACCAGAGCTATGGCGATAGCGCGTGGCACCGACAGGATCATGGCAGATTCCAACTACATCGCCCAACACATCAACAAAGCGCCTGAAAACGAAATGCTGCGAATCGAAAACGCAGAAGGCTTGGCGCCCATGGTTGCATTTTTTGGCGCTTCTGCCCAACAACTGAATTTTGAAACCCGCGACGAACGCGGCATTTCGATGGGTTCGCTGACCTATGCATTCTGCAAAAAACTGGGCCAGGCCAATTCCTCGACTACTTACCGGGGACTTTTTGATCAAATCCGGTTGGAAATGGCCAAAATCGCTTCACGCCAACAACCGCAGGTGGAAGGCACGCTGGATCAGCATGTTTTTGGCGGAAGCCTGGTAGTAACGCCCAAGCATATACCAGTGAAACGATGCGCCAGTTCGAAATACATTGAACTAAATGCCGGATGGATGCACGGCTTGTATGAAGGTACAGTGGTGGGCCTGTACCCGCCTGAAACCCGCGATCCCGCTGGCACACAATCCTTAAGAAAGGGCACGATAACTTCCTCCGGGCCTTTTGAAAGCATGGTTACGTTGGACAGTGCCCTGCAAAAGCAAATCGCAAGCACTGCCTGGGTTTATGTAATGGAACAGAATTTTGGCGATTTGAAAGCCCGGATTGAGATTCAACTGGACGCCAAACACCCAATTGCAAAGACATTGAGAGCACGGATCGCTGCCATACCGATCATTCAGGAGGACAATAAAGCAGCCGATCTCCATGTGGTTCAAAATGGCGAAACCGTTCAACTGATGTCCGGCAACCTTGTCTTAGCGGAGGCCGATGCCCACACCAGAACCGAGGTAGCTACCGAACGATTTGTCCGAAAAATACAGTCCTGGGCACAGGTGTCCTACCTCCGTGGATTGCAGGTAGACAATGAGGAACTGAAACTAAAACTCGAAATTGTCCCCGTGGAATTGGACCGCAAAACCATGCAAGTCAAGGGAGAGATTCCGAAAATTGAAAAAACAGATTCATTCGGCAATATGCGTTTCCAACGAGGCGATGTTTTCCGTCTTCGGGTAAGCAACCCGGGAAACAACCCGGTTTATTTTACAATTCTGGACCTTTCTCCTGACAACAGTTTTGTGATACTGGCCCCCAATGCCCAGGAAACACCGGAGGAGTTTCATATCAAGCCGGGGCAAACCATTGAATTGAAGCAAAATTTTGAACTCGAGCCACCTTATGGCACCGAACTCCTGAAATTAATCGTGACGGATGTGCCGGTAGACCTGCGCCCCATCGTCCAAACCCGCGGGGTTAACACCAAATCCAACCCCAACCCACTCGAAAGGCTTTTTGCGCAGACCTATTTCAATGAAGATTGTATGAAACGTGGTGGGAAGACGGCGAATGTTTCCGCTGGTTTTATGCATATAGAGACGCTTGCGTTTATTATTGAAAAATGAAAATGGCGTGAAATACAAATTGCAAATCCCAACCAATAGGCGGGGTTGTTTTTTGGGGAAAAATATTTTTGTAGCCTCGGTTCGCGCTTCGTAATTTTTGAACACTAAGACATTATTACGAGAGAAAAACATTATTGTTCTGTGCTCCCTTTCTGGTTGCAGCGCAGACAAGTGGATTCCACTGCGATTCGCCAGATAGACAGTCTCATCCAAGTCTCCCGTGCGCTCACAGGGCAGGGTAATTTCGATAAAGCATTGGAAGTCAATGCCGAAGCCGAAAAACTTGCCTTGGAAAAATTAGGGCGGGAGTCGGCGGCTTATGCCAGTTGCTGCCATAATTATGGTAGAGTGTACCATCGGCAAACAAACTACTCGGAAGCAGAAAAATGGTGCCTGGAGGCCCTGAACCTCCGGGAAAAAATATTGGGGAAAGAACACTCCGAAGTGGCTTTATCAATGAACCTGTTGGCGGATGTGTACAAAAGCATGAACGATTATGAAAAAGCCGAACCACTCATGCTGGAAGCCTTAGCCATGGAGGGGAGGGTGGTAGGGAAAGACCACTATATTTATGCCAGTTACCTGATTGACGTGGCATTGCTTTACCAAAACTTGGGCAATTATGATAAAGAAGCAGGTTATTACCTCGAAGCCAAAGTAATCGTGGAAAAATTGTTGGGAAAAGAACACCCTAGCTATTCATGGCTAATTACTCAGATAGGGCGTGTCTATCGTGATTTGGGCGATTATGAACAAGCCGAAGTTTTTTTGATCGAAGCCAGAAACACGTATGAAAAAGTGACAGGAAAGGAACATCTCGAGTATGGTTTGAGCTTGAATACCCTGGCTGATCTATACCGTACTATGGGTAATTATGCCCAAGCTGAGCCACTTTACGCAGAATCAATTGCCATCATTGAAAAAGTGCAGGGGAAGGAAAATATTTATTATCGCCGCGTTCTCGGGAATTCGGCGATTTTGTATGCTGAATTAGGCAATTATAAAAAGGCTGAACAGATTTACCTGGAAGCAATGTCCATCGCTAAAAAAGTAATGGGAGTGGAAGTCATGGGCTATAAACGCACGCTTACTAACCTGGCAATATTTTATTGGCAAATGGGCAATTACGAAAAAGCCGAACCGCTCTTCCAGGAATCTATTGACATCACTATAAAAGCTGTGGGGAAAGCGCATATCGAATATGCCACAACGCTCATTAACCTTGCCTCAATGTATTCTGAAAAGGAGGATTATAAAAAATCCGAATTGCTATTTCTGGAGGCTTTGCCCATCATAAAAGCAGCCTTGGGGGCAGAACATGCTGATTATGCAACCAGCCTCCATAATTTGGGAAGTTTTTATTTTGATATGAGCGATTATAAAAAATCTGAGCCTATTTTGCTCGAAGCCAGGCTTATCCGGGAAAAGGTATTGGGGAAAGAACATTATCAGACTGCTTCAACGGTAGCCAACCTCGCAGCGGTTTATAATGCAATGGGTAATTACGAAAAAGCGGAACTGTTTTATCTGGATGGTATAAAGACATTTGAAAGGGTACTGGGAAAAGAACATCGTGAATATACAAAAAACGTGAGCAACCTGGCTTCCGTATATTTAAGGCAAAGCCGGTTTGCAGAAGCTGCAACATTGTTTCTCGAAGCGAACAAAATCAACCGAAAGATGATCGAAACGACGGCCTCTTACGCTTCGGAAAATGAAATGATGGCCTTCTTGAATACGCTGGAAGGTAACACGGCTAAACTTCAGTCCCTCACGCAGGTATTTCCTACCCCCGAGCTCCAAGGAGAGAATTTCAATAACGCGCTCTTTTTCAATGGTTTGGTACTTGGAAACAATCGCCTTCTTTCCAGTGCCATGGTGAGTGCCGACAGCCTCAGCTTGAGCATTTATCAAAAATGGCAGGGCTGTCATCGCCGCTTAGCCAAACGATACGCCCGCCCTATCGCCGACCGCAAAAAGATAGCCGAGGTGGAGGCCGAAGCCGAAGGCTATGAAAAAATGTTGATGCGCAACTTGCCCGCTTTCAACCAAACGCGCAGGGCATACCAATGGCAGGATGTTCTTGAAAAACTAAAGCCGGGGGAGGCCGCCATCGAATTCGTCCACTATAATTTCTTTTTCCCGGATATCACGGACAGCACCATGTATGCCGCCCTCCTCTTGCGTCCTGGCGACGAACAACCCCGATTCATACCCCTGTTTGAAGAAAAACATCTTTCTCAAATACTCTTGTCCAGCAAGGGCGATCCGAGTTTCGCTAAAATCTATGCTAATCGCAGCATCAAACCCCTGAAACATGGATCGCTGGTTGGCTTGTACGAACTCATCTGGAAGCCGATGGACAGCCTTCTTGCCGGGGTGAACACCGTCTATTTCGCGCCTTCTGGTCTGCTCCACCGCATAAATTTTGACGCAATCCCCAGCACCGAAAAGCAAGTACTGGCAGATCGGTTCCAGTTGGTTCGACTTGGCAGCACCCGTTCGCTGGTTGTACCGCCCATCGCCGTCTCCTCGGAAAACATTTCAAATGAAGCCCTACTGTTTGGCGGGATTCAATATGAGATGGACTCCACCGCGATTTTTTCTGCCAATGAGCGTTTGAAAAATACAGGCTTGGCGACCCGTGGACCGGTGTATGAAGAGAGTGAAGACCCTAACCTGCGGGGTGAAAGTTGGAACTACCTGAAAGGGACGGAAGCCGAAGTAGATGCATTGTCGCCCATCTTGTTCTCAGCAGGTTTTGTGCCTGTCGTCAAAAAGGGGTTCGACGCTACCGAAGAAGCGTTCAAAAGCATCGGCCAGAACGGTCGTTCCTCTCCACGGGTGCTGCACCTGGCCACCCATGGTTTCTTTTTCCCTGATCCCAAAGAGGAGCACCCAAACACAGGGGCTTACGAGCAGGAAACTGGTTTTAAGACCAGTCACAATCCATTGGTACGTTCGGGGCTTTTGCTGGCCGGAGCCAATCATGCCTGGAGCACTGGAAAGCCGCTTAAAAAAACCATGGAAAACGGCATATTGACAGCCTACGAGATTAGTCACATGAATTTGTCGAACACCGAACTGGTAGTGCTTAGTGCCTGCGAGACTGGGCTTGGCGATATTGAGGGAGACGAAGGGGTGTACGGCCTACAAAGGGCATTCAAAATCGCCGGTGCGAGATACCTTATGATGTCTTTGTGGCAAGTTCCTGATCAGGAGACTTCGGTATTCATGACCACTTTTTACAAGCACTGGCTGCCCTCCGCCGCTGATGCTATGGCGGGCAAGGAGCAGAAAAAAAGTATCCCGGAGGCATTTCGCACTACCCAGCAGGAGATGCGCGAACGGTTTATCAATCCTTACCAATGGGCAGGGTTCGTGCTGGTGGAGTGAAGCTCCAACGCCCCGTAGAAACACCTGATTTTTCAAAACCCGTTAAATCACGCATATCCAATAAAAGAAGTTTGCACACCTTTGTTCCGAAATAATTAACCATTTACATCTAAAATTTTACAGAATGAAGAAGTTTTCATTTTCTATTTTGGCTACCCTTGCTTTTCTGTTTTTCGCCACAACTTTGATGGCACAAAAAACCGGGGCGCCCGGCAACGTTGCTGAAAAAAAGTCCAGTGATACCAAGTTGCCATATTGCGATCAAGTGATGGGTAATTACGGCGCCGACTTGCAAAAACGGGCTAACCTGGAATGCCGCACCGTATATCCTTGCATTGATTGTATTGACCGGGCAAGCAGCAAAGTAACCTGCAATCAGGTGGTAGTGCAACCCGATAAAAATGCAACCTGCGCTGTCAAAGCTACGGTAGTGGCTCAACCAGCAAGCTTGCAGAGCAAACCGCCAGTGCTGGACCAAAATGACTTTGCCTTGAATATCATACAAACCCCTTGCTATTTTGCCGGCATCACCCTCAAAGTCATGGCAAATCGCATGAATGCTACCATGGCAGATGCACCTGGAGCATACCAGTACGCCTGGACAGTTGATGATGTGGCGATGGGTTCTGCTAACTATATTTACTGCGTTTCGGGTAAAACCGCCACCGTAAAGGCTACGCAAGTTGCAACGGGCCGGACCAAGACATTGACTGTTTCCATATCTAACAACCAGGTACCCAATACCATAAAGCCGCTTGCAGTCTATCAAAAAACGAGCTGCTTTGGCTCCTGCCCCTCTTACTCTGTTGAATTTTATAATGACGGCTCCGTTAATTGGAATGGCCGCGAGAATGTCTTGCCACTTGGTCAGAAGCGGAGTAAAATAAGCCCAGAGGCCTATGAAAAACTGGAAGCAAAGGCACGTGCCATAAATTTTTTAAACCTGAAGGATGCTTACCCGGAAGCGCAAATTCCAGATGCATCGGCCACCATCCTTTATATGAATATTGATGGGCGAGAAAAAGAGGTTACAGACATCGTTGATGCTCCGAAAGGCTTGAACGAATTGGAAAAAATGTTTGATGAAACGATTCAAAAATTGGGTTGGGCTAAAAAGCCACCAACTCCTATGAAGAAAAAACTCGAAGACCCTAAAAAAGGGAACAAGGCTTCGGGGAATTAAATGGGAATAAATAGAATAATCCATTGGTATTGGCCGCTTACGTTCACTCGTTGAATGTAAGCGGCCAAGTTTTCACCCGCGCCTATGTTCTCGGAATCTCGGGCTATCAGTTTTCTAACTTGTTCCAGGGCACAACCTGCCCTTCCAGCCTTTTAGAAGCCGTATTGCCTCCATAAACGACCTTGCCGTGCTGTATCGGATTTCCTGTCAGGCGAGCCCAATAATTCAAACCTCTAAAATAATCCGGATTGACCGTTTTGCCATATTTCATTTCAAAAGCGAAAATATCTAGTCCTTTTTCAAGCACCAGATCCACTTCATTTCCGTTGCTGTCCCGGAAAAAATACATTCGGGGCATTTCACCGCGATTGTATAGCTGCTTGGCTAATTCTGCGATTACCGCGTTTTCAAAAATGGCGCCCACCGCAAAATGCGTGGTCAACTGTTTAGGCTCGGAAATCCCCAACAACCAGGATACAAGGCCTGTATCCCAGAAGTAGAGTTTGGGCATTTTGATGATGCGTTTGTTGAAATTGTTGTGGTAGGGCGGCAAGAGAAAAATAACAAATGAGGCTTCTAGTACAGATAGCCACGCTTTGGCTGTGTTGACGCTTATACCCGAATCTGAAGCCAGGGTGGACAGGTTTATAGTCTGGCCGGTTCGACCGGCACACAACCGTATAAAGCGCTCAAAATCGAGCAAGCTGCCGACGTTCAACAAAGAGCGCACATCCCGTTCAAGGTACGTGCGCAAGTAGTTGGGGAAGAAAATCCCGGGAGGGGTCTTCTTGTCATACAAAGTCGGATAACCGCCTTTCCACATCCATTCATCAAGCAAAACATTCGGCATTTCCTCCTGACTGAAGGGCAGCAAGGTCAATAACCCGACACGTCCAGCGAGCGATTGTGTGACCTTCTCCATCAGCAGAAAATTTTGAGAGCCGGATATCAGGAACTTCAACCCTGGATTTGTATCCACCCTGGTTTGCAGATAGGAGAACAATTCAGGGGTCAACTGCGCCTCATCAATGATGCAGCCATCCGGATACTGCTCCAAAAACCCTCTGGGGTCGGCCAAGGCAAAACGGCGTTGATCAGGGTCTTCCATCGAACTATAGGGCAAGTCTGGAAACTGATGACGAAGCAGGGTCGTTTTGCCAGATTGTCTGGGTCCGGATAAGGAAACGATGGCGTAATACCGATGCAATTCGGTGATCTGAGCAGAAAGGACTCTAGGTATCATTTTATGTAATATTGCATTTGAATTGCAAATTTACATAAATTTATTGAAGCTGGTTTTAATCTACTATCATTGATGTAATTCTTCCAGATGTCACTCCTTTTCAGACTCCGGATGCCAGAGAAATAGAATAAAAAAACGCCCCCCGATTGCTCAGGAGGCGCCGAATATCTCAGATGTAATTCGTGGGGGACGTGTTGTAATGACGGTTTTGGGAGTATTAAAGCATTGCTTAGTTTCTCTCTTTTTGCGGTAGAGGTGTGCGGCCTTTTGGTGCTTCCTCAGGAACCTTCCCAGCCTTGTCTTTTTGGCGGGTTTTATCCTTTTTCCGGCCTTGATGGTTTTCGCCTTGAGATTCGTGGTCGTGGCCTTTGTGGTGGCCCTTTGCCTTGCCTTTACCTGTATGATCTTTGCTGTGGCCTTTGCCTTTTTTGTGGCCTTTGTGTTTGCCTTTGTCCCCTTTTTCTCCCTTCTTTTGGGTAGAAGGGCGGGTTTTAGGGGTTTCGGCGCCTGGGCGAGCATCTGAAGGCGAGGCCTTATCTTGATTCTGCTCCAATTTGACTCTATCAGCTGGCGCCGGGCGGGTGTTGTTGGTTTGTGCAAAAACGCCTGCGAAAGAAATCGCGGCAAATACGAAGGTCAGAATGAGTGATTTTTTCATTGTTGTAAAAGTGTCTCTTTTGAAAGACAATGGTTAAACGGATGATTTGAAAAAAGCCACTTGATGGGAAGGTGTTTAAAGGTTCCTTAGCACTTGGACAAGACTATTTCGCACAACGCCACAACGACACAACATTTTGGTAATCAGTAATTTAAAACGTTGTGTCGTAGTGGCGTTGTGTGAAAATTATTATTAGGGGAATTTTTTAGCGCCGTTTTCAATTAGGCATATTTCAAATTTCAAAACCATGGGTCACATCATTTCTGGTATCAAAAATAACGGTACGGAACAGCAGAAAGAGGTCGCATACTTGAATAGAAGCGCCTTCAATCCGGTCTGTTTCGCAATTTACAGTGCCCTGGAGGCACACGATTGCAATGCCTTTTCCTGTGGGAATGGGACGGGTCGAAATTTTTCAAAGGAAAGACTTCTGAATGCCTTAAGTTTTTTAGGCACTGAGGAGAAGCTCGAGGACGAACGCGCATTTATCAACGACTGCCTGGCCAATCTGGATGAAAATGAGGAGATTTACATCGAGTTCTTTTGATTCAAAAAGTGTCATTTGCCTCAGTCTTTTGAGGTTTG
Organism: Lewinellaceae bacterium; assembly: GCA_016708875.1. Taxonomy (GTDB): domain Bacteria; phylum Bacteroidota; class Bacteroidia; order Chitinophagales; family Saprospiraceae; genus M3007. The sequence goes on from JADJFA010000025.1 coordinate 38,224, forward strand.
AATATCTGGAAATTTTTGTCTGGCCCACTCAGCAAGCAGGCCTAACTTCTGTTCCTGAAAATGTGATTTGTTGAGAGCTTCGTTTTCAGGGAAAAACAGGTGGCAGAGTTGGTAGAGATACATCCATTCTAGCATGGATCGAATTTTGAAGTGCTTTATCCCCGTGTCTTCTATCCTTGGCAGGCGAAAACCAGAATCGAACCTCAAAGCAATCCTTGCGATTTCTTCTTTATCCGTTAAAAATTGGATGTCAAGTTTATAACTGCTACAATCGGTACAGTTTTTATATCCACCCATCGTGGTACGCATCAATTGTGTCAGGTCGGTTTGAAACTTTGAAGCGATGTACCCAAAATCCTTTTCGCTCCAATATGGAGAAGGGTGCTGAATATTTTGCAGTACCTGAAATAAACTTTTTGCTTCAAACCGTAGGGTAAACACCGAATCTCGATTAAAGGCTCCTTCGCCCTTTCTTGCACTAGGATGGGTAATTCCAGAATATTCATGCCTGACAACCTGAGATTCAAAAAATGCACCATACCTGCGATATAATAAATCATATTGTGCTTCACCATGGCCCCAAGAATGGCTTATATTTAATTGTATTTTTATCTCAGAGATATGCTGCATAGCAGAATCCGTCAATGAGTTTGCCTTCCAACCAAAAGGCGTGATACCATACCAGCCCTGCGGCATTATGCATTTATGCTCCTGTGCTAAAGCGGATTTGGCGAAGAGGAGGAGAAGAAAAATTGAAAACCTAGTTATCATGGCGTTTAATTTACTCAATGCCTCCAGTAAGCCCTAAACGGCGGAAGAATTTAATGTTAGATGCGGTCATAAGTCGGTTATTTTTATAAGAAAATGGGCAATGCGAACAAGCCGGCGCCAAGCAGAAAAATAACCGTCAGAAAATGGACCATCCAGTGGTTTACTTTCCTCAAAAAGATGAACTGCTCCAAAAACCTGCCGAACCAAAAAAGTGAAAAGCCGGCCAAAAACACCATCCCAAGCCGTGTTTGAAGTAAATCATCGGGGTAGAAAAAACAGACATACGCGACGAACAATGCAAGGTAAATTATCCTTGTGTTGAAAATCTGCATGATGGCCCGGTTGGGTGCGGAGAGTTTTGCGAGTTCTTTTTCCCAGTTGAATATCCGCCAGAACAGCGCATGAAACAGCGCGAACCCAAGTGTATATAACCCGCAAAGCAGTACGATAAGCTGCTTAGTATCCATAATTTCAATTTTTTATTGTCTCAATAGAACAGTACTCAATAGTCGCTTGTAGTGGCCTTATGAATTAAGGCATAAAAAAAGCCTTTCAAATTGCTGGTTGTCAACATTTTGAAAGGCTTTACCTTATAAAAGGAAGTTAATTCTTCCTTACTTTTTATTACGGTACTTCCGGAAGTATTCGCGGTAAGTGATCATGCGTTCCTGTTCTTCATCCCAGAATTTGTTGAACATACAGCGCAGGCTTTGGATGAACGTGATCTTGTTCGCCACCTTGTCCATAATTGGGTTTTCGTGGTGGCAACGCGCAAGTTCATAATTGGGAACAAGCGGATTGAGGTGGTGAATGTGGTGGTAGCCTATGTTACCCGTAAGCCAATGCCACATTTTTGGCAGGTTGTAAAAAGTACTTCCCTGCACCGCAGCGCGGATGTAATCCCATTTGTCTTTCCACTCTTTGTAGGCGGTTTCGTGCTGGTGTTGAACGTAAAAAAACCAGATCGCGATGACGGAGAAAAACAGGAGAATAGGCAGGTGAACCATCAAAAACGCTTTGTAGCCCAGCAACAAAATAATACCAACGTGCAAGCCAATAAGCAGCAGATTGTGCTTCCACAGTGCGCGGTGGGCGTGTTCCCATCCTTTCAAACGAATCAGCGGGAACCTGTTTTGAATGAGCAGGTACCATGCTGGCCCAATGACGAATAAAACCGGAAAACTGCGAAAAAGCGCATAATGCAGTTTCTTCCAGCGCGGGAGTGCTTTAAACTCATTGACCGTTAGCAAGTTAATGTCGCCAATGTCGCGGTGTTCCCAAAGGATGCCGTTGTGACCGTGGTGAAAGTTGTGGCTTTTGGCCCAGTAGCGGTATGGCATGAAACTGAGCATACTGCACACCTCGCCGATAAAGTCGTTTGCTTTCCGGTTTGGGGTGAAAGACTGGTGCCCGCAATCGTGCTGAATGATAAAAATCCGAACAAGGAAGAAGGCATTGATTGCAGCCAAAGGCAAAACAAGCCAGAAAGAAACGTCAATCAAAAAGTACATGGCCACCCAAATAGCCACAAATGGCAAAAACGAGTTGAGGATTTGGATGATGGCCTTACGCGTATTTGGAAGTTGGTACGATTTGACTATTGGGGGGAGTTGCTTGAGGACCTGTGGGTCGTACTGTTGTTTTATGTATCCCATTGAAAATCAAAAAATTATCTACTTAAACATGAAAGAGCAGCCATTGTTGTGAGACTGACTTTTCTGAAAAGCGGCACAAAGTTCAACTTTTCATTGGTTCATAGTGTACGCGTTGGTCGAATTTTCAAACACCCATAATCCTCCGTAGCAATGCGTCATCTACTGCCCCTCCCGCAAAATCATCAAATGCCCGTTCCGTCACTTTGATGATTTGGCTTGCGATAAACGGAGCTCCTTCCCTTGCCCCCTGTTCGGAGTCCTTAATGCAGCATTCCCATTCCAAAACGGCCCAACCTTTATAGTTGTATTGCGTCAATTTGGAAAAGATGGACTTAAAATCTACCTGCCCATCGCCCGTTGAGCGAAAGCGACCTGGGCGATCCACCCAGTCCTGATACCCGCCGTACACCCCGCTGCGCCCGCTTGGATTAAACTCTGCGTCTTTGACGTGGAACATTTTAATGCGCTCGTGATATAAATCTATAAATTGCAGGTAGTCAAGTTGTTGCAACACAAAATGGGAGGGATCGTAAAGGATATTACAGCGACGGTGATTTCCCGTGGCGGCTAAAAATCGTTCAAAAGTAACCCCATCATGCAGGTCTTCCCCAGGGTGAATTTCATAGCAAAGGTCAACATCACATTCATGGAAAACATCCAAAATGGGTACCCAGCGAGCAGCCAATTCCTTGAATCCAGCCTCCACCAAGCCTTTAGGCCGTTGCGGCCAGGGATAGACAGTAGGCCATAAAAGTGCTCCCGAAAAAGTAACGTGGGCATTCAATCCAAGGTTCTGACTGGCTTTTGCTGCATATTTCAAGGTTTGGATGGCCCATTCGGTGCGGGCCTTGGGATTGCCACGCAGGTGTTCGGGCGCAAAGGAGTCAAACATGAGATCGTAGGCCGGATTTACTGCCACAAGTTGGCCTTGAAGGTGCGTGCTGAGTTCGGTAATTTTCACTCCGCATGCTTCCACACGCCCACGCAACTCATCGCAATAGGTTTTGCTGCTGGCGGCTTTTTCAAGGTCTATCAGGCGTGCATCCCAGGTAGGGATCTGTACTCCGACGTATCCAAGCGATGCGGCCCAAGTGCAAATGTTTTCGAGGGAATTGAATGGGGCAGTGTCACCCATAAATTGTGCGAGGAAAATGGCTGGGCCTTGCATGGTGGTGATTGGTGGACTGGTGATTGGTGGATTGTTTACCCGCCGTAGCTTTAGCGGAGGAGGGGTGATTGGTAGATGAGCCGCGCAAAAATGCCGCGATTTTTACTTTTGCGGAAATATTTCACAGCGATGTCTGAAAACACCAGCATTCTTCCTGATTCTACTGAGAAATCCGTCCCGCCAATTATTTACGCACTGGTTTCCAATGCCTTGCAAGTGTACGGTATCCTGGTGCTGGGCTGGCATTTTTTCCCTATTCTCTACATGTGGTGGTGGGAAGAACTGGTGCTGACGGTGTTTGGTGTGCTGAAATTGCGCCAACTGCGGCCTTTTCTTTTGCAAAAAGAAAATGAAATAGTGGTGCGAGAAGGCGAAAGTTCGGCGCGTGGGCGGTTCTTTTTGTTGTTCGTTTATTTCGTTTTTGTAGTGGTGATTGGTGGTTTTGTGTTTGCCCCAAAAGACAGTTACATCGAGAATATCATCACGCTAATCTTCCGAAACCAGGTTTTTAACCTCAATCTTTTGCTTTTTATGGGGATTCAGGTCTGGCTGTTTTGGCGGGATTTTTACCAAAACAAAAATTTTGAAACAACTGATGTCAGTACCTTGCGCACGACCTTCGATTTGCGCAGCATGGTCATCCATGTTGGTTTGCTGGCAGGAGCTTTCTTGTCTTTCCTAATACATAAATACGGTCTGTTCAAAACGGAACACGCATTCATGTTTGGATTTATGGCGATTAAAACATCGGTTGATCTATGGGCGGCTTTCAAGGCCAAGCTGCATTAACGTACTCAATTTACTATGGGTCCATCCCTAATTAGGATCCATGTTCACATCGTTTGCTTATGGAATTGCTAATGATTTTGATTTTTGTACTTGGCTATTTGGCCATTGCATTTGAACACGGCATAAAAATCAACAAGGCTGCCAGCGCGCTCCTCACCGGAGTGCTTTGCTGGACGGTGTACATCCTCTCCGAGACGGATAAAGAATTGGTTTCGAGTCAGTTGGCCGAACATCTTTCCACCATATCGGGCATCTTGTTTTTTCTGCTCGGCGCTATGGTCATCGTGGAGTTGATTGACGCGCACGATGGTTTCGATCTTGTCACAAAACGCATCAGCACTACCGATAAGCGGCGGCTTTTATGGATCACCTGTTTCATCACATTTTTCCTTTCAGCCATTCTCGACAACCTGACGACTACCATCGTGATGGTCAGTTTGTTGCGGAAAATTGTGGAGGATCGTGAAGATCGTCTTTTACTGGTGGGCATGGTAGTCATTGCTGCCAATGCAGGAGGCGCTTGGTCTCCCTTGGGAGACGTGACCACCACCATGCTTTGGATCGGAGGTCAAATCACAGCATTGAACATTGTTAAAATGCTTTTCCTGCCCAGTTTGGTTTGCCTGCTCGTCCCGCTCCTCTTGCTTTCCAGGAAAATGAAAGGCAAAGTACAGAAACCAGTTCTGGAAAACCACAACCACTTGAGTACTACCCTTTTTGAACGAAATTCCGTATTTGGACTGGGGATCGGGGCCCTGCTTTTTGTCCCTATTTTTAAAACAGTCACGCACTTGCCGCCCTACATGGGTATGCTGCTCGGCCTCGGTGCAATGTGGGTGCTGACGGAACTGATCCATAGCTCAAAAGATGAAGTCGAAAAAGGCCCACGTTCCGTGAATCACGCCTTACGCAAGATTGATACACCCAGTATTTTGTTCTTCCTTGGAATTTTGGTGGCCGTTACCGCACTCGAAAGTGTGGGCACACTGCACCATTTGGCTGAATGGCTCGACCACACGGTCGGAAATATCACGGCCATTGGTGTGTTGATAGGCTTTCTTTCAGCCATCGTTGACAACGTGCCACTCGTGGCTGCGGCCCAGGGAATGTACGACCTGAATACCTACCCTCCCGACAGTTTTTTCTGGGAACTCATCGCTTATTGCGCGGGCACTGGCGGTAGTACACTCATCATTGGATCGGCAGCGGGTGTGGCCGCAATGGGCATGGATAACATCAATTTTTTCTGGTATTTAAAACGCATTTCTTTTTGGCGGCCGTAGGGTATTTAGCCGGTGTAGCAGTGTACGTGGTGCAACACGCACTGTTATCTTGAACAACCTCTTTTAATTGGTCGGCTTTTTCACACCTGTCAACCTTGCCGCAAACGCTACCGTAGTACCCTGCACCAGAATGGACGCGATGACTATCACAAATGCGATGTTGAATATCTTGGCTGCGTCGGGTACTTTAAAAACAACTGGAATGAGGGCAAAAACGATGGGTGTTGCCCCACGCAAGCCTACCCAGGCGTAAAACATTTTAGCCTGCCAACCCACATTTTTGAAAAACGACAGGGAGAGACCAACCCCAATTGGTCGCGCTATAAAAATAAGTGCAGCCGCGAGCATAAGCCCTTCCATAATTACCGCAGGCAAATCCCGTACGTATACCTGTAGGCCCAAAATCAGGAACAAACTGGTTTCCATCAGCCAGGCCAGGCTTTCGAAGAAGTGGATGTTGATGTCGCGTTGTGCCCAGGGAGAATTTCCCAAAATGACGCCCGCCACGTACACCGATAAAAACGCACTGCCGCCCAGCAGGTCATTCACCGCGTACAAGATAACTACCCAGGCAAGCAATACGATGGGGAATTGACCACGTTTGAGTGGAATTCGTATCACCAGTAAGTGTATCAGCCGACCCGCCAATAAACCCGTGCCCAATCCCACCACCATGGTTTGAATAAAATCGCCAACCAGAGAAAAGGAATTAATTCCTGCACTGCCGGGCAAAAGCATGGCAGTGATACTAAGTGTCAGGAAAAAAGCCATGGGATCGTTCGCACCGGATTCCAATTCAAGGACTTCGCGTACCCCGGATTTAAGCTTGAGGTTGGTGTTTTCCATGATTGAAAAAACGGCAGCAGCATCCGTTGCAGAAACCACGGCGCCCAGTAGCAACGAATACAACCAGGGCCAGTCCAGCAGCCAATGTGCGAGCGCTGCAATTACAAACATGGTCGTCACTACGCCCAGTGTTGCCAGAGAGATTCCTTGCCATAGAATCGGGCGGAATGACTTCCAATTGGCCTCAAAACCACCCGTAAAAATGATAATACAAAGCGCGAGTTCGCTCAAATGCAGGGTGAGCGTCGGGTAATTATAGTCAAAATCAAAACTGCCACCATTGCCAAATGCAAGTCCAAGGGCGAGGGTTGCCAGCAAGGTCGGTGCTCCAAATCGCGCGGCAAAACGGCTGGCCACTAAGTTGAGGATAATGAAGATTGCAGCAGCAAGAAGAATGGTCGGGTAAGTAAAATGCATAGTGGCCTAACAAATGAAGTGGCCAAATATAGCAAAAATTTGAAGAACTCAACAGGAGGCAAACCATGGAGGCCATAGAATTGCCAACTTTGCGGCTTCAAATTCAGCATGAATAATATGCACTACGAAAATACCCTTGCCTTTGCCCGCGCACTCGATGCGAAAGACCCGCTCAAGCACTTTCGCGAGCAGTTTATTTTTCCGAAATATTCCAATACTGATAGTCTCACTTCAATTGAGAATATCAGTAACGATGTTCGCTATTTCTGTGGCAACTCCCTCGGCCTCCAACCTAAAACGGTCCGCCAGGCCCTTCTGCACGAACTTGACCAATGGGCCGAACACGGTGTGGAAGGCCACTTTCGCGGTGAATTGCCCTGGATGCACTACCACAAATTCCTAACGGCACAAAGCGCACGGCTTGTCGGCGCACTCCCGCACGAGGTAGTGGTGATGAATACCCTGACCGTGAACCTACATTTGATGATGGCGTCGTTTTACCGACCTACCCCTACTCGCTACAAAATCGTGATGGAAGCGGGTGCTTTCCCCAGCGATCAGTACGCGATGGAAACTCAGGTAAAATGGCATGGCTACGATCCGGAAAAAGCCATCGTGGAAGTTGCCCCTCGTACTGGCGAGGATACTTTGCGAATAGAAGATATTGTAGAAATTATTGAAAATGAGGGAGATACCGTTGCGCTCGTTATGTTTGGTGGGGTTAATTACTACACCGGGCAATTCTACGATTTGGAAAAATAACGCTGCTGGGCATCGCGTTGGGGCGAAAGTGGGCTTTGACCTGGCGCATACTGCGGGCAATTTGCCGCTCCAATTGCACGAGTGGGGACCCGACTTTGCCGTTTGGTGCAGTTACAAATACCTGAACTCAGGGCCTGGTGGACCATCGGGTGCATTTGTACACGAGCGGCACGCCAATTCACCTGATTTGCCGCGATTTGCAGGCTGGTGGGGACACGATGAAACCGAGCGTTTTAAGATGAAAAAGGGGTTTCGCCCAATGCCTGGCGCGGAAGGTTGGCAACTGAGTAATGCGCAAATTTTTTCCTTTGCTGCGCACAAAGCCAGTCTTGATATTTTTGATGCGGCGGGAATAGAAAACCTGCGGGCCAAAAGTCTGCAACTCACGGGCTTTCTCGAACAAGTGCTGAAAGAAGCAGATAGCGGGCGTAACTTGTTCAAAATCATCACACCAAGCGAACCAGCCCAGCGTGGTTGTCAACTCTCGCTACTCACAGATAATCGTGGAAAAGCGCTCTTCGATTTTCTGGCAGAAAAAGGCGTGATTGCAGATTGGCGTGAACCAAACGTGATTCGATTTGCACCTGTGCCGTTGTACAATTCTTTTGAGGATGTGTGGCAAGTGGGGCAATTGGTGGCGGGTTTTCCAACAACATAGTTCACAATAGAACACATAGTTCGAAAATCGAGCGTTTAAAACTATGTGTTCTATTGTGAACTATGTGGTTGGAAAATGCGATACGGTTTACCCCTTTTTCTTCAATTCCTTGAAAAGTTCTTCCAGTTCCAGCTCATCGCCGGGTGTGTAGCCCGTATGCTCGAAGACGATGTTGCCCTTTTGGTCAAGCACGAAAGTGTAGGGCACGGATTGTATATTGGCTACCGTCTGTAATTCTTTGGAAGGGTCGAGCAGGACGCGGTATTTCCATCCCTTTTCTTTTACCATGGCGGGAACCTTGGCGGCGGAGCGGGCATCGTCTACGCTGATAGCTACAAGTTCCATGTCGTAATCTTTCTGCCAGTCCTCGTAGTAATCCATGATGGCGTCCAGTTCTTTTTTGCAGGGGGAGCACCAGGTGGCCCAGAAGCTGATAACGGTTATTTTACCAGTTTTGCCAAGTTCTTGCACATTAAGCGATTGACCTTCAAGGGTTTTAATGTTGGCAGAAGGCAGTGTTTTCTGTGCGAAAATGGAGCTGGCCGTAAAAATTAAGGCCAACAAAAGGAACGTTTTTTTCATTGCTAAAAAATTGACGGAAAAATTAGGTGGTGGGAAAGTTAAAGCGGTGACAAATGTAGACCGACTTCTAAAAGTTAGGTTCTGATTAACCAAGGTTTAACCTAACCGATACTATTGGAACACAGATGACACGGATTAATTTGATCTGTTTAATCCGTGTCTAATCCGTGTCATCAGTGTTCCCAAGGTCTAAACCATCACCCCATCCTCATACATCTCAGCTTTCAATTGAATCACTTTTTCACTGTGTACATAATCGTGATAGCTCATGTACTGATCAATGAGACCATTCGGCGTGATTTCAATAATGCGGTTGGCTACCGAGTCCAGAATCTGATAGTCATGGGAAGTGAAAATGATGTTGCCGACAAACTCCTGCAAACCATTGTTCAATGCCGTAATAGACTCCAGATCAAGGTGATTGGTCGGTTCGTCCAAAATCAAAAAGTTAGGATTGGAAAGCATGATTTTCGACATCATACAACGCACTTTTTCGCCTCCTGACAATACGCCGGAGCGCTTGAATACCTCCTCGCCACCGAACAACATGCGCCCAAGAAATCCGCGTATAAACGACTCGTCTTTGTCCTTGGAATACTGCCGCAACCAATCAATCAGGTTCATATCCTGATCGCCAGCAAAATATTCGCTGTTATCGTTGGGGAGATATTGGCGTTGGATCGTCTGTCCGTATTGGAATTCGCCTTCAAAGTTCTTGTCCTCTCCAGCGAGAATATCGAAAAAGGCAGTTACAGCAGATGCATTACGGCTCAACACGGCAATTTTCTCGCCTTTATTGAAACGCAAATACAGGTCTTTGAAAAGGTATTCACCGGTGTTATTCCTTTTCGACAGTTTTTCGACATTCAGGATAACATCACCGGGTTCTCTTTCGGGTCTGAATGCAATATAGGGGTAGCGGCGGCTCGACACTTGCAACTCCTCCAGATTCAATTTTTCCAGGGCTTTTTTACGGCTGGTGGCTTGTTTGGATTTAGAAGCATTGGCCGAGAAGCGCGCGATAAATTCCATCATCTCCTGGCGTTTTGTCTCCACTTTTTTGTTCTTATCGGCCATTTGCCGAGACATGAGCTGACTGGCCTCGTACCAGAATGTGTAGTTGCCGGTGAACATCCGGATCTTGCCAAAATCCACGTCCACAATATTGGTACACACCATATCCAGGAAGTGGCGGTCGTGGGATACAACGATGACTATATTCTGGTAATCAGCGAGAAAATCACAGAGCCAGTCGGAAGTTTCCGCATCCAAATCGTTGGTCGGTTCGTCCATCAGCAGAATATCAGGGGAGCCAAACAGTGCTTGTGCGAGCAACACCTTTACGCGCTCTGAACCGTTCAGGTCTTTCACCAACCTATTGTGCAGGGATTCATGTACGCCCAGATTGCTGAGCAACTCAGCCGCGTCGGTTTCGGCCATCCAGCCATTCATTTCGCCAAATTCATGTTCGAGTTCTGCCGCCCGCATTGAGTCGGCTTCGCTCGCATTGGGATTGTCGTAAATGGCGTTTTTTTCTTGCATAATATCATAGAGCCGCCGGTGCCCCATGATCACGGTGTCAAGCACCGGGTATTCATCAAACGCAAAGTGGTTCTGGCTCAAAACGGCCATGCGCTCTCCGGGCGTTATTTCCAGGTTGCCCCGGGTACTTTCGATTTCCCCAGAAAGCACTTTCAAAAAGGTGGATTTGCCGGCTCCATTCGCCCCGATTACGCCATAACAATTGCCCTTTACAAATTTCAGATTAACGTCGTCAAAGAGCACGCGTTTCCCAAATTGAACTGAAACGTTGTTTACTGATAGCATCCCCTAATAAATTTTTTTTTGAAAAAGGGCGCAAAATTGCTAAAAGTTAGTGAGGGTTGATAGAGTTCATGAAGGGTTTGGGAGGTAGAGTTTATATTTGTACTCGGACAAGGTCATTTTTGTGCAATTCAGGTGCAAAATTGAGCAAAGGGTGGGCAGATTTTACACGAGCTGTTTTCGCAGATGTTACCAGTATCACTCAAAGATAAATCCTCATAACATCTCGTAAATATCTCTCATCCAGCGCCTTCTCTAGGGTACACAATTTCCTCAATTCAAACTATCACCATTGAACACATTTACAATCCACCAATTCGTTGATGCCGTTCACTTTACCCCGAGAGCTTTGTGCTGCCAGAAATGCCATATCTTCCTCGCCGGGCGTGTCAAAATCCACCTGGTAGTGGTGACGATCCAAAGCGATAGCCTTTAAATGCCTCCTCGATTCCGGCGAAATAGTTTTTGTAAAATCTCGGTTTGTGGTACAGGATCGGGCGGATGTTAATGTTTTTCAAGCGGTTCAAGGAATTCCTTGGTGTATTTTTGAATCTGGGATCTTGTTCATTCCGCGTGTCTCTTCGATGTCTACCACAGGCGGTAAATCCACCCGATTTCAACTTGACCGCCCGACTAAATTGCAGACCTGGTCTTTGACACTGATATCGGGAAGGAAAAGTGATACGCGCCCCGAATAATGCCTGCTTCCCGTGCGCCTTTCGAAGTTCCGTTCAAATTCGGGTCTTTCGTCCAGGTACCCTCCGTGGCTTTCATGAAAGCAAATGTGACACGTATACTTCCCACCTTCATGTTTCTTCACCCGTTTCAGTCCACGCGACTTTGCCATTTGCTTACGTCAATTCCATGTTTGGTAACGCCCCGGGATGCCGGATTCAGCTGTTTGTACTCGCCGCCAATACAGTGGATACTCGATCAGAAAACAGAGGCGATAACGCCAGTTCGGGACTGAAAATCAACACGATTATGAACACCACTGTCAATGTTGTCCAAAATTTTCGGGCATCGCCCTTGCTGCGGAACGTAGTCGGGCGGGATGATGGAGAGTTTTTGAAAAAGGACGTAGGGTTGCAAGAGTGGCAGTTGCAGTGGCAGTACACAAAGCAATGGGGATCCTTTTCTCCTCGCCGCATATTGAAGCGGTTAGAAGTGACACTTTTTTAAAAAGTGTCACTTCTAAGCTCCCTTAAACACCGGCTTCCGCTTCTCCAAAAACGCCGCTACGCCTTCGTGGTAATCCTCCGTTTTACCAGCCAGGGTTTGAAGTCGGTCTTCCACAGCGGTTTGGTCAGTGGAAATCGTTGGAGAAACTTTGATTCAAAACCTGTTTGGTAAGTGCAAGTCCATATTAACGGGCGTTTGCGCCAGTGTTTCGGCCAATTTAAGGCTATCTTCAGCAAAACTTTCGTCGGGAAAATCTTCCAGATCATCCCCTCGCTGAGGCTTCCGTGGCCGGAATTTTATCAGAAAGCATCATCAATGCCGTTGCACGTTGAAAGCCCGACAAGGCGCGGAAAAGTCCAGGTTCCGCCCCTGTCCGGGATCAGGGCCGAGGCTTTGGAAAATGCCTGGGTAAATGAGGCCGAGGCGGTAGCTACGGTGATGTCGCAAGCAAGGGCAATATTGGCGCCGGCACCTGCCGCCACACCGTTCACGGCACCACTACTGGCTTTTCCAAATGCCGGATTCTCAATACGATCGGGTTTGTAACCCGTGAAATGATCTCAGCCAAGGAGGACCGTTCGGGTCGGTTACCTCCTCGCAAATCCTCTCCGGCGCAAAGCTTACCCGTGCCGGTGAGGTACACTGCCCCGGATCGCGGGTCGTTTTCACAAGTATCCAAAAGCTCTCAGGATTTCCTTTCGCATGGCGTGGTGCATAGAATTGAACACCTGAGGGCGATTGAAAGGTGATGCGGGCTACGGCGTTTGTCAATTTAGAAAAGAATATGTTTCATATCGAAGTAGAAATTTTGTGTGTGAATGAAAATTCATAACCGTTTTTGCCACACATTCGGGTGGCGCGCTCGATGCATCAGCACGTGTTACGCACGGGCGTTTTGTTTCATTCACCATATAGAAAACTTTTATAGAAGAAATTTGTGAAAACAGTGCCATTCGTACTCCGCCCTCTTTTTCTATAAAATCATTTGCGGGTTGTCAGCTTGAATTTGGTCAGTGTCAATTAGGCGTATCCAAAAATCGGTCAGAAAGGCCAGCCGATTTGTCCTCGTACCAATCACATATTTCCCGCAAGTCCTCGATTGCCAGACAGGAGAATTTAACGGCGTATTGCATGGTTTTGCTTGCAGGGCTTGCTTTTACTTCGTGTCCGCGAAATTTCATCGTCAGCGTCCGCATGATAACGGCTTACTCGATCTGGATAGTAAGGCCGACTCAACTTCGTTAAGCACCTGTTATCAGCGAGTCTGTTTCATCAAAAAGCAAATTTTCGATCACAGTTCGATAAGATTCTCGTCGTCTGGAAGTGGCCAGGCGACCAATAATATCGGAGTTTCACCTGAATCGAGATTCCCATAATCTGAATTTAGTGCAAAAGTAACGCCCTGATTTCCCACTTCAACCTTCTTCTCTGGTGACATTGAGGACAAACCAAGACATTTTAGAGCCTAATTCAAACCCCATCCCCTTACCGCCTTCGCAGTTTGTCCAGTTCCTCGGTAGTCGTATACGTTTGGCGTAACACACACCGCTGACTTTCTCCCACTCGATGGCGACGGTGTGGATTTTGTGTTTTGTTGAAAAGGGTATCGGCGATTTTCCACCCGGCTTTTGCCTTCAAAGCAAAATTGCCGATGGCGCACTCCATTTTGGGTCTGGTGAAGTATAAACTTTGATACCCGGCACGTCCTGCACCAGCTCATCCAGTAATTTTTAAAAAATGCAGTCGCTCTTGCTTGCGTTTTGAGCCGATCATGTTAATACCGTCCAGCGAGTAACCGATGGCCATCTCGATCAGAAACTCCGGGTGCCGAGGTTCTCAGGCTTCCGGATATCAGGACTGTCCGGTTCAGGGCTGGAAAACGGTGACTACAGGCCAGCAATTTTTCATGCGCACCCATCATGCCCCTGCCATAGGGCGCTGAGGGTGTGCAAACTCGTGCCCCAATAATCGCAGCCGAGATCAGGGATTTTATAGTCGAGCACAGCGAGAAGGGTATGCAGCATCCACCAAGACCTCTGCCCCTTGTTTGTGTGCCGTAAGATGCTTCTGGCTGGCAAGAAACACAAGCCGTTCCAGTTGATAGTATGGGTGATGCTGAACGATGCGGGTTTTGGAGGTAAACTTCCGGGTTGTAGGCATTGGTGAGGTACTCTTCATCGGTGGAAGGCAGGTTGAG